>CAJWLK010000005.1 GCA_913043255.1 uncultured Gemmatimonadota bacterium
ATACGAAACTGTTACAAACCCCCCCCACCTTCGTGCCAATCTTTGTTACATGAGTGGTCGTCATGGGACACCAGACAATCCTTACAATCCTTTAAGGAGGCGACATTGAGAGTTTGGTTCCAACAGGGGATTACGGTGGTCTTCGTATTGGGGGCTTTTTCTGCACCTGCCTTAGCACAGGTTCAACTCACATCTGACGCGACGAGAATCGACATGTCGGGGCGTCTACACGTTCGGGCACAGTCGAGTAGTTGCTCAAACTTTAGTCCTAGCTCGACGGCTACGGCTTGTTCCGGCGATGTGGCAGGACTCGACATGTTCATCCGGAGGGCTCGGTTAACTTTTGATGTGCGTTTGAATGACTGGATTAGTGGAAAATTTCAGCCTGATTTTGGCGCGGTCGATGGGGTCGAAATCAAGGATGCCTATGGTCGACTCGATCTCAATCCGGAAGCGGATAACACACACGCACAGGTTACAGTGGGACGTTTCAAGAGACCATTTGATGCTTTCCAAATGAGAAGTTCCACTCAAATCCTCACGATTGAGAGGGATGTCGACGTGGCGGGCATTTCAGGAGAGACGGGCCTGTCTCTGGATGAGCTTGCGACGAGGAACGGCCTCTCTGATCGTGATATAGGTGTCATGGTCGACGGTGGAGATGCGAACGATCGTTTTCATTATTGGGTAGGTGTGTTCAACGGTCGTTCTGGTGTGGCCAACGAATCTGTCGTGGCACAGAAACAGTTTATTGGCCGAGGACAGGTCAATGTGAGTAATGGTGGGACTCCGCTTGCTATCGCAGGCGCGGTTGCGTTCACCTCTGCTCCGTTTACGAATTCGGATGAGACTCTTGGATCGCGCTACGTAGGCAACGTCGAATTGTTTGCGGAGTTGGGAGATTTTAGTGGGGGTCCTCACGTGATGGCAGGACTTGTGTTTGGGAAAAACACACTAGAGAACACTTCGGGAACTATGCCCGATCTCGCAGGTGGCGACCCGCTCGCTAACATGTTGACGTGGCAGGTAATCGGATCTTGGAAAAGTGATGTTGGGGATGCCTACTTCTTCGAAGCAATTGAACCCTTGTTCCGAATTACCATGGCTGATCCGAATCGCGATCTTACCGATGATGTCGTTTATGGGTTTACTCCGGGCGTTCAAATATTTTTCCGGGGGCGAAACAAACTCGCCCTTAACTGGGATTTCATGAAACTGGGCGGTGGCCGTGGGTCAGAAAACTCTTTTAAGGCACAATATCAATTCCATTTCTAACAGAAACTTGTTGAATACCGAGAAGCCAGAATCAAAAGCGACGAAATCTTTTTCCGCAGCCTGTCTCTAAGTGATCCTCATCGGCCGAAATTTTGAGCCTATTGCAGATTTAGCCCCCAATGTTGGTGAAGATGTAGTCTGTATGGGACAGGGAACCACGATCTGTTACCCTGCCTGCTGCCTTTATTAAGCCGATGCTGAACGCAAAGAGGACGGTTAGTGAACTTCTGCTCTCGAGTGCAGATCCTTGGTTGGGTCCCCCTGCATTAGGATTAACTGTAGGGTAACTTGTAGCCATGATTTTAGTGGATGACGTGAAAAACGGGAGTGCTCGAGTTAACCCCACCTCGGATGAGTCTTCTAAGGATGGATCGAAGGGTGACGTGCGAGCACTCGTTCGGTTTTCCGGTGAACTCTCGACGAAGGCACGACGCACGCGAGCCCGGTTCCAAAAGCGCCTTGCCCTCAACCTTGAAGACGCCTTTAAAGCAGAAGATCTGGACGCAAGGGTTCGTCGGGACTGGAACCGGTTATGGGTTGAAGCCACTGATGAGTCGGTACTCGCACCTCTGGGTCGAACTTTTGGCATCTCAAGCTCTTCGCTCTTGGTAGGTGAGTGTAAGGCTGAACTAAAGGTGATTGTTTCACAGGGACAGGAACTTTTTTCCAAGGCAGTAGAGGGAAAGACGTATGCGGTCCGGGCACGGCGCACGGGATCACACGCTTTTTCGTCAGCGGATATTCATGAACGTTTGGGTGCTGTCTTGAACCCCGGGGCGACAGTAGATCTGAATGATCCACAAGTGACTGTGTACGTTGAGGTGCGAGATAAGCGGGCATTCTTTTATGAAAGCTCTGTTCCAGGAGCCTCCGGTCTTCCCTTAGGTGTGCAAGGGCGGGCTCTCGCGCTTATTTCGGGAGGCTTTGATTCGGCTGTGGCGGCTTGGATGGTATTACGTCGCGGAATCCAACTCGACTATGTTTTCTGTAACCTTGCGGGTAGTGCATACGAGCGGATGGTAGTTGAGGTTAGTAAGGTGCTGGCAGATCGTTGGAGCTATGGAACACACCCGAAACTTCATGTGCTTCACTTCGATCCTGTAGTTCAAGCGATGCAAGCTCGCGCCAAACCTGCTTACCTACAGGTGGTACTCAAGCGACTTATGTATCGGGCCGCTTCAGAAATTGCCTTGCAAGTGGGGGCAGAGGCCATCGTGACGGGTGAATCTGTAGGTCAAGTCTCTTCGCAAACTCTTACAAATCTCCGGGCAATCGAAGATGCGTCATCGGTTCCTGTTCTTCGGCCCTTGTTAGGTTTTCATAAAGAGGAGATCCTTGATCGGGCACGGGAAATTGGCACGCACGATCTGTCGTCTCGTGTGCGTGAGTATTGCGACTTGGTTCCAGATCGACCTGTAACAGCCTCATCGCCTGAGGATGCCCGTATGCAAGAGGAGGCTGTTGGGGTAGGGGAGTTGAAAAAGGCTATCAGTGATCGAAACGAAGTCGATCTGAGGTCCTTACGTCCGGAACAAATGGTGGGTGCTGCGCTATACGTAACGGTCGTTCCTGAAAAGGCTACGGTCATAGATACGAGGTCCGTGGAGGCCTTTGAGCTCTGGCACTGGCCAGGGGCGACCAGGCGTGACCTGGACGACTTGGAGTCACAATTTCGGAGTCTAGATCGATCGGAGACCTATGTGTTGTGTTGTGCAGAAGGTATTCGAACAGCCTACGTGGCCGAACTCATGCAACGACAGGGTTATGAGGCCTACTCCTTTCTCGGAGGGGCTCCGGGTATGCGACGTGCCCGATCGCGCACGACACCTCATGTGGTAGAGTAGGGAGGACTTTTTGACAAAATGTTCCAGCAGAGTCGAATGCCAGAACACATGAGCCAAGATAGACTAAGCAAGACGGCTACACTCGATGCCGTGAAGGCAGGTCCGACGCTAACACATGTTGCCATCATTATGGATGGGAATGGTCGATGGGCAGGTCAGCGTGACTTGCCACGTTGGGAAGGGCATCGTGCTGGCATGGTGGCAGTGCGAGAGGTCATTGAAGGAGCAGCATCCGCCGGGATAGCCCATCTTACACTCTATGCCTTTTCGGAAGAAAACTGGTCCCGTTCTCCCGTGGAAGTGGCAGCTCTTATGACATTGCTAGAGGAATATGTTAAGAAAGAACGAGAGAAACTGGCCGACCGGGGAATTCGGGTGACGGTGTTCGGGGATATTGACCGACTGCCGGCTGGAGCACGAGGAGCGATTGATCAACTGGAGAATACGACCGCAGAGGGAGAAGGTTTGCAGGTCCATCTCGCTATCAGTTACGGTTCGAAAAGCGAGATTGTTGCGGCGGCACGAACACTTGCGAAGAAATGTCAGGCCGGAGAACTGGCTCCGGAAGATATTACGCAGGAGCTCTTCGCGGGCGAACTTCTTACTGGTGATTGGCCAGACCCGGATCTCCTGATTCGGACTTCGGGAGAGCAGCGGATTTCCAACTTTTTGTTATGGCAACTTGCTTATGCTGAAATTTTCGTTACGGACACACTATGGCCTGATTTTACACGTGAGCACCTGTTTGGTGCGTTGCTCGATTATCGTAATCGTGACCGGCGATTTGGTTTAGTGGACGCGTGACTTACTCCAGAGGTTCATGGTGAACCGAAACCTCGCGAACCGCCTTAAGGTCGCCGGAATTGGAATTCCTCTCTGTGCTTTAGTTACATATATGGGGGGATACGCTTTTGCCGCCGGGTTAGGAGTCATTGCTGCCATCGGATATTGGGAATTTTCCCAGATGGTTCGTTCGTCAGGTTTGTTTGCCTTGAAAGTTCCTGGTGTGTTGGCTGCGTTTCTTTATCCATTCGTTTTATTAATAGGTGAACTCCACGGTGCAGTCTTCTATTCGGTGGGGCTAGCTATGGTGTTTACAGCTTTTGCGATGGTAACCATCCCGATTGATCGGAAACCAATCCAGAGTGCCGCCGTGACGGTTTTCGGCGTGATTTATGTCGGTGGTCTTCTCGCTTTTGGTATACTACTTCGAGAAGGTTTGTTCGTATATGATAATCAGATTTACTCGACGGTAGATCGCGCGACTTGGTCCCTGTTTTTCCTTTTTCCAGTGGTGATTACCTGGGTAGCAGATACGGCGGCTTACTTTGGGGGCAGGAGATACGGGAAAAGGAAGATGGCCCCTAAGGTCAGTCCAAATAAAACTCTCGAAGGTGCTCTGTTTGGCATGCTTGCAGCTATCGCAGTCGCGCTAGTTTACTCTCGCATTCTACTCCCAGATCTATGGGTGTTTAGTTGGTTGACGACAATAGTATTCGGACTGGCCGTGGGAGGGGTCGCCATTGTTGGCGACTTGGCTGAATCGGCATTGAAAAGAGAGTGTGGTGTTAAGGATTCATCAAATCTCCTTCCTGGGCATGGTGGAATGCTCGATCGCTTGGATTCAGTGTTATGGGCATTGCCGGCCACTTTCTTCTTCATGTTACTAGTGAATTAATGGGCCTGGTAAAATGAAGGGTGTTGCAATACTTGGGGCTACAGGGTCGATAGGATCTGCAACTTTATCCGTCTTACGACGCCATTCGGAAAAGTTCCACGTCACTGCGCTTTCTGCGAACAAAAATTGGCAAGATCTAGATAAACTGGCAGTTGAATTCGAACCCGATTTCGTTGCCCTCAGTTCGGTGCCGCCAGCTGATTTTAAGCCGCACTGGGAGGGTGAATGGCGTTACGGATCGGAGGCTATTGAGGCGGCCACGCGTAGTATGGGGACGGACATTGTTTTGAATGCGATCATCGGGGTGGCTGGATTAGGACCTTCGTTAGCTGCGCTGGAGGCTGGAAAACGTCTAGCGCTTGCGAACAAGGAGTCTCTGGTGGTGGGAGGCTCTCTCCTGTTGAACGCCCTCGATCATGGCAGTGGAGAGCTCTTGCCAGTGGATAGCGAACATTCGGCAATCCATCAATGCCTTAATGGGCGCCCATTCGATGAGATTCGGCGTATCACATTGACGGCTTCTGGAGGCCCGTTTCGAACATGGTCGCAGGAGTCATTGGCTGATATCAAACCCTCGGATGCCTTAAGACACCCGACTTGGGATATGGGAGCCAAGATCACTATCGACTCGGCCACACTGGCAAACAAGGCAATAGAGGTGATCGAAGCCCATGCTTTGTTCGGTGTTGATTTTGACCAAATCGGAGTGGTTGTGCACCCCACCTCAATTGCGCACTCATTCGTCGAGTTCCATGATGGTTCATGTCTTGGACAACTGGGCCGTCCCACCATGGAGACGCCAATTCTCTGGGCTCTAGGTTGTCCGGAACGAATTGAAGATCGTGGAGACAATCACTCCTTCAACCCTTTGCGAGATGGCCCTCTCGAATTTGAAGCCGTCCGAAATGAAGATTTTCCATTATTCGATGCAGGGATCGCTGCAGGTCGAGTAGGAGGAGAACTCCCGATTGTCTTCAATGCGGCAAATGAGGTGGCGGTAAGCGCCTTTCTTGAAGAACGCATAAACTTCACTGAACTTGTAGATGTTGTCCTTTGTACCTTAGAAAAATTCTCGGGCAGGGCTGTACCGTCCGTAGAAGATATTTGGCAAGTCGACGCTCGAGCACGCGAATCTACCAAAGAGGCTATTCGCGCACTCTGAGCCGGTGCTAAAATTGAAACTCGAGGGCAGTTGCTGATGGAGGAGACTGAGTGATTCTTACCATAGCTGTAACAATGTTGGTGCTTGGAGTTCTTATTTTTGTGCATGAACTCGGGCATTTCATGGCGGCGAAGAGTGTGGATATCGAAGTGTCTCGGTTTTCAATTGGTTTGGGGCCAAAGATGTTTGGGGTCCAACGAGGTGAGACCGAATACATATTTTCATGGATACCTCTCGGTGGGTACGTAAAGATGGTTGGTATGGCCGATGAAGAGGTCACGGCGAAGCTCGAAGGCGGTGTTGAGCCTTCACCTTCTAGCAACTCTGATCGCGATTTCGATGCGAAACCAATCTGGGCTCGTGCATGGGTCCTTTCGGCAGGCGTGATGATGAATTGGCTATTCGCGGTAATTGCTTTCATTGCGATTGCGATAGGGCAAGGTGTGAATGAGCCGCGTATAACATCCGTGGTCGAGGGCTCGCCAGCAGAGCGAGCTGGTTTGCGTGCCGATGATCTGATCCGTCGCGTCGATGGGGTGGTTGTTCGCGATCCGGGACAGGTGATTATCGGAGTAGAACGAAGTGTGGGTGAGCCTATTGAGATTGTCGTTGATCGAGGGGGAGAGAAGCTCGAATTCGTTGCCACACCTGAAGGCATCGAACGATTTAATGAGTTGTTAGGGGAGTTCGGGACTGTAGGTAGGATTGGGGTTGAGCTTGGACAATATACCGGTCGTGCTAGTCCAATTGAGGCGATCGTTGAAGGGTGGGGTAATGCAACGTATTGGACTGTTACCATAGTTCAATTTTTGGGCGATTTGGTTACGGGCAGAAGCTCCGCCAGGGAGGTTGGTGGCCCTATTATGATTGGTGAGATCTCTGGTGCTGCCGCACGCGCTGGGTTTTGGGCGTTGCTTGGGTTTATGGCAATCATCAGCATAAATCTGGCCGTCTTCAATCTGCTCCCAATTCCAGTTTTGGACGGTGGTCATTTGATGTTTTTGGGTATAGAGGCGATCCGGGGCAAGGCCCTTAGTATTGAGCAGCGCTTGCGATTGACAACAGTAGGAATGGCGCTGGTTGTTGGAATTATGTTGTGGGCTGTTGGGAATGACTTGATCAGGGTGTTTTTTAGGTAAACAGAGACAGTTGTGGGCCATTAGTACGGGCTCGGACAAGCTCGCAGACATCGAAGCGTTTACTCGGCTTGTTCTGTCCCGCGACCGCGAGGATTCCGGAGAAGGAGGTGGAGACGAGTCCTTCGGCCACACGGTCATAGGCTAAATCGGGATTGTTGCACTCGTGGCTTAAGTGAGCGAGGAGAATTCCTCCCAGTTTTGGGTGTGCAAGCTCAGCTGCGAGGTTTGCTGCTAGCCCATTCGACAGATGCCCGCCACTACCCCCAATCCGTTGTTTAACCCCCCACGGATATGAACTCTCTCGAAGCATTCGTTCGTCGTGGTTGGCTTCAAGAATGAGAAAGCTGCACTCCCTGAGCGCGTTGCGGACAGGTGTTGTCGGGCGCCCAAGATCGGTTGCGATTCCGATGCGGAGACCTGAAGGAGCATGTTCTATGATGATTGCCATGGGATCTACCGCATCATGAGATGTTGGTATTGGTTCAATCTTAAGGTCGGCTACGGAGATTCCTGTATCGCAAAGAATTTGCCAAGACTCCTTCCCACGAAGTAGCGGAGTGCATGCGTCACGAGTCGCCGGAGTCATCGCGAGTTGCCAACCCCACCTGCGGGCCCCAACTCCAATCCCCGCAGTATGGTCGCGGTGTTCATGAGTCACCACCACGATGTTTATTGATCTAGGCTCGACATCGAGAGACTCCAGTCGGCGAGCCAATTTTACCCCAGAAAACCCTGCATCGATAAGTACTCTGGCAGTATCGCTCTCCACAAGAAACGCATTTCCCTGACTGCCACTACCTAAGGAGGCGACAGTAAAAGTCATGCTTCACCTTGGGCTTGGTCCCATATCGCACCAAGCCAGCTCTTGAATCGTTCGTCAACCGCAACGTTACGTCGGGCTGCAACTTTTATGGCAAGGGACACGAAGTCATCTCGACGATATATCGTGTGATCCGGTCCGTGTCCCCACGAGAAGGGTTCTATCCACCTTGGTACTGCCGAATGCCCAAAGAGGTTAGAACCAGTCCCTACGACTGTCCCGGCGTTTAGTAAACTTCCGATCCCTGTTTTTACGTGGTCTCCGATCAAGCATCCAAGTTTTGTCAAACCCGTATCAACAGACATTTTGGGCACTTCGACGCGGATAGTCCCATAGTTATTCTTAAGGTCACTATTAGTGGTCATGGCGCCGAGGTTTACCCAACTTCCAACCACGGCATGTCCTAAAAAACCTTGGTGTACCTTATTGGAATATCCCATTACAGTTACGTGTTCTATCTCTCCACGCATGTAACAGTAGGGCCCTCCTGAAAAAGCGGAGATTGACCCTCCAAGGAGTCTGGAGTGTGCGCCCGCGTAGATTGGCCCTGCAAGCCGGGTTCCGGTTCGTACTTCCACGTGTGGTGCCAACTCGATTGGACCTTCACGGGTGTCAAAGAGAACCCCCGGTTCTATGTCGACATCTTCCCCAAGGATTAATGGTTGTTCTCCAATTTTCCAACATCCTTGAGGGACTTCTGATTCTTCGTAAGGGTCGTGAGCCACGCTCAAATCGTGAGCGAGTCGATCCGAGCCACGAGCTACGAGGTCCCAAGGCGCTTCGAGCCATTCGCCCTCCACGGTTATATCCGGGAGTCCCGCTAAGGGTGTCGGTTGGGCTAGCCAGTTTGTGTTTGGGTATTCTCCCTCTTTGTCGAACCGCACCCCGGCCAAGCGATCATCGATCCAAATGTTGGCCGGATCTCTCTCAAATATAGTGCTCAGTGCAGGAACCGCGCGTGCCGACCAAAGCAGTGTCCCCGCCTTCACCCGCTCAAAGTTGACCGCCCGAGCCCCCCCCATCTCTGAGTAATCTTTTAACCAGCTCCGAGTCTGGTATCCGGTTAAAGAGGTCCCTGTGATGTGTTCAATTCGTTCGCGTAAAGTCCAGCGACCGAACCGGAGTTCTCCACAAGGACGAGTGAGCGCAAATGGCGCCCATTCATTAGCGACAGCATCGTCGAAAATTATGAGTTCCATTACGCTGATTCCTTCGTATCAGAGGCCTTTGATGTGTTGTCTTGTTCCTCAAGTTTTCGAATGTGAAGATTGAGTCGGTCCGCCTCAGCACGTGACAGGACAAGAAGCTCATCGTTGGCTTCTACTACGACCATGTCGGATACCCCGATGAGAGTAGCCCGCAGCGATTCGGTCCAAACTACGTTTCGCTCAGAAGCAAGAAGCCGAGCAGCTCCAACCACAGAATTTCCACGGTCGTCAACGCCGCGAGATCGAGCTACTGCGGTCCAAACCCCGAGGTCATCCCATTCAAAACGTGCTTCAGTAGCTGCTATACGTCCCGCTCGTTCCAGCACGCCCACGTCAATCGCAATTGGGTTTGCAACATCAAAAAAGCCTTGGACATCCCCTTGCGATAAAAGTGGGATTGCACGGTGAAGTTCGTGGGCGTGAGCCTCAACGGCAGTGAGTAAGTCCGCACAGTGCCACACAAAGATCCCGGAGTTCCAGAGGTAATCACCTGATTCGGCATAACGTTTCGCCGTTTCGATATCCGGTTTTTCAACGAATTTTTTTACTTCAAAAGAACTGCGGTCAAGTTCGTCCCCTAACTGCATATATCCATATCCAGTCTCGGGCCGATTAGGTCTGACGCCAATACAACACAGATAACCTTCTCTGGCACGTTGCATTGATTCTTCTAGCGTAGCTCGGAGCCCAGCGGGGGGAGAAATACGATGATCCGCGTGCATAGAGATCATCACAGCTCCAGGACTTTCGCGTTCAATCTCGTATGCAGCCCAAGCGAGAGCAGGTCCTGTTCCTTTCGCTTGTGGCTCTGCGAGTGAATCTACTCCTCGCCGATCGAGGCTGTCGCGCATTAAAGAGAGAAGTTGGGCAGATGCGATCACCCGTACACGAGACTCCCCTACCAATTGCACGGCACGGTCGAGGGTTTCATCGATAAGTGCAGTATCGCTAGCGAGAGGGAGGAACTGCTTAGGTCGCTGGCGTGTCGATGCCGGCCAGAAGCGACTCCCAACACCACCAGCGAGAATCGCAATGTACGCGTTTAGGTGCGCCGACAATGCCCTTCCTCCCGTCCTGCCTGGGGCCTGGGTTTGGGCCCGGCCACCCGTCGCGAGCCAGATATCAAGGGCGTAAACTACCGTAGAGGTCGGGTCGGCGCTACGGCGCTCGACCTACTGAATACAAAGCTAATCTTAGGGGGTATAATTGTTTCATTGTAGCATCGTTTCTTGCTCCAAGACGACCTGAACGACAGTATTCGCGCCATGCTTAGGAAATACTTCATGCGCCGGTTCATGCCACTATTTACATTTGTGGTTCTGATTGCTACTGCCAGTTGCGATGATCCATTTTCAATTTTCCTGCAAAATGTCCCGACCGAACCCAGTGAGACGACATTGTTCGACTTCATCGGCGGACGGCTTCAAGATCCTCCAGCCTATGACGTTATCTTTGCTAGTCCTGTCCGTGTTGATCAAACTCGGAATTGGGATTTCCTTTTCCAGATCAGCACTACAGGGCCTGAGTTCCTTCCTTTTTCTGCTGTCACTGATAGCGTGACAGATTCGGGGCTTAAAAGGATGGAGGATTCTTTTGTAGGAGTGATTGAGGCGCCTATCGAGGGCTACGTCCTCTCCGAGCCGATGCCAATCTCAGTTGGTGATGTTTTGGTTGCAAGAAGTCGTACGGATGCTTCTTCATTCCTCTCATGTAGTCGGTATGCGAAGCTTGAGGTGCTTGATATTGATCTGTTGCAAGGAAATGTGACATTCCGGCACTTATCCAACCCTAACTGCGGAGATACCGTGCTCGAGCCAGGAAAACACGGCTCAATATGAGCCTCCCAGTGGGACGAGCACAGTTTTTGGAAGTAACATCATGATCGACCTAAAAGAACTACGGACTGCTCCTGAAGTGGTGATCGAGGCGATGGTACGTCGAGGGGATGACAAAGCGGAGCACTTAGTCCATGCCACACTTCAAGCCGATGAGGAACGACGGCGACTGATTGGTGAAGTGGAGCTACGCAAGGCAGAACGCAATGCAGCCTCCAAAGCAATTGGTGCGGCAAAAGGTCGGGGAGAAGATTCAGACGCCGAAATTTTAGAGATGCAAAAGGTTTCATCGAGCATCAAAGTGCTCGATGCAGACTTGGCTCGTGTTGAGGCTGAGATTAGAGACTGTCTCCTCCAGATCCCGAATGTGCCAGACGAACGTGTCCCACCAGGGGAAGAAGGAGATGGCCAAGTTCTTATCGAATGGGGGACACCTAGGGTTGATGAAGTGCCACCGCACTGGGAGCTCGGGGAGTCTTATGGTTATTCGGAAACAACAGGTTCACAGTATCCGGGTGGTCCCCCTCCTGCATTGGATCTTAAGCGTGGAGCCCAGATCGCGGGCACGGGGTTTCCGCTGCTTGTGGGTGGAGGTGCACGTTTAAGTCGTGCCCTTGTGCAATTCATGCTGGATCTCCATGTCCGAGAACATGGCTATCTGGAGGTCGCCCCCCCGTTCCTGATGAATAGAGAGTCAATGACAGGAACTGGTCACATTCCAAAGTTTGAAGATGACGCTTACCGGACTGAGCCAGACGATCTTTTCTTGGTACCTACAGCCGAGGTCCCACTGACCAACCTCCACCGAGGCGAGATAATCGACTGTGCTGATTTGCCCCTTGCCTATGTGGCCCATTCGCCATGCTTTCGGCGAGAGGCGGGCGCTGCAGGTCGTGATACCCGTGGATTGCTTCGAGTCCACCAGTTTGACAAAGTGGAACTCGTGCGTCTCTGTCAGCCTGAAGACTCGGTTGATGGATTAGAGCTTCTCACGCGTCATGCTGAGAGAGTGCTAGAGTTGCTCGAGCTACCTTACCGACGGGTCCTGCTTCCAATTGGAGACCTCGGGTTCGCCAATGCCATCACTTATGATCTTGAAATCTGGGCTCCGGGAGTGGGGAGTTGGCTCGAAGTATCGAGTTGTTCATCCTATACGGATTATCAGGCAAGGCGTAGCAGCATTCGGTATCGGCCATCACCCGGTGATAGCCCACAGTTTTTGCATACCTTGAATGGCTCGGCGCTTGCGCTGGCACGTCTGATCGTAGTCCTGCTTGAAACCGGGTATCGTGAAGGCTTAGGCATCACTTTCCCCGAGGTCCTCCACCCGTATCTGGGGTTTGAGCGGCTTACCTCGATCTCGTGAAAACCCAGCGAGAAAAGGGAGGCGTATGACATGAATCGCCGCGTCGCTGCCTTATTGGTTGCGGTTCTATCGTCGATGGTCCTCATGGCTTTCGTGATTTTCACACAACAGCAAGCTGAAGAACGTCGGCTTGATGCAGAGGTGTTCGCACGGATTAACGCGATCAGTATTGCGGCTTCGGCTGGAGATTTGACGGTTGAGGAAGCTAATGCTTTCTGGAACCGAGCGGGTGGTGAGATTCTCAATGAAATGAGTCGACTTCAAGTACCAGTGGTGATTACCGACACACTCGGTAATCCTCTGAATTATTCTCACCTACCAAATGACTTTCCACGGACACCAGAGGGAGGGTATGACCAAGAAGCTCTTCGCCAGTTTGCCCAGGACCTAGAAGAAACGAAGGGTCATTTCGATATTCCCGGAGGGCAGGTTCACTTCGGAGACCCGGCATTTTTGGGTCGACTACGGTTGATCCCTTATCTGATAGCCGCATCGCTACTTGTAATTTTGGGTGGGGGCGGTTGGCTACTTTTCGCATCCTTTCGAAGCGAACGTGAGCGTATTTGGTCAGCGATGGCACGGGAATCGGCGCATCAGATGGGTACACCTTTAAGCTCGCTGGTTGGGTGGCTCGAATTGATAGAGACACAAGACCACAGTGAACTTTATAGCACTGGTGAGCTCGATGTGATTGATGAAATGGCAGCGGATGTAGAGCGACTACAGAAAGTCTCACGGCGTTTCGAACTGATCGGACGCAAGCCCACTCTTGATTCAGTGTCATTGGGAACAACGGTTGAGCAGTTGAGAAGATATTTTAAGGTGCGCCTGCCATCACTCAGTATGGTTGGAAAAATTGATATTATCGTCGATATTGACGCCGATGCCCCAAAGGTTTTAGGGAACGCAACACTCCTTGAATGGGCTTTTGAAAACCTGATCAGAAATGCTGTCGATTCACTCGCCCCGGATGGTGGACGTATTGTCATTGCCTACCTCGGTCCCAATGGGAAGCGGGCAGTATACCGAGTGAGTGATACTGGGCCAGGTGTTCCGCCTTCTATTCGGGATAAAATCTTCGATATTGGCGTGACTACGAAGGAAAGAGGTTGGGGGGTGGGTTTGTCCCTGACTCGTCGTATTATCGAAGACATGCATAATGGGTTGATTCAACTGGAAGACACTCGCCATTCCGCAAGCTTTCGTATAGAGATTCCGCAATCACGCGAAGGAAAGAAAAAAGTGTGATTTCTCTTCCTCTCAATCCCGAACAACGAGAGGCAGTCGATCATCCGGAAGGCGCTCTTTTGGTCTTGGCCGGTGCTGGCTCAGGGAAGACGCGCGTACTGACAGCTAGGGTGGCCCGTTTAATCGAAAACGGGGTCGCTCCTGAGCATATTCTTGCAGTTACGTTCACGAATAAAGCGGCCACCGAAATGCGTGAGCGGATAGCAGAACTCATTAGTCACTCGATCCATGGATTGTGGGTTGGAACTTTCCACTCAATTGCAGCACGCCTACTTCGGCGTGAGTCCTACCACACAAGTCGTGATCGTTGGTTTACGATATACGACAAGGATGATTCTGCGCGGGCTCTCAAGGAAGTCATGGAGGCTCTAGGACACGACCCTAAGCGCTGGTCTCCACGTGCCGTTCAAAATCGAATTTCTTCAGCAAAAAATTCTTTAGTAGAAGCAGATCAGTACGCTTCCTCAGCCTTCGATGTATTATCCAGTGTCGTGGCAGATGTCTATCCGGCCTATGAAACCATGCTTAATCGCCGCAACGCGTACGATTTCGACGATCTCTTGCTTGAATGTGTAAAACTGCTTGAAGGAACAACGGATGTGGCAGATCGCTATGCGAGTCAATTCATCCACGTTCTAGTGGATGAGTATCAGGATACCAATCACGCTCAATATCGAATGGTGAAGGCATTCGCTGCACGCCATAGGAATTTATGTGTCGTAGGGGATGATGATCAGTCAATTTACGCTTGGCGCGGTGCTGACCTGAATAACATCCTCGACTTCGAACGAGACTTTGAAGGCGCTCATGTCGTGCGTCTTGAGAGGAACTATCGATCGACTCGTTCGATCCTCGAAGTCGCAAATGCCGTAATCGAATGCAATGTGGGGAGGAAGCCGAAGCGACTTCGAACGGAGCGAGAGATGGGGCACCCCGTTCAGGTAGTCCACTGTGCTGATGAGCGTCAAGAAGCAAGTTGGGTGGCTAGTGAGATTGAAAGACTACTGACAACATATCGAGTCAACAACTTTGCCATTTTGTATCGGACCAATGCTCAGTCGCGTGCCTTCGAGGAAGCGTTTCGTCGCCAAGGGCTCCCCTACAGGATTGTGGGGGGGGTTCCTTTTTACGAACGACGCGAGATTAAAGATGTGCTTGCGTACCTCCGGCTCGTAGTCAATCGCTCAGATGACGCTGCTTTTCAGCGGGCAATTATTTGGCCGCGACGAGGTGTCGGAACCAAGAGCCTCAAGCGCCTCGCCGCATTGGCGATGCAACAGCAGAGGCCTTTATTCGAGATGGCGTGTCAAGTTGATGGGTTAGATGGAATATCAAAAGTCGCGTGCCGAGGGCTGCGTAGGTTTACAGAAGGTTGTGAGGCTCTGAGGGCATTACTCCCAACCCTTACGGCGAAGGAGGCGTTGGAGAGTTGCATTGAAACTTTTGGCCTAGCCTCTGCTTTAAGCGAAGAGGAAGACGGGGCTGATCGGCTGGAAAACGTCAGTGAGTTGTTAGCTACCACTGCAATTTTTGTGCGAGAGAGTGTGGAAGATGCTGACCCTGAGGCATCAGATCTTGAACTCTATCTACAATCGGCGGCGCTACGCACAGATCTTGACGAGCAAGATTTTGATAGTGAGGCGATCACGTTTATGACTCTTCACAACGCGAAAGGACTCGAATTCCCGATCGTGTTTTTGACTGGATTGGAAGAAGGCTTGTTTCCTCTTACTCGCGCCCTCGAATCTGAAGGGGGGCTAGAAGAAGAACGTCGGCTGTTCTATGTGGGGGTGACTCGTGCAATGGACTTGCTTGCCTTGAGTTATGTTGACCAGAGGTGGCGAGCGGGGATGCAGAGCCACTCAATTCCCTCCAGTTTTCTTGGTGAATTGCCCGCTGAACATCTCAGCAAGCGAGTGGTGGGTAGGTCGCGGCAAGGGCGATCACAGTCGCGAAAACAATTGAGAGGTAGCTTTAGAGGTTCCCCAAGCATAGGGCTGAGTCACGCTGTGCCGGGGGGGGCGTCGTTCTCGTGGCACAGAGAGACTCTTCAGCGCGCTGAAGGATCGGCCCGCGATGGTGGCCAAGAAGATGGCGAGGTTCGCTATGACTATGGTGATTCACAAGTCCCATTGGAACTTTCGCCTGGAGCGCGAATTGTACATCCTCAATTTGGCCTAGGTGAAATCGTCAAGATTTATGGTGTTGGACAGGAAATGAAGGCAGAGATCGATTTTGAAAAGGTAGGTCGTAAAAAAGTCTTGGTCGTCCATGCTGAATTGCGGCCTGCCTAAGGAGTGTTTTTTTATCGTAGGTTGTCTTAAGAGACATTGGACAAATCTTATCCGCGCCGGATGTCACCGATCTTTCGTTTCACCCGTGATACCTGCTTTCCGCCGCGTCTTAAACCCCTCAGGAGAGAAGCTGTTGATAGGAATGTTTCTTCGGCTTCATCTTGAACGACCTCTAATAGCGCGGCAATCTCGGCGACCCGATCCTCGACAAGTTCAACAACGTTTCTTGTGGACGCACTTGCATGTCGAACCGTTTGCCCAACCTCGTTCGCATCGGTTTGAAGACGGGATGCAATTTGGCGGGCTTGTTCACTCGCACGCTCAATGTTGGAGAGTATTGGTTGGAGGCGTGCATTGAGTTCGCTCGCAGCATTGGAGATCTCACGTAGGGGCTCACGAACCTTCCTGATTAGGCTGATTGTGTAAACGAGACCAACAAGGATTGCCCCGGCCAGCACTATCCAGAGCCCCATTCCTATTGTGATTATAGTTTCGTAGGTGCTCACATCCACTCCCTGCCGATTTTCTTGTCGAACTCGTCCATGTTAGAGGAGCCTACGGCGCCCATAGCATAAGAACAAAGAGTATAGGCTTGGCTCTGTAGGGTCTCAACAGCGTTTGCCCTGTCTCCCCAGGCGACTACTTTCGAACCTCTTGGCAAGTATTGGGTAAATATAGTGAGAATCGAGATAAAGAGGTCCAGTGTTGGGAGAGGAGTGCGCGGGTGAGTTATTTTCGCATTATCGGAGACAAGCAACTTTCCGGCACCTTTACTCCAGCAGGGAATAAGAATGCCGCCCTCCCAATCTTAGCCGGTGCTCTTCTAGCTACCGAATTAGTTCGGGTTGAGAACGTTCCTGAAATTCAGGACGTTGAGACGCTTTTGGAGCTTCTAAGATCCATCGGAGCTGAAGCTGATTGGGTTGACCCCGGTGTGGTTGAGGTCTGCGCATCTGATTTGGAGGGTGGTTCACGACTTGACCCTGAACTGGCGGGTCGGATTCGTGCGTCAGTACTCCTTGCAGGTCCGTTACTCGCCAGACTCGGCGCTTTTGAACTTGCACAACCGGGTGGAGACTTTATCGGCCGCCGCCGACTAGACACACATTTGCTTGCCCTCCAGTCGTTAGGGGCAAACGTGGATGTTGGGGCCGGATACTTCCTCTATGCAAAAAATGGGCTTCAAGGCACTTCAATCTTCCTTGATGAGCCATCGGTCACGGGGACAGAGAACGCTATTCTCGCCGCTGTAACCGCTTCTGGTACCACGGAGCTTCGCAACGCTGCTACTGAACCACACGTCCGAGACCTTTGCGATTTTCTTCAAGTTTTGGGTGCGCGGATCGCGGGTATTGGTACGAATACATTAACAATCGAAGGTGTTGAAACACTGGGTGGAGGCACGTTTCGACTTGGCTCAGATCACATTGAAGTGGGTAGCGTCATTGGGTTAGCAGTAGCGACACGCTCAACACTCGAAATTACGGATGTGAGTCAACGAGATTTTGATCCTCTGCGGGTCGGATTCCAGCGCTTGGGGGTCACATTTCAGTGGGATGGTGATCGACTATTAGTTCTTGGGGATGCGGATTTGGAGATCCAACCTGATGTCGGAGATCAGATACCGAAAATCGATGATGGTCCTTGGCCTGCGTTCCCTGCAGACTTGACCAGTATTGCATTGGTGGCAGCTACACAATGTTGTGGGACCATCCTTATCCACGAGAAGATGTTTGAGTCTCGCATGTACTTTGTTGATAAGGTGGTGGCTATGGGTGGGCGTGTGGTCCTCTGTGATCCACATCGTGCGGTCGTTGTAGGGCCTTCAATGCTTCGAGGATCTCGGTTGGAGAGTCCCGATATTAGAGCAGGAATGGCATTGGTAATCGCTGCACTAGCGGCTAAAGGGAAGAGTCAAATCCATAATGTTAGGCAAATTGACCGTGGTTACGAACGAATCCACGAGCGTCTAGCCGAGCTCGGTGCTGATATCGACAGGGTGTCCGAGGGAATCGAGTTTTGAGTGTGCTCATGCACAATGTCCACTTTTTTGCCAAGATGTTCGATGGTGTCAATCATAGCGGGTAAAGTGGCCGACAGGTATCGATGCTTTGAGGATCGTGTCGGTAACACTCTTCGCCATCGAGCATGGGAAGAGTTAGACGAACGCCTCATATGTGGTATCACTAGTGCTGATGCAGGCGACTTTCGGGTTCCCGAATCTAAAACCACTCAGCTCTTAGATACTTATGGTACTCTTGCGATGTCGTGTGGTTTTAATTGCGTCTCAGTCCCCAGCCAGGTGCATGGAACAACGGTTTCCATTTTAAACGATATGGGGAATTCATTGGAGGGACCCGATTTCCATTTTTCGTGGGCGGGCCGTGTCGATGGGCAGGTAACTCAGACTTCAGGCTGTCTATTGGCCTGCACTGCAGCAGATTGTGTGCCTGTCTATTTATGGCACCCCGAATCAAATTCGCTTGGACTCCTCCATGCAGGTTGGCGTGGGGTTAGTGGAGGGATCCTAGACGTGGGCTTGAAGACGATACGAAGTTTTGGTTTTGGAAGAGGTCGTGAAATTGGGTCTGAATCTAGAATGGGGATACGTCTTCATCTTGGACCTGCCATCTGTGGTTTGTGCTACGAGGTCGATCGTCAGGTGCTCCAACAATTGGGCAGACCAGGAAATCGTGCTTTTCTGGACCTTCGAGGGGTATTGCTTCAACAAGCTTTAGAAGGAGGGGTTGAAGAAGATTTAATTACGGTGTCGGCGCAATGTACGCGCTGCGGGCCTGAAAAACTCCATTCTTATAGGCGTGACGGACAAAAGTCAGGCCGGATGGCAGCTTTTTTGGGGCTTCGATCGGTTGCCACAATGTGAGTCGTCATGTAGGTTTTGCGGGCTAAGTTTATAAACGTTCGGCGAGGGCCAAACCGAACGATAGTGTTAGTCGAAGTGGGGAAGCTGTTTGGGCCCCACTTTTTTGTTGTAATGAAAATAAAGATGCGGCACGGTCGAGATGCAGGAGGGGTTGATCCGATGAATATGGCGCGGGTCGAACAAACGATCGAAGACATGGGTTTTAACGTTGTTCTTATGGAACAACGTGTCGGAAAAAGTCGTGCGCTGTTAAAAGTGAGAATTGAGCACCGAGGAGATTCCTCTCAAGAGCGTGCGATAACAGTCAGTGATTGTGCGAAGGTGACGCGAGCCCTAAGCGAGATGTTCGAGGAAGAGGATTGGGTCCTTGAGGTATCGTCTCCGGGTGTGGACCGGCCCTTGGTAAAGGCTGACGATTTTGACCGTTTTGTGGGTGCTCAGGTATACGTAAAAGGATATGAGAGGCTAGCAAATAGGGGTAAGAAACTTAAGGGGAAGTTGCTTGGGTTGGTTGGAAGTGAGCCCCAATCTTTTGCGCTGGATATCAAAGGAGACCGGGTTGAAATACCGCTAAAAGCAGTCGCGTTAGCACGGTTACATCCGTGGTAGTGGGGAATTGGCCGTTGACTCGGATAAAGCGAGAGACATGAGCGATCAAATACCGGTCGTTGAAGCGTTTCGTATGATGGCAGCTAATAAGTCGCTGACCCAGAGCGAGTTGCACGAACTCATTCGGGAAGGAATCCATGCGGCGTTAGCTCGTCGTTTTGGCGGGCCGGTGGAGGCGGAAATTGAGGTGACTGACACTGGTGATATCTCGATAACCGTTCTTAAAGAAGTGGTAGAAGAGGTTGAGGATCCTGCTAGGGAGGTGACTCTTGAGCAGGCCCGATGGGATGACGAGGACTTCCAAACTGGGGACTTGATGGAAATCCCTGTCGATTTTCATGATTTTGGGCGAAGTGCAGTGATGGCTGCGAAGCAGCGGATTCTCCAACGGGTACGAGAGGGAGAACGGGATCGAATTCGCGAAGAGTTCCACGACCGAGTGGGTGATTTGGTCTCAGGCGAGGTACAAGCGACAGAGCGCGGAAAACTTGTCGTCATACTTAATCGCTCACGTGAGGCAGAGGCGATTGTACCGTGGCGAGAACAAAACCCACGGGAACGATTCCGCCAAGGAGAACCAATTCGGGCGGTGCTTAAACTTCTAGAAGAAACGCCTCGGGGACCGCGACTCGTACTCTCCCGTGCTGATCCGCAGTTCGTTGCAGCACTGTTTTCGCTTGAAGTGCCAGAAATATATCAAGGAATTGTGGAGATTAAGGAGATCGTTCGAGAAGCTGGGGGGCGAACCAAAGTTGCGGTTGCATCCAGTGATGAGTCGGTGGACCCAGTGGGTGCTTGTGTAGGTCTAAAGGGGTCACGGGTTCAAGCGGTTGTATCTGAACTTGGTGGCGAACGAATTGATATCGTTCCGTGGCATTCTGAGCCAGAAGTTTTTGCGCGAAGGGCGCTCGCACCAGCGCGAGTATCGAAGGTCATTTCTAATCAAGAAGAACAGGTGATCACCGCGATTGTAGACGAGGATCAACTGTCATTGGCCATTGGTCGAAACGGTCAAAATGTGAGGCTGGCGTCTCAGTTAATCGGCTGGCAACTGGATTTATATTCAAGTCGAGATTGGATCGAGAAGGGTGGAGAATCATCTCTGTTTTCAGGGCCGGAAGAATACGAAATTTCAGACTTTCCTCTCGCGGAGCTTGAAGGTATCCCGTCAGCGATTTTAGCAGCGCTTGAGGCGGCTGGGATCGGCTCTTTTTATGGAGTTCTCGACATGGATCGAAAGGACTTCGTGGAGGTCCCAGGGATTGGTCCGGAGGAGGCTGATCAACTGGAGGCACTGATCGATGAACTGACGGTGATTGATAACGCGGCCAATGAAGAAGGCGCTGCTGAACCGGACAAAAATGAAGCAGTAGATTTAGGACAGGTTCATGAGGACACACTTGCGGCAGAGGGGGCAACAGAAATCGCAGAAGGCCAACTCTCCGAAGATCAGGAGCCGGAAGAAGAACACACCAACGAAAACGATGATGATGGTGAGGTGGTTGAGAACAAAACTCAGGAGTCGACAACGGAGTCAGATGAAAAGGAGACGGAGTAGAATCTGAACGGAGGTCTGACGAAACGTTACTAGGGATGTTGGGGATTGCCCGTCGTGCGGGTCTCATAGTGCTTGGAACCCGGGCGGTGAGAGGCGCTCTCCGCAAAGGTAGAGTCCACCTTCTAATCCTAGCGAAAGACGCGTCGGGGAATGCCTTGCCCCGGCTAGGGGAAGAAGGGAAAAACATCCCACGGATACGATTGGGTACTCGAGAGATCTTGGGTAAAGCAGTGGGGAAAGGTGAGGTGGTTGTTGTGGGGGTCATAGATGGCGATTTGGCTACCAAATTAAGTTTGGACAATGAGGCGCAGATTAAGTATCACGAAAATTTGAGCGTGGGAAGAGACTCAAAAAGGCAGGTTACTTGACCCAGAAGCGAGTGTATGAAATCGCAGAAGAGTTAGGGCTCGAACCGAGCCAGCTCATGCGTATGCTACGTGAGATGGACATCCTCGTCCGCAGTCATATGTCGACGGTGGATTCAACCCATGTAGCACGTCTGCGTACTATGATCGAACGCGAAAAGCGAGGGACCGCGACGACTTCTGGAAAGAGCGCCCCAACGCTTCGCCGCCGCCGTCGGGTCCGGCGGACGGAGACGGTGCCGGTTGAGGAGGATGACACTGCGGCCGACCTTGATTCTGAGGTGGTTGAGGATGCCCCTCAGGAACCTACTGTCTCCGAAGTCGACCTCGTCGAACCGGTTGTCGAAGAGGTGGTGGTCGCTGACGTTGCCGAAGCTGCAGATCTTTCCAGAGAAATTCCGGTTGTCGAACAGGTTGAAGTGGTCGATCCACCTGATAAAACGCCGCCCGATGAAGTAGTGGAACCCGAACCTCTGTTAGAAACTTCTTCTTCGGAGGAAGAAGTATCAACCGAGGAGTCAGCGGAATTAGAGCCTGACGAGGGTGACTCCGTGGGAGAAGTTGTTGAGCCAGAGGTAGATGTCGCCCCGACTGATGATGCCAAGGCCCCACCCAAGCCTGTTCGTCGAGATATGCCGAGTGCGCCACCGCCGCGAGAACCTACGACACCTAAGGCATCAGCAGCCCCCGGAGGTACAGTTCGCATTACTGCGGAAGGCTATACCGTCGACGGGCGAAAAAAACAGCGTAAGAGTGACAAAAAGAAACGCAGTCGCGTCGACAGGGACACTGTTCAGGAAAATGTCAAAAAGACTTTAGCGGCGATGGGAAGCGGGTCGCCGCGTAAGCGTAAGCGAGATACTCAAGTAGTACAGGAGCAGGAGGAAGAGCGAGAGCAGCGCGAATTGGAGGAGGAGGTCGAAAAGGTCACTATTCGCGTTAATGAGTTCCTGACCGTATCAGAGTTAGCTGATCTTATGGCAGTCCCCGCCAAAGAAATTATCACTTCGGCCTTCAAAAACCTCGATCTCATGGTCACGATTAACCAACGTCTCGATTTTGACCAAATCGATCTTATTTGTGAAGAAGCTGGTTTCCAGGCCGTCCGAGAAGAAGCATTCGAGGCTCATTTAGCGGTCGATGATGACGAAGAGGAAGATCAGGAGGATCTCGTTGGAAGACCTCCAATTGTTACCGTGATGGGTCATGTTGATCACGGAAAAACTTCCCTGCTCGACAAGATTCGACACGCCAATGTGATTGCAGGTGAGGCGGGGGGGATAACACAGCATATAGGTGCTTATCGGGTGGATTTAGCGAACAACCGGACCATCACGTTTTTAGACACACCTGGGCATGAAGCATTTACGGCTATGCGTGCGCGAGGGGCAGATGTTACGGATATCGTAATTCTGGTAGTTGCCGCAGATGACTCGGTGATGCCTCAGACAATTGAAGCTATCAGTCATGCGAAGAATGCATCGGTCCCAGTTGTTGTGGCCGTAAATAAGATCGATCTGGCCTCGGCCAATGTAAATAAAGTTAAACAGGCATTGTTGGAACACGATGTGATTTTGGAGGAGTTTGGAGGAGAAGTTCTATCCGCGGAGGTGTCAGCCGTAACGGGAGATGGGATGGATGACCTTCTAGAGAAGGTGCTCCTTCAGGCTGAACTGCTCGAGTTGAAAGCAAATCCGAATCGAGACGCCAAGGGTACAGTGGTTGAAGCTCAACTCGACAAAGGCATGGGACCCGTAGCCACGGTGTTAATTGAGCGTGGCACTATAAAAGTGGGTGATAATTTTGTTTGCGGCTTACACGGTGGCCGTGTCAGAGCATTATTGGATGAGCGTGGACAGAATATTGAAGAGGCGGGCCCTGCTATGCCAACAAGGGTCCTTGGCCTCGAAGGTGTCCCGCAGGCAGGTGACTCTCTGGTTGTTTTAACGCCAGAACGGGTTCGTGAGATTATTACTCGGCGCCAACAGTTAGAGCGAGAAAAGGATATTCGTCGTAGGGCGACTGGGACCCGGCTTGAGGACGTATTTGAGCAAGTAAAGGCTGGTAAACAGGCGCACCTTAACGTCGTCATAAAAGCGGACACGGATGGCTCGGTTCAGGCTTTGTCGGACAGTCTGGAGCGTTTGTCGACCGATGAGGTGGCAATCGATGTTATCCATCGAGGTGTGGGAGGGATAAACGAATCGGATGTGCTTCTAGCATCAACCTCGCAAGCCATTATTCTGGGTTTTCATGTTAGACCTGATGTGGGTGCTGCCAATACCGCGGAAACCGCGTCTGTTGAAGTCAGAATCTATAATGTCATCTACGAGGCAGTTGAAGAGATTCGATTGGCATTAGAAGGGTTGCTTGTCCCTGAAGAACGTGAAACGACAGTCGGGTCGGCAGAAGTTCGAGAACTCTTCCGTGTGCCCAAGGCGGGTACGGTCGCTGGGTGTTACGTGCAGTCAGGGACGATGCGACGCAATCTCTCGATTCGCCTCCTGCGCGACCAGATCCAGATATATGAGGGTCGTATGGAAAGCTTGAGGCGCTTTAAAGATGATGCTCGTGAAGTTAAGGATGGATACGAGTGCGGGATCTCGATTGAAAATTATAACGATGTGAAGATTGGTGATGTGATTGAGTGCTATGAAATTGTCGAGGTTGCCCGGACTCTGTCCGTAGAGTCTGGTAGCTGACGTCGTCAATTCGCTATGGCGGTTGTTGGAGTCACTCGTTGGGTTTTCCACCTGCCTGGATGTCGCTCGCTGAAAATGAAGCGTTCGGTGATCCGAAGTCTGAGAGACCGGATAATCGCCAAGTTCAAAATTTCAGCAGCTGAGACGGGGCTCCAAGATAATTCTTCGATGGCCGAGCTCACGGCTTGTGTGGTTTCTGGTAATCGCCGCCAGGTCGAATCGATCTTGGGACATGTGGATGCCCTGGTCCGGGCTGAACCCCGCGCACACATTATGGAATGTGAGACGGAGATCTTTTGATGATCGGGTCTGCGTGGTGAGTCGAGGACATCGTTCGGAACGCCTCAATGAGCTTTTCCGCCGTGAAATAACCCAACTCCTGATCGGGTCCCTTAAAGATCCGCGGATTATTGGAGTCTCGGTTACGGGTGTTAGGGTGACAAGTGATGTGTCTATGGCCACCGTTTTTGTGCGTTCGACGACTGACCTTAAAGATGCAATTGAAGGGTTGGAGCATGCGTCTGGCTTTATTCGTCGCCAGCTAGGGCAAAGTTTACGCCTTCGTAGGGTTCCGGAGTTTCGATTTGTAGCGGATAATACGCTGGAACATGCGAATCGAATTGAAGAGTTGCTACGTGGGACCAAAGATGGAGGAGCCCACGGTGTCGATTGATCAAGGGTTAATCCTGCTCAATAAAGCCATCGGAATATCTTCTCATGCTGCGGTTCTGAATGCGCGCCGTGGACTTGGTGTGCGAAAGGTCGGACACACAGGTACGCTCGACCCATTTGCTACGGGGTTGCTGTTATTACTTGTGGGGTCATTTACTCGTCTGAACGAATTGTTTCACGCCTTGCCTAAGTCGTATCACGCGACACTTGAACTCGGGCGAGAGACAAATACCGATGACCTTACGGGCGAGACTGTGGCAGAGAGCCAAGCTTGGCAAACGTTAAATCAAAATGATGTAACTTCGGTTTTTGCTGGAAAGATAGGGCCTGGTCTCCAACGGCCTTCTACTTTTTCAGCTAAGCGAATCAAAGGTGAGCGAGCGTATACGTTGGCACTACGTGGTGAGTCAGTTGATCTCGAACCGAGGTCGGTGTTGTTCCATGATCTTGAAGTCACTTCGATGGAGGGCCCGAAAGTTAAGTTTAAGGCTCGGGTCTCAACTGGAACTTACATTCGCGCCTTGACCCGAGATGTTGGTCGTGATCTGGGGTGTGGGGCACATCTTACAGAATTGCACCGAACGAAAATCGGTCCGTTTTTCATCGAAGACGCAGTGCCTTCCGTAGAGCGACAAATCTTGTCTGGATCAAAGAGAGCGACCCGAAGGGGTTCAGAAGTATTGCCATGGCTCCCTACGCGTGAATTAGATGTCCATGAAAGAAAAGCGATTAGCCAGGGTAGAGCGATCGAACAAGGAGAGGTGATTCCGGCCACGTGGGAACATGGTGGTTCCGAGGTCAACTTTGCTGGATTCGTGGCGCTCACCCATGAGTGTGAGCTTCTAGGAGTGGCTGAATCAGGTGAGTTTGGGCTTCAACCACGCAAGGTGTTTCTGGCTTGATCCCGACCAGCAGTCTTCCGGATGCAGTCATTGGAACAGTCGTCACAGTTGGGACGTTTGATGGTATTCATCTGGGTCATCAGGCGCTTTTCCGTACCATCGCAAAACGGGCGTTGGAACGTGGTGTCTCTTCGCTGTTACTCACGTTCGAACAACACCCACTTGAAATTCTTCGTCCCGATTCTGCACCACTTTTGCTTACCACTATCGAAGAAAAAAAGGAGATATTCGCACAGTTCGGGGTTGATTATGTGGCGTTTGTCCCGTTTACACAGGAATTTTCAAAGTACACTCCGAAGGAGTTTGTGGAGGAAGTCCTAGTGCGACGTCTGCGGGCCCGAGAGCTGGTTATTGGACATGACCATAGTTTCGGAAGAAACAGAGAAGGGGACGTTGATGTTCTTGAAGAATTGGGAGACACCTACGGATTTGACGTACATGTAGTCCACGGGATTGAGATGGATGGAGAACCGATCTCGTCGACTCGAATCCGAGACGTTCTCTTAGAGGGCGACGTTGAGAGTGCGATTCAGTGGTTAGGGCGACCCTACTCAGTTTCTGGACGTGTGGTTCGTGGGGAGGGGAGAGGTCAAGCTCTCGGTTTCCCGACGGCCAACTTACTGCCACCATCAGCGAATAAGTTGCTTCCTGCAGAAGGTATATACGTAGTTAGAGCTAGTGTCGGGTCGAAGCTTTTAGAGGGTCTGCTTCATTTGGGGCCACGACCGACCTTTCCCGGGACGGGATCGACGATCGAGTTGTTTTTGATTGATTTTTCTGCGGATATATATGACCAACATGTTGTCGTGGAATTCCTGGCACGCATTCGCGAGGTCCGTTCTTTTGCGTCTTCAACTGAGTTGGTCGACCAAATGCACGAGGATTTGAAAGTTGCAAGACGGTTCTTTAAAACTTTACATAAGTCAGCTTAAAATATATAATTGGGGCCATAGTTATTAACGGGCCGGTCATGGATTTAGGTGATGTTGGCCCAAGATGCCCATCGTGGGCGAGCAGAAGAGACAGGTGGATAAAGTAAAGAAGCAGGAAATCATCGAGAAGTTTTCGCGACGCGAGAACGACCAGGGATCGGCTCCGGTACAAGTGGCGCTGCTCACCGCACGTATCCAGGAGTTGACTGACCACTTTCGCGATCACCCGAAGGACCACCACAGTCGACGGGGATTGTTAAAAATGGTGGGTCGCCGACGAAGGCAACTTAATTACCTGCGTCGGACCGATATTGAACGCTATCGATCGGTAATCCAGGAGCTTGGGCTCCGTCATTGAAGCGTTGGCCCATTCTACAAAACTTCATTCTTTGGTATTTCCACCCGCTGTACTCGGCTTCTAGCGATCGTTACCCAGCAGTTTATGCATGATCTTATTAGGGGAAGAGACCGATAGGGTTAATCTTTCCGAACGAGCAAGCACAGAAAAATAAGATCAGGGTCCTTCGATTGGCTACGAGAACAACACCCACGATGGAAGGAAGCTAAATTAAAGCGCCACAAACAGGCGTAGCGTCGCAATGCGCGACGCCAAGATCAGGAGAAAAAGAAGAGAATGAGTCACAGAATTGAAAAAGAATTTCACGGGAGACCGCTCATCATCGACACTGGCCGTATGGCTCGTCAGGCCGATGGATCAGTCTATATACAGTACGGAGAGACGGCACTTCTGGTAACGGCTACCGCCGATCGAAAGCCAGCACGCCTTCCATTCTTCCCGCTTACTGTTGAATATCGCGAAAAAACCTATGCCGCTGGGAAATTCCCTGGTGGTTTCATTAAGAGAGAGACCCGGCCGGGTGACAAAGAGACAATTTCAGCCCGGCAGATTGATCGACCTCTACGGCCCCTTTTCCCGGCCGACTACCGTAATGAAACACAGGTCGTGTGTTTTGTCATTTCGGCAGACCAAGAGAATGACGGCGATGTAATCGGTATGCTCGGTGCATCGATAGCTCTGGGCCTTTCCCCGATTCCATGGGCTGGTCCGATCGCCGGAGTGCGAGTAGCCCGTATGGATGGGGAATGGTTAATAAATCCAACCTTCCAAGATCTGGAGATGTGCGATCTTGAGATCGTCGTGGCCGGATCGGAGGATTCGGTTGTTATGGTCGAAGGGGCCTGCCTAGAGGCTACGGAGGAAGAATTCCTGGAAGCAATGAAAGTTGGTCAAGACGCGATAGTTGAGCTGATTGCAATTCAGCAAGAATTGTTTTCTGCTGCTGGAACACCGGAAAAGTTTGAATACGAACGGATCGGACCAGCCAGTGAACTAGTTGATCGCGTGACAGAAGAAGCCACTCAACGCGTGGAAGAAGCACTCCGTATACCGGATAAAGAAGAGCGTGGACGTGCTCTGGGAGAAATCCGTGCTGAATTGACGGAGACTTTGGAAGAAGACTTTCCAGAATGTGGGTCAGATGTGGGAACGGTGTTGTCTAAGCTTGAAAAACAGATAATGCGGTCACGCATTCTGGAAGACGGTGTGCGTGTTGACGGACGAGGACCTAACGACATTCGGGAGATTACTTCTGAGGTTAGCCTTCTTCCTCGAACTCATGGTTCGGCGTTGTTTACACGTGGCCAGACCCAATCGCTTGCCGCGACTACACTAGGGACTGTGAGAGATGAGCAGCGCATCGATTCCGTAGATGTTCGAGAAGAAACCTCAAAGTCATTTATGCTCCACTATAACTTCCCCGGTTTCGCAACGGGCGAAGTACGGTTCTTCCGAGGTACGAGCCGCCGCGAGACCGGACACGGGATGCTCGCCGAACGGGCATTGCAGGCTTTGCTCCCACCCTATGAGGAGTTTCCATACACCATCCGGGTTGTTTCTGATATCCTTGAGTCAAACGGATCAAGCTCAATGGCATCGGTATGTGCGGGCTCACTTTCACTTATGGATGCTGGAGTGCCCATGCGTGCACCATGCGCAGGAATCGCGATGGGTTTGATCAAGGAAGGTGATCAGGTCGAGATCTTAACTGATATTCTCGGTGTAGAAGATGCCCTCGGAGATATGGATTTCAAGATCGCAGGCACGGAAAAAGGGATTACCGCTGTGCAGATGGATATCAAAGCTGATGGTCTTCCCATGGATACGTTAGAAGACGCACTTGAGCGCGCGCGCGCTGCGCGAATCCATATTCTGCATGAGATGGCAGAAGCCCTTTCTTCGCCACGTGCGGAAATGTCTCCACATGCGCCTCGGATTGTGACAATCCAAATTAACCCCGAGAAAATTGGTGAGGTCATCGGCCCGAAGGGGAAAACAATCCGTATGATACAAGAGGAAACTGGCGCTGAAATTAATATTGAAGATACGGGGATTGTCATGATATCTGCCGTCTCTGGGGAAGGGGGGGACCGAGCACGCGAGATGGTTGAGGCGATTGTCGAAGAACCAGAGGTCGGACGGATTTACCGTGGTGTAGTGAAGAATACCACTGATTTTGGTGCTTTTGTGGAGATCATTCCAGGAGTGGAAGGTCTCTGCCATATTTCTGAGCTTGAAGAAGGGCGTACAGAGAGAACAGAAGATGTTGTAAAGTCTGGAGATGAGGTGAAAGTCAAGCTCCTCGCGGTCGATGATCGGGGTCGTATGAAACTGTCTCGACGTGCTGCAATGACCTCTGAGGACGAAGGTTGATGCTTCGGATGGCAAGGCGCTGATCTCTTAACAATATCCGCGGTTCCTTGTCGCAGGAGAGCATTCTGTCCCCACTAACCGAGAAGCTCGATAACGGGGTATTCCGAACTGTCCTCCCATCCGGGACAGTTGTTTTATCGGAACACATGGAATCAATCCGATCCATCACCATCGGATTTTGGTTTAGACAAGGCCGTGTGCATGAGGCGGAGACGGAGTTGGGCGCTTCGCATTTATTGGAGCATATGGTATTCAAGGGGACAGCTCGGCGGTCCCCACGAGAACTGGCATGGGCTATCGAACGGCTCGGCGGGACTCTGGACGCCTACACTACTCATGAAGCGACTGCGTATCATGCGCGTATCCCCGCTGAGGAATTGAATGTTGCTCTTGATGTTCTTACAGACCTGACGTTCTATCCGTTACTTCGAGAATCAGATCTACGGCTAGAACGCGAAGTCGTGTTGGAAGAGATTGCGGCGACCGAAGATGTCCCTGCAGAGGTAGCCTTCGAAAAACATGCTCGTTTCCTCTATGACGGGCACCCCTATGGTGAGCCTATCATAGGAACTCGTGAGTCGGTAACAGCACTCTCGGCCGAAAATCTTTCTGCTGTGCACCGCAAGGTCTACCAACCAGGCAACTTGGTTGTTGCAGCAGCCGGCAACATCGAACATGTAGCCCTGGTCGATTCGTTGCAGGCCCTGCTTCCAGAAGGGGAGACGCCTGTTTCCGAAAAGCCTGTGGAGGTGCCTACGGGATCAATCGGAGTAAGACGAGTTGAGCAAGGTGGTGGGCGGCAGATCCACATCGTCACCGGTGGTCTAAGTACATCGTACAAAGATCCACTACGCTACGCCTTGCTTGTAACATCGACAGCACTGGGCGAAGGTATGAGTTCGCGTCTATTTCAGCGGATTAGAGAAGAGCTTGGTCTTAGTTATACTGTCTATAGTTTTCATGGTTTTTTTAGTGAGATCGGCCATGTTGGTGCATATGTAGCGACTCGTCCGGAGAGTGCTGCCGCGGCTCATAATGCGCTCTTCTCGGAACTTGCTACTATCGCGGTCGATGGGATTACGATTGAAGAACTCGAAGACACGAGAACGCAACTCAAAGGGCAGATTCTCATCTCGCTTGAGTCACCTGGCGCGCGTATGAACCGATTAGCTGGCGTCGCTCTTTATGACCAGCCCTATAGGACACTAGACGAGGTGGCCAGCCGAATTGACATGGTGAGTCTGGATCAGTGTAAAGAAGCAGCTTGTTACTTTGACCCGACACGACTTGCCACGCTCGAACTAGCTCCGGAGTAGGAGCATTATGCGACTGTGCGAATCTGAGGGTACGATATCAATGGCTACGTATTTAGCCAATGTAATATAGGAGCAAGGGAAAATGATTGTCGGAGTCCCAAAAGAGATAAAACCGGAAGAAAATCGTGTGGCTGTGGTACCCGCTGGGGTCGAGGCTTTAGTTGCACGAGGGCACACGGTTCTCATCGAGAAGGGTGCTGGAATCCAGAGTGGGTTCCCCGATGGCGCCTATGAAGGTGCCGGAGCATCAATAGTTAATTCGGCGGATGACCTATGGGATCGTTCGGCGCTGGTCGTCAAGGTGAAAGAACCCCTGGAGCCCGAGTACAGTCTTCTGCGACCCGATCAGGTGGTATTCACTTATTTTCACTTTGCGGCAGACAAACAACTTACAGAAGCGGTGCTTGATAGCGGGTGTGTTGCGATTGCTTACGAAACAGTCGAACTACCTTCGGGTGAACTCCCGCTGTTGACGCCCATGTCTGAAGTGGCTGGACGAATGGCCGTCCAAGAAGGTGCGAAGTATCTAGAACGGACGTATGGTGGATCTGGGATTCTTTTAGGAGGTGTGCCGGGCGTCCTTCCAGCGGAAGTTTTGATTATTGGGGGTGGGGTGGTCGGGACAAACGCCGCGACGATCGCTGCTGGGTTTGGTGCGCACGTGACAATCCTTGATGTGAGTCTGCCCCGGCTTCGATATCTCGCTGAGATTATGCCAGCTAATGTTGATACTCTCTTTGCGAATCGACACACGATTCTTGAGCAACTCGCGCGATCCGATGTGGTCGTGGGTGCAGTCCTCGTAACCGGAGGAAAGGCTCCATTGCTCGTTCGAGAAGACGATCTCAAACTTATGAAGCCGGGATCCGTGATTATCGATGTCGCAGTGGATCAAGGGGGTTGTGTAGAGTCTACTAGGCCAACAACACATAATGACCCCACGTATATGGTCCACGATGTAATCCACTATTGTGTCGCTAACATGCCTGGTGCAGTCCCCCGTACGTCTACTCTTGCTCTCACAAATGCCACGTTCTCGTTTCTTCTGTGCCTTGCTGATATGGGCTGGAAAGGTGCGGCTCACGCTGACCCTTGTCTTGCATGGGGCGTGAATATTGTCGATGGGCAAATAACATACCGGGCGGTTGCAGAGGCTTTTGACTTCGATTACGTGCCCCTAGAGAACGTGTTGGGGGGTGGATAGTCGCGCTGGCCGCATCATGTGCTTTCCCGAGTTCTTGAGCGTACTTACATTGCCCCTCGTCCGATTTTTAGATGGCTCAGCCGGCTGAGAGGATATCGTTTGATACGGTCTGCCTCAGGATGTGGACGGCTACAGGGAGCCGAAGTGTTGATACGATCGAAGGATCAAACGCGCCAGGAATGCATACCTCTTGCGTTACTACGCGTGACAACGGGAGAGGATGAGATGAGTCAACTCTGGTCTCGTGATTCGCGAGAGGCGATCGTCATCCCTCTGTCAAATTTCCTTGCAATTGATGTAGTTCATCGGAGGCCAAACTTCTAGATGGCACTGTGGCCGCTGCGCGACAGCTTTTTCCCGATCAATAAGATCGGAGTAGATCTTGGGACCGCCAACACCTTGGTCTATGTAGAGGGTGAAGGCATCGTTCTTAATGAACCGTCAGTCGTGGCCGTCCGGAGGAACAGTGGTGAGCCCGAGGCTATCGGACTTGATGCTAAACGGATGCTAGGTAGAACACCCAGTGGGATTGAAGCGGTTCGCCCCCTAAAAGATGGTGTGATTGCAGACGTCGATATTACGGAACTGATGCTTCGCCGTTTTCTGAAGCAGGTGACGGCAAACCGAGTCTTCAAGATGCGGCCTATCGTCGTTGTGGGTGTGCCATCGGGGATTACAGAACTTGAACGGCGAGCTGTCCGATCGAGTGCTCATGCGGCTGGTGCCAAAGAGGTCTACATGGTGTCTGAGCCAATGGCTGCCGCAATTGGGGTAGGGTTGCCGGTGGAGACCCCTACGGGGAACATGGTTATCGATATTGGAGGAGGCACTACTGAAATTGCCGTGATCGCCCTCTCTGGGATCGTTGCGGATACCTCAATTCGCGTCGGGGGTGACGAACTGGATTCGTCGATCGTCGAATTTCTTCGTAAAAATTACAATCTCCTTATTGGTGAGCCTACGGCGGAAGCGATTAAAATCCAGATTGGGTCCGCGTACCCGAGCGATGACGAGAAGGAGATGATGGTGAAGGGACGCGACCTCGTCTCGGGTATCCCAAAGACTGTCAGGGTACACTCGGCCGAGGTCCGCGAATGTTTACAAGAAACCATCCAGCATGTTGTGGGAGCCGTGCGAAAGGCGCTTGAAATTACCCCTCCGGAGTTAGCATCGGATATCGTGGATCGAGGGATTATTATGACTGGTGGCGGAGGTCTTGTACGTGGATTGGATACGTTGCTACAAGAAGAGACTGGGTTGCCAATCCATCTAGATGAAGAGCCGCTGACGTGTGTTGTCCGAGGCTGCGGGAAGATTCTCGACGAGATTGAACGTTACCGCGGAGTCCTTGCTGCATAGTAAAATCGAAGTGGGGGACAGGTTGTGCGACAGGCTTCGAGAGGTAACCTGAAGTGACCTACTTGGGAGTGACACCGAAGAACCCGCGGCGGATGGGGTGGGTTCGTTTGGTCGCCCTATTTGTCATGCTCACTGTGGCTTTCGGCCTTTCGCGTGAACAACAGAGTCAAGTGGAAGCGCTGGTCCGTGGAACTGTTCTCTATCCATTTATTGAACTTCATCGCTTTTCTTCTGAGCTTTCACAGGTCTCACAGCGAGTTGATGATCTCCAGGGTGAGCGAGACTCGTTGGTGGTTCTTCTTGGTCGGTATTGGTCCCTCGCAAATCAGGCGGACCTTTTCAGGACACAGGCTGGTCTTGAAAGCTTTCAGTTGGGTTCTGTGAAACCGGTGGAAGTTTATCCGGGGCGACCTCGTGTGGGTGACCCCAATGTGTTTGTATTGAAAGGTCCAAGTGTGGCACAGTCTGATTTTCCGGCGGGGGTTTTTACAGGGCGCGGGTTAGTTGGAGTAGCACGGGGCCCTCACGGAAGAGGTGTACGGGGAGAGTTTTGGAGTCACCCTGATTTTCGGGTGAGTGTTGTGACGGAGGATGGCCAGGTAAGAGGGATTGTCAGAGCGAGTCGTCCGGACGGAGGGCAGGCGGTTCTTATCCTCGATGGAGCTCCCTTTCAATCAAATGTTCGAAATGGCACTCTGTTGGTGACCACTGGAATTGCTGGTGTGTATCCACCTGGAGTTCTAGTCGGTACAGTACGTCGAGTTTTGGACGCAGAAGCCGGCTGGATGAAAAGCTATATCGTCGAACCTTCAGTACGTCCGGAGGAGGCAAGCATCGTGCTAATTTGGGAACGCCCAAAACTTTCGGAAGAATCTGTGCCCACCGCTCCCGTTCATAGCCTCGATTCCAGTCCGACAATGCGACCATGAATTCGAGAGCTGGGTGGCTGGCTATCGTATTCATCCTCATTCTTCATTTCAGCTTGCACCCCTGGTGGGCGCGATGGCCGATAAATCTGGATTTAATGGCAGGTTCCTTAATCCTTGGATCCCTCCTTCTTAGACCTGATCGTGCTGCAACCCTAGGTGCAGTGCTCGGACTTTTAGAAGCTTCAATATCTTTGGGGGACCTAGGATCTAGCATGCTTGTTTTTGCGGCCACAGGGTTTATAGGGGCTTGGCTAAGCGATTTGCTGTATTCCGATTCGCCACAGTTTGTACCCATCTTTCTCTTCGGTGGCATCTGGATTTTGCAAACGGCGCTGACCCTGCTTACGACTGGGGCTGCAGCAGTCCAGTCATTACTTTTTTATGCGCCGTTGTCAGCACTCCTTACCGCTCTCGTATTTGGAGTATTGGCGCGCGTCATAGGTATTCGCGATTTGACTGTGTTTAGGGGAAAGAGAGGCTTGACTTGATGGTTGATGGTGGACAAATCGCATCACGAAGACAGCGAGGAAAGAGCGCAAGTCTAGCTGTTCTCGCTGTCCTGTCCATTCTCTCCGTCACTTTTTTTCGTCTACAAATCCTCAGCGGTAACCATTACAAGCTGCAATCGGAGGAGAATCGGTTCCGAGCCATTTCAGTGCCGGCGCCGCGCGGAACAATTTATGATCGCAGGGGACGTATAATTGCTGATAATGTCCCAGGGTACACGATCTCGATCCTTCCGGGTCCCCGTGACACCATTGTTAAAACTCTCGGTCGGCTCGGTAAAGACCTGAATCTTTCCGAGGTAAAAAAGGACGAGTTGATCGTAAAGAATCGGGCGCGCCCACATGAACCTCTGGTGGTGCTTGAAAATGCAAACTTCGAGCAAGTGTCTTTTGTCGAAGAACGGCGGCCACAATTTAGTCGAGTGGTGGTAGAGTATCGCCCACAACGCCGGTATCCAGCTGGCGAAGCCATCGCACACATGATTGGCTATGTCGGTGAAATTAGTGATCGAGAATTGGAGAATGAACGTTTTTCGGGTTATAAGGCTGGCCGAACGATTGGTAAAGCGGGCTTGGAAGCTCAATACGAAGAAGTGCTCTCGGGTGATAACGGAGTGCGATACGTAGAAGTAAACGCGCTCGGTTTAATCGTTCGTGATATTGATAGTGAACGCGGACAAATAGCCTTTCCGGGTAACGACCTACAGCTTGGGATCGATCTTGATATTCAGGTTCTTGCTGACTCTATCTTCCCAGCCGGTATGCGAGGCGGGGTTGTTGCTCTTGATCCTGAAACGGGCGAAGTGATTGTCCTATACAGCCACCCGACTTTTGATCCGAACCAATTTGTCGGAGGGATTCCAACTGACCTGTGGGACACCCTTCGTGATGACCCGGACAAGCCGATGCTCAACCGTGTTTCAACGGCCTCGTATCCGCCGGGTTCAACATGGAAACTGATCATGGCTTCGATTGGCATGGAAACAGGCAATCTTGGGATTGACACCTATATGCAACATCCGTGTCGAGGGGGGCTTCAATACGGGAATAGATTCTTCAGGTGTTGGCAGGGAAGTGGGCACCAGGGTTTGGATCTCTCCGGAGCGATCAAAAATTCCTGTAACGTGTTCTTTTATCAGGCAGGGCAAAGGATAGGGCTTGATGAGATGATGGAAGGGGTTAAACGGTTAGGGTTTGGAGAGGAGACTGGTATCGACCTCCCCTTTGAGATTGCAGGTACGTTTCCTCCTTCTCGAGAATGGTTCGACGAGCGATATGGGCGTCGTGGTTGGACCGAGTCCGTCGTATGGAATCTTGCGATAGGGCAGGGTGAGAACCAGCAAAGCCTCTTGAGTATGGCCCAGTTTTACGCTGCTCTGGCAACTGGTGAACCCCCGATAATGCCGCACCTTGCCCGTCTGGAACTTTTGGACCAGCGGTTTTCTTTGTGGAACGTAGGGCTTCCCACAGAGCAACGTAATGAACTGATCGAGGCGATGGTGCGAGTGGTAAATGAACCGGGTGGAACAGCTTTTGGCAGTCGGCTTGATCGATGGACCTTAGCTGGGAAAACGGGTACCGCACAGAATCCACACGGTGAGCCGCACTCTTGGTTTGTTGGATTTGCCCCTGCCCACGATCCAGAAATCGTTATAGCAGCAATCGTGGAACAAGGGCACCCGGACGGAATGCCATCTCTTGCTCCCCCACTCGCGGCAAGGATTGTTGACCAATATCTGGAGTCGATTGGAACCACTCCAGAATCGAATTTAAAAGAAGAAGACTTGGTTTACACTGCACTGACTGGACAGAGCCCTCCGTGAATTTGACACGTCGCATTTCTGGCCTGGGTGATCCTCTTTTACTTGGTGTCATTATTCTGATGAGTGGTCTTGGGATAGCCATGATTTACTCCGCAGGACAAGTCGAAGTGCGGTCCGTTGCGACGGGCATCTGGGTTAGGCAACTCACTTGGCTTGGGGTGGCTGGGATTGCTTTTGTTGTTATGTCACGTATGTCAATCCGATTTTTAGAATGGCTAGCTCCTTGGGTTTATGGTGTCTCATTGGCGCTGCTGTTACTTGTGCTCGGAATCGGTACTGGGCCAAGCGGAAGTTGGATTGAACTCGGACCTGGCCGACTCCAGCCAGTAGAGATAGCCAAGCTGGGTACGATCCTGATGTTGGCGAGAATAATGAGTGGTAACCCACAAGATTTCGCTGGACTGTCGCAGCTTTGGAAGCCAGTCGCAATTGTGGCAACTCCTTTTGCTCTGGTCCTTCTCCAACCTGATTTGGGGAGTGCGATTATTTTTGGGGCTATCCTGATCGCGGCTCTCTTTTGGTCAGGTGTACCTCTGGTCAAAATTTTCCTTCTTGTGAGTCCTGCCATTAGTCTATTGTTAGGATTCAACTGGATAGTGTGGGGAGGGTGGTTTCTGATCGTGGCCATGTGCCTCTATTTCCACCGACCGTTCATTGTTGAATCACTGGGTGTGATCTTGGCAAACTTTGCAGGTGGTGTTTTGACCGTTCCCTTGTGGAACACACTTGCGGATTATCAAAAAAACAGACTGCTTGTCTTTCTTAATCCGGAAGTGGACCCGCGAGGGTCGGGGTGGCATCTGATCCAATCTAAGGTGGCGATAGGTTCAGGAGGTCTTTTTGGGCAGGGTTTCGCAGCCGGTCCGCAAAAACGATTAGCGTTTTTGCCAGAGCAACATACAGATTTCATTTTTTCAGTTGTAGGAGAAGAACTGGGATTTCTAGGGGCACTAGTATTTTTTGCGTTGTTTGGGCTTCTACTCCTCCGTGTATTGAGGATAGCACTAGATTCGGCTGACGAATTTGGAAGCACGATTGTGTTTTGCTTGTTCGCAGTCATGTTTACGCATGTAACATTGAACCTTGGCATGACTGTGGGACTTTTGCCTATTGCGGGGTTACCTCTTCCTCTTATTAGCTACGGGGGAAGCTTCTTGCTCCTTACCTATGCAGGGTTTGGCATGATCCAAAGGGTGGCATCGGAACGTTAGCGGCCTTCGTATATATTCCTCTCATCTTTATTATTGAGTTTTTCCTATTTTAGTAGATTAAAAAAACCCCTCCTATAACGGGGGTGCGATGTCTTGGTTCAAAAAGCCTAAAAAGAAGTTGGTTTCGCAGAAGCGGGAACTCCCCGGAGACATGTGGGACAAATGTCTCGGCTGCGGCGAGATTCTATATAAAGGGCAACTCGAAGAGAATGTGAACGTTTGCCCCAACTGCGCATATCACTTTCGCATTCCCGCTCAGTCATATGAAGCGATTTTGCTCGACTCGGGCGAATTCAACGAAACTTACGACGTATCATTGCGGTCGGTGGATCCCCTGCAATTTCAGGACTCAAAGAAATACACGGATCGGATTTCTGAGGCGGAGAGTCGAGGGTGCGACCAAGATGCTATTCGGACAGGGAGTGCAACGCTTGATGGTCGAGAAATCCACCTCGGTATAATGGACTTCCAGTTCATCGGGGGATCAATGGGATCAGTTGTAGGAGAAAAGATTCGTCGTCTCGCACTCGGTTCACGAGATACCGGCCGGCCCCTTGTGATCATCGCTGCTTCTGGTGGCGCGCGAATGCAGGAAGGGATTCTATCCTTGATGCAAATGGCCAAGACTGCGGCGGCTCTTGAAGAGCTTTCTGAGGCAAGGGTTCCGTATATCAGCCTACTTACGAATCCGACGACGGGAGGAGTGACAGCATCGTATGCTATGTTGGGAGATGTTATTCTCGCGGAGCCTGGCGCTCTCATCGGGTTTGCCGGTCCGCGTGTGATTAAAGAGACGATTCGGCAAGGGCTTCCAGATGGATTTCAGACGGCGGAATTTTTGGAAGAGCATGGGATGGTGGATCGTATTGTCCCTCGGGCAGAGCTTAAGGGCGCAATTGCGACTCTATTGGGGCATATGTGCTGAATAAACTGCAGCATGTGGTTAGCGCTTGAGTGCCCCAATGCTTGATAAACAGCCCCTCCAGGTTCTCCTTAATGAACGGCCTATTATTGTAAGTCGTTGGGGGCTGGATCGAATGGAAGCCTTGCTCGAAGAATTGGGCCACCCTGAACACACCTTCGAAACCTTTCACATAGCTGGCACTAATGGGAAAGGCTCCACTGCAGGTTTCGCGGCTCATATTCTTTCGGTGATGGGTAAGAGGACGGGGCTTTATACATCGCCACATCTCGCAGATGTTCGAGAACGGTTTCATGTGTTGGGGAAACGGATTGAAGAAGATGTCCTTCAAAGTGCGGCCCAACGAATTTTGCAATGTTCCACGGCAGGATTGGCCACATATTTTGAAGTGACTACTGCGCTTGCCTTTTTATATTTTTCAGAAATGGAGGTCGAGGTTGCTGTTGTGGAGGCAGGTCTTGGAGGGCGATTAGATGCAACAAATGTTCTCGAACCCATCGGCACTGCGATCACCTCCATCGGGCTTGATCACACAGAATTATTGGGGTCGAGTCTGGAGACCATTGCAGGAGAGAAGGCAGGGATTCTGAAGCCAGGGGTGTCCGTAAGTTTGGGTCCTTTAGAGTCGAACGCTCGCAGGGTTTTACTAAATTCAGCCTCTGCTCTTGGTGTGCCGGTTGCTGAAGTAGGGCTGGATTGCCAGACGAGTGAGTTCGTCATCGACCAAGGTGATACATGTTTTTGTTATACTTCAAACCGATGGCCCAATGGAGTGAAACTGAAAATTCCACTTTTAGGCCGCCACCAAGTGACCAACACGGCCTTAGCCGTTTTGATGCTCGAACAGTCGATCCCCAATCTTCTTTCTGAACAGATCGTTGTGGGGGTTGAAGCGATGAGCTTGCCTGGTCGCTTCGAGATCTTAAGCACGGATGATTGTACGTGGGTTTTTGACATCGCGCATAACACGCAGGCAATAAAAAGTCTCATGGAAACTTTGCGAGAGACTGACCTTCCCAGCCCGAAAGTTGCTGTTGCCTCAATTCTCAGCGATAAGGAATGGACAGTGATGTTAGAGCAGCTCGCACATGATATGGACGCGATCATTCTCACTCAGCCCCTGTCTGTGCCGGATTCGCGGCGTTGGGACATTGAAGAGGCTCGAGACTACCTTCTACGCAAATCGAACACCCCTGTCCACGTAATAGAGAGTCTAAATGAGGCATTGGATTGTGGACGTGAACTGTGTGGTCACGGGACAGTAGTTATTACCGGGTCCACCTATACCGTTGGTGACGCACGGACTCTTATGAAGGCTGCTTAGTTATCTCTGGCAATTGTAGAACCAGAGACATCTAAAGGGTGTTTTTGCTTGGCGTCTTTCTGTCCAGACAGGTACATTAGCTCCCGTATGAGTTCTAATCAGATTCAGAGCCTCTCAGGCTTTCGCGATTTCTTTCCGGAAGAACTTAGTTCTCGGCGACACATTTTTTCTGCGTGGCGTCGTGTTTGTGAAAGATATGGTTTTAGTGAGTACGACGGCCCACCGCTCGAACCACTAGAACTCTACACGCGTAAATCTGGAGATGGCATCGTCGGACAGTTGTATGAGTTTGAAGACAAGGGTGGGCGACCCGTTGCGCTGCGTCCTGAGATGACGCCGACGTTCGCTCGAATGATTGCTTTGAGAGCGGCAGCTTTACCAAAACCAATTCGTTGGTTTTCAATCCCCCAGCTTTTCCGATACGAGCGACCACAACGGGGGCGCCTCCGGGAACACTTTCAGCTGAATATGGATATTGTCGGAGAGACTAATTTTCTGGCAGATGCTGAAATCATTGCGGCAGGAATAGATGCTCTTCGGGAGTTGGGGTTAAACAAATCTCACATTCGCGTCCGTGTGTCAGACCGTCGACTCATGGTTTCACTCCTTGATGCTATTGGGGTGGCGGGAGCTAGCCATCATGCTGTCTTCAACACACTTGACCGGTTAGACAAAAGGCCTAGGGACGAAATTGCAAAAGAGCTTCAGGGTATTGTTTCCGATCAAGAGGTCGCAGGTCGAATACTGGAGTTAACGGAACGGTCTATTAGTCAACTTCAGGATGAGTTTGCAGACCACGAGAGTGTTGTGAAAGCAGCGGATGACTTAGTTGGTGTGCTCGGTTGCCTAGAAAAATCCGGCTTAGAAGGTTACGCAGAGTTCGATGCAAGTCTTGTTCGTGGGCTCGCTTATTATACGGGCACCGTGTTCGAGATTTGGGAACGTGAGGGCCAACTTCGTGCTATCTGTGGGGGAGGTCGATATGACGATCTTCTTCAAGCGCTTGGAGGTGTTGACCTTCCGGCAGTCGGGTTTGGGATGGGCGATGTGGTGCTGTCTGAACTTTTGAAGGAACATCAGTTGATGCCTGCAGAGGTGGGTTGTGTTGATGACTACATCGTTTGTGTGTCAGAGGAAGAGCGAGCTACGGCCCTGAAAGTTGCACATAGTCTTCGAGATTCTGGACGTCGTGTCACACAGGACCTTCAATCTCGAAAAGTTTCCCGTCAGTTGAAAGCGGCCAATCAGGCGGGAGCTGAACGGGCAATAATTTTAGGTGCCGAAGAATTGTCGCGCGGGATGGTCTTGGTCAAAGACTTGGAGTCGGGAGAAGAGCAGGAAGTCCCTCTCGATAGCTTGACTGACCGCAAAGGATAAGCTCCGTGGAGTTGGATAGAATGGTTGACTTGGCTCAGTTGTATTGATTGCAACTGATCAAGAGTGGAATGGATATGAGATGTTTAGGGGATTGAATTGAGTCGAGTACTGATTCTTGATTTTGGGTCACAATTCACACAATTGATCGCTCGTCAGATTCGAGAAGAGGGCGTCTTTTGTGAAATTCATCCGCCTACGCGGGACTCAATTTGGGTTCAATCTTTCGACCCTGCAGCAATCATTTTGTCTGGAGGGCCGGCTAGTGTATACGACGAAGGGGTTCCAACAGTCGATCCAGACCTTCTGACAATGGGAGTACCTATTCTAGGTATCTGCTATGGGATGCAGGTCATTGCCAATGTCTTAGGAGGTGAGGTAAAACAAGCTGAACGTCGGGAATATGGCAGGGCTGAACTCCAGATTAAAACGGCTCAAGGTTTATTCAAAGGGTTTTCAAGTGGTGAGTCTACGCAAGTATGGATGAGCCATGGTGACTCACTCCCGAACCCGCCTCCTGGGTTTGAGGTGCTGGGTACCACGGAAAACTCTGTGGCTGCTATTGGATCGGAAGAAAGAGCAATTTGGGCGGTCCAGTTCCATCCGGAAGTTGCGCATACGACTCGGGGCGATGATATGCTCCGGAACTTCTTGTTCGAAATAGCAGATTGTTCGGCGGATTGGATTCCGTCGAATATCATTGACCATCAGGTACGAACCATCCAAGAGCAGGTGGGAAGTGCTCAAGTCATCTGCGGGTTGTCGGGCGGTGTCGATAGCTCTGTTGCGGCAGCATTAGTTCAACGTGCTGTCGGAGACCAGCTTACTTGTATCTTCGTTGATACTGGATTGCTTCGGAAAGGTGAGCGTGCATCGGTAGAGGCTGTATTTACAGAGCACATGGGCATGCGGATTGAAGTGGTCGATGCAGCGGATCAGTTTTTGGACCGGCTCGCCGGGATCGAGGAACCTGAAGAGAAACGGGTTCGAATTGGTCACACGTTTATCGATGTGTTCGAAGAGGCGGCTGGTCGCCATGGAGATGCTCGGTTTCTTGTGCAAGGCACTCTATACCCGGATGTGATTGAATCGGTGTCCGTGTCCGGACCCTCGGTCACCATTAAGTCGCATCACAACGTTGGCGGGTTGCGTCCTGACCACCCATTCGAACTCATTGAACCCCTTCGAGAATTATTCAAAGATGAAGTGAGAGCCGTGGGTGACGAACTTGGCCTCTCTAAGGAGATTGTTGGCCGTCACCCATTTCCTGGGCCCGGGCTCGCGATTCGAATACTTGGTGCGGTGACTGAGGACAAGCTTAGCACCCTGCAAAACGTGGATGCGATCTATCTTGACGAGATCCAAGCGGCAGGTTTGTACGACGATATTTGGCAGGCGTTCGCGGTGCTCCTTCCAGTAAGGGCAGTTGGAGTTATGGGTGATACGCGAACGTACGAGAATGTGGTCGCATTACGGGCGGTTACGAGTCGAGATGGGATGACTGCGGATTGGTTCGCATTTCCCCACGATGTTTTGGCCCGAATTTCAAACCGGATTATCAATGAAGTGAAGGGTGTTAATCGCGTAACTTATGATGTGTCATCAAAGCCACCAGCTACCATCGAGTGGGAATGATTGTGGAGCCCAATTTTCATGCACTACAACTAATAGCTGAGATTGCTCTCGGTATAGTTGGCTTTTCAGCAATTTTAATTGGATTAAGTAGGACTTCTGATGGGTTTAGTGCTCCGGACAATTTTCGTATCCAACTTTTAACTTATTCTGCTTTTGGAGCAATGTTTGGTGCCATTTTGCCGTTTGTTATCTTCGGTAATCAGAATAATGAATCAGCTTGGGCAATTAGTTGTTGGATTATAGGCATTTACTCAGTCTTAGGACTATTAGTGTTTCCTAGAAGGATGCTTTTACTAAGGAAACAAGGACACGAAGAAATTTTTCCTATTAAGCTTTATTGCTTCCAAACTGGAATACTATCAACCAATTCTATTGTCTCTGGTTTGATGATAACTGGCCATTTAACTCAGCTTACAAATATATATCTTGTTTGTTTAGTCTTATTTTTAATACAAAGTACGGTAGCATTCATAAGGACAATGTTTGTGAGGGTAAATTAGGATAACCATCGAGTGGGAGTGAGAGTGCCCCCTAGTTGTTTTGAGGTGTCCCGGTGGTTGGATGAGTTTCTTCGAGTCAATGAGATCGAGGACTATTCCGGGGCCCTAAATGGCCTTCAGGTTGCCGGGACTCGAGATGTTCGTCGTATCGGCGCTGCCACGGATGCGTGCCAGGCTACGATTGATCTTGCAGCTGAGGCTGATTGTGATCTTCTTGTAGTCCACCACGGGTTGTTTTGGGAAGGAGCAAAACCTCTTGTGGGCCCCGCGTTTAAGCGAATCCAACGCTTAATCGAGTCCGGCCTCGGTTTGTATTCATCTCATTTGCCTTTGGATATACATGAGGAAATTGGAAATAACGTGCTCATGGCAAGTGCGTTGGGAATGGGTGAGGTTGATTCGTTCAGGTCAACTCGAGGATCACAGACTGTTGGAGTGATCGGACCTCGCAGTCTCTCTCTTGAGGATCTTGCTGGCCGTGTCACTGATGTGTGCGGTAGCTCTCCGATGGTCATTGCAGGTGGTCCTGAACACGTTGAACGTATCGCCGTCATCACCGGTGCGGGTGGCTCAATGATTAATGATGTGGTCTGTGCTGGAGCAGATACGTTCGTCACGGGAGAAGGGAGTCACCACACTTATCATGAGGCGTTAGAGCTTGGAATTAATCTTGTCTATGCCGGGCACTATGCGACAGAAACTCTAGGTGTCCGTGCTCTCGCTGAACGTGTGGCCGAGCGTTTTGGTGTTGAGCACATGTTTTTTGATGTGCCCACAGGGTTGTGATTTGTGGATGAGATAACCCCCTCCTGAAGTGGGGGCGTATGGTCTTAGCAGTTGATGGCAGTTGCGTTAGAACACTGAAATCTTGATGTCTTTGAGGTAGCGATCAGGCCTTTCTCGAATATCCTTCGTGAGAAGGGCGATTTCTTCACTCGCAGCTCGAAGGTTAGCGAGTGTCTCGGTTAGTCCCTCGTAAAAGTCGTCTTCTTTCAGTAGTCGTCCTAGTGAGCCTTCCCCTTCAGCCAATCCGGTTGTGATCGTTTCTAAGGATGCACTTGTTTCGTCGAAACCCTCGCTCGCATCAGCCAAGCGTGCTGCTAAGGTGTCCAAGTTGGCCAGAGATCGAGCAAGCCCTTCGGATTCTACGAACTCTACTAGCCCTTTCGACGCTGCATCCATATTCGCGAGAAGGCCACGGACAGCATCACGTTCGCTCGACAATAAGTTTTGCAGTTCTTGCATGGCGGTCGCGAACGAACTGGAGCTCTGCTCTAAATTTTCGATCATCCGTTCACTCAACACGGATTCCACACGCTCGAGCAGGACCCCTGTCTCATCTCCTAGACTTGAAGCCAGTGACATAAGATCGAGGGTACGACTCAGAGTAATGGTGTCACCCGTGACGAGAGATGGGTTAGCCACGCCGGGTATCAACTCTACGAGCTGAGTTCCTAGGAAGCCGGATGGTTTAATTACTCCTCGTGTATCAGCTGGCAGGTCAATGACATCGAATATAGAGAGTGTGACCACCACTTGATTTGCCTCCAGGCGAACGTCGTCCACCTTGCCGACTGCGACCCCACGGAGTAGTACCTCTGAGTCTGGCGTGATTTGTCCTGCATCAGCTGCCACACCTAGGAGGCGTAACGTTGGGCCGCCTAGTCGGGTGCCTGAGATCCACCACAGTCCTGCCACGAATGTGATAAGACCAATAAGGACGAGCGCCCCCACTTTGATTTCGGATCCGTGATCGCGGAGTCCGGGATCTCTCATGCAACCTCCACGGCAGGTGCTGCATCAAGAAATTCGCGTACAGCAGGGTTGGCTGTGTTACGCATCTCGTCTGGGGTCCCTTCTGCTTTGATCACGCCCTCGGAAAGAAGGACGATGCGGTCCGCTAGGAAGAAAGCACAATCGACATCATGTGTGACGATAATGCTAGTTGCATCAACCTCTACGCTTACTTGGGCGATGAGTTCCTTAATGTGAGTAGCATTTATAGGATCCAGGCCGGTCGTCGGTTCATCGTATAGGATATAACGTCGTTTGCCGATTATCGCCCGTGCAATTGCAACCCTACGTTGCATGCCTCCAGACAACTCGGCTGGTAACAGAGTTAATACCTCTTCGCCCAAGTTGACGTGTCGTAGGGCTGACCGAGCGCGCTCTTCACATTCAAGCATCTTCTCATCGCAGAACCCGGGGGGCAGCCCCATCAGTAGGTTTCCGCGAACTGTAAGTGAATCGAATAGCGCTGAATTTTGAAAAACATACGCAATTTCGGACCGTATGTGAGCAATCGCCTCTCGATCTGCACTGGGAACTGATACTCCATCGACGATAACGTCACCATGGTCGGGGTCAAATAGCCCGACAATGTGTTTGAGCAAGACACTTTTTCCCGTCCCAGAGGGTCCCATAATGGCGAGTGTTTCTTGTTCGCGAACGGTGAGGGTTACTCCAGAGAGAACGGGTCGCCCCCCCAACGTCTTGTGGAGATCTGTGATCTCAATCACGTGAGTGCCTTGTATACAGGTCCGAGTGCAGCATCCATTACCATGATTGCAACGATGATTGCGACCACTGCAGAGGTGGCTGTCCGTCCAACTCCGGCGGCGCCACCGCTCGCTCGAAGGCCTACGTAGCATGCGGTAAAAGTAATTATAAAGCCAAATGCAACTGCCTTCACAAGGGAATAGATGAGTGCCCCGTGATGATAATAGCCTTGTGCTCCTCCCCAGTATGCCTGGGCAGGGACATCTAGGATTCCGAATGCTACCAGCCCTCCGCTCAAGATACCGATCGCATTCGCTAAGATAACGAGCGGGACCAAAATAATTGTCCCAGCTAGTACGCGAGGAACAACCAGTTCAACCACAGGATCTCGTTCCATAGTCAATAGGGCATCGATTTGGTTCGTCACCATCATCGTGCCTAATTCTGCTCCAATCCCTGCACCCATCCGGCCCGCGAGAACAATCGCTGTAAGAACTGGCCCCAGCTCAGTAAGCATGCCTCCCACTACCCCGCCACCCACAATTTCTAGTGGAAGCCCCGGTGACATTTGGTAGGCAGTTTGTTGAGCCATGACTGCACCCGACAGGCAGCCCATGAGGAGTACCAGCCCTAATCCGTCAAACCCGATCCGCCTGGCTTGAACGATCGTTTCTCCGACATAGTGTTTTGGTTTGCCTAGTGAGGTTACGGTCGCCCAGAATAGGAGGCCGGCTCGCCCTGCATGAAGTGCAGCGTTTTCCACGGCGCGTCCACATGCAGCCACCATTTCGGTTATCTTCAAGGTTCTAAAGACTCCTTCCTGAGGGAGTCGAGCCGAAGCATAGCTTGGCCTGAACCGGGGAGGGGGGCATTTTCGAGCACCGCAACTCGGAGGCGGATTGCTTCCCAGATTCGATCCATCATAACTAAGTCTCCGCCATGAACCTCTGCAAACTCGAGAAGCTCATCATCTGTGATTTCGAAGTTCTTTAGCACGGATGCTTGAGCTGAGTCGCTCTGAGGCCTGTCCATGAAGCGGAGATGAGTTGTGGTCAAGTGTGCCATGATTTCGATGTAACGGTTCTCTTCAATAACCATGTCTGGTTTGCTACACGAACTGACAATGGTGATAAGTGCCAAAACTGCAGCAAGGTTCCAAAATCGTTCAGTATTCACTAGGTGGCCTTACGTGACGCCAGATACAACCATGCGGTGAAACCAATTCCTGTTGCGATGCCGATTAACTGCGCAATGGGCTCAAACCCGACGGGGGCGATTCTGAGGACGTCAGTACTTTGGGTGGCAGCAAATGGGATCGCGAGGAGTATCCCAACGAGGGCTTCACCGGTGATGAGGCCGGAGGCAAATAATAGTCCTCGTTGTTTTGCCTTATTGATTTCTTCCCGCCCTCCACCAGAATTCTTAACACTTCGTGTGACGAGCCAGGCAATGATGCCGCCCACAAAAATAGGGACTTCTAGTTCTAGAGGGAGATAAATTCCTACTGCAACCGCGAGCACGGGCACCCGAAAGCTCGCGCCGCGAGCTTCTAACGTTTTGTCTAGGGCGATGACGGTCGCCGCAATGATGCCACCAATCGTGATCATGGGCCATGGAAGGTTGCGTGCAAATACACCATCCGCCACCGAAGCCATGAGTGTCGCTTGGGGTGCACTCAACATTTCGTTCGGATCCATCCCCTCGCGTGGGAAGCTTCCTCCAAGTCCGTATGCTTCGTAGAGGAGGCCAAGGATGGGGGCGATGGCAAGTGCTCCTGCGATGACTCCGATCATTTGCATGATCTGTTGTCGAAATGGGGTTGCTCCCACGATCCGCCCCGCCTTTAGGTCTTGCATATTGTCGCCCGCGATGGCTGCCGCGCACGCAACTACAGCTCCAACTAGGATTGCAGTTGTCGATGCTGAAAGTGCTTGTGCACCTGATACAGTGAAGTCGATTTGCGATCCTAGTAGCATGTATAAGATGAGTGAGATTAGCAGTATGGTCGCGATCGTTACACCCGAGATGGGATTGTTCGATGATCCGACTAAGCCTGCCATGTATCCGGCGACTGATGCGAATAGAAAACCGGCTGTGAGGGCAAATAGAGTGCCAATTGCTAAAGCTCCCCAGTAAAGCCCAGATGTGATTCCAAGTGCCGTTTGATCGACGACTAGCATGAAGACCAGAAAAATTGGTACTGCCAATGCGATCGTTCCTATTCCAACTATGGTGATGGGGGTGTCACGCTCCGTCCGCGGCACCTGATCCCCACCGTGGGTGCGGGAAACCCGAACCGCCTCTAGGGATGACCTGACCCCTTCACGGACTGCACCAAGTAGTGATACGAGTGCCCAGACGCCACCAACGACCATCGCCCCGACTCCCATATATCGGATCTGTGCACTCCATACACTTTGTGCTGCGGAATAACCGGTTGCATCGCCCACAATCGCCGCGACCACTTCGGGGTCTGCTATCGCCAGATAGATGGGGATTCCTAGCATCCATGAGATGAGCCCTCCGGCGAGAACAAGACACCCGACGAGAGGACCGACGATGTACCCCACTCCGAGGAGAGAGGGCGAAAGATCCGTTCCGAAGCCGAAGATTGAGCGGCCGGCTGTCAGTGATCCGTGTATTGAGCTTTGAGCAATCTTGAGTCCTGTTTGGGATAGCTTGAGAAGGGCGGCGGCGATCCCACCTATAGCGATGAGTTTAGCTCCGGACCCACGCTCTGTCCCGGCTTTGAGGACCTCTGCTGTCGCGACACCTTCGGGAAAACGGAGGTCCGCTTCGATCACGAGTGCTCGACGTAGGGGAACGGTGAACAGAACGCCAAGCACCCCCCCACATAGCGCAATCCCCATTGTCGGAAGGAAGGGAAACCCTGCCCAGTGTTGAAGGATGATTAGTGCGGGGAAGGTGAAGATGACTCCAGCAGCTAGTGATTCTCCCGCCGAAGCCGCTGTTTGCACTATATTGTTCTCGAGGATGTTGTGATTTCGGAACATTCTCAAGATTGCCATTGAAATCACTGCAGCTGGTATAGAAGCAGATACCGTCATCCCCACCTTAAGACCAAGATATGCGTTCGCGCCTGCGAGAACTGCTGCAAGGATAAGCCCGAGTAGAACCGCCTTAAGCGTGATCTCAGGCAGTGCCTGCGAGGCTGGGATATATGGCTTATGTCCGTCCGACGTCCGCTCAACCCCGATTGGGTGGGACATACGGGCTCCTCTTCGGTTTTCGGAGTTTGAGTGGTGGTACGATTCCATAATATACAGTGAAATCGACCGTTTGGAGGCTAGTTCGGGCTGCGGCGACGGTCAAGCCGACCTTGGCCTAGTGTCATCGGCTGTATTCCTTACCCCCTAAGTTTTCTGCGGTAAATCCGATCTAGGATGTGGGGGTCGACTCCTAGATGAAACGCGGCGCGGAGTGTCCAGTGTGTGACTAGCGTTCGAAAAAAACCGTTTCTTTCCCATCTTCGCCTAGAGGTCAAAGCGCGGGAAGCGACTGGCTTGAATGCTGCAACTTTCCGGATTTGTTGCACGAAGGCGACATCTTCAAAAAGGGGAATTGCTTGAATGCCTCCTGTTTGCTCATAGGCAGTGCGAGTTGTGAAAACTGCTTGGTCTCCAGTGGCAGTTAAGAAACGTCGTGTGCGCCAGTTTACCGCACGTTCTAGTAAACGATACCGTTTCTCATGCGCCACAGGACGCAAGGCGAACTCAAGGCAACCGGCTTCGATACCAGAAGTGAGGGCGTTATGGATAACGCTCCCTGCCTCTTCTTCCAACCAGGTGTCTGCGTGGAGGAACATCAACACGGTCCCATGCGCTTCTTGAGCCCCTCGCTTGAGTTGTTCACCTCGTGATGATGCAAATGGGATCACTTGGGCTGATTGGTTGATGACCTGGGTGGTTCGATCTTGACTCCCACCATCGACGACAATGATCTCTACATTCGGGCCGAGGGCTATTTTGGCCCGACGAACTGTTTCTGCGATCTCACCTTCTTCGTCCAGCGTAGGGATAATTACCGAAAACGTAGGCCTTGAGATTTTACGGCCGACATTCACTCGTTCACTTCCTCACGGAGTTCGAGTAAAACCCCGTCCAGAGTTTTTGGGTGTACAAACGAAACGCGAGAACCAGCAGACCCTTGTCGGATTTTTGGTGGAATCGGTTCGATTCCACGCGCCTCAGCTTGCTCGAGAGCCATTTCGAGATCAGGAACCCGAATACATACGTGGTGGAGCCCAGTCCCCCGTTTCTTGATGAAGCTTGCAATGGGTGAATCTTCGTTGATGGGAGCTATGAGTTCCACTCTCCCAGATCCTTTTCCGAAGAAAGCGACGTCCACCCCTTCGGATTCAACAGTTTCTCGGCCCGACGACTGGCTTCCAAGTAGAGATGTCCAGCGTTCGATCGCTGGTTCCAGTGAGTTGACCGCGATTCCAATGTGGTCAATTATGGGCGATGGCGAAGATGTTTTGTTTTTGTCCATAAGCTTGGAGATGTAGGTCTATAGGGTGGCGCCAATGCGCACTATATGACGAAACGTATCCAGCGAACGAGCGGGAGCCAACGAGTTCCTTATTAAATTCAAATAACTGTGCACGAGAAAATTGGGGAGAAATGCTGAAATGAGTGAGACAATCGAGGGCGGTCCAGTCGAGATCACGGACGGCAATTTCGAGGATCAAGTCGAGGCTGATGAAGGCCTCGTTATGGTGGATTTTTGGGCCGAGTGGTGTGGCCCGTGTCGCATGGTAGGACCTGTTATAGATGAATTGGCGAAGGACTATGAAGGTCGGGTCACGGTAGGGAAGGTGGATGTGGACGCAAATCCGGCGACGGCGGCCCGGTTTAATGTGAGGTCGATTCCTAGCATTCTGTTCTTCAAGAATGGTGAACTCGTGGATACCGTCGTTGGGATGCTTCCGAAGGCGGGTTTTGAACAAAAGATACTGGAGCACATGTAATAGGTTGTGTTTCGTGTGAGGCTACGGTTTCCGGCATAATGGGTTCGGGGGTCGTCGCCCTTTGAGTGGGAGCTGAGAGAACTTGTGAGCGGTACGCTCTTCGTCGTAGGGACTCCAATCGGGAATCTCGATGACGTGACCATCCGAGCTGCGGAGGTATTACGCGCGGTGGGAGTTTGTTATGCTGAGGATACGCGGCGTACACGCAAGCTGCTAGATCATTTGGGGGCCCGGACACCAATTAAATCTCTGCACCAACACAACGAACAGGCACGTGTCGAAGAGATTTTAAAGCAACTCAGATCAGGCGTGTCGCTGGCGTTGGTTTCAGACGCTGGGACACCAACCATATCGGATCCCGGTTGTCGAGTCTTACAGGCAGTTCTTGATGAGGGTGGGAGTGTGAGCCCGATTCCAGGACCATCGGCGGTAGTGAGCGCCCTCTCCGTATCAGGGTTTTCAGCTAACCGGTTCGCTTTTGTTGGGTTCCCGCCTAGGCGTGGAAAAGCGCGAGATGTTTGGATTTCCGATGTGGTATCAACTGAGGAGACGTTTGTGGTTTTTGAAGCTCCTAGACGGTTGGTGAAATTGCTTGACGATCTCGTCAAGGCAGGAATCGGAACGCGCCAAGCGGTCATATGCCGTGAACTGACCAAGCTGCACGAAGAGGTCGTGCCGGGTACGGTAACTGAGTTGGCGACTATATATGGGGAAGGAAGTGTTAAAGGCGAGGTGACCATAGTTGTTTCGGGAGCGGTCGCCGTCACCGATGCGGCGCTAGATTTGGCGACAATGAGAGAAAGCTCAAAAATTTGGGCGAGGGAAGGCACTAGTCGTCGAGATATTGCAGAGCGTCTCGTAAGGGAGTTTGGTGTCGGTCGAAATCTGGCATATCGCCTGAGTATTCAGAAGGAAGAGGGCAGTGAGGATGAGTGAGCGCTCTGGGTTTGATCGGCTCATAGCCGCTTGTGCAGCGGTGCGCACGCGCGCGGTCCTGACGACGGTTGTTCTCATGTTCAGTATTACAGGATTCGCAACTTTGGTTCTGGCCGTCCTCCCAACATCCATGAGAGAGGGACGTGGCTCAATTGTTCCCCTGATATTAGCCACTTTTATATGGCTTGGTTTTGCCATGGGAGCGTGGGTTGTTCGGAAGGTTTGGCAGACAATACAGCCGCGCCTACTAGCAGAAGAAGTAGATGAAGGTGTGGGTTTAGGGGCAGGCGATGTTCAGGTCGCACTTGAACTTGGTAGTACTCTCGGAACACAAGGGGCGTCTCTGGCTGAACTTCATCGCACACGAATCTCGATGGAAATTCTACGGTTCGCTCCCGACAAGTTACTCCCTCGGACAGGTCCACAATGGGTCCGTCGATCATATAGGTCTATTCTTCTGGGTCTAGCGATCTTTGCGATGCTAACAGTTATGGCTTGGGTTAGACCGGAACCCATGGTCTCGGCAGTATTAGCGCTTGGTTCCCCTTGGCGCACTGCGTTTCCACCACCGCTCCCCGCTTTACAACTATCGGGCTCGACGGGGGTTCCACGCGGTGATCGCGGTCTTGTTGAGGTGTCCGCCGTTGGACGAGAAACTGTTTTGCTAGCATCGCGAGGAACTGCAGGTAGAGTTCTACGGCAAACAGTTGCTATAGATAATGATGGTTTAGCCGAGGCCTATACGAACCCAATCCACACTGTGACTTTTGTCTGGGTGGAAGACGATGACGGTTCGATGAGCGATACCCTCCGTGTGTACCCGTTAGAACCACTCCTTGTTCAAGATCTCCAAGTGCTCGTGCAATATCCACGCTACTTAGGTCGGGAATCAGAATCTCACCGTGGCCAGATTCCACCACTTATTCTCCCCGAAGGGACTCGACTGACGATTTCTGGTGAAACAAATCTTGAACTGGACGCGGGATCTTTCGCTTGGGCACCTGAGATGGAGAATCCGGCGGGCACCCGAGTCCGTGAAATCCCTCTCGAAGTTTTGAATACGAGATTCAGTGCAACATGGATTCCGCGGGTAACAGGGTTCTGGCGCTGGAATCTCGAGGCTTCTGACTCAATGGGCAGCCCCGTAACTCCCGATCCAATCAGAGTTCTGATCGTTCCAGATCAACTACCTCGTATCGAGCTTCTTTATCCTGCTCGAGATACTACGCTCGGATTCGAGAAAGTAATGCCGATTGTTGTAGATGTTGAAGATGATATTGAGTTAGTTCGCGTAGCCTTACGGACATGGAGATCTGGGTTGGGAGAAGAGCAAGCGGAACATAGGGAAGATCTCATGCCGGCACCGGCGGGCACGCGAAGGTCTGTGTTTCGACATCTGATCGATCGGAGCAGTGACAACTTGTTGCCGGGAGATACGGTATTTTACGTATTCGAGGCTTTTGATCGGAACCCCTCACGAGGCCCTGCAGTGTCGGATGTGTTCACGCTTCGAGTGCCAACTTTCACTGAGATTCGTGACCAACGGGCTGAAGGTCAGGAAGCTCTTGTGGATGCGGCGCGTGAGCTTGAGGAAAGAATGGAAGCCTTGGCGGAGGCAGCTGCGGATGCGGCGCGGCAAGCGGATACTGAAGAAGGTGATTCGGAGGAGGCACAATTCGCTGCAACAGAGGAGGCTCGAAGTGTCTTGGAAGAGGCTGAGCGTGCCGATGAGGATCTCACGGATTTGGATGAAGAGCTTCAACGGTTACGTGATGAGTTAGCTCAGTCACCTATTTCAGATCCGGCACTTAAAGAACAATTGGAAAAACTAGGGGAACGCTATGAAGAATTGGTTGCCGAAGGATTGACCGAACGAATCGAAGAGCTTTCAGATGCCTTGCGCGACTTGGATTCGGAGGCGATGCGGGCTGCTCTCGAGGCGATGGGCGATGATTCTGAGCGACTTCGAGAGCAGCTGGAACAAACCCTGGGGTTGCTCGAGCAGGCAGCTTTTGAGCAGGCGATGAAAGCAACACAGGCTTCAGCAGATGACTTGGCTGAGGCACAGCGAAATCTGGCAGATGAGAAGGACGCGGAACTCTTCCAAGCAGAGCAGGCAGAACTCGCAGAACGGGCCGAGGACTTAATCGATCGATTGGAAGCTCTTCAGGAAGAGCTTTCGGACTCCGGACGCGAAATGGCGGCAGATTCCGCAGCGATAGCGGAGCACCGCACTCAAGAGGCTGTCGAGAAAATGGATCAGGCGCAGGGCGAGTTTTCTGAGGTGGAGTCCAGTGATATGGGCGAGGTCAGTCAAGGCCAGCAGTCTGCGGCGGAAGAAGCAGCGGAAGCCTTAGAGAGCGCCGCGAGTGCACTTGGTTCATCTCAACAGGGTATGAGTGGTGAGACGAATGAATCCGCTGTTCAATCGCTTGCGCACGCACGCACAGAAGCGCTTGCCTTGGCGGGAGAAGAAGGCCGTTTAGCCGATGCGACACGTGGAGAGAATACTGCGGACCCCATGGATTGGCGTGCAGAACAGGGGGCTGTACGACAGGGCCTAGAAAATTTACTCCGACGCCTTTCGGACTCCGGTAATCAGGCAGCTATGTTGGATCAAGAAACAGGGGCTGCGGCTGGGAATGCAGTGAAGCAGATGGACCAGTTGCTTGATCGCTTGTCTGAAGATGGGGGTCGGAGATTGCCGTCACGAGCTGAAGCAGAAGACATTCAAGATTCGCTGAATGAACTGGCTCAACGTCTCCTTGTAAGCGAACAGGCGGCGCAAGCTTCGAGGGAGGAGTCAGCCGGCCAGGAGGCAGTTGAACAGATGGCGCAATTAGCACAACAACAGCAAATGGTGACCCAACAGACAAGTTCGATGCTTGTGCCTGGACCTAAGCCGGTGGGGCAGGAGCAAATACAGGAGCAATTGGTTAGGCGACAGGAAGAGATTGCTAACGAACTCGGAGAGGTTGAGGACCAGGAAAGCGATTTGCTGGGCAGGCCGGAAGAACTGGCACTAGAGGCCGCAGAATTAGCGAGGCGACTTGAGCTTCAAGGACCTACTCAGGAGACCCTTGAGCGACAACGCCAGCTCTTTCGCCGCATGCTTGATGCCGGTCGTTCCCTTGAGGACGAGGATCTCGATCCGAACCGACGGGAGTCAGAAGCCGCTACAGCAGCCTCTCGGGAACCGCCGCCGATTGACCCGGCTCTGATTCGAGAACGTCAGTTTCCGCTCCCGTTGGAGGCACTCCTTCACGACTTGCCGGCATTTTATCGTCCTTTGATCTTCAACTACTTTGATCGTTTAAACCGATCTTCTTTGGGTTCGACAAGAACTCCACGGCGGGATCCTTAGCGTGGTGCGAGGGAGATCCTGCATCTCTGGGTTTATCCTTCCACGTGCGGCAGGGTTTGCTGCATGTGCACTAGTTTTAAGCAGCCTTGCAGTAGTGTCTCCCGTGACTTTGATCGGCCAGGGTCCACCCTCTGAGCGACGGGCGGTAGATCGTGCAGAACGCCTTCTGAATGCGGGCCGAATAGAAGAAGCTAGGTCGGTACTTACCCAGCTTTTAGATCGAATGCCGGCATCTCTACCTGTGTTATCCTTTCTGTTTGAACTTATGCAGGATTTTGATGGGCCACGAGATTTTGTGGTGTTTGTAGAAAATGCAATTGCCTCATCGCCCCAAAATCCAAGCACGCGAGCACTATGGGTGGAGGCTCTGTTGGCAGCCGGTTTCCGGGATTCGGCGAGTACCGTAGCGGATAGGTGGATTGCACAAAGCCCAGAGGAGCCGTTGGCACGTATCGTACGGGCGGAGGTTCAACTCGCTGAAGGTGACACTGTTAATGCGATTAAATCTTTCCAAGTAAGGGGCGAACGGACCGAGAAAGAACTTGTTCGGCTCGCTGAGCTATTGCTGGCGATAGGAGAGGTTGACGAGCTAGTAAACGTGTGGGCAGAACTTTTAGCTTTTGATCCGCCACAGTTGGAGGTTGTAGTTGGAGGGTTAAGAGCAGTGGGATTGTCGGACGAGTCACGCCTCAGACTCCTTCAAGATGAGTTGATGAAATGGACTGGTAGTACGCAAAGAGCTGGTGCTTTGGTCGCACTTCGATTGCGGGCTGGGGGCGTTGCACGCCAGTTGGCTATTGAAGCCAGGGGACTAGGAGAGCTACAAGATGCAGACTTTTTTCGAGACTATCTTCGAGAGGCGGATGAAATGCGTCTTCCGAGGGAGGTCGGTTGGGCTGCTCAAGTATTAGTCGAACTCAGCCCTCGCCCTGTCGACAAGCTACGCTGGAAAACAATGGCGGCTGATCAATTCCTGACCGCGGGTGATAGCGCTTTGGCTCAGCAAATACTTGTGGAATTGGCTCGTGAAAATGAGCCCGGGGAGGGGGGGCATAACGCGGCCGTGCGTCGATTGTTCGCTCTTCTTGCGGCCAACCCCGAATCGCTATCTGAAGCAAGTGATATTCTCAAGCGTTACCGGATTGAATACCCAGATTCTGTTCATCGTGAGGCCCGAATGAGTGGTGTGCTTGCGATTGGGCATGCTCGAGCTGGAGACCTTCCTGGTGGACACCAGGTTTTAGCAGGTGCTCGCACTCGAATGCCCTCTACGGGTTTGCGTACGCTTGATGCGACAGCCGCCAGGCTATCTTTCTACGCTGGACGCCGAGACTCGGCCATCGCTCAAGCCAGGCGTGCCTTGTCTGAAGAGGGGCTAGATCCGGCAGAGCAGACAACTCGTTTGCAACTCCTCACGCTGCTCCAAGCGGGGGATAGCAGCGAGGTCGCTATCGTTGGTGAAGGAACATTCAAACTTCTCAGAGATCCGTCCCGTTTTGATCCGCTCCAATCTTTGGGTGCGTTAGCAGCTGTTCCACAGACTTCGGGACGGCCGTTGGCACTTTTGTATCTCGCGGACGCAGCGGCAACCGAAGGGCGGTATGAAGTTGCCCGTGTTTTCCGTCTTCAGGTTATTCAGAGGTATGCAAATAGTGCTGAAGCACCAGTGGCACTTCTTAGCCTTGCTCGGGAAGCAGGTCAACCTGAGGCTGGCCGGTGGCTCGAACAGTTAATTGTTGGGTATCCGGACAGTGCACTTGCACCAATGGCTCGACGTCTCCTCAGCGACCTTTCTGGAGGATCGAAATGAGTCCACACCATTTGGTGGTTCGTATTGGGTTCTTCGTTCTAATGTTTTTAGTTCCCCGTGGGGGGTTGAGTGGCCAGCTATTGGTCCCAATGGACCGAGAGCAAGAGAATCATTTGAAAGCTTATGGCTTCGCGTATCAGATTCTAAATGAGGGCGAGTCAGGTGAGTGGTTGTTGAACTACCGTGCGGGATCTTTTCTGGTCTCGGATACACCCAAAAATCGACGCAAGGCAGCCCTCATGGGAGTCAATCTTGAAACTCTTGATGGGAGCGCCCTTGCCGCAATTCGGCATGAGATTGAGACGAACAATATGGAAGCGGTTCCTCTAGAAAAGGCTCCGCGGATTGCTGTGTATACTCCTCCGAATAGCTCGCCGTGGGATGATGCGGTCACCTTAGCCCTTGAATATGCCGAAATTCCATATGAACAAATTTGGGATCGAGATGTGCTGTCGGAGGCGCTCGACAATTACGACTGGTTACATTTGCACCATGAAGATTTCACGGGGCAGTATTCCAAATTTTATTTGACCTACGCATCTTCAGCTTGGCTTCAGGAAGAGGTCGCGAGGAACGAGGCGATTGCTCGTGAGCTGGGCTATGAAAACGTTCCTGCTTTAAAGAAAGCCGTGGCCCATCGTCTCCGCGAATATGTGCATGCGGGTGGCTTCCTGTTCGCTATGTGCACAGCTACAGAAACACTTGAGCTCGCACTTGCAGCCGAAGAAGTTGATATCGCCGCCTCATTTGCTGATGGGTCGCCACTTGAGCTCGGGGCGAGTGAAAAGTTGGACTGGAGTGCCACTATGGCGTTTCAGGGTGCCGTTTTGGTAACTGACCCTACGCTGAGCGCCTTTAGTGATATCGATGGCCACCAAGTGAATACTCCTTGGCGCGTTGATCTCGGGAGCTATGCATTGTTTGAGTTTAGTGCAAAATTTGACCCAGTACCGGCGATGCTCACGCAAAACCACCGACGTGTGTTGGCTGATTTTTACGGACTCACTACGACTTTTAGGGATGAACGTCTCAGGCCCAGTGTGACAATCTTGGCGGAAGAGGAGGGTCGGGGACGCGTAAAGTATCTGCACGGGAACTTGGGTGAAGGAACGTTTACATATCTTGGTGGCCATGACCCGGAAGACCCTCGTCACCTTATCGGCGATGCGGTCACCGATCTGGATCTTCACCGACATTCTCCGGGTTATCGACTTATCCTAAACAATATTCTCTTCCCAGCGGCCAAAAAGAAGAAACTGAAGACATGACCTTGGTCTCGTCTAGTATGTTTGGAGCTTCTCTTACTAGAATTGGACAGAAGCTTGACCGGTTCCACTACAGTTTCTATTGGCTGGGACATTTACATTGTCGCCGAATAGGACCCTGGAAGTTATTCGGCGCATCATTCGGCTGACGTAGGACTACGTGACACGAAGCGAGTCCACAGGGTTGGGCGCATCTGATAGGCGGGTGCAGCGCGAGCAGTTTGGACGACGAACGATGTGGGGAGGGTTTTTTGCGTCTGCCCTACTCCACTTGTTGGTGGTGTGGTTCGCCGGTGGTTTTCGCGTTCAGGCCCGCCCCTTCATACGGCCTCTAATCGAAACGGTACCAGCCCCTGACGCCCTGATTGTTGTTGAGATCGCTCCAACTTTTCCAGAAACAGGGAATGAAGATCCTCGTCCTGAGCCGAGACCGCCAGAATTGGAGGAAGAAAGGCTGAGGGAAGAACCAGAAGAAACTGAGCTCGATGAAGATGAAGAAATTGAACTTCCAGGCGTGCCCGGTGTGGATGTCCCGGGCTTTTCTTCTGAGGTGCTGGAGGGTGAACGCGTTACCAATGCTTCCAGACTCCGCTTACGCTTTAGTGATTCACGAATCTGGTTTGACCCTAGGGATCCGATGTTGATTGGTGAAAGGTTAGCACGTTTTGCTCGGGCTGATAGTGCCGTCCGGGCAATTCTTCGTGACTGGCTTGATAGCCTCCGTCTTAGCGAAGAGCAACGACGGCGAGCTACAGACTGGACTTTTGAAAAGGATGGAGAACGCTGGGGGGTTTCTCCTCAGGGGATACACCTTGGTGAGATCACAATTCCAATTCCAATTGGATTTGCCCCAACCGGCCCACAGCGTCGTGCATTTGAGCAGGCAATCAGAGATTTGACTGCAATTCAGCTACAAGACCTGCGTGCCGACCTCGAAGCTGTGGCTGATGAACGGAGGGAAGCAATGCGCGCGCGGTCAGAGGAAGAGGTGCAACGACGGCGTGGAACAGACACTCTTCGTTCCAATCTCCCTCCATAGGCACGTTTCGCTGTTAGGGTGCGTCCGTTAAACTGACCATCAAATTCGTGCGCTGGGTACGCCGAGATCTTGAGACTCTTTCGAGGTTTCGGCGTTCTTCAAGCCGACCACACAAACCGTCAGCTAGTATGGAGCCGCCCGTTGGGTGATTCCTCCGCATCAAACGAACTTCCATCGCGCTACGATCCGTCAGGTCTCGAAGGTCCGATGTATGAGCGTTGGACCACGAGCGGACGGTTCCATGCGGATTCACGGGATGTTACAAATCCTTATGTAATCGTCATCCCGCCCCCTAACGTGACAGCGGCCCTACATATGGGGCACGGGCTCAATAACACACTCCAAGATGTTCTCGTACGTCGGCGTCGTATGATGGGTTTCGATACGCTCTGGGTTCCTGGTACTGATCATGCAGGCATCGCTACACAGAATGTTGTTGAACGGTCATTGCGAGAAGAAGGGCTCACCCGGTTTGAACTCGGCCGAGAAGAGTTCGAAGATCGTGCTTGGAAGTGGGTTGATGAGTATGGGGGCCGAATTATCGATCAACTCAAAGTTATGGGGTGTTCATTCGATTGGGAGCGAACTCGCTTCACTCTCGATGAAGGATTGTCGCGCGCTGTACGAGAGGTCTTCATTCGGCTCTATGAAAAAGACCTGATTTATCGGGGACGATACATCATCAATTGGTGTCCACGCTGCACCACCGCACTCTCGAACGAGGAGGTTGAAGACCGAGATCGGGCCGGAAAACTATACCGTATTCGTTATCCCCTAGTCGCTGGTGGAAGCATTGAGGTGGCTACGACGCGTCCAGAGACTTTGTTGGGTGATACAGCTCTTGCTGTGCACCCAGATGACGAACGGTATCGGTCGTTGGTGGGCTCCAGCGCTGAACTCCCGCTAGTTGGCCGCCTTCTCAATGTCATAGCTGATCAATATGTGGATCCGGAGTTTGGGTCGGGCGTAGTGAAGATTACCCCTGCACACGACCCAAATGACTTCGATGTTGGGGAGCGTCATGAGTTAGAGGTTCTTGATGTAATGACGGATTCGGGGAGTATGAATGATACGGTTCCCAAGCCATATCGTGGCTTGGATCGATTTGAAGCCCGGGATCGTATAGTGTCAGACCTCGAGGTCGGGGGATTTTTGGTTGCTATTGAAGACCATGCGCACTCGCTTGGACACTGCTACCGATGTGATACCGTCGTCGAACCACGCCTCAGCCTACAATGGTTCGTACGTATGAAGCCACTTGCTGAGCCAGCACTTGCGGCCTTTCTGCGTGGAGACCTTCGATTCCATCCCGCACGGTACGGCAAGATGTACCAGAATTGGATGGAAAATATCCGAGATTGGTGTATAAGTCGGCAGTTGTGGTGGGGACATCGTATTCCGGTATGGTATTGTACAGTTGACGGTTGCGATCAGATGGTTGTTTCATCCGAAGATCCGAGTACCTGTCCTGGGTGTGGTGGAGAACTCGAACAAGATCCCGATGTTCTCGATACCTGGTTTAGCTCTTGGTTGTGGCCATTCTCAACATTGGGCTGGCCCGAAGACACCGACGATCTTAAGGCCTTCTATCCGACAAATACTTTGGTAACAGCTCCCGAGATCCTTTTCTTCTGGGTAGCTCGCATGGTGATGGCAGGCTACGAGTTTATGGATGATCTGCCATTCGAAGACGTACTCCTTAATGGTACAGTTCGGGACCATCAAGGGCGCCGTATGTCAAAGTCTTTGGGGAATGGTATAGATCCATTAGAGGTGATCGATTTGTACGGTGCGGACGCGATGAGGTTTACCCTTATCCGAGGGGCGCCGCTGGGTACCGACCTTCAGCTAAACTACGAAGATCTAGACGAAGCTTTTCGTCCCGGGCGGAACTTTGCTAATAAAATGTGGAATGCTGCCCGTTTTGCACTTCCTCACGTGTTACCGGTCAATGATGATTCAGCGAAGAGCAATGCTTTGTCGGACCGTTGGATCCGAAGTCGGCTCGCGAGAGTGGGTCGTGAACTGGATGCTGCCTACGATGACTTTCGACTTCATGAGGTTGCTGAAAGTTGTCATAGCTTCGTTTGGGGCGATTTTTGTGACTGGTATCTTGAACTCGCCAAGCGCCGTCTGTTTGCTGGCGGAAAAGACGCGACCTCTGCAGGAGAAACTTTGACGATTGTCATGCAGGGTTGGCTTGGTTTGCTTCATCCAATTATGCCGTTTGTTACTGAAGCGATTGCTGAACGATTGCCCGGTAGGAGTGAAGATGATTCGTTGGTGGCGGGTCCATGGCCAATGTTCCCTGATTCTTGGGTCGATCCTGATGCTGAGGCCGCGGTAGATGCACTCCAAGAACTAGTGGGTTTAATTCGGAGCCTGAGGGCTGAGTATAGGATTGAACCATCGACAAAGGTTGTAGTGTACTTAGGGGAAGCATCCGAGAGCCTTGAACTTGCTCTAGAAGAAGAGGGTGGCAGCGTGTTGAGCTTGGCGCAGATCGCTTCGATAGAACCAATGGCATCTGGTCCGGGAGGGCCTGGTGCTCATGCTGTTCTGAAGACGGGTGGCGACATTTTCCTCCCTCTTGAAGGAGTCGTCGATCTCGGCAAAGAACGTGCTCGTATCCAAAGTGAAGTTGATCGGACCAGAAAAATCTTGGCAGGTACTACAGCGAAACTTGGAAATCGGGGCTTTATTGAAAATGCAAAACCAGATGTTGTGGAACGAGAACGCGCAAAACTCGTCTCCCTGAAAGAACAAATGGAACGCCTGGAAGAAAAGCTTCAAACCTTGGGTAGTGTGACATGAGGTATTTCTTGTTCTTGGCCATATGCGATTAACCAAAAAGAGGGTGGCCTCGGAAAGATTGAAGTTCTCACGGGTTCATCCAGAAGTTGTTGTCGGCGGACTAGCAATCACGATCATGGGGGCATGCGCCAAGGAACTGCCGCCACCAGGAATTTTGCCAGATGACGTCCCACCTCGAGTCGAAAAAATATTTCCTCCTCCTGATTCAATCTCTCCGGATTTCAACGGGCAGGTGCTCATCCAATTCGATGAGCCTGTGAACATTCCGAACGGTATTGAACGGTTGATGTTCGTGTCTCCTATGGAGAGATATTTGTCAGACAAGGGTTTTTCGGAGCTGAAATTGCAACCATTGGGAGGCTGGAGAAACAACGTCGTTTATTGTTTTTCGATCCCGGAAGGGATCAGTGATCTCTCACGTAACCGGACTGAAAATCCTACAGAGTTCTGCTTTTCGACAGGCGCCCCGTTGGTTGACACGCGGGTTGTTGGTACGGTCGTCGACGCGATAACAAGTCTGCCTCAAGATGAAGCTCGCGTGATCTTTTTTGCCCCCGGCGATACGACCCCCTACGGGGCGATCTCCGATGAGGAAGGAAACTTTACGGCTCGTACTCTCCCGCCTGGTGAATACCAAGCTTTTGGCTTCTTGGATCAAAACCGGAATTTGATCCTAGATCGAGACGTAGATCCCCATGATAGTGTGGCATTGCTGGTAGACCGAGATTCAGTCCCTAGGTTGGAGTTCAGTCTGGTACCTCCCGATATGACGCCACCCAGGCTTCTCCGAGTACAAGCAATGGACACGATCACAGTTCGACTTGAGTTCGATGATTACCTGACAAACCCCCCAAGTCAGGATCCGGAAGTCCTCATCTCCAATTCTGAAACCGGCGTGGTCGTGGATCTTGTCTCTGTGTTAGTTGGGGATGCGCATGAGGTTGTTTTCCCTGGTGACTCTGCACAACTGGACTCCATTGGAGGCTTGGTAGAATCAGATTCAGGACCGACCACCAAACTACCGTCGAGATTCATCAGTGTTCGACTTGCAACTTCCCTTGACTCGGGGAGGTATCTAGTTGAGTCGGATGGTGTAGTTAACTTGCGTCACCTAATAGGCGGAGGAGACACCACTCTTGTGGTGGAAGATACAGGAACCCTTAATGGCTCTATCGGGATGATGGATGAGTTGCGGGTTTTGCGGGAGGAACGGTATGAGGTTGCCAAGGTTGCAGCGCCCACGATAATCAGAAGGGAGCTTGAGTTGCTCCGAACTTTATGGGGGCACTCCACCGGCCACGGTCACTCGTCCAGTGCAGGCAATAATGGAAATGAATGATCCGAGGCGCTTCCTCCCTTCAATGGATGCACTGCTCAATGAACCGGAGGTTGTAGAGTGGGCCAATAAATATGGACGCGAAACGGTGAAAAGTTCGTTGCGCTCTGTTATTGATGAGGTTCAAAGTGCCGACCTAGAGGAGCCTCCTCACACTATAGTCCAAGAGATCTTAGCCGCCACTGTGAAGGATCTTTTAGTCAGGTCGAAGCCTTCCCTCGTACATGTGTTGAATGGTACAGGTGTAGTGCTGCATACGAACTTGGGGCGTGCCCCACTTCCGAAAGAAGCACTCAAGGCGCAGGAGCGAGTGTCTGGATATTCTAATGTGGAACTCTCATTAAGGACGGGAGTTCGCGGCTCTCGGTATGATCATTGTGCAGATTTGGTGTGTGAGCTTAGCGGTGCAGATGCGGCAGTGGTAACGAATAACAACGCGGCAGCTGTGTCTCTTGTCGTGAATGAAATGGCGCGAGGCAAGGACGTCTTAATATCTCGAGGGGAGTTGGTTGAGATAGGTGGTTCTTTCAGGATCCCGGATGTTATAGCTAGCAGCGGAGCACAGTTGCGAGAGGTGGGAACGACGAACCGAACACGGGCAAAGGATTATGAGAAGGCTCTTAGTTCTTCCACGGGACTTATTCTTCGAGTGCACCCGTCGAACTATCGAGTGGAAGGTTTTACAGAGAGACCGAGCCTAGAGGAGATTGTTAAACTGGCCCGCTGCGCTGACATTCCAGTAGCGCATGACATTGGATCGGGCCTCCTTACTCCGGATCTTTTGCCAGGTTTTCCACATACTCCCTCTGTTAGCGAATCGTTAGCCACTGGGGTGGATCTCGTCACGTGGAGCGGCGATAAGCTTTTGGGCGGGCCACAGACTGGAATCATCGCAGGGTCTACAGGTTTTATTGCACGCCTTAGGCAAAATCCCATGCTAAGGGCATTCAGAGTAGATAAGACTACGCTTGCAGCACTGGAAGCAACCTTAATGCTGTATCGAGATCCCAGCTTGGCAGCTGAACGGATTCCAACATTACGGATGCTCAGGGAGTCCGCTGTAGATGTGGAGTCACGCGCTCGTGATGCGGTTATAAACATTAAGGCCGTTTGTGATATCACAGTGGAATCTATGCGGGGGGTAGTGGGTGGAGGATCCTATCCGGGATTTGAAATCGAGTCGGCGGGTTGGGTTGTCCGCGGAGTTAATGCTGCAGAACTTGCAGAAGTATGTCGGACCGGATCTCCTCCCTTACTTGGATACGTAGAACAAGACGCATTCAAAGTTGACATGAGAACAATTGCCCTAGGTCAGGAAATTATGGCGGCGAAGGTGTTGAGCGAAGCACTCGCCGTTCTTTCGGGTCGTGATGACAGTGTCTGACCAGACTAGGATAGTTGTCTTAGCATCTGGTGGTGGCAGCAACTTCCAGGCATTAATCGACCACTTTCGTAGCGTGAGTGCAGCTGTCGACATCGTAGGACTGGTTGCAAGCAGGACAACTGCGGGGGTGATCGAGCGGGCAACTCGCGAAAATATTTCTTGTGCAGTGATGCCTGGGTTGACAACGAATTCAAATGATTCCGAGACTCGATTTTTGACGGAAACTTTTGATGAATGGACCCCTGATCTGATTGTGCTCGCTGGGTATATGCGTCTAATCCCACCTGGCATAGTAAAAGCCCAGTGGGGGAAAATTATTAATATCCATCCCGCTCTTCTGCCGTCATTTGGTGGCTCGGGCATGTATGGTGCGTATGTTCACGAGGCTGTGATTACGTCAGGAGCTAGAGTTTCCGGTGTAACTGTTCACTTCGTCGACGAAGTGTATGATCGTGGTCCGACGATCGCTCAGTGGCCCGTACCGGTGCAAGTTGATGACACGCCACAGTCTCTAGCAGCGCGGGTTCTTAAGGTTGAACACTTGCTTCTCCCGGCAGTCGTAGAAGCTTTTGCTGAAGGTCGAGTAACACTTGGGGAGGGTGGGCGAGTTGAATGGACGGACGAATGGTTCTCAAACGAACACTTTACAATGGAAGGATGAGTGGGAATGCCTGTCGCGCTTGTTAGCGTTTCCGATAAAACAGGGTTAGAGGAGTTTTGTGCTGGACTCGTGGAGCGAGGGTGGGAGATCGTGTCGACGAGTGGAACTCGTAATGTCCTTTTAGAAGCCGGCTTTGAGGTTAAAGAGATAGGGGAACTCACAGGCCATCCGGAGATGTTGGCCGGGAGAGTTAAAACGTTGCACCCGATCGTGCATGCGGGGATTCTCGCGCGTCGGACTGTTCAGGATGACTTGGAAGAGTTGGCAAAGTATGAAATAAATCCGATTGACCTCGTGGCGGTTAATCTTTACCCATTCCAACGCACGGTTTCTCGTGAATCCATCACGCTCGCAGATGCACTCGAACAGATCGATATAGGAGGCCCCACGCTCCTCCGGGCGGCGGCTAAAAACCATCCATTTGTTTGGTCACTTTGTGATCCGGGGGATTACGGTCGAGTTTTAACTGCCCTTGACGTGGACTCCAGTGAGGAGAGGTCCCAGGAGTTTCGTCGAGAATTGGCGGCCAAAGTATTCCGGCACACGGCAAGCTACGATGCTGCCATTGGAGGCTACCTAGATTTTGCAGAGCCGATCGAGCTTTCGGAGGGTAAAACGACTGACGATACGATGACGTCCCTTACTCGAGTGCAGACCCTCAGGTATGGGGAAAATCCGGACCAGGCGGCTGCTTTTTTCCGAGATGGAGCCTCGCCACCATGGGGTATCCCATCACTGAAACAGCTGCACGGTAAAGAACTCTCCTTTACGAACATTCTGGATGTCGATGGAGCATTGCTTACGATTGCTCCTTTTACTGAGGCTGATACGTCGGCATGTGCTATCATAAAACACACCACCCCATGCGGAGTTGCAGTTGGAAGAACACCGCTTACGGCCTATGAAAAAGCCTTGGCTTGTGATCCAGTTTCTGCCTTTGGTTCAGTAGTGGCCTTCACGGAACCGGTTACTGAGGCGGTGGCTGATGCTCTCGCACAAAATTTTGTGGAGTGTGTGGTTGCACCAGGTTATGCAGACACAGCTATGGAAATACTTCGGAGGAAGAAAAACTTACGTATCTTAAAACCAATTAGCTCCGAGGTAGATGAGAATTCTGGTGGACACTTGTGGCCTGGAGTCGAAGTCCGTGGTGTGAGGGGAGGCTTGCTTTTTCAAACAAACGCCGATCCGGTGGCTCCCTTGGATCAAACTGTCAACGCAGTTACAGCTCGGATTCCTACTGAGACTGAGTGGGAAGACCTGTCGTTTGCGTGGGCTGCTATCCAGAGTGTTAAGTCGAACGCAATCTTACTGGCCCGCAATCGAGGGTCAATTGGAATAGGGGCGGGTCAGATGAGTCGTGTTGATTCTGTGAAACTCGCCATTCGTAAAGCAGCGGATCAAGGGTTGGATGTGGGTGGGGCGGTTTTGGCTTCGGATGCGTTTTTCCCATTTCGCGATGGCATTGATGCAGCCGCTTCCGTCGGTATTACAGCGATAGTTCAGCCTGGTGGTTCAGTCCGGGATGAAGAAGTGATTGCGGCAGCTGATGAACACGATATCACCATGGTTTTTACCGAGCGTCGATTGTTTCGACACTGATTAACTATGAAGTGGCCACGGCCCTCCAGAGAGGGGCTAGATTTCACGAGACAAGACTGAGGATCAAATGGCGAACGTCCACATTCATTCGAGCTGGCGACTAAAGGATAGTGAGGTTACGCCGGAGTCAGTTTACGTCAACAGGCGGGAGTTTGTTAAACGGGTTGGTGGTGGCGCTATTCTTACAGCAGCCTCGTCAGCTTGTGGAATTGATGGGCAAGCGGAGGCTCAGCAGCAAGGTCCCCTCGACAACATCCCTGACACGCCTACAGCGAATCTGTATCCAGAAGCCGTCAGAGATCCACGATTCACAGTAGGGGATCGACATCCGGGCATTTCGACAGAGGAAGTCGTAGCTACGTATAACAACTTTTATGAATTTGGTACGGATAAGGGAGGTGTGTGGCGTAATGTTGCTCCCTTCGAGGCTCGCCCATGGGAAATTGAAGTTGGAGGGTTAGTCGAGAACCCGGGCCGATACGACCTCGTTGAACTGGAGAGGGCGTTTCAGCTAGAAGAGCGAATTTACAGACATCGGTGTGTCGAACGATGGTCGGTTGTCGTGCCTTGGATTGGGTTCCCGCTTGCGCACCTGCTGAATAAGGTGGAACCAAAACACGATGCGGGGTTTGTGAACTTCATTACCTTTAATCGACCTGATCAGGCTTTTGGCCAGAAGACCCAAACGTGGTACCGCTGGCCTTATTATGAAAGCATCCGGATCGATGAGGCGATGAACGAGTTAGCGTTTGTGGTCACTGGGATGTATGGGCACCCACTCCAAAAACAAAATGGTGCCCCCGTGCGGATACACCTTCCTTGGAAGTATGGATATAAGAGTCCGAAGTCGATTGTTAAGATTGAGTTCACAGCGACTGCCGGCCCTACGTTTTGGCATGATCTTCAGCCTGCCGAGTACGGGTACTATTCGAACGTGGATCCGGACGTCCCCCACCCGCGCTGGTCCCAAGCTCAAGAGGAGATTGTGGGGACGGGTGACCGAATCCCGACACTACCCTTCAACGGTTATGGGGAATGGGTGGGTGAGCTTTATGGAGGTGTAGTTACCCCTCCTGGGGATGTTCCGCATGCACCGTGATTAGACGGTGCATGCCTGTGCATTCTAGGGTGTGGTTATCGACGATAGTGCGTAAAGAAAAAGGTTGACCCCCATTTGGGTCGCTTTTTCTCGGATCTGTTCCGCATCCTCGTGTACCCCGGCATCCTCCCATCCGTCACCAAGATCAGATTCGTAGCTGTAGAATACGGCGAGCCTACCGTTGATAAAAATACCGAAGGCTTGAGCCGGTTTCCCATCGTGTTCGTGGATCTTTGGAAGCCCATCAGGAAACTTGTAGAAGATTTGGTAGACGGGGTGTTCTAGGGGCACTTCTGAAAGTGGTATAGTAGGGAACAGGCGTGCGATCTCGCGTCGAAAAGATTCGTCCAGTCCGTAATTGTCATCGACATGAAGGAAGCCTCCTCGGTAGAGGTATTCGCGGAGTTTGTCCAGCTCCAAATTGGAAAAAGCCATGTTCCCGTGACCGGTTGCGTAGAGGTAGGGGTGGTCTGAGAGATCTGGGTCTGAGGCTCCGACATTGGTTGAGCGATTTGATACGGCGATACCGGTGCGGTCGTAGATGGCTGCCAAAAGGTTCTCTAGACTAGATGGATTGGCATACCAGTCTCCTCCGCCATCGTAACGCAACCGCGCGATGGTGGGTAAGGACTGTTCTTGAGCGGTCAACGGATAAGATGGCGCGAAAGATCCAACTAGAATCATGCCCGAGATAATCGTTGCTGCACCGAAAAGTCTTTTGGGGTCCAGATGTTTTTTGTGCTGTTGAGTTCTATTAGTTGGGTGATGACTTTTATGTTTCAAGATTCGTAGCCATATGTCGTGCAACGTTTCATGTGCCCTCCGATTGACTCGGTATCCTACTTGGTCGCGCCTACCCTAGGGAAGCTTTAGGATAGCATGCCCAGGCTGGTGATGGTGGGCTATAACTGGTAGAACTGCAGGAGAGTGCTTCTAGATGCGTCGATATGCGGCATATGATCCTCCGGAATATGTTTCGTGGAGCCCTGATGCGGGGTTGATTCAGGAGTTTGCGGAGCAGGTGAGCGCCTGTCCTGAGAGGGCGCGGGAGATCCGAACACTTTCTTCCGCTGGACACCTTGATTTGTATCGAGGGCTCCTTCGGTCCCGATTAGTCGACATCGTTCTTGCTCGTTGGGTTAAGCAAGGCGTAATTGCGAAGGCTTGGTTGGGGACAGGAGAGGAGGCTGTAACGATCGGAGCTGTTCACGCACTTGATCGGCGGGCGGCTGATGGGGACTTCGTAGGCCCGATGATTCGAAATAGTAATGGTGCGAATCACGAGATGGGAGTTCCTATCGTAGGTCTTTTGCGTTCTTATTTGGCCACGGAAGACTCGCCACTTGGAGGCCGGGATGTGCACGTTGGTGATCTTCGTTGTGGGGTATGTCCGCCGATCAGCATGGTCGCCGCGCTCGGAACGGTTATGAACGGTTTTGCGCTTGCGTTTCGCGTTCGAAAAGAACCTAGAGTAGCCCTTACGTGGGTGGGTGATGGTGCCACTAAAAATGGTGAAGCCCATGAAGCGTTTTCTTTCGCTGCAGCACTCTCACTGCCGATAATCTTCATCATTCAAAACAATCAAGTAGCGCTTGGAACCAGGTCGAACCAACATCATGTGCCACCTGATTTTCAAGACTGGGGTCGTGCGTATGGGATTCCACTTCAATCGGCAGATGGTAACCATGTGTTAGACATGTATGCGGCAACTCGCCTTGCAGCTGAGTATTGTCGAGCAGGGAACGGGCCGGCCATGATTGAGGCGAAGACTTTTCGTATGGGTGGGCATGCAACCCACGATGTTAAAGAGGCTCGAGCTACGTTCTCACCGGACTTGTTCCAAGAGTGGGGGCGGCGCGACCCGATTGGGCTGTATGAGGAATTTCTTGCCGGTAGCGAGATCGATCTAACGGGGGGCGTGGAAGGTGATATGGAACTGCATAATCGAGCGACCATGGCTAAGGTGGAATCCGAAGTGGAGGCTGAAGTTGAAAGTGCTGCAGAAAAGGCGCTTGTCAGCCGAGAGATGAATATGCCTGATTCGGACACAATAGCATTAAATGTATATGCGATGGAGGCGAAGTGACGGATAAAAACTCGTCTGTGCATCCCCGAACGGACCTGGACTGCGAGGGGGTAGGTTGGTGTGTCTACGAAGGGTGGAGGACAGACTCGGGCTTGGGTCTGGCGTACTTCATCCGTTCAGATCACGCCCCCGGAGATCGACGTGCTCTTCTTACTTTGGGGCAATCAATCGAATCTCTCAAAGCCTCTGAGCTCGAGGTGCTATGGTCGGAGGCGACTGAACTGACAGGGACGGAACGTCGAGTGGTCGATGAGCAGGGAGATGTCTGGTTGGCACAGGACATCGGCCCGGTGTGGTCGGAAGGAAGCAGAGCGACCGATGGAGTCGGAATCCATTTGCGCTGTATGTCTAAGACCCTACCTCCGGTGTTGCTGAGGGGGCAGGTTTCCACATCGCTTTCTGATGGCGATCTTATCCAGGCTCTTGAGGGTGAACGTGTCTAGCCGACTAGCTTCACCACAAGCTCTTATGGTGTTCCTCGCTTCGGAAGGAGTTCCCCTATCCTTCGTCTGACCTTCCTTGGGACCGCCTCGTCTCGCCCAACTGTATCCAGAAACGTCTCGTCACTTGCACTCCAACGCGAGGGTCGAATGTTCCTTTTTGATTGTGGTGAAGGGACACAACGCCAGATGATGAAGTACGGTGTTGGGTTTTCGATGCGGGATATCTTGATCTCACACATGCATTCGGACCACTATTTGGGGCTGACAGGACTCCTTCGAACTATGAGCCTCCAAGGGCGGACGGAACCGCTGCGAATCTGGGGGCCGAAGGGAGGTGTGCAGACATTACGTACACTGCGAGACTTGGGCGGAGACCGTCTCATGTATGAAGCCGCCATCCATTCGCTTGAGCCGGGCGAGTGTGTTTCGGGCGTTGGCTATCGAATAGAAGCCTTTGAAACGGATCATACCTGTGAGTCCATCGGGTTTGCTCTTATCGAAGAAGCACGGCCAGGCAGGTTTGATGTTGGACAAGCTCGTACCCTAGGCATCCCAGAAGGTCCGCTCTTCGGAAAACTACATCAAGGGGAGTCTATAAGGTTAGATAATGGTCAAGTTGTGCGTCCGGAAGAATTGGTAGGCCCACCTCGGCCAGGGCGAACCATCGTTTATACGGGAGATACGAGGCCATCAGGAAAAACTGTCGACATGGTCACCGGAGGCGATCTGCTTGTACATGATGCCACTTTTGAGGCTTCGGAGAGTGACCGAGCACGTGAGACTGGGCACTCGACCGCGGAAGAAGCAGCTCGTGTTGCAGCAGAGGCAAAAGTGAAACGATTAGTGCTCACTCACATTAGCGCGCGGTATGCTGAACAGCCGGGTCGCCTGTTGGATGAGGCGCGGGCCGCGTTCCCCTCCACAGATATGGCAAAGGATGGTTGGTCAGTTGAAGTGCCTTATCAGGATTTAGAGGATTCGTGATTACAGTCCGCGTGCCGGGTGACAAGTCGATTTCGCACCGGGCCGCCCTCCTTGCGCCACTGGCTGTTTCCGAATCCGTCATCCGAGGACTGTCAAATGGGGACGATGTGCAAACAAGTCTTTCTGTGATGAATTCTCTCGGGGCAAATATCGTCTCTGAAAATGAAGCTGACGGAGGAATAACGATTCGTGTTGATGGAGGTCTGAATCTTCAGAGCCCGGACTCAGACCTCGTCTTAGACTGCGGAAACAGTGGAACTACAGCTCGTCTCTTAGCGGGTCTCCTTGTTGGACTAGGAGTTGGAGGAGTGCTTGACGGAGATGACTCTCTGCGAGGTCGACCAATGCGGCGTATTACTTATCCGTTGCAGGCTATGGGGGGGCGACTTGATTGTCTCATTGAGCCCGAACGACTTCCGTTTCGGGTCAGTCCTCGTGCTTCGGGCATGCTGCGTACACTTCGTTATCGAGTGCGAACCGCGAGCGCTCAAGTAAAGTCAGCAGTATTGCTAGCCGGGGTTGCAGGAAGAGTCGGAGTTAGCCTGTCCGAACCAGCGCGGTCTCGCGACCATACGGAGAGGATGCTCGCTGCCATGGGTGTGCCTGTTGACTTCGATCCCATGCGGACAGGTGCCGGAGAAGTGCGATTCGACCCGGGGGCTTGGGATGGGCGCTTAGAGGGGCTTGAATTTACAGTTCCGGGAGATGCTTCCTCTGCAGCGTTCTTGCTGGGGGCTGCTTTAATCTGTCGCCGGTGTCTTCGAGTGGAAAACGTTGGGGCTAACCCCGGGCGAACTGCTTTTCTGGAAGTGTTAGAAGAGATGGGGGCGACGATTGCCCGAGAAGCCCACCCCGCTGGCGGTGGCGAACCTGTTGAAACTTGGGTGTTGACCCCGCCGGATCAGCTCGAACCTTTTGAGATTGGGGGGGATCGAATCCCATCCCTCATTGATGAAATACCACTCCTCGCCGTCCTCGCTTCTCGTACGAGTGGCCGCTCTGACATTCGGGATGCGGCTGAACTCCGCGTGAAAGAGACAGACCGGATTCAAGCGTTGGCGACTAATTTGTCTGCTCTAGGGGTCGTTGTTTCAGAACGGGAGGATGGGTTGTCGATAGAAGGATCTTCCAAACCGTTGGCGGGTCGTGTTTTGAGTCATAGCGATCATCGTATTGCTATGGCGTTTGGTGTTCTTAGCCTCGATAAAGAGGTAAAAATAGCAGTTGATGACCCAGATTGTTGTTCTGTGTCGTTTCCAGGATTTTTAGATGCCATCGAAGTGTTCGGGGAGGATTTGTGACGGACTCGAAGGCATTTTCATTGGGATCGAATGTGAGTGGACTCGGCCAAAAAGGGTTAGATCATAATCAAGTGATCGCCATTGATGGACCCGCGGCATCGGGGAAGAGTACGGCTGCACAACGTGTTGCAGTAAGCTTGAATTTTGTGCACGTAAATTCTGGACTGTTCTTCCGGACCATAACCTGGTGGGCATTGAAAAACGGCTTGAGTGAAGCCACCGATGCGTTTTTGGAAGCACTGGGGGACCTTGATATCAATTTGGAGCGGTTTCAGAGTGACTTGAACGTTGTTGTTGACAATGTTGCCCCTGGTGAGGCTCTTCATGGCCCCACTGTTACTGAACAAGTTTCGGCGATTGCCCAATTGCCCGCGGTACGCTCCATGGTTTTGGAACGCTTACACTATGCGTCGTCCCAGTTCGACATTGTATGTGATGGGCGGGATATCGGCACTACAGTGTTTCGACAAGCCAACCTGAAGGTCTACCTCATCGCCGACGTTTTAGAGCGAGCGCGACGTCGGCTCGCGGAGGGGAAACACGATATGAGCGAAGAGAGCCTAAAGAGGGAGCAAGCCCGGCTCAATGCACGTGATCGGGCAGATACCTCTCGGGTCCATTCTCCTCTACGTAAAGCAAAAGACGCGATCGAAATCGACACAACGAGAATGAACCTTGATGAAGTGGTTGAGGTGATCCTGTCTCTCGCTCGAGAACGGAAGCTCGGATAGCTAATAGCAATGGAGTGTTTGGTGTTGTGGGCGATCTTGTTTCGGTTGACGAAATGGGTGCGCACGTCTAATTTCCGCGGCTGTCCGTTAGACTGTGGCGAGGGAAAGTGGCGTCTCGTCCCGGTCTTTTTATGAACCCGAGAGGGTCGACTGTTGCTGGGCGGAAGAGCTTGTCTCTCGGTCAAAAGTCGATCTTTTTGCCACGACCCATGAACCTCCCGAAACGGGCTGGGTTCCAGGGTAAATGACCCCACCACATGTCTGACGATATAACTCCCAAGAACGAAGTCGCAGAGGTCTCCGATATCGAAGCAGTTGAGGTGCACGATGAGGAGGATTCTTTAGCTGAAACTCGGCCTCAGCCCTTTAAGCCTAGCCGTATCGATGTTGAAATCGACGCTGATCCCAGAGATGACACTCAATACGACGACGAAGAATATCAAGAACTCCTGGCACTCTACGAAGAGACTCTCAGTGAGATCACAGAAGGCGAAATTGTTAAGGCGCACGTCATAGGGAAAACCAACCTCGACATTATTCTGGATGTGGGTTTCAAATCAGAAGGTACGATACCACTAGAAGAGTTTCGTGACCCTGATGAGGTTAACGAGGGAGACATTGTCGATGTCTTCCTTGAGAGTCTTGAGGATGATCAAGGTGTGGTCGTCCTTTCGAAAAAGAAGGCCGACTTTCTGCGTGTTTGGGAAAGGATCAAGGAAGCGTTCGACAATGATGTCCCCGTCAAGGGATACATTAAACGGAAAATCAAGGGAGGGGTCACTGTCGATCTCATGGGAGTCGATGCTTTCCTTCCGGGGTCTCAGATTGCACTCCGTCGTGTTCCCAACGTCGACGACCTGCTTGGTGATGAGTACGATTTCAAAATCCTCAAACTGAACAAGCGGCGGCGAAACATTGTTGTGAGTCGCCGAGTGCTGCTGGAAGAAGAGCGAGCTGGAAAACGAGATGAGCTAAAAGAAGAGCTTAACGTTGGGGATCTTCGAACAGGTGTAATAAAGAATATTACTGACTTTGGGGCTTTTATCGATCTTGGTGGTATGGATGGGTTGCTCCACATTACTGACATGTCGTGGGGCCGTATTGGACACCCGTCTGAAGTGTGTGAAATTGGACAAACCCTTGAAGTTAAGATTCTTGATATTGATTGGGACCGTGAACGGATATCGCTCGGTCTCAAACAGTTGCAGGAGTATCCGTGGAAAAACGTAGCTGAGAGATACCCGGTTGGGACTAGAGTGCACGGGCGTGTTGTATCCGTCACTAATTATGGGGCCTTTATAGAACTTGAAAAGGGTATAGAAGGTCTCGTCCATATCTCCGAAATCTCATGGACTCGAAACGTACGGCATCCATCGCAAATCGTTGCGATCGATGACGAAGTGGAATGCGTTATTCTCCGAGTTGCTGAAGATGCGCAAAAAATCTCTCTAGGTATGAAGCAAGTCGAGGAGGACCCGTGGCTTGCGCTTCCAATGCAGTATCCACCGGGGACAAAAATCAAGGGCTTGGTTCGCAATCTTACATCGTTCGGGGCATTTGTAGAGGTTGAGGCTGGAATAGATGGGTTAGTCCATATCTCGGACATGTCATGGACGAGGAGAGTCCAACATCCGGCTGAAGTTTTGCGTAAAGGCGAAGAAGTAGATGTTGTTGTCTTGTCTATTGATCCTGAACAGAAGCGCATCTCTTTAGGCGTCAAGCAACTTGAAGAGGACCCATGGTACGATCTTGCTCAAACGTATCAGGCCGGGTACGAGGTGAAGGGTACCATTCGGCGAATACTCGAAAAGGGAGTGGTAGCTGATCTTGGAGAAGATCTTGAGGGTTTCGTCCCGGTCTCACAGTTGGGAATGGCAGATGGTGTAAAAGATCCCGCTGAGCAGTTCTCGGAGGGAGACAAGCTCGAACTTCGCGTATTAGAGACTGATCCCATTAATCGCCGCATAGTGTTAGCCTTGGTTGGAGCACCGGATGTTCCCTATGACAGCGAAGAGCTTGAATACGAAACGATGGATGAGGTTGGCCAGGGGGAAGAAGACTCCGAAAGTGATGCGGTTGCCGAGGAAGAAGGGGCTGCGGAAGAAGTAGCTGAAGAGGCCGAAGAAGAAGAGGCCGAGGAAGAAGCAGCTGAAGAGGCCGAAGAAGAAGAGGCCGAGGAAGAAGCAGCTGAAGAGGCCGAGGAAGAAGAGGCTGCGGAAGAAGAAGAGGCCGAGGAAGAAGAGGCTGCGGAAGAAGCAGCTGAAGAGGATAAAGACTCAAAGGACTAACTCGGCGATAAGGGCTACAGGCTGACGAGGGGGATAGGCAGGGTTCCATTATGCCACGAATCCGGTGGGTCTTCGTCGGGGTGCTATGCAGTTTGATCCTGGGTGTAGCATGTGCCCTTCCCAAACCGTCATCTCCGACATCTGACCCTAAACAAAACATGCCCGATGTAGGTCGTGGGCGGGCCGCATTAGCCGCCGCTTGGCGGGAATACGATGCGAGTCGATATATGATTGCCTTGAACCGGGCGGATTCGCTTTTTGCTTCCTGGCGCGATCAAGCTTCGATCACTTCTCTTGCCGATAGTGCGCTATGGTTGGCGGGTCAATCCTTAGAAGCTCAAGGTTCGCTAGGGGGGGCTGCCGACCGGTACGAGGAGCTGGCTCGTCGAGTCTCGGAAGGGTTGTTTCGAGACCAGGTAGTGGAGCACTGGATTCAGGCTTTGGGAAACACCGGTAGGGAATTTGAGGCCGTCAAACGTGCTCTCGAAAACCCTGGTGTTCTTAGTCAAAATTATTTGGACACTTTTCGTCGCTGGGTTTCTACCCTCTCGAAAGAACAACTCCAATCAGTTTTGTCGACCGCACCACTCGAAACCCTCGCGGCTACCGTTGCATCTGTTCATCTGGCCGAATTACTAGTGGCGACTGGAGATACTGAAGAAGCAAAGCGGATTGTGTCTGAAGTTCTTGAACGAAGTCCACTTGGGCCGGAGCGTGAGAGAGCGGAGTTGCTTGTATCGGTAGTGGCAGACCCACTGGCTAAGCCTGTTAAGCTTGGTGCCATCCTGCCGTTGACTGGTGAATTAGCCGATGTCGGCGAGTGGCTTCGAGAGGGAATTGAGTTGGCAGTTGAAGATTACGAACGATTACACCGCGATGGATTTGATCTTGAATTAGTTATCTTGGACGACAGGTCTGTTGCGGACGAGATTCCTGCGATCATGGCAGAACTTGAGTCGGAGAAGGTATTGGGGATAATTGGTCCCATGGGCTCAGAAGCGTTTGCGGCCGCAGCGAGAACACGCCGAGACCCCAAGCTGCCGATTATTAGTCCGACGGCCACAGAGGTCCAGCGTCCTCATGAAAGTGTTTACACTCTCTATGATTTCGTTACGCGGGAACTTGATGTTGCGGCGGATCTCGCCCATTGGGTGGTAGAAGAGTTGGGGCTTAAGCGCGTAGGAATTTTATATCCGAAAATTGGAAGGGGCCGGGCGGTCTCAGCGTTTGAAGATGCGATTGTAGCCGCTGGCGGTGTTGTTGTTGCCCAAGAAGTTTACGATCCGACTCTTACTACGTTTCAGGAACCGATCGAAGCCATTGCTGAAGCGGACCCGGATGTGATCTATGCCCCCGCTCCAACTCCACCAGTTGTGCTTTCCTTGGCTCCACAGTTGTTCTACTACGGCCTATATAGGCACATTATTCTTGGTAGTGAAGCTTGGGCAGATCCTACGGTGTTGCGCCGCCTTGAGACTTTTTCGTCAGACTACAAGGTGGTGGGGTTGTGGGTTGATCGGATGGGCCCTGGAACCCAATGGGAAAACTTTAAGGTAAAATATGAGAGAAAGTACCGTAAGGCCTTGCGTGATAATATATTACCTGGACTAGGATATGATGCTGCTTCGGTCCTGCTCGCCGCGTTGGAAGCAAGCAGGGTTCCTATGGCCGCGGCTTTGGCTGGCTATTTTTCCGGTACGCAGGGAATCAATGGAGTCACTGGATTTTTCAACTTGGATCCCGAAAAATCGACCGTCCATCGAAAGACCGAGGTTCGTATGTTACGAAACAAACAGCTGCAACCAGCTGACCGAGCGGAACTGATGGAGTGGCTATTTTATGCAAAAGCGGCCCCATCCCCTTTCGCGCCTCGTGATACAATTCCTCAGGATAGTATTCCTCGAGACTCCATTCCACGATGAGTATGAAAGAGAAGCTCAAAGAGCTTGAAAACCGGGCAGCGAATGCACGAAAAGGTGGTGGGGCGGAGCGGTTAGCGCGTCAACACGAACGCGGTAAATTGGGGGCTCGAGAACGTCTTGAAGTTCTTCTTGATGAAGGAAGCTTCGTAGAGCTCGATCGCTTTGTTGAGCATGGGTGTCATGATTTTGGGCTCGCTGAAGAGCGGATTCCAGGAGACGGTGTGATCACTGGGTACGGTCGCATTGATGGCCGCTCGGTATTTGTCTTTTCCCAAGATTTCACTGTGTTCGGTGGCTCTCTTTCTGAAGCACATGCCGGGAAAATTGTGAAGGTCTTGGACCTTGCGACAAAGAATGGAACACCTGTGGTCGGATTGAATGATTCGGGTGGGGCCCGGATTCAAGAGGGAGTCGCGTCGCTCGGAGGTTACGCGGACATCTTTCTTCGCAACACAATGGCATCTGGCGTGGTTCCTCAAATCAGTGCGATACTCGGGCCGTGTGCAGGAGGTGCAGTTTATTCTCCTGCGATTACGGATTTTGTCTTTATGGTAGATGGGGTAAGCCACATGTTTGTGACGGGCCCCAATGTTGTGAAGACCGTAACTCATGAAGATGTGACCTTCGAGGAGTTGGGTGGAGCTGCGATGCACGCTAGTCGATCGGGGATCGCCCATTTCCGTTCAAAAACGGAAGTTATGGCTCTCCAGGAGATCAGGTCGTTGCTCTCCTATCTGCCCCAAAACAACCAAGAAAACCCGCCATTCCAAAGTACCAACGATCGACCTGATAGAGGCGATGAGGAATTGCTCAGTATTGTACCGGACGAGCCGCAACTTCCTTACGACATGCATGAGGTGGTCGAAAGAGTTGTAGACGAAGGTGAGTTCTTAGAGGTGCATAAAGACTTTGCACAGAACATCATCGTCGGTTTTTCGAGATTAGGAGGACACTCGATTGGTATAATTGCAAACCAGCCTGCTGTGCTGGCTGGCGTACTTGATATCGACGCGAGCGTTAAAGCCGCCCGGTTCGTGAGGTTCTGTGATGCGTTCAACATCCCCCTGATAACATTCGAAGACGTACCCGGGTTTTTGCCAGGGCTTGCCCAAGAACATGGTGGGATTATTCGTCATGGGGCCAAGTTGTTGTTCGCGTATTGCGAGTCGACCGTGCCAAAACTGACAGTTATTACGCGGAAAGCTTATGGCGGTGCGTACGATGTGATGTCATCGAAACACATCCGAGGCGACTTGAATTTTGCATGGCCGACAGCTGAGATCGCGGTTATGGGACCCAAGGGAGCTGTGGAGGTTCTGTATAGAAAAGAGATTGCTCTAGCGGATGATCCCGAGGGGCGGACCAGTGAACTCGAACAAGAGTTTAGGGATCGATTTGCCAATCCATATCTGGCTGCTGCTAGGGGCTATGTGGATGATGTCATTGATCCCAGGGATACTCGACAACGTCTAATATCGGGCCTTGAGGCCTTGGTTCAAAAACGCGACCAAAACCCGCCGAAGAAGCACGGCAACATCCCCCTTTGACGCAGATGTTTGACACAGTTTTGATCGCGAATCGAGGTGAAATCGCTCTCCGTGTAATCCGTGCCTGCAGGGAAGAAGGGCTGAGATCTGTTGCGGTATACTCGTCACCTGACCAAGAGGCACCTCATGTGCTTGCGGCAGATCAGGCGGTTGCACTTGGAGGTACTACTCCTGCGGAGTCTTACCTTTCAGAGGGGCTCCTCCTTAAAGCTGCCGCGGATACTGGCGCTGGAGCCATCCATCCGGGCTACGGGTTTCTCGCTGAAAGCGCCAAGTTCGCCCGGTCAGTCGAAGATGCCAATCTAACCTTCATTGGCCCACCCTCAGCGGCTATTGAAGAAATGGGGGACAAGCCTCGTGCTCGTGCACGGATGGTCACAGCGGGAGTGCCCGTTGTGCCGGGAAGCGGTGAATTGTCATCCATTGCTTCTGCCAGGGAAGTGGCTGAAGAGATTGGTTTTCCGATAATGATCAAGGCGGCTGGTGGTGGAGGTGGGAAGGGGATGCACGTTGTACAAAATCCTGCCGATCTAAAAGCGGCGTTCGAGCGAGCACAACGTGAGGCAGAGGGTGCCTTTGGTGATGGCCGGATTTATTTGGAACGGTTTCTTCTACGCCCACGACACATCGAAATCCAGATATTGGCCGACGAGAACCGAATACTTCACTTGGGTGAGCGAGAGTGTTCCATCCAACGAAGGCATCAAAAATTAATTGAAGAAGCACCATCTCCATGTGTAGACGAAGTGTTACGAGAGAGGCTTGGTGCAGTCGCAGTGCAGGCAGCAGAGGCTGTAGGATATCTGGGGGCAGGTACCGTGGAATTTCTCTTGGAGGGTTCTGATTTTTTCTTCCTTGAGATGAATACAAGAATTCAGGTAGAGCACCCGGTCACGGAAATGATTACTGGAGTTGACCTTGTTCGAGAACAGCTTCGTATTGCGCTTGGTTATCCGGCACTGAATGGATTAGATGCTCCTTCTCCACGCGGCCATGCATTGGAGTGCCGGATCAGTGCAGAAGATCCACAGAAGGATTTTCTGCCCTCTGTGGGGCGAGTCGAAAGTTTAGAAATCCCGACGGGGCCCGGGATACGGTGGGACGGTGGTATCCGAGTAGGATTCGAGGTTGGGCTCCATTACGATCCCCTGCTGGGAAAACTCATCGTTCATGCAGAGAACAGAGCGCAAGCTATTGAACGCATGCGAGTGGCACTCGAAGAGCTTTGGATTGATGGTCTTGCAACAACCCAAGCTTATCATCTTTCAGTCTTGGGTGAGGAGGATTTTCAGGCGGGTGCGCTGTCCATCGAATACGTGCAGGAGCATCCAGAACTTTTACGGTTGGTGCCTCCTGATTTGCAAAAAGTGGCAATCGCAACGGCCGTTCTATGTGAAAATCATTTGGACCACGAAGCATCACTCGGTGTAAGTGACAATAAAAAAGTCGTCGGTCGGCAGCTCTCTCCATGGGTGCAGGCAGGTCGGGAATGGTGATCAAATTATACGGTATGATGGTTTGGCTTTTGGGTATGAGTTTGATCATGCGACGAGCGCGTGAGACTCAATGAGATATTACGTCGGGGTAAATGGAGAAGAAGTTCAGGCTCTTCTTAATGATGGGAGTTTGGAGTTAGAAGGTGAACACATGAGCGCGACTCTTCATCCCTTGGGTGCTACTGAAGCGCAAATGTCACTCGATGGGATGCGTCATCGTGTTTACGTACGACGGACCAGGGCGGGGTGGCGAATCCATACACGCGGTAGGACGTTTGAGGTCACTGTTGAGGATGAACGGAGCAGGGTGATTCGAGAACTCGGCGGTGGTATGGCATCGAGGTCAAATGCTCCCGAGGTTCGCGCGCCAATGCCGGGATTGATCGTACGTGTGCTAGTCGATTCAGGACAAGAAGTTGAAGCTGGGGATGGTATGCTAGTAATAGAAGCAATGAAAATGGAAAATGAATTAAAGGCCGAAGGTGCTGGCTTGGTTGGACAGATTCATGTTAAACCTGGTCAGACTGTTGATAAGGGTGATTTGCTAGTCAGCTTTGAGAGCGTGACAGATGAGTGAAAAGGAGCCTCGTCCTGGTGGAGAATTGCGATCTGGCGCTGCGCAAAACGAGGGGCGACTAAAGGCGTTCCGGACGACGAGTAAAGTCGAAGTTGATGCCCTTTACGGACCTGGTGAAGAAAATTCAAGACTAGGACTTCCAGGAGAGTTTCCCTATACGAGGGGCATCTACCCGACGATGTATCGTGAGCGTTTATGGACTATGCGCCAATATGCTGGTTTTGGCACTCCCTCCGAAACGAACGAACGCTTCCATTATTTGCTTGACTCTGGACAGACGGGTTTGTCTGTGGCATTTGATCTGCCTACACAGATGGGTTACGACTCGGATGATGAGATGGCTCTTGGTGAGGTGGGAAGAGTCGGTGTGGCCATAGACTCGATCGAAGACATGCACCGCCTCTTCGATGGAATCCCGCTCGACAAAGTGTCAACATCAATGACGATTAACGCGACGGCACCAATACTCTTAGCAATGTATGTGGGTGTGGCCGAAGAACGAGGCGTACCTCACGAATTTTTGCGAGGAACTGTTCAGAATGATGTGTTGAAGGAGTTCATTGCTCGTGGGGCATATATTTATCCCGTTGAGCCCAGTTTGAAATTTGTTACCGACGTGTTCGAGTACTGTTCTGCTACACTCCCCAGGTGGAATCCTATTTCTATTAGTGGTTACCACGTCCGAGAGGCGGGAGCAACTGCGGCGCAGGAGTTGGCTTTTACCATCGCAAACGGGCTCGAGTATGTGCAACGCGCCATTGATAGTGGTTTAAAAGTAGATCGCTTTGCACCACGATTGAGTTTCTTTTTCTCTGCTGACCGTGTGTTTTTTGAAGAAGTGGCAAAGTTCCGTGCCGCACGGCGAATGTGGGCGGAGTTAATGCATGATCGATTTGGGGCAAGGGATGACGCTTGTCGATTGCGGTTTCATGCACAGACAGCCGGGTCATCACTGACTGCACAACAACCTTTGAATAATGCGGTGCGAGTCGCGGTCCAAGCCCTGTCTGCGGTTCTCGGAGGCGCACAATCATTGCACACAAACGGATACGATGAAGCTCTTACTCTTCCAGGAACTGAGGCTGCTCGATTGGCCCTCCGCACGCAACAGATTCTCGCATCGGAGTCGGGGGTAGCGGATACCGTCGACCCGTTGGGAGGTGCGTACTTCGTTGAAGCTCTAACGGAAGAGCTTGAAAATCTAGGATACATGTATCTGAAGGAAATTGAGAGTCGTGGTGGAGCGACACAGGCGATCGAGTACATGCGTGAAGAGATTCATAAGAGTGCCTATCTTCACCAACGGTCGATAGAGAGTGGAGACCTTGAAGTGGTAGGAGTGAATACGTACCAAGATGAAGAAGAGTCATTGATCCCAGAGGCGCCTGATTTTATTAGCTTAGCCCGCAAGCAAAGAGAACGGCTCGAGACTGTTCGTTCAGCTCGTGACGATGCAGCAGTGACGCGAGCCTTAGATGAAATTCAGCAAGTGGCGTCTCGAGATGGTAACCTTCTCCCTGTTCTCGTAGACGCCGTCCAGAAACGAGTCACGCTCGGCGAAATTAGTCACACTCTTCGCAGGGTGTGGGGTGAGTATCAACCGCAATGATCGTCGAAACTAACCCCATGCACTATTAAGGGAGCGGGATGCCGACCTACGAATATCGATGTCGCGCTTGCGATCATGAGTTTGAACGTTTCCAGAAAATTTCGTCTGCACCTGTTCGTACGTGTCCGGAATGTAAAAAACGACGTGTGCAAAGATTGATATCGACCGGTGGTGGCATTGTTTTCAAGGGGACGGGCTTCTATGCAACAGATTATAGGAGTCCTGCCGAAACCGCTGCGCGTGAAAAAGGATCACGGGGTGAGGAAGGCCCAGCTAAGACCGGTGGATCAAAAGATGATGGAACCCCCAAGGATAAGAAGAAGGATAAGAAGAAGGATAAGAAGAAGGATAAGAAGAAGGAAAATGGAGCGGGGAAAGGGTCGAGGTCGTGACAGGGAATTTTGGTCCGGAACTCATCTCCACCGCTCTTAAGAAAGCCGCCTCCGCAGTTGGCGCATCCGAGGAATTCCATCCGGAGGTAACAAGGCCTCGAGATCCTGAACACGGGGATTGGGCATCAAATGCTGCCTTGGTTCTGTCTAAGACTCTTGGAATAGCACCGCGTGAATTGGCAGAGCGGCTCCAACACTTCATCGACCTCGATGAAGCTGGCATAGCCGCCATAGAGGTAGCTGGTCCCGGATTTCTTAACTTTCGACTTGTCGATGCATCGATTTGGTCGCGAGTTGTAGAGGTTCTCGAAGCAAATGAGGATTGGGGCCGCGTAGGTGGAAGTAGTGGTCAACGGGTGAATGTGGAGTTCGTCTCTGCCAACCCAACGGGTCCACTCCACGTGGCGCATGGTCGTGGAGCAGCCATAGGAGATGCTGTCGCTTCACTGCTGGAGCAAGTTGGTGATCAAGTGACCCGTGAATTCTATGTAAACGATGCGGGCCGACAAATTTTGCTTCTCGGAGAGTCGGTAGGTGCTCGTTTTGATGAACTCCAAGGGAGGCCATTTTCGATTCCTGAGGGAGGGTACCACGGGGATTATGTCGTAGATGTTGCACGTTCTATTAGTGAGGCAGTGGGTGAAAAGGTGCTCGATGCGCTCGACCCCAAGGATCGGCAGAAGGAGATTCAAGACTTAGCCGTTGAGATGCTCCTGGAGGAACAACGTTGCGATCTGGAAGCGTTTGGTGTGCATATGGATGGATTCTTCTCCGAAAGTTCTCTCTATGAGTCCGGAGCCATCGATAATCTTCTGAAACTTTTGAAGGGTCGCGAATTGGTATACGAAGAGGAGGGAGCTACTTGGCTCCGAACATCGAATTTCGGAGACGAAAAGGACCGTGTCCTCATTAAGGGGGACGGTTCCTTCACCTACTTCCTCCCGGATTTGGCCTATCATCTGGATAAGGCAGAACGGAACTTTGATTTAGCAATTGATGTGTGGGGTGCAGACCACCAAGGGCACGAACAACGTATGAAAGCAGCGTTGGGAGCATTGGACAAGCCTGATCTTCTAGAAGTGCTGATAATTCAATTAGTTACGGTGATGCGTGGAGGGGAAGAAGCCCCCATGAGTAAACGTGCGGGATCTTTCGTGGCTCTACGGGATCTCTTGGATAAAACCGGACGAGATGTCGCTCGGTATTTCTTCTTGATGCGGAGAGCAGAAGTGCACCTCAACTTTGATCTTGACTTAGCTCTGGATACGTCAGAAACAAATCCAGTGTACAAGATTCAATATGCACACGCGCGGATGTGTAGCGCCTTTAAAAAAGGTGGAATAAACGAAGCAGAGGTCCCGATTGATTCTGAGGGCCTTGGTCTTCTTAGTACCGATGCGGAGCGTAAAGTTGTTCTGGCGGTCATGAAATTCCCTGAGGTTCTTGTGACCGCGGCGAAAATGCGAGCCCCTCACATCGTCTGTGCTTATTTAGAAGAAACGGCCAGTCTGGTAAATTCGTGGTACCATCAAGGGAATGTTGATCCGGCGCTCCGCATTTTAGTCGAGAGTCCCGAACGGACTGCTCGAATTAAACTGGCGCGGGCTGTCCAAATCACACTCCGAAATGGGCTTCATGTGTTGGGTTTGACTGCCCCACGAACCTTGTTCCGAGAGGGTACATGACTTCCTCTGAGTCTTCGATTTTGGTAGTCGGTACGGTTGCATTGGATGATATTCAGACTCCTTCGGGTCGTGCTGACGGGGTTGTAGGCGGTGCGGCGGTTCATTTCAGCGCGGCGGCATCACTATTTGCGCCAGTCCATCTAGTAGGAGTAATAGGGGATGAGTATCCAATAGAAGAGTTGGTTTTTTTACGTGACCGAGGAGTAGATCTCGCCGGACTTCAGAAAAAGAGCGGAAATAGTTTCCGCTGGGGTGGTACGTATCACGCTGATATGAACACTCGTGATACAAATCATACTGAGGTTGGTGTCTTTGCAGATTTTCAACCTGTACTAAGCGAAGAGGCTCGTTCTGCTCGTTGGGTGTTTCTCGCAAATGCAGATCCTACGCTCCAATCGTTCGTTCTCGATCAAATTGATGAGGCAGAACTCGTCGCATGTGATACAATGAATTATTGGATTTCTGGCTCACTGGATCCATTAATGGATGTCATATCACGTATTGATATGATTACCCTCAATGACGAAGAGGCGCGACAAATTTCAGGGGTTTCTAACCTGGTCGGAGCAGCCAAATGGATCCAAGAGCAAGGGCCACGGTATGTTCTCATTAAGAAGGGAGAGCATGGCGCCGCATTTTTTTCGGGCGATGACATTTTTCTTGCGCCCGGGTATCCCTTGATGGAAGTGAAGGACCCGACCGGCGCAGGCGATGCGTTTGCCGGTGGAATGTTTGGCCAGATTGCACGCCTTGGGTCATTGGAACGCGAGGGAATTTGTTCGGCTGTCGTATATGGATGTGCCCTTGGTTCATTTACGTGCGAAGCATTTGGCCCAGGCCGTATGGTGAACTTGACACTTGAAGAAGTGGAAGAACGGGTCGAAGAGTTAGTCGATCTGACTCGGGTTAAGACCGCTTCACGCATGGGTGAGAGATGAACAAAGGGTTTACGTACCGCGATGCTGGTGTCGATCTCGATGCTGCTCAAGAGACAAAGGGCGCACTATTTGAATTGGTACGGTCTACGAGGACAGAGTTCGTATCTTCCGATGTGGGGTCTTTCGGCGGCCGATTCCGATCAACAGAGGGACGAGAGTTGGTCGCGAGCGCGGATGGTGTGGGGACTAAGCTGAAGGTGGCATTCCTGGCGAACCGGCATGATACCGTTGGAACTGATCTCGTCAATCACTGCGTAAACGACATTCTTGTGGAAGGGGCTCGGCCTCTCATTTTTATGGATTATGTGGCTTGCGGGACCTTGAATCCTGATGTCGTAACAGATGTGGTGTCTGGTCTTGCTCGGGCATGTCGTATGAATCAATGCGCCTTGCTCGGGGGCGAGACTGCAGAGATGCCAGATTTTTACGCGCCCGGAGAATACGATCTTGCTGGCTTTATCGTGGGCGAGGTAGCGTTTCCAGAAGTTGCTGCTCGCGACTTATGCCCTGGTGACAAGATCATCGGAATCGGATCAAGTGGTATACACACAAATGGTTATAGTTTTGTACGGGAGCTTTTCTTTAATCGAATGGGTCTAAAAGTCACAGATCCCTTCCCTGGGTTAGATGCCACAGTGGGAGATGTCCTCCTCCGTACCCATCAGACCTATCTCCCGGTGCTGGAGTCGAGCCTCGAAGCTGGTTCAATCCGAGGGCTTGCACATGTAACGGGTGGTGGAATTCCGGGGAACTTAAATCGCATACTTGGAGAGACTACGGATGCAGTAGTCTACGCCGACACTTGGGAATTGCCACACGAGTTTCAAGTCATTGCAGACGAAAGCGGCACAGAAGTGGAAGAGCTTTTTCGGGTCTTCAATATGGGGATTGGCATGATGGCAATCGTCCATCCGCCGGACGTTGACAAGGTTATTTCTTCAGTCAAGAGTTCTGGCTGTACTGTGTTCGAGTGTGGAGAGTTGATTGAGGGAGAGGGGAACGTTCGACTGGAGGGCTTTTGAGTTCGGATCGGTTCGACTTGATCGCAGGAGCTCTACCTGGCCGGACTGAAGATTCAAAGCATATGCGAGAGGCCTTGGCCTTGGCTCGCAGGGGGTGGGGACAAGTGTCGCCGAACCCTTTGGTTGGAGCGGTGGTTGCTCACGGAGATGTTGTTGTAGGGAGAGGTTGGCACTCGAGATTTGGCGATGATCACGCTGAGATCGTCGCCCTCAAGGAAGCGGGGAGTCAGGCGAGAGGATCCACTCTTTATTTGACTCTCGAGCCCTGCAACCATGATGGAAAAACAGCACCGTGTACCGAAACTATCCTAAAAACAGGTGTTCGTCGCGTAGTGTTGGCGTGTCGTGATCCGAATCGAGAAGCGGGAGGAGGAGCTGAAGTCCTCCTCGAGAGAGGCATACAAGTGGAAGTGGGCTTGGAGGCACCGGAGGCACGTCGCTTAAACGCAGAATTCCTGTGGTTTCATTTGACGAACATTCCTTTCGCATCGCTTAAACTTGCGCTCTCTTTAGACGCGAAGCTCGGTGCCCCGAGTACTCGGACCCCCGTAACAGGTGAGCGTGCCCTTGAGGCGGCGCATCGGCTCCGCGCATCCCATGATGCCATCATTGTTGGACGGAATACAATTGAGACCGATGACCCGCTCCTCACTGCACGTGGCGACATCTCTCCGAGGCGGCCACCGGTTCGTATCATTCTTGATACCGAATTTCGAATGAAAGTGGATACGGAACTCATCCGCACAATCGAAGAGGCCCCTGTATGGGTGATAGGAGCCGATGATTTGGATAGACGTGAAGACCCTGCGAGAGAGCTTCGTGCTGTTGGGGTGAGAGTACTTGAGGTTCCACGTGGCCAAGATGGGTTATTGAGTATGGATCACATTTGGAAGGAACTGACGTCTCGGCAGATCCTATCGGTCCTCATCGAAGGTGGAGGTAGGGTGGCATCATCAGTGATTCGAGCTGGACTTGTCCAGAGAATGTATGCCTTTGTCGCACCGGTATTCTTTGGTGAAAGTGGAGTGCCTGCGTTTCCTGATGTGCCACCATCTAAAATGGAAGATTGGCAACCGGTTGAGCGAAATCCCTTGGGTCCAGATACACGAATTGTGCTAGATCATCGCAGCCTTCATGAAACCTTACTCCAGGTCTAGGTAGGCCATGTTTACGGGAATTGTTCAGGTTGTCGGCGATGTTCGAGCGCGAGAAGAGACCTCCGATGGTGTTCGTCTTAAGATCAAGGGTGAAGCAATTGTCCCTGTCTTGAGCTTGGGTGATTCTGTAGCGGTTTCAGGTGTTTGCCTTACCGTAGAGGAAGTGGATGACGAATCCTTTTGGGTGCAAGCCACAAAGGCTACCATCGCTTGCACTCAGATAGGAGCCTGGAGCAGGGGAGATCCTGTCAATTTAGAAGTAGCCCTTCGTGCAGGTGATGCTTTAGGGGGACATCTCGTTCAGGGGCACGTCGATGGAGTTGCTGAGGTACTAGCTGTCGAACAAAATGCCAAATCTGGGATGCTGGAAGTGAGACTGCCTGATAAAGTTGCGAGTGTCACCGTCTCACAAGGATCCTTGGCTATTGACGGCGTCAGTTTGACAGTGAATAGCCTTGAGGGGACAGTCGCGCGATTTGCGGTTATCCCTTATACATGGTCCCACACTACACTGGGCGGGCTGAGGGCAGGAAGCCGCGTTCATGTCGAGGCTGATATTATTGCGAAGTATGTTGGCCAAGCCGTGGCTCCTTATCTTGCCCCTGACGGATGATAGAGATGGTCTCTTCTTTACAGTCAATGAAACAGGACAATGTTTAATAATGAGTGATTTCCAGTACGACCCAATCGAAGTCGCCATTGAGCGGATAAAGGAGGGTGGCCTTGTCATTGTTGCCGATGACGAGGATAGAGAGAACGAAGGTGACTTGGTGTGTGCGGCCAACCTGGTTACGCCGGAAACGATCAACTTTATGTGCACACATGCCCGAGGTTTGATTTGTCTCACTCTCTCGGAAGAGATCGCTGACCGTTTGGATTTGCCTCTAATGACGAATGGTAAGCTTTCTGATCCTAACGAAACGGCGTTTACGGTTTCAATCGATGCCCGTGCTGAATTTGGGGTGTCAACAGGGATCTCGGCTCCTGATCGTGCGCGAACAATCCAGCTTGCCGTTGACCCGACAACGAAACCAATGGATTTCATGAGGCCGGGACATATCTTCCCGTTGCGAGCCAAACCTGGCGGCGTATTGCAACGGGTTGGTCAAACAGAGGCCTCCGTGGACTTAGCTCGATTAGCTGGGCTTAGTCCTGCCGGAGTGATCTGCGAAATCCTTAGGGAAGATGGGACTATGGCACGACGTCCCGACCTTGAGGTGTTCTCAAAAGAACACGACATCCCTTTTGTCACTGTAGCCCAACTCGTCTCGTATAGGTTACGAACAGAGAGTCTGGTCGAGCGGGTGGCAGAAGCTGATTTACCAACTCCTTGGGGTGACTTTCGTATTATCGGGTACAGGAACGATGTAGATCGTCGAGAGCATGTCGCATTGGTTTGCGGCGACGTAGCAAATAAAAAAAATGTACTTGTCCGTGTTCATTCCAAATGTTTGACGGGTGACGTGTTCCATTCACATCGGTGTGATTGTGGTAGTCAACTCGATTCTGCGATGAGGCAGGTAGTGGAGGCTGGCGAGGGTGTTGTCGTCTATCTCGACCAGGAAGGGCGGGGCATTGGCCTGCTTAATAAGCTCCGAGCTTATGCGCTTCAGGACCAAGGGCACGACACGGTGGAGGCTAACGAGGCTCTTGGATTCCCACCTGATCTTCGAAACTATGGGATCGGAGCTCAGATACTTGTGGATCTAGGGCTTCACTCGATTCGCATACTTACGAACAATCCGAAGAAGCTCGCAGGTCTCGAAGGGTTTGGCCTTGAGATTAAGGAACGGGTGCCGCTCAATATGGCTGAAGATAACGAACGCTTGCGCCCTTATCTTGATGCCAAGCGCGAGAAACTGGGCCACATGATCGAGTCGGCTTGAGACGGCTCTCGCTGCCTATTACTACAGAGGCGGCGGACACTTTCCGATATGTGAAACGATGACCGAGCATAGAGGCGACGCGTCTGAAAGACAGATTGTCGGGGTCGTTGTCAGCAGATTCAACGTCATCGTCACGGACAAGCTGCTTGAAGGGGCACGTCAGACCTTATTGGAGAACGGTGTCGCCGAGGAAGATCTCCGAGTTGTGTTCGTGCCTGGCGCCTGGGAACTACCTTTGGCGGCGCGTCAGTTGTGCGTGCGCCGTCTTTGCACCGCGATTGTTGCTTTGGGTTGTGTCATTCGGGGAGAAACTGCGCACTTCGATATGGTTAGCCGGAATGCCATAGACGGACTGGCTCGAGTCCAAGATGAGTTTGGGATCCCGATTGGTCTCGGTGTGTTAACTCCAGACAACATGGAGCAAGCCATGGCCCGCGCAGGAGGTAGTGTTGGTCACGCCGGGGTCCAGGCGGCCGAAGCAGCGTTGGAAATGGCAAATCTTCTTGGCTCCCAGCTATAAAACCCGCTGAAATTTAGGTGCCTCACGTTCATTCGCGGTCACGTAGTTGGACGCTCCACCTGCTTTATGGGTGGGAGCTTGCTGGGTCCGGTGAACCGTTAGAGTACGCGCGAGAGGTCTTACAACACCGTCGAATAAAGGAGCGTTATCGTCCACACACGAATCGTCTCCTTAAGACGGTTGGGGGCAACCTCGACCGCATCGACCGGTTGATTGCCCAACATGCTTCTCACTGGAGAATTGAACGACTGGATGCGATCGATCGAAATATCCTGCGCATCGGCATTGCGGAATTGCACTGGTTCGAGGATGTGCCAGCAAAAGTGGCTATTCATGAAGCGGTGAAGTTGGCGGGAATGTATGGAGGGAAAGATAGCCCCCGATTCGTGAACGGCGTACTTGATGCTGTTTTCAAAGAGACGGAAGAATCACGCCCGTGAATCCTGCTGTTCCACTCGACCGTCCGCTGCGAATCTTATTGCTCAATTGGCAAGATGTTGAGAACCCCGAGGCAGGGGGGGCTGAAATCCACGCGCATGAAATCTTTGGCCGTCTTGCGGAGCGTGGACATGAAGTGCGTGCAATTGTCAGCGGGTGGACTGGGGCGCCAAGGTCTGCTTTGATTGACAATATTGCGTTTTTGCGAGTGGGAGGGAGATACAGTTACGCTTATCGAGCGCCAGTCGCGGCTCAACGGTTGCTCCGTCAGTGGCAGGCAGATGTGATCGTAGAAGACATTAATAAGGTGCCTTTGTTTACACCTTGTTGGACGCGTTACCCGGTTGTTCCACTTGTCCCCCATTTGTTTGGTACGACGGTATTTCGTGAAACAAATTTAGCAATGGGCTCAATCGTATGGACGAGTGAACGGATGATTCCTAGGGTTTACCGCAACTGTTTGTTCCAGGCGATATCAAGAAGTACTGCTACTGACCTCAATGAACGAGGTGTGCCCGGAGAGGCGGTGAGCGTTATTCCGCCCGGCATTGATCACGAATACTATTGCCCAGATCAGGAGACCCAGCGAGCCAATGTCCCCACGATACTCTATGTCGGTCGTCTAAAACGTTACAAAGGTATTGATGTCCTGATCAAAGCCTTGGCAAAACTCCGCGATAGGCAGGTGGATGCACAGTTGGTAATTGCTGGACGAGGCAATGACCGATATAGACTGGAAGGGCTTACAAAATCACTTGATCTCCAAGATCGCGTGGATTTTGTCGGCTATATAGATGAAGTGGAGAAACTGCATCGACTAAGGAGTGCCTGGGTATTGGCATACCCGTCACCAAAGGAAGGGTGGGGGATCACAGTAGTGGAGGCTTCGGCCTGTGGAACTCCTGTGATTGCGAGTGATTCACCTGGTTTACGCGAATCTGTTCGAGCTGGAGAGTCGGGTTTGCTCGTTCCACACGGAATCGTCGAACTCTGGGTGCAAGCCTTCGAAAAAGTGCTCAGTGACCCAGATTTACGTGGACGAATGGGAACGGAAGGGCAATCTCATGTGAGTCAGTTCTCTTGGGAACGCGCAGCGGATGAGACCGAAGCACACCTCAAGGGGGCGGTGCGTGATGCGTTTAATTGACGAGTGCCATTCTGAAGTTGGCGGTTCACATTTCTCCTTACCCAGATTGCTTCTTGGTAGGTTAGCTGCGAGTATTCGCGGCCAATAAAATCAGTGTTGGATCAATTGAGTACGAATTCGTAATGAGGATGACGTTTTGAAGAACGGGATACAGGCTTTTTCCTCCGAATCGGTTACCGAAGGTCACCCGGATAAAATCGCGGACCAGATCTCTGATGGAGTCCTCGATGCAATTCTGTCGGAGGACAAGGACGGACGTGTGGCGTGTGAGACGTTGGTGACTACGGGTTTAGTCATGGTAGCCGGCGAGATTACTACATCGACTTATGTGGACATCCCGGAAATTGCACGAAACGTCCTTAAAGACATCGGATATATCAGTGCGGCACATGGGATCGCGTGGGATCGTTGTGCGGTGCTTACCGCTATTGACCGACAGTCCGCAGATATTGCGATGGGTGTGGATACTGGAGGAGCGGGAGACCAAGGGATGATGTTTGGGTATGCCACGGACGAGACGGAATCAAAGATGCCGCTTCCAATCACACTTGCTCATAATCTCACACGCCGCCTCTCTGAGGTGCGAAAGGCAGGAGAGATTGATTGGTTGAGACCGGATGGTAAGGCACAGGTTAGTGTCGAATATCAAGAAGGTCGTCCAGTTTGTGTAACAACAGTTGTGGTCGCCGCCCAGCACGATCCGGAACCAACGAATGATGAAATTCGGCAAAGGGTAATTGAAGAGGTTATTACTCCAATTTTACCGGAGTCGCTCTATGACCCGGGCGAAATTACGTACCATGTAAACCCGACGGGAAGGTTCGAGATAGGGGGGCCACAGGGCGATGCCGGTGTCACTGGACGTAAGATCATTGTGGACACCTACGGAGGCGTTGGCCGGCATGGTGGCGGTGCTTTTTCAGGGAAAGATCCATCAAAAGTAGATCGGTCCGCGACATATGCAGCACGCTGGATTGCAAAGAACGTAGTGGCAGCCGGTCTTGCAGGTCGGGTAGAGGTGCAAATTGCCTATGCGATCGGAGTGGCGGAGCCTGTGAGCGTTATGGTCAACACATTTGGTACGGGGACCATAGCAGACGAACTTCTAGCAGAACGCGTAAGAGAGGTTTTCGACCTTCGTCCAGCGGCAATCATTGAAGCCCTTGGGCTTCGTAGCCCTATCTATCTTCCGACGGCGAGCTACGGCCATTTTGGACGAGAGCCGGTCGATGGCACTTTTTCATGGGAATTAACAGACCGGGCCGAAGCTTTGGCCGGTTGAACACTAAATAGGAACTGGATTAAAGATTTATGAGTGAGACAAGTACGAACCACTGCGATATCGCAGACATTTCTCTTGCGGAAGAAGGAGAACGACGGGTCAAGTGGGCTGAACGCTCCATGCCCGTCCTCCGACAAATCCGCAAAAGAATGTCGGAGGAACGTCCTTTTGAGGGCGTGAAAATGTCGGCGTGTCTCCACGTTACCACCGAGACGGCCAACTTGATGGAAACACTCAAGGCGGGCGGGGCTGACGTTGTTCTCTGTGCGTCAAATCCATTGTCGACCCAAGATGACGTGGCCGCATACCTTGTGGACCGTTGCGATGTAGGAGTTTTCGCGGTCAATGGTGAAGATAATGACGTCTACTATGACCACGTCCGGTCTGCGATAGCTCATGGACCTATGGTCACCATGGACGATGGTGCAGATGTGGTTGGGGCCCTTCATATGATCGCACTGGATCGCCTTGATGACCTCCACCCGGTCATTAGTAACTGGGTGAGTTCGCTTACAGATGAGGAGAGGTCCTCGATCCTGGGTAATGTTCTTGGATCTACTGAAGAGACGACGACCGGAATCATTCGGTTACGAGCAATGGCCGCCGACGGCGTGCTCCAATTTCCTGTCATTGGTGTCAATGACAGTTTTACAAAGCATCTATTTGACAATCGCTATGGAACTGGGCAGTCAACTCTAGATGGCATCCTTCGTGCGACAAACATGTTGCTTGCAGGTGCTACCGTGGTGGTTGCCGGTTATGGTTGGTGTGGTCGTGGAGTTGCAATGCGAGCACGTGGTGCGGGGGCAAAAGTGATTGTAACTGAAATTGATCCCTTGCGTGCTCTTGAAGCCACTATGGATGGTTTTCCTGTGATGCCGATGGCTGAGGCTGCCCCCTTGGGAGATCTCTTTATCACACTCACGGGTAACCGTGACGTGGTTAGGGAAGAGCACTTTAGGCTCATGAAAGAAGGAGCTATGGTGGCGAATTCAGGCCATTTTGATGTTGAGGTTGATCTTACTGGCTTGAAAAAAATCTCCAGTGGTCCTAGGCCTCTCCGACCATTTGTCGAAGGGTACGAACTTGACGGGAAAGAGGTCGTGATTCTCGGAGAGGGGAGATTGATCAATTTGGCTGCGGCGGAAGGTCACCCCGCAAGCGTAATGGACATGTCTTTCGCGAACCAGGCTTTGGCTGCGGAATACCTCTTAAGCGATGTTGGTAGGGGGTTGTCGAAAGATGTGCATAGATTGCCAATGGAAGTGGACCGTGAGATCGCTCGCTTGAAGTTGATTGGTATGGGTATTGAGGTCGACGGCCTTACGGCACAGCAGGAACATTATCTTTCCTCGTGGGATCAGGGCACCTGACCGTGTTTTCGCAGTAAGGGTTAGGGACAGTGGAGCAGGAAATGCAAGAGCTTAGGGTCACTAGCCTTGGCGTGGACAAGACGGCGGGAACTCCGGTTGTCATACTGAAGGAAAAAGACGGAGAACGCCTCCTCCCAATTTGGATCGGTCCTGGTGAAGCTTCGGCCATTGCGATGGAAATGGCTGGAATCCATTTGGCGCGCCCCCTGACGCACGATCTATTCTCGGCGGTGGTTCATGCTCTAGGGGCTGAGCTCGTACGGGTTCTCATTACTAAGGTTGTCGATAACACTTACTTCGCGTCATTGGTATTTCATCGCGATGGCGAATATGTATCGATTGATTCCAGGCCAAGTGATGGGGTGGCATTGGCTTTGCGGGCGAAGGCTCCAATCTATGCAGATGAGACTTTGCTTGAGATGTCATCTATCGAGGTAGAAGAGGCGAGTTTTGATGGTGAAGCCATGCCTTCTTCCTTAGTCGATGATGCTTTGGCTGAAGCCAAGACACTGGAAGAACCACTCCGCGATTATTTGAAGAACCTTCGGCCCGAGGACTTTGGGAGATTTGAACCCTAAGGACGTCTAAGGTTGGTTCTTCGCCTTGCGGTTCCTTGCTAGACGGACACAGGTTAGATCGCGTTACAAAAAGTCATGGATGGGCCAACGGAATTCGGTGTGAACCCGATGCGGCCCCGCCACTGTAAGAGGCAAAGAGGAGTCATCTCTCTGCCCACCGCACCTGTTGCCACAGAGGAATCTGGAAGGAGTGCGGTGAGAGCCTCGAGCCAGGAGACGTGCCCACCCATGCCCCATAACAGACTCTTCGTGGGAAGAGCGGGGCAGGCCTGAGCACTGAAAACCAGTCGCCGGCCACCCCCGCTTGATTTAGGAGTGGGGGATGAGGTCGATAAAACAGGTTTTTACTCTATGCGTTCCCTTGGCTATTGTGGGATCGATTGGGTATTTGCTTCTACTCTCGACGCGAGAAGTTCCGGAAGCCCTCCTCGCGGACTCGAGTTCCCAAGGGCCTTGGAGCGAACCTCCCGCACGAATCGTCTCTCTGGTCCCTGCCGTTACTGAAATCTTGTTTGCCTTGGGTTCCGCTCATCGACTCGTTGGACGGACGCATTGGGGCACCTATCCTCCAACTGCGAGGACGATTTTAGATGTGGGGGACGGCATGCACCCCTCGCTTGAAATCGTACTCTCCGTCGAGCCCGATGTCGTCCTATTATATGATGGAGAAGGAAATCGTAATGTGGCTCGGCAACTCAAGTCTTTGGGTGTTAACACCTTGTCCCTCCGCCATGATACATTCTCGGACCTAGAGGCCAATATTGTCCTGCTAGGTGACCTTGTGGGTTGCCCGATAGCGGCCTCGAAATTGCTCGCACAAATTCGAACTGGCCTGGAAGAAGTGGTGCAAGCAACCCCTCAAGGTGATAAGCCTACCGTCTACTGGGATGCGTGGGCTGAGCCGCCGATCACGATTGGAGCGGGAAGCTTTTTGGATTCTTTGCTCCGAATCGCGGGGGCAGAGAACATATTTTCTGATCAACCGAGTTCTGCCCCTAGAGTTAGTCTTGAGTCTATCATCTATCGAGATCCGGACCTGGTCCTGGTTCCCGTAGGAGTTTCATCTGCATTAGTTGACCTGTCATTAACAAAGAGGTCCGGTTGGAATCGTGTGCCGGCAGTGAAAGAAGGGCGGGTCTCGGTTCTAGATCAAGATCTCGTTTCTCGCTTGGGCCCCCGAGTTGTTGATGCAGCCTGGTTAATGGCACACGCTATCCATCCCGATTTAGTTCAAGAAAATGTCTTGCCAAGAATTCTGGCTGAGCCTCCTCCGTGCAACGGTTAAAAAGACCTCGCTTGGGGATGTTAGGGCTGGCGTGCCTACTCCTACTGTCCGGAGTTTTGGGGCTTTTGGTGGGCGCTGCTCCGGTCTCAATCGGTGAAGTATGGGCTGTTTTTTCCGGACAGACTCCGGATCCCGTTACGGCCATCATTATCAATTCGATTCGTTTGCCACGTGTCGTCGGTGCTGCTTTTACTGGTGCAGCGTTGGCGATATCTGGAGTCCTCTTCCAGGCACTTCTTCGAAATCCACTAGCGGAGCCTTATCTCCTTGGAGTTTCGTCGGGGGCAGCGCTCGGGGCTGTTATGGCTCTTACCGTGCTAGGAGGGATACTGGGCCCACTAGGCACGTTATCCTTCGCCTTAATCGGCGCCCTCCTCGCAATTATGCTTGTGTTTTGGGTTGCAGTTTCTGCAAGTCGCTTGGACACATACGTGCTGATTCTGTCGGGTGTTGTTGTAGCAGCATTTTGCGGCGCTGTTATGATGCTCGTTCTATCTCTTGCTGAAGAAGACACGCTTCGCTCTGCAGTACTATGGACTATGGGAAGTTTGGAACGGGCAAGCTGGCACGGAAATCTGATACTGGGCATTTGCGTGTTGATTTCAGGTGCAATTTCATTTGGACTGGCTCGACACCTCAATGCATTTTCGATCGGAGAAGAGGCAGCCGCTTACCTTGGTGCAGAAGTAGAGAAGGTTAAACGTATTGTCTACTTTGTGGCTTCACTTTTGGCCGCAGTGACTGTCAGTACTGCCGGTGTAATTGGTTTCGTTGGGCTTGTCGTCCCCCATGCGATACGGATGTTGTGGGGTGGGGACCATAGGTTATTGATCCCGCTGGCTGCCCTGGGTGGGGGTGTTTCGCTCATCTTAGCTGATGCGGTGGCCCGGGCCGCATTAAGTCCGCTCGAACTCCCTATTGGAGTTGTGACTGCGATTTTAGGTGTTCCGTTCTTTCTTGTACTACTCAGGCGTAGTTATGTCTGACGTGTCCTCTTCGCCTGCATTCATTCTCCGTGACCTTTCGTATAGGTATATGGGGGCAGCCACCAAAGCTCTCGAGGGAATTACGCTCGCTGTACATGCTCATGAATTTACGGCAATCATTGGGCCCAATGGAGCAGGAAAAAGCACCTTGGTTCGAGTCATGGGTGGAATTCTCGCGCCAACACACGGTTCGATTGAGTGCCTCGAACGGCCACTCCACGAATGGGATCGGAGAGCTTTAGCTCGACGCCTTGCGGTCGTAGCCCAAGAGCCGGCACCGACTGGATTGTCTCTTACCGTTCGAGATTACGTACAGTTGGGTCGCAATCCTCATGCAAGAGTTTGGGCGCCTTTGAGTGCAGGGGACGGTAAGATTGTGGATGAGGCCCTTGAACAAACACATCTAAAGGGGTTACAGGATCGACCCCTCACAAAACTTTCAGGAGGAGAGCAACAGAGGACTAAACTTGCGCGGGCTTTTGCACAGGAGCCCGATGTCATCCTCCTCGATGAGCCTACCGTACATCTGGATCTGCACCATGCACTATGGACTTTTTCCTTTTTGAAACATTTGGTTCAAAGGTCGGGAGTGACAATTATTTGTGTGACTCACGATATGAATCTAGCAAGTCGACATGCCGACAAGATGGCTCTCGTGTCTGGGGGAGGGATCTCATCGTGGGGAGAGCCAGGAGAGGTGTTGTCCTCTTCGGCCTTAAGTGAAGCTTACGAATGTAATCTCCAAGTGGAAGTGACACCGGGGTTGGGTTATTACGTGGTGCCGATAGAGTGAAAACCATGGGGGTAGTGGGTGTGATGAGGGGTGTCGCAATATTCTTAATGACTCTCTTTGGTGGCTTTTATCCTGTTTCGGGGCAGGAGCCTGCGCGCTTGGATTCGATACCTGGTCCCGACTCGATCAGTGTCAGAAATGAAAAGTTGATTTATACGCTTCCCGAATTGCAAGCGAGGGTGCCGCGTTCTTCGCTTCATAGGCTTTATAAGCTCAAGGGAAGGGATGTGACCCTATTCGGGGAAACTCTGGCAGATTGGGTCCGTGTCCTTCCTGGAGTCCAAGTTAGGGGGCGAGGAAGCGGAGGGGCTGAGGTGATCACGATTCGAGGTAGTCGTGCTCAAGACGTGCGAGTTACTCTAGATGGAATCCCTCTCGCTAACCCTCTCACGGGAGTAGTCGATCTCTCAACGATGCCCTCGTCGTCCATCGAGATGTTAGAGATGATGCCGGGAGCAGGTGCTACGGCTGGGTCAGGTGGCACAGGTGGCACGATAGAACTTAAGAGCCGAGATCCACGTCCTGGCGTTTCAGTGCGCGGCGTGGTTGGGTCCTTGGGACGTCGGGCTTCAGATGTTGAACTGGGTTGGAAAGGACATGTCGGGAGTCTTGGGATATACGGTAGTGCAGAGCGAGTGGATAACGACTACGTATTCCGGAACAGAATTGTCCCTAATCGCCCCATAGAACGACGAACAAACGCTGATCGCGCTTCTCGCCACGTAGTTGCACGCGGAAGACTGCGCTCAATCCCTGTTTTCATAGTAGCACGCGCAGATGCGGTGGATCGGGGCACTCCCGGCAGAATGGGAAATTACGTTTGGGATGCAGCACGCTGGAATGAACGACGGTCCTTAGTATCGGCGACGTGGCGACCTCAGTCAGGTCGCCGTATAAGCCTAGCTTGGTCAAAGGCGAGCACACTGTACAAGGATAATCGTGTAGGGCGACATGAAGACTTGGCTGTAGAACACATGGTTTCTACAGGCCAAATCAAATTGCCGGCTGAGACTGACGTCAGGTGGGAAGGAACTTTTGCTCATGCCCACGGAGATCGCTTGAGCCGAGAAACTCGGTGGACAGCTGGGGTCCGCGCGTCGCGTTCTGATGCGATAGGGTCTACGATCACTGTTCTCTCCGCGATTAAGTTTGATATCGCTCAGGAGGGGGTAGCGGTTTTACCAGCTGTGGGTGTCGAGGCGTATTTGAAACCTGATTGGACGGTTCATGGTCGAGCTTCTCAGGCACGACGATTGCCAACTCTGGCAGACCTCTTTCTCCAACCGATGATGGGTGCCCTCCCTAATCCGACACTGATGCCTGAGTATGTGGCACTCGACAGTGAAGTTGGAATTACGTGGGAAAGGCGAAAAGTTGAGCTTCGGACGAGCCTTTTTCGTCGCTCTACGCGTGACCCGATTGTTTGGTTGCCTAGTGTAGTGGGCATCTGGAGTCCCCGTAATCTTGGAACACTCAATGCTCAGGGTCTTGAATTGGCTGGGGTTTGGGAGCCCATGGATAGATGGAATGTGCGGCTCGCCGGGACATGGCAGAATAGTCGGGTAACATTCGATAACGCGACTTCGACTCCTTTGCCTTATGAGCCTGGACTGTCGAGTAGCTTAGCTGTGTATTACGAAGGTGAGGAGCGAGGGGCGTCGGCGGATATTACGGTTATCGGAAGTAGAAGGACAAACATTTTTGGCCCACATAAGTTGCCCGGATATGCCCTAGTCAATATTCGTGGTCGTCAGACGTTTCAGTTGATGGGGATGAGTGCCCAACTGGAAGTAGGAATGCTAAATGCGCTTGGGTCTGTGTACGAACGTATGGAGTTGTTCCCGGAGCCCGGGCGTCGCCTAGAGGTAGGGGTTAGAATACTGACCGGGTCGCTCGCACGTTTGCCGGGTACCCCGCCCAATAAAACCTTTGACAAACACGCCCCTGGAAAGTCGAGTTCTGTGGAGGAGGAGACGAAGAGATGGTGAGGAGATGGAAGTGGGTGTCGGCTGCAGTGATGATTCTAACGGTGATGGGCTGTAATAGTTCGGCAGTAGATCCTGATATGCCGGGAGCCGGTCCGTCACAGTCTGAGATTGTGGTACTCAATTCGCTATCCAAAACGATTCAACAGTTCAACATCATCGATGGGAAACTTGAGACATTTGGGACCGCTATCCAGCTGGGTGCAAACTATGACGGTGAAGCATTGGATTTTGTGTCAGATGTGTGGGTGACTAGCACGAGTCAGTTCGGTGGGAGCCAAATTATTTTTGGTTCTTTTGCTACAGGGGAACAGGCGATCACCACTTTCCCGGGGGACCTTGGGCCGCTTGCGGATGCGGGCAAGCCGACCATCGTTCTCGATGCCGCAGCTACTATAGGAGCGTTCGTGCCGGCCCGAGCAGAGGATGCGATATACGTTGCCTTCCCAGGTCAGAGCGAGGCGCAACGTATGGTAGAAGAGACTGGAACCTTTATGGTGCGTGCCATGCCAGCAGGGGACTTCATAATCGGTCTCGATGCTAACCTTGATGACGATGCCGGGACCTTCGCGCCTCTAGGCCCACCTAAAATGATACTCTATGAATTTCGAAATGGTGACTTTTTCGATGACCTCGAAATCACGGGAGCTTTCGGTGCCACGGATGCACTTATCGCACAAGATGAACTCGTTTTTCTCGCGGGTGGGAGCTTCGATCCGGTGACGTTTCAGCCTGCAGGTGACGGTAAGATGGCGTTGATCAACATGTCAGACCGTGGTATCCGAGACCTTTATGATATCGGAGGGAACGGAATCTCAATGGAACCGGGGCGTAACGGATTGTTGTATATGGTTCGAACAAAGGGTCCTGACACCTACGAAACAGATGTCTTAACCTTTAATTTCTTCACAGGCGAATTTGATCGTGGCCCAGAAAATCCGATTCAACCGAAGGATAGTGATGGGTCAGATCTTAGCTGTTGGGTTATGTCGGCATTGATCACGGGTGAGCTTTTGTGTGTCACCTTTGAGGCTGCATCTCAGGGACGGCTTGTATTGTTGGATTCAGATGCCTTGTTTGTCGATCAGATTCCGGTGGGGGCTGGGGCAACGGACATCATAATCCGAAATTAATCTGCCTTCGGAGGCATATCTACGGTGGGTCTGACGACGACGCGTGCAGTAATTCTCCACACGTATCGTTATAGCGAGACGAGTAAGATTCTTCGACTCATGACTTATGAGCTGGGGCCTTGTTCCGCGCTAGCCCGAGGAGCACTCAGGCCCAAAAGTCGATTTGGTGGTCTTCTTGAACCTTTTGTAGAAGGCCAGGCCACTCTGTATACGAAGCGGGGCAGGGGACTACATACACTGTCATCCTTTGAACCCATTGGAGAATATCGACAGTTGGGAGTGTCCCTGGATTCATTTACCATCGCATCCGTCCTCTGTGAGATGGTTATGCGATTAGCACCAGAGCATCGCGATGATGACTTATATGCGACACTTATTGATGGACTCGAAGGACTGCACAATAGTGAAGGTTCTGATAGTAATGCAGACCTCAAATATGTCTGGGCCCTCGTAGACACATTAGGCTTTAGGCCGGAACTCGATGAGTGCGTAGTCTGCGGCAGGTCGATTGGTTTTGAAGGTGCACGTTTTGACTTCAGTGCTGGAGGACTACAGTGCATGGACTGTGCCCCCCACGGACCAGGTATGAATTCCGCTGAAATCCGTGATCTTCGTGCACTCGTAGGTGGTGGATCAGTCGAAACTCACGGCGGGCAACAGGCTCGTTGGCTAGCAGACTTCATTCGATACCACCTCACCGAGGGTGCGAATCTGAAATCACTTCCGTTCCTTAGAGCTTTGGGATGATGCAAAGGACTTGTAGGAGGTGAGTGACCGTCGTGGTGTAGTCATTGGGACTGCCGGGCATGTTGACCATGGTAAGACAGCGTTGGTTCGAGCTTTAACTGGTGTGGAGACAGATCGCTGGCGTCAGGAACGGGAACGTGGACTTACCATTGATATCGGGTTTGCCCCCTTCAGTTTAGCGTCGGATGTAGAGGCTGGAATTGTCGATGTCCCCGGACACGAAGATTTCCTAAAAAATATGTTGGCGGGGGCTACAGGCATTGACGTATTGCTTCTAGTTATTGCTGCGGATGAAGGACCTATGCCCCAAACCCATGAACATCTGGCGATTGCACGGTTGCTCGGTATTTCGCGCGGCGTGGTTGCTCTTACCAAGAGTGATAAAGTAGATGACGATTGGCTAGCACTGGCAGTTGAAACGACTCACGAACTCATGGCGGAGGACCAACAACAAGAAGCGTGGAGGGTCATACCTGTTTCTGCAACGACAGGGGAAGGACTAAACAACCTTCGAGTGGCACTCAAAGCTGCTGCCCAAGATGCTAAAGTTCGACCCACGGACGATTTATTTAGGCTACCTGTTGACCGTGGCTTCTCAATCCACGGTACAGGCACAGTGGTGACGGGAACCATTTGGAGCGGTGCTGTGCGAGTGGGTGAGAGTTTACGCTTGTTCCCCGGTGGAGAATCTCTGCGGGTTCGGGGGCTTCAAGTGCACGGGGATAAGCGACAAGAGGCAACAGCAGGTCGCCGTTGTGCGGTTGCAGTCGTGGGTGCTACACCCACCGAAGCTGAGCGGGGCAGTGTGCTCGTGGCTGATTCGGCTTGGTGCCCATTGGATCGTCTTGGCGTTAGGGTGCGAATGCTGCCCAAGGCTCGTCAACCTCTTGAGCATGGGCAACGTATCCGCGTTTACTTGGGTACACGGGAAGTGATGGCTCGGACTCTAACGTTTGAACGCGAGCCAATTTCTGCGGGGAGCAGTGGGTGGGCCGTACTCGCGCTAGAATCACCGTTACTCGCCCGTACAAGAGACCGAGCCATTCTTCGATTTTATTCCCCGCTCGCGACTATCGGAGGTGCTCGGATTGTGGATTTGGATCCTGCACGCAGTTGGATGGATCATGTCGAAGTGTGGCACCGCATCTTAGAAGGATCGGAGGCTGCTGCGTTCGAAGGCGCAGTTGAGCTTGCGGGCACCAAAGGTCTTTCGATAGAAGAAGCCCCTCTGCGGGTAGGCTACTCGAGTGTCAAGATCGACCAAGCTGCTTCTCAAGCGTTATGCAAGCGAATAGGAAAATTTTGGTTTTCGTCCGACACGATGGAGATAGCGTTGCAAGCGGTTGAAGAAACGATGCATAGACTCCACAAAAGCAATAGGCGCGCTACGGGCGTGTCGAAGGAAGCACTAAGGTCGGTATTGGTCCCCAACTATGCTCTCGATCTTATCGAAAATGCCATTAGTCAACTTTTGCGGGAAGATCGATTGGAGGAGAATGGCCCACTCTTGTCACTTCCAGATCAGGGGGCCCAGTTAACTCAAGAGGAAATTGAGGCGTGTGATAGACTGTTGGCCACGATCGTATCTGGCGGATTGCAACCTCCACGAGTTACTGATCTTGCCCAGGACTTAAAGCTTTCACGCCCAGTGCTTGATGATTTACTTCGACTCCTTCAAGAGCAGGGTGTGACAAAGGCAGTAACGCCTGAAATCCACGTGGCAAAGGCCGAACTCGATCGGATGGTAGTTGTTGTTCAAGATTTACTTGCCAATCGAGACCCGGCTCCTCCGACCGTCTTCAAAGAGGCTTTGGGTGTTTCTCGGAAGTACCTCATTCCATTGCTTGGGTATCTGGACCAGGAAGGGGTGACCAAGAGAACAGAAGAAGGACGTGTTCTTAGCCCATAGTAGTCTCGAGGGTGTTTGGGGACCGTCAAAAAAGAAGTGATCCATTGAGTGTTGAGGAAAGGGAACTTGCGCAGAAGCACGTGAGAACCGACCGTGTATCATGAGTCGTGCGATGGAATGCACGGCTTTTTGTTTTGCTAATTGAGAATTGGGGGGCGACCTGGCTTCGACGTGTGAACTGGAAGCCGCGGAAGCGTGCCGAGGTGCTCGGGGCCTCGTTAAACACCGAGAAAACTTTTTAGATGCCGACGACGGTTTGGCTCTGGCTGCGTAACTTTACGTAGCCCGTCCCTAGGAGGGCTGGGCCCGAGGAACTCCTAGCGGGCGACGATAAATCGGGCTGGTCACCAAAGCGTGTCGCAAGCAGAGGTGACGAGATTGCGGTGGTAGCCGCGTTGCGACTGGTCGGCGACGGGGAGTTCGTGACCCTGGCGCGGATGAGAAACTGATCGCGAACTACGCACGTAGAGGCCGTGGTGGATGGGCTCGCGGACGCGGGTTCGATTCCCGCCGCCTCCATACCATCCGAGGCGTCATAAGGCGCCTCGAATTTTTTATACCCCCCTATCTAATGATCAGGAAGGGAAGATGCTGGAAGAACTTCAAAAAAAACTGGGCGATGAAGCTGAGGCATTGCTTCATGAACTTAACGTTACGTTGCCCAAAGAGATCGAGAAGGCAGTTGCACAAGGTGACTTAAGGGAAAATTCAGAGTATAGCGCCGCTTTAGAACGACAAGGTTTTGTGCGGGCGAGGCTTGACTATTTGGCACGGCGGATGTCGCAGCTGAGCGAAATTGATGTGGAACATGTTCCCGACGATCGAGTGGGTTTTGGATCCCATGTGAGCGTACGGGATGTCGAGGATGATGAGGTTGAAGATTTTGTGATCACCTTGGGGGACAACATCGATTTTGAAACAAACGAAATTTCTATGGAGTCGCCGATTGGGAGTGCATTGTTAGGGAAGATGATAGGAGATACGACGAATGTTGTACTCCCTGCTGGAAGAAGAGAACTAGAAGTTGTAGGCCTGAAGACACTACATGAGTTGCACGATGAAAAGGGCTCTTCTTAAGTGTTTATATCCACATATCACGGTTGTCAGAAAACCTTGATGGTGGGAATAAACTTTTCTGGGTTCTCGCGAACATCAGCAAGGAAAGCATTTAGGTCTACAACGGTCTTGAGGAGTTCTTCGTAGAGTTGCTCATCGCTTACAAGTTGGGCCAACAATCCTTCTCCACCCTCCACCATCGATAAGAGTGAATCCGCACGGTTAGCCGAAGATATAAGTGCAAGATATAAAGAGTCGGACCCAATTAATCGTCCCAGGCTTCCTTCGCCCGTCACTACAGAGTGTGTGACCGAATCGAGGCCGGATGCTGCAGAAACCAGGCGGTCGTAGAGTTCATCGTCCATAAGCAATCGACCGAATGCTCCTTGGCCCGACGATATTGGCCCGATAATGGCGTTCAGGTTTTGATTCAGTGCGAGCATCCCACCATAGAGTCCATCGTCTACTAGAAGTTGCCCAAGACTCCCCTCGCCTGAAGCCACCTTGCCCAAAGTTTCTGTTAAGTCGTCGGACAATGTCGTTAGGCTTTGGACCGCATCCGCCGCCTGTCCCAGGAGTTCCTCATAGCTAATAGCTGGGGCCCCTTGGATAGTATCACCCTCAACTAAGACTCTTTTCCCAGCCGATCCGGGCTCAATGTCAATTAATCGATCGCCCAACAAACCTTCTGTTCGCACGCGCGCCCGTGAATCATCTCTGATTTGGTCTTGAACTGTCACGCTCACATCGATCCAAACCGCAACAGCTTCACCAGAAATTGGCCGATCCTCTGGCCGGATGAACTCCACGCGATCTACCTGTCCTACGTTTTGTCCGGCGACCTGTACCTGTGCTCCGCGGATCAGGCCCGAAGCTGATTCCATTAGTGTGACAAGTTTATAGCGCTCCCCAAAGACATTGCCGATCTGTCCAATGAAGAAGACGCCGAATGCTAGGACGGTAAGAGAGACGATAAGTACGACGCCTACTCGAACCTGGTCCCATGTGATGGCGTTCGATCGTTGCATTGTCACCTCGATGCGAAGCTGCCGCGTGTAGAAAAAATGTCCTCAGCTGAGAAACGAACGGACGTATTCATGTTGGCATTCAAACATCTCAGCAGGAGTTCCATTGAAGATAATCTTACCATCTCGAAGTAAAGCTGTCTCTGTCGCAATGCGAGCTGCAGACTGTACGTCATGTGTTACTACCACAGCACAGACGGAAAGTTCTTCCCTGAGTTTGAGGATTAGCTCATCGATAACTCGCGTGGTGATCGGGTCTAGTCCGCTCGTTGGCTCATCGAACAGTAAAATCTTTGGTTGATGAACAATAGCTCGTGCGATCGCCACACGTTTCTTCATGCCGCCCGAGAGTTGGGCCGGCATTAATGTTAAAACTTTCTTCGGGTCAAGGTCGACAAATGAGAGAACTTCGTCGACCCGTTGGCGAATCTCACCAGTTTCCATCTCTGTGTGTTCAAATAGAGAGAAGGCGACGTTGTCGAATACAGTGAGTGAGTCAAAAAGTGCAGAACCCTGAAAAACCATCCCAATGTGTTGACGCAACTTTAGGAGATTTTCTCGGGACACGTTAGTGATGTCCTGGCCCTCTACAATTACTTCTCCGTTATCGGGAAGTATGAGCCCGAGAATAAGTCGGAGAATACTTGATTTGCCTACGCCTGATCCTCCGAGTAAGCACAAAGTCTCTCCATGGTCGACTCCGATAGTGATTCCGCGTAGGACCGCATGATTACGGAATGACAACCACACATTTCGAAATTCGACGGTTTCGTATGTGTCTTGGCGAAGTGAATGTTTGGGGTCCTCTAGGCGTGGTTTTACTATTTTTCCTCTCCTATGGAATGCCCCACAGTCTCTCTTGGTGGATTCCCCGGTTTGTTCATTGCATGAAGAGGACAATTAAGATTTGTGTCAGGATATAGTCTACCGCGAGTACCAAGATAGAACTCATTACCACCGCTTGGGTTGTTGATCGGCCGACCCCCTCCGTACCCCCCGCTGTTCGGAGCCCGTAGAAACAGCTTGTAACCGCCATGACTCCGCCAAACGCCAAGGGTTTGAGAAGGCCTTGTAGAAGGTCTATCGGGATATATCGAAGTACAAAACCACTGTGAGCTAACGTCGTGTACACGGATCGTAAGTAAAGTTCAGCGGTCAGATCCATCTTGACGGTTGCTATCAGCATTCCACCAAAAATCGCGAGACAGTCGGCGATGATGGTTAAGACCGGTAACATCAATAGGGCAGCGAACAATCTAGGCAAAACGAGCTTTCGAATTGGATCGACTCCCATTGTACGTAGGGCGTCGACTTGTTCAGTGACTTGCATGGCACCGATAGTTGCCGCCATCCCGGCGCCTGCACGGCCAGTGACCATTAGAGCAGTTAGGACAGGGCCCAATTCCCGGATTGTGGTCGCGCCGACTAGACGTCCGATGTACATGGAGGCCCCAAAACGTTCCATTTCAACGGCAGATTGAAGAGCAAGGACCATGCCAGTGAAAAAGCCGGTGAGCATTACAATGAAAAGGGAAGCGACACCGATGGTGTCCATTTGTCTTATAATGTCACGAAGATAGAACGGTCCTCGAGTGCACGACTGGCATAGGCGAAATAAAAAGGCAAAGTATTCTTGCACGGAGAGCGCGATTCCGAATACTGCGTCTCGGATAAGGCGTAGGGCGGATCGGCGAGCAGAGGCCTGGGCCACTTTCTTTGGCACTCTTCTAGAGTTCAATGTATGTTCGGCGCCCGATTGTTAGTTCATATTCGGGCTAATATCTCGCCGCAAAGTGCGGGCGTATGGGCGAGGTTACCGGTTCCTACCGCTGCGATGCAAGATCGCACAGCAATTTAAGACTTCATCAAATCGGTAATCTCGACTGTTCGAACCTAACAAAGGGCATGAAATGTCAATGCAGAATGGATCGGTTTACACTGAAAATGCGCCGGATGCTGTCGGGCCCTATTCCCAGGGTTTTTGGGCAGGGGAGTTTTTCTTCTCGGCCGGTCAAGTTGGGTTGGACCCTGCGTCTGGGGATTTGGTAGGAGAGGATGTGGAGAGTCAGGCTGAGCGAGCAATGGACAACCTACATGCTGTCCTGGCGGCCGCAGGTTTGAGTTTTGAAAATGTTGTGAAAACGACAATTTTTCTCGATGACATGGCGGACTTTGTCGCGGTGAATGAGATTTATGCGAGTCGGCTCAAGAAGCCGTACCCAGCACGGTCAACCGTTGCGGTTCAAACGCTACCTAAAGGTGCGTTGGTGGAAATAGAGGTCATTGCCTACCTCGGCACTTAGTTAGGTGTTGCCAAGCTGAGCAGGGTACAAGGGAGGGGGAGCGGATGGTGACTGGTGTTGCCTGCGGTCTTCAAAACCGTTACGAGGCGTTCACGCGTCTTGGGTGGGTTCGATTCCCACACGTTCCCGCCATCTCGGGCGCCTTGCTCATATTTATTCTCTCGGGGTCACCGCTTATTGGCCAAGTGGCAGAGAGCGATAGTAGTACGGTAGAGCTTCTGTCCCCAGGAGAAGATGTGGAACCTTTGACCAAGGACACCATTCCCCCCATTACACCGCTGGGTGCTTTTGCTCGATCGTTAATCCTCCCAGGTTGGGGGCACCTCAGGGTAGGACGCCCTGGGCGAGGGGCCGTCTATTTCACCGCGGAGGTAGCGTCTCTTGTCATGGTTTTTAAGTCAAATGCTAGCCTGGCCGAAGCAAACCGTGCAGATCCAGTCAATGCCGAGATTGTTGAGTCGCGTATTCGACAAAGAGAGAACTGGATTGTGATCGCTGGCTTTGTCGCGTTCATGTGCGGTATTGACGCGTGGGTTTCGACACAGATGTGGGACTTTGAACCAGCGATAACTAGCTCCCCGGATGGCTCTGTGGGGGTGGGCCTTCAAGTTAAGCTGGACTTTCCATAACTATTCCTGGAAAGTTTCAAGCCTGATCTCGGTGCTAGACACAATCGCAAAACTATTGTGATGGATCCAGTCGCCGGAATTTAGGTAAAATTGGCCAGGTAACATTTCCCGCAATTCTGGGTTATGTGTGTGGCCGAAAACTACGAGATCAAGATCTGGGAGCTCTTCTAGCAACTTCTGGGCGTACGTTGATAGGTGTCCAGCACGTGAACCTTCAGTTGGTAACTCGGGAGATTCCCATTCCGCTGTACGGCTTGCGTGTCGTGCTAATGGCACACCTATGTCGGGGTGAATCCACTGGAAAAACGTTCGTCCTGCCCTGCTTTGTGATGCCCATTTGAGTAATCGATAGCCCCAGTCAGATCCGCCAAGCCCATCTCCATGAGCAACATAAGCATTACGACCTCCTAAAGTGCCAATATATGGTGCCTTCAGGACCTCGAGCCCCACCTCTTCTTCAAGAAAACTGCCTCCCCATGCATCATGGTTTCCACCCACGAACTGAACACTCATCCCTTCGTCGACGAGGCGACGAAGTCTTGTCAGAGTGCTCAGGTGTCCACGTGGGATGACTTGACGGTATTCAAACCAGAAGTCGAAGAGGTCTCCATTGATCAAAAGCTTTTCACCCCATTGGGGGGCTTGATCGAGAAACGCGAGAAATGCCTGCTCATTACGTTTGGGTGTTGCACCCAAGTGGATATCTGAAATTACAATGGTTCGGTCGGGCATTGAGAGAAGGTTGGGAGGGTCCAGGTGCCCGTCAAATCGACTTGTCGTAGTTGACAGGAGTCGCGTTCACCAATTGACAGTGCAGGTTGAGATCTGTAGCTGATATGGAAGAAGCCGTTCAGTTCAGTTGTTCGATGAACTCAAATTTGATTTTTGATTTCTAACGCAGGAAAGGTGGGACCAGTGTCCAGTGTTCTGGACTTTCAAGTCCGATACTCCGAAACAGATCAAATGGGACGGGCGCATCATCGCCATTACCTTGTTTGGTTTGAACTTGGCCGTACTGCGCTTATGAAGGAGTGCGGAGTGTCGTACGCCGAACTCGAACGGAGCGGTACTTGGTTGCCTGTGTCGCGTGTCGAGGTCGAGTACTCTGCTCCGGTTAAATACGACGATCCCCTACGTCTCTATACACAGGTCGAGCGAGTGCGAAGCCGAGAAGTTGTTTTTGGCTATCGACTTGTGGATGAGGAAAAGACTACGATTGCAACGGGACGCACGTGTCTCGTGTGTACGGATGTTGAAGGTCGAACAAGGCGACTGCCGGTCGATCTCCGCGAGGCACTCGAGAATGTCGCTGTTTAAGGACCCCGAACCTAACTTAATTTGGTGATACGAGGGTATTCGAGTTATTCGGTTTTGATGCTGCTCACGGCATTGTCGGCATGTGGAGGTGCCTTGCAAAGGGGCGACCCGCTACCTGACACGGCCGAAATGGCGACGCGTCTAACAAATATGACAGGGGTCAGTCAACCCACTCATGTCATATTTGAATGGGAATACGTTGATGAACGGGGGCGTTTGCGAGGTGATGGTTCGGCACGAATTAATCCTCCGGATTCTTTCCGGCTCGATTTGTTCTCGACGGGAGAAGGATCAATCACAGCTGTTCTTGTAGATGGAGTTCTCTCCACACAAGGAGATCTTCGGGATATCGTGCTCCCGGACAGTCCTTTCTTATACGCGATGGCAGGTCTCTTTCGCCCGGGCAATCCAGCGCCACTCGGTGGGTTCAAGGCAGATGATCTTGAGGTTTTGGAATATTTGGGGGATAAGGGGGGGCGTCGGTACTTTTATTTGTCGAAGGATCGTTTGATGCGAGTGGAAGATAGGAAGGATGGGCACTTCGATCGCGGACTCGAAATCACGTGGGCGAATGATCCAAGTTGGCCTGGGGATGTCCAATACCGGGATGTCGTTGGAGAAAATCGCGTACGGTGGAAGCTGGTTCGCTCATCAATGCAATCGAAACCATTTGAACCGAGCATATATGACCTTCCGAAAAATCCTTAGCTTTTCCATGCTTGGCTTGATCGCTGGGTGTTATAGCTTCTCGGGCGGTGGCGGCCTCCCGAATCACATACGAACGGCATATGTCGCTCCGGTAGACAACCAGAGTTCGCAATTTGGCCTGTCGGAATCTCTCACGGAGCAGTTACTTGAGGCGGCTCGACAACGACTCGGTTTGAGATTAGCCTCGGAGAGTGAGGCTGATGCTGTTATCGAAGCGACGATCCGTCGGTGGTCAGACGAGGCTGTAAATTTCGATGCGGTAGCTGGGGTTGGAGCAGACGTTTTCCAGAGACGTGTTACCATCAGCGCTTCGATTCAGATTTTAGATGTTGCCAATAACATGATCATATGGGAGAACCAAGGGGTTACCGGTGCGGGAGAATATCAGCCGGACAACGAGACGGACGAACAGGGAACTATCGTGGCCTTAGAAAATCTTGTGCAACAAATCATCGATGGAGCACAGTCTCAATGGTAAGTGGAGTGAACTGTTCTATGCCGGCCGCACTTCCCCTGTCGAGGCAGGCAGGTCCGCAGGCTAGGGCCCGTTCGTGAAACACACTGTTGGGCTTATCCTCGTCCTGGGGGGGATCTGGGTGCTGTGGTCGTGGCACTTCACGCCCCTTCTTTTAGCGTTCGGAGTCTTGTCGTGTGCATGTGTTCTGTTGATCGCGCTCAGAATGCGGATCGTAGATGAGGAAGGGGCACCGATCCATCTCCCACTTCGGTTGTTCCGCTACCTACCCTGGCTTTTTTGGGAGATTGCAAAGGCAAATATTGATGTAGCGGTTCGAATTCTGAGGCCGCGACTATCTATAAGCCCGCGAGTCATTGAGGTGTTGGCAAGCCAGCGAACCGACGTAGGGTATGTCATTTATGCGAACTCTATTACTCTGACCCCCGGGACCGTGTCCATCCATACCGAAGGTGACATGATATCGGTCCATGCTCTGACCCGTGAGGCTGCTGATGGGGTGTTGAATGGGGAGATGGGCCGACACGTGTCGCGATTGGAGAGTGCGAAGTGATGCTCGCAGTCGCGACCGGAGCGGTGTTACTTGCCATGGGATTGGCATTAGTTCGAGCATGGGCGGGACCGACTGTGTTCGATCGTATTTTGGCACTCAATGCGTTTGGAACTAAAACGGTCTTATTGATTGCTGTGATTGGATTCCTTTCAGGTCGTCCAGATTTTCTTGATCTCGCACTTGTTTATGCATTGATGAACTTCATTGGAGTGATCGCTGTCTTAAGATTCTCGAAGTATGGACATTTTGGTGATCATGATGAGGGCGAGACAATTTGATGGGGCCAATTGTGGGGGATCTCATTGTAGTGGCTGGGTCGATCTTTATTGTGATTGGCGGAATTGGACTGATCCGCTTCCCAGATTTTTTTACGCGCATGCACGCTGGTGGAGTGACTGACACATTCGGTGCAGGTCTTGTCTTAACGGGTCTTGCAATTCAGGCGGGGATGTCACTGATCACGGTAAAGCTCCTGCTGATTCTTTTATTCCTTTGGTTGACAAGCCCTACGGCCACACACGCTTTGGCCAACTCGGCTTTGGAGGCTGGGCTTAAACCGAAACTGGATCGCCAGGAGGAGGCTCCATCGAGCTAGTCAACCTCGAAGTCCAGGTGGTCACGGCGCTGTTGTTACTCCTCTTATGCGTAACGGCTGTTGCTGTCGTACGTATGCGTGGTCTTTGGGCCGCCGTAATGATGATGGGGATTTATAGCTTTCTCGGAGCTTCGTGGATGCTGTTGCTCGATGCACCTGACGTTGCTTTTACGGAAGCGGCTGTGGGGGCTGGAATCTCAACGGTGTTGGCGCTCGCAACTTTAGGCCTTACAACAACGCGAGCTAAGCAACGGTCGGGATCCTCGATGTTGCCGCTGGTGATCGTTGGGATTACCGGGGCGGCGTTGGTGTACGGTACTCTCGATATGCCACATTTCGGAGACCCAGATTCCCCGGCCAATAGTTATCCGCACCCCTCCTATGTTGAACGTACCGAGGGAGACATCCACATACCCAATGTTGTTACGGCAGTTCTCGCTAGCTATAGAGGTTACGATACGCTCGGTGAGGTCGTGGTGATATTTACGGCAGGGATCGCCGTATTCGTCCTATTGCGAGGGAGTCGATCTCGGAAGAGAACTCATCGTAGTGAGGGTAGTGAGGTGAGAGTGAGTAGGCATGACTGATCACACGATCCTTCGTGTTGTGAGTAAGGTTATTTTGCCTTATGTGCTCCTATTCGGCCTTTACGTCCAGTTTCATGGGGACTATGGGCCGGGAGGCGGGTTCCAAGCAGGAGTCATCTTTGCCGCGGGCTTTGTTCTTTACGGCTTGATTTATGGATTGGCGGCAGTGCGGCGAGTAGCACCACCTCGAGTTATTGAGATTCTGGTTGCATCAGGTGTTCTTCTCTATGCGGGAACCGGTGTTTTGACCATGCTGCGTGGAGGTAATTTCCTCGACTATGGTGCACTGAATCCTCTTCACCCCGCTGAAGGTCAACACTTAGGGATCCTTGTTGTGGAACTAGGTGTGGGGATCACTGTTGCCAGTGTGATGATCGCGATCTATTCGACGTTCGCGGGACGTGGTCGGGCATGATGGATAACGTTTTCGGCCTGTACAATTACTGGGTTGTCATTTTCTTGATGATGACTGGTTTTTACATCGTCATCTCTCAGCGGAACCTGATTAAGAAGGTGATCGGTCTGAACATATTCCAGACCTCTGTCTTCTTGCTATATATCACGATTGGGAAAGTTGAGGGAGGAACAGCCCCTATCGTGAGCGAAGGGTTTAACGTCTATACGAACCCGCTCCCGAGCGTACTCATCCTTACCGCAATTGTGGTTGGAGTGGCTACGACTTCCGTTGCGCTCGCTCTCATCGTACGAATCCGGGAAGCATACGAAACGATCGAAGAGGATGAGATTTTAGCCCAAGAAAAACTCACGTGATCAAACAGAACTTGCTCGCACTCCAGATTGTGATCCCGTTGATCGCAGCGCCTCTGTGCATCCTTCTACGTCGGCGTGCGCTCGTTTGGGGGTTTGCGGTTCTAGTCTGCTGGCTCACGTTCGGAATTTCGGTGGTGTTACTTAGGCAGGTTTTAGAGACGGGTTTAGTCAGTTATGAGATGGGAGGTTGGGCTGCGCCGTGGGGCATTGAGTATCGAGCGGATCCTTTAAGTGCTTTTGTGCTTCTGTTCGTATCAGGTATTGGCGCGATTGTGTTGTCCTCCGCAGGTCTCAAGGACACCGCACTAGACGAAATTCCTGTCAGCCGACAGTACCTCTTTTTTACTCTTTACTTGCTTTGCCTCACAGGTCTCCTTGGCATCACCATCACGGGTGATTTGTTCAATGTTTTCGTCTTCCTTGAGATCTCGGCACTGTCGTCCTACGGGTTGATCGGACTTGGCGGGAGAAGACAAGCGCTACCGGCCGCGTTTCAGTATCTGGTCATGGGAACTATTGGGGCCACCTTTATCTTGATCGGGATTGGTCTCATGTACATGATGACCGGTACCCTTAATATGGCGGATATGGCTGAACGGCTTGTTATGGCCGATGGTGGGCGGACAGCCTTAGTCGCATTCGGTTTTCTCACCGTGGGGATCGGGATCAAGATGGCCCTGTTTCCGCTCCACATCTGGCTCCCGAACGCCTACGCCTATGCCCCCTCGCTTGTTACGGCGTTTCTTGCGGCAACAGCTACCAAAGTCTCGGTGTACATCCTTTTAAGATTCGTCTTCAGTGTGTTTGGTGTGACGTTTGCGTTTGAGACCTTGGGTTTGGGTGGTGTGTTGATGTTCCTTTCTTTGTTGGGAATCTTTGTGGCCTCCACCGTCGCTATCTTCCAAACGAACATCAAGCGAATGCTCGCCTACTCGAGTGTTGCACAGATTGGTTACATGGTGCTGGGGATTAGCTTTGCTAGCACAACTGGTCTTGTCGCTGGAATTGTGCACCTATTTAACCACGCGCTGATTAAAGGTGGCTTATTCATGGCGATGGGCTGCGTCATGTTACGACTGAAATCTGTCGATATCGAAGACATGGCGGGTATTGGACGTAAAATGCCTTTCACTATGGCAGCGTGGGCTGTGGGGGGGCTGGGACTTATCGGTATACCAGCGACAGCTGGATTTATTAGCAAGTGGTATTTGATTCGGGCTGCATTAGAGCAAAACTGGTGGATTGTTGCTGTCATGGTTCTAATTAGCTCGCTGTTAGCCGTGATCTATGTTTGGCGAGTAATTGAAACGGCCTTCTTTAAAGAGCCCAGCGCCCGAGCCAGGGAAGCTCGTGAGGCGCCCTTGTCTATGTTGCTGCCGACTTGGGTCTTAGTAGGAGCTACGCTCTTCTTTGGTGTCATGACTTCTACGTCAGCAGGAGTGGCGGGACGAGCAGCAGAGGTGCTTCTGAGGGTGATCCCTTGAGTAGTTCTACGTTGGTCCAACTCGTTCTGCTGACTCCTCTCGTTGGGGCCGGTCTGATTCTGGCGTGCGGCAAACGTCCCAATGTGCGTGAGATGGTGACCCTGCTAACGGGCGTGACATTGTTTTCCTTAGTCGTGTCGCTGCTTCCGGCAGTGATGGCAGGAGAGCGGCCGACTTTTACGTGGTTTGAGATGTTTCCTGGGCTCCCGATCGCTTTCACTCTTGAGCCTCTCGGAATGTTGTTTGCCTTGGTGGCGTCGGGGCTGTGGATAGTGACTTCGATTTATGCGATCGGTTATATGCGAGCGCATCACGAGGAACACCAAACCCGCTTCTACACGTCATTTGCGCTCTCAATATTTGGGGCGATGGGTATAGCACTCGCGGGTAACATGCTGACCCTGTTCCTCTTCTACGAAATATTGACGCTCTCGACCTATCCCTTGGTTTCGCACCATGGAACAGAGGGTGCGATGAAGGGTGCTCGAACCTATTTGTCGGTCCTGCTTAGTACGTCTGTGGGTCTTCTCTTGCTTGCGGTTGCCTGGACGTGGGTGATGGCTGGAACCCTAGATTTCACCGAAGGAGGAATTCTGGCCGGGAAGGTTGAGGGCCCTATGGTTCTCGTCCTCCTCGCGCTTTACGCGTTCGGTACAGGAAAAGCCGCCCTGATGCCGTTCCATCGTTGGCTGCCCGCCGCAATGGTAGCCCCTACTCCTGTGAGCGCATTGCTCCATGCGGTTGCCGTAGTGAAAGCAGGTGTGTTCACGGTAATGAAAGTTGTGGTCTACATCTTTGGCCTGGATTTTCTCAGTGCTTCGGGCGCCAACGTATGGTTGATGTATGCCGCCGGGATAACAATTATTTTAGCCTCGTTTGTAGCCTTGGCTCAGGACAATCTCAAGCGGCGGCTCGCCTACTCCACTGTTAGTCAACTCTCGTATATCGTCTTGGGCGCCGCCTTAGCTAACTCCTGGGGTGTGGTGGGAGGAAGTATGCATATCGCCATGCATGCGTTTGGTAAAATCACACTCTTCTTTTGTGCGGGGGCTATTTATCTTGCCACCCATAAAACAGAGATAAGTGATATGAGGGGGCTGGGGCGGACGATGCCGATCACCATGTTTGCATTTCTTATAGGAGCGTTGAGCGTAATTGGTGTTCCGCCATTGGGGGGGAGTTGGAGTAAGTGGTACCTAGCCTTAGGAGCGGTCGATGCGGGACAATGGGTATTCGTTACTATCCTGATGGTGAGTTCACTTCTGAACATTGCCTATCTGATCCCTATCCCGATTAGGGGCTTTTTCTCGAGCGGGCCTGACAGTGTTCCAAGGGCCCCGATTAAGGAAGCTCCACTGTTTTGTGTGATTGCCCTGTCGCTTACAGCGATTGGCTGTATTGCACTGTTCTTCTTCGCGGATGGGGTTTACCAACTCCTGCTTCCGCTTGCGGGAGGCTGAGCATGGCAGCTGACTGGACCCACACGAACGATAGCAGCGGTGGGCAGGCCGAAGATAAAGCATTTTTCGACAAACCGAAGAATGTTCGATTGGTGATGCGGGGGTTTTATTTCGGGTGTGCTGTGGTAGTGATCCTCGACATAGTAAACCTCGTTCAACATTTGATCGGTGCCCATGAATTGCGTCACGCGGAACATCCACTTGAGAATCTTCCTGAGTTCTACGTTTTGTATGGTTTTGTGGGGGTGGCTCTTTTAGTAGTCATCTCAAAGGGATTGCGAAAGATTTTGATGCGCCCGGAGGATTACTATGATCGGTAGTCTTCCTCCGGCTGCAATTATGATCTTAGGTGCCCTCTTGGTGCCTGCCTTAAGTGGGCGCATACAGAAGGCGTATATCCTCGCTTTACCGATACTCGGATTCCTGTACTTCGTCAGTCTTGGCACAGGGGAGTTTGGCCAAGTCGGCATCTTTTCGTACGAGCTCACTCTCGTTCGAATTGACGGGTTGAGTCGGATTTTTGGCTACCTCTTCCATATCGCGGCGGTCATCGGACTTATCTTCGCGATGCGAGCCGAAAACAGCATGGAACACGTGGCAGCCCTGGTTTATGCAGGATCAGCTGTCGGAGCTGTCATGGCAGGCGACTTGATCGTGCTCTTCGTTTTTTGGGAGCTTCTGGCGCTGAGTTCGGTGTTTTTGATTTGGGTTCGCGGCACGGAACGCTCGTATCACGCTGGGATTCGTTATTTGATTGTACAGGTAGGTTCGGGCGTTCTGATGCTTACCGGGATTCTAATTCACTATCAAACGACTGGGTCGCTCGCGTTCGACCACTTAGGTCTTGGGACTTTGGGAACGAACCTGATTTTCCTGGCATTTGGGATCAAGTGTGCATTCCCCTTCCTCCATAACTGGCTCATTGATTCTTATCCTGAAGCTACCCCGTGGGGGACCGTTTTCTTGAGTGCCTTTACGACAAAAGTTGCTGTTTATGCCTTAGCTCGTGGCTTCGCCGGAACCGAAATTTTGGTCTTCATTGGTGCAGCCATGACAGTCTTTCCCATTTTTTATGCGGTCATCGAAAACGATCTTCGACGGGTCTTGTCCTACAGCATGATCAATCAGATTGGCTTTATGGTCTGTGGGATTGGTATCGGGACCGAGCTCGCTGTGAATGGTGCGGTTGCCCATGCCTTCAATGATGTACTGTTCAAGGGTCTCTTGTTGATGTCGATGGGGGCTGTTCTGTACCGGACAGGAAAGGTGAATGGCAGCGACCTGGGTGGGCTCTACAAGAGTATGCCAAAGACAACAGGTCTATGCCTTATAGGAGCAGCCTCCATCTCGGCCTTCCCACTGTTTAGTGGCTTTGTCAGTAAATCAATGGTGATTTCTGCTGCGATTCACGAAGGCTATGGAGGAGTATGGCTCGCACTTCTTTTTGCGTCTGCCGGTGTTGTGGAGCACGCAGGAATCAAGATTCCATTCTTTGCTTTTTTCGCACATGACTCCGGAATTCGGTGCAAAGAGGCACCACGAAGCATGTTGATTGCGATGACAATTGCAGCGGCGTTCTGCATTTTCAACGGCTCATTCCCAGGTGCTTTTCTTTATCCAATGTTGCCTTATGCGGTAGAGTATGTGCCCTATACAACGGCGCATGTAGTGGCCCAGCTTCAACTTCTCTTTTTCGCCATGTTGGCAGTCGTTTGGCTCATGTCATCGGGACGGTATCCGCCCGAGTTGCGGTCAGTTAATCTCGATACTGATTGGGTGTACAGGCGCTTAGGTCCCCGTGCTGCGCTGGCAGTAGCCAGGGTCGCAGTTTTCTTGCGAACCGGTACAGTTAACACGGTTTTGGTGGGGGTGAACTCAACGGTTACCGGAGTTCGGAAGCACCTCGGAGTGACGGGTGTTATGGGCAGAACATGGTCTACCGCAGGTTCGGTTATTTGGGTGGCACTGCTCTTGAGCTTTTTCCTTATTTTATACTACACGAAGTGAGTGTCGCCCGTGACCAACCGGTCTGAAGGGCATCGCCTGGCAGTCGAAAAAATCGTGGTCGGGTCGAGAGCTTCCCGTCTGGCTAAGATACAAGCTGAATGGGTCGGGACTCGGCTTAAGAAATCTTGGCCGAATCTGTCTATTACTTATTGGACAACCACTACGATTGGCGACCGTGATCGTGATGTGCCGCTTTCAGAGATTGGGGGGCAGGGGGTTTTCACCTCGGCCCTTGAGTCTGCCCTGGTAGAGGAAACCATCGATCTTGCGGTACACTCGCTCAAGGACCTCCCAACAAAAGAGTCCACGGGCACGTCGCTTGCCGCTGTTCCGCCACGCGAGGATCCAAGAGACACCTTGGTGGTAGGACCGCATGTCCCAATGGGACAGATGGCTATTGATACCTTGCCGAGTGGCGCGAGAATTGGAACTTCATCACTTCGACGATCAGCTCAGGTCCGAGCCATTCGATCAGATCTCCGCGTGATGGATGTGCGAGGTAACGTCGACACGCGTTTGAAGAAGTTGGAAGCGGGTGAATTTGAAGCGTTGATTCTTGCTGCTGCGGGGCTGAGGAGATTGGGCTTGTGGTCTTCAAATATGTTCCCGTTAGAAGTGGACTGGTTGCCGGCTCCTGGACAAGGTGCCCTGGGAGTCCAAGGGCGACCGTCGGATTCTGAGATTCGAGAATTGGTGCGCCCATTAGAAGATCGAAAATCTCGAACAGAGGTGACGGCGGAACGAAGTCTTTTAGCCAGTCTTGAGGGAGGATGCCAAGTCCCTATTGCGTCCAGAGCGAATGTTGAGGATGAAGACGTCCATCTTTCTGCCGCTGTATATGATGTAAAAGGAATGTTGGATCCAATAGTAGGGGCAGAGCGTGGGCCTATGGAGGAGGCGGCGGAAGTTGGCGAACGACTTGCTGATCGCTTGAAGGACTCTGGTGCGGATGCGATGGTTGAAAACGCGAGAGAGTTCAGGGTGTGAGACGAAGGCTTCCGTCGTTTTGGTACCCGTAAACCATCGTTATACATCCAGGTGTGGCCTCGAGGCAGTAGTAACTGATGATCTTGAGTTTTGCGTAGTGTCCCACAGCCGTCCGAATTACATAAGTTTCGTTCTTGGGCTCTAGTGTGTGAGCGAAGAAGCTGTATTCGTACCAACGTTGAAGGGCAGGAGTGGATGCCGGAGCAGCGTCCCCCAAGCGCCCATCTGTCACCGTGTAGCCACTACGAGGGGCTTGAGTGACAGAGTCCCAGGGCAAGGTCAACGCCAATGCCCCACCCGCGCCGGCGTAATCAGCCCCTCCATTTGTCACCATATGAAATCGATTGATTGCGAGATCCCAACCGTTGGGAAGAGGGTCTTCGATGACGCTGCCAATTTCGAAGTTAAAGAAAGCCCACTGAGAGCCATCTTGTGCATCGATAGTGATAGTGTCGGTGACGAATCCCGTTTGCGTGGGTTGGGGGCGAATCGGTGTCGGGGGAAAACTAAGGGGTTTGGGGCGCACGAAAGAAGCGCTCACGACGAAAATAATCACGAGCAAAAAGACGACGGCTGCCACGTATAGCCCGAGCGGTTTGCGCTGGACTGTCATCTTTTTCTCTATGTTAGTTCGGCCCCGATCATGGGGTTTGTTTGCGGTCCAAGAAACGAGTCAGGTTCGCCAAGTAGTATCCCAACACTCCTGTTGCCAAACTAAAGAAAACGCCGAGCAATAAGGTTGAGATGCTGCCTGTCGTAGAAAAATTGAAAAACTCCCAAATTGCATATCCTCCGCAAAACAGGATTGCAGTTGAGATCAAGAATCGGTGGAATCCTATAATTGACATCGGGCATCACCTCGCATCGAACGGATGGAGAACCTCGACTGAGGACATATCGTACGATACACTTCGCCCCCGCGAAACTTTATGATGGGTTGCCACAACTAACCTCATTGTCTCGCTGAGGGTGATAATGTGAAAAAGTTGAGATCGGGGACTTTAAGTAAGGGTGTGCATTCCCCCTCCCATCAGGCGAAGTTCCGCCAGGCGGCTTTTTTCTATATTCACGTGGCAATCCTTTACGAAGCCGCAGTGTGGGTGCTTCATAGGGACGGTAGCCTGCCTTCTCGAGGGCCGGTTGGCCTGTGGCTTATTGCCGGAGGTGTGCTTGCAAGTGTGGTGTTCTGGGGCTTGTGGAGTTGGCGTAACGTATGGCTAGCTAGAGCACTGTGGGCAATAGGAGCGCTGCGGATACCTACACTTCTACGTGGGGCGTTTCTTCCACAGGAGGAGGCGGTACTTTCTCCCACGTTCTACATTGCTGCACTTATTGTTGTATTGGTTAATCTCTGGTTACTAGCCAGGGCGGGATGGGACCTCTGAGATGCTCCTTAATACTCAGGCATGACTATGCAAATTCGCACGTATCATGAAGTCCAAGAACATGAATCCAATCTTCCTGATCAGATGGCAGAGCAACAGGTCCGGGTCGATGCACGCTTAGCGAGTGTTGGGAACGTTATTGGGGTAATGAGTGGGAAGGGAGGAGTGGGGAAGAGCCTTGTGTCCGCCCTGTTGGCTGCCGGGCTATCGAAGCACGGGTTACGAGTGGGAGTGATAGACGCAGATTTGAATGGTCCGAGCATGCCTCGTTTTCTTGGTCTCGAATCCTGTCCTCTGGAAGAGACTGATGATGGAACCTTGCCTGCAGTTACCAAGGGTGGACTCCGGGTCATATCGATGAGTCTGCTCATCGAAGAAGACAAGGCGTTGACGTGGCGGGAGCCGATCGATGCAGGGTTCGTCTGGCGAGGAGCTCAGGAGCGTCGAGCATTACGAGAGTTCATCTCAGATGTGGCTTGGGGTGAGCTTGATGTTCTGTTCGTGGACCTGCCTCCGGGAACGGGTCGGCTGGCTGAACTCCATGGGTTAGTGCCCGGGATGTTGGGTACAATCACGGTGACGATCCCCTCTGTCGCATCGCAAGATGCTGTGGCGCGTTCATTGCATTTTTCTGAACAGCGAGGATTACATGTGCTCGGTCTAGTAGAAAATCTTTCGGGTTTATACGAAGGCCAAGCCGGCTCTGAACTTGCCAGAGAATTTTCGATTCCCTTACTGGGTCAAATCCCCTTTAGCCCGGAACTGGCTGTGGCAGCCGATGATGGGTCAGTAGAGGACTGGTTAGACACGGAAGAAAGTTTGCAGGCTGAGATCCATGGACTGGTTGGTGCGGTAGCAGACATTTGTAAGAAAAGTGCGACGAAACTAGCGATGCACGAAGGGACTGTTGGAGAACAACAAGTCCAAGCAACACAGGGTAGTCGAGAACGGGCCAAACGTTTCTATGACCGACAGATGCGCGAGGACCTTTCGTCGGTCATGGTCAAGCTCATAGCAGAGCAAGAGATGGTATTTGTCGCAACGGCGGATGCTGACGGAAACTGCGATTGCTCACCAAGGTTTGGAACTCCTGGTTTTGTTATAACACTAGATGAAAAAACCCTCGCATACCCCGAATACCGTGGAAATGGCGTCTTTGCCAGCCTTGGAAATATCATAGAAAACCCTCACATCGGGCTTGTCTTCGTGGATTTCTTTCGAACAACTGTCGGCCTACATGTGAATGGTACGGCTGTGCTCCACCCAACGGACAAACTGCCAATCGCCCTATCCACTTACATCGAAGAAGAAGGGCATAAAGTTGATTCCAAAGTCGAACAATGGGTCGTCATCACGGTCGACGAGGCGTACATCCATTGCGCGAAACATGTGCCGCGCATGACCAAAAAGGACAAACGAATCAAATGGGGGACGGACGATCTAAAGGCGAAAGAAGACAATTTCTTCCTGGAGCGGAAGGGGGCGCATGAAATTCCTGTGCGTTGACTGTGATCGGCAGATGGAGTTCGAAGATCGTACCGTTCCCGGTGACGGTACGTTTGCCGCTGTTTTCCAGTGTCCGGCATGTGAACGGTCAACCGCGATGCTGGCGAATCCTATGGAAACCCAACTGGTGAGTTCATTGGGTGTGCAGGTTGGGGGGCGTACAGTGCCGGAAGCCCCGATGGAGGGGATTCGCAGCCAAGTATCATCAGGTCGAGATGACGCCTTCGTAGAACCAACGGAAACGCCCACAGGGCCTGTCCAATGGAGCGTGGAAGCGGTTGAACGACTCAATCACGTACCATCTTTTGTTCGAGGCATGGTCAAGAAGATTTATAATGAGTATGCGAAGGAGCGTGGACTTGCAGAGATGACACCAGGCCTCATGGACAGGGCTCGCACGGATCTAGGCCTCGAGGATATGTAGAAACATGTCTGAGAGGATTGAAAGTCCAGAACTCGACCCGCAAGTCGAGAGAGTTGTGCATGATTGCCGGATTGTCATTGACCGAGATCTTTGTGTTGGTTTCGGGGATTGTATCGAGGAAGCACCAGAAGCGTTTGACCTTGATGAAGATGGAGTAGCCGTTTTCACAAATCCGGAGAAAGCGTCACGATCTCAAGTTCTAGATGCGTGCGCGACATGTCCAGTCGATGCGATTACGGTTTATGAAGATGGAGTGGCCATCATCCCGTGAGTTGTAGCTCCAGGCGCAATCTTTATGACAGGTGATAACTCTGCTCGTTCGATAGAGGCTGGATCAACTGTGATCACAGCGATCCACGACTTCGATTATGAATATCCCGATGGCACCGAAGCGCTTGTAAATCTGTCTCTTGAGGTTCAGGAAGACGAGGTGCTCGGTCTTTTAGGGCCAAATGGATCGGGTAAATCAACACTTCTTCGTGTCCTGGCTAGCGGGGCAGGTACTCAAAGCGACATTGACAGGGGCGTAAGCCGTTGGCTTGCCATTGACCGTCCGGTTTTTCGCGATTGGCTTTCCGGTAGAGAGAATGCAAGGGTCCTCTTTGAGTTGTCGGGGCTTGATCGGAGTGCTTCCGCAGAAACCGCCAATCTTTGGATTCGCCGTTTTGATCTCGCGGATGTTGGCGAAAAGCCGGTGGGGACATACTCAAGCGGCATGCGCCGGCGATTAGGTCTTGCGATTGCGTTTGGTATGGATGCTAAGGTGACTTTGTTAGATGAACCGTTGGCTGGGTTGGATCCTTCGGGTCGAATCATACTGGCCGACGCTATTTCAGAGCAGCGGCATCGAGGTGGCACAATTCTAGTGTCGACGCATGATCCGGAATTTGCATCGACTTATTGTGATCGAGTTGCTTTTTTGGCCTTGGGTCGATGTCGTGCCATAGGAAAACCGAGTGAGTTTCTTACAAAGACAGGCAAGGGGCCTCTCCTTGAGCTTCAATTTGCGGAAGGAGGTTTGCCAACTCTGGAAGAACTGGGCTCTCCGCCGACGAATGTTGAAAAAGTATCTTGGGGTCAGGATTCACTCGTTTTGACGGTTAAGGTGCCGGAAGTGGCTGCTCCAGAAGCTCTCAAGTGGCTACTGGAAGCGGGAGGGAAGGTTAGGTCGCTTGAGATCCGAAAGCCGACACTCCGAGATGCTTTTTTCGAAGTCACGGGAGAGCAATTAGACGAGGTCGGTCGATGACGGTTTGGCGCCTATCCTGGCAGTCCGCGCTACGGCGGCGACGACTTTTCCTTTGGAACGTAATTATCCCTTTACTCCTGTTAGCACCTGTAGCAATGAGTAACGCGGCTGCACCTCATCGCGTGGCCGTTTATGGGGTATTTTTAGTGTTTTTTGGAACCTTTGGATCGGCTGTCCCGACAGTGAGCGATGCAAGAGATGGTTGGCTAGACGAAATATTCCGAACAAATTATTCGTCCATGCGCTGGCTTTGGGAGCGTACGTTGGCAGAGACATCCATTGACCTTGTCCAAACATTGCCGGCGATTCTGATCCTTTTGATTACGGGTACGGGCCTCTCGAGTTTCGGGGGGGTATTAATGAGCGTTACCATTGCACTTCTGTTTGCTAATTTGATTGGGCCCGTAATCGCAGCGATGGTAAGATCTCTTGCAGAGGCTGCTCTGGCAGGGGCAGCGATATCCTTGGGGCTTCTTCATTATGCTGGTTTTTTTCGCCCGCCCGTGTCAGGCTGGACCTTAACGCTCGCCATGTGGAACCCGTATACTCCGCTTAGAAGTGGACTCCAAGGATCCGTGTCGGGGGTTGCTCCCGGAGCAATCCTCGGATGGGAATTGCCTCTTATTTCGATAACAATAATGGGGCTGTTGGTCTTCATGTTTTCAAGTCGATGGACTCGTCATTTGCGTTGGCCGAACGCGTGATGCCTGGAGTCTTGAAAAGGTCAATATAGGTACGCAGATATAGGCTATTCCGGCTCGTTTGACTTTCCCTAGATGCAATCGCACCTTCCTTTCGCACGGGTGCTCTTTAAGGTTGCGGTCGTGCTTAAAAGCAGCATGTAAAAAGCCGCGAATTGTCAGTGGAATGAGTGTCTCAAACCGACCGCTTAGCGGTCGCAATAGGGAGTCCCATGTACCGAGAGGTCTTGGTGCCCGTCGACAACTCGACGGAATCTGACTTAGCTGTCGATCGAGCGATCGAACTCTGCCAAAAAACAGATGGTCAAATTACTGGGTCGCATGTTTATGCGGCGAGACTGCACGACATTAGATTTAGGCAGCTTGAGATTGGGCTTCCTGCTCAATTTCAAGAACCGCAAGAAATCCGACGGCAGCGAAAAATACATGACAAGCTGATCGAAAAGGGATTGCAACTCATCTCTGACAGCTTTCTAGACCAACTGCACAAACGGTGCAGCTCGGCCGGTGTCTCCATCACCCGCCAACTCCTCGAAGGGATTAACTACGAGGAAATCATCAATGAGGCGAATCGAGGAGGTGGCCGACTCCCAAGCCTTATTGGTTTCGATCCAAATATTGCCCATAACTATGATGGTAGTGATAAGCAGCGATCAGATGTTCAGACGAACGAGGAGACTGGTCGTTTGATTGCTGAAGAGGAAGAGCAGGAAGATAAACTCGCGGGGACTTCAGGGCGTGATTATGACTTAGTCGTGATCGGCGCACATGGTCTTGGGCGTCAGGAAAAGAGTCAACTCGGTGGTGTCGTCGCGCGAGCTGTTCGCGGGATTGATAAAGATACTTTGATCGTACGTGATGACCGTCCTCTTAAAGGTGGGAATTGGCTTATTGGTGTGGATGGCTCTGCGTACTCCTATAAGGGTTTGAGGATTGCACTTGAAATGGCCCGTGAATATGGGGCCAAGTTATACATCGGAAGCGCCTTTGACGTCCAATATCACCATGTCGTTTTTCATAACATCAAAGATGTGCTCTCCGTACAGGCCTCAAAAGTATTCAAGTTCGAAGAGCAAGAAGAGCTTCATAACAACATTATTGATAAAGGGTTGCTGCGTCTCTGTAAGGCAAACCTCAAGCGGGCCGAGGTTATGGCAAGTGAGTACCCCGAGGTCGAAACGGAGACACAAGTTTTGGTTGGAAAGCCATTTGACGTGTTGCTCAAGTGGGCGGCTGAAATTGATCCGTCGCTCCTGATTGTGGCGCGTCATGGCTCGCATCGGATCGATGGGACTGATCTCGGTTCTCAGGCAGACAATCTCGTACGGCTCGCTGAGACGAATCTGCTTCTTATTGGAACCACCAATGTGCACCCAGAGGAAGTTCCGTGGATTGAGGAAGATGGGGAGGCCGGGCTCGAGTGGGCACCAGAAGCTGAGGTCCGAATCTTGCGTGTCCCACCATTTGCGCTGGGTATCGCACGTAAGGCTGTCGAAGAGTTCGTTCTTGAGCACTATGGGGCTGGCAGTCGTTACGCGGCAGCCTTCGTGCCCAACCCCAAAGATGAACGTAAGAATTCAATCAACGGTAACGGCAACAACCCCTCGTCGGAAATTTCAAACGGGAATGGGGCGGACCTATATGAACAATACCCAACTGCAGAGATAGCAAGGGCAGCTTTAGAAACTGGTACCGCGCCATCAATCGATGAAATTGTTCGAGCTGCAAATGAGAATGGTGCCTCAGGGACAGAATCTTCGGAGATATGGAATCGAGACCAGCTCCCGGTAGTGACGAATGAACGTTTAGATGAAGCAATCAAAAAACTGCTCCCAACGCACATGCAGCTCGTCATGGGGATTGGGGATGCGGAAGAACTTGCCTTGGCTGAGGTAAAGGCTGGCGAGGCGATGAAACGGACCGTGGTCCAGAGTTGTGATGCCGACCAATTCGAAGAGCCACTGCCGGTGATTTCCAAGTGTCCTGTAACGGATAACGAATTGGCCCGTGACCGAACCGCTAGCGACCCGATCGTATGGACTTCGGAAGCCTTTGATCGGCTGGGTCGAGTACCTCTGATTGCCCGCCCCTTGGCGAGAAATACGGTCGAAAAATTTGCGCGCAATGAAAACCTGTGGCGGGTAACGTCAACCGTTATGGATGAAAATAAGGACGCGATGATTGAGGCCGATGAGTTCGACTTGGATACCATGCTCGTCATGTTCAATGAGCTCAAGGCGCGACAGGCAAAGGCAGAGGCTGCGGGCGTTGATGGTTTGAGCGATGAAATGCGAGCTTTCATCGAAGAAGCTAAGGCATCCGGGGCTACACGTTGCCCGATTCGCGATATTGAGGAACAGGCTGAGGATTGCCCGGTGGACTTTAAGATGGTGTCTCCAGAAGAAGCTCAGGCTGCAGTGCAGCAATTCGCTAAGGACGAGCTCGCGCGCGAAGCGTCCCAGGAGTCTACTCCTAAGGAAGGGCCACAGGACGAGTGAGCGGAGTCGGGTTGGGTACGAACCTGTCCATGGACGCTGGGCACGCTGTCGGCGTGGGTCCATTACAGGAAACCGTCCCGGATTTGGATAGTCCGCGGGGAGACCCTAAGATTGCCATGCCGCACGTTATAGCGTGGAATATCACTCGCCGCTGCAACCTAGCCTGTGCTCATTGTTATATTTCGGCGGGTTCGTGGCATGAGGCTGATAGCGAGTTGGACACTAAGACCTGTTTCCGTGTCATCGATGAGATCCTGGCGGTCAACCCGGGTCCTCTACTGATCTTGAGTGGAGGTGAACCCTTGGTCCGGGAGGACCTCGAAGAAGTTGCTGATTATGCGTCGCAACAAGGGGCAACTGTGGTAGTCGGTACTAATGGTACGGGGCTTACGGACGAGAGGATTGGATCTCTCATGGCTGCGGGTGTGCAAGGGGTTGCACTAAGCATCGATTCGTTGAACCCGCAGTATCATGACAGGTTTCGACACGGTGAGGGTGCACTCAGTGAGACTCTTGCCGCGGTCGATCGTCTGGGTCAGCACGAGCTTGATTTTCTCGTTCAGGTGTCGGTGACGAAAGGGAACCGGAGTGAACTCGAAAATATTGTCGCCTGGGCAGATGAGAAGGGGGCAGTGTGCGTGAATGTCTATTTTCTTGTGGAAACAGGTCGAGGAGCAGGCATGCAAGGTCTGAAACCTGACGAAAATGAGGAAATTCTAGCACAATTGTGTGATCTTCAACGAGAGTATCAGGGACGGATGATGGTCCGGTCAAAATGTCAGCCTCAACTGATGCGACACGTGTACGAACGGGACCATGATTCTTCGCTGCTGAACTACCAAACACGGTGCCCTTGCGGAGTCCAGTATTGCCGGATCACACCGGAAGGAAAGGTGACTCCCTGTCCATATATGCCGGAAGTCGCGGGTGACCTGACGGAACGTACTTTCGGAGACATTTGGAAGGATGCGAAGATCTTCAAATTGCTAAGAAATGGAGACTTGGGCGGAAAATGTGGACGATGTGAATACCGCGAAGTGTGCGGAGGGTGTCGCGCACGCGCCTATGCGGTGGACGGTGATTTTCTGGGGCCCGACCTCTCTTGCGCATATGAACCGGCACCGGGAGTGGCTCCGACAGTCCCCGTCACACGAGATGTCATGTATGGGGAATCTCCGACACTGAGCCTCCCTTGGTCACCTGAAGCTGAGTCTCGGCTGAGTAGTATCCCCTCATTTGTTCGGGGTGTAGTGGGAACTAGAATTGAGAAGTTCGCGATAGAGGCTGGTTATGACCAGGTAACACTCGAAGTAATGAGTGAAGTGAGAAAGGGGATGCCGATCGATTTTTCGAAGCGTATGCCCTTCTTCGCTCGAGGACGGCCAGGAAAACTCAGGAATGCAGAGAGAACCTCAGGGGTCGACGAAACGCGACCGCGCGTGGAGAACAGATGAGTCTCGAGGGAACGGGTGAGGGGTCGAAAAAGATGTCAGGCTTGAAGCGAGGGCTAGCTCTTTTTGCCATAGGAACACTTATCGCTGTTCCGTTGTTGGCCCAAGTTGCAGGTCCAGACTATGGGGAGTTCGGGATTTTTGGGATGGACCGGCGAGACGCAGTGTGGATGGCTGCACAACTCCATCTCCTCTTTGCGGCTTTCGTGCTCGGCGTGCCCATGTTCGCCGTTGTAATTGAAGCGATTGGGATTTTTGGTCGACAGGAGCGCTACGATAAACTCGCGAAAGAATTTACTCGGCTCCTTTTGGTGGCCTATAGTGCAACCGCGATTTGGGGCGCGATTCTTGTATTCTTCCTTTCGACTTTATATCCCCGATTTTGGGCTTATCTGACTGCAATTTTCGCACCTTCGATGTGGCTGTATGCGGGGATGTTCTTCCTCGAATCGTTCACTCTCTATCTCTACTACTACGGGTGGGATGCGTGGAAGAAGGGAGTGGCGAAGAAGGTCCATTGGTTCCTCGGGATCATGCTCAACGTTTGGGGAACCATCGTTATGTTCATCGCGAACGGTTGGCTTACATATATGATGAGCCCGCCCGCGGATGTGACTGCGGACACAGCCCCACAAACGGTGCAGCTCTGGAGTGCGATTGCTAATGCTACGTGGATGCCGATTAACATCCACCGCTTGCTAGCCAATGTTGTGTTTGGAGGAGCAATTGTAGGGGCGTACGCTGCTTATCGGTTCTTGACATCTGAGAGTGACGAAGAGCGTGCGCACTACGATTGGATGGGCTATACCGGAAACTTTATTGCAATTGGCGCTCTTATTGTTCTCCCCTTTGCAGGATATTGGCTTGGGCGAGAAATCTACGAATTTAGCCAGCAAATGGGCATTACGATGATGGGCGGTTTCATGAGTTGGCTCTGGATTATCCAGGCTTTTCTCATAGGAATTCTTTTCCTTACAGGTAACTATTATCTCTGGATTGGGATGGGCCGTATACCTGGGGCTGAACGATTTCAGCCTTACATCAAATGGATGCTCCTGGTGTTGGTGCTGGGGGTCATTGTTTGGGCGACTCCAAACACTGTGATTGCGGACCGCGATGAGATCGCAGCGATGGGGGGGACCCACCACCCGTTCTTGGGGGTTCTTGGGGTGATGAGCGCTAAGAATACGGCAGTCAACCTCATGATTTTAACGACTTTCCTTTCGTTCTTGATGTATCGGCGAGCTAATAAGGAGCCGGTAGTGTCTTGGGCGAAGATGGGGACGATGTTACAGGGGGCTGCATTCGTTGTCGCAGCATTGGTCGTCTTGTTCTATGGCATCTACGGTTATTTTGTTAGCGCCATCATTCGGATCGGATTCTCCGTATATCAAGTTGCCGCTGTTCTGGTCACGATCCTATTTGTGCTTGGCATCGATATAGCGATGGTCCGAGGCGCAAAATCGCGTGGGGCGATTCGATGGGGGCAGATGCCAGATCGATCTCAGTACGCACTGCTTATTCTGGCGGTGACCTTTACGTGGCTTATGGGACTCATGGGCTTTGCCCGAAGTGGAATTCGTCAGCATTGGCATGTTTACGAGGTGATCAGAGACACGAGCGAGCAAGCTTTCACGCCAGCCCTTGGCCCGGCTGCGACGATGATTAGTACGTGTGTTTTGATCTTCTTTGGTTTGGTGGGAATGATCTTTTGGCTTGGGGGGCTCGCAGAAAAGTCGGTCTATGACGACACTTCTGCCGCCGAATCGGGTCACTAGTAGGGCACGGTAGGACGTGTTGCTTAGAGAGCGAAAGCGATTGGTACGGGAAACGTGAGGAACTGGGGACGAAGATAGATGTGGAAGGCTAACTTTAAAATTTTAATGACAGTGGTTATGACCCTAGGGGTCTTCACTGTTGTTTCGAATATTATCCCACAAGTCCGTTCCGCTGTACCGGAACTGATCGTGATCAATGCTGATATGACACCGGATGAGTTGGCGGCAATCGGTGAGAACGTCTATCTCGGCGTTGGAGGGTGTACAGCCTGCCACGGACTAGGTACACGCGCCCCCGATTTGCTGGGTGTGGCTGGCACGGTCTGTACGACCCGAGACCCAGAACTTACCTGCAAAGAATATCTGTATGAATCTTTGGTGGATCCGCTGGCTATGATTGTTGAAGGGTTCCAGCCGATTATGCTGGACCAGAGTCGTACGTTGGGACAACCTGAGCTTTGGACTCTTGTGGCATATTTAGAGAGTCAGGGTGGAGAGATTACGGTCACAGCTGATGATATTAGTGGTGCGCTTGCTGCGGCAGAGGCGGCCGAAGCTGTAACGGTTACTGAGGCTGCTCCTATGAATCCGGGTGATATTGACCCCCTGAATTTGATTGCTGTTAATGGGTGTCTAGCTTGCCATGCGATGGATGGGGAAGGGGGCGAAGTTGGTCCTCCTCTCGGCGATTTGATTGGACAAGATCTAGCATTTATTCGAGAGGGGATTGTAAATCCGAACGCGTCGATCGCCGAAGGTTTCGAGGCCTTTGCCGGGACGATGCCGCCTATCTTTGGTGACATGATGTCCCCTGTTGAACTAGACGTATTGATTGAATTCCTGGCGACGGGAACGGTGGGGGCGGTGAGTGGGGAGGAAGAGAGTAATGAAGATGGAAACTAGGGACGAGAGGCAGTGGGAGGAGGGTCAGAGGAGCTCATGAAGCGTCTTCTAAAACAACCCTTCTGGCAAGGCGCGATAGTGGTCGCGATTGCTTACGTAGTGTTTAAGTACCTCATTGGATACGCGCTACCCATTATTGGTGTCTCCAGTGCGCCAGTCCCCAGTTCGGTGATCTTGCAATACATGCTTACCGTATTTGTGGGAGTCCTTCTTTACATGAGCGCGGAGGAGGGACGCTGGGGGACATTTCAAAAACCCATTAAAGAAGCGATGGTTTCGCGTGACCAAAAAAACCTCCGAGGGGTTCTTATGGTCGTGATCCCGATCATGGTCGGTTGGTTAGCTTACCAGAATGTGAAGCCAAGCTTTGCAGCACCTGCGACCCTTCGGTCGATTCACCCAGCTCCACCCAATGAAATCACCTTTCGAGGTCTCCCAATACAGCTTACGGGGCTTGAAAACCCGTTACACGAAAACGGGTCCTTGGAAGAGCATCTGCAAGTTGGGAAAGCGATATATGTTAAAAATTGTGTTCCCTGCCATGGAGATCTTCTCGATGGTGCCGGACACTTCGCGCAAGTCTTCAATCCTATTCCAGCCGACTTCACGAATAGTGGAACGCTCCCAATGCTTACGGAGAGTTTCGTTTTTTGGCGGATAGCAAAGGGAGGGCCGGGTCTGCCACAAGAAGGAACCCCCTGGGACTCTGCGATGCCGGCTTGGGAAAATATTTTAGACGAAAATGAGATATGGTCAGTGATCCTATTCCTCTATGATCAAACCGGGTTCTCGCCCCGAACCTGGCACGAGGAAGGAGAGGAAGGAGGGGAGGAGCATTGATGAGAAAAACTGTACGGCGAATGGTCGTCTTGATAACCGGTTTCCTCATGGGATTTTCAGTTGTGTCAGGTCAAGATGTCGAGGCTGGAAAAGTCGTATATGATAAATGGTGTGCGGAATGCCACGGGATAGATGGTTTGGGAGATGGCTCTGCCGCGACCACGATGCTTCCTCGTCCGAGAGATTTTTCGCAAGCTCGTTATCAGATTAGAACAACTGGGAGTGGGCAGCTGCCCACGGATGACGATCTGAGATTGGCTATTCAGGAAGGCCTACCTGGAACAACTATGCCAGGATGGCCAAATCTGTCAGGTCCGGAAACCGAAGATGTAATAGCTTATGTGAAGAGTTTGTCACGCTTCTTTGGGCAAGGTGACCCCCCTCAGTCTCTCGATTTCGGGTCCGATCCCGGAGGAGGTTCGGAGGCCATAGAAATAGGGGCGCAGGCTTACCTTACCTTGGAATGTGAAGCGTGTCATGGGTCGGCTGGTCGTGGGGAAGGGACATCTTCCCCAACTCTTGAGGATTGGCGAGGTTTTCCGATTCGGGCAGCAGATTTAACTGAGGGTTGGTATCTCAACGGCGGCGGGAGTGTTGAAGACATCCACGCGCGAGTTCTCACAGGCTTAGATGGTACTCCAATGCCGGCAGCGTCAGATGCAATGAATGCAGGAGTAGTGAGTCCTGACGAAGTGTGGCAACTGGCACATTACATCGCGAGCTTGGGGTCGGCAGAGATGCCGACGTTGCGAGATGTTGTCCGAGTAGCACGCGTCGAGGGCACTCTTCCGACAGATGGGTCTGAGGCGGAGTGGGAAGGGGTAGACACTTTTTATTTCCCGCTGGCTGGCCAAGTGATCCAACCTCCTCGAAATTTTGCTCCGACTGTCGATGGAGTATATGTCCAGGGTCTACACGATGGTGTGGATATAGTCCTTCGTGTCCAATGGCATGATCCATCCGAAAGTCCAGATCCTGCCTGGGATGAATGGCAAGTCAAATTTATGAATGCCATCGATTTAGATGGTGACTCCTTGGTTGTGGATAGTCTTGAGGCTCCAATGGTTCGGCCGCCGGACGCTTTAGCGGTCCAATTCCCGTTCGAGATTCCAGAAGGGACTGAGAGGCCATATTTTCTAATGGGAGATGCACGGAATCCCGTTTATCTCTGGACGTGGAATGACCAATCGGGAATTGGGGCGGGTCGTGGTCGGGGACTTGATTCGGTTGAAGAGTTGCCTGAAGATCCCGTTACAGGGAACGCAACTTGGGAGGATGGCCGCTGGACACTTTATTTCCGACGGGCAGTCACTATGGAAGGGGATGGCTTGAGCTTCCAAGAAGGAACTGCGATTCCCGTTGCTTTCCTAGCCTGGGATGGCTCGAGCGGAGAGGTGGGGAAGCGCAACTCCATCAGTTCGTGGTATTATATGTTGCTTGATAAGCCAGCTTCAAGCACAGTAGTGGTAGCTCCACTCATTGCCATACTCTTGACTGGAGCGCTTGGTCTTGTTCTCGTGCGGCGGGCGCAAGATAGGGAACGAGGGTGACGACGGGGTTCCATCATTAATGTTAAAGCAAATCTGCACTTATCACGGAGGAACAGATGCGATCGTATCGGTGGCATAAGTCGGTAGCGTTGGTTGCAGCGGGGATGGTCGCCGCGTGTGGTGGTGGCGGTGACGGCGGTGGAGGCAGTGATACAGCTGGGGGGGCAGCTCCCGAGGCAGCCGTCCAGATTGATCCGGCAACGGTCGGCACGATCTCGGGTATGGTTAACTTCGCTGGCGAGGCTCCAGCCATGACACCAGTCGATATGTCGGGAGAACCCGACTGTGCGGCGGGCTATGGTGGAGACGGGCCTATGAGCAACACGGTGTTGGCGTCCGGTGGCGGATTAGCCAATGTTTTTGTGTACTTGAGTGAAGGTGTTAGTGGAGGACCAGCAGCATCGGGGTCGGTTCCTCTTAATCAAGAGAATTGCCGATACGAGCCGCATGTATTTGGGGTCCAGTCTGGGCAAGATATCGCCATCACAAATAGTGACAATTTTCTTCATAACATCAATGCTAGCCCGACCGAGAACCGGGGCTTTAATATCAGTCAGCCCCGCGCTGGCATTACGAGCACCCAGAGCTTCAGTGTGGCCGAAGTCATGGTGCCGGTCCGCTGTGATGTTCATGGATGGATGACTGCCTACGTTGGAGTTGTGGACCATCCCTATTTCGCTACATCAGATGCGACCGGGAATTTTTCGATTGGCAATGTCCCTGCTGGCACCTATACGGTGACGGCATGGCACGAGGAGTATGGCACGATGACGACCAGCGTGACGGTGACAGCACAAAGCACAGCTGAAATCGCCTTCGATTACAGTGCGGATATGGCGGGTGCCGAGGTGCCGATGAATGAGCCACTGGTGCTTCACCACGAGTCAGACGGTATTCACCGCGTGAGCTTGAATGGAGCGGCGGGTCGCTGAGGCGTCCCCCTCCCTATAACCGCTAGCCTGAGCTAGGAGAGAACTCGTGGACTGGGCCTTGCCCCCCAATTATTCGACTTTCGGTGTGCAGATTGATCAGCTGTTTTGGATCATTTTCGTCATCACCGGAATTGCGTTCGTCCTCGTCGAAGCCGGACTCATCTTGTTTATTGTTAAGTATCGGAGTCGTACAGGACATAAGGCGTATTATACGCACGGATCTAATAAGCTTGAGATTATTTGGACTGTAGTACCGGCCTTGGTCTTTGTGGTCTTGGGAGTTTATTCGGCCGGACTTTGGGCCGACATCAAAAACCCTTCGAACATGCCGGAGGGTGCAATTGAATTTGAAGTGCGGGCGAAGCAATTCGAGTGGAACATTGTATATCCTGGCCCAGATGAAATATTGGGCACAGGAGATGATTTTGAAGTTCTCAATCAGTTCCATTTCCCAGCTGGTGAGCCCGTGATTGTTTATCTTGAGGCGGAAGATGTGATTCACTCATTCTTTATTCCGGAGCTACGCGTCAAACAGGATGCTGTTCCAGGGATGAGAATTCCGGTTTGGTTCGATGCAACTCAAACGGGTGAGTTTGAGATCGCATGTGCCGAACTCTGCGGTCTCGGTCATTATCGTATGGAGGCCGCTGTGACCGTGCATGAACGAGCCGACTTTGACGCCTGGCAGGCTAGCCGGGCGTTGGCCCAGTGATCGAGAAAGGTTGACATGGCAACGATCGTAGCGGAGGCGCCCGGACAAGCGACGGGACACGCGGAGCACGAACAGTCGTTTCTTCGGAAATACATCTTTTCATCCGACCATAAAATTATTGCAATCCAGTTCTTGTTTCTCACCTTATTCTTTTTGGCGGTGGGGGGACTCCTTGCGATGATGATGCGGTATCAGATCGCATGGCCGGATCAGCCTATTCCAGGCGGTGGCATCCTGCCGGAATCAATGGTCGCCAGTGGGTATATATTGCCCGAGTTTTACAATGCTCTTGTGACCATGCATGGGTCGATTATGGTTTTCCTTGCCATTATGCCTATGCTGGTGGGTGTATACGCCAACTATCTGATTCCTCTCCAACTGGGGACTCATGACATGGCGTTCCCACGCCTGAATATGTATTCGTTCTGGCTAATGGTCCCTGCTGGAATCATCACCTTGGCAAGCTTTTGGGTCATTGGTGGGGCGGCTGGCGCGGGTTGGACACTCTACGCACCCTTGAGCGCTCGCCCTGATCTGACCGGAGTTGAATTAGGACAAGTCATGTGGTTGGTGGCGCTGATCTTTATTGGGCTGTCTTCGATCCTTGGATCAGTCAATTACATAACGACAACGATTAATATGCGGGCACCGGGAATGACTTGGTTCCGCATGCCCCTTACGATTTGGGCCTTGTTCATTACGGCAATTTTGGCGCTTCTCGCGATGCCAGTTTTGTCGGCTGCCGGGATTATGCTCTTATTTGATCAGACTCTCGGAACCTCCTTCTTCCTGCCCGAAGGTGGGGGGCAACCCTTGCTTTGGCAGCATTTGTTCTGGTTCTTCGGGCACCCCGAGGTCTACATCCTCATTTTGCCGGCCATGGGCTTTGTTTCGGAGATTCTTGCCACAGGGTCCCGAAAACCAGTCTTTGGCTATAAGGCTATGGTTTGGGCGATCGTGGCGATCGCATTTTTAGGATTCATTGTGTGGGGTCACCACATGTTTATGAGTGGAATGAACCCGACACTTGGCCTGTCCTTCACTGTGTCGACGCTACTCATTGCGGTCCCGTCCGCGATCAAGACGTTTAATTGGATGGGGACGATGTGGAGAGGGAACTTGAAGCTACATACTCCGATGTTGTTTGCGATTTCATTTGTGGCGCTATTCGCGATCGGAGGATTGTCAGGTGTCTTTATGGCTGCGACGCCCGTCGATATTTATATCCACGATACGTATTTTATCGTCGCTCACCTGCACTATGTTCTCTTTGGGGGAAGCCTCTTTGCGCTATTCGGAGCCATTTATTACTGGTTCCCGAAGATGTTTGGGCGGATGATGAGCGAGAAATGGGGGAAGGTCCATTTCTGGACTACGTTCGTGCTCTATAATCTTGTTTTCTTCCCTATGCACGGTTTGGGTATGGTTGGGATGATGAGACGCATCTATGACTCAACTGGGTACGCTCATCTCGAAGGGATTCAAGATACAAATCAACTCATCACAGTGGCTGCGTTTGGGCTTTACCTGACGGGCTTCATTTTTGCGTTCAATTTCTTCTGGAGCATTTTTAAAGGGAAGAAGGCAAGCCGGAATCCCTGGGATGCGACTACTCTTGAATGGCAGACTCCTTCACCACCCAAGCATGGGAATTGGGATGAAGTTCCAGTGGTCTATCATGGTCCCCATGAGTACAGCCACCCAGACGTTCTTGATAAGGATTGGTTGGCTCAAAATGAGCGGCCTGATGTAGTCTCTCCTGCTGGTGGCTCTCATTAAAAATGACAAGTAGCCGGTCTAAAGACCGGACTCTCGCTGATACGTGAAAAGGAAATAGACCAGATGGCACACGCCGCGACCGCAGCCCGGCCTCCCGAGAGGGGACTGGATGTATACACCCAAAAAGTGGGGATGTGGGTGTTCCTGTGTTCGGAGGTGATGTTCTTCGCGGGCTTGATTGGCTCATACGTAGTTTTACGTTTTGGAGCCTCATCCAGTTGGGCTGAACCAAATGAAGTTTTGAACGTGACCGTTACCGCGATCAACACGTTCATCCTTATTTGTAGTTCGGTTACTATGGTTAAGGCCTTCGCAGCTGCGGAGGCTGGTGATCAGAAGGGGATTAAGACATACCTCTTAGCCACAACCGCACTGGGAGCACTCTTCCTCGGGGTCCAAGTATACGAGTACTACGAGCTGATCTTTCACCAAAGCTGGGCAGGCAGTCACGGTTTCACGCCTCAGGCAGGGTTGTACGGTGCGACGTTCTTTACCATGACCGGCTTCCATGGCTTCCATGTTCTCCTTGGGGTCATTTGTCTTGGGTGGGCAACGATTCGCGCGTACCAAGGCCATTGGGGTGCAGATAACACGCATGGTCTTGAAGTGCTGGGACTCTATTGGCACTTCGTGGATCTAGTATGGATCATTCTCTTTACAATCGTCTATCTCATTTGAGTGTGAGTGTTCAAGATTTGAGACCAAACAGCGCATGGAGCGAATGAATGAGTGAAGCTGGCGAGCACACGGCGAGTGTCGCGTCGAGCGATCATGAGCATGAGGCACCAAAGTACATGCTCATCTGGCTGTACCTCTTCATCCTAACTGTAGCCGAGGTAGGAGTGGCTCTCTTAGATGTCCTCCCCAAGTGGGTGATCGTTGTGTCATTATTGGCGATGGCCGTGTGGAAAGCGGTCCTAGTCGCCATGTACTACATGCACTTGAAGTTTGAGCCGAGTCGATTGCGGTTGGTAGCGGTGGCCCCGTTACCGGCAGTAGCTATCATGATCATCGTGATTATGATGGAGTACGTGTTGTAGGTGGACTGAGTAGATGCTGAAGGTGTTGTGAGTACCGGAGATATCCCTTTCGAGCCTAGCTTGGAGGCGGACACCTCTGACGCTGCTAGGAAGAGGTCGTGGGGAGAAGTCGTCGGAAGCTTCTTTGAGTTAACGAAGCCCCGTATAACAGCCTTAGTTCTCGTAACGGCTGCCGCAGGATTTTTCCTTGGAAGTGGAGCGGGGTTCGAACCTCTCCTGTTTGTGAACGCGATTGCGGGTATCGCGCTTGTGGCGGCTGGGACAAGCGCGATGAATCAAGTTTTGGAGCGAGATGTTGATGCCCTGATGCTTCGAACGCGTGGCCGACCGGTTCCGACAGGTCGGATAGCGGCGATCCCGGCTGCAGTGTTCTCGGGACTTTTGGCTGGACTTGGGGTGGTGTATCTGGCCATGACGGTGAACGCGTTGACAGCGATACTCGCTGCGATTTGTTTCGCCATGTACGACTTCGTCTATACGCCCCTTAAACGTGTCCATTCTTTTTCGACGGTGGTCGGAGCGATCCCAGGAGCACTCCCAATTCTTGGCGGCTGGACAGCCGCCAGCGGTAGGTTGGAACCCGGAGGTTGGGCTCTTTTCATGGTTATGTTCTTGTGGCAACTTCCGCATTTTCTGGCTCTCGCATGGATTTTGCGCGAGGACTACAGAGCGGCTGGTCTCCAAATGTTGACCGTTGGAGATGAAAGAGGAGTGCAAACGCGACACCAAACGCTGATCTATACCCTAGTTCTACTCCCTGTCACTCTTGTCCCGACACTGATAGGACTGGCTGGTCCCATATATTTCATTGGGGCCATACTGTTGGGTGCTGGATTTGTTTGGTATGCGGCACAATTTAGCTGGAAGATCTCCACGGAGTGTGCACAACGCTTGTTTCGTTATTCCATCCTTTACCTCCCAGTCCTCCTGCTTCTTCTAGTACTGGACAAGTTTTAGAACGAGATTTGATGATCAGCCAACTCTCGCTCTTGATTACTTCTGGCGAGCCTTTCCGTGTGATTTTGCAAGATAGCCCCCCATCTCAAGAAGGTTATGTGTGGATGTTTATTCTCATGGCTACCATGCCATATCTCCTTCTTGTGGTCATCGGTGGCGGGATTTTCCGGGCTCGACGTCGCCAACGTGAAGAGGAGGTCGCACGCGCGGTCCAGGAACAACAGGACTGGGAAGCGACGAGGTCGACCGAGGATTCAAAGTCAGAACGATGAGGACGACCTGTCGAGTTCGTGACGGTTTCGTTGCGGGCTTGTTAGCAGGACTCGTCGTGGCCGTTCTCTTCCTCTTTTATGATTTGGGGCAACGAGCCCCACTGCAAACACCTGCTTTTCTTTGGGCTGCTGTAACACGGCAGGCGTTTACCGTCCCGTTGGCCGTTTCGATTATAGGGTTTGTCGTCATTCATTTTCTTGTCTGGGGTGGCCTGGGCACGTTCGCGGCGTTTTCGATTCGTTGGTTGAATCTTCCGTTAGATGTACTACTTGGAACCACTTTCGGTCTGTTGTTCGCCTCGTTGGTTTTTTATCTAGGGATAAGTGGAACACCCGAGGAGTTTGTTTTTTCCGCTCCGAGTTGGCCCGCTGTGCTCTTTGTGAATGGAGTGGGTGGGGCCGTTATGTTTCTGCAGATGGAACGGTCTAGTGTTCAGTTGGACCTGCGAGGCTTGATAAGGTTTTTCAAGCCGAGTGAGGTGACTCGACAGGGCTTGTACACTGGACTTGTCGGAGGGATCGTTGTCGGAGTCTGGTTCTTGATATTGGATACCATCGTAAGGGAACCGCTCTATACGCCGGCGACGCTCGGGATGATTCTCTTTCAGGGAGGAGTTGGAACTGGGATGGGAAGTGTCAATGTGACGCTCATGCCAGCACTAGGCTATGGGCTATGGCACTTCGCCTTTTTTTTGATCGTGGGAGTTCTTATGTGGAACCACTTCGACGGGGAGGGGACTGCCCAGTTCCTTTTCCTCCAATTAATGTGCGTATCCATTGCACTTGATCTCTCACTGATTGTGGTGGCAGTGTTGCTCGAAAATTGGATTCTACGGGAGTTAACTTGGTGGGCTATTCTTATTGGCAATGGTCTCGCAGCCGTTGCCATGGGCGGATATCTAATGAAACGCCGGCCCTATGACCGCAAAGACCTTCGACTTGGAAACCTGTGACTGAAGAGATTAACCCACCTGTCCTTGTCGCCAGCCGCAATGTACACAAGGTAAGGGAGATTGGTCGGCTACTTTCGGACTTGCCACTCCAGTTCCTTAGCCCCGATGACCTTGGGCTAAAAGAGGTGGAGGAAGAGGATGAGCTTGAGCCCTTTGGATCCTTCGCGCTCAATGCTATGTCAAAGGCGAAATACTTCCATTCACGGTCGGGCCTTCCCACCATCGCGGATGACTCTGGTCTATGTGTGGACGCTTTGGGGGGTGCTCCCGACGTTCGGACGAAAAGGTTTGCGCCGAGCGACTGGGTCGAAAAATATGGGTTAGATGAAGCAAATAATCGTTGGCTCCTTCATGCTCTCGAAGGGGTGCCAGTGGTTGAGCGGGGAGCTCATTATCGATGCGTTATCGCGCTTTCGGATGACATAGAGCATGCGGTGTTTGAAGGGAGAGTCGAAGGTCGGATTGCTCGAACGCCTCGAGGGGATAATGGTTTTGGTTATGACCCGTTGTTCGTGCTTGCGGACAGAGATGAGACTTATGGGGAGTTGCCTGACTTTGTAAAACAGGCGACCAGTCACCGATTTGTTGCGATTAATGCGACTCGTCCGTGGCTCGAAGAGCGCGTGTGCCGTCCCTTCCTGAGTTGATTTGCTTTTTCTGTGAGAAAAAGCCCCTGGCTCTGTGTTAAAGGCTTAGGGTTGGCAGGTCCTACTCTATTGCGTGGCTAAGTGCAAAAGAAGATAATTTCCTCTCCACGATCGAAGAGGGGACAGTCGTCCCACTGAATCATCCGTGAAATAGAGGTTTTATAGGGGGGTTTGTGGCCGAGCAACCGAAAACGCCATTGAGTTACGCGCTCTTCATTATCGGCATCGTCTTTATTTTTGCGAACGCACCATTGATGGAGTTATGGCCATCTGCTTGGCGCTGGGAACCAGGTCATCCAGAATACGAACAGATGATTTTAGGTATCTATGCGACACTCGGGGCGTTTTTGGTGTGGGCGGCGCGCGACCCGGCTCGTCATCGGAGCCTAATTCTTTTCACAGCATGGTCGAGTCTCGTTCATGCTGGGATTATGTTGGTCCATGCGTACCGGGATACAGCTCATTCGGGACATTTAACTGGCGATATCCCAGCCCTCGCATTTGTAGGAGTTCTTCTCCTCGTAATGGTGGTGCCCCAACAGAGTACAACTCGTCGATCAAAATCCCGTCGAAGAGGGTCCTCACGATAAAAAACGATGAAGATTGTGAACTCCTTCGCTTCACAAGTCAGATTCCCTAAGAAGCCATTATTACACGGCTAACTCACGAGAGACTATGAAACGTTCCCATCGATTTAACGGTGTGTCCCGCAGTGCGATTTTAGTTGGCGTCATGAGTGCAATCTTCCCATTGGTCTCGGTCGCTCAATATGTCCCCATGCGCGGTGATAACTGGACCCATCGGGTTCCAGGAGAGGTTGGGATGAACCCGGCAGGTGTTCAGGCCGCAGTCGAATATGCGCTGAGCCACGAGACGTCCGTTGAGCGAGATCAGGAGTTGTCGCAAACACAAAGCTTTGGACGGGAACCGTTGGGTCACGGAATTGGCCCATTTAAGGTTCGGGGAGGGGCAGCGGGAATGATAGTTCGGCACGGATATATCGTAGCCGAATGGGGTGATACCAAGAGAGTAGATATGACGCATAGTGTTACAAAGTCTTTTCTCTCTACAGTGGTAGGGCTTGCTTGGGACGACGGGCTTATCGGCTCCTTGGATGACACGGTCAGAGAGTACATGGCGCCCACGAATGTTCCCGAGGGGGATGGGGAGCCTGGAGTGGACCGCTCAGGTTTCGGGAGGCCGGACCCAACTACGATGTTTGAATCGCTTCACAATCGAACAATCACTTGGGATGACTTACTTCGCCAAACGTCTGATTGGGAGGGGACACTCTGGGGCAAACCGGATTGGGCGGATCGTCCAGATCGAGACAGCAGAACCTGGGGCGCTAGGGAGAGGCATCCGTCGGGGACGGTATATGAGTATAACGACACCCGCGTAAACATACTCGCCCTCGCGGCCACAAATGTGTGGCGACGTGCATTGCCTGAAGTCCTTCAGGAGCGTGTGATGGGACCGATCGGAGCATCTCCCACATGGCGATGGAATGGTTACCGAAATGCGTGGATCACGATAGATGGCCGACAAGTCCAATCAGTTAGTGGTGGTGGACACTGGGGTGGAGGGATGTTTTTGAGTGCCCGAGACCAAGCCCGGTTCGGCTTGTTTACTCTTCGGCAGGGGAAATGGGGTGACCGCCAACTGTTGTCAGAAGAATGGTTCAAACACGCCATGACTCCAGGGCCTGCGAATGGTACCTATGGGTTCATGAACTTTTTCTTGAATGTCCCCAATGAAGAAGGAGAGAAACAGTATCCGAGCGCTCCTGAAGAAGCTTGGGCACATCTGGGAAATGGGACCAACATGGTTTATTGCGACCCGGTGAACGATCTCATCGTCGTAGCTCGCTGGATCTCTGGAAGAGATATAGACCCCTTACTCAGCCTTATTATTGGCGCGATCGAAGATACTGCTACGTCCAATTCCCCGTAGCGTTATAAATGAGCGCTTGTGGTGGGCTAAGATTAGGGTTGTGGAGGGATGACTGCTGGTTGTACTCCGTTCGGATTGAGGTCTAACCCTACTCGTTCGATGATCGCCACGAGCTCGGTAGCCGTGTAATCGTCCATCTGGAGACCCGGCGGGCGGATGAAGGTAGAGTCGATTATGCCCCGTTTCTGATAGACGAACTTTCGGTAAGCTAGGCCTATCTTTGGCTGAAATTCGTACCGAATCAACGGAACATAATGGTCAAATAGGGCGGCAGCTCGTTCACGATCTTCCGCCCTAAATGCATCGTATACGGCAAGGAGAATCTCGGGAAAGGCGAATCCGGTCATGATCCCTCGTGAACCCCGTTGGAGTTCTTCTAGGAAATAGACGGCGCCTAAGCCCCCAAAGATACCTATAGAGTTTTGCGCTAACTCTTGGATGCGGCTCATCTTCGCAAGAACGGGATAGTCTTCGAGCTTGATGTAATTTACCCCATCAATTTCGTTGGCCATCCGAGCGATAAGTTTCGGCGATAGGATCGTCCGGAACGATTCTGGGAAGTCGTGGATCGCGACAGGAATGTCGAGGGCGTTAGCCACCGAAGCATAGTAGTCGAAGATCACTTCGTCGTTCTGGACACCGATGGGGGCGACGAACACGCCATGTGCTCCAAGGTCCTGCGCCTCACGCGCTTGTTCGATGGCGCCAGCCGCTCCAAATGCTAAGACACCTACCCATGTAGGAAATGATCCAGCAGCCTGGTTTACCACCGTTTCCACGACTTGCTTTCTTTCCGTGTTCGATAGGCGGTGAGCTTCTCCCATGAAGCCAAGGATGCTCACACCGTGGACGCCCACGTTGAGTTCAAAGTCGATCAGGCGCCTAAGGCTGACCTCATCGATGGCTCCTTCATCTGTGAATGGAGTGGGGAGGATCGGGAGAACGCCTTGAAGCTTCATGGGGTTCGATGGTGTCAAGTTGAGTCCTATGTTGGGCTTGTGAATTGCCCGATGCCGGGCTTTCCGATGACCTCGCCGTTATTGGCGATGAGATGGCCACGTAACCATGTCGAGACAACCCGCCCGCGGAGAGGCCGACCATGATAAGGGCTCCATCCTACGGCATAATGCATCGCGTTCTCGTCTAAGGTCCACTCCGCATTTGGATCGAAGATAACGAAGTCTCCATCGGCCCCCTCTTGGAGGCGACCTTTTTGTCCGAAACCGAACAGGTCTGCGGGCCCCGACGATACGAGTTCCAGAAACCGTGTCAACCCAATTCGCCCCGTCGCGACTCCCTCGCTGTACAGGAGTGTCCCCAATGTTTCGACTCCGGGCATTCCAGCATAAGCCTGAAAGATGTCCGCACACTCCTTCTGCTGGAGAGGATAAGGAGAGTGGTCCGATGTGATGATGTCGACCAGTCCCGAGTCCACTTGCTCCCAGAGGCCCTCGACGTCTTCTTGTGAGCGCAATGGAGGGTTGCACTTCATTCTGCCGCCTTGTTCACGTAGGGCATCCATAGTGAGGAGGAGATATTGAATGCACGTCTCTCCCGATGCTCGAACTCCTTGTGAACGATTCCATTCAATGAGTTCGAACGTGCGCGGTAATGTTCCGTGGACCATATGGAGATGGGCGCCAGTCCAATAAGCCAGTTCAAGCAGTCGCCCTGCGGCTTCTGTCTCAGCTACAGGTGGACGACTTAGGGCATGGTCGATGGGTGTGTTACGGCCGCGAGCCTGAAAAACCTCAGCCTGTGCAAATATGATTTCCTGGTTCTCTTGGTGTGCCGTCACGGGGCGATTGGTGGTGGCAATTTCCTGAAAGGCCTCGTACAAGCGTCCATCTGGAATGCGAGGAAATCGAACAGGGTCGACTTCGATCGTTGAAACCTTGAACCCCACGGCTCCGGCTTTAGCCATAGCGGCGATCATGCCCAGGTCACCTTCCGGAGGAAAGGTGGCGTAGAGGCCAACGTCGACGATGGCTTCGTCTCCGATGTCTGCCACCTTCGATTCGAATCGTTTCAGAGAGTTGACCGGTCGTGCTGGTTTATCGAACGGCATGTCGATGATTGTCGTAGTCCCCCCCGCTGCTGCCGCTCTGGTTGTGGCGGTAATCCCTTCATCGACACACGATCGAGTATGAACGTGTGCATCTACAAACCCTGGGAGAATCAAGTGCCCGGAAGCGCGGACGACTTGTTTGCCAGATAGGGGCGTTGCAGAGGTGTTAGTTATTCGTCCACTCGTGATGCCAAGCCAGCCATCTCGGAGGACCGTTCCGTCTGCGAGTGCGATGTCGCCGTGGACTACCAGGTCTTGCACCGCTGTTTCGGTCATCGATCCAGTCTCATAAGGGCTAGAGTCTTTTCGAGAGTGCCCCTGTCAGGTGTTAAAGGTGCGCACGGGGAGGCTCGACCTCGACGCCGACTTTATCGAAGATCGCGGCGAGAGGCTGAACGTAGTCGGAAACCAGTACATAAGCACTGGGTGTCTTCCAATATGTGAACCCTATAGGATGAGGTGAATGCCTAGGGTTTAATGGCGTTGCCGGGTTTTCTTTTGTGAGGGTACATGCTCGATTTTTTTCTCGAAAAATTGATGGTTGTCGACTCTTTCCTTTGGGGTCCTTGGACCATGGGTTTCCTGGCAGGTGTGGGGGTATTCTTCACGATCCGTTCGGGCTTTTTTCAGATCACGGGGTTGGGTTACATAGTTCGAAACACGATCGGACGTCTCGCCCCGAGTAAAATTCGGGGCCAGATGATGACCCCCGTCCAGGCTGCAGCTACGTCTCTGGCTGGTACGGTGGGGATGGGGAATATGGCGGGTGTGGCAACGGCGCTGTCGGTGGGGGGACCCGGCGCCATCTTCTGGATGTGGATCTTGGCCTTTTTTGGGATGATGTCGAAGACGGTCGAAATCACTCTGGGAGTGTATTATCGAGAACGAAGCCCAGACGGGCAGTTTCGAGGCGGCCCTCAATACACGATCCGCCGTGGGCTTGGCTGGACTCCTCTTGCTCTCTTGTTTAGCGCGGGCATGCTTGTTAACGCGGTGTTCGCAGCCTCGATGCTACAATCGCATACGGTGGGCCGTGCCCTGTTGGCGAGCTACGGTCTTGATCCGTACATCGTGGCTGGCTCCATGGCGCTGATTACGGCCCTGGTCGTCTTAGGAGGCTTACGGCGGATTGGGCGCTTCTCCGAACGATTAGTCCCGATTATGACGGTGGTGTATTTAGTGGGTGGGCTCGTCGTAATAGCGATCAATTTCGAAGTTATTCCAGAGGTTATGGCGTCCATTGTCTCACATGCGTTCTCCGCAACGGCCGGAGCTGGAGGGGTCGCCGGAATCGCCGTGAGTGCCGCCATAAAACAAGGTATGGCGCGCGGGATGCTCTCCAATGAGGCCGGGATGGGGTCGGCACCAATGGTGCACGCCACCGCGCAAACTGATCACCCATTTCAACAAGGAGTATGGGGCGCATTTGAGGTGTTCTTTGACACGATCTTGATCTGTTCTATTACCGCACTGGCGATCCTCTCGACAGGCGCGATGGCCAGTGGAGCATCCGGGATTGAACTCCTCTTGGCGGCGTTTACGGAAGTGTTCCCGTTTTCTGTCGCGTCCATCATCGTATCGGTATCCATCGCTGCGTTTTGTTTGTCCACACAGATCGGTTTTTACGTCTACTTTGAAACCTGTCTCGTGAACCTGGTCGGAGTTCGTCCCGTCCGAATTCTCCGCTGGCTGTATTTCGTGCCTGGCGTGATCGTCGCAGGGGTCGCGGACGTGGACCGTCTCTGGGTAGTCGCTAACATCGCAGTCGCTGCAGTGGCCATCCCTAACTTGATAGCTATGCTATGCCTTGGGGGTGTCTTTATGACACTCATGAAGGATGAGGTGTCCGGCGCGAGAGTGTATTCCACGTCGAACCTGGAGAAAACAGGACCGGATTTGCGCGGCATTTGGGCACGAACACGGACAGGCTAGTGGATTAAGTGTAGCTCTGTCTGTCGTCGGAGCACCCATCGCATCTTGCCTTCCTCAGTAATCTCCGCCTCTTCTTCTAGAGCCATTCGGACCGGTTGGCCATCCCATTCAGGTACGGGCGTTGTAACCTGCATTTCAGTGGAGAACCACATGCTTGGAATTACGGGTGGATCGCCTCGGCCTGGTACACCGCTTTGGTAATCCCAGAGGCCGATCAAGGGGCCTGCTCCATGACCGTGGTCACCTATGGGATGGGTATACATGGTCCCGTTTAGGTCTTCCGCACGCATTGCATTCAAGACATCCTTGAGGATCTCGTTTCCGGTTCGGCCAACTGCAGTTGCCTCGAATAGGATGTCTTGGAGACGATTGGTGTTGGCGAGTGCTTGCTGAAGCCCTAAGGGGGGTTCGGTCTCTCCCGGAAGTAAGACGTAGGCCATGTGTTGTGTGTCTGTCGCCATCCCCATAGCTACAAGCCCAAAATCGCAGTGGAGGACATCTCCCCGTTCGATCACTGGAGCTGCTTCGTTACTCATGTCCACGCCACGACGTTGTACGGATACCGACGGTTGGAACCATGACCCGAGTCCCAGGTCATGAACACGTTGGCGCATCCACCATACCACATCGGCCGTTGTCGTCTTTCCGGGCTCGATGACAACTTCAGAAAAAGCCGTCCCGATGATCTGATGGACGACAGCTTGCATCCGACGGTACGTTGGCGTCATGCCGGGAATTCTCATGGCAAGATAATCGAGGGCCAGTAAGGGTTCACGGACTACGCGTTCCGTTAAATCAGGGCCGAATGATTCCTTCATTTGTTCCCACTCACCTGCCGTAAGTCCATCTGAAAAGTTGATGTCATGCGAGATGTTTACGGCGATTCGTTGTGGGTTCCGTTCGCGAACCATACGGGCAAATAGGTCCCACTGGTCTTTCCCCCAAAGCTCCGCTGATCGACCGTCCGCAGCCAGAGCGGTCGCCCGAACTGCTTCGTAGGCGCCACCTTGGGAACTGCCCCCTAGTGCGAGCCGTTCAATGCCTTCGTTCGGCCCACGGTCGAAAAATATGTAAATGGTTCGACGACGAGCTGCGAAAGTTGTTGCCGAGACCAGAGCGCGAAACACGGGGTCTTCGTTGTACTCGCGCATGGCGAGGACCCACATGTCGACTCCGTGTTTGCGCATAAGCATGGGCAGGTTCGTATCCAGGCGTTCTTCGAGCCAGGTTTGTTGAACTTTCGCCTGTTCGCGAAGGGTGCCAAATGGACGGGTGGAATCATATTCCCGTGCTTGTCCGAATAACGGTTGACCGAAAAGCAGAAACGGGATTAACGCGAACCCCGGACCGATCTTAGTAGGGAAGGTTATTGATCTGACTCGTTTCATTTGGTCACCTTTTTTTAATGCAGAGTTTAGCATGGCCCCTTAAATGGCGTTTTGCGCGATTCGATGGGCGTCCAAATCATGGTTAGCCTTGATGGAAAAATTGAAAATACACAATGAGACAAAGGATGATGTCCACCAGGATGATTACAGTGATCCACATTCTATTCATGGGGCAGAGATCTCCCGCCCGCCTTTGTCTCATCGCGGTTACCTGGTGAATACAACGATTGGTACCTCTTCATATCTCTCAGGGAGAATGGCGAAACGTGAGGAATATTGTTTAATGCTTCGAGTTTTTCGCGAAATCGCATAAAATACGCGACGAAATCTCCGCCGAATTGAAATGAGTACATAATGTCTTCAAAGTCACTCGTATGAGGCAAGCCAAACGCATGTCCTAGCTCATGGACACAGGTCAAGTATATAACCGTAGCTCTAAAGAGTGGGTCGGATCGTGCTTTGTGGGCAATCTCAAACCCGAGGTAATCAGTGTCCGGGTGGACAAAAAGATCTGCCGCGAATTGTCCCTGCACTCGTCGCCCTCGCATTTCACCATAGAGCCCGGTTCCCGCAGGCACCCAATAGATACGGATGGTCGCAGACTCTTCAGGCCCGGGTACGAGCGTCAGAGGTGGATCTGCTTGTTCCCCCCATGCCTCGATGGCCCACTTGGCCAGAACCTCGTCTCCCGGTTGGAACCCCGATACCGTTGATCCCTCTGCGATGAAATAGGTAATAGGCTTGGAAGTGTCCAACCTCCAGCGATCCTCTTGGGCTTGGACGTTTGTCGGCAAATGGATGGCTAGAGTGACAAGGGCAAGGCGGGCCAGTCGGTCAATTTGCATCGGGATTCTTAAGTTCAATTATTATTGTCCTTGTCCCCCCATTCTTACTAATAGCTGGGAGAATTACTACGTTTGTCTAAGCCCTACGTCATTGGTCAAATCCTGAAACCGCGGAATAGGGTGTTACCATCATGGGCGGTCCATCGCAGGAGGTAAAGGTGTCTAAGATTCGATATGTCGCACGCCAGCGTTGGGTGTGTGTGGTTCTTTTCGGGCTTGTGGTGTCATTCGGGGCAATGCAACCCCGTGCGACGTTCGCGCAAGACAGTAAGTCAGAAAACCCTGACGCGGATCGATATGTACTTCCACCGGAGTCAATAGAACGTTTATTCGAGACAGACAAGAACTACGTGACCTTGAACTATATGAGTCCCGATGGGGATCATTTTGTCGTCCCATGGGTCACGGAACTCTCTACGCTCGATTTGATGTCCCGAGAAACGTATCGATTGGCAGAGCTTGAGCTGCGACCTCAAACGGATCGACTCTGGCATTTGGATACCTATGGGATCTACGGACTCCGCTTCTATTCTCTCAGCAAGAAACGTTTTACCGAGGTGGATCTTCCTGAGGGCGCGTTCGTGAGTGACCTCACATGGTCGCCCGACGGAGCTCAGATAGCGTTCTTGGCACACCTTACCGATGGAACTGAAGCGTGGGTGGCCGATCCTTCGACGGGCGATGCTCGAAGCCTTGGTAGCGAGCGAGTCCTTGCAACTATTGGGACAAACGCTCGAGGTCAGGGGACTCAACCGTCCAACATGCTTCAGTGGACACCGGAAGGGACGGTCCTCACCCTTATTGTCCCTTCCGATCGCGGGGCCGAGTCACCGCGAAACCCTATACCTACTGGACCAGTGGTTCGGCGAACACGGGCTGAACCAACCCCAACTCCGACTTACCCCAATCTCCTGAGGGACCCCCATGATGAGTTCCTCTTTGAACACTACACTCGAAGCCAACTGGTAGAGTTTGTAGAAGGAGGAGCTGCTCGACTCATTGGAGACCCGGCGATGTTCGAGTCGATCTCTGTCAGCCCCGACGGAAGGCATGTTCTCGCGACGGTGATTGAACGTCCCTTTTCTTTTCGAACTGCCTACCGTGGTTTCCCGCGCCGAACCTTCATTATGGATAAGGAGGGGGCCGTCCTAACCACGCTGAATGAACGTCCCTTGCAAGAAGGGCGAAATTCACCGAACTCAACTCGCGGTTCCGAGCCAAGGGCTTTCGCATGGCGCCCTGACGGTGCGGGCCTCTCGTTCCTTTTCAGGGAAGGGGAGGATGATGAGCAATCGGATCGTGTCATGTTGCTTGCAGCCCCTTTTGATATGGATCAAGCGCAGGTGGTTGCGGAGACCGAAGACCGCATCAATTCAATCACTTATACGATGGATGGAAGCGGTGCGTTTGGTTCGATCTCTAAGGATGGAAAGGCAGGATTGGCTTATTGGGAACTGGACTCGACTCTGAAACCTTTGCGTTTGTTAGTCGATTTTCACGAAACCGATGATCCCGTAGGACAACCCGGAAATGTGTGGGCCGCCCGTACCGGCAACGGTCTTTCTTTTGCACCCATCTCTTCGGACGGGAGTGCGACCTATTTAAGCGGGAGTGGGGTCAAGTCCGATTTTCGTCCTCAGCCTTTTGTGGACCGAGTGAGTCTCGCGGACGGATCGAGTCAGCGTGTCTTTGAGAGTTCTTCGGATTCATTTGAACAGCCGCTCGTTGGCCTTGACCCTGACCTGAATCGGATGATCGTGAGTCGAGAGTCAAGCACAGATTTCCCGGACAGTTATTTGTGGGAGGGCGGCGGCTTAACGGAAAACTTGACTAACAATATTGACCCTTTCCCGGCCATCACGAATGCACGTCGTATCGATTTCGATTTTGTTCGACGAGATGGTGTAGAGGTCCAAGGGCGTGTATCCCTCCCGGTCGACTATGTGGAAGGACAGAAGGTGCCAGCCATTTTCTGGACCTATCCGCGGGAATACGAAGAGGCGGAAGGATACGAGTTCGCAACTCTACGTGCGCGAAATCAGAACGCATTCACTCATATGAGTTGGTTGCGCTGGTCCAATATCTGGCTCACCCAGGGATATGCTTTGATTTACCCTGATATCCCCATCATTGGTGAGAACTACAATGACAGCTATATCGCACACTTGGTAGACGCTATGTATGGAGCGATCCGAGCTGTCGATGGGCTTGGAGTCATCGACATCGATCGAATCGGGCATGGCGGACACAGTTACGGCGCTTTTGCGACAGCCAACATTCTGGCCAACAGTCCATACTTTAAGGCTGGGATTGCGGGAGATGGCGCCTACAATCGATCACTCACCCCGGCAGGTTTCCAAGCTGAGCGTCGAAGCATCTGGGAGGCGCCCAATACTTATATTGAAATGTCTCCTTTCTTTAAGGCGGATCAAATCAATACGCCGCTCCTTATGTACCATGGAGGAGATGACAACAATACGGGAACGTTCCCTGTCCAGTCAGAACGGATGATTCAGGCTCTTACCACACTCGGAAAACCTGCGGTCCTATACGTTTATCCGTACGAGTCTCATACGCCACGAGCTATCGAAAACAAGCTCGACATGTGGGCACGTTTTATTGGTTGGTTTGATGAGCACGTCAAAAATGCCGGCGCTGAGCATGAAGTGACTTCGGAAGAAGATGAGCCGGGTTCACATGAATGAAGCTCCGGCGATCTCAAAAGGAAAAATGGTTTTGTCCATGAGCAAGGACTTGAGGTAACTAAGGAATGAGTTTTGGTGCTATCAGAAAATTGAAGAGGGCTCATGTGAGCGCTCGTATACGCGCCCCTTAGATGCACTTACTAGAACGCCGCCAGTTTGTTCCGGCCGACCTTGAAACGGTCTTTCGTTTTTTCGAAGATCCTCTCAACCTCGAAACGATTACCCCTCCTTGGATGAACTTTGAAGTAAAGTCTTCTACTGACGATGTGGTACAGAAGGGGACAGAGATCGGCTACCGTCTCCGGTGGTTGGTGTTTCCCATGGCGTGGAAGTCCCGGATTTCGGAGTATGAATCAGGAGTGCTTTTTGCGGATGAGATGATCAGGGGGCCTTATAAGAGATGGTACCATCGACATCTCTTTAGATCGGTCCAGGGCGGAGTCGAGGTCCGAGATGTAGTCGAGTATGAGCTCCCCTGTGGACCTTTGGGTCAGCTCGTCCATCGGTGTGTCGTTCGTAGCCAATTGGAAGCCATATTCGACTACCGCCGAGACACGATAGAAAGGATGTTTGGAGTGGCAGACCAAAACGTAATGGATAAATGTGATGATCGGTTGAAGTCCGCGACTTAAGGTGGCCGTTTTGTTATATTTTACTTTAGTTGTTTTAAGTAAAATATTTATTTGCTTATAGTTAGGTGTCGGACCATTGCAACGTTCCGTCGATTTTTAGGTGATCATATCAGCTGGAAGCTCTTCTTCGACCACCTGATCGCCTACGACGCTCACATAGTAGACCTTCGCATCCGCACGGGTGTGAACTACTCGTTCAACCTCGTTATCAATAAAGTAGATGCCGGCGTCGTTATCGCATGCATATCCGGGCTTCATCTCACCCGATTGAATCATTCTTTGATAGGCGGGCCTACGTTCTCCTTCTGCATCATAATGGGGAGAATGACTTCCTTTGATGAATCCGAGGCACTGAACCTTCGTCAGTTGAATAGGCCGCGAATCGGTAGTGCCTTCATCGAACCAGCAGAGAGAGCCGGCGCTCGCCCCACCTAATACGACCCCTCGATCCCAAGCCTTCTGAAGGACCTCGTCGATCCCTTGAACTTTCCAAATCGCTTGTTGGTTGAGCGTATTGCCTCCAGAAACAACGATACCGTCCATCGATAGGAGCACGTCTTCAAAGGTTTCCTTCATCTGGTAGCTATTGATGAAGCTTTCCTGTACATGGGGTTCAACCTCCAAGGGCGCACAGTTTTCATACCAGCGGACAATCCCAGACTCACGGTCGGCAGAAGCTGTGGGTAGGTAGCAAAGTCTCGGTCGTCTTTGTCCTGTGAGAGATGCCATATATTTAATGAAGGTGGTTCCGAACCCGCCTCCTGCGATGAGAATCTTTCGCCCCTGGTCTTGTGCGTCCGACCTGGGACTCAGACTGTTGAGGGGCAAGCTTCCGGTCCCAAGACCGAGGGTGCCCAACGTAGACGCGGTGAGAAATTCACTTCTCTTCATTTTTGTTCCTTCCTGAGATCGACGGGTTAGGACCTAGGCACCAGAAGACTAGAAGAATATGCTGGCATTAATCAACAACCGCAGGAGATGTTCATGAAACTCACGAGGCTCATTCTTGCTTCTCTCATCCTCCCATTCATCACGTACGGCTGTGATACAGGTGAATCTGTCACCGATGCCGTGGTCTACGAAGGCGCACGACTGATCACGGGCGATGTGGTTGAACCTGTTGAAAATGGGGCCTTCGTTGTCGAGGGCGGACGTTTCACTGTTGTCGGCACGGTTGGTTCCATCGATGCTCCAGCGGGAGCTCGTCACGTGGACTTGACGGGAAAAACTGTGATGCCGGGTGTCGTGAACGCACACGCACACCTTGCCTCTCCCCGTCCCGATCGGACAGACCAACTCCAACATTGGGCCTACTACGGAACAAGTGCGGTCCTTAGCCTGGGCCTCGATGAGGGAGATGTGGGTTTCCAAATGCGAAATGAAGTGCCTGAAAATGGTGCGCGTTCCCAAAGCGCAGGTCGCGGGATCACGGCACCGGAAGAAGGCCGTTCGGAAGTCCCGTTCTGGATCACCACAGAAGAAGAGGCACATGCTGCAGTTCAGGAATTGGCTGTAGAGGGAGTAGACTTCGTGAAGATCTGGGTCGATGACAGAGGGGGGCAGTACGAAAAACTCACGTCACAGCTATATGAGGCTGTCATCGATGAGGCGCACGCAAACGGACTCCGCGTTACCGCACATGTTTTTACGCTTGAAGATGCTAAGGGGTTGCTTCGGGCTGGAGTCGATGCCTTTGCTCACGGAATTCGAGACCAAGATGTAGACGATGAGGTCCTCGAATTGTGGGCTGATCGTCCAGAAGTGGTTTTGGTTCCAAACCTCCCGGGTCCGGGTGTGGTCGTTGACCTGAGTTGGTTGAGTGGAACGATTCCTGCCGACCGGCTCGCAGAGATGCAGGCAGGACAACAGGACCGACCAGCCGCGCAAGAAGCCTTTGGCATTCAGGCTCGAAATCTTGATCGTTTGAACAAGGCGGGGGTTAGGATTGCATTCGGTACGGACGGGAGTTCTCCGTGGACTTCGCATCAGGAGATGGAAGACATGGTGCGAACGGGCATGACTCCGGCTGAAGTGATTGTGGCTGCAACGAAAACCTCCGCGGAACTCATGCAGATCGAGGCGGGAATGATTGCTGCAGGGAAACTCGCAGACTTTGTCATATTGGACGCAAACCCGCTCGATGACATCCAGAACACACGACAGATATCAGAGGTTTACATAGGAGGTGAACGGGTTGATCGTGAGGCGTTGGGCGGCGGGTGGACCGGAGGAGGCCAGTAAGTTTGTTAGCCTCGTTTCGATTTCGAACAATCCGCTTGATATGCATTTCGGAGGGGTGATATCAGATGCGAACATATTTGATATCACCCTGTCCGAAACGACCGAACTAGCCGTAAGGGCGTGACCCTTACGGCCGATGACGTAAACCCTCATGAATCAGGGTGGCCTGCACCTAACGCTTACAGCGGTGAAGCAACCCTCTATCGAATCGGAATCCTCACCGATAATTGATGAGTGTGGACCAACGCGTCCTGTAACGTTAAAGGACCTTCCGGGGCGATGATGAAGTCGTTGGCAGCCATCGGCCTCGCCTCGGGTTCCCAGGCTAGCCCGGGTCGGCCCGTACCGGTGGTGAAACGCGCGGTGTACTGAAGGTCAACATCAGCGAAATGAATGATGGCTCCGAGGGTCGGAGACCATTCCATCCAGGATTCCTCTAGGTCTCGAACGTCATCTTCCAGGTGATTCACTTGTGCAAGTTTGTAGTCATAAGACCGCATCTCGAGGCCACCGAGGAACTCGATGTCTCCAACACGATGAGAGAGGCCAGTTCGGAGAATGACGTTTGTGATGGAGAAGTCGTTCTCAATCGTTCGGTTACCCACTGCGATGACTTGGCCAGCCTCGGTAGTCACCGTTTCATCGGTTTCTTGCCAGGTCTCACTTGCGATTGGTTGAAGCACCATATCAAGACCGAACGTCGTGTTCCCACGAGTCCGAGCCACACCGAACCCCATTTCGTAGGCCCAGGTTATCCCAGGGTCTCTTGGGATGTTTTGGATCTGATAGTTCGGGATTTTCGGGTGTGACTTGTGGTTCATCGTCATCGTCGCCCCGACCCGCCAACCGGGCGCCTTCAGGTCCCGTTCCCAGCTTAGCTGCCCACCGAGTGTCCGCGTTTTGTCTTCGTTCGTCTCCATGCGGCGAGTGGCCAACGGTGGCTCGTGCTCTCTCCATAGGATGTCCGTCCAGGTGACGTCATGCGTCATCGAGAGATGGTTGTAGACGCCCACGAGAGAGAACCGATCTCGCACTCCTGTGCGGTATAGTCCGAGTCGCATGTCGGAAGCGGTGCCCGACTGATCTATGCGGTCCGAACCCGAGTAGAGGAGATCAACGCCATCGACGGCATTTAGCTGGGCCGTAGAAAGCCCGACGCCAATGGACCATGGGCCTGAGCCGACTCTTCGGCCGATGAATCCACGGGCGTACAGATTCCGAGAGGATACATCGCTCAAGCGACGAGGTGGCCCATCCCAGATAACCGCAGGTTCGATAAAGAAACCCATCTCGTCATTTGGGTTTGAAATCTCTTGGACGGCGAGTGCGGCCCCACCGAACCAAGCGTCTCCTTGGAAGAGTCCCGCTACAGGGAACGTCTTACCGCCGCCGCCTTGGTTTGAAATTGCGTAGAAGGTAGGTGCGGCAAGAAACGACGATTCAGGGATCAAGGAACCTTTGGCTGGATTCACCCATGCATCCCCTAAGGAGTCATCGACGGCAATCGTTACGCCTCCCATCGCGATGGTCTTTGAGGGTACCGTTAGAAATTGGTCCCCCGATGCGACGGGTACGGTCCGTACCGGTACGACCTGGGCATGTAGGCCAGTATTCGCCAACAGCGCCAGTAGAATAAAGCAGAATGTTCGTTGGGTTTCTTTCAGTATTTGAAGCATGTCGTTTCCCCCTCCCGTCTCGTAAACGCGTACCAAGGGGAAACGGTTACACCTCACCTTATATGTGGAATTGAGAGGGTAAGGTCAGGGGAGGGGTGAATCTCCCAAGAAATAAGAAAGGGCCACTCGCAAGTCGCTGCCAGTGGCCCCTCGTTATTTAGCTCGCCAAAGATTGAGCTTATGTGTGGACTCAGTTCGTGGGCATCATGAGGTGTGCCCATGGTGTGCCCTGGAACATGACGTAAGGCTCGCCCGTGGTGTGATCCGTGCTCATCCCATCAAGTGAAGTCGGGTCGACAGGGAAGATCATGACGTGTGGGCCTGTAACGACGAACTCGTCCTCTGGTGGGACCGGAGCGAATGGGTCCGTGTTGCTGTTGTCGTAAGAGCCCTCGAGCATATAGGAGAGTCCCATTCTCGGCAGGTTAGGTTCTTGTTGTGCCATCCACGCTCCCGCCCAGTTCTGGGCGGCACCATCGAAGCACATGGGATCATGCCCCGGTGTGTGATATTGGCTTGGGAAGCAAGCCCACTCATTTGTTCCTTCTCGCAGTAGGGTAGGAGCTTCGCCCGGCGAGGCCGGCCAATCAACTACGGTTGCCTCAGCTGACACGATGTCTGGAGCTGCACTCAAGGCGCTCGCAATTTTTTCTTCCGAAGAAGATTCGCGAGTCACATTAGCAGGTCCGGCCGCATGTTCTCCGGCCATCTCATCCCCGTGCTCTGCTTCGCCCCCAATTCGGATTTCGCCGCAAGCTGTAAACAGTAGGGAGACAAGTAGAATCGGTAGTGGTTTAAACCCCTTCATGGAACCTCTCTTCTTAAAGAATCAAAAATAGAAACAACACAATAATATTGGGGACTGTAGGTTTTGCCGCCAAGCGTTGGCCTGATGAATGCTTGGGTGGAGCTTTGTGCCTACAATCAGAAGGGGGTGAGAGGGGTCCGGTTTCCCATAGGAATATGATCGAAAATTTCCTGGAAATTTTCTAAGGCTTTAGTGAGGTTGTACTGCTCTGCCATGCTTTGCCAATATAACCATCCCCAACCATCCAGGATCTCGTTCTTGAAGACAACAGGCATCAAATCTCTATCGGTAATCCCACCCACAGGTCCGAAGTGCGGAGCGATGTAGAAGAAGAAAGCCCTGAAGGTGTCGTTGTTGGCCGTGTACATTTCAATCCTGACGGGATTGGACAAGTGGTCGTTATATGACGGCCCCATATGTTCGCTTACTTGTTCGGGTGTCATGCCTCGTTGCAGGGTCATAATCCTTACGTTGTTCGCTCGCGACACAGCAGAAAAATCTCTTAAGCCAAATAAACTTGCGCACCCACTTAAGATGACAACTGCAACGAGCAAATTCGTGGCCCTCCCACTCAGTCGCATTTCATTCCCCTTCTGATCCTTTAGATGCCCTTCGGCTCACCATCTTGGCAATCTGGATATCTTGCACCGCTACTCCCGTGAGGTCGACCACGGTGATTTGGTCGTCAGTTGTTCGCCCCAGTGCTGGGTCACGGATCACTTGGCCAAGTTCAACGATGTTCTTTTCTTCTAGTAGGTTTTCCCTGATCGCGTGTGAGATTTCTCCGTGGAGCAGGCACTGAGATCTACTGTCCGCCACGACCAGGTCGGCCTTTTCAAGTAACTTGTGGTCAA
>CAJWLK010000006.1 GCA_913043255.1 uncultured Gemmatimonadota bacterium
AAGTATGCGCGATCTCTTTTGCCCCCTTGCCCGGAGGGAGGATGGAACTGTCTTGTTCTAGGCGCGAGTTGTCTGGAGGCATATCACGACAACCTTATACTAAGGAAACAATGCCCTTGTGACTTGAATCACGGCTGCGATCATCCAGGACTTGCCCTCGGATTCTCGCCAGTTGATGGGAGTGTAAACCATACCGAAGTTCCCTGACCAAGTTCACTCTCGACTCCGACCTCTCCACCATGTGCTGCTACGAAGTGCTTTACAATTGCCAACCCTAAACCAGTTCCACCCTGTTGGCGCGACCTCCCTGGATCCACTCGATAGAAACGCTCAAATACACGCTCCAAATGAACAGACGGGATCCCCGACCCATGGTCTCTAATCTCGACTCGGATAAAATCCCCATCTGGACGAGTACTTACTTCGATGGGTACGTCGTCCACCCCATACCTGGCCGCGTTATCAAGAAGGTTGGCGAGAATTTGACGAATTGCTTCCGGGTCTACGTATGCCTCATCCGGTCCATCCTTGAGTTCTATCTCGGCTCGCTTTGAGCCAGCTTCAGAAGGGAGCGTTTTCCACGCTTCGCGTGAAACTTCCCGCACAGAGACCAACTCGGGATCAGGTTTCCATCGTCCTGACTCCACCAGTGAAAGATCAAGTAGATCATTAACCAAATGACGCATCCGCGTCGCGTTCGCTAAAATTCGATCCGCAAAATCCTTAACCTTATCAGGGGGAAGCTCTGTTTCGAAAAGCGCTTCCGCAAACCCGACGACACTAGTCAGTGGAGTCTTTAGCTCGTGGGAGACGTTTGCGACGAAATCTCGACGAATCGCATCAAGCTGTTGCTCATCGGTTAACCCTTGGAGCATCAGGAAAGCTCCTGATCGATGTGGTTGGGCCGACAGCAAAACAATTTGGTCTCCCAATTCCACCTCGTCAGTCACATGCTGACCCGCCTGCGCTTTGATCAGCGCATCGACGATCCGGGGAGTTTTAAACAACTTTTCAATCTCTATTCCGGACGAAACCGGACGACCAGCCCAGCGCTCGAATGCCGGATTGCAAAAATTCACAAACCCATCACCATCTATAAACGCCAGACCTTCCTCTAAGCCATCAAAGAGTGTACTAAGGTCAGCTACCTTTTGTTCAGAAGCCTCCAGTCGATCTCTGAGCTGTTCCACCACTTGGTCAATTTCTCTGCTCAAAAGACTGACCGAATCATTTTGGCTTGCAATCCACGTGTCACCAGCCAAATCGTCGCCACAAGTGCCACGGCGACGGCAAAATATAGACGATTCGAGAATTTCACCTTTTCCGCTCACCGTTAACTCCACGATCTTATCCCCACCCTGAGGAGTCGATCTTGAAGAGCTTTGAGAGGGTTCCTACTTATCAAGTGCGCGGAACCGGTATCCAACCCCCCGCACAGTTTCAATGAGAGAAGCGGCTGCACCAAGCTTCATACGAAGTCGACCCACATGCATATCGACCGTCCGAGTCTCAATCGCAGCGTTCGTATCCCAAACCGCTTGGAGAAGCTGGCGGCGGTCTTGTACTCGACCTCGGCGTTGAATTAGTATCTCAAGTAATCGATATTCAAGTGGGGTAAGTTCTATTTCCTCATCACCTACAAACGCTCGGTGAGCCTCACGGTCGAGTGCTATAGGACCGATCGTAAGGCGCCGGTTGGCCGATACTGGGTCCGCTTTTGAACGGCGAAGTAGTGCCTCCACCCGTAACCCGAGTTCACGTGCACTAAACGGTTTCGCAATATAGTCGTCGGCACCAACCTCGAACCCTTTCACACGTTCCTCTTCTTCTACAAGAGCCGTGAGCAGAATTACGGGGATCGACCCTAACCGCTCATCACTTCGTAGTCGCGCTAGAACTTCATATCCATCCATCCCGGGAAGCATGAGGTCAAGAATAATCAGATCGGGACGATCAACCTCTGCTGCCTTCAGCGCACCCTGTCCATTAACGGCGGTTTTAACCTGATACCCCTCACGACTTAAATGATATACCAGCACGCTGAGGATATCGGGCTCGTCGTCGACAACAAGAATCTGCAAATCTTTCATATTATTAATGATCCAATCAGCAGCTATCTATGATCAGATTCGGATGAGTTTGTATCAGTTTATATTTTCACAGTAACATGATGGAACAAGAAGGAGAACGGCTGAACTTCCCTGACATTTACTTGAGCCGCACGTAGTAAAGGTATTCAGTTACTCGGTTTCCTTTGTAGTTTCTCGCCTGATTGTCAGAGTCAGAGCGGTACCGTTTGTAATCACGACCAACTCGCTGATATGTGTGCGTCAATCCAAACTCTTTGAATAATCGTTCAATATCATTTTCACCAATAATGCCTTCATTATTGTAGCTAAGTAGCACGTGTGTCGCATCGGCATTTTTGAGCATTTCTTCTAAGGCAAACACACAGTCCGTACGGCTAGACCATTGAGATTTCTTGTGTTCGTCTGGGACCAGTCCTGTCTTACCACGCAGAGTCGGCTCCTCATCAAACCAACCCTCTGCAATCAGTTCAGGGACATGGTAATACGCACTGTATTGACGTGTATTATAGGGTGGGTCCAGGTAAAGCAGATCAAAGCTTCCGAGTTTCGGAATCAATTGGTTGACATCGCCCTGTAACGCTTCACACACTCGGTTATCAGACGAAACAAGCAAGGGGATCTTGAATTTCAACGGGCGAAGTGCATTCGATTGCCATGTTTTTACGAAAGCCGCATAAACGCCCGTCGTATTCGCAACCGAATCGGCAGCTTCAAGCAGGCACGCAAGAAGTAAATGGAACTCATCATCGTCAACACTCCCTCCCTTCTGCCAGGTATGAAGTTGGCCCCGTATCATGTCGATGCACCTAGCATTCGCTTCGGTAAAGTACATCCGAGAACCTTCCTGACCTTCATGGGGCGCTGAGTAGTTCTTTGTTATGAAGCCGGCGTGGGAGGCTAGAACGGTGTCGAGGTACACCAAAACTTCCTTGAGTGCGCGAGCTTCATCCGATGAGGTATCAAATAACTCTTCCTGCTCCGCAAACCGTGATTCAACCATTTGTTGGAACGATCCATCTTCACGAACACTCTGGAAGTTGGAGTCAGCTATAAGCCTCGAGAAGGACGGATATCCATTAGTCACGACATAGGCGCGTTGGAAAGCGTAGCTGCTCGACAAGATGTCACACGTGACAACTTCCATCCCGCGCGATTTCAGGTAACGACCTACCGTCGCAGTTCCTGCGAAAGCGTCGAGAGCCCGTCCTCTCTCAATACCCATGTCATCAAGAAAGGCGTCGATAAAGGGCAGCAGCTTGTTCTTGTTACCAATATACCTCACGCCTGACCATTTCCTTTAAAGAAAAAGGCACCGCCGTTTCCCGTGCGGTGCCCAATAAATGGGAGGTAGCCTTCCTTATCAGTCTGTAGTCACATGATCAGTGGTCTGCAACCTTGTAGCGGTCAAACCAGTTCCTCAGTAACAACTGCACACGTATGAAGTTCGTCGGGGGACGACTCCGACTGTGCCACCCGTCTGTGAGACGAACCATCGCCGTCGGAATCTGGCGAAGCTTAAGCGCGCGGTAGAACTGTTCCGTCTGTTCCATCGGCGTACGCAGATCCCGTTCACCCGTCATGACCATCGTGGGTGTCGTGACATTGCCGACGTACATGATCGGCGAGCGCTGCAAATGCTCCGACGGGTCTTCCCAGAAGTGTTTTTCAAAATCGAAGTACCAGCTCGATCCGTCAGTGGTACCCACAAAGCTCGTCCAGTTCGTCACAGGCGCCTTTGCAACAGCAGCTGTGAAGCGATTTGTGTGGCCTACAATCCAAGAAGTCAGCACCCCACCCCCTGAGCCTCCATACACAAAGAGGTTCCTCTCGTCGATGTAGCCTCGAGCTATCAACGAATCGACACCGACCATCAAATCATCGTAGTCCATGGATGGATAGGCATAGTTGATGGCGTTCCCAAAATTCGACCCGTAGCCTGAGCTGCCCCTCGGGTTCGTGTACAATACAACGTAATCGTTGGCTGCATGATCCTGATTCTTGAAATCGAATCCCGAGTTATACATCGAGTGCGGACCACCGTGGATGCGCAGAATAAGTGGATACTTTTTTTCGCTATCGAAGTCGGGCGGCTTGTTGATCCAACCTTGGATCTGGAGCCCATCGACCGACTCGTACCAAATCTCTTCGACCTCGCCTAATTGTACCTGAGCCAGCACCGTTTCATTGGTCCTCTTGAGGACACGGATCTCGCTGGGGCTGTTGAGCGAATAGCTAACTAGGCTACCTGGTTCATGGTACGATGTTCGCACTCCGACTACCGATCCATTATCCGCAATGTCTGTGCTTGAGAGCATGTGGTTGCCCTCGGTGACACTCCGCAGCTCTCCACTGAGTGGCGCAAACCAAAGGTTTGAGGTTCCACGCATTGATGATGTGAAATACAGGCCACTTCCATCGGCAGCCCAAGTCACGCCGCTGATTCCCCCTACTTCACGGGCTATCACTCGGGAACCAGAGCCATCCGCATTCATCACATACAGTTCTTGCTCCACGTACGTGTCAGTCGTGAACTCGTTGCCCTGGTAGGCAATCAAGCTTCCGTCAGGCGACGGTAGTGGGTTAGTCTCACTTCCCCGGCGGGTCGTAACCTGCCGGATGTTCCCCGACGATACATCTACGGAATAGAGCGCAGACTCACGGTACTGATACTCGGCATCGTTGGCCCTTAGACCGGAAAACAAGATGCTCAGTCCGTCCGGCATCCATTGGGGTGAACCATGGTCGAAGTCCCCGCTGGTGACACGCCGAGCTGCACCTCCGGACGCCGATACAACATAGATATGCCGTGATCCCACTGGAGACCACCCAGAGCCATCACGTCTGTAGTTGAGCTTCTCCACAATCCTCGGAGGGGCCGTCCAATCCGCACCTTCCGGACGCTGGGGCATCTCAAGTCGCCATGCCGGATCCAACGGAGCTTCATCCACAACATTGAAGGAGATCCACCTACCGTCTGGAGACCACTGAAGACTTGAAGGAGATTCCGTCAGCCTAGTCACCTGTGACACCGCCCCCTCCGCATCCATCCAGCGCACAAAAATCTGAGCGCCTTGTGGTTCACCTTCCTTCACGAAAGCGACTCTCGTCCCATCCGGAGACCACGCTGGAGATCCACCCTCTAGTAAGAAGCGGTTCCGGCTACCATTCGCGTCCATGATCCATACTTCAGAAGCATGCTTGTCGTTGACCTTATCGATCCATTCACGCACGTAGATCACCTGGCTTGCATCCGGAGAAAGCTGAGGATTTCGGACGAACTCCCAATCGAGATAATGATCAACCTCAAGACGTGCGGATCCCTCCTGAGCCTGTGTTTCTGGACTGTAAAACACGAACGCGAGAGCTACGAGCGTCATTAGGCTGCAAGATACTGGGTAAGATCTCATGAGAAGACTCCTTCTCTACAGGTAAGTCGGGCCACGACTGCATAGTTTCAGGTACACCTCAAGTCCTGACCTCGCAATAGACGAAGGCTCCACGAATTGCGGAGAACTGCTGCTGGTTTCGGAATTTCCTTGCCGGCTACGGCACAGTTTCGGGAGCCGTATGAAGATCAAAGAAAAAGGCACCGCGCCGTTTCCCGTGCGATGCCTAACTCCCCTCGAAATGGCAGGGGCGGGATTTGAACCCGCGACCCAGGGCTTATGAGTCCCTTGCTCTACCAGGCTGAGCTACCCTGCCGTTAGGTGTGCGCAATCCTAAAACTCATCACGCTCGGGGCAAGACCAAGAAGAGAACCCCTCCCTCTAATCGGGCGTTACTTGATCAGTCTCTATGAACCTGACTAACACCTCTCCGGAGCGGATGAAACTGTACCTTTCACGGGCAACACGTTCAACCACCCAAGAATTGTTCAAGAGGCTATCTCCCCAAATCCGAATCGAGTTCAACTCTGCACTCATCGAGTCAACCTCGGCCGTTCTTATTGCAACTTGACGCTTTAGCTTTTGAAGGTCGCGAAGATGGTATTCTCCACCGAAGATTAGCTGATAGCCTGTAAGCACTAGTACTGCGAATGCGATCATTCGACTGAGTATACGACTTACGGCATCAGGCATTCAGTCAACTCTGGTACACCGAGGAACCCGGATACCGGGCTTTTTTGCCTAAACATTCCTCGATCCGAAGAAGTTGGTTGTACTTAGCAACCCGTTCGGACCGACAGGCGCTTCCAGTTTTAATCTGTCCTGCACCTGTGGCGACAGCCAAATCCGAGATGAAGGTGTCCGCCGTTTCTCCTGACCGATGAGAAATAACCACTCTGTAATCTGAATCGACAGCCAACGCAATCGCATCTAAAGTCTCACTGACTGTCCCAATCTGGTTCAGCTTAATGAGGATCGCGTTTCCAACCCCCGAATCAATGCCCCGACTAAGGCGGTCGACGTTCGTGACAAAAATGTCATCGCCTACTAATTGCACCTGACCGCCAAGTCGCTCAGTTAGTTCAGTCCACCCTCCCCAGTCATTTTCATCAAGCCCGTCTTCAATCGAAACAATCGGGTACGATTCAATCCAGTTGGCATAGAGGTCGATCATTTTGGAAGCACTGTGCTCACCTGCCTCACCCTTACTCTCTAGTCGATACAATCCCTCTTTCGGTCGGTATAGCTCAGATGCGGCACAATCAAGCGATAGACTAACGTCAACACCTGGCACATATCCTGCATGTTCGATGGCACCTACGATCAAATCTAGTGCTTCTTGGTTTGATCCGAGATTGGGTGCCACACCACCCTCATCTCCCACAGCCGTACTATGCCCACTGGCTAAGAGCTGATCTCGTAACGAGTGGAAGACTTCGACTCCCATCCGTAAACCTTCCGAGAACGATGAAGCGCCAACAGGCACTACCATAAACTCCTGAATGTCGACGGTATTGTTCGCGTGTGCACCGCCATTCAGAATGTTCATCATCGGCACGGGCAAGGTGTCCGAGCCAGCTGATCCTAGGTGGCGGTATAGCTGCACTTCCATAGCAGCCGCAGCTGCTCGAGCCGTTGCCATGGAAACAGCGAGGATTGCGTTAGCACCTAACACACTTTTGTTCGGAGTACCGTCGAGTTCGATTAATCTCTCATCGAGGCTGCGTTGGTCGCTCGCATCGAAACCGCACACAGCGTCCGCAATAGGGCCGTTAACGTGTGATACCGCATTCAATACACCTTTCCCACAATACCGACCCTGGTCACTGTCGCGGAGCTCAACAGCTTCGTGTTCACCAGTTGACGCACCACTCGGAACCGTTGCTCGCCCGACAATACCACTTTCGAGATGTACGTCAGCCTCGACCGTTGGGTTTCCGCGTGAATCAATGACCTCGCGACCCACGACTTCTGCGATGGTCAACACCCAGCCGCCTCACCATTCATTTGTATGTTCAGGAGAATCATTGAGATGAGCCCCACCACCCCGCGGTTTTGACCGCATCATCCGCCACCGGTAAGAAAATGCCCTCGTCATGCCCCGGGAACAAGTCCACTCAGCTGTCTCGGGCTCTATCTAACATAGACCTGATCGTTTCCCGAGTATCCGCACTTAGGCGATCTCGATCAGATGAAGAACACTCCGACAGAGGTACGGCCGGAGCCAGCCGGATCGACAACGTGCCCGATGAGATCCGCCACGCACCCCGCGGGCAGACCACGTGCCCTCCATCTACTGCCACAGGAATGAGGTGCGCACCAGTCTCAATAGCAAGTGCAAACGAACCTCGAAGAAAGCGGCCGAGTTTTCCGTCATATGAACGTGTACCCTCTGGGAATAATACCAGAGACAATCCCTCCTTGTGCATGCGCATACCTGCCGACCGAATCGTATCGACTGTTCTCGATGCACGACTTCGATCGATAAATACATGGCCCGCAGTCCGCATGGCACCCGCCAGCAAAGGGACTTTAGTCAGTTCTGACTTCGCTACAAACCGGAGAGACACCGGGAGTACCGACATAAGAGCCCATATATCCAAAAAGGATTGATGATTCGCCATAATGATTTGGGGCCGTCCGCTTTTGAGGTGTTCAAGACCCTCAACATCGATATGAATTCCCGCCACCCATAAAAGACCCCGGGCCCAGTTTCGGTGTACCCAATCGAAAAACGCGTGCTTGGCACCTAAAAGTCCACCGGTGATACTCAGCAGGCAAAAGAGGATAGTCGACGGCACGGCGGCAGTATAGAAAACGCAGGTACGGATCACATGGACAGCCCAAAATGATCGAATCCATCCACCAAATCACCCACGTCGAGCCCATGCACCGAGACCCCAACTCCCTCGTGCGCATGCCCTACTTGAGTAATTTCTGTCCCAAATTCATCCTTGAATAATTCAGCGACCTGATTGACTGACCCAGCGGGAGCGGTGAAGAGAAACTCATAATCCTCGCCTCCTGCTAAGAGGAACTGCGCACCAGATGAAGTTTTTCGAATCGACTCAAGCGACGGCAGCGTTGGCACCTGATCAAAAACGATCTGTATTGCTAACCCCGACGCCATGGCCAGGTGTCGTGCATCCCGAAGGAGGCCATCAGACACATCGATAGCTGCCGTGATGTTCAAATGCTCAGCAAGCCACCGAGCCTCAGTGAGTCGAGGGCACGGTCTTTCAAAAACTTTCCGCACCTCTGGGTGAGGCTCCATCTGGGCACTAAAGTCATGTATCGTAGCAGCAGCTCCACCCAAAGTACCTGTAACCCATACCTCATCTCCAAGCGAGACACCATTTCGTCTGAGAGGGTTCCCAACATGACCCAGCACAGTCACATCGAGGAAGACCGGACCCGGGGACGCAACCAGATCACCACCGAGCAGTAACGCATCATGGCCATGCAGGGCTTCACCAACCCCATGTCCCAAGGCCACAGCTGTTTCTACCCCTAACTCTGGAGGCAACGCAACTGACAAAAGAATACCGATCGGTGTTGCAGCCATTGCGGCGAGATCACTAAGGGCAGCGGCTACAGCTCTATACCCAATTGTCTCCCAGGTCATCCACTCGCGACGGAAATGGACTTCTTCTACACTTGCATCTGAGCTGACTACAACGTCATGCCCCTGCGGTGGGGTGAAGGCAGCTGCATCATCACCTACTGGAACTGATATTTCGCCATGGCCTGCGACTGACTGCGCCTCTTGAACCAGCACACGAATCCGTTCTGTTTCGAGACCGGGCGCCAAACCAAGATCTAGAAACGACTCGCTCATACCGCGGAGCCATCCCGAGCTGCAGGGAGAGCCATGACAACTCCCGGCCACGCTCCTGGACTCACTTCAAGTAGTGATGCTCGAGCCTCAACCACAGCTGCGGGGATGTCTCTGGAAGAACTTCCAACAGGATCAAGCTTCGTCGAGACGGCGAGAGCCGTGATAGCAAGAGCAGCCGTTGCAGCATCAACAGGTGACAACCCCGTCGCCAAATAAGCACCACAAGTACCCGTGAGCACATCACCCATGCCAGCACTCGCAAAAGCCGGACTGACTATAGATGTGACCCGAAGATCTCCGTTCGGTTCCGCTACCCACGTCGGCGCTCCCTTAAGAAGTGCTGTGGCCCCAGTTCGCCGGGCCAACTCACGAGCTATGGCGGGAGGGTCTTCTTGGACAAGCGTAGTCGACATCCCAAGTAACCGTCCCATTTCTCCGGGGTGAGGAGTAAGAAGCATACCCTTATCAGAAAGGGGCGCCAGAGACGAAAGATCGCCTTCTATGAGATTGAGCGCATCCGCATCTACGACGGTAGGACTAGAGAGCACCGCAAGCACGTCATTCAACAACTCCGCCTGATCAGAGTCACACCCGAATCCGGGTCCGACAGCGATGGCATCAGCCCAGGCCACTGCCTCTCGAACTGCTGTCAGATCACCCCAATCCACAAATACGGCATCTGGCACAGTCGACTGAACAATTTCACGATTGGCTCCATCGCACACAACGCGGACAATGCCCACGCCAGCGCGAATTGCAGCTTCAGCTGCAAGGATTAAAGCTCCCGCCATTCCAGACTGACCACCTATCAGCGTCAGGTACCCCGCATCACCTTTGTGCACATTATCCGCCCGGCTACCAAGTAGCTCCTTGGCCCAAGAGGCTGTTATCGCCCGGGCACGCGGCAAAAGAGTTGGTGGCGGAAAGCCAATCTCAACACAAATGATATTTCCGCAGCATGACCTTGCAGGAAAACGCAAGAGACCAAGCTTTGGCCAACCAAAGGTTATTGTTAGCTCTGCATGGATTACTGAGCCTGGCGTTCGACCCGTAGTAAAATCGATCCCGCTTGGGCCATCTACCGCAACAACTGAGACTTGGGCCTCATTGACTCGTTCAATAATCGCCGCCTGTACTTCACGTGGAGCTGTTTCAAGCCCGGTTCCCAAGATACCATCGATAACGACGTCATTTCGTGTCAGCGCCTCCGCAATGAGATCCGGCCCTAATACGTTGAATTCCCAGCCAGCGTGGACGTTCGGGTCTGGGAACTGACTGCCACATTGCACAACCTCCACCTCACGACCCCACATGTGAAGCGTACGCCCCGCAACCAGCGCATCGGCTCCATTATGACCACTACCAGCCAAAACAAGTACTCGACCATTGGGGTAGCGCTCATAAAGCGCGTGCGCCACTGCACGACCAGCGTTCTCAATGAGAACGCGTTCGGGCATGACACCTGAGGATGTCGCCGCAAAATCAAGGCTGGCCATCTCACTCGCCGTGGGAAGCCAAACCTCGGGCGCGGCGACCTTCCACCAATCAGAAGGAAGAAACACCAGGGGTTATCTCACCGGGCGGGGACTGAACCCGCCCAAGGTTACTTGTAGGACTGTTGAATATTACGTCCGAAACTGATTTCGCCATTGTCAATACGGATATTGAACCCACAATCAGGTTTCGAACATACCCACGCCTTGTAGCGGATCGGGGCACCATCACGCCCGTAATCCGAGAGCGGCAGCAGAACTCCCTCACCGCAGCTTAGGCACTTCGTGCACTGACCGTTGCACTCCACTCGATCACACCTCCCCAATTGTAAACAGTTGACCCGAAAAAACCTTGTTCCATACCCGGGTCAACCATCTGCCCGCCGCCCCCATGGCCGCGTGGCAGACCCAGCACCTCTACCCATTCCAAGGGTAGTCATTCTTGAACGCTTCCTCAAATGTAAACAATGAATCAAAATCTTCGCGCATATCGGTCGGCTCTTTTATTAAGACCCCACACTCAACTAGCGCAAAAACTATTTCACCCATGTCGCTTGTGGAATGCACCCCCCAATGCTCAAGGATGGTTCGGGCCAGAGGGCCAAAACGCTCAAGCGCCATTTCTCTGATAGCATTTGCAACTTCATGGCCAGAAACGTGTCGCGGCAATGGGAGCCCAGACAAACGCCGGTGGAGTGCCGAAAGAACAAAGAGGTACGCCTGTTCTTTATACCTAGGGTTCTTCCGTTGAAGATCCGCAAGGGCATTTTTCGCCTTCACATCGGTCACACCCACCCCATTTCTCGTGGCATCCTTTCCCAGTCCTTAAAGATGCTTAAGGTGAAAAGCTAGAAGCGGCGAAAACTTTACGTCAAGATGCCCCGTGCAATCTAACTTCTGATCACCCCTCCACACCCAACTCAGGATACAGGGGAAACGCCTGGCATAAAGTCGTAACTCGATCCGCTATATCCGCGATAATTATATCATCTCCTCCCGAAATAAGCGCTTCGTTCATTAAGTCTGCAATAAGACACATTTCATCTTCACCCATTGATCGGGTGGAGACTGCCGCCGTCCCCAAGCGAATACCCGAAGCGACAAAAGGAGAACGAGTTTCGAACGGAACCGTATTCTTATTTACTGTGATTTCAGCCCTTCCAAGTAGGGCTTCTGCATCTTTTCCGGTCAATTCCGTGTTGCGTAAATCAATTAAGATCAGATGCGTATCAGTACCCCCTCCTACAACATCATACCCATGTGCAGCCAGCCGATCAGCCAACACTTGAGCATTATGAACCACACGGTCCGTGTATTCGCGAAATTCGGGCGTCAGCGCCTCCGCAAAAGCGACTGCTTTTGCCGCAATTGCATGCATCAGAGGACCTCCCTGAAACCCTGGGAACACCGCTTTATCAACGGCTGCAGCGTGTTCCTCTCGACAAATAATAAGCCCACCTCGAGGTCCTCTTAGCGTCTTATGTGTTGTTGTCGTAACTATATCAGCATAAGGGACGGGAGACGGGTGGACCCCTGTTGCCACCAACCCGGCAATATGTGCCATATCAACTAAAAGCTTCGCCCCTACTTCGGAAGCAATCTCGCCCATACGTGCGAAGTCAATCTCCCGTGGATAGGCACTAGCACCTCCGATAATTACCGAAGGTTTCTCTACTTGAGCTAAGCGACGCAATTCATCGTAGTCGAGAGTGCGGTCTAACTCTCTAACGCCGTACGGTACAACTCGATAGGAACGTCCCGAGAAATTCACCGCCGAGCCATGCGTAAGGTGACCTCCATGTGACAAGTTCATCCCCAGCACGGTGTGCTCTCGAGACCGATCAATTTCGGTCACGAGCATACCCGGCTCCGTAAGCGCTTGGAGCGCGGCCATATTCGCTTGTGATCCACTATGTGGCTGTGCATTTGCGTGATCACCCCCGAAAAGTTCAAGCGCACGATTCTGAGCTAACAACTCAACCGCATCCACGTTCTCACAGCCACCATACCAACGGCGACCAGGATATCCTTCGGCGTATTTGTTGGTCATCACGCAGCCGGTCGCCTCCAACACCGCCCTCGACACAAAATTCTCGCTGGCAATTAACTCCAACCCAGACCTCTGCCGTTCAAGTTCCCGGCGGATTGCCGTGGCAACTTCGGGGTCAACCTCTTGGAGTGGCCCGGGATTCAGAGCACCCGTCACAGTCTTTTCTGCCGTTGTGGTCAAACGTATAGCTCCTCGAGTTAGATTCTCAGAAAAATAAGACTAGGTGCTTCCCCGTCCCCACTCACCTAGGCTTGATACCATTATTCTTCGGGGACTTAGACTCTATATTTCATCCTCTCGGTACAACTGTCGAGCAATCAAACTGCGGTGTATCTCATTTGCCCCCTCATAGATTTCGGTAACCTTCGCATCACGAAAGAGGCGCTCTACTGGGTATTCGCGAGAATACCCGTATCCACCAAATACCTGCACAGCCTCACGAGTGGCAAATACTGCCGTTTCACTTGCCACAAGCTTTGCAACGCTTGAGAGACGGCGGGCTCGAGGGTCATCTACCATGTGCGCCGTAGCTGCCCGTTCAACCAAGCCGCGCCCTGCTTCGAGCTGTGCACTCATATTTCCTAGCTTGAACTCTACACCCTGGAATTTTCTCAGCACCCGCCCAAACTGGGATCGCGTATTTGCGTACTCCACAGCTTCGTCTAGGGCCGCCGATGCGATACCAAGAGCTTGTGCCGCAATGCCAAGTCGTCCCTCTTCGAGAGCCTCAAGCGCGTATGAAAAACCACTGGAAGGGTCACCAATCAAGTGTTCGTGCCCAAGCTTCACATTCTCAAGTGAAAGGCTTACAGTTTCGGACCCACGCTGTCCCATCTTCCGTTCCTTCTTCCCAGCATTGTACCCAACAACGTCAGTCGGTACGAGGAACGCTCCAATACCGTGGGCACCTTTCCTATCACTCGGAGTGTCCGTGCGAGCACAAATCAATACAAGCGCCGCAGAAGCTCCATTCGTGACCCACATCTTTTCCCCATTCAGGACCCACCCATCATCATCTCGGGTCGCTTGTGTTCTGAGTGCAGCAGCGTCCGTCCCCGCGTCTGCTTCCGACAGTGAAAAAGCTGCGAGGACCTCTCCCAGCGCCATCTTAGGAAGCCAACGTTGACGCTGTTCTTCCGACCCATGTTTCGTGAGGATTGAGACCGGAAGCGAGTTGTGTACACTAACTGACACCGCAACTCCTGGATCGCCCCAAGCCAGCTCTTCAAGAACGTACAGATAGGTGAGAAGATCTAACCCCAATCCACCATAGGCTTCGGGTATTCGCATGCCAAGAAAACCTAACTCGCCCAGTTGCTGATGGATTGCTCCATCAAATACATCCTCGTGCAGATCACGTTCTCCTGCAGTCGGGCGTAAGCGTTCTTCTGAAAACTCTCGCGCTAACGCGAGGAGTTGGGCAGACTCTGGAGACAGGTTGATACCAGTATATGACCGTCGCATTTTTTAGGTCTCCCTATATTCAAATACGCCACAACCTGATTTCCGTCCCAATCGACCAGCCGCAACATATTTCCTAAGAAGAGGACAAGGTCGATACTTTGAGTCTCCCAACCCGTGGTGTAGCACTTCCATAATGGCAAGGCACGTATCAAGCCCAATCAGGTCCGCCAACGCCAAAGGACCCATGGGGTGGTTCATCCCCAACTGCATGATTGAGTCAACTGCATCAGGCTCCGCCACACCTTCCATAACGCAGTACAAAGCCTCGTTTATCATAGGCATAAGTACCCTATTGGCGACAAAACCTGGGTAGTCGTTCGCAAGCACTGGCACCTTCGATACGCGTTTACAAAGATCCATCGTAAACTTCGTCACACCGTCTGAGGTTTCCAATCCACGAATCACTTCTACTAACTGCATAACCGGAACCGGGTTCATAAAATGCATGCCAATCACACGACTGGGTTCGTTTACTCGTGCGGCAATCTCCGTGATCGAAATTGAACTCGTATTGGTAGCGAGGAGCGCATCTTCGGCTGTGACGGACGAGAGCAACTCAAACAACTCGAATTTAAGTGCGGGACTCTCTGTGGCCGCTTCAATAACGACCTCCACATCCGAGAGCGACTCAATCGATGTTTCAGCCTCAATCCGTTGGAGTGCTACGACAGCATCTGAGTCAGAACAAGTCCCTTTTTGAACTTGCCGATCTAAATTCTTTTCAATGGTTGCAAGAGCACGTTCAAGTAACCCTTTGTCCACATCGACCAATGTCACATGGACACCATGAAGAGCAAATATATGGGCGATCCCATTGCCCATTGTGCCAGCACCAACCACGCCTGCACGAGTCACATCATTCGCTTTGATCATCTGTCGAGAGCCGTCAATCGTTGGTGGGGCCCAGGTTATCAATCACACCTTAACGCGGCGGAAACACCTTATTCGCTCGTTGCCCCCGGGGGAATATTAAGAATTCCGGATAAACTCTCGTCTCGTCTACCAAAACGCCACATCCACACTACACCTACTACAGTTGCGATCGTCGCAAGAAGCCCACCTTCTGGACCAAACTCCCCCCCCGTCCAGAGAACAGGACCGGTGGCAATGGGTTCAAAGGTGGGCATCGACATCTCAATCCCGCTAACGGAAAGTTCGCTAATCGCCATGATCCAATTCCACCCGAGGTGCACACCGGTCACGAACCAAAGACTTCCCGTTCGCCAGTATGCCACACCAAGAAGTATCCCGGCGAGCGAAATATTAATTAGCGCCAGTAGTGTAACATTCGGGTTTGCAGCGTGAAGTAAACCGAACGCGCTTGAGGTCACCAATATCGCAGTAGCCGGGTTAAATCGTTTGGCTAATAACTGGAATGGATACCCGCGAAATAGTAGTTCTTCGACGAATGCTGCGACGAAGAGAATGCCTCCAATTGTGAGCCCAGCACCGAGAGGCGAACCTGATTCCGAGACTCCATTCCACGACACCCATTGCAAAAGTGCTGCAGTGAGCACAACCGATCCGACAATGAGCGCTCCTGCAATGGTACCGATTATGAGATCACTCAACCCACCTGTACCCGGACGCAAACCCAACGAACGTAAAGGACGTCGCTCGACAATTCGCACAAAGATCCAACTGGCGACTAAAGCAGCTACCAATAAAGGAAGTACGTTCCAAACTGTAAGCGCTTCGGACGGTATCACACCTAGGAATGCGAGAACCAGCCCAAAAGAAAAAGTTGCGAAAGAAAAGATCGCGGCAAAACTAACAAGCTTCGCCATGACACCGATGAGAGACCACAGCCAGGTCCTAAACGGGCTGCGAGAGACCCAAGCCTTAAACATGCCTTGGCTCAAGCTCGCTCTACACTCAAGGCAACAGCGTTCCCTCCGCCCAAGCACAACGTCACCAAACCTCGCTCTGCGTCTCGGTCTCGCATTCCGAAAAGAAGAGTGGTAAGGATCTTCGCACCCGAAGCGCCAATGGGGTGTCCTAGAGCGATAGCACCTCCACGAACATTGACCCGATCTAGATCCAACTCCAAAGCGCGCGCATCCGCCAATGTTTGCACGGCAAACGCTTCGTTCATTTCGACCAGATCGTAATCACCAATTTGTGTGCCATCTCGCTCCATTAGGTTGTTCACCGCGGCCACAGGAGCAAAAAAGAGGTCCTTTGGAGCGGTTGCACCCACAGCATATGCACGAATTCGACCGAGGATAGATAGGCCATTTGCTTCGGCGTAGGCTTCCGTCGTAACCACGGTTGCCGCCGCCCCATCGTTAAGCCCTGGAGCGTTCCCCGCCGTCACACTCGGCTGTATCACCTCCGGTGGCGCATCTCCGACGAACGCTGGTTTGAGACGAGCGAGCGCCTCCAGTGACGTTTCCCGACGAGGGCCTTCGTCAACATCGACGGTGAGTGCACCCTTGCGTGTCTGAATTTCTACAGAGATCAACTCAGCCTCAAACTCACCATCATCCATAGCACGTATGGCCCTTTGATGACTTAGATAGGCAAAGTCATCCTGATCTTCCCGGCTAACCCCAGCTTTATGTGCGGTATACTCAGCATGCCCCCCCATGTGACAAGTGCCAAAAGAACACCACAACCCATCATGAATCAGTGCATCTGTGAGCGCGTCATCACCGAACTTCACACCACCGCGGTGGCCCCTCATCAAATATGGTGCGTTGGACATGGACTCCATCCCCCCCGCAACGAGGACTTCCGCATCACCTGCCCTAATAGCCTGGGCAGCCAACATCACTGCCTTTAGCCCCGAACCGCACACTTTGTTAATCGTGACAGCCGGGACTGTCTCGGGAACGCCACCTCTTAGGGCCGCCTGCCGGGCCGGGGCCTGACCTACCCCAGCCTGTAGGACATTGCCCATGATCACTTCATCAATGTCTCCCGAGGGCACCCCAGAACGCTCTACGGTGGCCTTGATGGCCCGCGCTCCCAGTTCAGAAGCCTGGAGCGATGAAAGCCCGCCCATAAATCGTCCCGTAGGCAGCCTAGCCGCCGCAACGATTACCGCTGTCCGTTCCTTAGTACTCATCATCATCTCTAAATGCACCTCATTGGGAAAGTCATTACAAGATCTTCCGCCACACCGCATCCATCACTCATCTGTTTTACTTGCATCAAGTCGTCGGGCTGTCGCCAACAAGTAACTTAGACCCTCCAGTTCAAGAACAATGTCTACGGCTCGAACCGCAACACAATCACTCACCTGGAGCTCAGTAGGTGCGAAGTTGAGGATAGCACCTACACCGACATCCCCTAGCGACTTTGCCACCTCCGCTGCCACTTCAGGTGGTGTCGCAACAATCCCAATCTCGACACCGCATTCCTTAACGATGCGCTCCAGGTCCGAGAGTGGCGACACCGTTAGACCAAACACCTGTTTACCAATCTTCGCAGCATCAACGTCAAATGCAGCCACGATATCAAATCCGCGCGCATCAAGATCACGATACCCAAGAAGTGCCGTACCTATTTTCCCAACACCTACGAGCCCCACCTTCCAAGTCCGTACAAGTCCGAGGATCTCTTCTAGAGTATTGCTTAAAGATCCTACAGAATATCCTCGACCACGTTTTCCAAATGACCCAAACAGGCTGAGATCTTTTCGCACTTGGGCGGATGTTGCCCCTGCGCGCCCTGCCAACTCATGACTCGAAACGAACTCGCGATTGGTGCGCCCGAGTTCACGGAGCATCCGGAGATAAAGAGACAGGCGTCGGACCGTCGAATCGGGTATTCTTCCGCTCATACCCACCTTTGTGAAAGTATTCACAAACCAACATAGGTGGAGCCCTCCTTCAACTCAACGCGCTATAGTTTCTGCAGGGCCTCTGTAAGGCGGACGAATGTTATTGGAGACAATGATTCTGGTCGTTGTTTCGGAGAAATCCCAAGCTCATTTAAGAAGGAGATAGGGTCACCCTCAAAACTAAGCTCCGGCGCTGAACGCAATATCTTTTGGAGCTGCTTTCGGCGACGATTAAAGCAGGCCCTTGTAACAGAACGCAAAGCCGAGGGTTTAACTGTACCAATTGCCTCTGGTTCAGGCTCGACCAAGAGAACCGAAGAATCCACCTCCGGTCGTGGCCGAAATACTTCACGCCCTATCGAAAAACGTAACGAAACCCGTGCAACCGCCTGTACCCCGACCGAAAGTGCCCCGTAGCTCTTTTGACCTGGAGCTGCCACGACACGTTCGGCCAATTCTTTCTGAACAGTCAACACTATCCGCTCAGGAACCGGCCGCATTGCAAGCAATGAAAAGATTAGGGGCGATGTTATGTTGTATGGTACGTTCGATATGACGCGAACGGGTCCACTACTATGGCTCATTAATTCTGACAGGTTCAATTGAAGGGCATCACCTTCCACAATAGTTACACCGCCCAATGTTCCCCATCGTGCACTCAATTGAGCTACTAGTAAACGGTCTTTTTCGACCATGGTTAACCGGCCTACACGGCTAACTAGATGTTGGCTCAACTCTCCGTGGCCTGGACCAATCTCTAGAACGGTGCTCTCCGGTCCCGAAGCCAATTCTGCGACAATCTTTCGCTGTAAATTTGGATCGATCAGAAAGTTCTGCCCAAGCGACCGCTTCGGGTTGAACTCATTCAACTGAGAGACTCGCGCTTCACCCCTTGGGACATCAGTGCCGTGATGCATGCAACATCTACGATATCCGAGACCGAAGCCCCGCGAGAGAGGTCGTTCAAGGGGGCTCGCAGTCCATGCAAAATAGGGCCGAGCGCTCGTGCACCTGCGAGGCGTTCAACTAGCTTGTAAGCAATGTTTCCCGAGCCCAAGTCTGGGAACACCAATACGTTCGCACGTCCAGCAACCTCGGAGCCTGGTGCCTTTGTCTCACCTACCGATCTCACCAATGCCGCATCCGCCTGAAGTTCTCCATCCGCAAGGATCTCTGGATGTCGTCTTTGAAAACGCCGCACCGCTTCTCTAACAAGCTCTACTTGTCCCCCCCCAGATGATCCGTGCGTTGAGTAGGAAAGAAACGCAACCCGTGGGTCATCCCCAACTATCATTTGTCGAAGCCTACATGCGGCCAGCGCACTATCAGCGAGTTGCTCTACCGAGGGCTCTGGAACCACGGCTGGGTCCGTGAAGGTCAAGACGGACTGATCCCCTAAAACCTGCACCATAAAGAACGAGGCTGATACCATCTGAACTCCATCCGCCATGCCAAGTTCCCGGAGACCTGCGCGGATCACTTCAGCGGTGGGATGGACAGCCCCTGCAACAACTCCGTCTAACTCGCCAGCTTTGAGACGTCTAAGGGCTCCCTCAAGTCCACCCTCAGCCTCAGATATCTTTCGCGGAACAACCCAACAGTTCTGACTAAGGAGTTCGATAGCTTCCGCCGTGCGGACCTCATCAGCTTCCGGAAAACCTATTCGCGCTCCTACGCGTGAGGAACGGGCACGTAGCTGTCCAATGAAACCCTGACTAGGACTCGGTCGACTTAGTGCTGAATTCACTCCTTTGAATCACACATAAACCGCTCATCCATACGAACTTTCACGAGAGGGTTAACAAACTTCGTCACATCTCCACCGAGCCTACCAACTTCACGGACCAGTGATGAGCTAAGGAACGTATGACGGCTATCGGGCGCCATGAAAAGGACTTCAACTTCCGGCCAAAGTGACCGATTCATCAGCGCCATCTGAAATTCGTACTCAAAGTCGCTCACAGCCCTGAGACCTCGAACAATGAGTCGTGCCTCCCGAGCCTGAGCGAAGTCCACGAGCAACCCACTAAACGAGGTGGCTTCCACTCTCGGTTCATCGGCGTAGACTTCTCTAATCAGGTCGACTCGCTCCTCGATCGAGAACAACCCGGCCTTGCCCTGTGTCGCGGTCTCTGCAACGGCAACGATAAGGTGGTCAACAAGCCGCAAACTCCGCTGGACGAGGTCGTCATGCCCAACAGTTAGCGGGTCGAAGGAGCCTGGGTACACTGCGATCGATTCGTTCATTCGAAATCCGGTTGAGGTGGTTCATTGTTATGCACCAGAACATCAGCCCAGTGCCCGCTCACATTTGTCTCCCCATAACATCGCGTCCAACTTGCACCATCTGAAACACCGTCCGACCCATCATGTTCAATCCAAAGCTGACCAGCGAACGCTTGTTTCCGAAACTGCGACAGAAGTTCCTTAGCTAGGGAAGACCCATAGGGCGGGTCCGCGAACGCGACGTCAAACATCTCATGATTCCGAACTACATAGTGAAGCGCATCTGCCCGTATGATAGTGCTTTGGCTCTCTATCCCTAGTTCTGCCACATTGCGTTTCAATGTTGATACTGTCCGCCGATCAGCTTCAACAAAATGAACATGCCGCGCGCCCCGCGACAGCGCTTCAATTCCGAGAGCCCCAGAGCCAGAGCATAAATCCAACACTTTTGCATGCCGAATGTCATCTCCGACGGCTGAGAACCATGCCTCTCGGATACGGGCTGCAGTAGGGCGCGTAGTCTGACCCTTGGGGGCAGTGATGAAGCGGCCCCCATGAATTCCAGCAATGATCCGCAGTTTCATATCTCCATGACCACTTAGCCACCTAAGCCTCTCGCAAACCCAGCACGTGTGCCTGTGACCGAAGACCCCGTTTTTTTTCTTCTACATGCAATTCGTATACGATATCTCGTGGCTGCCCATCCGCCACTGTAGCCAGATCCGGTCGACCAAAAGCGATGGCATCGAGCCCTCTTCTTCCATCAATAAGCCGCATACGAGCATGCTGCTTCCTCTTTCCTATCATCTCAACAGCTTGCACCCGAATGTTGCGGGCATGGAATCGAGGAATCGGGTTACCTCTCCCAAAAGGCTCTAGATATGTAAGACCCTTAGCAATCTCTGTTGTGACCTCTCGGATGGGGAGCTCTTGTTCGAGGCGAAGCCCAGGCTTACGCAGTTGTGGGCCCATCACACCTACCGCATGCGAATTGATGGCACTCCGGAGGGCAGCCAATCGGTCTCTACAAACATCAAAACCAGCCGCCGCAGCATGACCACCGAACCGTTCGAAAAGGTCGGAACAACTTATCAACGCTTCCAATACATTAAAGCCGGGAATCGATCTCGCAGATCCTCGACCACGATCACCTTCCATCCCAATGAGAAGCACCGGGCGATGTATCTCCTGCGCAATCCGACCAGCCACAATTCCTAGGACTCCCGGGTGCCAGTCGTCTCCCCACATGACAAGTGCCATGTCCCTCTCCGCATCGAACTCATCACTGAGCCGTTCGTGGACCTTCTCAAGAACCCAACTGTCCAGTTCCCGTCGTGCGGTGTTGTTGTCTTCTATTACCCGTGCCAACGAATCAGCCTCGGCCCGATCAGAACTCATGAGGAGAAGCGCCCCATCTCTCGCTTCTCCAATCCTTCCCGCCGAGTTCAGGCGAGGAGCCAGCCGAAATGCGACATCCGTTGCACGAGCCTTACTCCACTTCCCCACATTCGCTGCTCGGCATAAGGCTTGGATCCCAGGTCTCCTCGAGCGATTAAGCACCCGAAGGCCGAATCGGGCCAGAACACGATTTTCTCCTACTAGTTCCGCTTGGTCCGCAATTGTACCCAGCGCAACTAGATCAAGATATTGGTTTAAGTATTCCTCTCTAACACCTTTTATTGCAAATAATTGCTGGATCAACTTAAACGCTACTCCAACACCAGCCAGATCTCGAAATGGGTAGTCCTGATTTTCTCGATTTGGATTAACAACGGCCACAGCGGGTGGCAAGATCGCCCCTGGCTGGTGGTGGTCTGTAACAATGACATCAATACCCAGCGAAGCGGCATCTTCCACGGCGCCAGAAGCTTTAATCCCACAATCTGCTGTCACTATGAGCGTTGCGCCCTGGGCTCGCGCCTCCTCTATGCCAGATGGGCCTAGGTCATAACCATCTCGCGACCTCTCTGGCACAAATGGAGCCGTACGCAATCCGATATGGCGCAACCCTAGTGTAAGAAGAGCCGTCGCCGTCATTCCATCTGCATCGTAATCGCCGTGCACAAGCACGGTCTCTCCATCACGAATAGCACATTCAATACGTTCGGCAGCCGTCGAAAGGTCGGCCAGTTTCAAAGGATCATGCAAATCAGTAAAACTAGGGCGGAGGAAGCGTTGGGTTGACTGCTCAGGTTTGAAACCCCTACGAACCAGCAACTCGCAAAGTGGGGTTGGAAGGCCCACGTACTCCTTCAGCGTTCGGGTGTCTGAAGCTTTGACAACCGTGGGCTCAGTCCACAACGGCTCTGCGACGGTGCCCTCGGTATCAGGCGTCGGTCATCTCCGCATGAAGGATGACTCCACAACCTTCACAAAGAGCCAGGCTCCGGCCTGATCGGATATCAGCCCGCCGCTGTTTCGGAACCGTCGTATAACAACGACCACACACACCATCCACCGGCCCCTCGACAATGGCCGCCAAGGCCGAATCCGATCGCTTAGCGCTAACCGATCGATAAAGGCGAAGAGTATTCATCTCGATTTGGCCCTCTTGTTCCTCTCTCGAAGTGATATGTGCTTCAAGTTGACCCTCGAGTTCTGATCGCTGGTTTCCAACCTCAGTTCCCCGACTCGCCAGCACTTCTTTTGCTTGTGCCAGATCACCAACAACCTCCATTAGCCCAAGCCGTGCCGTCTCAGCGTCCTGCATAGCAGAAAGCTGCTCATCTTCTGCTGCCCGCAGGTTCCGCCGGGCGGTATCCGTCTCACTCTTAACCGCGAAGTGCTGTTGCATATTCGCGACAGCCGTCACACGCATCTCTAACCGCTTGAGGGTTTCACGTCCCGCATTAACGGAACGTTGAAATCGCTGGACGCGCTGTTCCGCTTCTCCTGTCTGATCACGAAGCTGTACTTCTTTAGCTGTTAGTTCCTCAACTTCCAACGCGAGTGTCGACAACTCCTGCTTTAGGCACTCCAATTCCTCATTAACCTTCAGGATTTCAAGATCGATCCCCTGAAGGACAATCAACTCCCCGACGATATCACTCGTTCCCATTCTCTCTCCTGCGCCTGGTCACTTCGACAAACTAGACGAAGTACACCCATTCCGCTCGACTGATCTTTTCACCGCACACCTGGCATAAATGTCACCGCTTCTCCTGCACTACGTAGCTCTGAGGCAAGTTCTTGCTTCTCCCCTAACAATCGACGTTGCTGGTCACTATCCGCAAGCTCAAGCTCACGATCGATCTCGGCCAGTCGTTCCCGATGTCCTTGAAAGAAAAGTCTGCTCACAGCCGCTTCAAATACACTATTGGGGTCGACCACAGCATCAGTATCCTCCAATAGCCGTTTTACCAGATCCTGCGCCGAGGGAGAGATTTCTGACCAATCTATATATTCAACGCCACCATCAACGCCCTTAACTAAAGCTTCAAAAACCTCCCGATGCATTTGATCTTCTAGGTGATGAGCCTCGAAACCAAGCAGACGAGCGCGTTGGACCAAGGAACCATCTCGAACCAGAAGTAGCATCAACTCTCTCTCGATAGGCGAAATAACATTTCGACGTGCCGAATTCGGGCGAGTGGATTGGGGCCGTGTCCGTTCTCTCCGTTTGCCGCGAGCAATCTCGTGGACGAGGGTGTCTCTTCGGACACCCAAACCATCTACCGCACGAGTAACATACAGATCGCGCAACGCCGGATCGGAAACAGCGCGAAGTGTACTCAGCAGTCCATCGAAGGCCCGACGACGCCCTTCAATTTGCTCCAGATATCCCTCTCTACCAAGGATTTGTAGCTTTCGTTCAAGAACATCGACGGCATCATCCATAAGCTCTGTAATCGCAGATGGACCTGCTCGTTGGATCAGAGAATCAGGATCCTCTCCTTGAGGCAACGTGACCACCATGGGGTGCATTCCAACTCCAAGTAAGATATCAGCAGTCTTAAATGTCGCTCGAAGACCTGCCGAATCACTGTCATAAATGAGGTAGCACTTTTTAGCATAGCGACTCAAACGCTGAGCCTGCTGGCGGGTAAAAGCCGTACCCAGTCCTGCTACTGCAAACCCATGCCCTGCTCGATGCAGGGCAATCACATCTGTAAAGCCTTCGACGATTGCCGCGTGCCCCTCACGACGCATCGAATGGCGTGCCCAGTTTAACCCGTATAGCTCGTCGCCCTTATGAAAGATCGGAGACTCTGGCGAGTTCAGATATTTGGGGGCATCAGAATCAGGATCCAGGATCCGTCCGCCAAACGCAATCGGACGCTCTCGCAGGTCTAGGATCGTAAACATAAGACGGCCCCGAAAACGATCATATGGTTCCGCCGAACGATCGCTGGTTCCAAGCAATCCAATTTCGAGAAGCACCTTCTCATCAAAGCCCTGAGCGATGGCTGCATCACGCAACCCCCTCCATTCATCGGGCGCAAATCCTACCCCATATTGCGCCGCATCCTCGAGAGAAACTCCACGATGCAGAAGGTATTCTCTAGCCCTCTCCCCCTTTTGTTCAGTAAGACTCGCAGCATACCATTCCGCCGCAAAGGCCAAAGCACCTCGAAGGGGAGCATAAGGATCCTCTCGGCGATCATCATGCTCCGGAACTTCGACTCCTACCCGCACCCCGACCTGACGTACCGCTTCTGGAAACTCAAGCCCTAAATGCTTCATAAGGAACCCGAAAACATCGCCACCTTCATCACATACGAAACACTTGAAGAGTTCACGATCCGGGTCAACTGCAAAATTGGGTCCATCACCACCGTGCAGAGGACATGGCCCACGATACCCCTTCCCTGACCGCTTGAGCGACACGAATTCGCTCACAATCTCAACGATCTCTGCGCGAGCCCGTATCTCCTCTACAAGATGGTCACTTACCACCTCAGTATCTTAACCCCGCTCTAGTTCGCAAAATCATCAGTTTCATTTGAGATCAGACATTAGCACTACGGATGATCTTATCTGCCACTCGTAAATCCAGACACAAGCCTATGGAAGTTACAAACACCTCATGGATCTGGGGTTCCAGCGGTGGACTGACCTCCTCGGGAAAACCAAGTTGAAGGGTAACAGGCTTCATCCAGGGGGCCACTGCATTTGCCGCCCCCCTAAAACATGAAAGTGGAGGTGTGAGATGGCTTGCCCTCCCTCTTCTCCCGTATTTGTCACGATGCGGTAACCACTCTCAAGTCCTTCACCATTTGCTACCTTTTGGCAAGCAAATAAAAGTTCTCCCAGCAATTCACTATCAAGCTCGCCAAGGTCGTTCATGCTTTGTACATGGCGCCTCGGGATCACGAGTATGTGACAGGGAGCAGTAGGGTTCAGGTCACGAAATGCTAGCCACTCGTCGGAGCCTGCAACGATGTCAGCTTCAATCTCTCCGGAAGCAATTCCACAGAAGACGCATTCACTCATTTTTTTTCCTATGCAAGAGTACGAGTCGCTGCTGGAATAGGCATCTCGCATCATCACACATCGCACTGCGCGACCTATCAGTTTCTCCATCCAGACGACCCTTTCGTCGGACAGAAACAGGAACGTATGAGCACCTTCGTACGAATCGCCACCGCCCGGAAGTTTGACTCCCGTTTCAGGCTTTTCCGTTCCGCGAATGTAACCTATGTTCGTTTCGCAGAATGAGGCTGTGAACTGAACACACGCCAGATCAGATTCAGGTTCAACTGAAGCCGAGAAGTACATACTCAATCTGGTCGGTGAGGGGATGACGATAGCGGGCAACGGCCTTCTTTCGGCGCGCCAACACAACATCGTCGTAGAATCTCGATGAAAGTTCAGCGTATGCGACCAATCCGAGGCGACTCGGAACTTGATCAGCCCTTCTTCGGGCATCTGATGGACAGTGTCTTAGTCATCAAACGGTTACGTGACAACCAAACTTGAGGGGGCAATTGAACGACTCGAAGATGTCTGAACCCAAACATGAATCAAAAAAATCCGATGCCGCCACCCCGCTAGAAACCCTCGCTATAAATACCATACGGACATTGGCCATGGATGCCGTTGAAAAAGCCGGGTCCGGACACCCCGGAACGGCGATGGCATTGGCCCCAGTCGCGTATAGTCTTTGGATGCGAAGCATGAAGTATAACCCACGCGACCCACGCTGGTTCGATCGCGACCGCTTTGTACTTTCAGCTGGACACGCCTCAATACTTCAATATGCGATGCTACATCTCACAGGATTCGATCTCTCGATGGAAGAACTACAACGGTTCCGCCAATCGGGAAGCTTAACTCCCGGGCACCCTGAAAACTTTGTGACTTCTGGTGTCGAGACTACGACGGGACCACTTGGTCAGGGGGTCGCAAATTCGGTAGGGCTTGCCATGGCCGAAGCCCATCTGGCCGCCAAATTCAACCGGCCAGGTCACAACATCATCGACCATTTCACGTACGTAATTTGCAGCGATGGGGACCTCATGGAAGGGATTTCCTATGAGGCAGCGTCGTTAGCTGGGCACCTTGGGCTAGGCAAACTAATTTGGCTCTACGATGACAACAAAATCACCATAGATGGGAATACGGATTTAGTCTTCTCGGAAAATGTCCAAAATCGATTTGAGGCACTCGGTTGGCACGTGTTGTCCGTCGCTGACGCTAACGACATATCTGCAGTCGATGAGAGTGTCGCGATGGCCCGTGCTGAAACTGGCCAGCCTTCGCTCATTATCGTGGAGTCACGCATCGGATATGGGTCACCCAATAAGCAAGACACCCCAGATGCGCATGGGGCACCCTTAGGTAAAGAAGAAGTTCGTCTCACCAAGGAAGCTTATGGATGGCCGATTGAACCCGATTTTTGGGTCCCGGATGAGGTTCGTGGCCACATGAACGGACAAGTTGAGCGAGGCGAAGCGCTTCAGGCAGCATGGAGGGAGAACTTCACAAGCTACCAAACTGACCACCCTGACCTCGCAGCTGAACTCGAACGTCGTATCCAAGGCGAACTCCCCAACGATTGGGATACAGACCTGCCTCAGTTCACTGCCGATGACAATCCCATCGCCACACGAGCTGCTTCAGGTCACGTACTTCAAGCGCTCGCTTCAAACATCCCCGAACTTCTTGGAGGAAGCGCAGACCTCTCCGGCTCTAATAACACGCTTATTGATGCCCCAAATTTCTCACGTAAATGCCCAGAGGGACGAAACGTTCGATGGGGGATCCGTGAACACGCCATGGCATCAATTTCGAACGGCCTCGCACTCCATGGGGCTGTACGACCCTACGTAGCCACGTTCTTCATATTTACAGACTATGCTCGGCCCGCAATTCGCCTAGCGGCACTTATGGGCGTTCCGTCCATCTATGTTTTGACACATGATTCCATCGGCCTTGGAGCCGATGGACCCACTCACCAGCCCGTCGAACATTTGGCTTCGTTCCGAGCCATGCCAGGTGTCGTAGTAGTCCGACCTGCAGACGCCAATGAAGTGGCACAGGCATGGCGCTTCGCCATCGAGCGTCGTGACGGTCCAACTTTGATCGTCCTAACTCGGCAAAAGGTGCCTCATTTCGTACGAAGTAACGGGACACCAGAGAGAGAGTTAAACTGCGGAGCGTATGTCCTAAGCCCCGAGAGCGGGGAAACCCTTCATCTCGTGCTGCTCGCTAGCGGGTCCGAAGTACAACTTGCATGTGCTGCTCAAACGGAATTGGCTACACACGGGGTTGAAGCACGGGTCGTATCTTTCCCGAGTTGGGAGTTGTTTCGTCAGCAGACTTCCGAGTACCAGAACTCAGTTTTGCCGGCAGATATACCTCGGATTGCGGTGGAAGCAGGCGCTTCTTTCGGATGGGCAGAATGGGTTGGTTCGCGAGGAACCGTAATCGGGGTCGACAAATTCGGACAATCGGGTTCACACTCCGATAATTTTGTTGACTACGGGCTCACCACTGAGGAGATCGTTGCGCGATCACTGAAGGTGCTTGGGCAAGAAACTCCATCATGAAAATCTCTATTGGATCTGACCATGCAGGCGTCTCGTACAAGAGCCAACTAACCGAAAAACTTCGGACAGCTGGACACACCGTAATTGATCTCGGAACTGAGGGTACGGACTCTGTGGACTACCCGGACTTCGCGCATGCGGTCGCAACGAGCGTGGCGACCAAGGAAACTGAGCGAGGGATCCTTATCTGCGGCTCAGCGGTTGGCGTGAGCATTACAGCAAACAAAGTCCCAGGAGTTCGGGCAGGCGTTTGCCACGATACTTACTCAGCTGCACAAGGAGTTGACCACGATGACATGAACGTTCTCTGCCTGGGAGAGCGAGTGATTGGAATCGCACTCGCACACACGATAGTGGATGCGTTTCTTGAGGCGAACTTCTCAGGGGCACCCCGCCACCAGAGACGTTTAGATAAGGTTTTGGCCATAGAGGGCAAGTATTTGGCAACGTAAAGGGCCAGTGATAGAGCCCAACTATACCGTCATTAATGTTCTGCTGTGCAATTATTGGGTTAACTGAAAACACAAGCGAAAGGAATCAGATGAGTTCGCTTCAGCAACTCTGGAAATTCGGGCAAAGCGTTTGGCTCGACAATCTTACTCGAGAGATGCTCCATAATGGTGAACTCATTCGCCGGGTGGAGACGGAAGGGGTTCGCGGAGTCACATCAAACCCAGCCATTTTCCACAAGGCAATTACGCAGGGGAAAGACTATGATGAGGACATTGCACAATTTTCCTCTGCAGGCCTTGGGGTGACGGAGATCTATGACCGATTGACCATCACAGATATACGTGATGCGTGCGATATCCTTCATGGCGTCTGGACTACTTCAAACGGATTAGACGGCTATGTATCACTTGAAGTCTCGCCTCATCTTGCCAACGATACCCAAGGCACTCTCCACGAAGCCTGCCGACTCTACGAAGCGGTCGATCGAGACAACGTGCTCATCAAGATCCCCGGAACTCCAGCGGGGGTCCCGGCAATACGAGAAGCCATCTATGAAGGAGTAAACATCAACGTAACGCTGCTGTTTTCGATCGAAGCCTACGAGGCTGTTGCAGACGCATATATAGAGGCACTTGAGCAACGATTGGAAGCAGGCCGTCCAGTAGATGACATGGCGTCTGTCGCAAGCTTTTTCCTCAGCCGAATCGACTCTCTTACAGATGCGAAGCTTCATAGTCTTCCGGACAAACCAGAAGCGCATATATCGTATTCGGCCGCCGAAGAACTCGAATCACTCCTCGGAGAAGCTGCCATAGCTAATGCGAAGCTCGCCTACCAATCCTTTGACACCCGAATCAAATCAGACCGCTGGGCCACACTGGCAGCCGAAGGGGCCACACCACAACGCATGTTATGGGCAAGCACCAGCACCAAGAACCCAGACTACCCCGACACTAAATATGTCGAACCACTCATTGGTGACCTGACAATCAATACTATGCCAGAGCAGACAATGGCGGCTTTTCTAGACCATGGTGTAGTCCGCGATACAGTGCGCGAAGATGCCGATAAGGCGAAGGAAGTAATGCGACGGCTATCGGAGGTAGGCATTGAATTTGATGCCCTCACGAATCAACTTCTCGACGAAGGCCTTGAGAAGTTCGTAGCCCCCTTCGATCGTCTAATCGACAGCCTGGAAGAAAGAGCCTCGCTACTCAGCCGACAAACCGCCTAGGCTTATCCAATGGGGCTTCCAAAACCAACCCCACAGATCTCGGCAGTACCTTCCGGTTACCAAATAATCATTGACCCGGACGCTTTCATAAGCACCGCTGCCAAGTTCCTCGCAAGAAAGCTAGTCGCCCTTACAAACATTAGGCATGGATCCATCGCCTTATCTGGCGGTTCTACTCCTGGTCCAATTTACCAAAAGATATCTCAACATAAGGGGATTAATTGGAGTCGACTCCACATCTTTTTTACAGACGAACGCATGGTCTCACACGACGATCCAGAGAGCAACTATCACCTGGCTCGAGAGACCCTTTTGGATCGAGTACCGATACCCAAAGAACAGATTCATCCAATGCCGGTAGAGGCACAAGATGGAATTCCCCCCGCACGCGTCTATTCAAACATTCTGCCAACAAGCATAGACATACTCGTTCTAGGAATAGGAGAAGATGGCCACACTGCATCCCTTTTCCCCCACTCCCCTGCTCTCAATTCTGAGGAAGCCGTCGCACAAACATATTCGCCACTTCCACCTTTCGAACGTCTAAGCATAACGCCAACGGTCATCAAGAGCGCTCAACTCATGGTGACACTAGTGCGAGGTCCCAAAAAAAACCTCGCACTCCACCATGCTCTCGCAAATACAACCTCAGTAGACGAATGGCCAGCGAGGATAGCACGGAAAGGGGTTTGGATAGTAGGACGTGATGTCCTTACGACACCCATTAAAAATACATGACCCAATCCTGCAACTCGACTCAGGCCGTGAAAGCTGCTTTTACGCGCTCCCAGAAAGTTGGATCATCTCCGCGGCCAGGTTCGGGAGGATCCTGTTCAACTGCAGCCAAGTCCTTGAGTGCCGAAAGCTGTTCAGGCCCCACGTCAGTCGGCGTCCAAACCCGGACTCGTACGAGTTGGTCACCTCGACCATTGGCACGAAGTTTTGGCATACCTTGGCCCCGTAGCCTCAGGATTTGACCAGCCTGGATCCCTGCAGGGATGGTAATTCGCGCCTCTGACAAGATAGTCGGAACCTCTAGTTCCACCCCAAGTGCTGCTTGGGAGAACGTAATCGGAAGGTCGATCAAAAGATCGTCCCCATTCCGATCAAACTGGTCGTGAGGTTCAATCTCAATTCTTACGATCAAATCTCCTGGCTCACCACCCCGCGGACCGACATTTCCACGTCCACGAAGTTTCAAATAATCTTCTGCTGAGATTCCAGCGGGGATTTCAAGATCAACCATCTTATCGGTCTTGATGCGCCCACTCCCAGAACACTCTCGGCATTTATTCTCAATCCTGGTCCCCTCGCCACCACAGGGCCTGCAGGGGCTTACGGAGACGAATTGCCCCAACATAGATCGCTGGACCACCCGAACTTCCCCAACCCCCTGGCAGTTCTCGCATGTCACGGTGGAGCTACCCGGTTCGGCACCCCCCGCATTACAGCGTTCGCAAGGACTCATTACGGAGACTCGAACTACCCGCTCTGCACCGCGGGCCGCCTCTTCAAGTGTGAGAGTGAGTGAAATTTTCAGACTTGATCCAGTCCGAGAATTTGCCCCCCTCTGTCCTCCCCCAAACAAATCTCCAAATCCGCCGGCTCCAAACTCGCGCATAAACACTTCGAGTGGGTCAGTGAAGTTCGCAAATCCCCCAAACGGTGATTCTCCAGCACCACCTCGACGAACTCCAGCCTCCCCATATCGATCGTAAAGTTCCCGCTTGTCCGGAGTACTCAGAACCTCCCAAGCTTCAGTAACTTCTTTAAAACGTTCTTCCGCATCCGGTTCCGAATTACGATCGGGATGGTACTGCATCGCGAGTTTCCGATATGCTTTCCTTATATCGTCAGAACTTGCGTCCCGAGCCACACCGAGAAGCTCGTAGTAATCCTTACTCACGTACGCCTCCACTGACCGCTCGGTGACACGAGTTTCCCAGTGATGATAGAAGAAAGTTCTCTCATGGAGTGAGTCGGGTCATGAGACCGGACGTCCAATCCACAATGGAAACAACTTTTTGGTATGGCATTCTCGTTGGGCCTATTACTCCGACAGTGCCTCGTAAGCTACCTATAGAGTAGTTGGCCGTCACAATAGTCAGGTCTTCGAGTTCAGGTTGCGTGTGTTCAGTTCCAATCGTGATTTGAGGACCGTCCGAGTCCGCACGTCCCCCCAATACCGACACCAAAAGTTCCCTGCGTTCGGTCAAGTGGATGAGTTCTAGCATCCGATCGCTCGCCGTGAACTCGGGCTGTTCTGCAAGCGCTGTCGTACTTCCAAGGTGCACGGCTCGCTCTTGCAGCGCGCACTCGAAAACGTCCCGTTCACTATGAAGGAAGATATTCATAAGACCCTGAGCCTCAGGATCAGGAAGATTAACACTCTCTAGTCTTTCATGAAGCGTGGCCTGGACTTGGCGCAGCGTTGCACCTGCTAAGCGGTCATTTAAAGCCGCCGAAACTGCTTCTAGGGTCGCCCTCGGCACAGATGACGTAACGTCCACGTAAACTGTCCGCACAACTCCAGATTCTAATGTCAGAACCAACAACACCTTTTCCGATGAAACCTGTATGAGCTCAAGCCGCTCGAGTGTAGCCAATGCCAACATTGGCCCCATCGCCAGTCCCAATTCTCCAGTGAGAAGAGTGAGAACACGTGCCGCTTTGGAGACGAGATCTTCGACACCTGCCACTTCAAGACCAACAAACTCTTGTTCAATCTGTACTCGCTCTCGAGACGTAAGTCGCCCTCGACGCATGAGTCCATCGACGTAATAGCGGTAGGCCAAATCTGTCGGAAGACGCCCGGCTGAAGTGTGAGGATGAGTAAGCAGTCCTTTGGCTTCAAGGTCAGCCATCGTATTTCGAATCGTTGCTGCAGAGACTCCAAACTCGTAGTCCGTTCCAATCTTCTGCGAGCCCACCGGTGCTGCCGTCCGCACAAATGAGTCGATGACTGCCACCAACACATCTCGTTCACGATCTGTCAGCGTTGGGATACTCATCTCACCTCAGAGCTTGCGATTTCTGCTACCATTGAATCCATCCTCAACCAACCTTCAACAGTTGGAATCCAACGGTCCGTTTGGCGTTTCAACCAACCAGCCTCTGCCCAACGTTCGAGCTGAACTGACAGAGTCTTTGACTGCGACCGCATTGACAAACCTTTCATCGTACGCAGCCCCATCCAGATCCTCTCCAAAGCTTCATCTTTTTCGCTCACACGCTCCCACCCGTCAATTGGGCCCAATCCTTCACTAAGGCTGCCTTCATATTGCTCCCAACGGTAGACATTCCAGATTCTAATAGGTGGAATGAACCCATGAGCCGATGGCCCGAAGGCAAGATAAGGTGCTCGGTTCCAATAGTACCAGTTGTGTCGACACTGCTCCCCCGGGCGGGCAAAGTTAGAAACCTCATAGTGGTCATAGCCCGCCGCACACAACTCCTTTGAAAGAAGACGGTAGCCGTCTGCATAACGAATCTCAGACGGTGCACTCACACGACCAGATTGGATCCATTTAGCCAGCGGTGTGCGCGGTTCAACGCTTAAACCATACAAACTGATGTGAGACAGGTTTAATTTGATTGCCTCATCGATCTCTCGCACAAGATTTCGTTCGACGTCATCCGGCAATCCGAACAGCAGATCAATACTAACTCTCTCGAACCCTGCAGCATGGGCTTCGCCCACGGCAGCAACGGCGCGCTCCCGATCGTGTAATCGCCCCAACCACAAAAGTACTGCGTCATCGAGTGACTGAACTCCTAGGCTGATGCGGTTAACTCCCGACTCTCGCCATACAGTTGCAAGCTCGTACGAAAAAGAAGCAGGGTTGGCTTCAACGGTCCATTCCGTCTTTTCCGGTTCAATATCAAACCAGCGCGCCAACCGACATTTAAGTTCGACAAGACCTTCAGATCCAATCAAAGACGGGGTACCTCCACCAATAAACAAGGTGTCTAGAACGGCAGGTGATTCCCATTTCATATTCTCAAACCACCACGCTGTCTCCACTTCGATAGCGTCCAACCAACTACGAACGGGAGGCTCGGCTGACCGCGTAACTGAAAAGTCACAATAGTGGCAACGATGCTCACAGAAAGGAAAATGGAGATACAATGACTTCGGCGGTCGAGTGTACCGGTCGAATGCAGGCTGCTCATACTTTGACGCAAGTTCCAACCCATCCCCACTCAATGCAGGACTCATCGACTGAGGCATTGACCTCAAGTAAGACACGATTTAAAACAGGACGTTTCCAACCTCAGTGCAACACGAATCGACAGAAGATGCAACAACCAAAACCTTACGGGCTCCATGTTTCCACTTCATCGAAGGGATCTTGGTCGGAATCTGCAAGCTGACGGTTTTTCTCTGCTCGGACCTCCGCCCACAAACTATCGAGCACTCCCTTCAATCCAGATCCTGTGACCGCGGAAATCTGGAAAACACCCCATGCCTTTGGGGCATCAATCGTGATTTTCGAATCGGCCGACACAAGATCGCTCTTGGTCAGAAGCACGCAGTGTGTAATGTCGGCCAAAGCCGAATCATGCCCACGAAGTTCCTTACGGAGGAGATCGTATGAAGCCTGTGGATCTTCCTCTTCTAACGGTACTAGGAGTGCCAGCGTGCGAGTCCTTTCAATATGACGGAGGAATTGGGTTCCAAGCCCCTTCCCTTCATTCGCTCCTTCAATGATCCCTGGGATATCGGCAATAACGAAGGATCGGCCATCACTTAGTCCGACCACGCCCAGATTAGGGGAAAGCGTCGAGAACGGGTAATCAGCAATCTTTGGATCAGCAGACGTGACGCGGGCGAGGAAAGTTGACTTTCCTGCATTCGGCTGACCTACAAGGCCAACATCGGCAATGAGTTTGAGCTCAAGTTCTATAGTTCGTTCGTCGCCCCATTCCCCCTTTTCCCACTCTCGCGGTGCCTGGTGCGTCGCAGACGTGTAACTCGCGTTGCCCCGCCCTCCCTTACCACCATATGCTACGATCAGTTCCTCTCCATCTTCCAACAACTCACCCAATCGCTCACCCGTCTCCGCATCTCGAACAAGCGTACCAAGCGGGACCGGGAGGGTCAGATGCTCACCTGATACCCCTGCCCGATTCCCACCCTCGCCGTGTCCAGCTCGCCCTGCTTTGTATTGCTGTCTGTATGAGTAATCAAGCAACGTATCCAGAGAAGAATCCGCCCTGAGGATGACATGCCCCCCATCTCCCCCTCTTCCACCGCTAGGACCACCACGGGGCACCCCTCTCTCACGACGAAACGCGACAGCCCCTGCCCCACCGGGCCCTCCTGTTACTCGAATTTTCGCGACATCGACAAACACGCTTTACTAACTCCAATTTGGAAATCGATAGGACCTAGAGTCCAACACGGTGTTTCACTTCACTCCACAGACTCAACAACTCGACCCGATTCTCTCGAGTCCCCGAAGCAATTCCAATTTCAAGGACGCTTTCCACCGCTTCTGGAGTAGCACCCACATTAAGGGCTCCGAATAAGTGCGCCTTCAGCTGCCTATCATGTCGACCAGCAGCAAGTTGTGCGACAATGCACAATTCGCGGTCACACAGAGAGAGCCCGGGCCGGGATAGCGTTTTCCCATACCCATCCGCTATCACCCATTGATCCAAATCCGGGTGCAGACTACGAACATTTTCACGCAGCGAATCGTAGGCTTTTCCATAAATTCGTGCACAGAGTTCTTCTCCCACAATGAGTCGCTCAGTCAGCGATGAATCGATTGATCCCTTTCCACACCGAACTTCCTGCGCCCTTAATACCTCGAACGCGTTTAGCACTACCGGGAATCCAACAAACAAACATGACTGGAGTAAAAGTTCTTCGATTTGAACAGGCGCTGCGATTTTTTGAGCGTCAATAAGCGCTGCCTTCCAGACGCTCGATCGACCACTTGCCAGGGCGGCAGAAACACGCGCTAGCGCCGCACACGCTGGGCTCAAACTGTCTATTGCGGCAGGAATTCCGTCTTTATCCACTTTAACCGAGCTCAGATACAACTCTAAGACGACCGACCAATTCGCCTCGGGTGTTCTCTATTTCCGGTTCTCGAAAATGTCCAAGTCGATTCGTATCTGACCCACAAAGCAAATCCAGCCGCGCCAAGCCATGTATGACGGCTGGCCCAATTGCCCTCATCGCACCGTCCGCGACCTTAAAGGCAGCCCCCCAACCATCGTTGGGGCATGTGAGACAAAACACCCCTTCCGCCCCTTCCTTGCCCAGTATCCGACCCCGCGTCGCGAGCATAATGTTGGCTGAGAACGCGGTGTCACCTGAGACTAGCGTGGGGGCAGTCGTCATAGCTGCAATGATTTTCCTAGGTCCAACTTTCCCTGAGGACCCAAATCGGGAATACGCCCGAGCCATCTCTTCCAGTGATAGTGCAGGAGTGGGGACCCCGCACCCATCCGACCCCCACATCAATCCATCAGGCTCAGGTCCAAGCCACCGGGCCAACTCTTCGCGGATTGCATGTTGAAGAGGGTGTGTCCGTTGATGGTATCCCTCCAAGGGCCACCCTTGAAACCTTGAGAAAGCCAGCATAGCAGCGTGCTTGCCCGAGCAGTTGTTGTGAATGCGTTTCGGCAACTGCCCAGACTCATCGAGCACACGCGCGGCCTTTTTATCCATGGGCCTATGAGCCCCACAAGCCAACCTCTCCTCATCAACCCCAGCAGCGGACAATATCGTGCGGACAATATCGAGGTGGCGGGCCGTACCGTGGTGAGAAGCACACGCGAGGGCCAATGCTTCAACCCCCAACCCCAACTTCTCAAACATACCTTCCTCAGCCGCCCGCACAGCCTGAAATGGCTTCATCGACGATCGCCAGAAAGAAGTGTGCCCCGGATCTCCAAAAGAAAAACTATGCCCTTCATTACGATGCACTACGCAACCATAAACTTGGTGAACCGACTCAGGTTCGCCTCCTCGCTCGACTAAAACCCGGATCGGCTTCACATCATTCCCCTCTCCGGGTCAGCTCGTTCTTTAATGGTAGCCCAGGCCCTTCCAGTAGCTGAATCAACGGCAAGGTCATTTTCCATGCGCCAAACATCTTCTGGCCGGTCCACATCGTACCAAGTCGGCAATTCCTCATAAAGCAGACCAAGTCTTAGTGCCTGTTCTCGTGTCCACTGAAGTAGTGTGGGACTGGACCACGGCGCTGACGAAAAGAGTCTCGAAGCCTCAGGCCACGCTTGTCGCTGTAAGCCTATGGCATAGTAACCACCGTCATCGGTTGGCCCCAAAACTGCCGACGTATGGCGAAGAGAACAAAATCCCTCCATGAGATATTCCGCTGGTAACGTTGGGTGATCACTTCCAACTGCGAGCACGTACTCAATCCCTTCCGAAAAGGAGGCTTCGAACGCAGCCATCAGCTTTTCTCCAAGCGAACCCTCCGGCTGCAGTCGAACAGTCGATTGCGGATACCGCGAAGATAACTTCTCAAACGCCCCTGGTCGTTCAGGAACCCAAAGCTCGAGTGCGCAGATACTGTTACCCATTCCCAACGCATCGTCGAGGAAACTTTGGTATAAATCAGATGCGTCTTCCTCGGACAAGAACGGAGCTAGCCGAGTCTTTGCCATACCTGGCTCCGGCAACCGTCCAAAAATAAGGAGCCGCCGGTTTGCGTTCTGTCCCGTCAACGCGTCGGATGCGTGGTCAAATAACAGATCATGACCTTCTCCCCCAAATGTCCAGCGAAGGGTCGCCGCTGTACGCACCTTCCACTTACCTCGTGTTAACCTCAATCACACCGTTTCGGGACTCGGAACGGACCCGATACTTGGGGGGAACCATACTCGAACGATAAAGCCTAATAGCTAAGATGTTTTCGGCCGGGATACGTCGCAGTGTGGTAATGGCATCATTCAAGTTAAAGTTTCCGTTAACAACGAGCATCGGTTTGAAATACTCCTGGGCGCCTCGCCCAAAGGCACTCTCATCTCCACCCTTAAATCCAATCTCTCCCTCAAGCATGATGAGTTCGCGATGGTGTGTAAGAGCCTCGTAGGCAGTACGATATTTGGCCGCTCGAATTTCAGCACCTGTAATCACCAATCTGGTATAGGTCCCCGACCTGGGCGCACTCGCACAAGCTGTCGATATGATAATTCCCACGAACAAGACAAGACTCCCACCTCTACGAACGGTACGACAACCACTCATGGAGCACCTCTAATGTGAGGCAGAATCCAACCGGGAGAGCTATTAATGACCACCACCTGATACTCTTTCCGCAGCACGCGCTTCCGCCTCCTCCTTAGCGATAACCAGCAAAGCCGCAGGGCTTTTAGCTTCCTTCAGCAGATTAATCGCCACCTCGACTTGGGCGTCCCGAAGTGAACGACTTAACAGTTGTGCTTTTTCACCAAAAGCAGCACCAGACAACTCCCCAGCGATAAGATAATCGATGTAGTGCAGCGAGCGATAAAAAAGAGAACGCTCTACCCCTGTACCAGCCTCTTCAAACTTCTGAAAGACGCTCTCCCGCATTGCATCAGTGACAACAAATCCCTCTTTGATTCGGTGGTTTTGTGCCCAATCGACTGCCCACCTAAACACAATGTTATACGGTGCCGAACCCGCATTCGTTGCGAGCCTCCGCAATTCCTGTTCATCCGTAGTAAGAGTGTCCTGTTGAACATTAACATCAGGAGTTATTCCACCTCCGCCGTAGACGACTCGTCCGCCATCCGTGCGAAATTCTTCTCGTTCCTCTTCCACTTGTTGTGGCACCACCGGTTCACCTGAGATGGCGACTGCACTCGCGACGAAGTTCCGCATTACCTCTTCACGATCAAATTCTCGTGTGATTGAGCGACCCGCTGGTGTATACCAACGCGCAGTGGTGATTTTGATGTGATTATCCCCACTAAGCCCGTAGAGTGTCTGAACTGATCCCTTGCCATAACTCGTTGTCCCAACCAAAGCAGCGCGGTCGTGGTCTTGCAATGCTCCGGCTACAATCTCCGAAGCGCTCGCGCTCAAACCATTCACCAGCACAATCATGGGAAGTCCTTCGTAACGCTCTTCAGAAGGGGCAAGATACGTATAATTCTGGTCTGCCAGTCGCGAACGTGTCTCCACAACCTCCAGTCCACTCTCAAGGAAAAGATCTGTCACCTGAATCCCTTCTTCGAGCAAACCGCCTGGATTTCTTCGCAAATCCAGGATCAAACTGCGGGCGCCCGCCTCTACCAAGGTGTCGATATTCGCGACCAATTCCTCCTGTGCCTGACGGCTAAAGCCACGTAATGCGACAAACCCAATTCCATCATTCAACATGAAACCCTGAGCCTGCTGCACTTGGATTTCATCTCGAACAATTCGAAATGCGAGAGGCCGGTCTACACCAACACGACCGATTGTGATGTTTACAGGTGATCCTTTCGGACCTCGCAAAACGCTGACCGCCTTCTCCGAGCTCCAGTCTTCTGCTGACTCACCCTCGACCTCCATAATCCGATCTCCGACTTCGAGACCTTGACGCAACGCCGGAGTATTTGGGAGAACTTGGACGACGGTGATCCAACCATCTTTCGGGTCAATACGGACGCCGAGCCCTCCATAGTTACCTGTGGTACTATAGCGTAAATTTTCCCAATCTCGGCTGTCGAGGAAGTCCGTGTATGGATCGCCCAACTTCTCAATCATTCCATCAATTGCCATCTGATAAAGCTCATCAGGTGCAACCTCATCGACAAACCGATCAGAAAGGAGCCGATGGACTTCGGCAAGAAGGCGACGACTCTCCGCCACACCTACCTCACCACCCTTATTTATTAACCAACCCCCGCTCGTAAGCATAATTACGCCAATCACTAGTGGGGTTGTCCATGACCGGTCCGTTATCATCCCTCCTCCATTCTTCGCACCAAAACCCTGCCACCAATCATTCGTCGAACACCTAAGTCCCAACTTTCAGCTGCTTTCGCGCTTTTCAAGCTAGCCCTGTCGCAATCAGGTTCCACTTTGTTTTCCTCGTCCGTCGTAATCTCGTGATCCTTGAGGCAGTGCGAAAGTTCATACACCACCCTAGAGAGATGAATGACAACGAGGTACAAGATTAAAAGGACTCTGAGCTGGACCCGCACATACTTGCTTTTCGTCCTGCGGTGCCCCAGCGCATCAAATTACTGGCATCAGTAAGCATCACCAAAAACATTTGGAAAATAGCTTGCCAGGACACCTAATATTGTCTGTTCAACACTGGGAGGAGAGCCACTCGCGTCGATCAATTCAGTGCAGTCACCTTCGGTTGCGAGTGCCCGATAGCCTCCTCTAACGCGTTCCATAAAATCGCTCTTTTCTAGCTCGATCCGATCTGGCTCATTACCGCCCACTTCCTGTCGAGCCCTACCTACTGAAATCGGGACATCCAGAACAAGATACAAGTCTGGAAGGAGCCCACCCGTGGCCTCCGCCGTGATGGCTTGGATTGTTTCTTGTGAAACTCCACGACCAAACCCTTGGTAAACACGTGTAGACAGTTCAAAGCGATCGCAAAGGACCACCTCGCCACGGCTGAGGGCTGGGCGTACGAGCGTTTCTAGGTGTTCATAGCGGGAAGCAGAGAAAAGGAAAAGCTCAGCCATCCCGTCGAGCTTTAGTTCTGGATGATGCAGGATCACCTCGCGGACGGCTTCTGCGACAGGTGTTCCACCGGGTTCTCGCGTCGTGAGGTGTGAGATGTCTCGTCCAGCAAGAAAACGCGATATTCGGTCAATCTGGTAAGACTTTCCCGCGCCTTCCGGGCCTTCCAACACGATAAACAGCCCTTGCTTACCCATTTTGATCATGTAGTCCAATTCAGATGCAACGAGAATAACGTGACAGCGGGATGGTTCAGATCAAAACGTAGGATCCGTCGTAACAAAAAAGTGTGCTAGAGACTGTTCCCGAACCGTTCCTACCATCATATCCAATAAGGAGCACCGTGTTACGCGCGCAGAACCGAAGAATTTTTCGCAACCATCAGTCGTAGTATTCGACACCCAGATGCGTAATCTGCTCTTCTCCCATAAGCCAGCGTAGCGTGTTTTTCAGCTTCCAATGTTGGATAAAGATGTCATGCTCAGGGTAAAGATCCGGTGCCGTTTGCGGTGCTTTAAAATAGAAAGAGAGCCATTCTTGAATACCCGACAATCCAGCTCGAGCCGCAAGATCTAAAAACAGCGCAAGATCTAACACAATGGGAGCTGCCAAAATCGAATCGCGACACAGAAAATCTATCTTCACCTGCATTGGGTACCCCATCCAACCAAAGATATCGATATTGTCCCACCCCTCCTTATTGTCGCCACGCGGTGGGTAGTAGTTGATCCGAACCTTGTGGTACATTTCGCCATACAAGTCCGGATACATCTCCGGTTGGAGTATGTGCTCTAGCGCTCCAAGTTTTGACTCTTCCTTAGTCTTAAAACTCTCTGGATCATCGAGGACTTCACCGTCTCGATTACCGAGAATATTTGTTGAGAACCATCCACTCAGGCCAAGCATGCGAGCCTTGAGGCCTGGTGCAAGGATCGTCTTCATCAGTGTTTGGCCGGTCTTAAAATCCTTTCCTCCAACGGGTACCGAGTTGACCAAGGAAAGGTCGATAAGTGCCGGGATGTCTAAGGTCAAATTAGGAGCCCCATTTGCAAACGGGACCTTCTCTTTCAGAGCTGCCCATGCATAAAGCATCGACGGAGCAATGGCCGGATCATCTTCATCCATAGCTTTCTCAAAAGACTCCAGCGTGCTGTGCACATCTGTCGGCTTCATGAAGATCTCAGTGGAAGCCGCCCATATCATCACTAAACGATCACAACCCTGCTCTTCCTTAAACTTCCTAATGTCCTCGCGAAGCTGTTCGGCAAGTTCTCGTTTACTGGCACCTTTTTTGACGTTCGAACCCTCTAATTTTTTCACATAGTTGGTATCGAACGCTGCACTCATCGGTTCAATTTCACTCATGAAATCTTTAAACGGGTCAATATCCTCTGGTCGAAGAACGCCACACACCCTCGCCGACTCAAAAGCATTATCCGGTATCGGATCCCACGCCCCAAAAACAAGATCATCTAGACTTGCGAGAGGTACAAAATCACGAATGAGCGGTGTTCGACTGTCCGTTCGTTTTCCAAGGCGAATCGTGTTCACTTGCGTTAGTGAACCAATCGGCTTTGCAAGACCTCGTCGAGCAGACTCAACCCCAGCGATGAAGGTGGTCGACACTGCACCCAATCCCACAAGGAGCACCCCGAGCTTGCCTTCGGGCGCACCGATCTGGTCCGGCGATCTATTTAGTTCCACAGTAGTGATTTACTCCGGTTTGGCGGGCTCTTCTAGCCCGTGACTAAGTTTTGGTTCGCCATCGGGACGCGTTGCACGATAGACCCACCAGATTCGCTGCACCGCAGTCAAGTTAGTCAAAATAGCCAACAAGATGATTACAGCCTTAAGCACCATCCCTTGTTGGCCAAGATATACTCGCTCGCCAAAGATGAGCGCCGCAAACCCGATCAAGATCACCCGTTCCGGGCGCTGCATGAGGCCCACAGAACATTTGATCTTTAAGGCTTCAGCCCTCGCCCTCGTGTAACTAATCATCAGAGAGCCCGCCATCGCCCCAACAATCCAATAGATCATAGCGACATCACCAAGAGCGAGCCGATAGTCGTTGTAAAGCGATAAAAGGCCAAGATACACCACAATCTCGGACAGTCGATCTAAGGTAGAATCGTAAAAGGCCCCAAAGGAAGATGCGAGGCCAGTCCGCCGAGCGACCGTACCATCGAATAGATCGAATACACCGCCCAGAAGAATCAGGAGTCCAGCCCTACTTACCATATGTTGGTGAAAGAAATAGCCGGATGCACAAGTGACCACGAAACCGATTGTGCTAATTACATTAGGGTGTACTCGGTGCTTGGTCAGCCAGGCCATTATGGGTTCGAACGTCTTCCGCAGAATACGCTCCCCCATATCACGTACTAGTTTCATGATGGGATGATGATCCGACTCTCCTCACCCGTACGGATTCCTTCTCCGATCGCTCTGTGGACCTTCTCCATCAGCTTATCGAAATTGGCCTGGGAAGAGACAAGTGCTTGGTAGCGAGTGCTAGCCTGAATCTCTTCTTGAAGATCCGAGAATTCCTTTTCTTGCTCTTCGGTTGGGGTTTCCCCTTTTCCAACCACCTCGAGAAGCGCTTCCTGAAGTCCTCGAAGTTTATTTAACATCTCAGTAGCCTTAGAATCATCACTTATTTCTCGATGTGCCGCAGCAAGATAAGCGTATTCAGGCGTTTGGGAGATAACGCGCCCGAGTTCTTCCGCTCTTTCGAAGATGCGTTTTCGATCGTCCATAACCACCCGCTCATACGTGAATCAGGAAATGCCGTTGACGCCGATGGTGCGGTAATCAACGGCAGGAGTGTTGGACGCTGACGGGCCTGCTATCAGATCGGCGTCCACCGACCGAGTATAACCGCTACTCGGCACCGACGCGACTCACACCTACACTCGCAGATCGGCCCTCTTAATGGCGCTCGCAAAGCGCGATCTGCCTGATAAGTCCGGGGAGATGCGTGCTTCAGATAGACCGGGAGTTGACCTAAGAAGGTCGAGGACTGCAGGGCCTTTTGAGCTGTCAATTTCGAGAAATATGGCCCCACCCAACTCGAGTGCAATAGCTGCCCCAGAGATTATCTGTCGTATGACCTTGAGTCCATCCGGCCCTCCGTCAATGGCAAGCCGCGGCTCGTAATCTCGCACCTTAGGATCTAACCTCCTCCAATCCATGGAGGCGACATACGGCGGATTTGAAACAACGAGGCCGAAAGTATCTTGTGGTAACATCGCGGACCAAATGTCCGACTGACACAATCTGAGTTCAAGTCCTTCGATACCACTCATCTCGATGTTTTCCTTCGCTTGCGCCAATGCTTCTTGGGACACATCTAGACCCACTATGTGACTAACCAGTCCTTCATCAAGGAGTGCTAGGGCAATAGCCCCTGAACCCGTCCCAATATCTAGACCACGATTTATCGGCGCACGTTTTCCGATCCAATTTCCGATGTGATCGACCAACTCTTCAGTCTCAGGACGAGGGATTAGAGCACGCGTATCTGAAATCAATTCAATACTGCGGAATTCGGCCGTACCTTCTATATGCTGTAAGGGCTCTCCGTTTAGACGACGGGCTACGGCCATCGCAACTCGACCCGCGGTTGCAGGATCAAGCTGGACTCCACCTTGATCCAAAAGATCTGCAGGCTTCACATCTAATACCGTTGACACCAATCGCTCCGCCTCAAGGCGAGAAGATTCTATCCCCTGAGAGCTGAGTTCACGGGCAACCCCCTGTACAACCTCACGCCGGGTCGGTCCGATTGGACGACGCACCTCACTCTTCAATCTTCTGCGCCCATAGCCATCCGTTCCTCAACGCCTGCTATTCGCAGCGCCTCACACAACTCGCCCAAATCGCCACCAAGAATGGCTTCAAGCCGGTGAGTCGTAAGTCCGATACGATGATCGGTTATTCGATTTTGGGGAAAGTTATAGGTTCGGATCTTTGCGGAACGATCGCCGGTACCAACTTGCATCCGCCGCTCTCGCGCCCTCTCAGTCTCCTGCTCTGCAATCATTCTATCTAACAACCGACTGCGAAGGACTTTCAGGGCCTTCGCTTTATTCTTGTGCTGTGATTTTTCATCTTGACACGAAACAACTAAGCCCGTGGGAACATGGGTTATTCGTACGGCAGAGTCCGTAGTGTTAACAGATTGTCCACCAGGACCCGAGGACCGGAACACATCGATCTTGAGGTCAGTTGGAGTGATTTCGACATCCACATCTTCCGCTTCTGGAAGGACTGCCACCGTAGCCGCCGAAGTGTGGACTCGACCCTGACTTTCGGTCTCAGGAACGCGTTGGACTCGATGCACACCTGATTCATAACGAAGGCGTCCATATGCCTCCTTCCCTCGGGCAATAAAGACGATTTCTTTGAGTCCCCCAAGGGTACCATCACTAGAACTCACGAGCTCAACAGTCCAACCAGATTCGCTCGCGAATCGTGAATACATGCGGTAGAGATCGGCTGCAAATAAAGCAGCCTCATCTCCACCAGTACCAGCCCGAATCTCAACCACCGCAGGACGATCATCCAGGGGATCTTTGGGTACCAGCAAACGCTGTAAATGTTCTTCCGCTTCCTGACACTCCGATTCGAGACCTATTACCTCTGCTTGGGCGAGTTCGGTCAATTCTGCATCTTCCCCACTCGCAACAAGCTCCCGAGCTTGATTTAACTCATCAAGCATCTTGAAATGGTGAGTGGCGGCGGCGGCTACGGGCTCAAGCTGTGAATGCTCCTTAGCAAGCTCCCGTAATCGACCAACATCGCTGATCACATCTGGATCAGCCATCTTAAGGCCAAGCTCTTCGTATCGAGTTACTGCTTCGCGCAATCGCTCGATCAGAGGATCAATATCAGGCATTGGTCTCAAGTTTTGGGTCGAGTTTTACGAAACAGCCTCGATCGACAGAGGGAAGGAACACCACGCGGGTTCAGGGCGATTCTCAGGAAGTCGCCGGGGACTCCTTTTCAGCCTCACCCGAGGCCTCTGGACTCGCCGCGTCAGAGCCTTCGTCAGCCGTTACGATACCGGCGTCCGAATCATCGTCGGCATGATCAGGGGCAGAGGTTTCTTTGTCCACTTCCGCCGTAGAGTCTTGGGACTCAGCCTCTACTTTAGGCGCATCACCTTTTGCCTTCGACTTCTTCTTTGGCGTCTGTGATTCACCATACTTCGCCTTGAAGCGCTCAACTCGACCCGCCGTATCAACTAGCTTTTGACGCCCCGTGAAGAACGGGTGGCAGTGGGAACAAATTTCAACATGGATCTCACCAACTGTCGAAAAAGTCTCAGTTGCCCGCCCACAAGCGCAGGTAATCTTGGCCGCTGCGTATTCTGGATGTATACCGGCTTTCATTTTCTATTCCGTACCCTGGTGATCAAAGGAGCCCCTCACGCGAGGAGCTCACATGACAACTATATCATATCCATGTGGATGAGGATATGTCGGCAACAATATTTTTGTAGAGCGGCACATCTGCAAATTTCTGCCCCTAGAATTTCCACTGGCTCACAACAGAACCGCGATCACCGCGACGACGGGTTCAGGTCAATTCTCTCCGCTAGTGCCCCTTCGACCTTTTCGCGCGTGTAGTAGAGCGGAAAAAACCCGTCTCTTGCCCAGCCGTCAAAGAGGTTGCGGTACATGGGATCGTTGGGATCTCCGCCCTGTCCTGGGGTGTTGGCAAACACGGCCGCGTCCCAATCGCCCGCTTCGGTGATGAGACGGAACGAAGCGCCGGACGTCTGATTGTCTCCGAAACCTGTCTGACCGACGGTGAAGCCGTTCCCGCCGCGTGGAGCCGGTCCAACCTCAAGCAGCTCGCGCATCTCATCGTTCACCGCACCGGAAAGCGGATGGCGAAGCCGGACATGCTTGAAACGTTCGTCGCCGTACCTCCACTCGCGTACATCATTTCCGAACCGGTCACGCACGTCAGCGATCGCAGCGTGGAACGTCTGCCGCAGGAACTCGTCCCGTCCGGCGAACGGGTCGTTCGCTCTCGCGTCGGCACCGGGGGCCTCGGCCGCAAGCGGACCGAACCACACGGGCGGCGCTGCCAGCCAGTCGATGATTTTCTTCATCGACACCCCACCGCGCTCATAGTAGCCGAAGGCTGGCCCGACATCGTCGGGCACTGCGAGCCGACCGATGCGCGACATGATTTCGCGTTCCCAGGCCACGTAAACTGCGGCCTGGGCCGACTCCGGTCGGAGGTCATAGTCCCAGTTCAGTAGCGCCCCCCGCAATCGCTCCGCCATCGAAATCCCCGAGGTGTCTCCCGCGAACGGGCCTTCCCCACCGCTCAGATCGATCCCCCGCATCATGGGTACGATCGACCGGGCGGGCAACGACACGTAGTCGGTCTGAAGATGCATCATCTCAGCGAGCGTGAACCGCCGGCCCGACGACAGTACTTCACCGATGCGAGCACCTCGGAACGGGTCGCTCCACTGCCAGCCCACGGCGTCGCGGTGCTCGTATCCCGGCGGCACGAGGTTCTCGTTCGCGGTGGCGAAGAACCCCTGTTTGGGGTTGTAGACATTGGGTTTGTGTTTGATCTCAAGGTAGCCGTCCCACTCGTAGCTGCCATCACCCGGCACCGGCACGAGCCCCGTCCAGTTCCGGCGTATGGGCGCAATTCCGACCGCCTGCCACCCGATGTTCCCGTAGATGTCGGCCCAGACCATGTTCTCGCCCGGAATGTGGCTGTAGTTGCAGGCCTCGCGGAACTCTTCCCAGTTCTTCGCCTGGTCCATCCGAAGGCTGGCCAGATACGGGGCGCCGCCAATCTCCATCCAGCCCGCCCTGACTGCATAAGCGACGTCGTTGTCGGTGTCTTCGTAGACCACGGGGCCGTGGCGCGTGTACTTGTACGTCACACTTTCGTCGCCCTGTCCCTTCACGGCGATGCGATCCTCGATCGTCCGCATCTCCTCCCAGCCGCCCTTGTACCAGTAGCGGTTCGGGTTTCCGGGATCGGTCTGGTAGACGTAGAGATCCTCAGCGTCTGTGGAGAAGACAGTGAGGCCCCACGCTCCATACTCGTTGTGACCGATCGACACGCCCGGCAGCACTGGCTCGCCACCGCCGATCACGTTCCAGCCGGGACCGACGAGATGGACGAGGTAGCGCAGCGAGGGGGCCGCCTGCACCCGGTGTGGGTCGTTCGCCATGATCGTGTTGCCGCTCAGCGTCCTCGATCCGTGGACGACCCAGTTGTTGCTTCCGATTGCCGATCGCTCGAGCGCCCCGAACGACTCGTTGATCCCCGGCATCGAGGGGGCGTACGCGAGGTCGCCCTCCGACGCGTCATCCTGCCCGTCCCCGCCACCGGGCGCGGACGTTCTACGGTACTGCTCACCGACGTGTTCCGGCCGGAAGCGAATCGGCCCGCGGAACGCGTTGTAGACGTCGAGGATATCGGACGATAGGAGCGATCCGTCGACCGCCGGGTCCAGATCGATGTCTGGCTCACCGGGGTGGAAGTACGAAAGCTCCTTCACCAGGTCGGCACTGGCCGCGTGGACGGCCATCCCGATTGTAAGCTCCTGGTTGATGTTCGACAGGAGCCCCTGGTGGCGTGAGATCACGACCGCGGGCGTCCAGTCGCCGGGTGTGATTCCGAGCATCTCGAACTCAATCGGCAGCAGCGACGGGTCGGCCCGCGTCTCGGCGATATAGGCGTTGATTCCGTCCACAAACGACTGAACGATCTGCGCGCCTCGCGGGTGGTAGTAGTTGAGCTCATCCTCCATGTCACCCCGGAACATGAAGAGCCGGGTGCCCCGATCGCGCTCGATCTCACTCGGCCCGAGAATCTCGGAGACCGTTCCGGTCGCCTGACGCCGCCATACCTCGAACTGGAACAGCCTGTCGCGCACCGCACTGTACCCCTGTGCAAAAAACAGGTCATGTTCAGTTTGAGCGTAGATATGTGAAATGCCCCATAAATCCTTAAGGATCTCAACTCTAGCTTGAAGCCCAGGAGCTCTCAGAGTATCAGTCGTAGGGGCTACAAGGCCTTCACTAAACGCATTAGGCTCTACTCGAAACGAGGACCCCAACCAAACTGGAAATGCAATAACCAGCGCAAGAAGCACAAGTGATCGAACTCGCATCAGACCTCCCCCAAAAAATATTTAGCGACCAAAACCCTTCACAATAGAACCCCATAGCGTAAAGCTAAGTTATGCTTAACAGACTGCTCGAAAGCTTTATTGATACCTACATGCTTGGGGAGTCATCATCCTCCGGCAGTGTATGCTTAAGATACCCTTTCCAGAACTTCCTCGAGCGCCCGTCGCCCTTCCGCTGCCGCACCCGTCCAGTTCTGGTGTCCGCGGAGTTCTGAATGACCGATCGAGATACGCCCAAAAGGTTCTCGAATCACATCCGGTGGCGCGGATGCACCGCCTTGCCCAAAGAAAAACCCTGGGCCTGGAGCCACATAAGCATGCCCCCAACGATTTAGTACCAAACCTCCGATGTCTTCCGCAGGGTCAAAACCTGCCTCCCCGAACAGGGTCACCATCTGTTCCCGTAATCGGCGCTCATATTCCGCAAACGGAGTACTTAGGAGCTCAGTACGACCGACAATCCCTTGCTCTACCGCCGACAATCCTGGTCTCTCAAATGTTATATAAAACGTGAGCATGGTTGGGTGATCCGGACCAAACGGGGGTCGGTATTCACCGGCATACATCGGACGCCGAATATTGCAGGAAAAACCTAAGTCCCCCTCGTAAATACAAGCAGCAATTCCAAGACGTTCGAGAAAACGCCAGTTTCGGAGACCCACATTGGCTACGAGAATTGGACCATGGTGGAATGTTTCGTAAGCCGCCCGATGTTCGTCAGGCAAATCCCCTACGACATAGCGGTTCATCCAGCCACCCGATGCCATAACAACTCCAGAGGCTTCGACTGTGTAGGTCCGGCCCTCGTGCAAGTAGGATACACGAACACGTTCGCCCGCATCTCGTCCTCCTATATGACGAACATCAATGACAGACGAAGCCAATCGAATGCGGACAGTTTCTCCTGCTTTATCGAGTGCACCGAAGTCGATCTGTCCACCGATCACATCACCGAATTCCATCTTGCCGTCGATTGCATCCGGGATAACATCTTTCACGAAATAGCGAGCGATGCCCGTGTTCCCACCGGGGAATGAGTGAAAAGCTTGATCGTCGTACCGTGACGGAAGACCGAAGCCGGGGAGCGCGAAATGATGCCCCCACCATGCAGAAACCACATCACAACCAAGCCCGATGATGCTGGCCAGAATGGGATCGACATATGCTGTCACCTCCGGCGGAAGGCCCAATAAATTCTCGTAGTACTCTTTGAGGGTTATGCGATCGAGCCACTGCAGATCTTCCGGGGTCGCGCCCGTCGGGCGGTGATCATTGACTTTAGCACTCCTCCATTTGGCGAACCCATTACGCAACTCAGCCGACCATGGAGCCTGTGTTGGATCCTCCCATAGCCTCCGAATCCAGCCATCACCACCTGATTCCCCGAAGAAATGGCCCACCGAGAACTGATCCTCCACCCAATGCATAAAACCATAGTTCTCTAAAGGAACCCGGACATCACCATCCCAAGGCGCGTATTCAAACTCCCGGGGAATTCCAAGTGCAGTGAAGTAGTCATCGGGCTCGCCGGTCACGGGCCTGACTCCGAAGTCATTTGAGCCTTGAGGGCCTATTAACCGAACGCCATCGACCTCGAGTTCATTGCGCTTCGCTTCACCCCCAAAAATGGGGTGGTTGTCAATCACGAGGCAGTGGCCTGATGGGTGTAATCGTTTGAAATGGTGTGCGGCTGACAAGCCTGCTAACCCTCCGCCAACAATCACCACATCGAAATGTTCCCCTGTATCGATGGCATCGTTAGGTGCTGGGTGACGAGCATCTCGCAGACGATGGGCTGCCTTCACGACTTCGGGCGTATTTCCATGCGAAGACGCATAATCCCCAATCCCACCTGGCCCATACCAGTCAGACCCCAAGACATCTGACCATGGGTCTGATGTAACCGACCTGTCCCCCACAGGCCCATCGAGACCACAGGCAAAAAGCGTTGAGGCAGCGAGGCCTGCTCCCGCAACATTAACGAAGTCACGACGAGTAATCGCTTGATCAAGCCCTAGCTCATCTCCACGGAATCGACCCATTACATTCCCCCAGAAGTCCGATAGCGTTCAAACCAAGCTAGTATGTGTTGGACTTTCGAGATCATATGACTTGGACGTGCTCCAATTCCATGAGATGCCTCCGGAATGCGAACGAGCGCTGACGGAATTTGTTGGATCTTGAGAGCCTGATAGAACTGCTCAGACTCAGACATCGGAGTCCGCCAGTCCACTTCGCCCGTAATCAACATGGTCGGTGTCTTGACGTTTGCAACGTGGTGAATCGGTGAACGGTCCATGTAGTGTTCAAGTGCATTCCATGGTGTATCGGGGAACCAGTAATTTAGCCCGCTCGTTCCACCCATATCTGCGGTAAGGACCCAACTATACCAGTTAATTACCGGCTTCTGAGAAGCGGCTGCTGCAAACCGATCCGTGTGACTTACAATCCACGCTGTCAACACTCCGCCCCCCGAACCACCGGTCACAAACAATTGATCCTCATCCACATACCCACGGCGGATCACCTCATCAACTCCTGACATCAGGTCATCAAAATCGTTTCCTGGATACGCGTGGTGAATTTCATTTCCGAAATCCTCTCCATAACTCGTGCTTCCACGTGGATTGGTATACAAGACGACGTAGCCCGCTGACGCATAGAGTTGAACTTCTGCACTAAACCGGTCCCCATAGTTTGAGAACGGCCCTCCATGAATTTCGAGTATGAGTGGATACTTCTTGTTCGAATCGAATCCTGGCGGTTGCGCAATCCAACCTTGGATTGGGAGTCCATCGTGGGAGGATTCATACCAAACCTCCTCAACGTCACCGATCTTCTTCTGTTCAAAGAGGTCTTCGTTCACCCACGTCAATCTGGTCGGTTCGGTACCAGGTGAACCCACTGCAAGGTCAGCTGGATGACCGGGTGTCCCATATGTAAACGCAAAACGCCCATTCACGGACACCGTGAAGGTTCCGCCACCATAGGGCCGCCCAAGCGAAAGGCCCTGCACGTCCGAGGCAAGATCGGTGACGGTTCCGTCCAAATTGACGTGAGCAAGACGAGTATTCCCTTCAGTATCGTATTGAACGAAAATTCCTTGACCATCGCCAGCCCACTGCAGGTTCCCTATCGAACGATCCAGGTCATCGGCAATCATACGAGGATCACTTCCATCTCGATTCATGATGTAGAGCTTCGAGACCTGGTGACCTAGGAAGCGATCGTCATAGCCTAGGTAAGCGATCTTTTGGCCATCGGGCGACAATGCTGGTCCACCGTCTGGCCCCCGACGATCCGTGAGTTGGCGCACTCCACCCTCGTCAATTTCGATCTCGTAGATCTCTGAGTCACTTGCATGGTATTCCCAGTCCTCACGTCGGTTAGCCGAAACGATCAGATACTGCGAATCAGGCGTCCATTCGAGCCCCCCTCCGTGATTATATGGCCCATCGGTGAGTTGGCGAGGTGTCCCTCCTTCGACTGGAAGCACGAAAATCTGGGAGTGACCCAGCGGGAGGAAACCTGCCCCGTCCGCCCGGTAGATTAGTCGTTCATAGGTTTTGGCAGGCGGCGCCCAATCTGCCCCATCCGGTTTGGTGGGAAGCTCCGCAAATGGATTGATTGCGTCAGGAACAAACATACTGAACGCGATTTTCTCCCCATTCGGTGACCATGAAACACCAGTTGGACCGCGCTCAAGGTGCGTAAGCATGGCAGTCTGTCCGGTATCCATCCAGCGAAGAAATAGTTGTTGTTTTCCGTTCTCGTCACTCGCGACATAAAGCAACCTGGATCCATCGGGCGACCAACGCGGCGAAGAAAAGTTCTGCTGTCCTGTAAGAAGAGGACGGTGTTCTGATCCATCGTAATTCACGATCCACAAATTGCTGCGTTCCCTGTCGGTCATGATGTCAAGAAATGTCCGCACGTAGACAACCTGCGATCCATCCCTTGAGATCTGCGGGTCAGCCACATACTCGAGCTCAAACACATCGGCCGGTCCGAAGATGTTCGTGGCCTCTTTTCCCTGCGCACGAGCAACTCCGCTCGTCGAAATGAGTAGAGCACAAAGGAGAGTAGAACAACTATACGCGCGACGGATCCATAATCTCTTCATGATACCTCCAGGATGATATTCATTTTGTGCGGACACCTCATATATGCAGTCCATCCACAATAGCGTCATTCCGCTTCCCTAGTAAGTTGCTGCCACTTAGATATCCGGGCTCAGGATCGGTTCGTATTGCTTCTATGAACTGCATCATCGTCAAACTGGGCAGCAACTGTGCGAACGATGCGAGCGATATGGGTTAGATCGTTAACAGCATAGGTCGCAAGCAGTTCTTGCAGGTTACCATCGCTCAAGCCTTGTTGTGTACAGTCACCATCCAAATCTTTTTCACCTTCAAGTAATCTTCCAAAGGCCACTAGAGTCGTTTCTCGCAAATTCGAAAACTGCGTAAGCATTTCGTCAAGCGAATGATCCTGTGTGAGACGGGTGTTCTTTGCAGATTCAACAATTTCAAGCAGTTCACCACTCTCTTCTAGTAGAGTCCAATTATCGGTCTCACCTTGGATTAAGCGTGTAAGCGCAATAATCGGGCTTGATCCACCCTCTCCCACACTTGCATGAAGAAGATGTTCAGGAAGGTCTTCTAAGATTGTTCGAACAGTGGCCGGTGTTCGAGCTAACAAGGTCAGAAGGTCATTGCTAAGGATAGACATCTATTGACCTCCTCATAAAATCACCGAAAATCTATTCACTACTGGCTATGAATCTACCGACACAAAGGGTTCTACACCCGATAGGTGATATTTACTAGAGTTGTATGCTCCGTAACTCGTCGGCATTCTTTGCAACGTCGAGCTATGTTTACTCAATGCACAGTGATTCCAATTTGAATAGTAGTACGCCAGAACCGACTCGGTTTCTTGAGCGCCTGCAGTCTAACAAGCCGCTCATCGGCGTTGAACTTCGTCCGCCTCGAAGGGATCTCACACGAAGCGGGGCGATAGACAGCTGGATTGATCTTTCCCATTCTGTCCGTCGCGTCGTGTCTCGTGACGCCTTTCTCATGCTCACCGATAATACAGTTGGGCAAGAGGAGGAAGAAAACCTGCAACACCTCACGGTAAATCTCACCAGTGAGGTAGAGCCTTGGCGGCTGGTCCCTTTTCTAACTACCAAGCATTCACTGGAGTACTGCCTTCATTACGGAGATCGTGCACAGCTAGGAGGGCTCGATGCCTTAACTGTTGTTGGGGGCGATGTGATAGGCGCTGCACGCTGTGTGCCACACTCATATGAACTCAGGCAACAACTCCGTGGACGGGCACCTGGGATGGCCTTGGGTGGTTGGGTAAACCCACACCACCCGACCGATGAACAAATCCAGTTTGTCATGGACCCGAACTTCGAAGCAGACTATTACCTGACTCAAGTTGTCTCACAACACGAACTTCCCATGGTAGAGAGGTGGTTGCGCGCGACCGACGACGCGGGCCTCAATATCCCGGGAGCCTTCGGAGTCTTTTTCTATCGGAATGGCCGACGTGATTCGCTCAAACGCCTGTCTAGCTTCTTACCAGTTCCTGTTGATGCAATAGCAGCGGAGTTTGAATCAGGCATAAGCCCTGTGAAGCACTGCGCCAATGCCATCATCGCGCTGCGTAAGCTCGGGATTAAACACATTTATCTGTGCAATCTTGGAGCACATCGCGCAGGGGCCTTATTCGAACAGATCCTTGCCGAAATACAAATACAGTCGACTGGGCCATCGTGAGCTTAAGGGAGGGGACGAGAACAGCGACATGGGCCCAACATCGAGTTGCTCGTCAGCTTAGGCAGTTCAACACCAAGATCCATCTCACACGAGTGGCACCATAGAAAACACTCTTACTATGGCCTACTCCTGCAGCACGGCAATCGCCCGTTCTACATCACCACCCGGCGCGGAGATAAGAACTCCAGCGACTACTGGCCGCACTTCTTCCAAAACCTCTCGAGCTATAGAGGTTCCCTCTTCGAACACTGCCGTTTCATCGCGTTCGGAGGCTCGGCGCATCCTGTCCAGTACAGATGGAGGAACCTCGACACCGGGGACCTCGTTAGCCAAAAATTCGGCGTTTTCTAATGATGTAGGAGGCCATAAACCGGCAATGAGTGGAATACCAAACTCTTCGACCAGTTTCGCAAACTTGAGAAATTGAACCGGGTTAAAAATCGGCTGGGTCACAGCGTAATCTGCCCCGGCTTCAACTTTCCAAGCGAAGCGACGAATCTCTTCTTCTATATCCATTGCACTAGGGTTGACCGCCACTCCAACCACAAAAGACGTTGGTGCGCCGATCGAACCACCTCCGGGATCGCGACCAACGTTCAACTGACGTACAACATTGGTCAGACCAATGCTGTCGATATCGTAAATGCCTCCAGTATCGTAGGGACCTCCTCGTGGAGGATCTCCCGTGACTAGAAACAAATTTCTAAGACCTGCCGCAGCAGCCCCTAAAACATCGCTTACCATACCAAGCATATTGCGGTCTCGGCAGCTATAGTGGGCGACCGTTTCGAATCCGAGTTCGCGCTCAATGACAATGGCAGCGGGTAGTGAGGCTATCCGGCTACGGTGAACGGGACCGTCTACAATGTGAACCGTTTCAATACCAGCGTCCTGTAAGCGCCTTGCACTCGCAAGAAGAGAATCGGGCTCCCAACCACTAGGCGGCGTGAGTTCAACACTCCGAACAAATTCACCAGATGCCAAACGGCATCCAAGTCCTGATCGGTCCGCAAGCGGCAATGGGTCAGCAACGCTCTCGTGTTCAACATCATGTACTACATGACGTTGAACACTAACGGGACGGAACCTTTTCTTTCCAAGCAGGTCAACCATAAATCGTGTGTGCTCTGGCGTCGTCCCACAGCAGCCACCAACAAACCGAGCACCGGACTCCGCCATGCGCCTTGCATAGCGGCCCATATACTCCGGGTTCGCAAGATAAATCTTTCGATCTCGAACATCACGAGGAACACCCGCATTCGGGAGCGCGGAGACTGGTTGATCAGTGGCTGCCACCATGCGTTCTACTCCGATGAGCATCGCGGAAGGACCAACAGAGCAGTTCAGGCCAATCACATCGACACCTGCTTGGTCGAGGCTTTGAGTGGCAACTTCAATGGTTGTGCCGTAAGCCGTAGCCCCTTCTTCACCGAAAGACATTTGGGCAAATACAGGGGCACTGCCCGCTACGTTTCGAACTGCACGGACTGCTTGCAGGAGTTCATCGAGATCAGCAAAGGTCTCGAGCATGAAGCCATCTACGCCACCCTCCGCCAATCCAATGGCCTGTCGCTCAAATATCTTCGTTGCCTCGTCGACCGATGTCGGCCCCCATGGTTCGATTCGGATACCCAATGGGCCTATTGCCCCGAGTACACTTGCTCGGCCTCGGGAGCTTTGAATGGCTAACGTCGCTGCAACCTCATTGATTTCTTCGGTGCGATCCTCCAGTGCAAAGGCACTGAGTTTGAGGGGATTGGCACCAAACGTGTTGGTCTCGATCAGTTCGGCTCCGGCCCGTACGTATTCCGCATGTACGGAGAGCACCACTTCGGGGTTACTCAGATTAAGCTCATCAAAGCACTTGTTTACAAAGACCCCGTGTTGATAGAGCACAGTTCCCATCGCACCATCCAGGACATGCACACCACCGTCCTCAACCAACTCCCGCAGCCGGCTTCTTCCCTCACTCATCGGCAATCATTCTTTCGGGTCGTAGCTGAGGCTAGGTGATAGTAAACGCTCGGCCTCCGCCGATTCGATCTCACGCCTGCGCGTGTAATCTTCGACTTGGTCTCGACCGATCTTACCTACACCGAAATAGTGTGCCTCGGGGTGCGCAAAGTACCAACCACTAACGGAAGCTGCCGGCACCATCGCGAAAGATTCGGTGAGTTCAATCGCCGTGTTCGAACGCACATTGAGGAGTTCAAAAAGAATCTCTTTCTGAGAATGATCGGGACACGCAGGATAACCAGGCGCAGGCCGAATCCCGACGTAGGCTTCGCGTATGCGCTCTTCGTTTGAGCATTCCTCTTCATCTGCATACCCCCAGAGGTCCTTCCGAACGACCTCGTGCAGATGTTCAGCAAGTGCTTCGGCCAACCGATCAGCAAGCGACTTAGCGAGCAAACTCTGGTAATCATCCTGCTCTGCTTCAAGCGACGCGCAAAACTCATCGAGACCAATACCCGCCGTGACGGCAAAAGCACCACTCCAGTCTGGAATCCCCAGACCTTCGTCCACAACGAAATCAGCAAGCGAAAGATTGGGACGTGAGCCTTTTCGCTCCATCTGTTGACGAAGATGCGAGACAACCGCAAGTGACTCAGATCTTTCTGGATCGTTGAAGAACACAATGTCATCTCCGCGGGAGACGGTAGGGAATAGTCCCGCAACGGCGCGTGCCGTAAGAACATCATCGCTGACGATACGATCAAGAAGGCTTGTTGCGTCTTCGAAAAGTGTGCGCGCAGCTTGACCCACCGTCTTATCCTCGAGCACCTCAGGGTAGCGGCCCTTGATCTCCCATGCCCGAAAAAACGGTGTCCAATCAATGTAATTGACCAGAACATCTAACGGATATGGATCGAAAACGTGGACACCCGGCTTTCGTGGGGCTTGAGGAGGAAACGCCGAAGAGTCGATCTTTAACCGGTTCTTGCAAGCAATTTCAAATGGAACCAGACTACGGGAACGTTCAGAAAAATCGGAACGTATCTTTTCGTACTCACCCCGAACGTTTGCGATGAAGTCCGAGGACCTTTCTTTACTGAGAAGATCTCCTACCACACCCACAGCTCGAGATGCATCGAGAACATGGACCGTCGCCCCAGAGTACTGTTGTTCAATGCGCACGGCGGTATGCTTCCTGGAGGTGGTAGCGCCTCCGATTAGTAGTGGAAGCTCAAAGCCTTCACGATCCATCTCCGACGCGACTGTTACCATATGGTCAAGCGATGGAGTAATAAGACCACTCAGCCCAATTATATCGACGCAATGCGCTTTGGCTTCTGCAAGGATTGTCTCTGGTGGAACCATCACACCTAAATCAATAATTTCATAACCGTTACACTGTAGTACAACGCCTACAATATTCTTACCGATGTCGTGAACATCTCCCTTCACCGTCGCAAGGAGAACGGTGCCCTTTCCTTTCGACGCAACCGCTCCCCTCGCACCCATTGCTTTCTCAGCTTCCAGGTACGGCACGAGGTACGACACTGCTTTTTTCATCACCCGAGCAGACTTCACGACTTGGGGGAGGAACATGCGCCCACTACCGAAGAGATCCCCTACACGATTCATTCCGGCCATAAGTGGTCCCTCGATGACCTCCAGCGAAAAATCGAATTTCTGCCGTGCTTCCTCAGTATCTTCTTCGATGAACTCGACTAACCCCTCAACCAGTGAATGCTTTAGGCGTTCTTCGACTGAGAGTTCCCGCCACATATGGTCAACAACAACTTCCATACCTCGTTCACGAATCGTCCCCGCCAAGTCGGTCAAACGCTCAGTCGCATCATTGGTTCGATTAAAGAGAACGTCCTCGGCGGCGACCAAGAGATCGGGATCGATATCATCGTAAACGGGCAAACGACCAGCATTGACGATCCCCATATCGAGACCGGCTCTGATCGCATGGTACAAGAAAGCTGAGTGCATAGCTTCGCGCACAGCGTCGTTTCCACGATATGAGAAAGAGACATTACTGATGCCCCCGCTTGTTAGCGCACCGGGCAACTCTTCCTTAATTCGGCGTACTGCTTCCACGAACGCAGTTCCGTACTCGTTGTGCTCGGGGATTCCGGTTCCAACTGCAAATACGTTCGGGTCAAACACGATGTCCGATGATCGAAACCCGACTTCCTGCGTAAGTAGCCGATAAGCACGCGCACAAATATCGACTTTCCGTTCGATGGTGTCAGCCTGCCCTTCTTCATCAAAGGCCATCACGATCACACTCGCACCGTAGCGTCGGAGCTGGCGCGCCTGTTGTAAGAACTCATCCTCCCCTTCCTTCAGGGAGATGGAGTTCACGATCGGTCTACCTTGGACACACTTAAGACCGGCTTCAATTACAGACCACTTTGATGAATCAACAACGACCGGAACCCGAGCGATATCAGGTTCGGCTCCGATAAGGTTGAGGAACTCAGTCATCTTCGCGGCGGAGTCGAGCAGGCCTTCGTCCATATTTACATCGAGCATCTGTGCACCGCGATCCACCTGATCCCGCGCAACATCTAGAGCCTCCTCTAGACGTTCCTCACCTATAAGCCGTGCAAAACGTGCGGAGCCCGTCACATTCGTCCGCTCACCAACATTCACAAACAACGTCTCTGGGCGGATCACAAAAGGTTCAAGTCCTGCAAATCGTGGAAAAGGCTCTGCCTCGATGGGGACACGGGGCGAAACACCAGTTACACGATCAGCTATGGCTCTAATGTGGTCCGGGCCAGTACCACAACACCCCCCTACAACGTTCAAAAGGCCACGGTCCGCAAAGCCTCCAAGGACGTCAGCCATGTGTTCAGGTGTATCGTCATAACCTCCAAACTCATTCGGGAGGCCTGCGTTGGGGTGACAGCTGACGTTCGTCTCCGCGACTCTCGCAAGATCCGCGATGTAGGGCGAAAGTTCGACGGCACCGAGCGCACAGTTCAGGCCTACAAAAATCGGATCAGCATGACGGATCGAGATCCAGAATGCCTCAACCGTTTGACCTGATAGCGTGCGCCCAGAAAGGTCGGTGATTGTACCCGATATCGCGATTGGAATTTCTTCTTCAAGTTCTTCGGAAAGTTGGAGGATCGCGAAAATCGCTGCCTTACAGTTGAGGGTGTCGAAAACGGTCTCGATGAGAAGCACGTCAGCTCCACCCGTGAGCAACCCAATGGCCTGCTCACGGTACGCTGCGACTAATTCATCAAAGGTGACCGCACGGAAGGCAGGGTTTTCGACGTCGGGGGAGAGGGATGCGGTCTGGTTTGTGGGCCCTAAACTCCCCAACACAAAACGCGGCTTCGACACATCCGCCTGAGTAAACTCATCCGCTAGACCTCGGGCAATTTCCGCAGCCGCCACATTAATCTCACGCACAAAGGCGTCCATCCCATAGTCCGACTGTGAGATCTCCTGCGCATTGAACGTATTTGTGGTGATGAAATCAGCGCCCGCTTCTAGATAGGCCCGATGAATGGCAGCCATGTCCTCCGAACGCGTGATTGACAAGAGATCATGGTTTCCTAGGAGGGGTGCAGGGTGATTAGCGAATCGATCTCCACGGTATGCATCTTCACCCAGAAGAAGATCTTGGATCATTGTTCCGGTCGCCCCATCCAACACGAGAATACGCTCAGCTAAGGACGATCGAAGACGGTGGATTCTTTTTGTGCGTGTGCTTGACACAGACACCTCAATTAAAAAACCCCGGTCGCCAAGAAATGCGCCCCGGGGCGTGGTTCTTTAGCGAGTTGTTTAGCGTGGCTGCAATCTGCCTCAAATCACCACGAGTGGGCTAATATTGCCCGTGATTCAACTTATCGGGTGTTAAAGGTGTTGGAAACGTGCAGAGGAAAATTGTTAAAGCTTTGGGTTGTCCTGTATCTTGTGGGTTCATAGTCCAAAGTGTGAAAAAAATTCCGGCGTAGGACGACCACATACTTGGGGAGGGGGCTGGGGAGGGGAGATGAAGACACGAATCTTCTTTTCAATATGGACGCCACGTAGAACCTGGCGTCAAAACAACCCTACTGTCTACCCCTGAATTTCTATATAAATGAAGCTTACTAGAGCCATGATTGTGGCGCTCGCCTGGTTTCCTTGGGTCGCAGACTCACAAGGGAGACTGGCGGGACAAGCCAACGAAATCTTGGAAACTCCTCGACCAACAATTGCGACTGGTGGGAAAACCGCCATTGCTAGGGCCATCCGTCTCGAAGGCTCCGTTTCAATCGACGGTCGGCTTGATGACCTCGCCTGGCAAGACGCACCTATAATTTCCAGCTTTGTTCAAGGCGAACCTTTTGAAGGAGCTGAGCCGACAGAGCCGACAGAAGTTCGAGTTTTATTTGATGATCAAGCCATCTATGTCGGTGCTCTTATGTACGAAACAGACCCAACCGTAATCCGCGCACGCCTCGCCCGGCGTGACGAACGAGCTCCGTTCGACTATTTCACGCTTTCGTTGGACCCCAACCGAGATGGACTCACCGGCTATCAGTTCCGTGTTAGTGCCGCAGGGGCCGAAGGAGACCGATACCTTTTCGGAGACTCGGAAGAAGATGGAAACTGGGATGCAATTTGGGATTCGGCGGTTGAAATTAATGACCGAGGCTGGGCCGCTGAAATCCGCATTCCTTTATCTCAGATTCGTTATGAAGCCAAGCCTGGCGAACAAACTTGGGGAATCAATTTTGAACGGCGTAGGATCGAGTCAAATGAGAAAGATTATTTTTCTCTCGAATCACGCACCGTTCGTGGTAAAGTTAGCCAATTCGGCACAATCGATGGCCTGCTCCTTACAAGTGCAACCCGACGAATTGAAGCCCGTCCATTCTTCGTATCGCAGTACCACACAGCTCAACCCGAAGCTGGAAACCCTCTTTTCGATGGAACCGAACTGGACCCAAGAGGTGGAGTCGATCTCAGTGTAGGGATCGGATCAGCGTTCAGTCTCGACGCAACTTTTAGCCCCGATTTTGGCCAAGTCGAAGTCGATCCTGAGGTTATTAACCTTACAGCTTTTGAAACTTTCTTCCCAGAAAAACGACCATTTTTCGTACAAGATGCGCGGATTTTTGACTTTACTGGCAGTCGGGGAGGATATGGAGGACGTGGAGGTAAGGCTCTATTCTTCACTCGCCGCATCGGAAGAGAGCCAAGCAGTTTCGGACCCGGGGCGGCAGACTTTCGAGATCGACCAGGTCAGACTTCGATTCTAGGTGCGGCCAAATTCACCGGACGAACAAACGGGGGGCTGTCTGTCGGAGCTCTAGCGGCGGTTACAGGCAGTGAGAGAGGACAAGCCTACTATGCCGAAGGCGATTCAATCGGAACCTTTGTTGCAGAACCGCAAGGTGAGTTTGCCGTGGTTCGCCTGCAACAGGATTTTCGAGATGGTGGAAGCAAAATGGGGTTCATTGCAACGGGACTTAAACGGGAACTCCCGGAAGACGGATCGTTCGACTTTCTAACCTCTAATGCCTACAGCTTCGGGATCGATTTTGAGCACCAGTGGGGCGGTGCTCGTGCACGCGATTTTCGGTTATGGGGGTTCTACTCAGGCAGCCTTGTTCAAGGATCCAACGCGGCGCTAATGCGACTCCAACAAAATTCCAACCATTACTTCCAACGCCCTGACGCAGCCTATTTAAGTGTCGACTCTACAGCCACATCAATGTTCGGAAGTGATTGGCGTCTCCAGCTTGAGAAACAAGGTCAATACTGGACCTGGTCGACATGGCTCGGACAGCAGTCACCGGGATTTGAGATTAACGATGCTGGTTTTTTCACAACTGGCGAGCGCCTCGACATCGGTGCGAGCGTTGGGTATCGGCAGATTCGCCCAGGAAAGATCTTCCGAAACTATAATCTTAACCTCTATACCTACCATAATCTGCGTCACTCACTACTCGATGATGTGACCTCTAGCGCAAATTGGACCCGAGCTTACGAAACAGGATCAATCTGGCTTAGTACCCGATTCACGTTTCTTAACAACTGGGGCATGAATCTGCGAGGCTCATATTCACCGGAGAGCCAGTCTGATTCGGAAACGAGGGGCGGCCCCCTCATGACCGACCCTGACAATTGGAATGTCAGTCTCAGCTTCAATACAGATCGAAACGACCCGCTGAGCATCTCGCCAAATGTTTCATATAGACAGGGAGGACTGAACAGCGGACACGAGTTTCGAACTGGAATGCGATTCTCGTTTCGACCTCTATCCAACTGGGAAATCGAGTTGGAACCCAACTACTCGGTAACGCGTGATGGAGCACAGTATGTGACTTACTCAAACGCACTCGAGTACACTCCGACATATGGATCGAACTATGTGTTCGGGGATATCAAACGAAGATCTCTCTCCATGGAGACACGGCTCAACGTGGCCTTTACACCCGACGTGAGCTTTCAGCTGTATGTGCAACCTTTGCTCTCATCTGGAGATTACCTCAAGTACCGACAGCTTGCAGCTTCTGAAACATTCGATTTCATCGACTTCGAGGGAGGCACACCCATCGAGCTTGACGGAATTGTAACCGGCTGCGCAAACGGACAGACCTGCACTCTTGATGACCTGCGATATTTCGATTTCAATAACGACGGCACCCTTGATCACACAACAAGTGATCGGGATTTCAACATCCAATCTTTACGTGGAAATGCTGTTTTCCGATGGGAGTACCGACCGGGTTCTCAGCTCTTCCTGGTCTGGCAACACAACCGTCGAGAATCTTTGGACGTCGGGAATTTTGACTTTGGACGGGATGTGAACGGGTTATTCTCCGCGCCTGCTGACAACGTATTTATCGTTAAGTTTAGCCAGTATATCGGCTTGTAGACAGCTTTACATATATAGACCATCCCGTGAGACACAGTCGCGCCTCAAGGACATGACGTGCAGGTTGTGTTTGATCAATTAACGGAAGTCCACATCCAGAAAAACACAGGAACCTTTTTCGTTGATAACGATGAACACAAATGATCATGAGAAGAAGTTTCGCATAGTACGGGTAAACCTCCGCCAGATTGAACTCCCACTTGTCGAACGCTTCGCCATCTCATCTGGTTGGATAGAGAGCAGAGCCATCCTTCTCCTAGAGTTGGAAGATGAAACCGGAGCCCATGTCTGGTCTGAATGCGTGGCTGGGGACCTGCCTAACTATTCTCCAGAAACGATTGATACCGCATGGCTTGCTCTTCGAGAATGGTTGCTACCTCGGATTCTCGGGACCGAAATTGAGACGCCGCACCTGGTTACTGATTTGCTCGACAAGGGAGTGACGGGTCACCACATGGCCAAGGCAGCAATCGAGATGGGGTGCTGGGGTCTGGCGGCCGAAATCGCAAAAGTGTCATTAAGCCAACTCCTCGGAGGGACACGTAAACACGTTGCGACTGGGATCTCGATAGGACTCCAGGACTCCCCGAACATTCTAGTCGAAAAAGCTGAAGCCGCAGTCGCTGCAGGATATCGCAAAATCAAGCTCAAGATCAGCCCTGGGTCCGATATTGATTATGTGGCTGCCGTCCGCGAGGCACTAGGCTCCAATCAGCCCCTATCTGTCGATGCGAATGCCGCCTATACACTCGACGATAGAGATCACTTGGCCGAACTTGATGCCTTCGATCTAATCATGATCGAGCAACCACTTGCTGCTGGTGACCTTTGGCGCCACGCCGAACTACAAAAACAACTGACAACCCCCATATGTATTGACGAGTCCGTGGTCGACCCAGCTAGTGCCGAGGATATGCTGGCTATGGGGGCGGGCACGATAATAAACATTAAGCCGGGGAGAGTAGGCGGCTTCCACAACGCTCGCAGAATCCATGATATCGCCAAACAGGCCGGCCACCCTGTATGGTGCGGTGGCATGCTAGAAAGCGGTATCGGTCGAGCATATAACGTAGCCCTTGCTTCCCTTCCCAATTTCGATATCCCCGGGGACTTATCCCCCAGCAAACGTTACTGGGAACAAGACGTCGTCACACCAGAATGGACAATGAATTCCGATGGGTTCGTGAGTGTCCCCCTGGAGAGAGTTGGCATTGGAGTTGACCCGGATCGCGACCGGATCGAAGATCTTACCACCCGTTCCGACTCGATGACTACTGCGACAAACGCGTGATATGATCGAACTTCGGGCACTCAAAGATTTAGCCGAATTACGTTCCTGCGTAGAACTTCAGAATGCAACCTGGGGGGAAGGCTACTCAGAAGTTGCCCCCACTTCAGTTCTCCAAGTATCGCAAAAGACGGGGGGCTTCTTGGGTGGAGCATTCGTCGGTGACACGCTAGTAGGTTTCATCTATTCACTATTCGCAAATTTCGAAGACACAATCTGCCACTGGTCCCATATGTTGGCAGTGCATTCATCCGCACGCGGTGAAGGATTAGGTCGCCGCCTCAAATTATTCCAGCGCGAAGAACTCCTAACCCGTGGAATTAACACAGTGTTCTGGACGTTCGACCCAATGGTTGCCCAAAATGCGCACCTTAACTTGAACCGACTCGGAGCTAATATTCTGACTTACGTTCCGAATATGTACGGTGCTGATACGGGAAGCCTACTTCACGTCGGGGGCGAAACGGACAGATTCATTGTACGCTGGGACCTCGAAAGTCAGCGGACTCATAGGGCGGTTGAGGGGGGTCTTCGGTTCAATAGCAAGCAAGCGCCGAAAAAAGACTGTCTTATCGCACGGCCAGGTCCGGGGTCAGTATCAAAGGAAATGCCTTCCGGGGATGAGGTCTTCATTGAAATCCCCGGCGAACTCACCGATTCTACAGAAGAAGATGTCGATCTGGTACAATGGCGAGCGACAGTACGAAACGCGTTCATGAAGTATCTTAGGAGGGGGTATGCTGTACAAAATCTCTACCGTGGAACCAACACCTGCTACTACTTCCTTACCCGATCATAACCGATCCGTACCCCAAAGAGGGTACCTGAACACTATGCTGAGTCACGCTAAGCTCTACAGCCAACGATTTCAAAAAATGACACTGGACGTTCGCAATGGATTGTTAGTTGCTATTGCCGTAGGCAGCTTCGGGGCCGGCACAGAAGCACAAACACCCTATTCAATCCAGGATATACTTTCTGCTCCCTTTGCCACCGATCTCGTCGCTGCCCCCAGCGGCGCTGCGTTCGCCTGGATTCGATATGAACAAGGCGCACGCAACATTTGGGTTGCAGAAGGACCAGACTTTGTCGGCCGGAAGCTCACTGACTGGTCCGATGATGATGGTCAAGATCTGCTATCACTCCACTTCACTCCAGACGCACGCCGTATCATTTTCGTGCGCGGTGGAGGGCCTAACCGTTCCGGCGAGATCCCAAACCCGAGATCCGAACCAGAGCCGGCCACACAGACATTGTGGGTTACCTCTCTCGATGGGAGAACCCAAGCCATAGCCGATGGCGCCTCGCCAGCGATAAAACCTGATGGAAGGACACTCGCGTTCATTCGTCGAGGACAGGTTTTCGCAACTCCACTCACAGGGAGAGCCGATCCAACACCTCTGTTCACTATAAGAGGGAGCGCTGGATCCTTAACCTGGTCCCCGACGGGTGATAAACTCGCATTTGTAAGCAACCGTGGGGACCACTCGTTCGTTGGGGTATTTGATCTACAACACCGAACAGTTCGCTATCTAGACCCCAGTTTGGATCGCGATGGGTCACCAACGTGGTCACCTGACGGAAGCGAAATCGCGTTTCTTCGGATCCCCAATCGAGGTGGACAATTACCCTTCTCGCCGGTTCGTTCCGCACTCCCTTGGTCCATCCGCATTGCTAACGCAAGTTCAGGGACCGGACGAGAAATTTGGAAGGCAACGCCGGGAGAAGGGAGTGCCTTTCATGGGGTAACGGGGCCACAGTTGGTCTGGCTTTCATCGGATCACCTCGTCTTCCCATGGGAGAGACAGGGCTGGACCCAATTATACTCAGTTCCACTTACGGGGGGTGGAGCCACCCTACTCACACCAGGGGATTTCGAGGTCGAACACGTTCTCCCTTCTACAGATGGACGCCAGGTATACTTTTCATCGAACGAAGCTGACATTGATCGCCGACATTTATGGCGAGTGACAACGGACGAAGCACCGGAAGCTGTGACTTTCGGCGATGGCATAGAATGGGGACCAGCTGTAACTGCTGATGGGCAAACATTAGCATTCCTTGCTTCAGACGCTACAACGCCCGCACATGCCGAGGTGCTACCTGCCGGAGGGACTAGGCGACCGCTCGTACATGACTTCATGCCCAACCAATTCCCTCATCAAGAGATGGTTACGCCCAAACAGGTTGTCTTTGAGTCTGAAGATCTATTACCGATCCACGGTCAACTATTCCTTCCTCCAGAGATCAATCCAGAAGAGCGTAACCCGGCCATTATTTTCTTCCATGGTGGCTCACGGCGGCAAATGCTTCTAGGGTGGCATTATCTTCGATATTACCATAACGCATATGCCTTGAATCAGTATTTTGCGAGCCGCGGCTACGTTGTCTTATCGGTCAACTACCGTAGTGGGACTGGATACGGAATGGAGTTCCGTGAGGCGCTAGACTATGGAGCTCGTGGCGCTAGCGAATACCGAGACGTTGTTGCTGCAGGGTTATTTCTTGGTTCTCGAAGTGATGTAGATCCTAATCGGATCGCTTTATGGGGAGGGTCGTACGGTGGATACCTGACAGCCCTTGGTCTCGCTCGCAACTCGGACCTGTTCGCAGCGGGCGTCGACATTCATGGGTGCCACGATTGGAACGTGTGCGTCCAAAACTTTGTTCCCTCTTACCAACCTGAACAACACGAAGAGTTCGCACGTCTTGCTTATGAATCTTCCCCAATGGGGTGGATCGATGGATGGCGCTCACCAGTTCTACTCATTCATGGTGATGATGATCGAAACGTACCGTTTTCAGAATCTGTGGATCTACTAGAAATGCTTAGGCAACGTGGCGTAGAGGTTGAGCAATTAGTCTTCCCTGACGAAGTACATGGATTTTTGCTTCACCGAAACTGGTTAGCTGCCTTCAAGGCCACAGCTGATTTTATGAAGGATCGACTAAACGTTATAAGAACCTCAGACAATAACTAACAAGGAAATAGTGCAGTGAGTAGAATCAAAGGGAAGCTCGCGCTCATTACCGGTGCAAGCGCCGGTATTGGAGAGGCCTGCGCAAAACAACTGGCGCGTGATGGTGCGAATTTGATCTTGTGGGCCCGCCGAAAGAAACGTCTCGCCGACCTTGCATCCGAGATCACTGACGAAAGTGGTGTGACTGTTGATATTGCAAGCATCGATATCCGAGATCATGAACTCGTCTTTAAAGAAGCCAATCAATTGCGGGTAAACGGACTGAGCCCCGATATCGTGATCAACAATGCCGGTATGGGGGCTGGGATGTCTCTTATGCAAGAGGGGAAAGTTGAAGACTGGAACCGCATGATCGACACTAACGTCAAGGGGCTTCTCTTTGTCACACGAGCGTTCTTGCCGGATATGGTGGAGCGAGACCACGGACACCTAGTCAATATTGGGAGTATCGCAGGTCGCCAGGTCTACCCCCGGGGCAATGTATACAACGCTACTAAGTATGCAGTTCAAGCTCTTACTGAAGGAACCAACCTCGATGTCCTCGGCACAAAAGTTCGCGTCTCAAGCGTGAACCCTGGGTTAGTGGAGACAGAGTTTTCCCTCGTGCGTTTTGACGGAGATGAAGCTCGGGCGGAGGCTGTTTATGAGGGGCTTGATGCATTGAGGGGGCAAGATGTTGCCGAAGTAGTTTCGTTCGTGGTTAACGCTCCACCCCACATGAACGTAGCGGACGTGCTGGTTTTTTCTACAGACCAGCGGAGCATCCACCACGTTCACCGAAACGGTTCTTAACTCTCCCATGGGAGTATGGAGGAGGGTAGCGACGCTCTGCATGACTGCTACCCTCCATCCCTTCCTCTAGTCTACAACACGATTAACCAGCACGACGTGCGTCACCCGCCCTCACCCATGGGGTGCGTTTGAAATAACTGTCCGTCATCCCCTTGAGACGACGGGACAAGAATACTAGGGCGATCAAATTGGGAACGATCACTATCGCGAGAAACACGTCCCCAAGAGACCATACAACAGCTAGAGGTAGTACCGCACCAACGAAATGCATCCCAACAAACATGAGCTTATAGGGGATGACCGCCTTCGCTCCAAACAGGTAATTAGCACACCGGTCCCCGTAGTAGCTCCAGGAGATGGCCGTGGACAGGGCAAAAAGAAGTACTGAAAATATTACGATGTAATGACCCCAATCACCTAAGGGGGCAAGTCCTCGCCGGAATCCAAGTTGGGTAAGCGGTGCCCCGCTCTCCACAGCGTTCCCATACAAGGTCGACAACTCGCGCCCGTCGTCCGTTAGCGCAACCTGTTGAACAGGATCAACTGAACCAGTGAACGGCTGAGTTTGTTCCTCGTCTTCAAAAATTTCCTTGACGGAAACCTCATGCCACGCAAGGTGCGGCTCCGTGGTATTTGCTGGTCGGCCAGCTATATAACGGACCGTCCTAGTGGGTTCCAATGGAGCAGAGCCCCCAGAGTCATCGATCACAACATAGGAAACATCGCCCCCGTCAAGCGTGATCTGTGTTGGGACACGCGAGTCCCAAGCTCCCGTCATAATCACGACTAGTGCCGTCATGGTGACAATGACGATCGTATCAATAAATGGCTCGAGCAGAGCAACGACACCCTCTGAAACAGGCTCATCTGTCTTCGCCGCGGCGTGTGCAATTGGCGCCGAACCCTGCCCTGCTTCATTCGAGAATAAACCACGGCGTACCCCCCACATCATCGTAACCAGAAATGCACCTGCTCCTGTCCCCGCGACACCAGCCGTCGGGTTAAAGGCTTCCCGGAAAATCAATGCGAAGGTTCCTGGAACTTGCCCGAAGTTTAGGATGATTATGATGAGAGCCCCTGTTACGTAGATCGCAGCCATAAAGGGGGCTAGAATACTCGTCACACGGCCAATTCGAGTGATCCCTCCCAGAATCACGAGGCCGACAATAGCCGAGGTAACAAGTCCGGTGAGCACCTTACTGATGTTGAACTGGGTGAACATGGAATCTGCCACCGTATTTGCCTGGATCGCATTCCCTGTCATGAATGCCGTAAGGCCCAACATGATTGCGAAAAAGGCAGCGACCGGCTTCCACCGTGGTCCCAATCCACGCTCAATATAATACATAGGTCCACCCGAAACCGTACCACTATACTTAGCGGAAGTCTCTTCAACGTCTCTGAACTTTTGGGCGAGTGTCACTTCGCTAAACTTTGTCGCCATCCCAAGAAATGCAGTCATCCACATCCAGAAGAGGGCTCCGGGCCCACCCCAGTGGATAGCAGTAGCAGCACCTGCAATGTTTCCAATGCCGACCGTAGCACTCAGAGCAGTGGTGAGCGCTTGAAAATGAGATACATCGCCAGGATCATCAGGGTCATCATATCTGCCGGTCGCCACTGCAAAACCGTGGACGAAGCGTCTGATCTGAATGAACCCCAGGTTCAGTGTGAGGTAGAGCCCAATCCCAAGTAGAAGAACCACTTGAAGCGTGAGCTTCTCTTCGCCAATCGTAAATCCGAACTCAGCGACGTTGTGGTTGAGCCAAGCGACGATATTGGCGAAACCGTCGGCGAAATCCATGGGTTACCCCCGTCTGAAAGTTTCGGTGAGTTTGGGACGGTGACCAAGGCCCGGCAAGTTCGGAGCCTCCGTCTCACCGCAATAATGTTTTCGTTATTTAGGCGGACTCCGCCCGATAAGCCCACGACCCCACACGTTGTTTGACCGATTTATATCAGGCAGGGCCCCGTCGGGATCGAGCTGTACTTGCCTTACCGCACCGCCCACCACTTGCAATACATATGTGCCATCTACCTTCCAGGCATCTACAGGAGCGCTATGGCGTTCTTCGCCTCCATCGCGATAAAGGAGACGCACCTCGAGTGGCATAGGGATGCCTCCTCGGTTCTCAACTGTTACTACCGTTGTGTCCGCGGTCCGTTGAACGGATACAATTGCTTGGTCGAGAACTGCATCATCATAAATCCATGCGCGAAAAAACCAATCGAGATCCTGCCCTGAAACAGCCTCCATTGTCCTTATGAAGTCAGCTGGCTGTGGATGTTTATACGCCCAACTTTCGATGTAATCCTTAAACGCCTCATCAAAGACTTCTGGTCCGAGAATCTTCTCTCGTAACATAACGAGGGCAGCAGCAGGTTTATTGTAGGCTAATCTTCCAATATCCTCCTCCGGAATACTGTCGGGCGGCGTAAACACAGGCATGCTTGGGATTCGACTATCATCAGCGATCTGAGCAGGAGCCATGAACCCACCGAGGATCGGTTCCCCCCCAGAAAATTCGATACCTGAGTAGTAGTTGATGAAAGTGTCGAATCCTTCGTCCATCCATGCATATCTTCGTTCATCTGACCCAACAATCATGGGGAACCACGTGTGTCCTATTTCGTGATCGGTCACAGAAAAAAGGAAGGACCCTCGTGACTGATAAGAGCAGAATATGATCATGGGGTATTCCATCCCGAGCGCGAGACCCGCGATATTGATTGCGACCGGGTAAGGGTACCGATACCACTTTTCAGAGTAATGCTTAACTGAATGCCTGAGGTACTCAGTCGATTGTTCCCAACCGGATACGCCTCGCGTCCCGATGCTTTCCTCTGGATAGGCTGACATAATGAGTACGTCTTCCCAACCCGCAGCATCCCAAACAAACCGATCCGAGGCCGCCCAAGCGAAATCGCGGACATTGTCCGCTCGGAAACGCCACATCAGCGGGGCCGCCCCAACTGGACGAGTCGACTCATCTCCCACTTCATCTGGTCCGATGACAAAGATTGTCTCCTCCGAGACTCTCGCCTGAGCCAGTCGGTCCAACTGGGTGGAGGTCAAAACCTCTTCGGGATTTTGAAGTTCACCTGTGGCCAGAACGATAAAATCTCGTGGAACGGTAAGTTCTACATCGAAATCGCCATACTCAAGGTACCACTCGCCCTGACCCAAAAACGGTGATTGATTCCACCCCGCCACATCGTCGTACGTAAACATCCGCGGGTACCACTGTGCTAATTGGTATACCGTACCGCGCCGGACACCCAAACGCCCCATTCGGTCTCCCCCTCGCTCAGGAATCTCAAATGAGAAATCAACCGTCAATTCAAGCTTGTGTCCGGAGGGCCCAAGGGGTTCATCGAGGAGCACCTCCATCATCGTATCCTCGATTCGGTATTCAGGGATAGAGATTTTTTTGCCTCGGTCCAGCGTTACACCCCCAATATCGAAACCTCCGTTATCAAAGAAACCCCCGTGCCGAGCTCCTTCTTCTGCGCGTTGCGCACCATAGCTGTCTTCACGAAACAGATTTTGGTCGAGCTGAACCCACAGACTGGTCAGTGAATCAGGGCTGTTGTTCGTGTAAGTAATTGTCTCAGTACCCGAGATCACATTTCCCTCAAGGGTAGCTTTAATGGAGTAGTCTGCTCGTTGCTGCCAATACGCTTCCCCCGGCCGCCCCTCCGCTGAACGAAATGCATCAGGTAGAGGAAGAGTAAGTGGCGCAAAAGCCTCCACTGGGTCAAAAATCCGGCGAAGTGAATCAAGCCTCGCCAACTCAACCGAGTCGGGCTCGGCCGTTTCCTGCCCCATTGTCCTACCCGGAAGTGCCAACTCAACCGTGAACAGAGACAGGTACAGCAGAAGAGTGCTGACCCACCAAGCTCTATGTGATCGCATCAGTTGCCTTTCACATTCATCTTGTTGCTCGTTATTCACAGGTTCGACATTAAGTAAGCCCTCACTTTGGCACTCTGGTCAACCACGAGGATGACCTCTGATGTACTTCTATTACGAACCAAGGTCTTGAACAGAAGGTGTAGCGCAAGGCATCATTCCAACCTTGATTTCTGTACACCAACTTAACAATAAGGTACACCATGGCCTCTTTATCGTTCGAACGACGCGCCCATATCACTTCTCTCTTGGCACTCGCGCTAATCTTGATCGCCCCCGGGATCTCCGGCCAAGAGAAAGCTTTGAGCTGGACACCCGACCTCAGTATGCAGTTTCATCAAGTTGGAAATACAGCGATCTCACCTGATGGTTCTCGCATTGCTTATGCGGTACGAAAGCCTCTCATGGAAGGACCCAAGTCGGAGTATCTAAGTCATATTTGGATGGTAGACTCGGAGGGAAGACGCGCGGCACAATGGACACGGGGGGGAGACTCTGCCGGTGATCCACAGTTTTCACCCGACGGGAATTGGCTCACCTTCACAACCTCCCGCTCTAGCGAGGGTTCCACCCCCATGAACCAGGTGTGGGTCCTCCCGCTCTCCGGCGGTGAAGGTCGTCAAATCACTTCCACTGAAGCCTCAGTTGGGACATATCGCTGGTCACCTGATGGTTCCCGTATCGCGTTCCTGATGCGCGACCCGGAGACCTCTGCAGAAAAAACCGCCAAAGAAGAAAAACGAGACGTAATTCTAGTCGACCGAAACTACAAGTTTTCACACCTGTACGTGGTTGTGTTACCTGAAGCTCGAACGGAACCCGTGAGATCCCTCAGGTTGACTGCAGGAGACTTCCACGTGACGGGGTTTAGTTGGGCTCCGGATGGAACTAAAATCGTGTTTTCACACCAACAAGATCCCCGAATTAACACTGCCCGACTAAGCGGTGATATCGCGACTGTGACGGTACCCACAGCATCTGAAATCACCGAGATGCTGGCTGATCACGAAGAAAGCCCACCCGAAACCGGCGATGAAATCCCTGAACCACTGGTTGTCGGTGAGGTGACCGACTTGGTTACAGGGCCTGGCATTGAAAGCCGCCCTGTCTGGTCGCATGACGGGCAATGGATCGCCTATGTGTCGACCGGGGACCAGCCTGAACCCATAGGACTTGGTGACCTCTATGTGATACCTGCGACTGGCGGTGAAAGTCGGGCGATCGACACCCCTAATAGAAGCGCATCTATCATCGGCTGGTCCGGCGATTCTCAAAACCTTCTCCTGATTGAATCTCTGGGAACTCGTCGGCACGTGATTTCCGTCCCCATCGATGGGAGCGAACTACACTACATTTCGTATGGCGACGGGATTGTCGGGTCCGTCTCATTAAGCACTGATAGTGAGCATATGGCGTTTACTTACCAGACCCCCGACGAACCATGGGACGTATTTGTTTCACCCACGCGTACTTACAGCCCAAACCAAGTCACAAATATCCACAAAGATGTTCCTCGGCCTTTGATGGGTCGGACTGAACTCACCTCGTGGACTTCGACCGAGGGGTTCGAAATTGAGGGGCTTCTTACCTACCCGGTCGATTACCAGGAGGGGCAGAGTGTACCCCTAATCCTAAATGTGCACGGAGGGCCCGGAGGCGTGTTTAGCCAAGGATTCACAGGAGCACCTTCGATATACATGCTGCAGTATTTTGCGCAGAAAGGCTTCGCTATTCTTCGACCAAATCCTCGTGGGTCAACGGGTTATGGGAAAGATTTTCGATACGCAAATTTCCAGGACTGGGGTTTTGGTGACTTTCGGGACCTCATGGCCGGGGTCGATCACGTCATAGCGATGGGAGTCGCTGACGCCGACCAACTTCTCCTGATGGGATGGAGTTATGGCGGCTATATGACCTCATGGGCCGTCACTCAAACAGATCGGTTCAAAGCGGCAAGTATGGGAGCTGGGCTTCCAAATCTCGTTTCAATGACAACCACCACGGACATTCAAGACTATCTGGTCGGTCACATGGGAGTTGAATTTTGGGAAGACTATGAAAGATACGAGCGGCACTCTGCCATGTATCACATCGCTAAGGTCGTGACCCCGACGCAAGTAATTCACGGTGCAGAGGATTTGAGGGTCCCGTTCACGCAAGGGCAGGAGTTTTATCGAGCACTCGACCGACGAGATGTCCCGACGGAAATGATCGTGTATCCGCGAACGCCTCACGGTCCGCGAGAACCGAAATTTTTAATGGATGTTTCTGAGCGCATCCTAACATGGTTTATAAGTCACATGAGACCAATCGACACTACTATATGAAATAAAATGACTTACAGTACCATACATAAAATATCATTGGGCTTTAACAAAAGAAACCCGACCTTAAACTGAACAGCTTCAAAGGACAATTAAATGAAAGACGCTGTCATTGTTTCAACTGCACGGACCCCGATTGGGAAAGCTTATCGAGGCGCCTTCAATAATACCGAAGGCCCAACTCTAGCGGCACACGCGATCACACACGCGATGAAGCGAGCTAATGTCGAACCCGCGGAGGTTGAAGATGTAATTCTTGGGTGTGCCCTGCCCCAAGGATCGACCGGCTACAATGTCGGTCGTATGTCTTCGCTGGCTGCCGGCATGCCGGTCCAGGTTCCCGGGATGACGATCGATCGTCAGTGCTCATCTGGAATGATGGCCATCGGTGCTGCTGCCCATCAGGTTACAAATGAGGGCATGGACATAGTGGTCGCCGGCGGACTGGAGTCCATCAGCTTGGTCCAAAATGAGCACCAAAATAATTATCGGGTACAAGATCCCAATGTGCTTCACCATGCCGAACATGCATATATGACAATGATCGAAACCGCTGAAATAGTGGCGGCACGTTACGGAGTCGACCGCGAAGCACAGGACCGGTATGGGGTAGAGAGCCAATCGCGTACAGCTGCTGCCCAAGACGCCGGAAGATTTTCCGATGAGATCGTTCCAATGGCGGCAACCAAGGGGGTTATGGATAAAACCACAGGTAACGTGTCTTTCAAAGAGGTCACACTCGAACTGGATGAAGGAAACCGACCGGGCACAACCTATGAAGCCCTGGAACAATTAAGTTCGGTCGTCGAAGGGGGCTGCATCGCACCGGGGAACGCAAGTCAGTTATCGGACGGAGCTTCCGCCTGCGTTGTTATGAGCTCAACCCTGGCTGAAAAACGAGGAGTCGAACCACTAGGAGTCTATCGCGGTATAGCAGTAGCCGGGTGCGAACCAGATGAAATGGGCATTGGACCAGTATTCGCCGTACCAAAACTTTTGGAGAAAACGGGACTTTCGATCGACGATGTCGACCTTTGGGAATTAAACGAGGCGTTCGCCGTCCAAGTGCTTTACTGCCGTGACCGACTTGGAATTCCCAACGAAAAACTCAACGTAAATGGAGGGGCCATCTCCATCGGACACCCGTACGGAATGAGTGGGGCTCGAATGGTGGGAACAGGACTCCTTGAAGGAAAACGACGAGGAGCCAAGTATGTTGTTAGTACCATGTGTATTGGTGGCGGACAGGGTGCTGCGGGCCTATTTGAAGTGCTCTGATCCACGAACCGAGGGCTGGCCTACCGACATTCCAGCCAACTACCCTACTCTAATCGAAGAACCATTTTGAGACGTTGGATTCAAGTGGAATCCATGGCATACAAAACTGGCAGCACTCTATCATAAACTTAGGGAGGACCAGGATGATGAGTTCACCTAAGCGATTCTTGTCGCTTGCGATCGCAGTCCCGATGATCGCCGTGCCAGCTTACGCACAGCAAGGCACCGTGCGAATCATTCAAACAAATGCTGCGGGAGACAACGTTCACATCATCGACCCTGAGACCAACGAGGTCGTAGAGATCATCCATGGCATTCCGAAAGCACATGGAGTGACCTCGGCACCAGACGGAAGCACCCTATACTTCAGCAATGAAATTGACCGAACGCTCGATATTGTTCCGTGGGAACTCATGTCGGTCACTGGGAAGATTCCACTATCGGGCCGACCGAACAATGTAGCCATCACTCCTGATGGGTCGAAGATTTACGTAGCGATCAGACACGATGGCGCTTACGTCGATGTGGTCGATATCAAAGCGGAAAAAGTTGTCAAGTCGATTCCCACATTGGGAGGCGTGCACAACGTCTTCATCACGCCTGATGGCAAACACATCGCTGCTGGAATGATCGATGCACGGACACTGACCATCATCGATACAGCGACCGACGAACCAGTATGGTCCTTGCACTTTGGCAGCCAATCGACTGGCGGCTATCCCGATGGCGGGGTACGTCCAATGGCCTTCGAAGTCAATCGAGACGGTTCCACGAAACGCATCTTCGTTCAGATCTCAAACTATCACGGCGTCTATGTCATCGACTTCGACAAAAGAGTGGTCGTCAACAAGCTCCTCATGCCAGAACTACCAATCTCACAGATCACTAACGACGCCTTGCAGGGCTCCCCAGGGCACGGACTAGCCGTGTCGCCCAATGGTTCACAGTTGTGGTCGACGAGCAAACCCAATGGCCACGTCTACGCGTGGTCACTTCCCAGCCTGACGTATCTTGGAGGGATCAAAGTAGGACACACCCCAGATTGGCTTACCATGACCCCCGACAGTCGATACTTGTACTCAGCCAATGCAGGGTCCCAGGATGTCTCGGTCATTGATACCCAACTCATGAAGGAGATCGCTCGCATTAAAGTTGGCCAAACTCCGAAGCGTAACCACACGGTGGTAGTCCCATGATCAGGAATGTCAACAAGCTCTTCTGCGGCACTCTGGTTTTATTTGTGTGCAGCACAGTCGACAATGGAACGGCCCAAGAACCACTAAGCTTTGAACGGTACCGAGAGGTGGTCGAGCCAATCTTCCTCGCACCACGTGGCGGTTATGGGCCTGGACGGGCTCCATGTGTTACCTGCCATGCAGAACAAGGCACCCCTCTTAGGCTCCAAGCACTTAACGAGAACCCTGATGGAACAGTGTTTTGGTCCGAAGAGCAATCGCGCCAAAACTTTCAGATCGTCTCAAGACTCGTGACCCCCGGCAACCCAGCACGAAGTAGGCTTCTCCGAAAGGCACTGGCCGTATCTGCCGGAGGGGCTCCTTTCCATATAGGCGGCAAGTTTTTCGAGTCTCAAACTGACCCGGAATGGCGGACGATGGCTGAATGGGTTCAGGCAGCGGACCCAGTCGATCCCAACCCCAATGATATCCCGCCGCGGTTAGATTTTCAGTTCTTTCAGGAGTGTGTACAAAGGATTTTCCTAGATAAGCGACCGGGTGACGTTGAGTGTGTTCACTGCCACGACAGTGGGTCGCGGAACTTCGCACGTAGGATACCCGAAGATCGAGACTTCTGGAATCAAGAGGAGTCTCGAGGGAACTTTGCAATTGCTAGACGATATATCGAACCCGGCCATCCAATGCTCAGCCGATTCCTTACCCACCCTCTTTCCTCTGAAGATGGTGGCGATGGTTTTCACGGCGGGCCTCGTCGCTGGGCTTCAAGGGATGATCCGGAGTGGCAGATGCTTGCCGCGTGGGTTCGAGGCGAAGAACCAGAGTGTCTTAGCTACTGATTATCCGCGCAACGCAGTCCGGGAATCCATGCTCAACGGACACTTGTCAGTTATCGGCTGGTGACCCTCGGGCACAAAATATTGTTTCCATTCGAGGTTGTCCGGACGCCCATAATGATTCAAGGCCGGGAAAATTGGCATTTGATCGTACGAGGAAAGCTTCTTACGAATCACGTGCCTTGCTGCACGGCCCTGAACTGTGTCTCCTGCAATAAGATCAAAACCTTCTCTTGCCTGGACCAACCAAGTGTACGCATGCAGCGAACGACGACTTCGCCGACGTTCGTGATACGGCGTCTTGAAATTGATAAAAAACGGCACCCCACCAAAACAAAACGACCAATCTGGCAATTCAGGATCAGAGGGAATCCGGTCCGGCCAAGGGTCAGGATCCCGATGCATAACCTCTGCGACCAGACGCCAACTGTGATGATAATAATCTTCGATCGTCAGCCACTCCGGCGGTGGCAGGAGGAGAATCGCGAGCGGACGCATCGAGGCCTCGACTAGAGGCAACGGTCGAATAAACTCTGCGAATTCGGTAAGCACCTCCACTAACCGATCCGTTACCACACGTGGATCAGTTGATTCGATGAAAGCCAAAAAGATCTGTTTTTTCTTGGCCGCGAGTGTACCGAATGTACATGGAAATGACTCATCTCCCACTTTACTCAACAGCTCCCTATAAGCCTGCACAGGCCAACCTTTCAGTTGACCCCTTTCAACCTGAACATCGACTTCGGACTGCGGTTTAATCACGAAGACGCTGCGGCCGCCAGAAGACAGAGCAGTTCGTAAGTGATCGTCGCCCCAACAAGTGCCGTATTCCCTGTCGGATCAAACGGAGGGGCCACCTCAACCATGTCTGCACCGACCAACTGAAGTCCTTTGAGGCTCCGAATGAGTGTGAGAGCCTCGCGCGAAGTGAACCCGCCCACCTCGGGAGTACCTGTACCAGGCGCGAAAGCCGGATCCAGACTATCGATATCGAAAGAGATGTAGGTTGGATGACTCCCTACTAGACTTCTGGCCTCCTCTGCTACCGATTCAATACCCAAACTGATGACCTCATCCATATAGACGACACGTAAGCCATTCGATTCCGAGTACGCCCAACCTTCACTGGAAGTCTGTGCGCCCCGAATGCCGATCTGAATCGTCCGCAACGGATCAATCAGCCCCTCCTCTATAGCTCGACGAAAGGGGGTTCCATGGTTGTAGCGAGAACCCATCCATTCGTCCCACGTATCTGTGTGTGCATCGATATGGATCAATGCGATTGGCTCCTTTGCCTCAATGGTACGCAAGATTGGAAGCGTGATAGAGTGGTCACCACCAATCGCGAGCGGAACCACTCCGGCGTCGGCGAGGCAACCGAAAAACTGACCAATGTCCCCGTGCGCAGCCTCAGGTTCGTAAACACGTGTGAACGGAACGTCGCCAGCATCACCAATCCGGCATGCGTCAAATGGATTCACGCGAGTCGTTGGGTGGATTGTGCGCATCATGCTTGACGCATTCCGGACTTCGCGTGGACCATGTCGCGCCCCTGGCCGGTTAGTGACTGCGCCATCATAGGGGACTCCAACCATGGCAATGTCGAAATCTTTCGGATCTTCGATAATGGGCGCACGCATGAACGTGGGGATGTTCATATAACGCGGCGCGAGCATTGCTTGATTCGCTGTGCGGGACTCTGTCACACCAACCTATCCTTGTTCATGGACAATCGAGCTTCCTGTTGAAGTATATTTCCGCGGTCTGGTTTCGGGCGAACCACCTACCCATCAGGATTCGAGTCTTGCGGGGCTCGCCTCGGGTTCTGGATACTGAGTCAATGTGGACCAACCTTCCTTCGTCCAACAGGATGTTTTTCAGATGACTACAAAGCCTACTATCTCCGCCATTGTGCTGACACCACTCTTTTTTGCCTGTGCCACCACAGTATCAGAAGCAAACGACTGCTTGGCACCAGCCAATGAAATTGTCGCGGAAAACTGCCTACCTGGGGCACCATCGACGGAATGGGACATCAATGGGTATGGTGACCCAAGCATCCAAGGCTTTGGTCATGAGATCGGTATCGCTCAAGGAGAGACCATCCATTTTAAGATTGATACTGATTCCGATGATTATCGAATCGACATCTACCGTATGGGTTACTATGGAGGCATGGGGGCTCGGCGAATTGACACAATTGAGCCCTCTGCGACACTCCCACAGGTTCAGCCCGATTGTTTGAACGCCCCCATTCCCGTGTTGAACGAGGCCGGTGCTGTGGTAACCGCGGAGGCCCCCCTCTTCGACTGTGGTAACTGGGCCGTTTCAGCATCTTGGGATACGCCGACTGACGCGACTTCAGGCATCTATTTTGCACGACTGGTTCGCGAGGACCCATTAGAGGGTGAATGGTGGCCCAATGATGCTTTTGCACCACAAGACCTTCCCTTGGGTGCAGAAGGTGACCCACTCTGGGACCGGTTAAGAGGAAGCTCGGAAAACGCCCTGGTAGAACCTCGCGCTAGCCATATCTACTTCATCGTCCGAGACGATGAGGGGGCATCTGAAATGCTATTTCAGACTTCGGACATAACATGGCAGGCATACAACCGGTTCGGCGGACACAGCGTGTACGGCCAGTACAATCCGGTGCGAGACCGGTTACACGGTGGTGAGCCGCGCGCCTACAAGGTCAGCTACAACCGACCGTTTGAGACACGCCACTATCGGGCCGTAAATGCAGTATTCAACTCAGAATACCCCATGGTACGATGGCTCGAACGAAATGGGTACGATGTAAGTTATATAACTGGTGTGGATGTAGAACGTCTTGGTGACGAACTCCTCGAGCATAAAGTTTTCATGGCTGTCGGACACGATGAGTATTGGACGGGAAAACAACGCCGAAATGTTGAAGCAGCACGAGATGCCGGCATCCACCTAGCATTCTTTAGCTCAAATGCGGTCTTCTGGAAAGTGCGATGGGAAGAAAGCATTGACGGATCAGGCCAACCGTACCGGACCCTCGTCACCTATAAGGAACCGGACGGCGCAACGAAGATGGACCCGGAGCCTGGCATCTGGACGGGAACATTCCGTGATCATCGATCCATGAATCCAGAGGGCCCGTGGCCAGAAAATGCGCTAATCGGCACACTCTTCACCGTAAACGCCTGGCGGAATGATCCGTTAATCGCCGACGAACAATTCTCAAAACTCCGTTTTTGGCGAAATACCGAGGTAGCCAATCTTGGCCCTGGGGAACGCTTTGTTTCTATCAAGGGCATTCTTGGCCATGAATGGGATTCGGACATAGACAACAACTTCCGTCCGCCAGGACTGTTTCAAGTCTCATCTACGACTGTGACAAACACTAACTGGTGCGGTTATCCGGCTATGGACGCGTGCCAAGCGGCAACGGCGACCCACAACGCTGTCTTGTACCGCCATGAGAGTGGAGCACTAGTATTTGGATCTGGCACGCTGCAATGGGCGTGGGGGTTAGATGCTAATCACGATACAGAAACAGGAGTTCCTCCAGAACGACAAAACGGGTTTTCCACTCGAGTCGGTGAGGATCCCAACGGTCCAGACCGAAACATTCAACAGGCAACGTTGAACCTGTTCGCCGACATGGGGGTTCAGCCCACCACTATACAGTCTGATCTAATTCCGGCTACGGCGTCGACGGACGCGACTACGCCAAGATCTTCGATTGAATTTCCGTCAGAAGGTTCCCCTGTAAACGGAAGCATCACGATTCGCGGAAGCGCATCGGATAGCGGCGGCGGCATCGTTGCTGGCGTCGAGATATCGACCGATGGCGGCGCCACTTGGCATCCCGCTCATGGTCGAGAAAAATGGAGCTTTGAATGGTCACCTGTTCCAGACGGTAAATCCAGCACCCTACTAAGCCGTGCAGTGGATGACACCGGAAACCTGGAAACCCCAAGCCTTGGGGTCACAGTCACCCTAAACAGCTAAGAATCGATGACAACCAACGAACGCGTCGCCTATTTTAATGGACAGATCATCCCGGAAAGTCAGGCTTGTATCTCGATTCGGGACACAGGGTTCACCTACGGAAACGGGGTATTTGACGCAGCTCGGACGTTCAACGGCCAGATCTTTAAATTGACCGAACATGTAAACCGACTCTTCCACTCACTCAAGTACGTGGACCTGGACATCGGCCTTTCGCCCGATGAAGTCATTCAGCTGACACTAGAAGTAACCGAACAAAATCTCCCTCTACTCGGTCCTAACGAGGACTATTGGGTCTTCCACCGTGTTTCCGGAGGTCCGAATGATCCTTTAGCTGCAATGACGTCACCGACAGTAGTTATCGAGTGCACTCCCCTACCCTTGAAAGCACGTGCACCTCTTTATCGAGATGGGATGGACGTAGCGTTCCCGTCAGTTCGACGCATCCCGCCGGAATGCCTGAGCCCAAACGTAAAGAGCAGCAACTACCTAAATCTGACGATTGCACACAACGAAGTTCAGGAACACAGTCCGGGGGCCTGGGCCGTCCTACTCGACACTCGCGGTTTTATCTGCGAGGGCTTAGGCAGCAATCCGTTCTTAGTCCGAAACGGAAAAATTTATACGCCGAAGGGTCAATACGTATTAGAGGGGATTAGTCGCCAAACGGTGATCGAACTAGCAAACAAGCTCAAGATTCCAGTCGTGGAAGACGATATCACACCATTCGATGCGTACAGAGCCGATGAGGCTTTCATCACTTCGACAAGCTTGTGTGTTTGCCCCGTGAGATCATTCAGCAAGAAACCGCTTCAGGATGAAGCGATTCCCGGACCTATAACACAGAAATTGACGGAAGCGTTCTCGCAGCTGGTCGACTGCGACTTTGTTGGTCAATACCTAGCCCAATTGGGTTAGAGCGCCCCACATGAACTACCGGAAACTAACCATGAGACTCGTTACTAAATTCGCTATAGTGTCCTTGGCTACCAGCCTTAGCACAATCTCCACACTCGCCGCGCAACAAACGTCGGATAACAGCATAGTTCTTAACCCCACCTTTATGGAGTCTTACCAATGGCGCAACATTGGGCCAGATCGCGGGGGGCGTTCAATTGCGATAACAGGGGTCCGTGGACGACCTGATGAAGGCTACTTCGGTGCTACCGGAGGAGGGCTTTGGAAAACAACCGATGGAGGGCAGAACTGGTCCTCGATCACCGATTTCAAAATCACAGCCGCATCTGTTGGTGCGGTAGCGGTAAGTGAAACGAATCCTGACCTCGTGTTCATCGGTACGGGTGAAACGTGCATCAGAGGCAACATCATGCCCGGTGATGGCGTTTACCGAAGCCGTGACGCAGGGGAAACGTGGCAGCATTTAGGATTCAGCGATTCGCATGGGATTTCCAAAATTCGTATCCACCCGACTGATCCCAGCGTAGTTTTTGTCGCCTCTTTTGGTCAATACGGAGGACCAAGCTCAGAACGCGGAGTCTTCAAGAGCAGCGATGGTGGAGACACTTGGCGTCGAGTTCTCTACCGGAACGACCTGACTGGTGCGATTGATATCTCCATCGACCGAAACAACCCAGATGTCATCTACGCTTCGCTCTGGGAGGCCTATCGTAAAGAATACCAGATGTCGAGCGGAGGGCCCGGGAGCGGTCTATTCAAAAGTGTCGATGGAGGTGAGACATGGGATGAGATCACCCGAAATTCGGGGCTGCCCACCGACGGACTTGTTGGCCGAATAGGCGTATCCGTTTCCCGCGCCAACTCGGGCCGCGTCTACGCTTTAATCGAAAATGACAATGGCGGATTATTCTCAAGTGATGACGCGGGCAATACGTGGACCTTGGTTAACTCAGAGCGTTCGATTCGACAGCGAGCGTTCTACTACTCACATGTTTTCGCTGATCCACACAATCAAGATGTCGTATACCTACAGAACACCCGGCTTTTCCGCTCGGAAGATGGGGGCAAAACCACTGAGGTCATCGACAACGGAACTCACGGAGACTTTCACGACTTTTGGATTGATCCTGATGAACCTACCCACCTCCTTGTAGCTAATGATGGTGGAGGTGCGGTGTCCAAAAACACAGGCGGCAGCTGGACGGATCAGGAGTTCTCCACCGGACAGTTTTACCACGTCATTACGACAAACCACATTCCCTTCCATGTGTGTGGATCACAACAGGACTACGGTGTTACGCTATGCACACCTTCTGACTGGAATTACGCAGAATTCGCGGATGCAGGAAACGACGACGTTGAGCAACACCGAGATATCACCGCTGGATCAACCGCATTATCCTATGGCGCTGGCGGTGGAGAGCCTGGATACATAGCTCCAGACCCCCTGGACCCAGACATCTTTTATTCAGGCACCAACAACGGCCGTTACGTCGACAAATACAACCGACGAACCGGGACTTCACGCGAAGTAAATCCATATCCATGGTTCTATTCCGGAGAACCATCTCAGGATATCCGGGAGCGGTGGCAGTGGACGTTTCCCATCATTTTCTCTCCCGTAGACCCGACACACCTATACGTTTCTTCGCAGCGACTATGGAGGACAACAGATGGTGGGGCTAACTGGACCGCACTCAGTGGTGATCTGACTCGAGCTGACCCGATCACGCAAGGGCGTTCCGGCGGTCCAATTACAGGTGATATGAATGGGCCGGAGGTCTACGGAACGATCTTTTCTGTGGGGCCAAGCAAAATCGACATTAACGTCATCTGGGTCGGTTCTGATGACGGGCTTGTTCATGTAACGAAAAATGGTGGGGCCACATGGACAAACATCACGCCAGCAGCCATGCCAGACTTCGGGCGGGTGAGCCAAATCGATGCTTCCTCATTTGATTCAGGTGCCGCGTACATCTCGGTCCGACGTCCTCTTCTCAACGACCTGGCGCCGTATATTTTCAAAACCAACGACTTTGGCGAGACCTGGACAAAGATCGTTACTGGTATCCGCAAGGACGCCTACGTCCACACTATTCGAGAAGATCCGACCCGACCGGGACTACTGTACGCTGGGACGCAGCATGGCGTCTATGTTTCTTTTGATGACGGTGCTCAGTGGCGGGGACTGAATAACGGCCTCCCGGACGTACCTATTTCTGATCTTATTGTCGAAGACAATGAATTAGTCATCGCTACGCATGGACGTTCTTTCTGGATACTCGATAACATTACACCCCTGAGACAGTTGACCCCTGACCTTTCCGAGGTGGCTGTAAGATTGTTCGCCCCACCACCCGGCATCCGATCCGGACGTGGGGTCACCTTGAGTTGGTTCTTCAAGGAAAAGCCGACGTTCGCACGTGTGGAAATCGTCGATGCTCATGGCGAAGTGGTGCGTACCTTTGCAGCCGATACGACCACGACGGATTCGACAGCCACCCCAGGGCCAGAGGCGCGCTACCAGAGAGGTCCTACGGTGCCACTCAAAGCAGGGATACACCAGCTCACGTGGGATCTTCGGGGGGATGGATTCAAGGTGTTTCCAGGGATGATCTTATGGGGAGTCCGGAACGTTGCGCCGGCGTTACCTCCGGGAAACTACACCGCCCGCCTAACCGCCGATGACCAAATTGAAACAGCACCCATTAGAATCGATCGCAACCCCTGGATCACAGACGTAACTGACGATGATCTCCAGGCACAATATGAGTTCTCAAGCACAATTTTGGCTAAGGTGAATGAGGCCAATGAAGCAGTAATCACTATCCGCAGGGTGAAGGCAGAACTTGAGGCGCGCTTGCAGGAATCGGACGATGCACAACTTCTTTCCGCTGCGGCGAGGTTAGAGGATAACGCCTCCATAGTGGAGGCAGACATCTACCAGGTACGAAACCGTAGCGGACAGGACCCACTTAATTTCCCGATCAAGGTCAACAACCGACTCGCCAACCTGATGTCCATGGCCGAACAAGGGGATGGACGCCCAGGAAATCAGATGTCCGAGATACTTGAGATCCTAGTTGCGGAGTTAGGCACCTACACAGACCAGCTCCAAGAAGTCTGGGCAACAGATCTGGCAGCGGTGAATCATGAGCTAAACCGACTTGGTCTTGAACTGATAGACTTATTATGCGCACCTGATGAAATCTGTCCCGTTGTATGAAATGGCGAGTAAAAAAGTTTTCCAAATTCCCTCCACCGATCAAAGGGGGAGACTCGCCTACTTAATGATCTGATTTTCGGAGAGCCGAGTTATGTCATCTTCCGAATAGCCCAAAACTTCCATTAAGACTTCTTGAGTATGCTCTCCCAGTTCAGGAGCCGGTCGATTCGGTATTTCTGGCGACTCAGACATTTGGAGCGGTGTGCGAGCAAACTGAAATTCTCCCAAGCCGGGATACTCAACTGACATGAGAGATCCACGCGCTTCGAGCTGAGGGCACATAAACAAATCCTCCGCAGTTTGGACTGGCCCCGCAGGAACTCCAACTTTGTTCAGGCGGGAAACCGCATCTTTTCGCGTGATCTCTTTAAAAAAGGTTTCGACGATCGGATCAAGGAAATCCCGATTTTCAATCCGAGCAGGGCCACTGCATGTACGAGGGTCATCGACCAAGTCAGGCCGGCTCATCACTTTGCAGACCCTTCGCCACATCTCTTCATTAGGAACCGTGAAAGCGATAAACCCATCGATGGTCGCGAACGCCCCGCGCGGATATAAACCTCTGGGCCGACCGCGTTCAGGTGCCTTCCCTGTTATCGAATGCAACGAGACCATGCGTTCGTTAAGAGAGATCATGTTGTCGTACATTGATGAGTCGACAAATTGCCCGCGCCCAGTCGTTGCCCGACTCACAAGCGCCATCGTTATACCATAAGAAGCAGCGAGCCCAGAAAAAATATCGGGCATACCGTATACCGTAGGAGATGGCGGTTTGTCCGCAAACCCAACCCCATGCATAACCCCTCCCATCGCTTCTGCAACAATGTCAAACGATGGGAGGTGACTATATGGGCCCTCACGACCCGGCATTCGGCCAAACCCAGAGATTACGGCATATATCAGGCCCGGATTAGACGGAGACAAATCATCGTACCCGATTTTGATCCGATCCACAGATCCGGGACGGAGGTTCTCAACAACGACGTCAGCGGTGGCCACGAGATCACGGTATACGGCCCGTCCAGATGGATTTTTAAGATCGAGAGCAACACTCTTCTTATTTCGGTTATAGGCCATAAACCCAGCCCCCATCTTCTTCCCGTTATTTTCAGCAAATGGAGGAATCGCACGACGGGGATCACCCTGTTGAGGGCGCTCGATTTTAATCACTTCTGCCCCAGCGTCAGCGAGAAGTAGGGTGCAGTATGGTGCCGACACGTATTGCTCCAATGCAATTACGCGAATACCCGATAACGGTTGACGCTGTAGCCCAGTGGTCACGCAAACACCTCGCTCGGAGCTCGAAGATTCAACTTGTCACCTTCTGCCCACGGTACCGGTCAAACCAAGCCACAATGTTAGCAACTTTCGCAATAAGCTGACTCGGTCGACGACTCATATCGTGAGAGGCTCCCGGCAAACGCACTACTGCCGTATCGATCTTCCTGAGCTTCAGTGCATGAAAGAGTTGATACGACTCGGACAGAGGGGTACGAAGATCTTCTTCTCCTGTAATTATAAGCGTGGGTGTCGTGACATTACCTACCAACGAAATGGGTGAGAACTTGAGGTAGTTTTCAGGGTCCTCCCAAGGAAGCCCTTCATATCGAGAGTTGAAATACCCATACCAGTTGTCCGCAGTCAGCACTTTACTGTACCAATTCACCACCGGTTTTTGAGCTGCCGCAGCCCGAAATCGATCGGTTTTGCCAATGATCCAAGCTGACATGATTCCACCAGCACTCCCGCCCGTTACGAACAGATTATCCTCATCGATATAGCCGAGATCTATGACCGCATCTACTCCAGACATCAAGTCATCATAGTCATTCCCGGGATAGTTATGGTACAACAGATCTCCAAATTCTTCCCCGTAGCTCGTGCTACCTCTGGGGTTGGAGTAGAGAACAACGTACCCTGACGACGCCAACAATTGCATTTCAGCAGAGAAACGATCGCCGTAGTTCGATACGGGTCCTCCGTGAATCTCAAGAATGAGCGGATAGCGCTGATCGGGATTAAAGTCGGGAGGCTTTACTATCCAACCTTGGATAGGACGTTGGTCAAAAGATGACTCCCACCAAATCTCCTCAACTTGACCAAGTCGTTTTCCGGCGAGTAGATCGTCATTCAAATTCGTGATGCGTCGAGGCGCCGAGCCACCTCTGAACCCAACTGCTAACTCACCCGGGTATTCAGGACGTGTTTGGTTGAATGCAAAACGCTCATCGCTAGCCACACTAAACGATCCCCCTCCGTACGGTCGGCCGTAAGAGGTTCCACCAACATTATGAGCCAAGATTTCGACGTCGCCGTCGAGATCGATGAAAGCGATCTTTGAGTTCCCTTCGCTATCATACTGGAAGTAAATTCCATCCCCATCAGTTGACCACACAGGACTCGATACGCTCCGGTCGAGATCAGATGTGAGCACTCGCTTGTTGCCTCCATCAAGATCCATCACGTGCAGCCGCGTGACCTGATAGGTGCGAATACGATCATCGAAACCCAAGAACGCAATGTGCTGGCCATCGGGCGAAACAACTGGACTGTGATCAGGGCCTGCCCTCTCTGTTAACCTGACAACGCTTCGGTCGACGATTGAAACCATGTACAGTTCAGAATTCCGGTAGTCGTGTACGGCGTCTTCGTTGCGATTCGATGAGAAGACAAGGTGCCTACTGTCAGGTGTCCATGCCGCCCCACCACTGTGTTGGTAATCACCACTAGTTACCTGAACAGCTGTACCACCTTCCACCGATACGACGAACAGGTGATCATAACCAAAATCAAGATAGCCTACGCCATCCTGACGGTTCTTAAATCGATCTTCCATGATTGGCGGGTCGGCCCAGGTTGCGTTTGGGGGAGGGCTAGGTGGATCGATAAGGCTTGGAGCCGGATACGGCACTAACATATTGAAAGCGATGTATTGTCCGTCCGGTGACCATGAAATCGCCCTTGGCGATTTGAGCAACTGGGTGAGTGTCGCAGTCTCGCCCGTATCCATCCATCGGACGTGTATCTGTCCGTCACTCACGTAAGCCATCTTGTCACCGGCAGGAGACCATGTCGGTGAACTGCCAGCAGCGACTCGACGATGGTCTGAACCGTCAGACTCGATAATCCAGATCTCAGATCGTTTCCGGTCTTGCATCACATCGAGTGAAGTCCGGACGTAGGCTACATAACCTCCATCGGGCGAGATTTGGGGATTAGCCACCCACTCAAGACCAAAGACGTCCATATCCGTAAAGTGATCGCTTTCCTGCGCTTGAACCGTGCTGACAAGAACGCTGATCAGGATAACCGCCACTGTCTTCATTCGACCTCCTCATGACTTCAGGGCTTCGACCAAAACCAACCAGGGTTATGGGAATTTTATCGTCAAAGCTATAGTTATATTTCAGCCGGCCATGCGCCATGCCGTTTACCTAGGAGATCTTAATGCGTTTTCACTATCTAGTCGCAGTCTTTCTCATTGCAATTTCAGCTTGCGAAATGCAAAGCACACCAGAAGATGTGCGCCTAGAAGGTGCTAGCGCTGTCGATGATGCCGTGCTCGAAAGTGCAACGCCGGATGGTGACTGGTTGACCTATGGAGGCAACTACGCCGAAGACCGATACAGCACTCTCGAACAAATCACCAAGGGAAACGTCGATCAACTGGGCCTAGTCTGGAGTTACGACTTTGAACTCCGAGGTGGTGTTGAAGCAACACCACTCGTAGCGGGCGGCGTAATGTACACGAGTGGACCGTGGAGCGTTGTTCACGCAATCGATGTCCGTACGGGGGAAAGAATTTGGCGTCATGACCCAGGCGTACCTCGAATCCGTGGCCGGCTCGCATGTTGCGATGTAGTGAACCGCGGTGTGGCCATGTACGAGGGGAAAATTTTCGTAGGTACGATTGACGGACGGCTGGTCGCACTTGATGCCGATACGGGAGAACCAGTTTGGGAGGCTCTCACGGTTAACCAGGATGAGCCTTACTCAATCACCGGTGCACCACGAGTTGTACAAGGGCTGGTTGTGATTGGAAACGGGGGGGCTGAGTACGGAGTGAGAGGGTATGTCTCAGCGTACGATGCCAGAAGTGGTGAATTAGTTTGGCGAACGTATACCGTCCCAGGAAACCCAGCAGATGGCTTTGAGTCAGAAGCTCTTGAAATGGCCGCCGAGACTTGGAGTGGCGAGTGGTGGATCGCAGGCGGTGGTGGCACTGCGTGGGATGCTTTCGCTTATGATCCTACACTGGACCTTCTCTACATCGGGACAGGAAATGGGTCACCATGGTCCCGAAACCTTCGGAGCCCAGGTGGAGGTGACAACCTCTTCCTTGCTTCAATCCTTGCAGTCCGACCCGCAACTGGTGAGTACGTGTGGCACTTTCAGACGACCCCTGGAGACCATTGGGACTACACAGCCGTTCAACCAATAACAGTTGGCAGCATCGAGTTCGATGGACAGATGCGTCGTGTAGTCATGCAGGCGCCCAAGAACGGCTTCTTCTACGTACTTGACGCGGAGACCGGTGAGTTTCTTTCGGGACAACCCTACATCACACTTAACTGGGCAGAAGGCCTCGATTTAGAGACTGGTCGTCCTGTCGAAGCCGTTGAAGCAGTTCATGGTTTCGACTGGACCATGATTACACCTGCTGCTCTTGGCGGTCATAACTGGCAGCCACAATCATTCAATCACAAGACGGGGCTCATGTACATTCCCATTCAGGAAGGGTGGGTCGAGCGTAGTGAAATTGAGGGATGGGAGTATACTGAACTTAATATTGAGGATCACAGTTACGGACCCGCGGTCAACAACCTCGGGCACATGAGCCGAGCCCGCTCGTACGATGGCCAAGAAGCGCCAGGCTACCTGGTAGCATGGGATCCGAAAGCTCAAGAGGCGAGATGGTCAGTTCAGCTGGCTGGGTATTGGAACGGTGGCACCATGACGACCTCGACAGGCCTCGTTTTCCAAGGGGGTGGTGACGGTCGGTTCGTTGCCTACGACGCAGATACAGGCGAACAACTTTGGGAGACAGCAACTAACATTGGAATCCTCGGTGGCCCAATAACCTACACCGTCGATGGCCAACAGTATGTCTCGGTGGCTGCTGGTTGGGGAGGTGCCCGCGGCCGAACCAGAGCGCCATATGGAGAGGCAAACAAATACGAACAGAAGGGGCGTGTATTTACGTTCGCACTTAACGGCACTGCTCCCATGCCTCTGCCTCGCACCAAGCGTCCATTTTTCGCACCTGACTTAGACCTCCCGACTGATGAGGCGAGCTTAGTTCAGGGAGGAGAACTCTTCAGTGGCTATTGTGCTAATTGTCATGGCGCACAGGGCGCATCGGAAGGTGCTATGCCCAACCTCCATCGAGCTACTGCAGTCGTTCACCGAAACTTTGAAAATATCGTCCTTGAAGGGACACGAGAGGTAGAAGGGATGCCTTCATACGAAGGTCTGCTGAACTCAGATCAAGTTCGCCTCATCCATGCCTATATCGTTGCAAACGCACGAAACTCCGTGACTTCACCGGAAGGTGAACCTGAGTAGCCATGGTGATAAAAACCGACGGCCAATCACTATCGGCCTGTAAATAAAGCATCTTGAGACACCTAACCCGACTTACAATCGATCTCTTAGGAGCCATAAACCATGATCCGTAAAACATTATCAACTGTGATTCTTATTGGTATGGCGATGGCCATCACAGCACCCCTATCTGCCCAAGCACGCACGCACATCAACCCAAGGAGTGTGAGCGATGAGGGTGCTCCACCACCCTTCAGCGGTGCTGTATGGGTGGGCGATCTCTTATTCCTGTCAGGCACACTTGGCCTGCAAGATGGTCAAGTCCCAGAAAGTGCTGAAGAGGAAGCACGACTCGTAATGGAAAGTATGAAGAGCATGCTCGAAGCTGCGGGCCTCACAATGGACGACCTCGTTTCGGTGCAGGTTTTCTGCTCGGATGTCGATCTGTATGACATCTTCAACAACGTCTATCGCACCTATTTTACGGGTAACTTCCCGGCCCGTGCATTCGTGGGCTCCGGGACTTTGCTATACGGGGCACGTTGGGAAGTTCAGGGAATCGCGTCGAGGAACTAAGCAGGCCTTCGACTCAGATCTGCACCTAAACGAAAATGGCTTGGCTTCAAGCGCATTGGATCGCGCTCACCCTTATTGCGGGCTATGGGGCGCTCATTTTCCGGCATGCGTTGGAGGGACGCCGGGGCACTAAGGGCCGCACTGACTACTACATCGGCGGACGGTCGATGGGAGGGGCAGTCCTTGGTCTGTCTTTCTTCGCGACCTACTCAAGTACCAATAGCTTCGTAGGCTTTTCGGGCCAGGCATATACCTACGGTGCACCTTGGCTGCTGTTAGCCCCTATTGTTGTTGTGTTCTCGCTATCGGCATGGCTATGGATCGCCCCACGACTCCGCGCATTCACGGGAGCAGTCGATTCCGTCACCCTAGCAGACTATGTGGGGTTCCGATTTGAGAGCAATATAGCCCGCTCATTGGCAGCACTGATCGTGATCTCCGCAAGCTTTTTATACATGATTGCGGTCTTTAAAGGAGTTGGGAGTCTCCTGGAGATTTTTCTGGATATCCCATACGTAGCAGCAATCTGGTTTGTCTTTGTCGTCGTCATGCTCTACACCGCTGTCGGAGGTTTCATTTCGGTGGTTAAGACGGACGCGGTTCAAGGCGTGGTGATGGTGTTCGCCGCGATACTGCTGTTCTGGGGCACCGTAAATAGCGCGGGCGGGATCGGAGCAATTGAAAGTATCCGAGACGCGGAACTGACGTCTGAACTGTTCCGATGGGACGCTGCGATGCCTTTTCCAGTCCTCATCGGCATCATTGTGGCAGGGACACTCAAGTTCATCGTAGATCCGCGCCAGCTTTCGAGGTTCTACGCGCTAGCAGACAAACGCGCCGTTCGGGTCGGGTTGTTTGCGTCAACTGCAGCGTTCCTCGTGGTCTATACGATTCTCATGCCAATCGGCCTATACGCCCACGGTGTATTGGGCAGTGGCCTCACCGACTCTGATCTCGTTGTACCTACACTCCTAGGCAATGCTGATATCCTCCCGGCATTACCGGCAGCTTTTGTGCTTGTTGCAATGTTAGCTGCTGCCATGTCCTCACTTGACAGTGTTCTACTTGTGATGGCATCGACTTGGGAACGTGATGTCATCTCCGTGATTCGTAACGTCGATGAAAAGCATGTGGTTAAGGAAACTCGTCGCTGGGTTGCAGTCTTTGCGCTCATTACGGCACTGCTCGCAGTACGCCCGCCAGCTAGTATCGTTACACTCACAGCGTTTTCGGGCAGCTTGTACGCTGCGTGTTTTTTCCCGGCGGTGGTCTTCGGACTATTCTGGAAACGTGGCACCGGTGCTGGAGCCGTAGCCTCGTTACTCCTCGGAGCATTAGTCCTTTTGGTGTGGGACTTCTCACCATACGGAGCATCGGTCCACGAAGTATTCCCCGCGATGGCCTTATCATCCCTCGCGTATATTGGGCTTGCTTTGTCTCGCCCTCCCCTGGCTGCTTCATCCCGATTAGACAGCAAGCTCAATTAAGGCAAGCAATCAGAATATTCCCTAAGGTTGACGTTCTTTTTACGTAGGGGGGTCAACTAGGTGTGAGACGTCAATGGTGTAGAGTTGTCGATCTCCCTCGTGCACCGAGTCAATGCAAACCGCTTGCCCGTCCCGCCGCCAGCGTGGATGCAAATCACACCGCGCTTCTTTTGCCAGGTGCGGATCAGCGAAAAAATCCCCGAGTGGAACGGTCCGTCTTTCGGTCAAATGAAATAAGAACAGTCTACGAAGAGAGTTGCCCGGATCTGGATAGGTGTCACTCAGTAGCCATTTTCTGTTTGGGCTAATCGTGAAATGCCCATTTTGTTGTAGAGTGTCACCACCTATTTCCTCAACGTCAGAGGACTGGTCGGTGTAGAGGTGATATCGACTGCGCTCCCCGCGGGTGGACCACGCTAATATGTGGTTCTCGCCGACCCAGACCGGATGGGATATCTGGTTGGTGTTTTCTTCGTACGCATACGTCCAATCATTTCCCTTACCGCCGCCCGGCACAGGATGTTCACTGGTTTGAAGAATAGTGATTGAGCTGCCATCCGGATTCGCGGTAATCAGGCGGTGGAACCACTGATTTTCGTCCTCCACCCGCTTCGTCCAACGGTGTAAGAAGAGTATCCGAGTCCCAGTGGGGTTTACTGCCGCGTGGGTAAACCAATGAATCGCACTATTCATTGACGGCAAAGGTTGTAGCGAAGCCGCATCAGTATAACTAAGAATCAGGCTCTCCTCGCCACTGTTCAAATCGACACAGAAGAGTCCATCGTCGGACGGTCGTTTATCAAGGTTTCGAGCTATTGGATGAGTGAAATAGCCAATGGTGGGGTGGGTGACAGCCAGTCGCGCAAAATCATAGGACAAGATGAAGTCTCCACGAGGAGAGGCAGCAGCAAGCGGTTTATCGACTGTCCTCTCATGTCTGTCCTTGAGATCACAGACGACGGTTTGGTATCCACGGTCGGTGGCACGATTGAACAAAACCTTGTCTGTAGGACTCGATTCGAGCCATTGCAGCATTGCCCCTTGCTGCCAATTCCAACTCGTCGTTTCTGCTAGAGGAGTGAAATGGTTGTCATCTTCAAGGTCATAGTGACCGACGGTGACAACCGAACTATGGCCGGTCGGAGCGCTCGTCCGATCAACGCGATGGGCCAAGAGATATCGATTAGTCTCATCCCAAGGGCATTTATCATAATAGCCGAAAAAGGAACAGAAGGGGGGGTGAGATATCTTGTTGACCTGCGGAAGGTCTAGAGTCTCATCTCTGTTCATTTCCTACGTTCCATCAGTTCCAGAAACCAAATCTAATCCCAGCTCACAGCACAAAGAGCCACAGGAGGCACCATGAGCGAGATCTTCTGGAAGCCCCCATGCCCACTCGGTGTATTGAGTTACTCCTGCAATCGCCTGCGGCACCTCAGGCTGTCCGGAAACAATACCTGCGGAGTATAACCGCATAACGAGTTCGCCCCCTGTCCGGCTATCTGAGCCTTCCGCTAGCAACTCAATAGATGATGATAGCTCGACACCTAGCTTGTCGTGTCCAATCCGCGCGACAAGCGCTTCCTCCGTTTCGCCTTCAACGTATGAACCAGCGGGCAAACCCCAAATATTTGGGAGATCATGATCATCCGAAGGGCGGCGCACCAGCAACCAGCGAACGCCCTCTTCCGTTTGATTTTCTATCACAAGAGCGATCGATCGCTTCACCGTAACAGAAACAGACCGGTCAAAAAACTTCAAGGAACAGCCAAAGCCTCTAGGCGTGAACGCGCCTCAGCAAAACGGGCGCGAAGGTTTGGAATGTCCGCATCGCGATAGCCCTGGATCAGTCGTCCTTCTCCTAGTGCTAGAACTTGCAACAGTTCCTGTGCCGCGGCAGTTCTGGCCCTTTGGTCTGTGCTACCAATTGCTTTGATCCACACCGGCCCAGTATGCGCAAACGGATAGTTAGCCATGCTCGGCCAACTTGCTTCTCCCCCAAGGGCTCGGATCGCAACCCAGCCCCCTTCCGGAAGTTCGATTTCCCCCTGATATTTTCGGGAACCGGGTGATTCAATACCAGATTCAGACCAAACAATTTCACCATTTACGATCAAATCGACTTGATCAACGCCCGAGGCGGTGAGGAGATCCAACTCCCATTCCGCAGGGCCCGCTGATATGACGTCGCCAGGGGCCCCTCCTCCGATACGAAAATCGATAAACGGGCCATTGGTCACGAAAGAACGACCGTGCCGCAGTGCATCAAGATAGGTAGGCCAGTTCAGTGCATTACCCGTTTGCGCGTACACCCTTGCTGTACCCGGAGCCATCGTACGATAGAAATCAGTCATAACATCCGTACCCGCAGAGGGAGCCACCGGGATACCGAGGTTGAGAAACCGGTGCCAAAGTTGGGCGGTACTCACCTCATCGCTCCAAAGACATACTACCTCAAGCGCATCAAGATCCCCCAAGACCGCATCCGCGACGATTTCAAGGGGCACATTCGGCATCAGTTCGGCAAATGGAAGTTCTGCCCAAAGGGACGCCTCTTCTGGTCTATTGGGACTGACCGGATGTACGTAGTAACCCAACCCTCCCTGCGATCGGGCATGAGCAAGCGCTTCAGCATTCTCTCGATCATCCGAGCCATACACCTCGTATCCAGGTCCCCAAACCCAAGGCCAAAATAGCTCGTCGATACCAATCAACCCTATGTGCCCTAAAAAATGAGCACGTACCTCTTGGCCAAAGCGGATCAGCGGGGCTTGATCAGACTTCTGCCAACCCCAAAGATCCTGATCTTCAAATCGATTATGAAGGTTTGCAAGCAACGGGGTCGCCAGATCAAGTGCTTCTCCCTTCATGACCGGCACAATGTCAGATGGTGAGAGGTCGTATAGACCACCGTAGTTGAGGTGGAAATGATGCTCACCTGAGGTCCACCCTGCAGCACGCGCATCCCAGAGAGGAGAAAGAACAATTTCGAGTTCAGTAACTCTTTGCGGCCCGAGTTCAACGCTCTCGGAAACTTCAGGTGTGGCAAGCCCCTGAACTGCTGACACTGTGACAACTCTTCCTGGAACGGAAAGTTCTATTATACCGGGGGAGTAGAAGAAGACGCGTCCACTCTGTCCATCGAACCGAGCAGCTGTCTCTGCAGGGATAATCGGGTGTCCACGCACGTCTAGAACGTTCAGGCGAGTGGGCACGGGCACACCGCCGGATTCGAACACCGTGCGGATACGAACCGTTGACATTGGTTCTCCCCATTCCCAACCGAGAATAGGAACATCTTCGATCGGACCACCTGTTCCACGAACCCGCTTCAGTCTCATCCGTTCATGTTCATCCGCTTCAGAAAAGTAGATCCATTCCCCATTAGCACTCCAGGCGGGGGTTAGTGGAAGTCCTCCAGAGGCAAGAAGGATCGAGGGTCTTGGGTCATCAATATTCAGTAGCCGGAGGTCCCACCCATCTTGAGTAGGCCAGTTCAGTGCGATGGTAGATTCATCAGGGCTTAATGCCGGACGCGCCATTGATGCGATTTCACCCTGTATCAGGATCTGGGGAGTATCAACCCCAGGGAGTCGGAGTAACACTTGATCCGGGATCCCGGATCCTTTTTTAAGGTAGACCAACGAGTTCGCCCCAGGTTGAGGGCGGAGTTCGATTCCTGCACCTGACGTGACGCGGCGTTTTTCGTGGTTGGCGATATTAATCGCCCAAAGATCTAAGTCACCTTCTTCAGCTGAAGAATAGAAGAGTAAGGTTCCATCTGCAGAAAATGCCGGATCAAGCTCAAGCGCGGGAGAGTCTACTTGGCCCATCTCGGCACCAGAGTGACTGTCGATGAAGATAATCGAGGTGTCGTGATCATTATCTCTTACGAACGCTAGCATCTGACCATCAGGTGACCATGCCGGACGAAAATCCATGTCCCGCCCCATAGTCAACCGACGTGCAGAGCTTGTCTCTATATCCATGACCCAGATCCAACCTCGCGCGGAGAAGGCCAAACGATCGCCGTCCGGGGACGGAGCAGGATCGATGGGACCATTCGTAAGGAAAGGAAGCTCGTACCCTTCGAGGTATACGTGGTGGTTGTACCCATCAACTTTTGGATAACGGGCCTTCCACTGGCCGTCGACAAATGTTGGTCGCACTGCCATGGAAAAGAAGGTTACAAGCAAAACGACAAAAAAGATCGGGCTTCGTTTCATTCTAGCATTCCACGTTTGAATTTTTTTGACGACATTTACCTACATCGGGCGACAACTCGTCCGATGCGTCAAGGATCCTGACTACCATTAGTGCCGCAGTAGCCAATAAAAAAACTCGTCTTCCTGATCGATGTAAAGTCGTGGCCGCTTGCCCACTCACTTTTTGAATCTCTACGTTCGCTGTGAGTTGGCGTTCACTTGAACCTGCCAAAAGGACGGGTAATGCGATTAATTTTCATAGCTCTCTTATGCCTAGCCTTGGGCCGTGGAGTCTCAGCTCAGAACTCGCTGGAGGTGACTGAAGTCGGGTTTGACCGGGGACGACTCCTCTACCAGTCACACTGCGGACGTTGCCATGGTATGCTTGGGCTCGGAGGCGAAGGGCCCAACCTCGCCAGACCAACACTACCTCGAGCCCCGGACCACGCATCTGTCGTCTTTGTCTTCGGACTCCCTTAGGAGGAACATGTACCCCTATACAAAGCAACTGTTTCGAAAAATACCCCTGGGGCGCGCATGCCCATCATTCGCTGCTGCCTTGCTGGGTCTCATAACAGCAACAGCCTCGTTTGCTCAGACAGTCCGCCCCACCATCGATGAGATTGACGCTTGGGTTGAGGCAGGACTAGAGCGTTGGGATGTGCCAGGGCTCACACTGGCGATCATTGATAATGGCGAGATCTATCTCAGCAAAGGCTATGGAGTGCGCGAACTCGGGAAAAGCTCGAAGGTTGACGAGAACACTCTCTTCAGTATCGGGTCGTGCTCCAAAGCCTTTGGTGCAGCTTCCCTGGCGGCTTTAGTAGAGGAAGGAGCCCTTACTTGGGACGACCGAGTCATAGACCACCTCCCCTGGTTTCGGCTTCATGATCCCTGGACGACAAACGAGATTCGTGTCCGAGATATCATCACTCATCGTGTTGGCACGGGCAGCACCCAACAACTTCGCCCATTGGTTCACAATCGGCGTGATTACTTGAGCCGTCTCCCATATAACACACCAGACCACCAGTTCCGCGATCGGTATGGGTACACCAACGATATGCTGATCCTCACAGGTCAACTCGTGGAAACGGTGTCAGGAGTCGACTGGGATTCTTTTGCTCGTGACCGTCTATGGGCACCGCTCGGAATGAACACAACGACTGCGCGGATGGCACCCGCAAATACAAGCCCTAACCACGCCGAGCCTCACGCGTTTAGGGAGCGGCGTTACGTCGGCGGATATAATACGCCGGGTCCACCACTTGAGCCGGTACCATGGCAGTACGCCGAAAATGTGATGGTACCGTCCGGTGGCGTCATTTCCTCAGCAAGTGAAATGGCGGAGTGGATGAAATTTCACCTTGGGACCCATCCTTCTCCGCCACTAACCAAGGCTTCTGTTGAGCTTATGCATACGCCGCACACCGTCATCCAACGACCAACATCATGGATGACATTCGAAGAGCCAGGCGCGTATGCGATGGGGTGGGCAACGGGTCGTTTTGACAACGTAACAACGGTCGGTCATGCAGGAGCGGCACTGGGCTTTAACTGCTCCATCGCAATGGTGCCTCAAAAACGCTTTGGCATATTTACAACGGCCAATCGCAATTCTGAGTTGCCCTATGTACTCACTAAATGGGCGGTCACTCAGTTCTTCGGAGGGCCCGAAGCACGTGCACGAGATTGGCACGCCGAACATGAACGGAACGTCCGTGCAACCAATCGGCGAGCTGGTGAGGCAGAGAAGACACGAACGGAAACTCGGCTATCACAAGGGCCGTCACTTCCGCTGGACGCTTATGTTGGACGCTTCCAAAACAACTTCGCAGGAACACTAGAAATTCAACTTACCCAAGATCCAACGGAGTTTCAGTTGCGTCCAGCTGAGGGAAGAGCTGGACGTTGGGATGCGACACCGGGTGTCCATGAACGCGAGGAACCCAACATGGACCGAACCTCATCTGATGGGCGCGACAAACCTTTCCTCGTCGCTCAACTAGATGGGCGCGAAGGCCCTATCCAACTTCCATTGGACCCCTGGCACCTTGATCAATTCGACGCATGGTACGGAGACATTCGTATCGGAGTCTCCTTTACGATTAACGATCTAGCCAAAGTGACCGGCGTCACCCTCGACTATTACGGAGACTTCGAAAGGATTCGATAAGCACGCTTACACCGAACACCCAACAAACCAAAAGAATCCCTAACCAAGACAAGGGCGTGACACATAATGCCTAGTATGACTCGTGCCGTACTGATTGAACGGCTTGGCCCACCTGAGGCTTTCGTTGAACGTGCCGTGCCATTACCCGATATCGGGCCCGATGATGTTCACCTAAGAATTGAGGCCTGTGGCGTAAATTTTGCAGACCTCATGATGCGTGTCGGACTCTACGGAACTGTGCCTCCACGACCATTCAGCCCTGGGTTCGAAGTGGCTGGTACCGTCGTCCAAGTTGGAGGAGAGGTAGAGAACTTCCGTCCGGGAGATCGAGCCGTCGGGCTTCTTCGATATGGAGGATATGCAAACGACACTGTCGTACCGGAAAGCCAGCTATTCCCCTGCCCTGATTCATTGTCTTCGGTCGAAGCAGCAGCAATACCCGTGATCTTCATGACGGCTTGGGTCTGCCTGTTTGAAGCTGCTCGAGCTCGTAAAGGCGAAACAGTTCTTGTCCTTGGTGCTAGCGGCGGTGTCGGCACAGCAGCTGTTCAACTGGCCGTCAATGCGGGGCTCCGTGTGATTGGAACAGCAGGAACCGAGCAAAAGCGAGCATTTGTCACCGATGAACTCGGGGCCGAAGCCTGCTTTGACTCGCGAGGAGAGTGGGCACCTGACATTCTCAATCTGGCAGGGGAACGTGGGATCGACATCGCACTTGACCCTGTCGGTGGATCAGCCACCAAAGCCTGTCGCAATCTTCTCGGACCACTAGGTCGACTCGTCTTTTATGGAATGAGCCAAGCGCTTCCGGGTCGTCGTCGTCGATGGTTTAGTGCAACGCGAGCTTGGCTGAAGACCGAACGGTTTCACCCCGCGCATCTGGTAGAACCCAACATCGGGATTTGGGGAGTTCATCTGCTGCATCTGGGACGCAAAGAACGCGAAGTTCTTATGCCGGTGGCAGCCGAGATTTTTCGACAAGTGCAGGCTGGAGACATCCGCCCGATCATTGACTCCGTGTTTCCTCTCAACCGGGAAGGTGCCATCGGTGCGCACACACATCTCCACGAGCGCGCGAATATTGGGAAGGTTGTCCTAGCCTTGGAACCCCACAACACATAGTCACAACGTGCGATCGTCTCAACGACTCGGCCTCGCGCTATGCCACGAACTTTATCTGCCTGCCAGGCAGCCGAGATGATCCAGTAATGTAAACCAACCGATAGTTACTGTGGGGCACCACACCTTGAGGCCTGGAAACACAGGTCGTCTCCAGCAACCGGAACATGCCCGCTCTCATCGAGGATTCCATCCAAACGCAAGTGAGCAACTGACGGTCCATCTTCTGTCATAGTTACGAGTGTGATGTGATCGAATGCCATATCACTCGATGGATTTTGACTGCCCCCTGTCGTGGACAGCTGCGTGTAGTCGCGTCCGTTTCGCACTTCGTGTGAAAGGATGTGGTAGTGGCCACCAAATACTGAGTATGGACGGTCGGAAAGTGCCGTTTCAATAGCAACGAAATCAGGTTCATCCTCTCGAGCCCAAACCGGTTTGTGCATAAATAGCATGGTCCACCGCACTTCCGGGTGGGCAGCGATCACCTCCTGGAAGTAGGCCGATTGTTCAGGACCGATGTTCCCAGTCTGCCGCTCGGGCATCTCGTAATAGCTCGACTGTGCGAGTTCTTCACCTATCAATTCGCTGGCTGCATTACGCGCATCTCGGATCTCGATCCGACGCTCCGGTGTGTAGTCTTCGGTATCGAGAACTAGGAACAGGACGTCATTGTAGATGAAATGATAGTAGAGAGCGCCATATCGCTCGATCCACACATCGCGAAGCGCCTGTGCCGTCAGATCATGATTCCCGCCGACACGAAAGAGCGGCACTGGCGACCGAAGTGCACGCTCATCGAAAAAGTCCCACTCCGCATGAAGCGACCCCGCATCTTCTGAAACCCCATCGATGAGGTCGCCAACACTTAGAATGAGGTCCGGCCGCAATGCTGTCAGTTGTTCAATAGCAACCTCAAATATGGCTGGCCGCTCGCCACCATTCAGGTCACCAATGATCGCGAAGGAAAACTTTCCATCGTTTTTGTCAAAACGATCGTGAGTCCAAGGAACCGCAGTTGAGACGAAGTCGTGCTGAAAGATGGCTTCCCCGTCACTAGACGACTCTGAACATCCCATGATGAATGCGAGGAGGGGGACTCCAAAGGTCCACCGAGCAGTTCGGATCTTCGACTCTTTCATGTGACTCCTCATCGCTGACTTCTAACGACCACTGTTTCTCTTGGCTAATGCGCAGATCACGTTCTAAATGTACCCAGCCGTTCGAAGATGCCCCACACCACAAAACCCAGCCAGCCTGATCCGGTGTTGGTCCTTGTTACTCCCACACTGAATAGCAGGAGCTGTTACCCTCAAAGTTTAAAACTCACTTCCGTGATTATTCACCTGACACGTAAGAGTTCGAGACCAGCCCGAACAAATGTCCACTGCAAGTCCATCTGGTCATGTATTGGCATCGATGTGATGCCAGCAGCGGTCGCCTTCTCAGTGAGCATTATGGGGTCACCCTCAGCGGGAACCTGCGCTTGCCAACGTACTATGCGCTCTTTCCACTGTTCAGCAACAGGATCCGGGGGACCAAGCGTTTCACCTACACCCGGTGTAATGAAGAGGGGCATTTCTGATACAAGGGTTAGCGTATCATGCCCGAGCCGCCGAATTGTTTCCATCGAACTTGGACGAAAACGACCCGCGGTGACAAAATCTTCAAGCCCTTCAAAATGCTCTATCATGCTGCCCGAATCAGGGCGTGTCGCAAATCCACGTTCGATCCTCACGAACCCTTTGTCTCCATGTCGTTCGACATCATGTAAGACGTATCCCAGTTCTTCGACACGATTCTTGCATGCCGACTTAAGCTCGGCACAACGATCTTGCCAAGCAGCATCGATCAAGAACCATGGGCCTGCCGTAAAACGGGTACCATGTAACGATGCATGCAGGACGAAAGGTTTTTCACAGGTTTGCCACCACTTAAGAACTGAACGATTTTCCGGACGAGCTTCTACATCTGTATCGTCACGTGGGAACCCGAATTCAATATCATCTCCGGGCAATTCTCTTATGGCACTCTGCAGATAGCGACCAATTTCATAGCTCACTGCGTCTTCATCGGCCCATATATCATTCCGATGTTCGCCATCAGGATTGATATGAGGGACGATCCACCACTCATACTCGGTTAATAACGGGTCGTCGGATTGAAGGTTGGCCAAGTAGCCAACCATGTGACGAAGAAGGCGGGGGCCCACTGGCTCATCAGCGTGGCACCCACCTAGAAGACTCACTGCGCATGGTCCGGTCCCGAAGCAAAATCCACGGATAGGATCTCCTCTGCGGGAACGACCGATAAGCGGACCAACCTCACGCGGAACTCGAGGGCTAGCGATGACTTCATCAAATCGATCAAGCAACAAGCTGTCCATGACAGACGATCTCTATTGATCCCTCCGAGATCAAGGTGTACGCAGCGCATAGGTTCTTACATAACACACACGCGACCCGATCAACGACTTCTATTTGACACCGAGTGCGCTCAGAGGGATCATCGAATTATAACTCTGGTGCAGGACGGAGCACCCTGCTCACGTCGAACCACTGGGTTGCTCAGAACTTTCGTACAGGAAAAACGGATTGGAAACTGCGCACTCCAAAACGATTGCCCGCATGCTCGAAGAGGCGCCACCGTTCCGCCCCGAGTCGACCGCCGAAGAACTCGTTGCCGAGTTCACTAACAGCGAGAATCGGATGAAAGTATTTCTCGCGCTATATGCTCGAGGCGAAGAGGTACTACCCGCGATCCGCAAAGGCTTTCAAAACGCTGACTGGCAGGTCCGACGATGGTGCGCTTTGTTCGCGGACAATTTTGCTGACTCTGAGACACTCCATGCACTGGCCTCACTGCTCGATGACCCCAAAAGTCAGGTGCGACTATGGGCCGTACACGCACTTTCATGCGAGACTTGTAAGGATGGTCCCACTCCGATCGACGCAGTCCCATTACTGCTTGACCGAATCAAGATGGATAAGAGTATCAAGGTCCGACGCCAGGCCGTTGCGGTGCTAGCTCACCACCGTGAGCCCGATAGTCGCGTACTGCCCATCTTTGTGGACATCATGGCGAAAGAAGACGACCACAAGCTTCGACTCCACGCTGAACAGGGTCTGAAGCGATACACAAAAGCCGGCCTCCATATATGACCTCCAACAAGAGTACAGGCTTCAGTAGGGTGATCCGTCTTCCCCATGCAACCGCAATGGTTGTAGGCACCATCATTGGTGCATCAATTTTTGTTCAACCCTCTGAGGTTACTGGGCGAATTCCGTCGATAGAAGGTGCACTTCTAGTATGGCTTGTTGCAGGGATACTCACATTCTTCGGGTGCATAGTTACCGCAGAAATGTCATCATTAAAACCATACAGTGGAGGTGTTTACGTATTCCTTCGTGATGCATTTTCTCCGCTCCTGGGATTTCTCTGGGGCTGGGCAATGTTCTGGACGATGCACTCGGGGATCATCGCTGCGATCGCAACCGTATTTGCCCGCTACCTTGGGTGGTTCTTTCCACTTGATCCCACCGGACTTCGCATAGTCGCCGTGTCCGCTATCCTGGCCCTGTCAGCCATCAACTACCTGGGAGTCAAGCACGGAAGCACCCTTCAGACTGTTTTCACCTTCGTTAAGGTTGGAGCGGTCGTTCTTATGGTGGCAATAGGCATCACATTGGGCGGGGGAGTAAATGCATCGGCACCAGAGGCTGCGAGGAGCGCCAGTCCAACGGACAGTCTGCTGGGGGGTGGCTCAGCGGCAGACTTCCTCTTCGCGCTTGTAGCTGGGCTCTTTGCATTTGGGGGGTGGCACATGGTCACCTACTCAGCCGAAGAAACAGTGAACGCAAAACGAACGATCCCACGGGCATTGTTGATCGGTATAGGGATCGTCACCGCGGTGTACGTAATACTCAACGCAGTCTACTTCTATGTCCTTCCGCTTGAGACCGTCATCTCTTCGGAGCGAATCGCCGCGGACGCTGCGGACGCTGTTCTCGGCCAAGGAGGTGGAGCTGTCATGTCGGGACTCGTCGCATTTTCTACATTTGGTGGTCTCGCAGGCATCGTGCTAGCTGGTCCGCGCGTTTACCATGCGATGGCCCGGGACGGCCTCCTATTCAGTTGGATCAAACGTCTTCACCCTACGCGAGGAACACCACACCGTGCGATCGTACTGCAAGCGATATGGGCTTCAGTACTTGTATGGACTGAATCCTACCGCACGCTGTTCACTCGAGTCACTTATACGGAATGGATCTTCTTTGGACTGATGGCCCTCGGGCTCTTCGCCGTACGAAAAGCAATCCACTCTGAGCGTGGTACTGCCCCCCCTCTAGTCCACCGCTGGGCGTATCCATGGGTCCCGATCGTTTTTGCCGCTTGTTCCTTTGCTATCGTCATCAACCACATAATTGCAGAGCCTCGTGAGAGTGCGATCGGAATGGGATTGGTTCTTATCGGGGTACCTATCTACTTCGTAGCAAAAACTCGTCGGCGCACATAACCCCACACTGGATCGACCCCAACGACTTCCACCGAGAGACACCACGTGATCATCGACTTTCATAACCACTACTTCCCTCCCGCCTTCGTCGACGCGATTCAAACAGGGGCTAGCAATTTCCGAATCACAGAAGATGCTGCGGGCAACCCAGTTCTTCATTCACCGGGCGACTTTAATGTGCTCGTACCCGGACACCGTGACTTAGAGTATCGCACGAGAGTTCTTGACGAAGCTTCCATCGACAAGCAGGTCATCACATTCACGGCTCCGGGCACTCTAATAGAGAGCCCAACTCGGGGAGCAGAACTGGCATACATAATCAACGATGGATTAGCGGCTGGCGTGGCTCACGGAGAAGGGCGATACCTCACTTTAGGCCATCTTCCCCTTCACAACCCCGAAGCTTCGGTCGCCGAACTCGAGCGATGTATGACTGAACTCAAAATGCCAGGTGTCATGCTTTTCTCAAACGCGAATGGGGTTCCGTTAGCGGATGACCGTTTTCTCCCACTGTGGGAAGCCGGAAATCGTCATGGGGCGATATTTTATATCCACCCGACGTACCCCGTAGGGGTTGCAGCCATGGAAGAGTACATGTTGATGCCAATGGTTGGGTTCCTGATGGACACGACACTCGCAGCGGCACACCTCGTGTACGCAGGGATCCCAGATCGATTTCCAAACACAACATGGGCACTAGGACACTTAGGCGGAGCCGTCCCCTACCTTGCCGAGCGATTCGATCGCGGATACGAGGCGTTCGGCCACTCTCGTGATCGTTTATCTCGGCCTCCAAGCGAAGTCCTCAAGGAGTTCTATTATGATACGGTGAACTTTGACCCCGCATGCCTCCGCCTGGCAATCGAGTTTGCCGGTGCCGATCATATTCTAGCAGGGAGTGATTATCCGCATATGGTCGGAAACATCCCGAAAATGCTGACTTCAATTCGCTCTCTGAATCTTCCCAAAGAAGAAGAGGTGATGATTCTCGGTGGTAACGCTACTCGGTTATTAGAAGAGGGCTAAGCGGCCAATCCAAACACCTTCTTAGGAGGGACTTACATATGGCAGACCGTGACGAAACAACTCCGCGAAACACCATCTATCCTGGCCTGCCTACTAGTAAGAGCGGACGAGACACACCTGATTCTTATCTAACAGGCTACCCGTTATCGACCAAGGGCCTCTCGATGGATCGTAGACGCTTCGTGACGGGGACTGCGATTGTCGCGGCAGCTACCGCTCTCGGATGCCGTAACGACAGTCAGATCCAAGAAGACAGGATGGATAGTCGAACGACGCTCATCGATGGCGCGAGCGTGTTCGATGTGCGCACTGGTACAATGCAACCAGCAACAAGCATCCTGATCAAGGGTGACCGAATCACTGCGGTGGCACCCGCGGCGGAGTTGAATGCTGCCAGCGGTATAGCTCAAGGGGCAACACGGATCAACGGTAGCGGACTCTTCGTTATCCCAGGATTAATCGACGCCCACGTGCACCTCTCCCACATCCTATATCAATCCCGGATGACGGGAGATGAAGTCCTGCCCTTCTATCTGGGTCATGGCGTAACCTCCATCCGAAGTACAGGTGATAACGTTCCTGCCCAACGACTCGTCGAACTCTACGCGAACGACCATCCAAACATCTCACCCAATGTGTTTCGGTGTAGTTTCTTGATTGATGGTGACCCACCCTGGCACCCCGACGTGGGGTGGGCCCTCACGGATCCAGCCGAAGTTGCAACGTTTGTCGCTGATATGGCTGCATGGGACGTTACAACTCTCAAAATCTATGTAGGCACGCGCCGCGAGATTGGGCGTCGCGTAATTGAAGAGGGACACAAACACGGCTTGGTCGTGAGCGGTCACCTGCTTGATTACCATACAGCTGACGCGGTCCGTGATGGGCTCGACTGCATCGAACACATTTATACCGTGTCGAACTTCCTGCTTGACGATCCCAATGATCGACATTCGATCAACCTTGAATCGGACACGGCACTACGACTCATCGATCTCATCGCAAAGCACGAAACGCGCGTCGATCCGACCCTAATGGTGTTCTGGGGGACACTCCTTTTCATGGACTTGCCTGAGGTTTACAACCACCCTGACCATGAAACTATGCCGGCTCGTCTGAAGGCATTTTGGGACAGTGACCGCGAGCGGAGGGCCCTCGACTGGGGAGCCGCACCTCTGTCAGTACGAGAAACAACGTGGAGAAAATATCAGAAGCTGACGCGCATGCTTCACGAGGCAGGAGTGCAACTGCTCGTCGGAACAGATGCACCCGAACCCCAGGTAGCTCCCGGCGCTTCAGTCCATCACGAAATGGAATTCCTGGTTGAGTGTGGAATACCCGAGAGCCATGTACTGACTGCGGCAACACTCGAAAACGCCCGGATCTTGAAGCAAGAAGACACGCTGGGGTCAGTCGAGCCGAATCGGGTTGCCGATCTAGTACTTCTTAATGCTGATCCGACGATCGATATTCGCAATTCACGCCAAATCCAGACCGTCGTCCATGGAGGACGCATTCTAGATCCCACCATAATCCTTGGAGAGGCGCCCAGCACATAGGGGAAAACTCTTTCACAACATTCCATTTCTCACCGAAAGCCTTGTTGCTTCGATCCGGAAAGCCTACCCGGTCAGGTATGGACGGAGAGGCCCTGACACTCGAAGTTTCAATGATCATCGCAGTCGCATTTTGGGCGCGATCGAGATCCTTTTGATAGGACATGACTTATGAAGACACGTACTTTGGCACTCCTCATTCCACTCTCGTTTAGCCTCGCCTGCACAAATCCTACGCAAATGGACGATGGCGACAACGCCGTTGACCTGGCTGTACTTGACGGCCTGTTTGCCGATTTCTCATCGGCGGATGGCCCTGGTTGCGCGGTTGCGGTGTCACGCGATGGGCAACAGGTACTTAGCCGAGGATACGGGTCGGCGAACCTCGAGTGGGACATCCCGAATACTGGTGAAACCGTGTTCGAACCTGGGTCCGTGTCAAAACAATTTGCGGCGGCGGCTACAATCATGCTGGTCCTCGATGGGACCATCTCACTTGACGACGACATACGCGACTATATCCCGGAGATGCCGGACTACGGCGAACCCATCACTGTCCGAATGCTTGTGAACCACACGAGCGGACTGCGGGACTGGGGGAGCATTGCAGGTATCGAGGGGTGGAACCGGACCACACGAATTCACACTCATAAACACATGCTTGATATCGCGAGCCGGCAACGCTCACTCAACTATGAACCGGGCCAATACTATTCGTATACAAATACGGGCTACAACCTCCAGGCTGTGCTAGTCGAACGTGTGAGTGGAATGACGTTTGAGGAGTTCTCACAGCTTCGCATCTTCGGACCGCTTGGGATGACCAAGACTCAATGGCGTGATGACTTCACGGAAATTGTCAAACACCGGTCGGTTGCATACACCCACTCGGAAGACGACGGGTGGAGCATGTTGATGCCTTTCGAAAATGTGCATGGAAACGGCGGGCTCCTCACCACCGTAGGCGACCTACTCAAGTTCACCCATAACCTCGACACGGGTGAAGTCGGCGGCTCTGGTTTTGTTGATCTCATGCACCAACAAGGAGTATTGGATTCAGGCCAAGAGATCCCTTATGCAGGCGGTCTATTTGTTGGTGAGTATAAAGGCGTGAGAGAGGTGCAACACAGTGGGGGAACAGCAGGTTATCGCGGGTTCCTTACACGCTTCCCCGATCACGGCATCGCCGTCTCGCTGATGTGCAATGCGGGTAGCGCGAATCCAGGTCAGTTGGCACATGAGGTAGCTGACCTATACCTAGGGGATTCGATCTCCGAAGACGCACCAATCAACGAAATCGTAAGTGCCACTGTCGAGGCCAATCAGCTAAACGCGCTTACCGGAGGATACCGTGACACTCGCACAGGTCAACATCTGGAAATCACGAGCGATGGCGAGTCATTGGAGATAGGAGGCATGTCACTGACGCCCATCAGTGATACTGAGTTCGCGTCCCTCGCCCGTGGTGCCTACCTCAAGTTCGACGGGCCTGCGCGTGGAGGGGTGCGCCCCACCGCGATCTTGGACTCGCCCGTGGACGACGGCGTGTTAATCGAGCCGGTCGGAAAGTTCCACCCGACATCAGCACAACTCCGTGAGTACACGGGGACTTACTATAGCGACGAGGCTGAGGTGACCTACTGGATCGAAGTTGAGGATGGGAGCCTTCAAATCAAAGACCGGTATGGTGACACAGAAGAACTCGAACCTGTATACCCAGATGCGTTCAGCCAAGGGGGAACGACCTACATCTTCCGCCGCAACTCAACCGGACGGATCACTGAAGCCAGCTTGAGTCAGAGTCGGGTATGGGACCTGAGGTTCACTCGGACCCAGTAGAAGTCTTTTATGCCTAACCGCACGGTTCCAGCAGACCCGCTACAGTTCGATAACAAATTGTGGGTCGAGCCTATACGTTCTAGGCTTCTGCTCCTATTCCAACCCTAAAACATCATCAAAGTGGAGGGTCGTGAACCTCAAAGATGCCGTTGCACTCGTTACGGGAGCTGGCCATCGGCTGGGTCGAGCAATTGCACTGGCGCTCGCCGAGGAAGGGTGTGATGTCCTTGTCCACTATCACCGTTCTGCAGAGCCGGCAAAAGAGACCGCACAGACGATCCGTCAAATGGGGCGCCGAGCAGAGACAGTATCTGCCGACCTAACTGACCCGTTATTGGTCGACACCCTCTTCGCATCGTTTGACAAACACTTTGATAGGTTGAACATCCTGGTGAACTCTGCCGCATCGTTTGAGCAGCAACCACTCGAACAAATCACCTGTGAAGAATGGGATAAGGTGCAGGCCTTAAACGTCCGCGCCCCGTTTCTATGTACTCAACACGCCGCATTGCGAATGCGTGCTACCAGAGCTTCCCACCCTGATCAAGGGGTCATTATCAATCTTGCCGATCTTTCAGGACTAGGCACGTGGAACGGCTATTCACACCACGGAGTAAGCAGAGCCAGCGTTCTCCACCTCACCAAGGTGAGCGCACGTGAACTCGCGCCGGATATACGCGTAAACGCTGTCGTTCCGGGTGTAATATTGCCACCAGCAGGAGAGTCTCTCGAAAGCGATGCATGGAAAGCGCGAGGCCTCCGCGTCCCACTGGCACGCTCAGGCGATCCTTCACATGTATCTCAAACTGTAGTTTTCCTCGTGAGGAATGACTACGTGACTGGTGCGACGATTGTAGTTGATGGCGGCGAGCACCTACTAGCTGGGGGGCGCATCGAATGACTGTGACCGACACTATTTTTATCCGTGACCTTTTAGTGCGTGGGATTATCGGACTCAACGATTGGGAACGCGAGAATAAGCAAGACATCATCGTAAACATCGAGATCCCGCTTGATGCACGGCAGGCAGGCGAATCAGATAACATGGAAGATTCGATCAACTACCGCACACTTACCAAGGCGGTAATTGCCCATGTTGAAGGATCGGAGCCTTACCTCGTTGAGGCACTAGCACACGAAATTGCCCGAATCGCGATCGTGGGACATGGGTGCAATGCAGTAAAAGTCAGAGTCGAGAAACCTGGCGCACTCCGGTTCGCGCGCTCCGTCGGAGTGGAAGTAAAACGCACGCCAGTGGATTTTGGATGACGGAACCGTCGAAGACGAAGACAGGCCTAGCAGACGACGTAAAAGCACATACCGTACTTCTGACGCTCGGATCCAACATTGAGCCTGAAGAAAACATCTTTAAGGCACTCGAGTCGCTAGACCGATCGCTAGCAGTGAAGGCGGTTTCGGGCATCTACGAAGCTGAACCCGTTGGTGCTCCAGGCACCCCAAAATTTCTTAATGCCGCCGTTCGGATCGAAACAACACTGTCTCCTAACACTCTCAAATACGAGATATTACGACCATTGGAGAATGAGTTAGGTCGCGTTCGCGGGGTCGACCCCAATTCGCCGCGTACGATCGACATTGATATTGCCGCTGTTGAAGACCTCGTGCTGACAGAAGACGATATAGGGTTTGAGCTGCCCGACCCAGCGATAACGGAGCACGCACATCTAGCTTTGCCTCTTCGCGATGCGGCGCCAGACTTTTGGCATCCTGTCGCTAATGCGTCACTAGACGAAATCGGACGGTGCTTCATTAAAGCCCCCGGCATCCATAAACGCAAAGACCTAACGTGGCAGGCCTCCTAGGACGACCATAGCTTCGTTGATCATGAGCCCAAAAGGTAATTCCTAGTGAAGGTCTCTATATTGACTCCATGGCGAATTGCGAGTGCCAGCCGCATAGCACTTTTTCTCGCCCTTCTCTTTCCCACGCCTTCGCTATCACAAGAAAAACGTGAAGAACCAGTTGTGGTTACTCTGCAAGAGACGATTATCGATACCGTCATCATTGATCGGCAGGACTTATTCCCGCGTGAAGAGGCTGCCGCCAATCCATTTTACGGTTTTTTCAATAGTCTTCATACCACGACTCGACCGTTCGTAGTCCGTCGTGAGCTTCTCCTACGAGAAGGGATGCCTTTCGATTCTTCCTTGGCAGCCGAAAGCGAACGAAACCTTCGACAACGCAGGCTATTTCGGTCTGTCCGCGTAGACAGCGGACGTGTAGACGGGAAACTAGCCCTATTAGTCCAAACTCGAGATGCATGGAGCTTTGCACCGCGAGTTACGGGAAAGATCTCTGCGGACGGACGGCTAGTTGGTAACGCCGGCATCACGGAGTCAAATGTGGCCGGGACCGGGACCCGTGTTCGAGCATACTATTTGCGAGAATCAGATCGAGACGGAATCGATTTGGGGGCACGATCAAGACGCATAGGCAGAGGTAACTTCAGCGCCAGTTTGAGATGGCTTAATCTCTCTGATCGAGACATAACCAGTTGGTCATTTTCAAAACCATTTCGTGCGATGTCAGATCGGTTTGCGATCTTCTATGATGGACAGGCCTTTAGCGGACGGACGCTGCAATTCCGGGTCGAATCGCCGACGGCGAAAGACACAACCACCTGGAGACGTCAAGCTGCCATCAATCGCGCATTCATTACGTATGCACCAATCGCAAATTCGCGCGAATACCTTCGTGTAGGCATTCATCTTGAACACCGACGTGAACAGTTCATCAAGTTAGACAAACCCGAACTGGACCAGGACAGTATCATCGCTGCCGTCCCAGATTCGACATATGGACTGGTCGGGGTTTTCATGGAATACCGACGTGCTCGCTTTGAACGTGTTCGCCGATTAAACGGATTCCCTGAAGAAGACCAAGACCTAAGCGACTTGATCTTCGTGTCAGTCAATCTCGCATCTAAGGGGCTGGGATATTCTTCAACTGGTGTGGGTTCTCGCATCCTTCTCCAATCTGGCGCCAAGGTTGGCCCCTTATTGGTTAAAGGAGTCATCGACGGCAATGCCCTCTTTAACAGCGCAGGTCTCGATTCTGGTCGTGTGCAGACTACGGGTACCGCAGCGGTCCAATGGGAGGCACGAAACTCAACGTTTGTTCAAGCAAGTGGAGGATTGCTCGATTCAGTACGCCCCGGCCAAGAATTCGATCTTGGGTTCCAGGTTATGCCTCGACTCTGGGGCCCCCACGCTTTCGTTGGCACTCGAACTTGGCGCCTAACTGTTGAACATCGATACTACGCTTTCGACAATATGCTCGGCATTATGGGCATGGGGTTCGGTGCGTTCCTGGATTACGGTGGGGCGTGGTATCCGGATGAAGCCGTGCGGCCTTCGGGCATCCAAGACAATTCAAGAATCGGGGGGAACGCCGGGCTATCTTTAATCTTCGGATCAGGCTTGGGGTCATTCGCACAAGTAGCACACCTGAGCGCTGGTTATCGGTTCGGAGGAGGAATTGCTGAGACTAAACGATGGGCCGTCAGTCTGGGTAGCGGTATCATCTTCTAAAGGTTGAACGGGGCTCGTCCTATCAGTTGACCGGCAACACTAAACCACTGGCAACTATGAACTGAACCGGCCCCTTACAGCACTGCCCCCGAAACTCTACGAACGGCCGAACTCCTCGCATCGGAAAATTTAGGCCGCCTAAGATATTCAAGCCGAGGTCAGTTTCGGATATCGATTCTCCGATCTCTCGACCAGGTGGTAGTGGTTCAGTGAACGTGAGAGAACGCTTCGCAAGATTGAGGCCTGTACCCACATATGGAATCACAGTGGGATTAGCCGGAAGAACAATTTCGTACACAATGTTGCCGTTAATCTCATAATAGTCGGCGTTTCCGGGTTCCCCATATAAATCCTCGTCCGGAAAAAACAGGTTGAACGAACCCATCAGCCATAGCCCTGACGCAATATCTTTTAGGTCGTGGAAACCAACTACGACCCGGGGACCAACCCCAAAACTGGCGTCATCTGCAAAGCTCAACTGCCCACCCAAACGAACCTGGGCATCTGTCGACGAAACGCTGAGCACTAGACCTAACCCAACCATCGACAACACAAACCTCATACGACTCATTATACTCCCGTTTGTGGTAATGGCATAAACACGAGACCTTAACCACCTAAATACGTTGACACCGAGATAGACAGATAGCGAATTCAAAATCTTCCGATCATACCAGACGTATTACAATGCCCACGCTAATGGAAGACTATAACAGTCCATTGATTACGATGAAGGATTCCTAACTCTGATGCACTCAGTAGTACAGACCAGTCGACTCGAATTGTTCCTGTTCAATGACGTTGGATTCAGAGATCTATTAAAATGAATCTTCACGACCCGGCACTCACATTCGCACTCGCACTGACGGCTGGAGTACTTGCACAAGCAATTGCGCGTCATCTCCGTGTGCCAGGTATCCTTCTTTTGCTTCCCACCGGTGTATTACTTGGACCCGCTTTTGCTAACCTCGTCCGGCCTGACAGCTTAGGAACCGGGTTACAACCCATCGTTGGGCTTGCGGTGGCAGTTATTCTTTTCGAGGGTGGCCTCCAACTCAATCTCCAAAGATTGCGGCGTGAGGCGACAACGATCCGACGACTTATCACTGTCGGAGGGTTCGTCACAGTGATAGGGGCTACAATCACAGCCATGATTGCACTAGGCTGGGATAGCCGGGTCGCGCTTCTATTTGGGACTCTAGTCGCGGTTACAGGACCCACAGTGATCAACCCCATCACCCGCCGAATTCGACTGCGCACTAATCTTCGAACAATTATAGAGGCAGAAGGCGTACTCATTGATCCGATCGGGGCCATCCTATCGGTAGTAGCTCTTGAAGTTGCTCTGGCTACGACAGCTGGCGGAGTGGGAGCAGGCGTCTTGGGGCTTCCCACACGTTTGGGATTAGGAGTATTGATCGGGCTCGGCGGCGGACTGGCAATGGGTGGACTACTGATGTTACGCCGACCAGTGCCTGTTGACCTGCAAAACATTTTCACCCTCGCCCTTGTGCTAGCGTTGTTCCAAATATCAAACGCAATCCTACCGGAGAGTGGGATCATGACTGTAGCGATTGCTGGTCTCGTGGTAGGAAACATGCCAACTCGACACGGACGCGAACTGGTTGAGTTCAAGGAGCAACTCACGATGCTCTTGGTCGGCTTATTGTTTGTATTACTTGCGGCAGCAGTCGACCTCGGTGCAGTAACCGCCCTCGGTATGGGCGGCATCCTTACCGTAGTCATCCTCATCGCGTTGGTCCGACCACTCAACATCGTCATCTCCACTTGGGGCTCTGAACTCAAGTGGAATGAAAAAGCGTTCTTAGCATGGCTGGCGCCTCGTGGCATCGTGGCTTTCGCTATTTCATCACTCTTCGCGACCGAACTTGCGCACCAAGGGATGGAATCTGAGGGGGCCCAGTTGAAGGCCATGGTTTTTCTAGTCATTGCGACCACCGTTGTCGTGCAAGGAGGGACTGGCGGGTTGGTCGCTCGCCTGCTCCGAGTTAGACGCCCGTCCAACTTTGGATTCGCGATCGTCGGTGCCAACCCAGTGGGTCGAGCAATCGCCCGCACACTTCGCGAAGCACGAACAGGCAATGCGCCAATTGTTCTAATTGATACGAATCCAAGTGAAGTCCGAGTGGCAGAAGGAGAAGGGTTTCGAGTGGTATTCGGTAACGCGAGCGAGGATCGAACCCTCCGAAAAGCAGGTTTCGACTCGCGACAAGCGCTCATCGCTCTTACGCAGAACGAGGGCGTTAATCTGCTATTAGCACAGCGTGGGCTTGAGGCAAATGGAGATGCACAACAAATCGTGGCCATAGACCCCGCCACCTCCGGGGTCACCCGCGAACAGGTTCTTCAAAGTGGGGCTCACATCCTTTTCGGTCATGGACTCGACTATGAACGCTGGGCCCATGAACTGCGTCAGGACCGCGTCGTAATTAGCCCGTGGCGATATGACGGAGTCGAACTCATACGAATAACCGACTTCCCACTTTTAGTTGATACGAAAATGCCGGTCCTAGCACTTGTTCACCGCCGCGGCAAAACGGAAAGTCCGGTTTTTGAGGGTATCGAAATCCGTTCTGGCGATGAAATCTGGTTTGGCTTCCTCAAGGAACAGATCGATCTAGTAGGTACCTGCTTGCGTGAAAACGGTTGGCACCAAAAAGAGACAACCGCGCCATGACTAGCTCGAAAAAGGACGGCGACTGAGAGCTAGTTTCCACTTCAAATCTGAAATGAGTTCTATTTTTAGAATACAGACCAGATCTCGCCCCAATCACCGAAAGTAATCAGATTGCTACCTATGAATATGCATACTGCAAAACGGACACACGGCTTCACCGAGTCCGTAATCCGGATGATGACACGTCTCGCCAATGAGCACGACGCGATCAATTTGTCGCAAGGTTTTCCTAACTTCGAAGCGCCTGACACGCTAAAGATTGGAGCAGGTCGTGCCATCTATGATGACATTAATCAATACGCAATCACGTGGGGAACAAAAAGATACCGTGAGGCACTTGCCGAAAAATACGCGGATTGGTACGGGATGGACGTCGACCCGGAACAGCACCTCACCGTAACGTGCGGCGCTACCGAAGCAATGATGTCAGTCCTGCTTGCGATCGTGGATCCCAAGGAAGAAGTCATTGTGTTTGAACCCTTCTATGAGAACTACGGTCCTGACACGGTACTATGCGAAGCAACACCCGTTTTTGTTCCACTGACAAACGATTGGAGCATCGACTTCGACCGACTGCGGGCGGCATTCAGCAATCGCACTCGTGCAATCATCGTGAATACACCCAATAACCCAACTGGGCGCGTGTTCACGCGAGAAGAACTCGAACAAATCGCTGCATTGTGCCAGGAATTCGACGCATACGCTATTACGGACGAAGTGTATGAACACATCATCTATGACGATGTTGAACACATTCCGATGGCAACACTTGATGGAATGTCTGACCGAACGATCACGATCAGTGGCGCATCTAAAACATTTGCGGTAACCGGCTGGCGGATTGGGACGACGGTCGCGCATCCCGTTCTGTCTGACGCAATCCGAAAAGTTCACGATTTCCTGACTGTGGGAGCTGCCGCACCTCTTCAAGAGGGGGTTGCTGATGGTTTGGAGATGCTCCCCGACTCCTATTACGCTGAGCTAGGAGACCTTTACGGTCGCAAGCGTGATCTCTTTTACCCCGCCCTCATCGAGGCCGGGTTCAAATGTTACAAACCGGAAGGGGCATACTATGTGCTCGCAGACTTTTCAGATCTTTCAGACCTGCCCGATGATGAATTTTCCTTCTGGCTAACAAGTGAGATTGGAGTTGCACCAGTCCCCGGATCAAGCTTCTACAGTGACCCCCAAGATGGACGTCACCTAGCTCGCTTCGCTTTCTGCAAAACAGAAGATCTCCTCGAACAAGCAGCCGAACGCCTCATTACCATTCGAAGCCGTATCTGACATTACGTAGAAGACCACTGCCATGAAAATGCCATCGGTCAACCGAGTTATAGTCGCTGGCGTGGCTACGGCTCAACGGTTCCCTGCAACAACCATGTCAGCCCTAGTGGCAGCATGGGCTGGAATAATGCAGGTAGCGGTATGGGAAACAGGCGGGCCCGAAACCTATTGGCTCCGAGTTATGGCAGTTGCAAGCTTGGGGTTACCCCTCTTCACGGGTATCACACTCCTCTCCGAGCGACACGAAAAGTCACGTCTCCTTGTTTGGCTTGGACATGTGGTAGGGCTTGGGATTCTATTCCTCTTCTCTGCACGTTGGCCGGATTGGTCTGAATCCACTCTTGCTCTCCGTTATTTCCATTTGAGTGCAACAATCCACTTCGGAGTTGCTGTCGTGGCATATCTCGGTGTCAGAGAGCACAACGGGTTCTGGCAGTTCAACCGAGAACTTTTTTCCCGATTTCTGTTCGCTGGCGTGCACTCGGCAGTCCTGTTCGCTGGGTTAGCGATGGCGCTCGCAGGTATCGACAACTTACTTGGCATCGACGTAGGGGATTTAACTTACACACGGGTCTTCTTCTTCCTTGGCTTCGTCTTTCAAACGTGGTTTTTCTTGGCCGGAGTGCCCAATAATTATCGACGACTTGAGGCCAACAAGGATTATCCTTCTGGTCTCCGCATCTTCGCACAGTACGTACTCCTACCCCTAGTCTCCATCTATCTGGTGATCTTAACCGCATATCTTGTACGGGTCCTTGTAACCACGACTTGGCCTAGCGGCTGGATCGGCTACCTCGTCTCAGCATTGGCAGCACTTGGAATTCTGTCCCTACTTCTAATCCATCCCGACCGCGAAAGTGGGCAACATAGATGGATTGACCGTTACGTCCGCATCTTCTGGATCGCCATCCTACCTTCAATCGTCATGTTGCTGATGGCCGTCTGGCAACGGATCACGCAATACGGTGTTACCGAACCACGCTATCTACTTACGGCGCTGGCAATATGGCTGGCTGGCATCGCGCTTTACTACGTATTTTCGCGCTCGCGACAAATTAAAGTGATCCCAAGTTCACTTGCTGTTCTTGGTCTTATCACGTACCTAGGCCCGTGGTCTGCATACTCTGTCGCGGAGCAAAGTCAGGTCGGCCGATTGGAAGGGCTACTCGAAAGCTACGGGGTGTTAGCAGAAGGAAGACTGTCGCCAGCCCCTACCGAAATTCCTGAAGAGGATTGGCGTCAAATCAACGACATCTTCTCTTACCTTGTCGAACGCCACGGGACCTCCAAAATCGACAACTGGTTTGAGGAAGGCGTGGCACAGATCGATACAATCAGCCCTGGCACCGGACTATTAACACCAGGGGCAGCCTCTCGCCGAGCAGCATTGATTCTGGAACACACCGGACTAGTACCTGATGACGGGTTACCGTTTGGACCCGACGGCCAAATTACTATTTCTGCAGACCCTCCATTGGGGGCAACATTCGACTCCGAGTCGAACCAGGTACTCTCCGTATCCGGGTTCGAACATCTGATATTCAACGCGGACCTTGTCAGCGGAAGTTACGCTCTGGGCCAAGATCAAGTCGACTTCATCTTGGGCGAAGATGAAATCATCATCATCCGATTGAACGATAATGAGCTGTTACGAACCTCTCTGGCTGCAATCAAGAGACGTGGGACTCGTGGCGGACATATTCCCTATCCAGGTTTGATAATATTTCCTCAAGATTCGTTACTGATCGACACAACGGGAAGTACGGCCACCACACGTATTTACTTGAGCAGCATAGATTTAAAACGGGAGGATCAAAAAACAACAGTGACCAAAGCGTCCGGTGACGTACTGCTCAGTTGGAAACTAAGTGATAACCCGCAATTCTAAACTGGTAGAAACGGGACCGCCTGTTAAGGCTCCCGGATATAGAGAGTTTGGCCACCAACGATCGTGAAGTCGACTTCGGTCTCGAGAATCTCGTCGACCGGGATCGTCAAGATGTCCTGAGAAAGGATTGTTATGTCAGCAAGCTTTCCGACCTCTAGCGTACCTTTAATATCTTCCTCAAACGCTGCATACGCGTTGCTAATAGTGTAGGAACGCAGAGCCTCTTCACGTGTCATAGCTTGATCCGCGAAAAACGCGGAGCCATTATTTAGCTGGCGAGTGACCGTGCAATGGTAACTCTCGAGCGGATCGACATCCTCAACAGGTACGTCCGTACCGTTGGTGACCACGGCACCTGCTCGCATTAAATCTTGCCACACATAGGCGCCAGACCGCGCACGTCCCTCACCTAGCCGTAGCATCACCCAGGGGCCATCCGAACACTGGTGGATACCCTGCATCGATGCGATCACACCTAACTGACCAAATCGTGGTATATCCACTGGATCAATGTGTTGTGCGTGCTCAATGCGCCATCGGAGATCTGTACGGCCCCTGTGGTCCACAAAGGTTCGCTCATAGAGATCCAACACCTCGCGATTCCCCCGGTCACCTATGGCATGGGTATTGACCTGATATCCGTGTTCGATCGCAAGCCGAGCCACACGTTCAATCTGCTCAGGCGGATTCGTTGCCAAACCTGATGAGGACGGCATATCGGCGTAGGGTTGAAGCAACCAAGCACCATGTGACCCTAATGCCCCATCGACGACCTGCTTGATTGACCTTACGGTGAGCCGGCTGTCCCCATATCCAATCATTCGATAATCAGCTAGACGACCGGCAAGCTCATCGTACCCTCCGCGAATCATGACGTACAATCGGACTGGCAGCTTCCCTTCCTCTGCCATTCGTTTGAGAAGGTCGATCGTGGCAAACCCGGAGCCTGCATCCTGGAAACTGGTGACCCCTTTTCTCAAGAGCTCCGCATTGGCCAGACGAACCTTTTCACGCTCAACGGACTCAATCTCTTCAGCCGAACGCCCAGCCTCCGCATGGGCAAACACCTCTCTTACCAAGCGCTGAGCAGTCTCACGAAGCATCCCCGTTGGCTCCCCAGAGGCGTCACGCACGATCTCTCCACCATCAGGGTTCTTTGTATCACGCGTAATGCCCGCAATTTCAAGCGCCTTAGCATTCACGAATGACGCGTGACCGCTGGCGTGAGTGAGCACAACAGGATTCTCAGGACTTACAGCACTTAACCCATCATGGATCGGTAGGCCTTCAATCATCGGGTTTGGTAACACGGTCCACTTTTCTTGGTGCCATCCACGGCCCGTAACCCAGCTACCGGGTTCCGCTTCACGAGCACTCGCGGCAACCATCTCCACAATCTCTTGCCATGTATTCGCACCCGTCAGATTCAGAATCATCTTGGAGTTTCCAAGGCTCATGAAGTGACCGTGCCCTTCTATAAATCCGGGAATTGCCAGACGCCCGGCGAGATCTATCAGATAAGTCTCATCCCCAATCCAAGACGCGACATCCGTATCATTTCCGACAGCGACAATTCGACCAGAACGAGCGGCGAGCGCCGAGGCTTCCGGAGCATCTTCGGTCAAAGTGGCGATTTTCCCGTTACGGATGACGAGGTCCGCTACACCTTCGGGCGCAAGTGTGGCCACACCGATTGCTGAAACACTTGATTCGTATTCTGCATCGCTGGAACCGCAAGCGGCACAAAGAACAATTAAGAGGGCCACGATCGGTCGAAGAGTTTGTGAATCAGGAACTAGAAACATTCAGAGCCATCCTTCGGAAAAAGTCCGCGAGATGATAGTAAAAGAAGAGCGGCTAGCCCAGCGATGAACTGACCCATACGTTTTACGAAGCTGTATAGGCTTGCAGGAAAACGGGGCGCTGACAACGTCAACGCTCATTCGGGAAAGGGGAAGTCGGTGGGGGGCACAAAAGTTTCATCCTGCAAAGTAATTTTGTTGGGTCTTGGACTAGCTATTACGACACCCCAAGTAATGACTGCCCAGATCGGGGTCGTAGCAGGTTATAATCGAGATCTGATCGAAAAATTCGTCCCCGCGAACGGCTTCGACCTAACTGATACTACCAACGGTTTCCATGTCGGAGTCTTCTTTAATATTAACCTCGGTCTCATTGGTATCCGACCAGCAGTCATCTATCATCAAGTCCCCAACCTCGTCGCTACCGCTGGAACCGAGACCACCCCGTTTGACATCGAGCTGGTTGAAGTTCCACTCGACCTTCGGTTGAGGATCCCGGTTCCTGTTCTCCGACCATACTTCCTAGCCGCACCTGTTTTTACGTTTCCGTCCAGCTCAGTCTCCGGTGTTAACAACCAGTTAGGACCTCGACCGATCCGGGCAGAATTCGGTGCTGGTTTCGAGCTTGATCTTGGGATCCGTCTCTGGCCTGAGATCCGTTATGGATTCGGCCTCCAAGCGCTGATGGACTCCGGCATCCCTGCTGGCGACCAAACCTTAGTCGGCGAGGGCAACCCTCGACTAAACACGTTTACACTTCGGCTTGGGGTCAGCTTCTAAACCAAGCGTCTACTAATTTGACGAATTTGGTGTAAAGAAGAGCGGAATTCCTCCCTCGGTGGGAGCAATAACCATATTGTTGGACCCTTCCCCGATTTTGCCCAGCATCTCTAAATACCGCCAGTACAAGTAACGTTGACCAGTCACCCCAGCGAGGCTCTCCGCGATGATATCCTGAGCATCTCGGATACCTGCTGCCTCCGCACGCGCTTGGTTTGCGACCTCAATAACCACTTCCGTCTGAAACACCTCAGACTCTACCTGTTGTTCACGAGCCAGCTTCGACTCGATGGCTTGTCGGATAGTCTCGGGTGGCAAGATTTCACGGACGAAAAAGTCAGTAACTGCGATACCTCGTGGGGAGAGCCTTTCCTCCATCAGCTGTTCGATTCGGCCAGCAATTCCTGCGCGTTCGGTTGATAGGATATTGGAAGCTTCAATTTCCGCGATGGCATCCCGTATTGCCGATCGATAGGTGTTGTACACAAAGGCACGAACGGCATTGAAGCTACCGACGGTCATATACAGGTGCACCGCACTGTCAGGTTGCAAGCGATATCGATATGCCGCATCAACTTCGATTTCGAGTTGGTCTGACGTGAGCGCGGAAAGACGCTCACTCCGTCCCTCATCGGGGTATTGAACTTCCCGTAGAGGAAAGTTCGTCCATGCTCGAAGAATCGAATGATATAAACCCTGACCGAACGGTGTGGCAGCTACAGAGCCCGTCACCGGATTACGTTTAACCGCTACTTCATACTCATCGACACGGTTGAATCCGAACACGAACAAGATCATGACAACAAAAAACGCAAGGGCTGCGCCAACGGCGCTGAGTCTTAAAGACTTTACAGAGTTCGCCATATTTTCCTTCCAAGTACAAGGTGTCGCGCCACTTATAGCCTGGCGCAGTCATTATTTTTCGTAAACCAGTATGCGACCGTGCGGATCTTATCCGCCCTATACCTCGTCGATGGACGAGGCACCTTAGCGATAAGGTTATTACCGTGGTGCGGAACCAAGCTGCGGCAAGAGACTAACGCACACCGAAACCAACTGGTTGTTACAATCTAACATCAACCGCCCCGGGCGCCTCCATCAAAAGCACGACTGTCTGCAGCACCCCAAACCATCCCAGTTTCTGGATCAATAAAAATCCCCATCGCACTGCCCTGGCCGCTGCGGCTACTGACCTCGTGACCCATCTGTTCAAACAGGCGTTTTGTATCTGGAGAGAATCCCCACGACTCAAATGAAGTGATGTCAGGAAGCCACTGATGGTGGATACGAGGCGACTCGATCGCCCGCCCAAAGGCAGATTGTGTCATGCCATGATTGATCACATTAAGAACCACCTGAAGAACGGTATTTATGATGGTGCGACCACCCGGGCTTCCAATAACAAGGAGTGGGCGTCCATCTTTCGCAACTATGGTAGGCGTCATACTCGACAACGGCTGTTTTTGTGGAGCTACCAGATTAGGTGCCGTACCAATAGTCCCTCGTGAGTTCGTTCTGCCTGGAATTGCATTGAAGTCACCCAGCTCATTGTTGAGTAAAAAGCCAGTTCCGGGGACGACGATACTTGATCCATAACCAAACTCGAGCGTATATGTGACCGAAACCGCATTTCCATCAGCATCGACGACCGAGTAATGCGTGGTCTCTTCGCTTTCTTCCGTAAATACTCTGTTGAACGCTGCCGAGTCGCTCTTCGATGCAAGGTCCATATCGATGCTCGACCGAAGCTTCTCAGCATAGGACTTTGAGATCAGGCGTTCGATGGGCATGTTCGGGTTAAATTTTGGGTCCCCGATGTAGAACGCTCTATCAGCGTACGCCCGACGCATTGCTTCAGTCAGGAGATGAAGGTATTGGGCTGAATTGTGCCCAATATTTGTCAGATCGTACCCTTCTAAGATGTTGAGCATCTCTACGAGAGCGATCCCACCAGAACTCGGTGGAGCCATCGCATAAACATCATGTCCACGGTAGGTACCGTGGATCGGTTCAAGTTCATCTGCCTCGTATAGAGCGAGATCTTCTTCCGTGATCAATCCACCATTAGCTGCCATAAAATCGGCAATCAGGCGAGCGGTCTCCCCTCGATAAAATCCATCGTGCCCCTCATCCCGAATCCGGCGAAGAGTCCCCGCAAGATCAGGCTGTCGGAAAACTTCACCCGGATCGTAGAGCCGGGCGCCATCCTTAAGGAACGCTTCCCGGGTGGCATCGTAGAGGCTCCCTCTTCGATTCGGCAGAGACTTCAACCAATTCTGCATAGCCCATGTTGAGGGGAACCCATCTGCCGCGAGTCGTACAGCAGGCTCCACGACATCGGCCCACGGGAGTCGACCCAGCCGCTGGTGTGCTTTCCACATTCCCGCCACAGTCCCTGGGACACCTACAGCGAGTAACCCAATGTGATTTGAGTTGTCTCGGACCTCGCCGTTTTCATCTAGATACATCCGCTCCGTGGCTGCGAGTGTAGCCTTCTCTCGAAAATTAAAGGTGGTGACTTCACCATCTTTCCCATGATACACGAGGAATCCACCACCGCCGACATTACCCGCCGAAGGCAGAGTAACCGCAAGCGCAAACGCAGTAGCCACAGCGGCATCAACCGCGTTTCCACCTTTACTAAGGATTTCATTGCCTGCTGCGGATGCTAGGTAATGACTGCTCACCACCATACCTCCGCGAGAGGGTGCTGCCATACGTCCCGATTGGGCTTCTAAAGAAGGAAAAGTACTGACAAGCATGCTGCAGACTAAAGCAATCACTCGCAGACCCGACCGAACAGATCGTGGCCCCGACACCCAACGGTTCATCTCTGTAGCGTTCAATGATCGATGCTGGTTATGCAACGTCACGAGCCCCCCTGGCTACCTGATTTTATGGACGGCAAGAACCCGCCTCACAGAATAAGCCGGCAAGGCCGGCAACACATAAACAATGTCGGACAGGCCCGAACTCCAGGAAAGGGCTGGATCTTAACCAGGCCCCAATTTTCACACTCCCTGGGGCCAGTCTTGGGTAGCCACACTCGCGATGATATATACAAAAAAACTATACTATTTAAAATCATGTATTATAATGATTTACAATATTTAATTAATGTTATTTGTAGAATGGTAACAACCGGATTCATGTGTTTCCAACCTTCCCTTCCAAACTAGTTTCCGTCCAAAGGAGGACTCAACAATGAAACCTGCGTGCTAGCCCGACACGAGACCTTTTCACCCTACACGTTAAGAACCCTGCGAACAAAGACAAATTGCCATAGATTTTTGCGACATATGCCCCTCACGCTGGTACGCTCCGACTCGAATGCGAACCTCTGGAAAGCCTGCGTCGGTCGCTTTCTCGATGAGCTCGGCGACGCTAGAGGTGGCACAGAGCATGGATCACACCTCTGGGTTACACACCGGACGCAACGAAACCTCCTTCTCGAAGCGGCTGAAGAGAGGAAAATCCCTGGCTGGCTTTCTCCCCCCTTCTCATTTTTTTCCGAACTCCCTCATCGATTCGGTATCGAGCTACGTCCTCTCGGTCATCTTGCTGGCCGCCTGCTCCTCTCGAGCATTGCAAATAATTTTTGTCGGAAGCACGCATTCTCCGAAATCGAGGGGCTCCGTCACAGCCACTTGATCGATCGAACACTTTCAGAGCTCCTCCCAGAAGGAGTCGACCCGAATGAACTGAAGATCGCTCTCGACCAATTGAATGGTGATGAATTCACCGCTCGGCGAAACTGCTGGCTCACAGACACCTACCGCGACTATCTGGAACAGTTATCGGATCAAGGGAAATTCGATCCCCGGTCAGTCCACTCTCTTGTCGCAGATCGAATCCAGAGTGGTGGCCTACCAGCAGCACTGAACGGTGCGACCCGACTCCATATCTATGGACTCACATCTGTTGGTAGCCGCGGACGCCTCTTCAAAGCCCTGTCCGCCCAAAACGACGTAGAAGTTTTCGCATACGTGCAGAATGACATAGCGCCTGGTGAATGGGAACGCATTTCCGACGGAATCGAAGATTTACATGAAAAGGACGCCGCACCCAATCTTATTATCCAACCCCTTTTTGATGGAGTACGTGAGGCCAACTGGGTTGCACGGTCTGTTAAAGTCCTTCTCTTAGACGAGAACGTACAGCCACATAAAATTGCCGTTGTGGCGCGCACGGGGAGAGAAGACACACGTCGGATCCGGGATGCGCTTCACCGGGCCGGTGTTCCTAGCACAGTTCGCATCCGTTCCAAACTCAGTGAAATTCCCGCACTTCGTGCCGTCCTCGGATTATTCGAAGCCGTGGGGGAGGACTGGTCCTGGCCAACATTAAAATTGATCCTCACAAGTCGTTACTTCGAGGTTCCGACAAACCTCAGAGCTCTCGAACACATTGCCAGTCACTCTCGTCCAAACGGATTAAGTGATTGGCTGGAAAAACTGGATCGACTTCAAAAAGAATTGCACTCCCCAGAAAGTTGGAAACTAAAGCGGGCTGGAGTAAGGGTTGCGAATGTGGAGCAAGGAGTCACCATCCTAAAGCGCTTCATGAAGGCGACCAGTGAACTTTCTCACCCGCGATCTCTATCGGACTGGATCCAAAGCACACGGCAACTAATACGAGGTCACCCTCTTGGCATCCGGGCAAGGGTTTGCGAGCCCGTGGGAGATCGTTGGGACGTGGTCCGACTCGACCAGCGTGGAACACTCGCCCTGGAGCAGTTCCTCCGTGAATGGTCCAACCTTTTAACAGAAAGCGATGCTGACCCCATCGATGCAGGCGCGTGGTTCGTCAAACTCAAAAATGTCCTCGACTCAAACGAGATTGCACTTTCGACCCCACTTCAACACGGGGTCCAGGTGCTCGAAGCTCATGAGGCCGCCATGACGCCGTTCGAGCATGTTTTCATCGTCCATGCAAACGATCGTGTTTTTCCTCGTTCGCAGGTAGGAGGGCTGTTCACGGAGATTGAACGAGAACAACTTTCGCAACTCGGCATTCCGTTGGCCACACGTGAACTACGCTTAGAACGTGAACGGAGGCTTTGGCGAGGTTGTTCCGGATCACAGAGGGTTGTGGTTACATATTGGGAAGCGGATTCGGATGGGAACCTCAACCTTCCTTCTGTCTTTCTTCCGCTGCACGAGCGTGAAGGTTCACTCCCTAGAACAAGGCTCAGCTCCGAAGAAGTCCCTGTGACCCATGCGGAACTATTAGAGCGTGAAGTGCGACGATTTAAAAAACTCCGTCGCGGAAAAGACTCAAGTCCATTTAAAACGCCGGACCCACATGCGATCCGGCACGCAACCTTATCAGCGTTCGCGGAAGAGCTTCGAACTGGCGAACTGGACCCCTTTACGGAAACGACATCGACTACCCAGGCAGCGGAGTCGATCGCCAACGAGCCAGATTCATTGGATGAGATCAAACGGCCGTTATCTCAGCGCGCTACTGCCTGGAATGGACTGATACGGGACCCCGCCACTCTCGATCTCATCAGAGAAAAATATTGGGAAAACAAAGAGTGGTCTGCTGCACAGCTTGAGACGTATGCCACACGCCCATTTGACTTTCTTGTCAAGTACGTGTTGAACCTGTCGTCCGACGAAATGACCACAGATGACCTAAGCCCACTCAACAAGGGTGACCTGGCACACCAAGTCCTCGAAGATTTTTATCGGGACTTCGACCCTGCTTTCTCAAAAGAGCAAGTCCGCGATCAGCTTGACGAGATCTTCAATACGGTGTGCAATCGCTATGAGGCCGATGAGCTTAAGTGGGTCGGACTACCCTACGTGTGGGCAGTACGGCGCAGTGAACTCCGGACTCAACTGCAGGATTTTGTTGACTGGGAGATCAAGAAAAAATGGGATACGGGATCGGTATTGGAAGTCGAACTTAGGTTTGGTTGGAAAAAGCCTTTTGAGACCGTTGACCTCTCCGGAATCGACCATCATGGGATCCAACGCCAGCTCCGCCTCGG
>CAJWLK010000007.1 GCA_913043255.1 uncultured Gemmatimonadota bacterium
GTAGCCAGCGCACTCGCTCGCTTGTTCCACCGTCCTGACAAATTAAACAACATGGATCTGCCTCCCTTTCCAAGGCCAAACCTTGGTACAAACGGATTACTGGGAATGCCTCCGAAGATGACGGCAGTGCTCAAAGGGCGCAATACCCCCGCGCCAGTTGAAGATGTCGGGGATGTGCAAGGTATTGACCTGATAACCGGCGAGGGGGGGGTTATCAGGTGGTTGGGAATCTGAGGGTACGACCAAATATGCTAGAGACGGGCTATCAGGATGAGCGCACCAACTCTATATCGCTCTTTTCGATCGGGACCACTTCAGTAATGGGTGGATTACGGTCACCGATGCTGTCACTAGCCGGCTGAAAAGGCGGGTTTACTTGAGTTCCACATCCAGTCGCGAACGAACCGAGCAGTCCAATTGTAACCGCTATGCTTGCGAAAACTCCACTACTGTTCTTCTTCATCGAGCACCTCTCGGCGGACGGGGTAAGAGGGTCCGCCTTTCTTGGCAAAAATCTTCATGTACTACTACTCTAAGATAGTGTCCGGTGTCCAGTTCTGCTCACGGGTTCTCAATAGAAACGCGTATGGGGTCCGTGGAATGACAACTTCTCTCGCTCGTTTGAATCCCAGCCCAACGAATCCACGGTCTGGCCGCATGCGTAAAGAGATCTTCCTTACCGAACCGGCATAAAGTACGCATTATTATCTGTAACTGCCGGACCAAACCCTACGTATCTGGCCAGCATCCTATCTGACATGGCTAGATAACCAGCGATATCCATCGGAGACCCCAAATCTCTCGTAACAATCGGATTATCCGAAGATCGCGCTAAGGCAACGCTTAGACTCTGGGGGGTTAACGGCTCAGGGGTCACCACCACGTAGCTATGGGTCCCTCCCGTGGACCATAGCGTCGTATTGGGGAACACGTGCCACACAGTTCGAATAATCGTTCGGTAGTCCGAGTCTTCTAGGCCATGGATGGGTAACCACTGCATAAACACACCATCTTCCGACAACCTATTCCGCACCAACTCATAGAATTCTTCGGTGAAGAGGGCCCAGCTACTAGCATTCGCCGGATGCGTAGCATCGGTTGTGATAATGTCATACTGCTCGTCACTCTGGAGCAAAAAGTTGCGAGCATCTTCCACGTGTAAACGCAGACGGTCGCTGCTGAGCACATCGTAGTTCTCTTCACCATACAACTGGGCGGCCTCAATCATCTCTCGGGACAAGTCGACCGCATCAATTACCGGAATTCCATGCGTGTTCAGCGTTCCCGTAGCAATACCGTTTCCGAAGCTGAGAACAAGCGCGTTCTGCGCACCAGGTCGCAGAATCGGGGGCAGATGCCCTAGCAGACGAAAGGCGCTCATGCTAGTGGCATCGGTAGGAACCTCATCCCGCCCATTAACGAAAGAGATTTTGAAGTTATCTTCGGGCATCTCAAGCACAGCCACAGTGGTCTCAACCCCTTCTTTATAAAAAATCAAGTTGTCGGCCGCAGCCGCGTAAGAACCGAGATAAACGCCTGGTGGTACAGCGAACATCACAGCAACAGCCACTCCAGCTACCGGCAATGGAATCCAGCGTAAACGAGGCTTACGTCGAGCGGCTAGCCATAAGGCACCAACTCCAAGGGCAAGATTCACCGCCGACAGCGAAATGCTCGTATTACGGAGACCCAAAAGTGGTATCAAAACAAACCCCACCCCCAGAGATCCCAAGATCGCCCCTAGCGTATTCAAGGCATTCACTCTTCCAATGCGCAACCCCACATCCACAGGTCGCTCTCTCGTGTACAAGCTACTGACCACCGGGAAGAGCATGCCCATAAGTAAAGTCGGTGGAAACAGTGTAATAAAGGCAATGAACAGTTCGTATCGCACCGTATATTCAGCTAAGAGATCAGCCTGGAGGGTAGGCAGCCACGCGAACACGAAAAGAATGAGAATCGCAAGTAGCCCAATACTTAATTGTAGTACACCAAACTGCATCAGCGTCGCCCGGTGGCGACGAATCCACCACGTTCCCATAGCGCTTCCTGCTGCCAGTCCGAACAGATACACCGCCAACATTAGCGAAAATGAATAGACAGCGTGTGCTGTGTGGATGTAGAGGATACGGGCCCAGACAAGCTCATAGCCTAGGGCCACAAAGCCAGAAACAGCATAGGCAGCAGCCACATAACTCAGCGCCGTGCGACCTATCCCTGGAACTTCCATATCGGGTGAATGACGGTCAGGTATCGAATTCGCCTCATCTGCAGCCTCAGCGGAAGGGACTAACTGCTCATCACCTAGCCGCCGCATCGTTAAGCGAGCCAACAAGAGTGCACCCAAGGCGACAAAGAGGTTGAGTGTAGCTCCGAGAAAAATGGTTTCGCGTAAACCGAGGAGTCGGATGAAGTAGATGCCTGCGAAGAGGCACCCGAGTGCTCCACCGATCGTATTGAATAAGTATAACCGACCTACGTCTCTACCTACCCGTCCTGATTGCGTTGCATAGACGCGGCTCATGATAGGAAGCGTAGCTCCAATCATGAACGTCGCAGGGGTCAGAACCACGATCGAGAGTGTAAGCCGAAGCATGGTTAGCGAGCCTAATCCGGACTCAACAGCATGGCTGAAGGTCGCATAAAGCCCATTCAATGAGGTCAGAAGATATGTAGATATTACAGCAAGAAGCGCGATTCCAACTTCTAAAATTGCATACGTGCGCAAGGGGCGTGCGTTGGCATCGATCCGCCGTCCCATCACATAACTCCCCAGAGCCAAACCAATCATGTACGCACTGAGAACCGCACTATAGGCGTATACACTGACCCCAAATGTGAGCGAAGCCTGACGAACCCAAGCGATTTGGTAGATCAAACCGCTCATGCCCGATAAAAAGAAAAAGAAGAGTAGACAAGCTCGTCTCACAGCATCGTTCCTAACTAATAAAACCGGAGTTCTATCCCAGTTTTGAGATAAGATTTGGACAAATTTTGCTGTCCGCGATCTTGTGTCGGTTATTACAGGCCTGCTCAGGATCGGAATGGAGTCAGCTCGTAATGCTCAACCAAGCTCCTCTCCCCCCATTAATAACCGAGCACAACATATCACCACCAGCTCCGTTCCCTAAAACATAGACGGTAAATACTGACTTTAGACGGAAGGTTTACGCAGACGAGTAGGCTAGGAAGACACAGTTAAGGCCATAGCTATTAACCGTCCATCGATATCTTCAAACAACGCCACGAATTGCGGGATCACCTTGGCAGTAGCATCAGCAAAGCTCACACCTCCCTCAACCTCGCGAATCACCGCATTTGCAAATTGAGACAGGACAGAGTCTCCGGCTATCACCGATACCGGTAACCCAACCGCCAGGAGCGAAGGAATTGCTAAAAGATCCAACCGACTCGTCAAGACCAACTCGGGAGGCGTCGCAGCGACTACTGACGAGAACGCAGCCTCTGCCGTGATTTGATCACCCTGTTGTTGAGAAATTCGGCCCATCAAAAAACGAACAAGCCGCTCTTCCGGTTCGTAGGGGCGCCCCTGTCCTAGATGCTTCGGCCATTGGCGAGCATCGTCCAAATGGCTCATAGCCAAATCAAGCTTTCCGTTCTTTAACGCATTCAGTGCCGCTAAAATGTGCGCTTGTTCGTAGAGTTGGTGGCTCGAGCCTGCGTTCTCGGATGGGAGTACGTGTGTCGAATTAAGAATTGCCAGTGCCTCAGCGGGACGCTCTAGGTTATTAAGGGATCGAACGTGCAAAAGGTCGAGATCGAAGTCGGACCGGAAACGGGTGCGTGCAACCTTACCGGCTTCAAGCGCCTCGTTCCATAGGCCCTGCGCTTGTAGGTATCGAATCAGGTGAATGTGGACGATCCGATCCTCACCACCGACTAATGTTGCTCGTCGTAAATCCGCTTCTGGATTCCGCCCGCGGGTTTGTTCGAGTAGAAGCCCGCGTGACACATACATGGGAGCAAAATTAGCTTCATCGCCTATGGCCTCGAAGTGTAAAGTGGCTTCTTCTTCTCTATCTCGTGCCCATAGGTTGAGCGATAACAAATATCGCCACGACCAATGCTCATTGTGACTGACTGCCCACTCTAATACAGGGATAGTCTCGCGCCGAAAAGGAAGTGAGAACGCAACGGCAGGCGGGGGTCCGGTCAAAGCGGAAGGATCTTCACCTAACCATGCTTGCCAGGCTCGAAATAGAGGGTTGCTTGAAACACGGGAACCCAAGTCGACCATGGCGATCGCATCTAACTTCGACCCTCGTCGCAAATAATCAATAGCGAGTTCTAAAAGAACTTGGTCTGGATATTCACCCTGGAGTCCATCTAGAAAAACTTTAGCTGCGGTCTCCGCAGCCAAAGAATGCCCGGACCGGCCGTTAACTTGGAGGTAGACCTCAGCCGCGACAAAGTGGTGGAGTGGATCGATATCTAACAACTGTTGGCGCACTCTTTCAGTCTTGATCTCATCTCCCACTCGTCGGCTGGCTACCGCCAACACCTGACGCGCACCAAGACTGTATCTATCATAATCGATCGCTAAGTCCGCATACCGTGATGCTTCGGGCAAGTCACCCGCCGTAAGCGCTATCTCGGCAAGTTGAAGGTAGGCAGCGGACCGAAATTCCATGGAGCGCAGTGCCCATCCGAAAGCCTCCTGAGCTTCTGTGCGCCTCCCCAAGGCCCGATACAAATTGCCCGCCAAAAAGTTGGCCTCAGCATCATATGCATCTAGCTGGAGAGCACGGCGAGCATGAATCAACCCAGCCTCGTAACGACCTCGCCGAAATTCGACGTCCGCGAGTCCGAGCAGGGCACTTCGGTACCAGGGTCTGTCGTTGAGTACCGCATTAAAGAGAGTACGAGCCTGACCATAGTAACGAGCCTTCAACAGTTCACGTGCCTCAAAGACCGACCTGTCGATCGCCGGAATTCGCTCGTTTGCGGATGAGTCGATTGCAAAAGGCTTGCTAAGTAGTCGAGACTTGGGATCGGACGAGTAATTGAGCCCCAGCAGGGGTAATTGAACTTGGTACTCGTCTCCCGCTGGGATCTCAACGGTAAGTTCCACAGGTTCAAGGACTGACAAGTCCACGGGAACTGCGGCCACAGAAATTCCACCCGAAGAGATGAGAACGGTATCAGCCGAGAGTCCAAACGAATTTACCCGCACGGTAAGTCTGTCATCCTCGTGATCCACGTACATGGCACCCTCACGGGACGCGTCGGTGAGTCCACCTAGTCCCTCAAGGGGGAACCATGTCTCAGACCACCTGTCAGTTGTTCCGGGGCCAAAACCTGCTTGTGTGATGGGGTTCATGTTTGGCCCAGGCTGATATTGAACTAGTAGTCGTCCTGCCTGGAATTCGATGTACTGGCCGTCTGTATCGGTAAGAAGGTCTTCCCAAATGCTCCCTTCCGGAGAGAGTGCCCAGAGCCAAAGCTTCTGACCAGGCATGTCCTCATAGCGCGACCAATGACCGAATCCATAGTCTTCCTCTCGATAGTAGCCACCAAAAAAATCGTTAAACTCACCGACAACATGGTATGACTTGTTCCCTGCAAACGCGTTTTCGGTGTACATCGGCAAGAATCTACCTGTAGCATCCGAAGGCCAAGGTCTAACAACACCTGAGTGTTCTAAAAAAGAAGAGCCCGGAATCGACATCTCGAGGTCACTACGGGCGAACGCCGCCGCAGTCATCCAATTATAGTAAGGCTGTTCAAGTGGGGTTGGGTTATACCAGAGAACGCGGGTCTCAAAATATGCACGATCAGCAGGCAACCGAATCTCGACTCGCCAGTGAGTACGAGACGGCAGATCCATTCCTCCTACGAAACAGCTGACACTACCATCGGGATTTTCGCGAAAGGTATAGTCAACGGGTGTAGCTGTGGCAGGGGTATGACCTATCACGCCAAAGTTGAACTCTATACCACCCGAGGTCCATGGTCCCCGAAGCGCGATATTCCGAAATTTCATTACCTCATTTCGATAGATAAATTCGTGCCCCGACTCTTTGACCCGTGCACCCCATACTTTTCCACCAACCTCCGGGAGAACGAAGACTTCGATGAAGTCGTTCTCGAGAAGAACAACCTTCCATTCTTGGGGAACCGCATCGTTCGAATACCCCAAGAACGAGTGGTACGGGTAGAGCCGAACATCTTGGGTTAGAGCTGGTACAGGGTTTGGCTCCGAAAACGGGTAGGTCTTGAGTACGTGTATCCCCTCAGAGACTCGCGCGGTCTGCGCAGTGACTCCGAATGGCAGCCAAAGTGATAGCGCCGAGACGACCAGTAGCCATAGCAAGCCTCGCATCATATAGCTCTTTCGTTGCGCCTCAAATCGAGGAGAAAAGCTCGAAAACCACCGAGAATTGCACGTGACTCTTGAATTTCGACAATAGGGTTTGTCGGCACTCAACCGAGTCGGCGCCAACCGAGAATTAGACCCATCGGGATCAGAACTGCGTAACCAAGAATCAAAAGGAAAGGGGCAGCCGTCACTGAGCCATGATCCAGTAAAATGTAACCCGCAATGATAGCGACGAGACTGAGTGTAAACGCCAAATAGTTGGCAGGTCCGAAAGCGAAATTACGAGAGGTCCCATCCCTGCCGTTTACGTCTGTCTTCTTCGGGTTCATAGAGCGCACCTTAGAGCGAACCGCTAGCTCCGTCAACTTCAAATTGTAGCATTAGCAAGCCGAATGGAGCTTAGATATGGGGCTAACAAGCACTTTCAATCATATTTATTTGAGAGGCTAACAACCCAGCTCAATAGCTAATCACGAATTCGACCGTGCCCAGTTAACCGCCGATTCAAGGGGCTCCGGAAGAGGGCACGAAAATGAGAGGCACTCTTCCGTCTCAGGGTGATCAAAGGCAAGATATGCTGCATGGAGGAATAACCGGCCTGCCCGCCGAGTGAAGTTCTCAGCCCAACGGCCACCTGCACCACCAAATCCCTTATCCCAACGCCGCGCATAAATGGGATCGCAAACGACAGGATGTTGGATTGAGAGGAGATGCACTCGTATTTGGTGTGTTCGGCCAGTCTTCAAGCGAATTGCGATAAGTTCCGCAGCGTTCCATCGCTCCAAACGCTTAAAATGGGTTATCGCTCGTCTCCCATCCTCCCGAACTATCATTCGCTTACGGTCGCGAGGATCGCGCCCAATCGGTCTGTCCAGGGTAAACTCTTCTTCTCCCAAATGTCCCCAAGCCGCAGCAACGTACCCGCGCTGGATCTTGCGCTGGGCGAGCGCTTCGGAAAGTCTGTGGTGCGCTTTATCCCTCTTCGCAACAAGCATGAGTCCGCTGGTATCCTTATCTAGCCGGTGGACAATCCCTGGCCGTCGGTCACCTCCAATCGTGGAAAGACCATCCAAGTGGTATAGGAGTGCGTTAACTAAGGTCCCTGTCTCATGTCCGGGGGCTGGGTGAACCACTAATCCTGCGGGTTTTTCGATCACTGCGAGGTGCTCATCCTCATAATGAACCGTGATCGCAATATTCTCTGGCTCGAGTCGTGTCGGGGTAGGAGGTGGCAACGCCAAATCAATACGATCGCCCAATCTCGGCCTATACCGCTTCTTGGGGCGCTTACCATTAACTGTCACGAGACCATCATCGATCAGCTGAGCTACGCGTGACCGACTAAGCGAAAAGTGCTCAGAGAGAAAGCGATCAATCCGTTGATCTGCTGGTTCTTCGAGTTCAATAGAGTGCCGGGCCACCTCGCCCGTTGAACCAGTGTCAGTAGTACTCACCTCAAACGTCTAATCTTCGGTGGCTTCCTGTATCTCCCGGCGTCCTTCCATCCAGAAAGATATGAGGAGTAGCGTTGCGCCAATTGTGACCGCGCTATCAGCAATGTTAAAAATGGGGAAACGGTGCGTACCAAGCCCAAAGTCCAGAAAGTCAACCACACCCCGTTCTAAGCGGATACGGTCCCAGATGTTTCCAAGAGCACCCCCTCCTACTAGAGACAGCGCGAATATCCTCAACCGATCCCATGAGGGTGTCGCTCGATAGATCGACGCAAGGACAACAAGCGCAACCAGCGACAGACAAAGAAAAAAGATTCGAGAGTGTTCGCCAATGTCGAGACCAAAGGCAGCACCTCGATTGTGTGTGTACGTAAAACGGAAAAAATCCCCGATTACCGACCTACGCTCATAAAGCTCAAATGTTGCCATCACCCATGCCTTCGTGATGATATCAAGCGTGAGCACTGTTAAGATGGGAATAACGGTAAGAACAATCCGGTTAGCCGACCGGCCTGCAGCCTTGGTTTCACAAACCTTCACCAACTCGTCCGAAGTTGTATCAGAATCAGCCAGCGGCACCCGTTTCTTCCTCCTCTTTACACTTGATACAAAGACGTGTGTGCGGAAGGGCATCCAACCGTTCAAAACTGATGGCAGATCTGCATTCTTCGCACTTCCCGAAATCTTCGGGATTTTGGTAGAGCCGTCTCAAAGCTTCATCCAGATGATACAAAAACCGCCCTTCTTTGCTAGCAAAAAGAAAGGCTTTCTCTCGCTCCATCGCATCGGTTCCCTGGTCCGCCATATGAAAGCTATAGGATGACAAAGCGCCGTCCGGACCTTGGCGCGCGTTAGAGAAAGATTCGTCATATTGCTCAATCTCTTTCACCGCCCGCATGCGCTCGCCTAGGAGTCTTTTTTCAATGTGGTCACGTTGTTTCTTATTCATATCCTTCGCCACAAGATAGTTTGAGCGGCCAAATCACACTTCTTAATTTGAATTAAGTAATCAACCGTTCAATTCCAATCGCTACTGATAACTCATCAATCTCGACGTCAATCATCTCCAACGCGGTAACCTCTACCCTGCCCACCAGAATTTCTACGGCTAAAGTTTCGCCAGCAATATACTCTGTATGTTCAACTGCAGCCTGCTCCAGTACGTCTGAACCTACGATCCCGAGTCGGATCCTATCCGAAACTTCCAATCCGATGTCTCGCCGGACTCGTTGAATGCGATTAACGAGTTCACGCGCATATCCTTCTGCATGCAGGGTTTGGTCAATCTCTGTATCAAGCGCAGCGACGAAACCATCTCCATTCGCCATTACCATATCCGTCTGTGCCTCTTCCGTGATCGATACATCTTCAGGTTCGATCCGTATCGGTTCATTATCAATGGAAATTTCGACCGCATTTCCAGCCCTGAGATCCTCAATCAATTCCTGTGAAAGCTCACTTACAGACTGCGCCACAGTCGGTGTTTTTACCCCGTGTTTTGGACCTAACGTGCCAAACTTCGGCTTTGCCAACAACTGCAAAAGCTGTCCTGTTTCACCCAGCACTACAACCTGTTTTACGTTGAGTTCATCGGCTAGAAGAGCAACCATCGCCTCTGACAAGCGGCGACCATCAGGAATCACCGCGTGGAGTGCACGAAGCGGCTGTCTCGTGCGGACTCCGGCTTTCTCGCGCGCCGCCCTCCCTAAGGCTGCAAGCCGACGGACATCTTCCATACCCTGCTCTAGCTTGGGTTCATAACGACCACTCGACGTAGGGAAGTCGACGAGGTGAACAGACTTTTCATCACTTAGAGCACGATGGAGCCAATCCGCCATAAAAGGTGCAAGAGGTGCAAGCAGCTGAGTGGTGACAACGAGACACTCGTGAAGCGTTGCAAATGCATCTGTCGCCTCACCGCGGCTCGTGGTTGCTTGCGTTGCCCAAAAACGATCCCGACTTCGTCGAACGTACCAATTCGAAACATCATCGAGAACAAATTCCTGGATCTGACGCGCGGCGCTCGTCAGGTCATAGCGATTGAAAGCTTCACCCACGTGGGTCACCAATCGATCAAGACGTGCCAAAACCCACCGGTCGAGATCATGCCTCTCAACTTCAACTGACGGAGTCGCGGTATCGTGTGACCAAGACTCTTCATTAGCGTACAAAGCAAAAAATCGGTAGGTATGTCGAAGCGTGGCGAAAAGCTTCCGATCTACCTCCCGCAGAGCAATCGGATCCCAACGTTTGGGAATCCATGGGTTTGATACGGACATGAAATAGAAGCGTGTGACATCAGCCCCGTATTCAGCGATAGCCTCCCGTGGATCTACCAGATTTCCACGCGACTTAGACATCTTCTGGCCCTTTGCATCGAGGACCAGGTCATTGACAACAACAGCCCGGAAGGGTGAACGGTCAAATAAGATCGTCGACAGAGCTAGCATCGAGTAAAACCATCCGCGTGTCTGATCCACTCCTTCTGAAATGTAGTCAGCCGGAAAATGTCGCTCGAACTTTTCCTCATTTTCGAAGGGGTAGTGCCACTGTGCAAATGGCACTGATCCTGAATCGAACCATGCGTCGGCAACTTCGAGCACCCGTCGCATCTGGCCTGAGCAACCAGCAGTGCCGCAGCTCCACTCAAGACTATCGATCCCTGGACGATGGGGATCAAAGTTTTCTGGTAAGCCACCTACCCGATCTGCCAGTTCTCCATACCCACCGATCACTTCACGGTGATTTTCATCCTCTGAGCAAATCCAGATCGGTAGCGGAGTGCCCCAGTAACGCTCACGCGACAGCGCCCAATCAACATTGTTTGCAAGCCACTCGCCCATCCGACCCGCCCCCATCTCGGTTGGGTACCAATCGACGGAGGCATTGTATTCGAGGAGTTTCTGCTTCACCGCCGTGGTTCGGATGTACCAAGAGTCTCTAGCCATATAGAGCAGTGCGCTATCGCAGCGCCAACAGTGTGGATAGCTATGCTCATACATCTCTCGGAAATAGAGTTGATCTTGGTCGACGAGCCAGTCTCGAATAGCACGCTCAGTCTTTTTGTCTTTGACATGCATTCCGGCAAGGGCCCCCGGTACCGCCTCCGAAAAAGTGCCATCTTCTTTAACCGTATGTACCATCGGCAAACCAAGATCGGAGCCAAGCCTAAAGTCTTCTTCTCCATACATAACTGCCGTGTGTACAATGCCTGTTCCTTCATCCGCGGTAACAAAATCGGCTTGCATGACTGTCCACGCCGCATCACACCCAGAACCGTCGATAGCGCCTGCGAACGGGGGCCTATACCGCTTACCAACAAGTTCGGCACCTGACACCTCATTTAAGATCTTGTACGGATGGCAGATTACATCCTCGATCCGTTCTTTGGCGACAATGAGAACCTCTCCAGGGATCGCACCGCCCGGGCCGTCGTGAGCACGTTTGGGCTCCACACCCTCGTCAACCTCAGCAATGCGTATGCGGGCGTATTTGATGTCCGGTGCGACGGCAAGTCCTAAGTTTCCGGGTAAAGTCCACGGTGTCGTTGTCCAGCTTAGGATGCGTGCACCATCGGGGTCATCAACCAAGTGGAACTTGACGAAAACAGCGGGTTCATCAACCTCTTTATATCCCTGTGCAACCTCATGGCTAGAGAGCCCAGTGCCGCATCTAGGGCAATACGGAACGATCCGATAGCCCCTATACAGAAGCCCACGCTTCTCGATCTCCGACAGGGCCCACCAAGCTGATTCGATAAACTCAGGCGAATACGTCAGATATGGATTCGCGTAATCAAGCCAGTACCCAATCCGCCACGACAACTTTTCCCATTCATCTTGGTACGTGAATACGTTCTGACGGCAAACATCGTTGAATCTCTGGATACCGAGTTTCTCAATCTCCGGTTTCCCTGAGATGTTGAGTTCTCGCTCAGCTTCTAGCTCAACAGGAAGCCCGTGCGTATCCCAACCCGCCTTCCGGGGCACACGATACCCGGCCATAGTCCTATAGCGGGCGATAACATCCTTGATTGTTCGCCCGAGAATATGGTGAACACCCGGTCGACCGTTCGCGGTTGGGGGACCCTCTATAAAGATGAAGTCGGCCGCGTCCGCACGCGCCATAAGGCTGAGATCGAAGGTGCCTTCTTCGTCCCAACGGTGGAGAATATCTTCTTCAAGTCTCGCTACGGAATCAGGGGTCGGCCGATAGGCCATCAGGTGCTCCGTCGACTTTGCGAGGGGGTCGCTAGGACTGTGACCGGTTCAACGTCACAGCCAATCCATCGCCAGTGGTGAAGGTGGTCGGCATGATCCGAAAGGTCAGACTTGGCATAAATGAGACCTACTCCTGATTCACTCGAAGGATACACTTGATCATCTTTCCCCCAATATCACAGTCCCGAGGCGTACTCGGGTACTTCCTTCTTCTACCGCAATTTCAAAGTCGCTACTCATACCCATTGAAAGTACACGGCCTTCGAAACCAGGGATCTCATCCCTACACCGCCGAAGCAGTTCGTATGTTTTACTAAACACATTCCGAAGCACGGTTTCGTCAGCCCCAAATGGTGCCATCGTCATCAACCCTGTCACTCTGAGACCACTAAGATGGCAAATCGTGTGAACCAACGATACGGTCTCTTCCGGACTTGACCCAGCCTTTGAAACCTCTCTCGATGGATTAACCTGAACCAGCGTTTCAATCGGTTCATGGTCCTCTTCTTCTACAATACGGCTCAACGTTTCTGCTAAGCGAAGGCTGTCCACAGACTCGATAACATCAAATAGTCGTACAGCACGACGAGCTTTGTTGCGTTGTAAGCGCCCAATCAAGTGCCAGGAAAGTCCCGATGTATTATCAAGTTCTGTCTGCTTGGCTTCTGCTTCCGGGACTCGGTTTTCACCAACACAGTTCAACCCAAGCGACAGGACCGATTCAATTGCCGACTTCGAATGTCCCTTGGTGACAGGAAGGATTTGGACATCTTCAGGGCTCCGCCCTACACGTTCTGCCGCTCGCGCCACACGTTCAGTTACTTGTGTTAGGCGGGCCTCAATCAAATCGTTCATCACAGCGAATAGTGTACCCTTCCGAACTAGGTGAAGCGAGAAAACTCATCTCCGAAGATGCCCCCAATCAAGCCCCTTGGGCGAAATTCGCTGGAGGGCCAATTCAACTAGATCTTGCGACAAACCATTATCAGTCTGATCGGGTTTTCTAGAAACGGTTCGCAGTACGCAATTATTAAAATTGGGACTAACCTTGATTTTAATCTTCTTAGATCCTGCAGAAAACGAAGGCGCCCACCAACGCTATGCGTTGGCAGGCGCGAAACTCAAACTATAAAGCACGTCGAGTTTCCCTCGACGCACATAACTTACTACACCACTTGGAACGTCACCCACTGCGACACCCAAACCGCGGTGACCTTGTCCCGGTTCTTCGCTGGAGAGAATTTCATTTCGCTCACGACCTGACCGGCCGCATCATCAAGAAGAGCGTTCCCAGACGAAGTTTTCACCTCGAAATTCGCAACAGCCCCACCCTCACTCACATACAACCAAAGTTCAATCCGTCCACCTATGCCGGCATCTTTGAGTGTCCGGGGATAGTATCTCTGGAGCAGTTGTTGAACTTGCCCACCATTCAAAAGCACTGGTGCCGTGTCGTAGGGAATGAACGATGGCCTGTCCGCGGGACTTGTACCCGACGGGGGTGGCGGAAGATTTTCGACTGGATTGGTCTCGAACGTCGTTGGTGCGATTGTAATGTCCTCAGACACTTCAACCGAGGCAACTCGAGGCGTGGCCGGTCGCGCGATCCTCTCAGGGGGCGGGGGGATCCTTACTTCGGGCGGCAGCGTGACCGCTTCCATCTCGTCAGCAGTCGTTCCTAAATCTGCAGCCTCAAACGGCCGGACAAGAACGAACAGCCCGAAGTGCAACATAACTGCTGCAATGACCCCAATCTGGGTCCAACTTGAGCTCTTTTCCTTGAACTCGTCATTTGCAGTCTGTCGAATACTGACGCTTTCTTCCATCATCTCCTCCTAGACGTACTACCGCCGGGCCCGCATGGCACGTTGCTCGAGACGCGTGGCAAACGTCACACGCACAGCACCAGCCTCTTGGAGCTCTTCAGTGATCGTATTGATCTGAGCATAAGGGACATCGCTATCGCCCCGCAGGGCAATCACGAGTTCACGATTCTCTGCATAAAGGGGGCGAACAACTTCCGAAATTTCCTCAAAAGGCACTTGGGCGTCATTAATCCACACAGCACCAGCGCGTTCAATCCAAACGTGAAGAATGTTCTTTCGCTTCTCGTCAATCTTCTCGGTCGCTTCAGCGCTAGTCCACTCGATGTTACGCTTGCGCTCTTTGCGAAACACTGTTGTTACCATAAAGAAGACCAGAAGGAGAAACGCGATGTCTGCCATTGAAGAGGTAGGTATACCGCTACCTGCACCAGACTTCTTCTTGAACCCACTGTCTTTGATAGCCATCTAGTTCTCCAACTCCTGAAGCGAGATTCGCTCGGCTCCGGAGAGTTTGACCTCATCGAGCGTATTCACCATATGCCGGTATGGTGCATCGGGGTGTGTTTGAATAGCTGCAATGAGATTTGAATTTGATGCGATCTCTTGGCGCAGGATATTTGCCACTTGATTGTATGCGATGGTCTGTTCCTGCTCACTCTCACCGCGCCGAACCACCACACGACCATCCGGCTGCACGATGAAGAAGATTAAATTCTTGGGTGAAACATCCTGCTCTTCAGATTGTTCAGGAAGAACAATCGGCAATCCTCGCTCTTCATTAAACACCGTTGTCGTAAGGAAGAAAACTAGCAGAAGGAATGCAATATCTGCCATCGAGGCCGTCGGAATCTCATCCGAGACTTTCTGCTTACGTTTCATAATCGCCATAGAATTGTCTCTCCCTTATAGCCGTTCAGCGGTCACGAACTGGGTCGATACCGTCGTTAGCTAGCTTGCTCCTTGCCCGGACTTGTCTTCGAGACTCCAGATGAGCGCCAAAACCTGTTGTGCACCCTCCTCCATATCGAGGATGAGCCGGTCTATCCGCGTCACGAAGTAGTTGTAGGCGATATTCACGGGGATTGCGATCGTCAAACCAGACGCGGTCGTGATAAGGGCAACTTTAATCCCGCCAGCAACCAGCCCAGGCTCTACTTGTCCAGCAATTTCAATCGCCTCGAAGGCTAGGATCATTCCAATTACCGTACCAAGGAAACCCAGCATCGGTGCCACATTAGCGATCGTGCCGAGGACGGTAAGTCCACGCTCAAGGAAGTCTAATTCGATCACGCCAGTGGTCGCGATGGCTTTTTGAACGTCAGCGCCGTCGGCGCGGGCACCAGCGCTTCGATCCCGGAGCCGCCGAAGGCCTGCTAAAAGAATCGCAGCAACAGGACCGCGCGTAGTTTCGGCGGTATCGATCGCATCCTCTAGTCGTCCCCCCACGCCTAATTCCTCAATCTCACCAAGGAGTCTCTTCGAATCCCGGTGCGCAATTGCCAGCGTCCATGTCTTTGCCAGCAATACTCCAAACGCGATCAAGGAGCAGAGGACGAGGGGATACATCATAAACCCGCCGTCCTTGAAGAGGGTCAAAAGCTCATACTGATTGCTCATATCGCCTACCCGTAAATGTTCCAGCTATGTTCTAACCAGCGTAAGATTCTAGGGAATGACTACATCAACGTCAAACCATCGAGTTGATTCTGCGTTTTATCTTTGCGTGTAGTTCTTTTGTCGGTTTATTCGTCTCCGGCGACTAGGCGGGAAACGACCACATCTGCAGTTTTGGTAAGTACCTCGCGCTCCGAAGTCTCAGACTCTAACGAAGAGTGGGCACCCTTTTCACCTTTAGCCCCTGCGGCCAGGCGATCCCTTAACTGTTCAGGTCCCAATCCACGCCGCAATACACCACGACGAGCCACCGAAATCTGACTAGTCTCTTCCGAGACCACAATTACCTGAGCATCCGTCTCTTCTGAGAGTCCTAGTGCCGCACGGTGTCGAGTACCAAGAGTATTGTCGCTAAGCGGGTATTGGGTAAGAGGAAGGTGTACCCCGGCAGCGACGATCTCAGCACCACGGATGACTACAGCACCGTCGTGTAAAGGGGAGCGGGGGGCAAAAAGAGAGATCAAAACCTCCGCGCAGACTTCCGCCTTCAATCGCTTGCCAGTATTGTCGATGAACTCCTCCAGAGACAATTCTCTCTCTATGGCAATGATCGCACCCGTCCGCCTTTGTGACAGTTTCTCGGCAGCTTTTACAATCTCATCTGCCACTGCCTGACTACGTTCTTCAAAGTGGGTAATAACGTTGAGAACCCGACTCCTACCCAATCGTGCGAGGGCGGATCTCAGTTCTGGTTGGAAGACGACGATGAGCGCAAAAGCCCCGTAGGTGAAAGCTTGTGAGAGGATGGACTCTATCAGGCGCAAACCTGCAACTTGTGCCAGCACATAGATGGCGACGAGAACGACCAACCCGAAAAGTATTTGAAAGGCTCGAGTCCCTGCCCACAGGATGAGCACTCTATATATGAGATATGAAACCAGTGTGATCTCGACTAAATCGAGCAAGTCAATCTGATAAAGCCGGATAAAGTTGAGAATCGTGTCCATCAGATGCTCGCTTCAGTCAGTTCCGGGGTAGCTACTTTGAATTTTTCGCGGCACATATCAGCTATCGCAACATGGACTTTGAGTGCATCTCGTATCTCACGCACGTCGTGAATACGAAGCACATGTGCCCCCTTCTCCAAGGCCGCCAAGCAAGCAGCGACAGTTCCAGACAACCGATCGTCAGGTCCAACGTTTAGCATTTTGCCCAAAAATGACTTCCGGGAAGGACCGACCCAAACTGGCGCCCCTAGATCGGAAAGCTCATCGAGTCTCGCTATCAGTTCTAGGTTCCCTTGAACTGACTTGCCGAAACCAAGCCCAGGATCAACTGCGATTTGGTCAGGGTGGCAACCCGCCCTGATCGCGGTATCACGAGCCTTTTCTAGGCTTCGACAGACTTCTTTCACTACATCTTTATAACAAGTGTCATTCTGCATGGTCCGAGGAGTTCCTCGCATATGCATGATAACGAGCCCAGCACCAGTACGAGCTGCAAGATCAGCGAGCCTTGGATCTGATTGAAGACCCGTCACATCGTTGATAGCGTCCGCTCCAGCATCTATTGCACGCTCAGCCACCTCGAATTTAGTCGTATCAATCGAGATTGGAACCGTCAGATCACCAAGCTCTCTGAACACTGGCTCAAGCCGGCCCCATTCTTCTTCTGCACTCACTTTTTCTGAACCAGGGCGGGTCGACTCAGCACCAATATCAATCAAATCTGCACCCTCTGCGACCATCTCGTGTGCATGTTCGATCGCAATATCGGGTTCGAAAAACTCCCCGCCATCGGAGAACGAATCCGGTGTGACATTTAAAATCCCTGCCAATACGAACTTGTCCAGTGAGATCTCTTGATCTCGAACTCGCCAAGTCCGTACTTGCCCGCTAGAGGTAAGGCACATCAGCGAGTTTGCCGTATCAGGCAGGGGCGGGGGCGGGCTCACCACCCGTACCCTCTAACGGTGACTCGCGAGTTTCAAGAGACTCAGCAGATGTTGGTTCAGGAGGGGGAGGGGCCTGTTCCTCTGCCGGAGGCGGCGGCAATTCGCGTCCCTCATTGAGAAGGGTAATGGCCTCTACATCAAGGGTCTCCCGTTCTAAAAGCGCCTCAGCGATCCGCTCCAGAAGATCCACGTTTTCCTCAAGAACCTGACGGGTGTGCTCATACGATTCATCTAAAATTCTCTTGATTTCCGCATCGACCATTTCGGCGGTCTTTTCGCTCACCTCCCGACGTTGCGAAATATCCCGGCCGAGGAAGACTTCATGCTCTCGATCTCCGACCGACATCGCACCAATCGCAGGTGACATCCCGAACTGGGTCACCATTCGGCGTGCAAGATCTGTAACTCGTTCGATATCGTTTCCGGCGCCCGTCGTAATCTTACTATTGCCAAATATCATTTCTTCCGCGACACGACCTCCAAACAACATGTTCAGCTGTCCTTCAAGCCATTGCTTCGTGTAGTTGTGTCGGTCCTCCTCGGGTAAAGACGCTGTGATACCTAGTGCTCGTCCGTGCGGTATAATCGTAACCTTATGCAAGGGATCGAGACCGGGTACCCTAAGGGCTATAACTGCATGTCCTGCTTCATGATACGCCGTTACTTTTCGTTCCTCTTCAGAGATGACCATGCTCCGTCGCTCGGTTCCAAGCATCACCTTGTCCTTCGCCTTCTCAAACTCGACCATGTACACACGGTCCTTGCCCCCGCGAGCGGCGATGAGAGCGGCTTCGTTGACGACATTCTCAATATCAGCCCCCGACAGGCCCGGAGTGCCTTTGGCAAGCACCGCCAAGTCAACATCTTCGGAGAGTGGGATGTCCTGTGTGTGAACTCGAAAAATCCCTTCCCGCCCTGCTATATCAGGATTGTCGACGACGATCTGACGGTCGAAACGACCCGGACGCAGAAGGGCGGGATCAAGAACATCTGGCCGGTTTGTCGCTGCAAGAAGAATGACACCTTCGTTCGATTCAAACCCATCCATCTCGACGAGCAGTTGATTCAGGGTTTGCTCACGTTCGTCGTGTCCACCCCCCAAACCGGCACCTCGGTGACGCCCTACCGCATCAATCTCATCGATGAAGATGATACACGGGGCATGCGCTTTCCCCTGTTCGAAAAGGTCTCTAACTCGCGACGCGCCAACGCCGACAAACATTTCTACAAAGTCCGAACCCGACATCGAAAAGAAAGGCCTTCCAGCCTCTCCAGCAACTGCGCGGGCGAGAAGTGTCTTTCCGGTCCCCGGAGGCCCGACAACGAGCGCACCTTTGGGGAGGCGCCCTCCAAGACGCGAAAACTTTTGTGGGTCCTTGAGGAACTCAATGATCTCCTGAAGCTCGTCTTTTGCCTCGTCACAACCGGCCACATCTGCAAAAGTAACGTCCGGAGTATCGCCAGTGAGTAAGCGGGCCTTGGACTTCCCGAAACTAAATGCGCGTGACCCGCCGGCTTGCATTTGCCGAAAAACGAACAGCCACAGACCGATGATGAGTATCCAAGGTAACATCTGGATGAATATTGTGATCCAGTTATTGCCCGCCGGAAGAGTTTCAATCTTGACGTTTTCGGCGCGCAGACGGGCCTCCAGCTCCTCGCCCAACTCATGTGCAGGCAGAAGAACATGGAACTGATCGATTTCCCCTTCTTCACGAGAAAGTGCGATCTTGAGTCGTCCCTCAATCTCACCCGTCCCCTGACGAACTTCGATGGATTCGATGTTCTCATTGAGGAGTTGATCCCAAAACTCGGTGTAGGTCAGCTTCTGCCGCTCTGCGCGCCCAGCCTCCATAAATTGGAGAATGGCAACGGGAATCAGTACTAAAAGCGCCCAAAATGACGCAGTTCGCAGAATGCGGTTCATACGCCCGGTTGATTCGTTTTTGTCTGGCGGTTGCGGTGCATCTTGACGCATTAGTTTTTTCTCGACTCAGTTCAGTAGGCTCGCAATGAACGGAAGGTTTCGGAAATTTTCCGCATGATCCAACCCATACCCCACAAGAAATTCGTTGGGTGCACCGAAGCCCACCCAACGCGGCTCCCATTGAAGATCTACAGCCACGTATTTGTGCAGCAATGTGCACACCTCCAGCGACGCAGGCTGCCTCGCTGCGAGATCCCTACACAATTGGTTAAGTGTGGTACCGCTGTCTATGATATCTTCGACAACAATCACGTGTCGACCTTTAATAGATATGGCTGGTTTGTAGAGAAACTGTACATCACCAGAGGTCGTTATCCCATCGTGGTAACTTGCGACCACCATGAAATCTAGCTGTATCGGTCGCTCCAAGCTCCGTACCAGGTCACTCATAAAAACGAATGAACCCTTAAGTAGCCCCAAAAGCAATAAATCAGCATCAGGCGGATATGCATTGGTGATCTCTGCGCCAATTGACGCCACCCTCTTTGCGATGTCCTCCGCCGAGTAAATGATCTTCTGAAAAGAGCGACTCTCAACACTCACTGACTTCGATCCTAAACATTTTCTCCTCCGGGTTCGACCGGTCACACGAGGCGATCTCATGGCCAGCCACCCATAGCACTCGCTGATCAGCTCCCACCAACACCGGAACACGCGAACGCTCCGACCGAGGTACTCGCCTTTCGTTCAACAACTTCTTGAGCTTCCGAGATCCTGCATGGGTTCGAATCGAGTCACCCGGACGTGGACCCCGCATGCGAAGAGGAAAATGAAGTTGCCTAACCGGAACCTCGGCTATGCATGTCTCTCTCCCGGAGAACGAGCCCCAACGGACCTTATACTCTCGACCATTGAGCTTGATCCGCTCAACCCCTGTTAAAGAACAAATCTCCAGTTCTTTGTCTAAATCAACTTCAACCGCGGGGCCTATTCGGATTACGTCGTATTCACGCGACACACGAAGACCAGCAGCAACATCGACCCCCTGTCCACTTGTGCCACGGTTCATAAACTCTACACCGGCCCCAGTTCCACTCCCCCGGAGGCGGAAGCCCATATCTCGTGCAATAATACGGAGAATCCGAGCTTGGTCCGCACGACTATACTCACGGACTTTCGAGTGGGAAATTTCTGTACCCATAGCGGTTGATCCTACAGTAGTTCGAACAGATGAAAGGTGGTCCTCTGCCCGCGCATCTAGACTACAGTCGACGCACAAAGCATCCACCGCGAGCTGGGAAAGCAAGTCATCGACCACTTGCATACCACCAGCTGCCTGGAGCTGGGGCAAAACCTCTTGACGCACTCGAACTCGGGTATAGCGTGGATCTGCATTTGCTGGGTCTTCCATCCACTCCAAGCCGCACTCAGTTAGATATCCTTCGAGCATGGCCCGCTTGAGGCCAAGAAGTGGGCGAACAAAGAGGTCCCGACGAATCGGAATACCTGCCAATCCACGGATTCCAGTTCCACGAATCAGTCGCAGGACGACCGTTTCCAAGTCATCGTCATTCTGGTGGGCTAGAGCAACCCTTGTTGCATCTAGGCGCGCCGCCTCAGATCTAAGAAAATCATATCGTGCCTCTCGGTATTCAGCCTGACCGCCCGCGAGTCCTTTTGCTCGGCCTACCACACAGACAACTCCGACAGCGGCACATCTTTCAACAACCTGTTCAGCCAAAACAGAGCTTTGGGCTTGCACTCCATGATCGAAGTGAGCCGCTTTTATTTGTAGGTCGAGCCCATCTCGAACACGCAGTAAAAGGTGGAGGAGCGCAGTCGAGTCGGACCCTCCCGAGAGCGCGACTAGAACCCGGGATCCATGCGGGATCAGATTAGGACACTGGAGAAGAGTGTCCCGGAAAAGAACCTCAAGCCGGGGCGAAGGCACGGTCTCAGTCGTCGCTCGAATTCCTTGCATCAGTATTGTGGCTACGCCAGATGTCAGGCCCACGCTGGAATTCAAGCGACTTAGCCACTTCTATACCAAACCGAGGTGGTGAGGGTAATCCACCAAACTCAATTTTAGCTGAAGCGTTACGCGTGGAATCGCCAAACTTGGCTTGATGTTCCCAAACGCGATCGTGACCTCGCACGTAGGCTTGAAGGGCATCTCCAACATCACGCCGATTGCTCAAACCTCCATCACCTCCGCTTCTTTCTTGGAGAGGAGCTTATCAATCTGGGTGACATGATCGTTTGTTAAAGACTGAATCTCATCCATCTTTGTATGGCATACATCCTCACTGATCTCACCATCTTTTTGCATTTGCGACAGCTTGTCACGAGCATCGTGCCGGGCATGACGAATCGAGACCTTCCCTTCTTCAGCCATTCGGTGAAGAACTTTAACCATCTCTAGACGACGCTCCTCAGTTAGAGGTGGAATAGGGACTCGCACCACTCCTCCGTCCGCCGAAGGATTAAACCCCAGATCGCCGCTTCGGATGGCGTTAGCAATCTCGCCAGCTATGTTTGGGTCATATGGTTGCACCAATAGCATTGTTGGCTCAGGCGCACTCACATTCGCAACATGTTTCAATGGCACCAAGGACCCGTACGCTTCTACCCGAATGGTATCAAGAAGCGCTGGAGAGGACTTTCCGGTTCGAACCGTAGCGAATTCTCGGGAAACTGCACCCGTCGCATTGTCCATGGCGTGGATCGCAACCTTCAATGTCTCCTCTGGCATCTCATTCCTCCTAGCGGGACTTTCCGCGGCCAGACAGGTATGGAAGTACGCAAAAATCTAGTGACCTTAGGCGCACACTCAAGCGACGAGCGTCCCAATTTTCTCGCCTTTCAACGCAGCTAGGATTGCACCTGGACGTTTGATGTTCAAGACGACTAAGGGAAGCTCATTCTCTTTGCAGAGAGAAATCGCCGCAGCATCCATGACACCTAACTCTCTTGTCATGACTTCCAGATAACTGATCTTATCAATGAATTCTGCATTCGGGTCAGATTCGGGGTCTGCAGTAAAAACCCCATCGACCTTAGTCGCCTTCAGGATCACATCGGCCTCCATCTCGATTCCCCGAAGGACCGCTGCTGTATCCGTCGAGAAGTAAGGATTCCCTGTCCCTCCAGCAAAAATCACCACTCGTCCCTTCTCAAGATGGCGAAGCGCTCGGCGGCGAATATACGGTTCGGCAAGCTTTTGCATCCGAATGGCAGACATAACGCGCGTATGGATTCCATACTGTTCTAGCTTATCCTGGAGGGCCATGGCGTTGATAACAGTCGCAAGCATTCCCATATAGTCAGCTGTGACTCTATCCATTCCACGCTGGCTTGCCACTGTGCCTCTAACGATGTTTCCGCCCCCGACGACTAAACCAAGATGGACTCCAGCCTCATAGACTCGTTGAATCTCTTTTGTAAGGTCGTCGATCGCCGGTGGATCGATGCCAAAACCTCGCTTTCCAGCAAGAGACTCACCGGAGAGTTTCACTAGGGCACGCCTGTACTTCAACTCCGACATGCTAGGTGTATCCTCAGACTTTTGTCCTTCACTCAACTCCCCACTTCAAAGCGCACAAAACGATTCACTGAAATCTCTTCATCCAACTCAGTCAGAAGATCTTTAACTTTCTTTTCCGGATCGCGAACGTAGGTTTGCCAAAGAAGTGCGTTTTCCTCAAAGAATTTCCGCATGCGCCCTTCGACAATTTTTTCAGTGATCTCAGCTGGCTTCCCTTCTTCTTCCGCCTGCTCAATCAAAACGGCTCGTTCACGTTCTACCTGATCTTTTGGCATATCATCAGGATCTAATCCGCTCGGGTTCGTCGCGGCAGCATGCATGGCTACGTTCCGAGCCGTCTCAATGGCTGCTGCACTGACACTCGAAACTTCTACGAGGACTCCGATCTTATTTCCAAAGTGCACATAGGAGGCGCCTGCTGAGTCAGTAGCAGAATCGTAGCGGATGGCGCGCCCCACTTGGATGTTTTCTCCTACTTGGGCTCGGAGGGCATCAAGCTGACTGTTAATCTCTTCGCCACCTTCAAGGCCCAACAACTCATCGCCAGCCAAGATCTCACCATCGGAGATTGGCAAGTCAAATAATTCTTCCGCCACAGTCCTCGCAAATTCGGTGAACGACTCACTTCGAGCGACAAAGTCCGTTTCGCTTAGCACCTCAACCATCGCAATTGAACGGTCACGTGTCGCAATGTGGATCATACCCTCAGACGCTACACGACCTGAGCGCTTTGCGGCCTTGGCAACTCCCGTTTTTCTGAGTAGATCGATGGCGCGTTCCTGATCACCGTCCGACTCGATGAGCGCCTTCTTGCAGTCCATCATGCCAGCGCCCGTCCGGTCCCGGAGATCTTTCACTGCCACAGCCGTAATCTCGGCCATAATATTTGTATCTCCTTACTCCAACTTCCATCTGAAAAACCGTGACCGATTGGGCCAACGGCAAAAAAAAGGGCCACCGTGGTGGCCCTCGGTGCTCACTTCTCTTCGGCACTCCCATCGGTGCCAGAATCCGTTTCGGAAGCTTGCTCCTGCCCGGGTATCTCTTCGACCTTTGTTGCCTCTTCAACAACCTCGGGTTCGGAGGGTTTGGAGTTTGCCTCCGCATCATCACCCGCAGGTTTCTGTTCCTCGTTGGCCTCTATTACCTTCGGCTGGTTCAGTCTCTGTGCAATGGCTTCAGGGCGCGGCTTACGACGAGGCCGTTTCCGACGAGAACTTGTCGAAGCATCTGCAACGTCACCAGCATCAGTCGAGTACGTGTAAACCTCTGATTCAGTCTTACTCGCTGCCGCGTCCGGTATTTCATTGCGCGCAGATTCGACAACTTCCGCAATCGTTTTCGTGATAAGGGAGACTGACCGAACTGCATCATCATTGCCGGCGATAGCAATCGTCAACAAATCCGGATCCGCATTAGTGTCCGCTATCGCAACCACAGGGATCCCGAGTCGATTCGCCTCCTTAACTGCAATGTCTTCTTTGTTCGAATCTACGACGAACACGAGACCTGGCAGACGGGTCATGTCCTTGATGCCGGACAAGTATCGGTCCAGTTTCTCCTTTTCACGCTCCAGCAGGAGTCGCTCTTTTTTCGTGTAGTACTCGAATGCGTCCTCCTCTTGGCCACGTTCGAGTTCTTTTAGCCGACTAATGTTCTTTTTGATAGTCTGAAAGTTCGTCAGCATTCCCCCGAGCCATCGTTCCGTCACATAGAAGGATCCGGAAGCTTCAGCTTCGGCACGCACCACACCGGCAAGTTGGGGCTTCGTGCATACGAAAAGGACCGACTTCCCATCAAGAACTGTTTGTCGAACAAGCTCATGGGCTCGCTCTAGCCCTTGAAGTGTCTTGTTCAGATCAATCAGATATATCCCGCCTCGCTCAGCGAAAATATATTTTCGCATTTTTGGGTTCCAGCGGTGCGTCTGGTGTCCGAAATGCACGCCAGCCTTCAAGAGGTCCTTCAACCCTATTTTCACGAGATCTGCGGTCTGTTGTCCATCGCCAGCCTATCGCTTAGAAAACTGGAAGCGCTTCCGCGCCTTAGGTCGACCAGGTTTCTTGCGTTCGACGATCCGAGGATCGCGGGTGAGCATACCGTGGTCACGAAGTGTTTTACGACGATCCTCATCAAAGTTCACTAACGCCCGTGCGACACCGAGTCGAGTCGCCTCTGCCTGCCCTGTAATCCCACCACCCCGCACACGAACATGGAGATCATAAGCACCGACACACTCAGTCGCTTCCAAAGGCGCTTCAATAAGCGATCGGTGTCTCGCAAGCGGAAAATATTCCTCGATTGACTTACCGTTGACGCGCACGGACCCTTGCCCGGGCCGCATCAAAACACGCGCCACCGAGGTCTTTCGACGCCCTACGGACTGAACTTGGTCCAAGTTTTTTCTCCTGATTCCCTAGCCGGGGACCGAATCAAATGGCTGCGGTCTCTGCGAGACATGAGGATGATCCGGCCCTGCGTAAACCTTGAGCTTCATAAGCATTTGTCTACCCAATTTGTTCTTAGGAAGCATCCCTTTGACCGCAAGCTCAATAACACGTTCCGGATGTTTTTCCTGCATTCGACGAAACGGAATCAACCGATCGCCCCCCATGTAACCAGAGTGTCGGAAATATTCCTTTTGTTCTGCCTTTTTCCCCGTTAACCGGACTTGCTCCGCATTGACTACGACCACATGATCGCCCGTGTCGACGTGCGTGCTATAGATCGGCTTATGCTTCCCGCGCAGGATGCGTGCGATGTTAGTAGCAAGACGACCAAGAACCTGGTCGGCAGCATCTACCACAAACCAGTCTCGTTCAATCTCACTCGCCTTCACCGCGTACGTTTTCATCCGCAAACACCTATTGAAAAAAGCCGCCCGACAGGGCGGCAGGCCAAGCATATGATAGCCGGGGAAGTTATTGGCAATGTCCAATGAAGTCAATCACGTTCAGGTCCGTTTTGCTTGCTCTATTGGGGTCTGGTAGAAACCTCCCGAATCGTCTTCAATTGATTTCACACAGTCGTATAATCCGAAAAGCTTCTTTGTCGACCGACGCTTAGTCAATTTTCCGCAAGACTCGATCCCAGCGAATCTCAGTAATCCACGGGAGCGTGCCCGAGGACCTTCGGTCGTAGGAATAATAGACCACCAGCGGACGACCCTTGATGGCCTCTTCGGGGACAAAGCCCCAGTAACGAGAGTCTTCTGAGTTAGCACGATTATCACCCATGACGAAATAATTATTGGGAGGCACGACGATAGGCCCCCAATTGTCTCGGTTCGGTTGATAGCTCTGCCCTCGTGTTTTACCGATCAGGTGTTCCTCTTGCCAAGAGAAGTTTGAGTTGGCGCCACTACCAAGGTATCTAGCCGTCCGGGCATAAGGCTCATCAATTGAAGTCCCATTTACGTGAAGGGTGGATCGGAGCATAAAGAGAGTATCTCCCGGAACACCAACAATCCGCTTTACATAATTAGTGTTTGGTGGCTGCTCAGCCGAATCCGGCGGCTCAAATACAATCACATCAGCCCTGGACGGTTTGTTAAAAGCAGGCAACTCAAGGTCCGTACCCGGGATCTCAGCACCGTATACCATCTTGTTTACAAGAAGGAAATCGCCAACTAAGAGTGTGTTCTCCATTGAGGATGTGGGTATCTGAAACGCCTCTATCATGAATGTTCGCACGAACAGAAATAATACGAGGGCGATAAAGATGGACTTGGTCCATTCCCACATCCACAGTCCAACCGATTGTTGCGCCGAACGCCCTCTTGTGCCCACGCGTAAGGAGGCCTGCGGCGGCAATTTCAAGCCTCGTTGAAAACGGGCGTGTGTTTTGTCCGCGGAAGCTTCAGATACGGTTTCTTTATTTTTCAAATTGTCGCTCACAGTCAGCGAATCAAGTTTAATTTTCAAAAAAACCTGATGCTCAACGTGCCAGTCATTATCCGTCAATCACTCTAACCGAAGATTACTTACCACTCCACATCAATCTGGGCTCGTTGGAGTCTTCCGCTGTAATCCAGATAAGCCACCTTTGTCTCAGTATAGAACTCATAGACCTCCCACCCCCCTTCTCGATGACCATTCCCTGTCGCCTTGACGCCACCAAAAGGAAGATGGGCCTCTGCTCCGATAGTCGGGGCGTTTACGTACGTGATTCCATTGTCTAACTCTTGGATCGCACGAAACGAAACATTTACATCGGTTGTGTAGATCGATGAGGAGAGGCCGTAGAGAACTTCATTGTTTATTTCGAAGGCTTCATCTGTATCGTTGAACTTTAAAACAGATAATACGGGCCCGAAAATTTCTTCTCGGGCTGTCCGATGGTCCCGTTGAACACCTGTTAAGACCGTAGGTTTAAAGAACCAACCTTCACCAAACTCCTTACCAGTTGGCTGATCCCCTCCACATTTCACCGTGGCACCTTCGGCACAGGCAATTTCTACGTACGCTTCGCATTTGTCGCGTGCGGCCTCATGAATAAGTGGCCCTACGTCGACCTGCGCATGCTGCCCATCTCCCAGTTCAAGCGAGTCAGCTTTGTAGACGAGCCGCTCTACAAACTCGTCATGGATCTCCCTATGCAGAAGTAATCGGCTCGTTGCTGTGCAGCGTTGACCTGTTGTGCCAAAGGCACCCCACAAAACACCCTCAAGAGCCAGTTCGAGATCGGCATCTGGCATAACGATCTGCGCGTTCTTACCACCCATCTCGAGCGACAGTCGTTTGTGCATACGCCCCGCGATCTCGCCGATTGACCTCCCGGTTTCTGTCGAGCCCGTAAAGGAAAGTCCTGGAACGCCTGGGTGTGAGGCTATCGCATGTCCGATCGTCTCACCGTGGCCATGGACGAGTTGCACACATTCGGGCGGCAAGCCTGCTTCAAGTAGCACATCAACGAAATAGTTTGCCGAGCTAGGTGTGTCTTCGGATGGTTTGTAGATGATGCTATTCCCACATAACAAAGCGGGAAAAATCTTCCAGCTCGGAACCGCCACTGGGAAATTAAAGGGAGTGATTATACCAAAAACGCCGATGGGTCTCCGGAACGACATGGCCCATTTACTCCGAAGTTCAGACGGCACTGTGTGGCCGAATAACCTTCTTCCCTCAACCGCAGCATAGTAGGCAGTATCAATCGCTTCCTGAACATCTCCCCGCGTTTCGTCCAGCACCTTGCCCATTTCTCGGGTCATTATATGAGCAAGTTCCTCCTTACGTTCAGATAGAAGGTCGCCGGCTTTTTTTAGGACCAGTCCACGCTCCGGTGCCGGCACCCGTGACCAGTCTTCAAACCCACGTTGTGCGGACTCAACTGCAACATCCAATTCTGAAGGATCTGTATCGGGAAAAAGCCCTACGATGTCAGACGTACGGGCCGGGTTGACATTTTCAATATATTGACCGTTAGCCGGTTCTATCCACGAACCTGAAATGAAGTTACGAAAATGCTCCGTCATACTATTTGCCTCGAAAGCTCTTGAGAGTTAGGAAAATTTAAAAGTGTTAGCGATCTTGGATAAGAACGATTCCCTCATCCTCCACGCGGATATCCAGAACGTTATCTGGGATGGTTAGAACGACGGCAGAACCATCAGACTCGATACCGGCTGCCGCTTGAAGCGCAGTCGCGATGAGAAACGGCGGTACGGGAAACACTCCAGCCTGGAGGCTGATAATATTGAGTTGCGCACGTCCTGGGGCAGAAATTTCGGGCATAACCTCTCCAGATATCTTTGCCGAATCTCCCATGACGCGCCGCAAATTTTCACTCACACCTCCTTGCAGCACGAGCTGCGTAAGATCAAGCATGCCCGTAATCAAGAGTGTGGAATCCGTCAGATCAATTGCCAAATCATCCAGAGCCGGCGAAAACCGTGCGCCAATTCGGTACTGTAGATAGCTCTGAAGTGCAGTCTCTGTGAGCCGAATCTCAGAGTTTCCCTCGCCAGCCATTAACTCGCGCAGTGTATCTTCAACATTTGTCGCAAGTTCTTCACTCGGTTCAGCCATCACTATGTTATCGCCACCCCGAGTGCTTAAAAATCCGGAAATTTCGTCTCGAAACAACCAACCAATGACGGCTATAATGGCCAAGGCCGTAAGAAACCTAATTCCAGCAAACAATGTTCGGATGATGGCCATATCGTAGATTAACTCCCGTGCACAGATTGGACTCTTGGAAAAACGTATCATCTCGTAGTCGTATGCACAGGCATTGGGGATCAAGAATCACTCAGATCAGGTCACATGATCGTTCTAATCGACAACTACGACTCTTTTGTGTTCAACCTGGCTCGTTTCCTGCAAGAGTTGGGAGAAGACATTCTTGTGGTTCGGAACGATGAGATTTCAGTAGAAGACCTCAAACGAGACAAGCCATCACATATCATCATCTCTCCTGGTCCGTGCACACCAGCTGAAGCAGGGGTGTCTGTATCGATAGTTCAACACCTCGGTCGTGCGATCCCAATTTTGGGAGTGTGCCTTGGCCACCAGTGTATCGGTCAAGCTTTCGGTGGACGCGTGATCCGAGCATCCCGCCCTATGCATGGTCAGTTGACACCGATCGACCACTATGGGACTGGACTATTCACAGGCCTCCCCTCACCACTTGAGGTAACTCGATACCATTCGCTCGTGATCGATTCAGAGAATCCGGGACTAGGAGTGACAGTTACAGCGAGAACAGAAAAAGGCGACATCATGGCGATCAAGCATGAGTCGCAACCGGTTTGGGGGGTTCAGTTCCACCCCGAAGCCGTGTTGACCCGTGGTGGCCACCGTCTACTTGCAAATTTTCTGGCGGAAGGCCGCGGAGATAACCCTGAAGCAGTTTCCGTCACGGCTGAGTCATGCTCGGAGCTATCCTTAGGTTAAAATCCACTGTTCATCTCTGTCGCTCCAGTGCCACCCCACGATTCAAACTTTTTACACCATTACCAACTCGTTGGGATCACTAACATGGCCCCGACGCCAACAATGACACTGATGACCCAGAAAAGGAACGCATAACCAAAGATTTCCCCAAAACGGCGGCGCGTAATAGCAAGAACCGGGAGAGCCCAAAACGGATGGATAAGATTAAATGCGGAATCCCCATACGCATAGGCGAGCAGGGTAGTCATAACAGACACATCCAGCAGTTCGCCTGCAGGCACCACATAGGGCGCTTCGATCATCCACTTTGAACCGGCCGAAGGTATAAAGAGGCTCATGATCCCAGAATAAACGTAGACTACAAGTGGAAAAAGACGTGTTGAAGCCACCTCGGCGAACCTGTCACCTAGCCATACTCCCAGATTTGTATTCTGGATCACACCGAATATTCCTGCGTAGAACGGGAACTGGATGATGATGCCCCAGGCCGATCTAACCCCTTCGCGACAGGCTCGGAGGAATGACATCGGCCTTCCGTGAAGAACGAGTGCGAATATGAGGAACACCGTATTATAAGCGTTAATGGTCCAACTCGCCCCAAAACCTTTAGTCATAATCGAGTGCACCAGCGGATACGCAAATAATCCGGCGGCAAGGATCACCCATCCCGGGAATGCGTCTATGTGATGAGCGGGCGTTATTGGACGCTCCGGTTTGACAGGCGGCTCGGGAAGGATCTCATCAACCTCTTCCGTGGTCAGAGTAACTACCTCTCGGCGAGGATGGAGGATCATTGCGGCAAGTAAACCCGTTCCAAGCATAACTAGGGCATAGGAAATGTTGAACGGGTTGAAAAGCGTCTCCGTAACCGGATAAAGCCGGCTTACGATTGGATCTCCAGTACCCGGTTCCAATAAAGGATTGCCAGGGGTAGCCAAGATCAGCGGCGCGGAGCTAGAGAAACCACTTTGCCATACAGTCCCGATTCCCATATAGGCCGAGGCAACTACCAACCGCACATCCGCCTTCGGATTGCGTTTAAGGATGAAGGGGACAAAGAGGGCCGACCCAACAAGGCCAAACGCCCAGTTGAGATATCCAGCAAGCATGGAAAACATTGCAGCGAGTGCAACCGCTCCCGCCGGCTTCTCTGGATCAGGAAGACCGGCTAGCCGGTCAAGAACTCGGTAAATTGGTGGAGAGGAGGCACAGGCGTGTGCAGCTACCATCGCGATAGAAAACTGCATCGCTAGTTCAAGCAAGGTCCAGACGCCCGAACCCCATGCTAAGACCGCCTCTTCGGGCGATGCGCCACCACCAATGATGGCCAAGATGAGTGCCACAACGGTCAATGACATCAAGATGACCCAAGCGTCAGGCACCCAACGCTCGGTCACCTTCGAGAGGGCGCCGCCAACGTCACGTAGCTGATTCAGCACGTGACAAATACTCCTCTCATGTAGAGGGACGACGATCGGGGAGTATGTCCTCGAAGAATTCCCCGTAGATTTGCCAAACAGTCATGAACAACGCCGCCACAATTGGGCCTACCAAAATACCCGCGGTGCCAAAAGCAAAGAGTCCACCCAATGTTCCGAGCAGAATCATCAGGTCTGGCATCTTTGTATCTCGACCCACTAGCCACGGCCGCAGCAGATTATCTGCGAGACTCACAACTCCACCACACCAGATCAGCAAACCGATCCCCGCCCCGGTCCGATCTATTGCAAACAAATAAATCACGGCGGGCAGCCACACCAGCGCCGAACCAATTCCTGGAACAATTGACAAAACAGCCATTACGGTGCCCCAAAACGCGGCGGATGGGATACCGGCGATTGCAAACGCGAGCCCTGCGAGCCCACCCTGTACAATTCCAATGAGGAATGTCCCCTTCACTGTAGCACGTGTTACCGATACAAACCTTTCAAGCATTCGTTGCTTGGCTTCATCGGCAAGTGGTAGATAGCACAGCATCGTGTCCAATATCTGTTTCCCATCCTTTACGAAAAAAAACATCGCATACAACATCACGAATAGCATAAAAATTACGGCTACAGTCCCTCTCGTAATATTAGCGAGCCCTTGAACAACCCATCGACCGAGTGAACTGGCGAGTTCGCTGGCTTTTTCTGGGAACTGATCGCGGTAAGGTCGGACGGTATCGGCGAAAGGCAGCTGATCAATCAACCTGTCGAAGACGCCCGGCTCATCCAACTCCTGTTGTACACTTTGGATCCAGGGACCCGCTGACTGCGTAACGTCAAAGGCCTGATTCGCCACAATCCCCAAGAAGGTCGCCGTTGGTCCCAGCAGCAAGAAAACGAAAAAGACCAGGGTCGCTAATGAAGCGATCCCCCTTCTACCCCTGCACCACGATAGAATTCGCCGGAAAGCAGGTTGGAGCATACCACTGAATATCGCACCGAGGAAAAGAGCGACTGCGAACGGACGCAACATATAAAAAAAGGTAAGACTGATTCCGATGACGAGGACTAGTAGAGCAACTGCACGAAATCGATTCGGATTGATCGGTGGCTTAAACTGTTCCTCAGACATGATCATAACCTCAGTTTGGGAGTGCCCCCACTGGTACCACATCTCGCTTATCCAAGACTTCTGTTCGGAGTTCCCCGAGGAGTTCGCACGTGTTACGAGCGCGTCGAACCCAAAAATCAGCCACTTCTGGCGCGATGGCACTTGATTGCTCGTGAAGTCGCTCCCAGTCCCGAGCCTCACTAGCTAACCATTCAAGCGTTTCTCCGGGCCCTTGAGACATCATTGCTTTGAGGATGTACGCACGTTCACCAACTCGGAGTCCGAGCCCCAAGTCTCGAGCCGCCCGTGCCAGATCTGCGCGAGTCAGAACTAACCCGCTCCGGACCGGGCAAAGGAGACCCGCTAAGAAGCTCACCGCATCTTTAGTGCGCGGATCAGGAAGCGTCTTCGCCTCCCGAAGTGCGAGTGGTGTCCGTTTCGGAGGTCCTAACAGAGCCGACTCTTTCGCTAAGGCAACCTCGAGTGTATCTGCCCAGGCGCGGTAGAACGGCGGTGCAATCTGGCGAAGCTTGGTTAAGAAAGGGAGAACCCAAGATAAAAGGTGTTCCCACAAACAGGCATGACGTACCCTGCGCCAAGCCATAGAGTTTTTCGCACCTTCAGCGGTTTCGTCAGCATCGATCAACTGGCTGTAAGCTGCAAGCAACGTGGCAAGGTGGTCCGGCTCCTGGGGAGGGTCGGATTGCATGGCCCGCCAAAACCCAGCCACACGATCTTGCGCTTCCCCGCCAATCCTACCTTCGTCGCCAAGAAACACAGACGCGTAAGGATAGAGTTGGAAGAGAAAAAGATCGCTATGAGTCGGCTCATCAGGAACCGTCCCGAACCCAAGAACGTCACCGATGAGCTTGTTCTTAGGACATGGAGCCTCAAGCAAGGAGCCCAGAGCCCGAAATAGTTCCATCTAGCTCTGGCTAGGCAGTTTGTATGCATCACCCGTCGGCTTCAATGGTCGAATAAGCCAGTGTGGGCGCCGAGTACCATCCGGTGAATGATCAACTGCACCTCGGCTCTTACGAAGCCAAGATCGGTAGACTTCGTGTGACTTTTCCGTATCGACATAGATATCGCCGTAGCGATCTCGACTTGAGGCTTTTTTTACGCGCACCGCCTGGTGCCAGCAGTGCATACCCGAAATGGGATCTGGGTGTACGGGGAACGTGAGGTTCTGATGGACCCCCACATCCGTCCACCAAATGCGCGATGTGTCCGGATCATCCGTCTCGTATGCCGAAGCACCTCGCTTCTGTCTAAGTTTCCATTGGTCCTTTTTATGATCAATGCCCACGGTAGCCATGAGCTGTCGTTGCCCCATTTGTTCGGCGCGTTCACCAACGCCGACTTCAGACCCGTGGGCTAAACCATCTGACAGCTTCCACCGGCCCATGTGGTGGCTACACGCAACAACCCCCGGCTTAATCCCTTCCGTAACCCAAGCCTTCACTACAAAATAGCCCACCTCAGTCTCGACCCGGACGAGATCTCCATTTTTAAGCCCCATGCGTTCTGCGTCACGTGTATTCAGCCACAGCGGGTTGGTGTGGGCAATCTCATCGAGCCATTTTGAGTTTGCCGACCGAGTATGAATTTGGACCGGAAGTCGGAATGTAGAGATCAAACACATCTGGTCTGGGTCCATCACCTTCGGGTGAACATGGCTTCGGATATAGGTTGGGAGCGCATATTCGGGCCAACCCCAACGAACGAGCGTTGGCGAGTAAAACTCAAGTTTTCCACTCGGCGTCGGAAACCCTTTCAGGATTTTCTCATCCATCCGGACCCCAACAGGTCTTCGGCCTTCGTCATCAGAATCGGGGGCGCCTGTAGGTGCGAGGTTCGGAAGACTGGGTTTGGGTGCTCGTGTGTACACGCGGCCAAATTCATCCTCCGCGATATCATTCAATTCCTCTTCCCCAACCTCAGTTTCGTACAACGGTCCTATATCGCGATCCACCTCAAACGCACCAAACTTTCGCATATACTCGATTGGAGTAAGGTCATGTTCTGAAGCGGTTTCTGGCAGTCCTGGAATCGAATTATCAAACATCCACTCGTAATATTCATCGACTGTCATCCGCTCGCCGGGGTTCGTTTCAGACTCGACAAATGGACGTATCCCCAAGGATCCATCGGGATCGATTCTCCATGACAACTCAAGCCAAAACTCATTCTCTTCCCATACTTCACCAGGATTCGTATGACGAGTGTCAGCTACTTGCTCACCTAAACGTTGCCGAGCAGTTCGAAGGACTGGTTGTCGGAAGCCGATCCACTGACCGTCGTGTGTCTCATAGGAGTGAATATCGTGGCGTTCGGGACCATGTCCCATGGGCAGGACATAGTCGGCGAAGTAGGCAGATTCGTTCCAGGTCGGCGTTAGCGCGACGTGCAGTCCGATCTTGTCTTCATCCGTCAGTGCTTCAATCCAAGTAAAACCGTCGGGATTGGTCCAAACCGGGTTATAGACCCGAGTAAAGTAAACATCAAGCTTTCCTCTTCCCTCTTTAAGCAAATGCGGCAACAAGAAAGAGACCTCGTACATGGTAAGCGGATATTCCTCCGGCCATGTGAGGTCGTTCCAATGCTCAGGGTGTCGCGGCAAACGAATAGGCTTAGGCACGAATTTGTTCCAAGCGCTCGGATACGTTCCGCCAGGTGTGGCTACAGAACCTGTAAGGGCGTTCAGGAAAAACAGGGCGCGCGCAACCTGCCAACCACCTTCGTTCCCTGATGCTGCACTTCGCCAATTGTGTGTCGAAAGCTTTGAGCCAGCGGTAGCTACGAGCTCGGCAACTTCCCGTAGTTGTTCAGCGTCAACTCCAGATTCTTCTTCTGCCCACTCAAACGTGCACTCGACATAGAGTTCTTTGAGCACGGTCTCAAACGCTTCAAAGCTTCTCGGCAACTCCGGCTTCTCGGCGGAAAGATATTGCTCCCAGTTGAACCAACGCCGGACGAACTCGCTATCATAGCTGTCGCTTTGAATTAGATAGTTTGCAATCGCCAAGAGAACCGCAGCCTCTGATCCGGGTTGCGTTGGGAGCCAGTGATCTGCGTGTGTGGCAGTGTTCGACAATCTGGTGTCGAACACTATAAGCTTGGCCCCCTTCTTCACGCCCTCGATCACACGTTGGGCATGGGGGTTAAAGTAGTGCCCAGCCTCGAGGTGCGAGCTGATGAGGAGGATAACATCTGCGTGGGCGTGGTCTGGACTCGGCCGATCCATACCCAACCAGAACTGATAGCCTGCGCGAGCTGCAGATGAGCAGATGTTGGTGTGTGAGTTATGGCCGTCCACCCCCCAAGCTGCGATCAGGCGTTCGGTAAAGCCATCCTCACCGGGACGGCCCACATGATACATGATTTCGCGATTCCGTCCTTCTTCAAGCGCCGTCCGAATGCGTAGCGAAATATCGTCTAGGACTTCTTCCCACGATACTCGCACCCACTTCCCTTCCCCTCGTTCTCCTGCACGCTTGAGTGGGTAAAGCACGCGATCGGGGTCTTCTACCTGATTGAGCGTGGCTGGCCCCTTAGCGCAGTTTCGACCACGCGAACCAGGGTGCTCCGGGTTACCTTCAAACTTCCGGACTTCAAGGGTATCTCGGTCGACATATGCCAACAGGCCACACGCCGACTCGCAATTGAAGCATGTTGTGGGCACCAGCATATACTGACGTTCTTTACGGTCCGGCCATGCCTTAGAATCAAGCTCAACCCAGTGATCCCAGCGCTCTCTTGGTGGGAACGCAGCAAGGTGAGTTCGGCTCGGGCCGGGATAGAAGGTCTCACCGCGCGACTCGGTCTGCTCTCGGGCAGCGCTCACTCTCTCTTCAAGTCGCTCGAGGGCGGGAACGTCGTCTTTATATCGATCTGAGCCGTTTTTAGTCTTCCCGTGCAATTCTTTCTCGGCTGGCAAACTTGAAGCGTTGCCTCGAGACGGGGGCCTCTCGTGAGCGCTCATGCGAGCGGCACCGACTGGCCTGCCTGAACGTATGCGTGCTCGTGGGCGAACAAACCGAGCAGCACGGTTCCTGCAATAATGGGATCAAGCCATGGGCCTACTATTCCAAGTATACAAATCATCACTGTGGTCACCATGCTCAAAACACCAACCCAAAACCACGGTGCGAAGCGACCCGCTACCATCTGACGTGTAGCAAGCTTAGCGTGCGCCGTCGCATGGGTAAGCGTTACCTCTCCCAATACAAGCAGCATGTGGACTGCAGCCGTGACCCAAACAAGCGACCTGACGTGGCCACTCTCCACGCCTCCCGCAGGAGAGATGAGAAGAAGGATGGCACCTCCAGCGAGCAACGCTTGTACCAAAAGGTGTGGAGGTAGGAGAGGGCTTTGCCATAGGTCACGTGCCTTGGCCTGAGCGAATAAATACGCCGTATAAATCGCAGTGAAAGCAGCTAGGGGTGCTGTCACCCACGCTAACCATCGCGTGGCCGAGACCCCTTGTAGTCCTCCCACCAAACCGGCCACGGCATGGGCCAGAAGAGCCAACCCATAGGCAGCAATCACGAAGGCCCCTTTAACTAACCAACTCTTAAAGTGTGCATGGGTAAAGATAAAGTAGAATCTCTTGGGGTGTTCTAGGTCCCATATTAAGAGTGCCCCCGTAATCGCCAATCCACCCAAAGCCAGCAAAGGCGCACCTCCCAACCAAACCGAACTCTGCCAAGACAGTACTCCGAGTAGGCAGAGTAGGAGTGCAGCCAAGTACACACCCGCACCAATCCCCTTAGTCAGCGTATAAAGGCTGACGCGCCAATCCCACGGAGCTCGGTGCGAGACGTCGTACGACAGAACAGCTGCGGCCGAAGAATTTCCGCCAGCAGCACGACTCCGGCCACCGCCAGGGTACCCCGCTCCAACCTCCGCTGCTCCACTTGGTTGTTCGCTCCACATGAAAAGACCACCGTCGGGACGTACTGCAGCCAGTGGATCAAGCGTTGCCTGATGAGCACCAGAATAAAAGAGCTTCGGGTACGTTCCTTTCTCCGGACGGCGAACGCTGACCGGTTCACGACCAACGATCTGAGACACCTTCGATGTCGGATCCTCAAGGTCGCCGATCAGGATCGCTTCTGTAGGACATACCGTCACGCACGCCGGCTCCAGGCCTACGTCAATTCGGTGTGCACAAAAATTGCACTTCTCGGCTGAGTGATCATCAGGATTGATAAAGATGGCATCGTAGGGGCAGGCAGCTATACAAGCTTTGCAGCCGATGCAGATTGACTTATCAAAATCGACGATCCCGTCAGGGCGGCGAAACATGGCACCCGTGGGGCATGCGGTGGTACACGGCGCGTCATCACACTGGTTGCAGCGCGTTACCTGAAACGCTCGGCGCGTAGCAGGGAATGTGCCAACGTCTGCATACTTCACGTAGGTCCTAGTAACTCCCAGGGGCACTTCATTTTCCGACTTACATGCGGTGGTACACGCATGGCACCCGATGCATCGAGTGTGGTCGATCACCTTCGCCCAACGAGTTTGTTCGCTCACTATCTTCAGGCATCCTAGTATAAAGTTTCAGTTCTATGGTTGGATCACCGGCACTTAACTACACCAGTCAGTGAGAGTCGGGCAACCCTCTCACCTTTGCAAAGTAACACTCAAGTTCAAGTAGATCCGCCATCGTAACGATTGTCTAGCTGTTTAGGCACACAACTGTCTGGCTTTGGCCCTTGCGGATAGCCAGTTAGAGCGGGACGATTTTGTTATCATTTGAAACCCGACCTGAACGACAAGGAGCACAGTGAATGCCGTTCGAAACGATAGATCCTGCAACCGAAGAAAAGCTGACAGAATTTGAAGCGCTGGATGGTACCGATATCGAAAACGTGCTCAACCGCGCACAGGCAGGTTTCGAAACGTGGCGTCATCTTTCAATGGAGGAACGAGCTGACCGGCTCTTGCAACTCGCCACTCTGATCGAGAACGGAAAGCATGCATTTGCGAAACTCATGACTCGGGAGATGGGAAAACCGATCGCCAGTGCGGTGGCCGAGGCTGAGAAATGTGCTTGGGTATGTCGCTTCTACGCTGAAGAAGGAGCCGCTCATCTTGAGCCGCAGGAGTTTGACTCAAATGGCTCGAAATGCTGGGTCGAATATCAACCTCTTGGGGCGATATTGGCCATCATGCCCTGGAACTTCCCGTTCTGGCAAGTGATTCGGTGCGCAGCCCCAGCACTACTGGCAGGAAACGTAATCCTCCTCAAGCACGCACCCAATGTCCCACAGTGTGCAGTAGCAATTGAAGGTTTATTCGCACGAGCCGGATTTCCAGAAGGAACCTTTCAAAACGTATTCGCAGAGATCGAAGACATCCCTCAAATCCTCGACGACCCCATCGTACAAGGGGTTTCACTCACCGGGTCAGTCAGGGCAGGCTCAGCTGTTGCTGCAGAAGCAGCACGCCGGATCAAAACGACCGTACTTGAGCTAGGTGGCAGCGATCCCTTCATTGTCATGGAAAGCGCCAATCTCGAGGCCGCTGTGAGTACGGCAGTTGATGCCCGGATGTGGAACAACGGGCAGTCATGCATTGCGGCCAAACGGCTGATAGTGGAAGAGTCAATTGCAGATGAGTTTGAAACCCGGCTGGTTGAGAAAGTGACCGCACTTCGAGTTGGAGATCCTGCAGACCCTGACGTACAGATCGGTCCTTTGGCTCGGCGCGATCTCCGAGATCATCTGGCAGAGCAAGTGGAGAGATCCATTAAGGCCGGGGCACGTATTGCAGTCGGTGGTAAGATCCCTGACCGAAAAGGATGGTACTATCAACCTACGGTCCTGACTGACATCCCAGACGACTGTCCGGCGAGTCACGATGAACTTTTTGGTCCAGTCGCGACGGTCTTTCGCGTTCAGAACCTCGACGAAGCCATTGAACTCGGAAACGCGACCGAGTACGGCTTGTCTGCGGCGATCTGGACGAACATCGAAAAAGAACGGGAGCAAGCAGTTAAAAACCTCATCGCCGGAGGAGTATTTATTAATGGGATGTCCGCCTCCGACCCACGAATTCCGTTTGGCGGCGTCAAAAAATCAGGTTATGGACGTGAACTCGGGCCTCATGCTCTCAGGGAATTCGTGAACGTCAAGACAGTGTGGTTGGGACACGATTAATGCCATGGTCAAAACGACTGACAAGGTCTGCGACTGTAGTTGGCAGCCTCTTCTTTTATAGGTGTTAACGCCACCGCATACCTGACGAACATAAGTGCACTTGCTTCGAGAGGCGCCGGCATGGCGCGTTGTTACCGTGCATACTACGACACGCTTTGGTCGATGATGCTGAACGAGCCACACATCGCAAACGTATGAAGGCTACCCTGCCAGATCCCCTCCCGACCAACCGAGGTCCACATCTGCCGACCGTCGTCGCCCTACAAACGCCTTCACTTTTTGTGACGCTAGGTAGTTCATCATACCCAACGCTGGAACGGCCAACATGAGGATCGGGGTCGCAACAAGAATCCCAAATCCGAGGCTCACCGCCATGGGGACAAGAAACTGCGCCTGAATGCTCTGTTCAATTATAATTGGAAATACTCCAAGAAACGTAGTTATAGAGGTCAATAAAATTGGACGGAATCGCAATTTGGCACCCTCCACAAGTGCCTCGTTCATAGGTAAGCCGGAGCGGTGACGTTCGTTTACGAAATCAATAAGCACAAGAGAGTCATTCACAACGACACCCGATAAACCAACCATTCCAAACATTGACAGCATCCCAAGATCAAGTCCCATGACTAGGTGTCCCAATGCCGCCCCAATAAATCCAAGTGGGATCGTGGCCATGATAATCAGCGGCTGCACATAAGAGCGAAATGGGATCGCTAACAACGCATAGATGACCAACAGAGCCATACCAAAACCTCGGGCGAGGCCACCTAACGCAATCGTCTGCTCTCGCTGCTCACCACCAAACGTATATCTGAGACCTGGAAACCGTCCCTCAAGATCGGGCAGGATTTCATCAATAACCTTTGTATTGACCTCTTGTCCGGTGATAACGGCCCGGTTCACATCGGCAGTAACCGTAGCGATACGTCGCCCCCCGATCCGGCTTATCGTGGTCGAGCCGATGCCAAAAGAAATGTCGGCAACCTTGGAAAGGGGCACCTCACCTCCACCGGCCGCCCGAATCTTATAATCCTGTAAATCCGAAAGTGCGTTGCGTTCTGCCGCGGGCAAACGAACATACACGCGAACCTCATCACGACCGCGTTGCAGTCGCATAGCCTCATTACCGAAAAAGGCACCTCGAACTTGTCGTGCCAAGTCATCAAGCGTAATCCCGAGGGAACGAGCTGCCGGCTTCAGCCTAAGCTCTAATTCACGCTTCCCTTCCCCTTGATCGTCACGCACATCAATCACACCCGCAACACGAGTTAGCCGGTCTTTCAGGGCGGGAATTGCCGCGTTCAGGCTCGCCGTATCAGGATGGGAAAGCTCGACCTGAACTGGCGCACCCAACTCAATCAGTTGCGAGGAGAAGGTTAGCGTTCGGGCTCCCGTTACCACACCAACACTGTCACGCCAAGCTCGTTCCAGTTCTACAGCGGCGAGATCGCGCACTTCCGGGTCGGCAAGTCGGAAAGAAATTTCGGCGATGTTTGACCGAACAAAAGTCACGTTTGCAGAGATGCCTGGACCTCCAGTTGCTGAAGGGCGGTCGCCCACGCTTGAGAAAACAGCTTCAATTAGCGGTGGATGGTCATCGGGGAGAGTCTTTTGAAGCACCTCCGCAGCAGCGTATCCCTTTCGCTGGATGTGATCCGCCACTTCTTGAGTTCGTTCACTCGTCGTACCCTCCGGCATCTCGACATAAGCGATTACTTCTGCGCCTTCGATAGCTGGGAGCAGGCTGAAGCGAATGTACCGTCCTGCAATCAAGCCACTCACCAATAGAAGCACCGACACCGCCCCTACTAAAACCAAACCCCAACGCCGCACCGCAAATTTCACTCCGCGATCAAGCGGTCCATCAATGAAACCTTGTAACCAGCTTTGAACGAAATCTTGAAGTCGATAAATAGGGGCAAAAATTCTTGTTTTTTTCTGCTCTCCTGGCGCTGGGAGGTGAGACAGGTGGAACGGCAGGATGAATAGAGCTTCAACAAGTGATAGCAATAATACAGAAATCACGATGATCGGAATCACATTCAAAAACTTTCCGATGCTGCCTGGTATGAAAAGAAGTGGAGTGAATGCCGCCACGGTTGTGAAAACCGCGAAGGTCACGGGAACTGATACACGCAGCGTTCCTTTTACGGCGGACTGATGAGCGGATGTCCCCTTTTGACGTTCAGCAAAGATGTTTTCACCCACTACAATCGCGTCATCTACCACGATCCCGATCGCCAAAATGAACCCGAATAGAGACATCATATTGATGGAAACACCCACAACTGTCATAACTGCAAATACGCCGGCAAACGACAGGAAGATTCCGATTGCGGTCCAAAAAGCGAGCCTGAGATTAAGGAAGAGCGCAAGTGCAACGAGCACTAAAAGCAGGCCCAGCCGACCATTCTTTACCAACAGGGAGAGCCGACTCTGGAGATATTCCCCTTCATTCTCCCAAACTTGATACTCGACCCCACGAGGCAGGGTGAGTTCAAGTTCCTCGTCCAGATAGCGTTCGACCGCAGCCACGATATCCAGAACACGTTCATCTCCCGTTCGAAACACCTGAACGAACGCGGTTCGCTGACCATTGAACGCCGTGATCAGATCTGTATCCTCAAAGTCATCACGAATTGTCGCCAGATCGGCGAGGCGAAGAATGGATCCGTCTGGATTCGCACGCACGATGATCTCACCAAAGTCATCCCGCGTGTAATTCTGGCCCTGTACGCGGACTAGAATTTCCTCCCGGTTGGTTTCGACAGTTCCACCGGGCAGGTCCATACTACCACGTCGAACGGCCGTCGTGATTTCATCCAATGTGAGGCGATACGCTCGAAGGGCTGCTTTTGAAACCTCAATTGAAATTTCATAATTCCGGACACCATTCACTTGTACCAATGAAATTTCCGGGAGCGTCGTAAGGTCGTCTTTAACGCGGTTTGCAATCTCCTTTAGAGTACGTTCAGCGACGTCTCCGAAGATCGCGATTTCAATGCCCCGACTCTGGGCTGTAAGAGCTATTACCTCAGGCTCCTCGGCATCAACGGGGAAGCTGTTTATCCGGTCAATCTCAGACTTGATTTCATCAAGTGCACGCGCGGCGTCGGTCCCAAGTGCCAACTCAACTAGGACTACTCCAACGTTTTCGGAGGCAGACGCCGTAACTCGCCGCACCCCGTTGATACCTTCGATGCGATCCTCAACTCGCTGAACGATCGCCTGCTCAACTTCTTCTGGAGACGCTCCCGGGTATTCGACTCGGACCTGGATCGTATCCAGGGAAAACTCGGGGAAAACTTCTTGTCGGATGTTCAAGAGACTGAGAAGCCCTGCAGTCACGATAAACAACATGAGCAGGTTCGCGGCCACGCCGTTCTTTGCCATCCACGTGATAGCCCGCTTCATCGCCGGTCATCTTCCACTGCGTGAGATTCCGTAACGTCGTCTACAGTTTCCGAATCTCCATTCCCTGGAGTGGCACCTTGAACCATGACATTGGGCGTCATTTCCAGCGGTTGCGCGACTTGAACCGTCATACCGTCTGTCACAAACGGAAGCGCTGTCACGATCACTGGCGTACCTGCGTTCAAAGCCCCCAGTACGATGGCTTCCTCTTCGATTTCCTGGACGAACTCGACCTCTTTCATTACAAGAATCGTATCTGACTCAACCGTCCAAACCATTCCATCGTCATGTAGTGCTTCAGCCGGTACGATAGCGAACCGATCAAAAGTTGTTCCTTCAATGTCGGCGGTCGCATAACTCCCGATTAGTAATGGTGGTCTCTCGGGTTGGGCTTGGGTCGGTTCAAATGGGCGAGGCACACGGACCACGACGTCTACGGTACGGGTCTGTTCGTCGAGCGCAGATTCTGCTCGATCAACATAGCCCGTCCACGCATATTCATCCCCTCCATATTCCGATCTAATCTCGACCGGAATTCGTGTCGCCTCTTCACCAGGTTGCGCCTGCCACAGATTCGAAATCAGTGCAGCGTTATTATCACTAAGAGGAACGACGATCTCCACCTCACCCGTACCATACATGCTTCCAATTGCCTGCCCGGGACTTACAAATTGACCGAGGTCAACAGTCTCATCACGGACGATGCCATCAAATGGAGCGAGGATCCAAGTTCGTTCAAGTGCTAACCGCGCATCTTCAAGCCGGGCGTTCGCAGACCGAAGTGCGGCCTGGGCGGCCCGAAGTTGTGGTTCCCTAAGTAAAAGAGCACTCGCACTATCAAGATTAGGATCAAACCCCTCTCTACGAGCAAGCCTTTGATACTCGTCACGAGCAATCGCGACTTCTTCGTCCGCCGTGAGCACATCTACGCTTCGCTGGGCAACCTCAGCTGAAGCTGCTTCGACCGAGTTTTCATAATCGGCGGGATCCACTCTCAGAAGCGCTTGGCCCTCAGCGAAACGCCCACCAGACACGAACGCAGATGAGACCCATGTGACCCGTCCCCCTACTTGAGGAGCAATCGTGACTTCTGCACTGGGGCGTACGATACCACTCCCTCGAACTCGAATTGCACCTTCCCCAATTCTAGTGGGCATAGTGGTCACTACCGGAATTTGGCGTGGAGGCTCAAACTCAACTGGTTGTGAACGAAACCCATATAAAATCAAGAAGGCTGCAACCCCAGTCATAAGCACCAAAAACACTTGTTGCCGCGGCTTCAGATTGAAGCGTCGCCTTCTACGGCCAACGTTTTCTAGATCGCTATGATCTACTTTCACTTGATGATCCCTCACCTTACTCTCCACCCGTCCTTCCTTAATATTTGGAACCGTCATCGCGGCTCTCTGTTGTTCCACCCAAATCGGTCTGACCCTCAATCCAAGTCCCACCGATCGCCCGGTGAACGCCGAGTCGAGCTTCGCTTACGCCGCGTTCGACCTGTGTCCTCGTCGTTCGTGCTCCGATCAAGTTCCGTCGAGCGTCCAGATATGACAGATAGTCCCCAACTCCACGTCTATAGCGTCTAAGTTGGTATTCGAACGAGGCACGGGCATCTTCAACTTCTTCAAGTACGCGGGCATACCGCTCGCGTTCATTATCTAACTGTAGCAAGCTTGTTCGGACTTCCCGAAATGCCGTAAGAACAGTCCGCACATATGCGGCAACAAGTTGATTGTATTGGGCATCGGCCACTCCGATATTGGCTCGAATTCGTCCCCCTTGAAACAAGGGGGAGACTAATCCTCCTAAGAGGTTTACAAACCACTGATCGACCCGAAACAGGTTCTCGAGGTCGCTTGATTGGAACCCAGCCGAACCGTTTAACGAGATTGTAGGTAGTAGCTCTGCACGCCTTGCCCCTACCCGTAGCCGGGCGGCTTCAAGACGCTCGAAGGCAGCAAATACATCCGGTCGGCCCGCCAGCAGGCTGACAGGAAGCCCCGCTGAGATGGGATCGGTGTCGACATCAGGATCGAGTTGTGCGGGAAGGAGGTCACCAAGGTTCCCTGCGTACCTCCCGAGGATCACCGCGAGTCGACCCTCCGCATCAGCAATGGCGGTACGGGCACCTGGTAACTCAGCTTGGGCATTTCTGTACTGCTGTCGAATTGTGTATAACTCAAAAGAAGTTGCAAGGCCGGCCCGGTACCGCCCATCAGTCAGTTCGGCTCGTTCTCGAAGAACTTCCTCGTTTTCCTCGGCAAGGGCCAATTGACGTCGTGTTGCGACTACCTCCAGATACGTTGAAATCGTCGAGCCAATCACCGCCAATCGGACAGTCTCAAGATCAGCACGTGACGCTAGAAAATCATGGATTGCGGCCCCTTTTTCGTTCCGCAACTTGCCCCAAAAGTCGATCTCGTAGGCAAAGCCAAGGGACGCGGCATACGTCGTAAACGCGAAACGATCCGGAAACTTAAATGGGAAACCACCGATTGAGTCCGTGGGAGATTCCTGGTCACCTCCAAGACTACCCCCGAATCCGGTGTTCCCCGGCGTATCAGATCGATTTACATCACCGGTTACGTTCAGCGATGGGAAAAGCGGAGCCCGCGCAATCCGATAGCGGTGCTGTAACTCCTCAAGCCGTCCCACAGCTTCAGCAAGATCAAGATTGGCCAAAAGAGCAGTATCTATGAGGGCATCTAGTGTGGGGTCGTCGAAAGTTCGCCACCAATTCAGGGCGTTGTACCCAGCGGTGTCCACGCCAATACCATAATCGGACGGAATTTCACGGATGGTTCCCGGCGTATTCGGCGGTGGCGTAAAAGCACACCCGACGAAAAACAATCCGACCGCGAATACCCTTACGAGACGTACAACTTGATTTAACACAGTCGCCTACGGAATCCGCAACCCAGAGAGAATCAATTCGACAATGTGTTGCTTACGCTCCGCGATGAACTCCTCGAAGTCGGTAGCAGCTTTGGGTTGGAATAGACGTACGGTTGGCAGTGCTACAAATGGAAATAGACATGCCGAAACGATTGTTAGCATCGCGTGTTCAGAGTCAACTTCCCGGATCTCGCCGACCTCAATTGCCTGCCGGATTCGGTCCTCCATCAAAAAACCAGGAAGCTTTTCCCGCTTCGCGATTGCGGTGGCCAAATATGACTCAAGAACCGGCCCGCCGGACAAACATTCGGTGATCATTAAGCGCGCCATATCTTGATGTTCGCAAAGATAGTCCATATAGCCATGGACAAAGGTACGGAGAGAGCTTTCGAATGAGCGTTCCGACCGAAGTGATTGGCTGAGCCCATTTATAAACTGCTCAAACCCATGAGCAAACACCGCTTCGTACAGTTTGTTTTTACTACGGAAATAATAATGCAGGAGTGCTCGGTTGATACCGGCGCAATCCGCAATCTCCTGCATACGGGCGCCATCTTTTCCCTTGCGTGAAAACACCTCCAGCGCAGCGTTGAAAATCCGTTGTTCGGTTCCCACTTCAATGGTATTAGAGGTGAACTGGCTAACAGTTCCTTGTGAAGATTCCATTCTATTGTTCGAAAACCCAATTTTCCCGGGTCTCAACCTCCATCGCAGGGGGATCGTCCTAGACTCAAGCTGGGGGGTGTCTTCAACTCAGAAACGCAAACTATCTAAAAAGTTTAACTCTTTTGTCAAAAAAAGCAAAGAAGGGCCCTGCAGCACAAGGCCGCGTTCGTTATTCGGCTTGTCAGCCTACTGGCCGCATCTAGCCTTCACTACGACCTTACACATCCCACCTTTGTCCGGAGGACATATGAAGTTGCGCACAAAATTGATATGTACGATTCCTGGCGCAGCAGTGTTAAACCTGCTGTCTCCGGCCATCTCCATAGCGCAAAGTTCTGCACAGATCGCACGATCTGATCAGGGAGTCGTAGTCGCAGCTCAACCGCTGGCAGCTGCAGCAGGTGCGCGAATGTTAGAGTTAGGTGGGAACGCAGCCGATGCTGCGGTGGCAACCGCATTTGCAATCAGTGTTGTCGAGCCGAGCATGAATAGCATCGGCGGTCGAAATCAGATTCTGATCCGAACATCTGATGGGCGCATTGCCGGGATTGATGGAACCACAACTGTTCCTGAAGGCTATGATCCTAACCGTGCTCCGAACGCCAGGCATGGATACGCAACGATCGGGGTGCCTGGTTCGGTCGCAGGCTTAATGCGACTTCACTCCGAATACGGATCACTACCGCTAGAGGTAGTCATGGCACCAGCGATTGACTATGCCCGGAACGGATTTCGGCTACTGCCTGGAGAAGCTCAGAGGCAAGCTGGATCTCGCACACAGATCGCCGAGTTCGAAGGCACGCGGCGTTACTATCTGAAAGCGGATGGCTCTTCCTATGCTGCTGGGGATCTTCTGGTACAGAAAGACATGTCACACGTCCTTGAAGCTATTGCGCACGGCGGGCGAGACGCATTCTACAAGGGAGATATTTCCGATAAGATAGCGGCTGACATGGACGCTAACGGAGGGTTTATCACTCAAGAAGCCCTCGACGCGTATACAGCCATGGATTCACGCATCGTTCATGGTACGTACCGCGGGTTTGAGTTAGTGGGGTCCGGCATCCCGGCCTCTGGATCGATCGCGATCGCTGCACTCCAAATCGCTGAAAACTTCGATCGTGATAGTATGAGTGATGAGGCATGGGCAACCGTGATCGGTCAATCAATCGCGAGCGCTTTCACTGCGTACGACCGACCAGATTCTGACTCGGCGGCGGTCCGTGTCACATCCAAAAAGTGGGCACGACAGATGGCTCGCAGCATACGCGTACCTGAGATCTCAGATAGTCGAGAGCCCGCATCCAGAGCTTCAACTCCAGGACAAAACCAAACCCGCGCCATGATTAGTAATGGGAATTCATCTTATGGTTCATGGTTACCATCCGATCAGGGTCACACGACGCACCTGTCCGTTGCGGATCGGAATGATATGGCGATCGCGGTGACCCAAACGATCGGACCCTCAATGGGATCGAAAGTTGCGACGCCAGGGCTCGGGTTCCTCTACGCAGTCACATTGGGGGGCTACCTAGGACTCAGTGAGCCAGGAGAGCGGGCACGTTCGGGGATTACACCTTTTATGGTGCTTCAGGAAGGCGAGCCTGTATTAGTCCTTGGAGCAGCTGGCGGTTTACGCATCATCTCGGCCGTCGTTCAAACCGTAACTCGTGTAATCGATGATGGACTGTCATTGCCTGAAGCGCTTGCGGCTCCTCGAATTCACCCCGAGATGTCGCGCCAGCAAGGTGTGTTTCCTGAAGAATTTTCCGGAGCACTCTCTGTAGAAGTCGGAGAGGATCATGGTTGGGCCTCTACGTCACTCGAAAAGTTCGAAGCCCTTGGAATCAAGATTTCGCCCACCCCCACCCGTGGCGCTTTTGGACGGATCCATGGCCTTCAGTTCGACCGGGCGACAGGTACTTGGACAGGTGCAGCCGATCCCGCCTGGGAAGGGGCGGCGGTCACTCCGAGAGTGAGCAATCGGGAGAATTAGCCAACTGCTCATTCAAGGCTGACTTACCTGAAATCCTGTGGGACTGTCCTGCTTATATTCGGTCCCCGATGCAATCGAACCTACGAGAGAAACCGTAGGACATATCAACTCGCTAAACACTTGCCCTTCCCAAGATTCAGACTCTAGCCATCTCCAACATTGAACTTGCGCAGGCGTATCGACTTCGTGTGTTCAGCATGGGGCGATCAGGAGCCCATCTAACTCAGGGCTTCAGCCACTGCTCTCTTGATCAGAACCTCAGCCAAGTGGAGCCGATATTCCGAGCTCGCGTTTTCGTCAGCCGGTGGAGTGCCGATCTCGGCGACCTTGGCTGCGGCTGCGGCGACCCCGTCCGGATCCGAAGAACCGACCAGAGCCTGTTCAACCGCCGTTGCCCTGAGTGGGGTGCCACCCATGTTAGTAAGCCCGATGGCTGCGCCCGTTATCCCATCTCCAGACTCGATGAGTGCCGTCACGCCTACGATGGCCCAATCCTGGGCACGGCGCTGAAATTTCTGATAGGAGCTACCCCACCCATCTCGCGCAGGGACACGAATTTCGGTCAAGATCTCGTCAGGCTCGAGGGCTGACATGAATGGGCCCTGGAAGAAGTCAGTAGCGAGCACAGTTCGCGGGCCATTAGAACCATGGGCAATGATCTCTGCATCCAGAACCATTAATGCCGCCGGAAGATCCGATGCCGGATCTGCATGCGCTACCGATCCGCCAATCGTCCCTCGGTGACGAACTTGCGGGTCACCAATCTGCTCGGCCACGCATGGGATAAGGGCACACCTATCCAAAAGTTCTGCCGAACGGGCCAAATCATCGTGCGTAGCCAATGCACCGATGGCCAAGTGGTCACCGTCCTCACGCACGTATCGCAGGTCAGAGAGACCGCCGATATCTACAAGTAACGTAGGTCGAGAAAGGCGAAGCCTCATGAGTGGCAAGAGTGAATGCCCTCCCGCAATTGGTCGCGCATCGGGCCCACCGCTTGAGAGAAGACTGATCGCCTCACTTAAGGAAGAAGGACGCTCGTAGTCGAATTTTGCCGGGATCATGATGCATCTCCGTTCGCGTCTTGGATCGCCTGCCATACACGTTCCGGCTTAGCCGGCATCGCGATGTCAGTGATTCCGAGGTGTCCGAGAGCGTTGACAATTGCGTTGATGACAGCCGGAGTCGAACCGATAGTGCCTGCCTCGCCGATCCCTTTTACCCCCATCGGATTCGATGTGCTCGGAGTAACCGTTCGGTCGAGTTCAAACGAGGGAAACTCAGCTGCCGATGGGACGAGATAATTTATCATAGAAGAAGTTTCGAGAGTTCCATCTTCAGCGTATGTCGCCTCTTCGAATAACGCTGCCGCTACTCCCTGCACGATACCGCCATGAACCTGTCCTTCAACAATCACAGGATTGATGATAGTCCCACAGTCATCAACAGCTACGTACCTCAGGAGTTCAACAGCCCCCGTTTCTGTATCAACCTCAACGACACAGACATGTGAACCAAACGGGAACGTGAAGTTCGGGGGATCAAACACACAGTGCGCTTCGAGACCTGGCTCTGTACCCTCGGGAAGATTGTGTGCCGTCCAAGCCGCATAGGCCATCTCTTGGATCGATTGTACACGGTCTGGAACACCTTTGACGGAGAATTTTCCATCCTCGAACTCCAGATCATCTGGCGACACCTCAAGCACGTGTGCCGCCAGCGTCTTCGCCTTATCAACCACGCGGTTGCAAGCCTGATTAACCGCTACGCCAGCGACCGAAAGACTACGGCTCCCGTATGTGTTCATCCCATGTGGTGCCACGTGCGTGTCCCCATGTAGAACAGTCACATCTTGATAGTCGATCCCAAGTGCGTCAGCTGCGATTTGCGACCATGAGGTCACGTGCCCTTGTCCGTGCGGAGAGCTTCCAGTGACCACTTCCGCCTGGCCCGTTGGCAGCATGCGCACCGTGGCTGCGTCCCACCCACCGGCACCATAATTGAGTGACGCTAGGACCTGAGATGGAGCCAGCCCACACATTTCAACATATGTCGAGAATCCAATTCCTAGCAGCTTGGTCGACCCCTGACTGAGACGATCTGCCTGCTCAGCCTTGGTAGCCTCATAGTCCAAAACCTCAAGAGCTTTATCTAGGTTTTCTTCGTAGTTCGTGGAATCAAATGCGAGCCCGGCGGGGCTAGGGACGTTTTCTCCAGCCGGGAGAAAGTTCCGCTTTCGAATTTCAACCGCATCCACCCCCACCTCTAGGGCGAGTGCCTCAATAGCTCGTTCAATCGCGTATGTAGCCTCGGGTCTACCCGCACCGCGGTACGCGTCTACCGGCGTAGTGTTAGTGAAAACGCCTGTACACTCGAAGTGATAGGCCTCTCCACCATACGTTCCGCAATACAAGAAGCCTCCGAGCAGCGGAACTCCTGGCGCAACAAGCTGCAAATATGCACCCATATTTGCTAGCAGTTTTACGCGATATCCAAGGATCGTTCCGTCTGATGTAGCGGCCAGTTCAATCTCTTGCAGTTGATCGCGCCCATGGATAGTAGCCAAATACCCCTCGCTACGATCAGCTACCCACTTCATCGGCTTTCCAAGACGGCGCGCCAATGCAATACAAAGAACTTCTTCCGCGTAGACGTTGAGTTTGGAGCCAAAACCGCCACCTACATCTGGCGCTATTACGCGCATCTGCGCCTCTGGGATTCCAAGCGTAAGCGAGAACAGGACTTTAGCTACGTGGGGAATCTGCGTTGTAGACCAAACCGTAAAATCGCCCGCGGCGGGCACCGGTTGGACCACAACCGCCCGCGGCTCCATCGCGCTCGGGATCAGACGCGGTTGGACATAGTTTTCCGTAATCACGATGTCCGCTTTAGCAAACGCCGCATCGATATCACCGTTTGCGTGTGTCCACGTATAGCACTCGTTGCTCTCCATCGATTCATGCACGCGCGGCGCATCGTCGGCGAGGGCACTTGGGATATCAACAACTGCCGTTTGCACCTCGTAGTCAACTTCGATGAGTTCAACTGCATCCTTAGCGGCACTAGGGCTAGTAGCCACAACAACCGCCACCGCATCACCTACGTAACGGGCCACGTCTTTTGTAACAGGCCAGTGGTCCGGAATTCGGATGTCCTCAGTTACTGGCCAAGCCATGGGGAGTCCAGCGGCCCACTCATCTGCCAGATCCTCACCGCTGAAGGTAGCAACCACACCGGGGGCCGTCCTTGCAGCAGATAGATCAACATTATTTATCTGAGCTGAACCGAAAGGGCTTCGAGCAACCGCCACATGAAGCATATCCGGCAATGTGATCGACTCTACAAAAGTCGCTTGTCCTGTAACAAGCTTCGGATCTTCCTTTCGGGGGACTCCGCCGCCGACGAATTTCTCGGCCGTTGCCATCTTATGGTCTCCTCTATCGGGTGTGAGGCATTTCTAGCTAGGGCAGTAAAAAGCCCTACGAGCCCGGGTACGGCAAAAAGCGTCAGCCCGCAGACGCATCGGCCATCTCTTCGGCCGCAGTGAGCACCGCTTTGACAATGTTGTGGTAGCCCGTGCACCTGCAGAGATTTCCCTCCAGTGCGAGCCGAACCTCACCCTCACTCGGCGATGGGTTTTCCTTTAGATAGCTAACCGACGCCATCATCATCCCGGGCGTACAGAAACCACACTGAAGGCCATGCGCTTCATGAAATGCCCTTTGAACCGCATGCCATTCGCCATTTTCAGCAAGCCCCTCGACTGTGGTAATGCTCTGACCATCAGCCTGCACCGCAAGGACGGTACATGCTTTCACTGAGCGACCATTCATGAGAACGGTGCACGCCCCGCAGGACGACGTGTCACACCCAATATTCGTCCCGGTGAGTCCAATTTGTTCGCGAAGAAAATGCACGAGTAGTGTGCGCGGTTCGACGTCCGCCTCATGTTGGAAACCGTTCACATTCACAGATATGGGCTTCATTCTGCTTCTCCTGACCCTGTTATCCATCGATAAAGCCGGCATGATTACCGTTGGGCCCGTGCGGCTTCAGGGTGCCAGTCTAGTTAGTAGCCATAATCATTATGAGGTCGGCCAGAGCCGGCAACCGCTTGCCCGGCGGACCATGCACAGAGGAGGGCGGGCTTCACCGCAAAGTTGGCAGACTAGACAGTATTTAGACCATATACCAAATCTATGGAAGTACTGTTCAGATGTACTGACTAACCATATCGTTCGCTATCTTGAACGCCATACGTGATTGTTTACACCAAGTTCTCTCGTCACGTGACCAATTAATTTTCAGCGTGGACTTTCTGTGACCGAAAAGAGATTGATCGTAGTAGGCGATCGTGTACTGATCGAACCGATCGAAGGTGAAGATCGGACGAACGTGGGACTATACCTGCCACCAACGGCCATCGATAAACAGGCGGTCCAGGCCGGCACAGTCGTCGCCGTTGGACCAGGCACACCCGTGGGCCCCCCTGCGGAGCTTGACGATGAACCGTGGAAAATCGGGGCTACTGAGCCTCGTTACATGCCCATGCAAGCACAGACGGGCGACTACGCCTTGTTCTTCAGAAAGGCCGCGGTCGAGATTACCTTCGAAGACACGAACTACCTCGTGGTTCCGCAAGGGGCCATCCTCGCTTTGGTTCGTGAAGATGAAGAAGAGATCCTCGAAGGCTTCGACCCATCATTTCTCTAATTAGCGGTTCACCTGGCTGAACCGACTCGGTTCAAGAGTATAGCAATTCACCTTCCACGCATTCGCTGTCGCCTCCAGAGAAGCTGAGACTGAGTCCGAATGGAACTCAGCGACTGCTCGTCCCGTGAGTTCACCTCCTCGTTCTCGCAAAGCCGCTCCACCTCTGGCAATGTCATCCGACCATACGAACCAAAGTGTATCTGCGCGCGTAAACCAACGAATTGAGATGCCGGTCGCATTCTCCCCAGATCCAATAGCTGTTGCCCGATATGACGGGTATTCACGCCCATATTCATCGAGCGAATCAGGGAACAACATCAAATATCGAATGGTGGGGGGAATCTCAGTCGGATCCGTCCCAACCCAACTCCCAATTTCAAGTGCATGGCACCCTAGAAAGTCCCAGGCGTTGAGGTCCGAGGGTTCCATAGGCGCCTCAGGTTCTAAATCGCGAAATCGAGCCCAAATCGAAATCCAAACGAATGCTATCGCTAAGCCCACGATCCCAAGAAGTCGCGTCAGGGTCGAACTAAACCTGCCTATCTGTTCGAGGTGTGATGGAAGCAGGAACCCTATCATACGGCGTTAAGGAAATGGCAGCTTCAATGTCTGTGGCAGGGACCTTGCCAACTTCCACGTTCTCCGAGGAAACCCATCCTTCAGCGTTGAAATCGATTGCAAGCACCATGTCACTTCCAGAAGCAACAAAAAAGGGCATAGCTAATCCCATCTCAAGCTCAAGCTCTCCTCCCCCCAACACGAGGGGCACCGGAGCAGTTAACGTTTCCCCGTCAATCTCCGCACCACTCTGCAACATTATGGTTCCGGAAATGCTCACGAGCCGAAGAAACGCATATGTGCCTGAAGGAATTTCCGTGGGTGAGTGCAGCTGGAAAACTTCAGCCTCCTCTTCCGTTTGCAGTTCCATATCAACCATGGTTGGCACACCAAGATCAACCCAATCACGCCCGTTCTTCGAAATGGCGATTCGGTACGTACCCGTCATTCTACCATGGAAGTAATTTTGGCTGAACACCTTATGGTGAATAAACAAGGACCAAGGATCCATGCCTGTTGCCGCATGTTTTGTGGATGGACGATCCGAAAGAACAACGCTGAACGTCGCTACCTGATCCGCATAGGGATCTGTGGAACCACCACAGGCCGATGCGAATAACACCATAATCAAGAGCGTCGCGACAACCTTTCCCATACGAGTTCTCCCTGGCCGAAATAAATTGCAGAAGCGCATAGACACTCTGACGATGCCTATACTGGCCCGACCTCGCAAATGTCGGCAACCTCCACGCATGCTGATAGCATTTTAACTCATAGGTTTGCGAACAGTGCTAACCTATATAGGATCTGCCAGTCTATACCAGGAAAAGTTGCATAAAAGAAGAGGCTTGATTGACACTTCAGCTTAGAAACATCGCAATCATAGCGCACGTCGATCACGGGAAAACAACCCTGATTGATCACATGTTGCGCCAAGCCGGTGCGTTTGGCGCACACGAGTCTGTAGCTGAGCGCGTAATGGACTCCAACCCGCTCGAGCGCGAGCGCGGAATCACAATCCTATCGAAGAACACAGCGGTCCACTGGGATGATACCAAAATTAACATCGTGGACACACCGGGACACGCTGACTTTGGAGGCGAGGTCGAACGGGTTCTTCGAATGGTCGACGGAGTTCTTCTCCTCGTCGATGCGGCCGAAGGCCCGATGCCCCAGACGCGATTCGTTACGCGAAAGGCGCTCGAACTAGGGCTCTTACCCGTCGTGGTGATCAACAAGGTAGACCGACCGGATCAGCGAGCCGACGAGGTCTACAATGAAGTCTTAGAACTGTTTATCGAACTCGATGCCACAGAAGAACAACTAGACGCTGCATTCTTGTATGCGAGTGGCCGTGACGGGTGGGCGACATTGGAGCCAAACCAGCCTGCGACCGACCTGACACCTCTTTTCGAAGCAATTCTCACTTCGGTACCTCCACCCAAAGGTGATATCAACGGGCCATTCCAGATGCTCACGTCAACACTTGATCACTCAAGCTACGTGGGGCGGATTGCTATCGGTCGTATAGAACGCGGCTCTATCGCGGATGGGGATCGCGTTGTCCTACTACCGTTGGGCGATCCCGGCGAGGTGCCGGCAGATGACGCCATCCCGGGGAAGGCCCTCAAGATATATGGATTTGATGGACTTAAGCGTGTAGAAGTGTCGACTGCAACCGCAGGAGATATCATAGCGCTAGCAGGCCTGGAAGAGGTCGAGATTGGCCAAACTATAACAGACCCAAACCAGCGAGACCGACTTCACGGTATCGCCGTTGAAAGACCAACGCTTGCCGTTGATTTTCGTGTAAACGACTCGCCGTTTGCAGGAAAAACCGGAAAGTACGTTACTACGCGACAGCTTCGAGACCGATTGTTCGAAGAACTTGAGCGCAACGTAGCACTTCGCGTAAATGATACAGCTTCGCCCGACACATTCGCGGTATCGGGACGAGGCGAACTCCACCTAACGATCTTAATGGAAACAATACGTCGGGAGGGCTATGAGTTCACCGTATCACGTCCTCGTGTGATCTTCCGCGAGGGACCCGATGGAGAGATGCAAGAGCCTTACGAAGAAGTCGTCATCGAAGTGCCCCAAGAAATGGTCGGAGTCGTGATGGAAAAAATGGGAAACCGTCGCGCCGAAGTGCTATCCATGCGCCCGACAGAACAAGGACCAGTTCGGCTAGATTTCAAGATCCCAGCTCGCGGTTTATTCGGGTATCGATCCGAATTCCTAACAGACACGCGAGGAGAAGGACAGCTGCATCACCGGTTTCTCGAATACGGACCACGAGTCCAAAATCTCCAGAGTCGCAAACGTGGCGTGCTCGTGTCAGACCGAGAAGGTACCAGTGTGGCATTCGCACTATACAACTTACAGGAACGCGCTACGATGTTCGTGACCCCCGGTACAGATGTGTACAACGGTATGATCGTAGGTGAACACGTCCGGCCAGGTGATCTTGAGGTCAACGTATGTAAAGGGAAAAAACTTACGAACATGAGAGCGGCAGGCGCAGATGAGGGTGTGCGTCTGGAACCACCTAGACAACTGACGCTCGAGCTTACACTCGAGTTCATCAATGATGACGAGTTGGTTGAGATTACGCCTGACGCCATTCGCCTACGGAAACGACTCTTAGATCCTAATGCACGTAAGAAGGCCATGCGCGTTGCCGCCGCCGAAGCAAGGGCTGGCTAGGAACTCTTCAAGCTGAGCGCTTCATGGCAATCACTATAGTGTCGCTCTTATCTTGCGCTTGTTGTACAGATTCTCGCACCTCAATGAAGGGGCTCAGATCCTAAAGGCCAAATGTGCGCACACCATCAAACTGGCGGCCTCGCCTCTCGCAATAAAATCCACCGTCAGGAGTTTCGCTGATGCCTGCCGCGATTAGCAGTCGAGTGCAAATGCCTCTGCCCATCCGTTTGCTTGTGGTACTCATAGTTACATGCTGGGTACAGCCCTCAAACATTTTGGCCCAGGAGCCGAATCTTCTCGTAATCCAAGATGTCAGGCTTATTGATGGAACAGGGCGACCACCAATAGATGGAGCTTGGGTACTCATCCAAGGTGACAGAATCACACGCATCTCCCGGACCTCATTCAAAATACCGGACGGCGCGAAAATCATCGACGGACAAAGAAGCGTCCTGCTCCCCGGCTTAATGGATATGCACATTCATCTGTCAGGGGGCCGTGGTCTTGACGGGTCAGACTGGAATACGGGCCGCCGCGCTCTACATGGTTTTTTGTACAGTGGCATTACGACGGTATACGATGCGGGCAACAATGCTGATTTCATATTTGATGTCCGCGCGCGAGAGCGCGCAGGCACAATCATCAGCCCTAGGATTTTCGCCTCTGGAGGTGTAGTCACAGCACCTGGAGGCCATGGAAGCAGCCTCAGTGGCACGCTCATCAACTCATGGCCAGAGGCAATTCCACTTTTAGATGCGCACCTCGCTCACAATCCAGACATCGTCAAGTTCACATTCGACGAACATGGTTGGGGGACGCGTCCTCTTATCCCTTTGCTTGATCCACATGTCATGGCCCAAGCCGCGGCGTATCTAAATGCTCACGGCGTCCGAACGACCGTCCATACTTCGCACGAATTCCGCGCACGCCAAGCGATTATGGCAGGACTTAATACACTAGCGCACCCTATAATCCAAGGACCGGTGAGTGATGAGTTTGTACAGCTTATGGCAAACTCAAGAACACCCATGGTATCTACACTTACAATCGGAGAGGGATATTCACGACTGGTCGAGCACCCAGAGTTTTTGGATCGACCTCTTTACCAAGCTGTGTACGAACCTAGCCTGATCGAACGTCTAAAAGGCTCCGTGCGGCAAGAATACGCAGCCCGCGCCTGGACCACCTGGATGAAAGTTATGACACCGGTAGCCCAGGAAAACCTGCGTAAGATTCATGCGGCCAATGGTGTGATTGTTCTCGGTTCTGACCAATCCGCTGGCCCCCAATCCCACCGAGAACTCGAACTCATGGTCGATGGAGGCATCCCTCCACTTGATGCAATCAGGATTGGAACGCTCAATGCGGCAGTATTTCTAGGTAAAGAGCGTGAGTTAGGGTCGATCGAAGAAGGCAAGATTGCAGATCTTATCCTCCTTGGATCAGACCCTCTAGTCGACATCTCAAACACTCAGGACATTGAACTCGTCATTAAGGGAGGGGTCATCATCGATCGAGAAGCACTCGACCTGCCTGCCAATCGCTAGGTAATAGTGAAGCCCCCAGTTGTCATGCCCATACTGGTATCCGTCCATCACGATAGGCTGACCGCGCCTCTTCGTGATCTCTAGAAGCGATACAAAGTTCCTAGCGCCTCAAATATTCCGTAAAGAAATCATCCCACGGCATGTCGGCTGACAAAACCAGCAGGACTGAGGATCGAGTTTGTTTAAGAAGTGGCTTGGAGTTCCGTTTCCAGTTGGTCGATTACCAGTTCGGCGAATTCTCTAGTCCCCATCGGTGCGGTTACGTCCTCTGAGGACTCCAAATCACTCGTCCGGCAACCGGTCACATAAACTCGATCTAACGCCCGTTCAATAGCTCTTGCTTCGGCTCTCAATCCGAACGTGTACTCAAGCATCATGGCAACCGAAAGGATGGCCCCAGCTGGGTTAGCTATACCTGATCCCGCTATATCCGGGGCTGATCCATGCACCGGCTCATAAAGATCTGTGCAACCACCAATACTTGCCGACGCCTGCAGGCCAAGGGACCCGAGAAGCGCAGCAGCACCGTCACTCAGAATGTCACCAAACAGATTGTCGGTTAGGACTGTATCAAAATTCTCAGGACAGAGAATGATCTCCATCGCTGCTCGATCAACCAACATGTGTTCCAACTCCACGTCAGCGTACTCTCTCGCCACTTCCTCAACCACGATTCGCCACAAACGTGAGACCTCAAGCACATTCGCTTTATCGATAGAGGTCACCTTACCGCGCCGGTCTCGTGCTAAATCAAATGCGATGGTAGCGATCCGATGGATTTCCTTTCTCTCGTAGGAAAGAGTATTCCACGATCGACCAACTTCCTCATCAAGCCCTCTTGGTTCACCGTAGTACAAACCTCCGGCCAGCTCGCGCACAATCATCAAATCTGTTTGGCGCGCCTGCTCAGGCTTTACTGCCGAATAACGCGCAAGCCCATCACTGACACGAACGGGACGCAGGTTCGCAAAACAGCCTAGGTGACGGCGGAGTTGCAGCAGGCCTGCGACGGGTCGTTCTGAAGGGGGAAGGCCATCGGCACGGGGGTCACCCACAGCACCAAGAAGAACCGCATCGACAGCCAGGCATGCTTTAAGTGTTTCTTCGGGGAGTGGTTCGCCGCCATCAACCATGGCGGCCCAACCAATCGGCCACTGTTCCCAAAAAACACGGTATCCTTTTCGTTCCGTAACAACCGATAGCACATCGAGCGCGGCCCGTGTCACCTCTGGTCCAACACCATCGCCTGGCAAGACGGCGAGGTTTATTTCTGTCATCGTTTGGTCCGCCTATTCTCTTCAAGCATACGGTTTACTCAGAGATCTGGTTCGAATCGGCCATCAACCGCCGTCCATCCACCGTCAGCGAATAGAACCGTTCCCGTTACGTAGCTGGCAGCATCAGATGCCAAGAAAACGGTCGGGCCAATCATCTCTTCTGAACTCGCCCAACGGTTGAAAATCGTCCTCGCAGCATAAGCATCGTACCAAGCGGGGCGAGCCTTGATCTGGGCTGTGAGAGGAGTATCAACAACTCCAGGAGCCACGGCGTTTACTCGAACACCGTTGGGGCCCAGTTCGGCAGCAAGTGCTCGAACCATTTGTACAATACCCGCCTTGGTCGCAGCATAAATTCCTTGTCCCGGCTCAACCACAATCGAACGGATAGACGAGAAGAGGATGATGCTGCCGGATCCTTGCTCAGCCATACGACGACCCGCCGCTTGAAGCACATTAAGGTTACCTCTGAGATTCAGCGTCACGACGCGATCAAAATCTTCTTCAGTGTATTCAAGCAGTGGTTTGCGAACATTCACACCTGGAGTGCACACGACAATATCGAGTGAGCCACCAGATTCTGTAGCCACATCAAGCGTTTCCGACACCGCCTCCGGATTGAGGATATCTAACTCATGTGCGCTTGCAGCACCTCCGTTCTGTTCTATCCGAGCTGCAGTCTCTTGGGCTGCCTCAAGGTCCACATCCGCGCAGGCGACCCGGGCACCTTGATAAGCACACCCTCGGGCAACCGCCTCGCCAATACCTGCGCCGGCACCTACAACAACAGCCGATTTACCATCCAGCCGGAATAGGTTTTCAGTCAAATCGTCCCCTTCCTTTGCTTGTTTCTGAGCGCCAAAACGATCGTGAATGCGAGTGCCGATACCACGATTCCGATGAGTGTTCCATCTACGATGGGTGGTGCACCTGCTGGGGCGAAAAGTCGCACCGCAGCCAGGGCTGCCAAACCCGTTCCAATAGCTGCCCAAGCTTCAATTGCCCCCGCTCGTCGTGAGTACAGACCGGCAACTACAGGGATGAACAAACTCACACTAAGAAGCGAGTAGAAAATCGTGAGCGAGCTTATCACTGAGTCCAGCAGCAGCGCCAACACAATTCCAAGAAGCCCGCCAACGATCGCACCTAATCGGGCAACCCGCAGCACTTGGGCATCAGAAGCCTCTGGTCTCAAATATCCCTTATATAGGTCCTTCGACAGCGAGGTTGAAAGCATAAAGAGTCCCGCATCAGCTGAACTGACTTCAGCAGAAAACACAGCGGCTAACACCAACATACCAACCGCCGGAGGCAACCCGGTCATAAGTAGGATCGGCAAAGCGCGTTCAGGATTCAAAAGGTCAGGTGCGTGCACCCGAGCAATCATCCCGATCAATGTGGGGGCGAACGCAAAAACCATGAGCCCAACACCAGCTGCGACCAGACCTACACGGATCGCGCGCTCATTCACGGCTCCGTAGACTTTTTGGACTAACCCGGGTGAAATGATGAACGCCGGGCCTAGAAGTGCAAGATAGATCAGTCCCGAAGAACCTCCATGCCAAAAGTTCAGGTAATCGTCTGAAGAACCCAATCCCACATCTTTGACCGCAGCCCAGCCACCAGCACCAGAAAGCGCCCAAGGGAGAGCGATCGCGAATCCAAGTGTGAGGACGATCAACTGTACTAGGTTGACCCAAGCCGATCCGACAAGACCCCCAACGCTAAAGTATATAATTACCAAAACGCCACCGAGTAGAGCTCCCACCCATCGCGGTTGATCGGTTATAACTCCGACAATTTCGGCCATGGCAATGAGTTGGCTTGCAACGATGGTGAGGGTGGCAAACCATAGCAGAACTGCGATCATCGCGCGGATGGATCGCCCGTACCTCAGCGTGAGATAGTCTCCCATAGTCAGGAGTCCATTTTTAGAGGCGATCCGCCAAATTCGCGGGCCAATCCAGAGGGCGAGCAGTAGAGTGCCGATTCCAGCCGAGCCTACCCACCACCAGGCACTGAGCCCATCGCGGTATGCGATACCCGCTGTACCAACCGTGGAGCCAGCGCCGATGTTGGCGGCAAGAATTGTCGCAAACAACAACAGGGGCCCAAGACGCCTATTTGCGACAAAAAATCCCCGAGCACCTTCAACTCGGCGCCCAACCCACACACCGAACGCCACCAAAGCCGCGGAGTACGCGAGGAGGACCAATAGCCCCGAAGTCATCGGTTCGCGCCCAACTCCGAGACCGAAGGGATACCCGGAAGACCCTTCGCAGTCCGCACAGCGCGCAGAATAGCTTCAGTCAAAACATCCGCTGCGAGGCCCCCAAGCACCGTGAGTGATGGACTCCCAATCCTCGTGCCAGTGGCTAAGGCAAAGATCGTATCACCATCACCAGGCGTATGCGCGGGATAGATGGCCCGGGCCAACCCATCGTGAGCCATCTGAGCCATCTTAGTGGCCTGTGCCTGAGTCAGACTGGCGTTCGTAGCAACCACTCCAATTGTGGTGTTAGCACCCGCCGGTGATTCGGGGCGGGTGTTCCGAAGCAGTTTCCGTGCATCCAGGAAACCTCCGTCCAGGTCTCGAATCCCGGCTACCACCTCACCCGTCGTCGGATCAACCACATCGCCAACCGCATTTACCGCAACCACAGCTGCTACTGTCAAACCATCATCGAGCGTAATCGACGCGGTTCCAATCCCCCCCTTCATCGCAGACCCCAACCCCTGCAACTTCCCTACGGTCGCACCAGCTCCTGCACCAATGCTTCCTTCTGCTGGCTTTATCGTCGTTGCAACTGAGGCAGCTTGATATCCGCACTCCGGCCCTGGACGGATCGAACCATCTCCAATTCCAAGGTCAAACAGGATCGCCCCCGTTACGATTGGAATGATATGTGCCCCAACACGTAACCCAACCCCATGCTCCTCGAGGTACCGCATCACACCCGATGCTGCATCAAGACCATAGGTGCTCCCTCCAGATAGGACCACCGCATGAACTTCCTGAACCGTGGATACCGGGTCCAACAGCGCAAGCTCGCGTGTTCCCGGGGCGCCTCCCCGCACATCAACACCGCCTACCGCACCGCCCTCTGCAAGCACGACCGTACATCCCGTGGGTCTTTCATCGAGCGTAAAGTGACCTAGCTTCAGCCCATCTACGGCAGTTATGCCGGGTCCATACAACTTATTCTGGGCCACACAAACCCCAGCCACAGCGAACGTGCTCACAAATATGCTAACCCCAACAACAACGCAGGATCGCCTCATCCACCCTCCTTGGCGTTCACGGTCCAGTAAAACCGAGACGGTCCTCATTATAGCAGCCGTGCTCGTCTGGGCAGCCCCAACCGCTCTTGAATAATTCCACGGTGACGCGAGCTATCCTAGAAGAGATCGACGCAAATGCGGAAGAGTTGGTCGAGTTTGCGGCAGACCTGATCCGCATCCCAACTGTGAATCCGCCTGGGACAGACTATGAACGATGCGCGAAGGTTATCGGCGATCGGATGTCTGCCCTTGGCTACGAGGTCGAATACGTCGAGGCTTTGGATCGGCCCGAGCACACCGACGAACATCCACGGGTGAATGTGGTCGGTACACTTAGGTCAGACGACACCGGTCCCTGTGTACACCTGAATGGGCATTTCGATGTCGTTCCAGCAGGTGACGACTGGACCGTCGACCCATTTGGCGGCCTAATCCGAGATGGAAGGCTCTACGGTCGTGGCAGCGCGGATATGAAGGCGGGGCTCGCCGCCGCAATATATGCCGCGACAGCGGTTCGCCGGGTTGGAATAAGCGCCGGCACATTAGAAACTAGTGCTACCGTCGATGAAGAGAGTGGCGGCTTTGCAGGCGTTGCATACCTAGCCGAGATGGGGCGCATCCACAGAAACCGAACAGATTATGTCATAATCCCAGAACCGTTCGGGATTGACGGGATCTCTCTCGGGCACCGTGGTGTCTATTGGTTTAAGATCACTGCGCGCGGTCGTATGGGTCACGGAAGCATGCCATTTCTCGGGCGGAACGCAATTCAGGACCTTAATGTCATCCTCCAAAAAGTGAATGAAGAGTTGCAACCGAGCCTCGCTACCCGAACAACCAGTATGCCCGTTGTGCCGAAACAGGCGCGATCTGGTTCAATCAACGTCAACTCGATCCGGGGAGGACAAGCAGACGCGGGGGGGGACGAAATTTCGCCGGCTCAAACACCTTGCGTCCCCGATTCAGCAGAGGCTGTATTCGATCGACGCTTTATCCTTGAAGAACAGTTCGAGACTGTCCGCGCCGAAGTCGAATCACTCTTAGAGGATGCCACACGAGAAAACCAAGAGCGCGAATACGAACTGACAGACATTTTAATTGTGCACCCAACGTTCACATCGGCTGATTCGCCACTTGTCGGAGCACTCGAGCGGGCGATCCGACAAGTCGTGGACCAACCCGCAAGGCTCGTGGCTAGCCCGGGAACATACGACCAGAAGCACATCGCTCGGATCGCAGGAGTTCAACACTGCGTAGCCTACGGCCCAGGAACGCTTGAACAAGCACACCAACCAGACGAATCTTGCTCAGTTCGTGATATCGTCACATCGGCTAAGGTGATGGCTGTCGCGGCGGCGAATCTACTAGTCCCGAGTTAGAGTGTTCCGGCCCAAGGGTTAGACAGGATTGTAACTTCTTTCAACAGGCCAATTCAGGACGATCCCTGAAGAGATTGAGAGCCTCTGGGTTCGATAGCGCCTCAATGTTTTTCACAGGCTCACCCTGTACGACTGCACGCACCGCAAGCTCAACAATCTTTCCGCTTTTTGTACGCGGGATATCAGCAACTTCAAGAATCCACGTAGGAACATGGCGGGGAGATGCGTTTTCACGGATGGCCAACCGTATTTTCGCCTCCAAATTGTCGTCGAGAACGGCACGATCTGCGAGCCGCACGAAGAGGACAATACGCGTATCATTTTCCCAGGGTTGACCAATCACTATGGCCTCCAGAATTTCCGGGATACACTCCACCTGCTGGTATATTTCAGCCGTTCCGATGCGCACACCACCCGCATTCAGTGTCGCATCTGAACGCCCGGTAATGACCATTCCACCACCATCCTTCCACTCCATCCAATCTCCGTGGCGCCAGATGCCCGGGTACATCTCGAAGTATGCTGAGTAGAACCGACTTCCATCGTCATCTCCCCAAAACCCAAGCGGCACTGAAGGGAAAGGTGACTTACACACCAATTCACCTTTCTCATCCCGAACAGACCGGCCATTTTGGTCCAACACGTCCACATCCATCCCGAGTGTCGGCCCCTGGATCTCACCTCGGCAGACAGGCAATAATGGATTTCCCCCCACAAAGGACGCACATAGGTCTGTACCACCGGAGATCGACGCGAGATGAATGTCTTTCTTCACGTTCCTATACACGTAATCAAAACCTTCTGGCACAAGCACAGACCCTGTGGAGCATAGGGTTTTAACTGTACCCAAATTATGAGACTCAATTGGGCGAACCCCTGCTTTCGAAATTCCATCCAAAAACTTTGCGGAGACTCCAAACAAAGTCATACCCACCTCATCGGCATAGTCAAATAGAACGCTTGGGTTGGGGTATACGGGCGATCCATCATACAAGACGACTGTGGCCTCGGCGGCGAGCGTAGTTGCGAGCCAGTTCCACATCATCCATCCACACGTCGTGAAGTAGAATACCCGATCATCCGGTTTTACGTCACCGTGCAGTTGTTGTTCTTTGACGTGTTGGAGCAGCACACCACCTGCGCCATGAATGATGCATTTGGGGGCACCGGTCGTTCCTGACGAAAACAAGATGTAAAGAGGATGATCGAACGGTAGTTGTTCGAATTCGATGTCCCCTGCTTCGTAGGGCGCTAAAAAGTCATCGAATAACACGGCGTTCGGAATCCCCGAAACGTCAGGCGTCGACTCTCCGTAGGGGACGACTAAGACCATTTCGACGGAAGGGAGCAGATTGACGATGGCGGGGAGTTTCTCAAGACTCGAATGCCATGTTCCGTTATAAAAATACCCGTCAGCCGCGACCAAAACCCGGGGCTCAATCTGTCCGAAGCGATCTATCACACCCTGCACACCAAAATCTGGTGAGGCGGTGGACACCGTCGCTCCCAAGCTCGCAGCACCAAGCATTAACATCATCGCTTCAGGCATGTTAGGCACATACCCCGCAACACGATCCCCCGGTTTCAAACCACAAGCCCTGAGTGCCTGTGCAAGTCTCGATGTTGTATTATAGAGCTGCTGCCAAGTCACTTCACGCCGGACTCGATCCTCGCCACGGAATACCATAGCAAGACTCTCATCTCTTCGACGAAGCAGGTTTTCGGCGAAATTAAGTCGCGCGTCTGGAAAGTATCGCGCCCCGGGAAATTGCTCCTTATCGATCATCACGCGTTCGCCTTTTTCGCCAACTATGTGACAAAAGTCCCAGATTGCATCCCAAAACCCCGCTTGGTCATCAACAGACCAACGCCATAGCTCATCACTATTAGTTGCAGAAATACCTTTTTTTTCGATAACAAATCGATGGAACGCAGCCATATTTGTTGCTGCAATACGCTTCTCGTCAGGTATCCAGAGAGGGGTGCTCATACTCGGGTCGGAGATACCCAGAAGTATCTAAATGCCGGCGAATGAAGCTTTACAAGCAGCATAATGAAAAAGGCTAGAGTGATGGTACCAGATATAGCGAAACCGAGGCCACTGAACGCAGTCACCCAATCTGGAGGCACATAAGCTTCATTGGGCGCATGCACAGCGCGCGTCACACTCACGGCGATACCAACGACATGAAGCCAGACTACAAGTGCTGCTACCGAAAGGTTGAGTCCAATTAAGATCCGGCGCATTCCAATCGTATTAAGGGAGGCTGCCCCTCTGGTACCTTCCCGGGCTTGGAGGTGTTCACCCAATATCCAAATGATGGCCCCAATAAGAATCATTGTATCAATGCCAATCATCGCCGCCATTGCATGGCCGGCAACCACATAAGTCCCATGGATCAGCGCATTAATGGGCGGAACCGATATGATCACGGCACTAAAGACTAGGGCACAGGTCCACCACTTCGAAGCAGTAAACCATCCCCGTGTTGCGCAGAAGTCTCGAGCCTCAGTATCTCGCGTTAGTCGCCACACATCCACAACGGCACGATATAAAATGATGATTTCGAGCATGCTGACCACAAACGCGATCCATTTGACCAATTCTCGACCCGGGAGGTGATACGTATGATGGCCAAAATTGGTGAACGAATTGAGAAGACCAACTCCAAACAAGGCATACGCTAGCTTCGAATGACCGTACGAAGTGTCGCGCGAGATGCGTTCGCCAATGTAAATAACGCTACCATACACAAAGAGATTGAAGCTCCCAACCAAGGTCCCTGTAGCTTTCCACTGGATGCGCAGATCATGCACAGGGTCAGAAAATATCCCCGGGATGAGATAAGCATGTTGTTCGAGGAACGTCCAGATGAAAAACAACATGCCAACGCCCCACATTGTGATATACGCCGGTCGTTCCCAGAAACGAGGGCCCGCCACCCGGAAGAAGTTCCATGCGAAACATAGCCACCCAAGGAGGATGAGGAGCGACAAAACAGGATGAAATCCCACATACTCGCGTCCCGAACCAATTCCAAGTGAGAGCGTCACAAGAATGCCAACTCCAGCAACAGCCCAGCTAGCAACTTGAACACGCAAGCGCCATCGGTCGCCCACGGTTGGGGGACCGCAGTCTTGTAGGTATCGATGAACAACCGCTACTCCACCGAGGAACACCCATGCCGAAGCAAAGACCGTATGAATAGGACGGAGTTGGCGCAGATCTAGACCAATTTCCTGGAACGATGGGGCAAGACTCGGCATCGAGTAGAGAGCAGCAAGGATCCCCCCTAGAAGAGTGATCCCAATTGCGATCAATCCTCCCCGAATGAAAGTCAGCGTAGCGAATTGATGGACGGCATGACCTTCTTCGAATGCCCGCCATGGTTTCATTTCTGCAGAAGACCAAGGCATATGGTTTGTGTCACCACTCACGTCACCCGAGGTCGAAGTCCATCGTGAGTTCATCAACGGTACTCCCACCACGGTAGCGCACCCAATTCGAGAGAGCGATCACTTGCAAGGGTCTGAGTCATAGAGTCGACTTCACTGCGGTGAGCATTCAAGAACTCAAGAAACGCGATAACGGACTCACGTTCTTCGAGGCTCAATCCCGGTACAGGTGGAGGCATACCCCTCTCAGGTCTTCCTTGCGACAATACCTGCTCGAGTGAGTCGCGAGTTAGCGTCTCAAAAACCAAAGAAAGATCAGGAGCCCCCACAGGGGATTCGCGAAACGGTAGATGGCAAGCACTACACGGCCTAGCCTGCATTGCCTGGAATCCAACCTGGGCTTCGAAATTCCCTTCTTCCCACTTAGCTTCGAGCGCCCGTTCGAACGCTCCTTGGAGACCAGACTGCGCCTCTGGGTTGCCTAACCGAAGTTGACCCCGACCAATCTCTGGCCGATCCATGTGACGGAGGAACTCAGATATTGCTGCAATCTCTAGGTCATTCAGCCTGAGCGGCGGCATTTGTCCACTTCCCACCTGTAGGAGGGAGGCAAAACGAGTCGAATCTATTCGGCTCGAAACGTTTGTCAGATCTGGTCCGAGGAATCCCCCTTGACCATAGAGTTGGTGGCATGTTTGACAGGCATGTTGGTGCCACAGAACACGACCCTGGAGCGCAGCCTCCGTGAGCGGAACGCTCCGCGCATCAGAATACACTAAAACCGTTTGGACCCCAAAACACAGGACCAAAAAAGATATTAGCCTTTTTTTCCACTGTGGCTTAAACATTCAATACAGTCTGCTGTAGCAGTGAAATGATTGCCTTTTTGGTACAATTCCGAATTTTGTGACATCGTCAAACTTATCAGGCACCGACTAGAAGTGAAGGTAGTTAGCCAGTCAAGCAATTTTCTCTCCCCCCGTTGCGTCTAGAGAAGAGAGATGACCAAGTTGGGCGGTCAATACCCTTTAGCCAAATGAGTAATGATGAACCTGCAACGACACTTTCTACTCGTCCTCTTCATCCTCAGTCCTATCGCTTGTCAAGGTGAAGGCAGTTCTGGAGCACCGACAACCAGAGAAGACGGACCCTTCGCAACCGAGAGACTAGAGTCTTCGAGCATCCGTATAATCGATCCTCTCTTGGATGAAACCCATCCTCCAGCCATGGCGAGCTACCCTGGCGTGCGGCACGGTGGCAACTACATGCACAATTACTATCTGCCGCCAGCTCCAAGTAGTACACCATGGGCACCCGCATGGTCACCCGATGGGACATCCATTGCCATAGCTATGAGCGGCTCTATCTGGAGAGTAGATCCAAACACAGGTGTCGCCACAGAACTCACACGCGGGCCCCAGTACCACTCATCACCAGCTTGGTCACCCGACGGGCGATGGCTCATTTACACATCCGACCACAGCGGAGAACGTATTCAGCTCGAAATTATCAACATAGATACAGGGGAAAGTCACTCCCTGACGAACGACAATTTCGTATACGCTGACCCAGCCTTTTCCCCCGACGGTTCGAAAGTCACCTATGTGGCAAGCAAACCGAACGGGTTTTTCAACGTCTACGTTCAAAGCATTGATGAAGGTCAGTGGATGGGCGATGAGATCGCAGTATCAACGGATAACGATTTCGGTAGTAATAGGCTCTATTTCGGACCGATGGATATGCATTTATCTCCGACGTGGATGCCCGATGGTACGGAACTCTTGATGGTTTCAAACCGAGGGGTCCCGCTTGGATCTGGAAACGTGATACGTGTTCCAGCTGAGGCCGGCGGAATCAGGCGTGCTCAAACTGTGCTGCAAGAACAAACTCTGTACCGAACACGTCCAGATGTATCGATCGATGGCCGACGTTTTGTCTACTCGTCAACATCAGGAGCCGCTGACCAGTTCAACAACCTTTATGTGCAGCCCACTGTCGGTGGCGAGCCATACAAGCTCACGTTCTTCGAGCATGATGCTTTCCACCCTCGCTGGTCACCTGACGGCGAAAACATTGCTTATATCACAAACGAAGGCGGATTGCCTCACCTAGAGCTCATAGAGACGTACGGTGGTAGACGCAGCAAGATTGAGATCACAAAACGGGCATGGAAAGATCCAATGGGGACCCTAAGCGTCACTGTCCGAACCGATGCTACAGGACGAACACCTCAAGCTGCACGCGTAACCCTACAAGCATCGGATGGGAAGCATTACGCCCCAAATGACGGATACGCTCGCATCGGAGGACGAGGCGGCTTCGCAGCCTTCCACACCGACGGAACGTTTTCCATCGAGATTCCCACTGGCCCCGTAGACCTTACCGTCATGAAAGGATTCGAGGTCGAGCCGGCTCGACAAATCGTTGAGGTAGGCCCGGGTGAGATCGTAGAACTCGTTGTAGAACTTCACCGATTTGCAGACCTCTCAAAGGATGGCTGGCATAACGGCTCAACGCACGTGCACATGAACTATGCAGGGAACCTCCATAACACGTTGGAGAACTTGATGTTCATGTCCGACGCTGAAGACCAAGACATCGTCAACGAACAGGTTGCAAATAAAGACAATCGGATTCTAGACCATCAATTCTTCGTTCCAGGTGGCGGTGCACACCCTATTTCTACACCTGAACGTGTCATGGTGGTTGGCCAAGAATACCGTCCACCCTTCTACGGTCATGTATTTATGCTTGGTTTGCGTGATCATCTTATATCACCATTTACCACCGGATACGAAGGCACGGCAATCGAGAGCCTCTATCCGTCCAACACTGATATGCTCACCAAGGCCAAAGAGCAGGGCGCCACAACCGGATATGTACACCCATACTTCGGCGACATTGATCCGCTCAGCGTCGGCTTGATGGGTGGGAAAGGCTTTATGGTCGATGCGGTGCTGGGCACGACCGATGCTCTCGAGTGGTCCGCTCCGAACCGCGCAGGTTTCTTCCCACTCTATGCGCTCTGGAATAACGAAGTGAAGGTTTGTGCCACGGGTGGTGAGGACTCGATCAGCAGTCTTCACAGCACACCTATCTTGGGGGCTATGCGCACTTATGTGCGGACAGCGGACGGAAAACGCACAGCAGAGGGCTGGTATGATGGACTGCGAAATCTTCATGCCTTCGTCACAAGTGGACCTCTCATCGAAATGACCGTCGAGGGACGCATCCCAGGCGAGAAGCTCAAGTTGGCGGAAGGGACGAATACAATCTCTGTGGAAGCAAACGTCCAATCGATCACACCGTTGACGCGTGCTTGGCTTGTAAGGAACGGTATTGATATAGCTGAGATCGAATTGTCCGAAGATCGAAAGTCTGGAGTTTTTTCGGGTGAGGTTGAAATTGATGGCAGCGGCTGGATCCATATGCGCGCAGAGGGCGACCCAGAGGAACGGTTTCCATTGGATGCACCGTATGCGCAGGCCTTCACGAATCCAGTTTGGTTTGAAGTAGGCGATGAGCCCATCAGAAATGGGGAAGCAGCTAACTACGGGCTACGGTGGATTGACGAGCTCCAGCGCCAAGCTGAACAATGGCCTGGGTGGCGGTCTGAAGTTGAACAAGAACACGTATACGAACAGTTCGACGAGGCGCGTGAAGTCTATCGGCGACTCACGATTGAAGCTGAGGGGAGATAGTCGAAGGGACTTATGGAGCGTTCAGCTACAGGTCCAGCTGCAGCACCCTCTGGGAACCGCAAAGTTTTCAGGACGGAGCTGACACCGATCGACTTTTTGCGGCGTAGCGCATTCATATACCCAGACAAAACTGCCGTCGTGCACGGAGATCGGCGTTACTCCTATGTTGAGTTAGAAAAACGCGTTCGCCGACTGGCGGCCGGCCTCAAAAGTGCCGGACTCAAGTCGGGTGACCGCGTCGCGTTTCTCGCGCCGAATATCCCTGCATTACTCGAAGCCCACTATGCTGTACCCGCCGCGGATGGAGTCTTGGTAGCTATCAACACGCGGTTAAGCGCCAAGGAAATCGCGTACATCGTCAAACACTGTGGTGCGCGCCAACTTTTTGTGGATCGAGCACTGGGGCCGCTCCTCGAGGCCACCAACCTTAGCCACATCTCAGTCACGTGGATCGATGATTCTGGGTCTGTGGATGACCCTTACGAAGCCTTCTTATCCGCAGCACCTGAGGACCCTTTGATGACGGGGCCTCGAGACGAAGAGGACCCTATCTCGATGAATTATACCTCAGGTACAACCGGACGCCCCAAAGGGGTAGTGTATACGCATCGGGGTGCGTACCTCAACGCACTAAGCGAAGTACTGGAAATGGAGATGACTGCAAGGAGCGTGTATCTGTGGACACTCCCAATGTTTCACTGCAATGGCTGGTGTTTTACATGGGCTGTGACAGCCGTAGCCGGCACACATGTCTGTTTACGAGAAGTAGATGCCGGACACATATGGCAACTCATAGAAACCGAGGGCGTGACACACTATAACGGAGCACCAACCGTACAAATCATGCTCGTCAATCATCCGCAAGCCAACCGGCTTGACCGTACAGTAACGACAATGATTGCAGGTGCCCCACCCTCCCCTACCCTGCTCGAGCAGCTCCAAACGCTCAACATCAAGCCAATTCACACCTATGGACTCACAGAGACATACGGTCCCACAAGTTCTTGCGCTTGGCACGAGGACTGGGATGGGTGCACACCTGAAGAACAGGCGCGCATCTTGGCTCGCCAAGGACAGTCCTACGTGACCGCCGACCTTATGCGTGTCGTGAACGAAGCCGGCGAAGATGTGCCACGAGATGCAGAAACGATGGGCGAGGTGGTGATGCGCGGAAATATCGTAATGGCAGGATACTTCGAGCAGCCTGACGCGACGGCTGAGGCATTTCGCGATGGTTGGTTCCATTCGGGAGACCTCGGGGTCTGGCATCCTGATGGGTACGTTGAACTACGTGACCGCGCGAAAGACATCATTATCTCAGGAGGCGAAAACATCTCAACCATTGAGGTCGAACAAGCCGTTTCTCGCCACCCGGCAGTGCTCGAATGTGCCGTGGTTGCAGTTCCTGATGATGAATGGGGTGAACGGCCTAAAGCCTTCGTCACGCTCAAAGAGGGAGTCGAAGTGAGCGAGAGAGAGATCATCGACTTTTGTCGAGAGGAGATTGCACATTTTAAATGCCCGGATGCAATCAAGTTCGGCGAACTTCCGAAAACATCTACTGGAAAAGTTCAGAAGTTCGTTCTACGTGAACAAGAGTGGTCCCACCATGAGAAGCGAATCAACTAAGACGAGGTGTTGGACCGACGACCGACGGCTAAACAACCTCGGCATGCGCCCACAGATACGTTTAGCAGGTCATACAGTTATGGTTGTTTATCGAGCCCAGGCTCTCCAACAGTGCAACTGTAACCGGGAAGGGTGAAATACGAGATACAGGTCCATTGGCCATATCCGCAGTAGTTTGGCCACGGCGGCTGACAACCGTGACGTCCCCACCTTGCTCTACTAAATATAAGATCATCGAATCATCACCACGGGCTGCAGCATGATGAAGAGCTGTGTAACCGTTGTGGTCCCTCGCGTTCACATCGGCCCCCAGCTCTTCCACCAGGTATTTCACAGCCGGAAGCCATCCATTAGGTGTGTGTCGATGCGCGTTACCTGCGAACCCTTCTCCGTAGCCAACACCAGAACTGGCATGAATCGGATACACGCCGGGACCACCTATTTCTGCCGGTGGGAGCCCTGACGGATCAGGTTGCAGCGCGCGAACAGAGTCGGCGCGGTCAGCTGCGGAAAGAAGTTCTCTCCGAACCTCTTCCGTGAGGTTTTCAAATGCCCTATCCGGAAAAGCAACCTGTGCCGAATCAGAAAGCTCCGCGCGGATATCCATAAGAAGCTCCAGACGTGCAGAATCCGGGAGATTCACGAACGAGGAGTCCGAAAGGGCATTTCGGGCTTGCCTCCTAAGCTGTTCATCCGGAGAAAGACGTTGGCGTCTTGGTGGTGCTTTTGTCGGCATCTCAGGTTCTGCACCGTACTCAACAAGCAATTTCATAGCTTCAACATCGGTTGCGTACGCGGCCCTCCAAAATGCTGTGGCTCCGTTTGTGTCAACCAATCCACAATTCCGGTTCCCACATCCACTATAGACCATATACCAAGGGTGACGCGTGATTCGCTGATTTGGATCGGCACCTGTGTTCAGTAGCGACCGCATAACTTCCAGGTAGTCAGCCTGCTGGAGTGCACGTTCTTGCGGCTGTGGGAAACGAGTTCTGGGCTGCCATTCGGAATTGATGATTGCGAAAAGTGGAGTGACCCCATTGATCTCAGTGGCAATATTGGGATCCGCTCCTTGCTCTAGGAGCATAAGTGTTAAATCGAACTGCCCATTAATCGCAGCCATAACCAAAGGACTGGTGCCATCCGAGGCGCTTACCATGTCGACATCGGCACCCCCTTCGAGAAGTGCCAGGGTAGCCTCGATGTGTCCCTGACGAACAGCATGTAGTAACGGCGTTAACCCGCCCACATTATCAATCGGGGGCAAAAAAAGCTGCCGGGAATCGTTCGGATCTTCTTCCTCTTCTTCCTCCGGTAGCCCGTCAACATAGACTTGCCGTCCAGCTTCTACTGCAACCTGAAGCTGGCTGGGCGTGGGAACTCGTTCTTCATCTCCCGTAAATGCCGCCAGCACTTCGTTCTCACGCTTACGGGCACGCTGATCTAATTTCTGTTGTCGATCCAGCTCAATAACTTTGGACGTCAGATTGGGATCTGCGCCATGTTCAAGCAAAATTTCGATTGCGTCAGCACGATTGAGTGATGCCGCAAATGTAAGTGGGGTCTGTTCCCACTCCCCTTCTCGGGCATTCGGATCTGCTCCATATTCCAGTAGCATTGAGAGCACTTCCGGCTCTCCGGAAGCGGCTGCAAGATGGAGTGGCGTTGCACCGCTGTTAGATGTACGAACAGCCACGTTACTACCGGCGCGAATAAGACTTCGCACTGCCTGTTCACTACCTGCCCTGCTCGCCAGATGCAGCGGTGTGTAGTGACCTATTCGCGTAAAGGCCTCCACATCGGCACCAGCATAAATCAGCATCTGGGTAAGCACACCATCGCCTCGATCGGCTGCCCAATGGAGTGCGGTCATGCCATCACCCTGGGCCGCGTTAACATCGAAACCCTGCTTTATCAACTCACGGACCATGGCACTATTGCCACGCATCGCAGCATCAGCGATCTGTGAGTCTGGGGGTGCGGCAGCTGAAAGAATAAAACCTAACCCTACAACCGCCGGCACATTCCAGAGTCGGGAGACTCCCATTGTCAGTCTCCGCTATCCACAGGAAGTCCAGCTGGCCAATTCAGTGCGAGTTCTCCAGTACTATCACCAAAACTCTGCATATCATCATGTCCCAACCCATGCATTACCGTAAGCATCGCATTAGCCATCGGAGTTTCATCGGGGGCCTTAATGTGCACGTTACCATCAAGCATCCCGTTACCATGACCCAAGAGGACCAGTGGCGCACGACGATGGTTATGGAGATTCGCGTCGGCCATGGGGGACCCCCACATCACAACGGACTTGTCAAGCAGACTGGATTCACCCTCCATCGTGTTCTTGAGCTTGTCGATTAGATAGGGAAGCTGCCCAACCCGGAACTGGCAAATTTTGTTAAATTCCAGGACCGCCTCTTCACGGTTTCCGTGGTGCGAGGCTGAGTGAAATGACCGATCCGAACCGCTCTCGGGGAAGACCCTATTCTGCGCATCGCGACCAGTCTTGAACGAGATAACTCGCGTCATATCAGTTTCAAGCGCTAGCACCTGTACGTCAAACATCATCCTCATGTGTTCAGTGAATGAATCAGGGACACCTGGAGGTGCTTCGGGAAGTTCGCGCTGTTCACCACTGGTATTGCGCGCCTCAACCATCTCGATCCGACGCTCAAGCTCGCGAATATTACTCAGATATCGATCTAAGCGACGATTGTCTTCAGCACCAAGTTGTCTCTGTATGGACGAAACCTCACCCGCCACCCAATCCAGCAAACTTCGGCGCGTCGCTCGACGAGCCGCTCGCTCCTCTGGTGAACCACCAGCACCAAATAACATATCAAATGCAACACGTGGATCACGGATCATGGGCAAAGGCTCGGTCGGAGAGGCCCAGCTTAGTGAATCCGTATATGCGCACGAATAGTTATACGTGCACCCGCCAGCCTGATCGAGGTTTTCTATGCAAAACTGCATTGATGGTAAGGGTGTATTCTGCCCAAAGCGTTTGGCGTAGAGCTGATCTAACGATGTACCGCAGTATATGTCAGACCCCTGAGTCTGTTTCGGGTGTGCTTGGGTCAGGAAGACGGCACTCGATCGGAAGTGGTCCCCTCCAATCTCGGGCGGAATGAATGCCTCAGCATTTCTGACATCCGTGTTGCTCACAATTGTCATATGGTCGCGATAGTCACGAAGTGATACCAGTGCACTATCGTCGATAATCTCGAAGTCTCGACCGGCAGTACTCGGCGCGAAAAGGTTCCGCGATTCACCCCACTCCTTATTGCAACCAGCCAAACCATGCACTTCTTCGATGCAGATCAAGCGCGTGGTCTCAGCGTTCAATGTGTTCGCGTTCGTGCCCCACAAACGTCCTGCCGGGACCATTGCGTCGAGAAATGGAAGCGCCAAGGTGGCACCTGCACTTCGGATGAAAGTGCGGCGGCGCATGTGTTTTCCACTAATAAAGCGCATTGTTCTCCTCGTAAGCCGTATGGTGGACTAACTAGTGTTGGTAGGGTTCACCTACCGTCGTTGGACACCTCTTCCTGCACAGTAACGGGAACTACCCTCTTCATCTGAAACGCATCGCTTTGGGCAACCCCAAAAATCAATGACGAAATTTTATAGCCATCGCTCGCGGCATCTTCCACGATCGCACGTATCGCTGGCTGATCATAATACTCTACCCTGCGTCCAAGTGCGTAGGCCATAAGGTTTTCGGTAAAATTTCTCACAAGAGGCAAGGGGCGCTTGAGCAACGCATCCACGAGTTCACGCGGGCTCGAGACTAATGTCCCATCGTAAAAATCTCCTCGTGTGTCGACCGGCATCCCGTTTTCTCTTATACGCCACTTCCCTGTCACATCGAACTGGTCGAGCGCTAACCCGATCGGGTCCATAAATCGGTGACACGATCGGCACGCCGGACTGGACCTGTGGAGTTCCATCCGTTCCCGGGTAGTCAGCAATCGACCGTCTTTCGCGCCCTCTGTCTCGTCTAAATCCGGAATTCCCGGCGGGGGCGGTGGTGGTGGCGTCCCAAGCAGGACTTCCATGACCCATTTGCCCCGAAGGACCGGTGATGTACGGTTCGCCATCGACGTCAGGACGAGTACACTGCCATGCCCGAAAAGTCCTACCCTTGAACCATTCGGATAATTCACTCGTCGAAAGCGTTCACCGGTCACATCAGGGAAGTCATAGTGTCTTGCAAGTCGCTCATTAACGAAGGTGTAGTCCGCGCTAAATAGCTCAAGCATGCTCTTCTCTTCGTGAACTAAGCTCGAAAAGAACACTTCCGTTTCGCGCTGCATGGCTGTTGCAAGGTTTTCATCGAAGTTGGGATAGAAGTTGGGGTCAGGCCGAACCTTGTGTAGGTCCTGAAGACGGAGCCACTGTGCGACGAATCGCGAGCCAAGTGCCTCTGATCGAGCATCCGCAATCATTCGGTGCACTTGCTTATCTAGCTCAGCAGGATCGGACAATCGCCCTTCTAACGCGACCGTTCGCAACTCATCGTCAGGCGGTAACCCCCATAGGAAGAACGACAGCCGTGTCGCTAAATCTAGACCGTCAAGTCGGTAGTTTTGCCCTTCCACTACGTTTGCTGGCTCGCGTTCAAGACGAAGCACGAAGTAAGGGCTCACGAGTATGGCTTCCAACGCCATACGTATACCAACTTCGAACCCACCTTGCTCGGAACCCGTCGCGTAGAAACTCATGAGGCCATCGATCTCGTTCGGCATAACCGGTCGTCGATAGGCTTTCGTCGCGAGTTCCGTGAGAATCCTGCGTGCGCAGGGTTGCTCTTCACTGGGTGACGTTGGGCGACAGGTGAAGATCCTCTGACGGATATGCGAGTCAGACACACCCGTAACATTGTATGGCCCGCCGATAACCAGGCTCTGTAAGTGCGGGAGTGTTGTAATGCCCGCCCCTCCCGAGCCCCCGCCAGCATTCGACCATTCATGTGGACGAATCAGATCTTCGTATGGACCCTCAGCTTTCCGGATGAACGCAACAGACACCTTGTGTTGACCCGCACGTATGAAGACAGGATCGCTTCGGATAGGCGTGAAACCACGTTCATCGGCACCACCGCCACGCCGCGTGTAGTGAAGTAACGAAACCCGTTCACCGCTAACTGAGATGTCAACATCTTCGAGTCTTGCATTATTACCGGATGCGAATGTGAGTTCAAACACATATTCCGCATCGGCCGGAAACACGTGATCGGTGACCATCCCACCGCGAGTTCCGTAGGGCGCTCCCTCCACATGATCCCATGGGTGTTGAGAGACATATGGAGAATTTTTATACGTGGTGTTGATCGGGGGGGCATCTCTATCGCCAATAGCCATCCGACTAATATCCGAGGCCCCGTTGAGATACGAGTCGACCAGTGTAGGCGAGAACGCCTGTACGTCGGCGATATTATCGAAGTTTGCACTCATTTGATCGAGCGGGAGCCAGTCCCCCGCATCGATGTCTAGCCCGAGCAGGTCCTTAATCGCTCGTTCATACTCAGGACGGTTAAGTCGCTGGAAAGTGCGACCCCCTGGATTTGGGTTCTGATAGGCTCTTTCATCTACGATCTGCTCGAGCGTTTCGGCTAGGGCTAAGAGTGTATCCTCCGCAGGTCTCCGAGTACCCGGGGGCGGCATCATTCCCGCCCGAAGCTTCCGGATCATTTTTTCGGCAATCTCGGGTTTCTGGTCCGCCGCCGTTACTTCAAAATCTTCGAGCGACAAATTGCCTCGCAGTCGCTCGTCATTATGGCAGCGAACACAGACCGTCTGCACTACTTCATCGAGGCTCTCAGACACAGACATATTGTGCCCAAACACGGTCGTCGCAGAAACATTTAGGGTAGATGCTACATGGGCTACTGTAGCCACCCGATCAACCGTTTCAAGGGCCCTCTGCTGCAAGCCGCAGAGGGGTGTAAAAGCACCCACTGCGATCCAGCCAAGACAAGGTGACAGAACTGTGAGATTCTTCATACGTTCCGGTTCCCCAGGGTATAACTACTTATACGCTAATTCCTAGCCGCAGTGCACCGCAAGCGCTTATAAACAGGCAGTTTCCACTTCTCTCACGGGACACACAGAACGCACGGGATGTTAAGACCTACGCCAGCGCACCATTTCAGGAGTGATTTCGGACACCTTTTTTGCGCCAAGTAACGCCATGGACCGCCTAAATCCTTCATCAAACCACTTGAGAACCAGATCTACCCCTTGTTCTCCACCTGCCCCGAGAGCATAGAAATAAGCGCGACCAGCCAGACAAGCTTTTGCGCCCAGGGCTATTGCTTTGGCAATATCACTCCCCCTTCGTATACCACCATCGCACATTACATCGAGACGATGACCGACCTCGTCAGCAACCGGCTTGACGAGTTCAAGTGTTGGGGGAGCATCGTCCAGCTGCCGACCGCCATGGTTTGAAAGTACAATGCCGTCAACGCCCATATCTGCGGAGAGCACAGCATCTTCCAGAGTCTGGATCCCTTTGAGCACAATCGGCCCATCCCAAATAGACCGCAGCCAATCAATGTCTTTCCAAACCAGCCGTGGGTCGAACTGTTTGTTTACGTACTCGGCCAGGCCCATCGCATCTACACCGCCCGCATCAGAGTCAACATCTTTGCGCACCGCGCTCGAAAAAATGATTGGCCCACCGCGCAGAAAATCCCATGTCCACCCCGGATTTCTAACGCCATCTATGATCGTATCGAGCCCGAGTTTTGGTGGAAGCGTGAAACCAAATCGCACGTCACGCTCTCTTCGTCCCAAAACAGGCACATCAACCGTAATAAGGAGAGTCTCAAATCCTGCCTCGCGAGCGCGTTCTATAAGTTCCTGTACAAGCCCACGATCCTTCCAAACATATACTTGAAACCACTTTGCCCCGGAGTTGACCGCAGCGACTTCCTCAATCGACCTCGTGCCAAGTGTCGACAAGCTGTAAGTGATGTCGGCTCGGTCTGCTGCACGAGCCACGGCGAGTTCACCCTGCGAATCAGCGATTCGACTGAAACCGGTGGGCGCCAACACGAGTGGCATCTTGATCGGATGACCAAGTAACGTCGTGCTTGGGTCAACATCGGTCACATCTCTTAGAACACGCGGCCGAAATTCGAGTCTATGGTATGCATCACAGTTCCGAACGCCCGTACGCTCGTCCTCCGCAGCCCCATCGATATACCCGAACACACCCTTCGGCAAACGCCGCTCGGCGAGGGTTCGCAGGTCCTCAACACTGGCGCAACGCGCCAACCGTCGAGCAACCGGGTCCGTCTCGAACTTCCGAAATCGGATGACTGATCGTAGCGTCTTGAACATCGACATTCCTAGGCTAATAGATTGTTGAATGCTCAACCGGTACGCAGGATAGTGGGGATATGGCAAGCCCCCCATCTCTTGACTGACAAATCAAACCTTTGCCGATTGACCAAATCTTTTATAAAACATCATAAGAAGTACTCGTGCAGTAAGTCTTACATTATCTGAAGGGAAAACCAGTAGCATGACATTCAATAGAAAAACTCTGACATGCTTGATTCTGTTGGCAATTGTACTCGTTGGGACGGCTCAAGCTCATACCATGTTCCTCAAGTTGGACAGCTATTTTCTGGCAGAAAACTCCTCCGCGATGGTCCAACTTATCAACGGTGATTTTGATGTGAGCGAAAACGCAATCGCCCGCAATCGCATGCTCGATGTCAGCATCGTGGGGCCCGATGGGACAATGCACCCTCCCACGTCGGCATGGCGCGATAGTGCCTTGTATGAAGCAAGCGTGGAGGAAATCGACACTGCCGTGCTCAGTTTCGAGACCGGCTCTGCCGGAACGTATGTATTAGGGATTTCGACCGCAGCAACGGTATTTACACTCACGGCAGACGAATTCAATGAGTACCTAGCGCATGACCGGATTGTTGATGCGATCGAACAGCGAAAAACAGCGGGCAAATGGGATGATGAGGCAACCGAACGCTACAGTAAGCACGTGAAAGCGATAGTTCAGGTCGGTGAACAAAGGAGTGCAGATTTCTCGCACGAGCTTGAATATCCTGCCGAGTTCGTTCCACTTCAGAATCCTTATGAACTTGGAGTCGGTGACGAATTGCAAGTACAATTTCTCCGTGCTGGTCAGCCAGTTGCGAACCAGATTGTCTATGCAAGCCATGAAAATTACCACTCACATGGCGAGAACGACGAACACACGGAAGCCGTGAACACGCGCACCAATTCTCAAGGGGTCGCTTCGATTCCAATCAACGCCTCAGGGCAGTGGTACATCCGCACCATCCATATGGTGGAGACTACAACTGAGCCCGACGTGGATTATGAGTCGAACTGGGCCACACTAACGTTCGCGATCCGTTGACTCCTAGTGGGGCAAACGCCCTAAACTATGGGACCGCCAACTTACAAGTTTAGCCGCGCCACCATCCCCCTGTTGATCCCGTATCTTCCGGCGCGCTAGGCGTTTCTTCCGGCGCGTCGGTTGGGGTCAATGCGGACACCGCACTCTTTAGGCCCTGAGCTGGCTTAAACGTTGGCACTGCACGAGCCGAGATCCAAATAGTTTCTCCAGACTGCGGATTCCGTCCCTTCCGGGCCTTTCGAACTCGTGTGTCGAACTTCCCGAACCCGGTGATAGTAAACGCTCTGCCTGAACCAAGCTCAGTCGCGATAATCCCGCGACCAGACTCCGAGGCGAAGATACACTCGAGGACCTCAGTTGCTTTCGCTTTAGAGAGATCGGTTTTGGCTGCAAGTGTCGCTGCAAAATCGTCCTTGGTCATCCTGGCACCTCCGGTGGGGTGATTGACCGATGCTCGGAGGCGTCTGCAAGATGGGGCAAGGGGGCAAAATGACCAGCCTCGAGAGAACTCGAGGAGTCGAGCTGCAAGATCTTACTCATCTGTGCACCTCCGGACAGGCGCACGGACAGGACCCCATATTATGGCTGACGTGGGCAACCTAAGTCAAGATCCTATAATACCTTGACCGAGTCGGTCACGTATCCTCTCCCGCCAAGGAGAGCCAAGTTTCTACAACTGTATCAGGGTTGAGCGACATACTCTCGATACCCTCGCCCAGAAGCCATTGAGCCAACTCAGGATGATCCGAGGGCCCCTGGCCGCAAATGCCGATGTATTTACCAGCCTTTGTGCAGGCCGCGATTGCCATAGATAGCATCACCTTTACCGCATCATCACGTTCATCAAAAGTCTCCGCAATGAAACTGGAATCGCGGTCCAATCCAAGCGTGAGTTGCGTCATATCGTTCGATCCAATGGACATTCCATCAAAGTGCGCAAGAAATTCGTCAGCCAGAATGGCGTTTGAAGGAAGTTCACACATCATGATAAGATGGAGTCCATTTTGACCACGCTCAAGTCCATTTTCCTTCAAAAGTTTGACCACGGCCTCCGCCTCCGACACAGTTCGCACAAACGGAACCATCACCCAGACGTTCTCAAGGCCAATTTGTTCGCGAACGCGTTTGAGTGCCTGGCACTCTAGTTCGAACGCCGGCCGGAAACTGTCCGCCACATATCTAGATGCTCCACGAAAGCCTAACATCGGATTCTCTTCGTGTGGCTCATAGCGTTGTCCACCCAACAGATTTGCGTATTCGTTAGATTTGAAATCCGACAAACGAACAATTACGGGCTCCGGAGCAAAAGCGGCAGCAATGGTACTAATCCCCTCAGTAAGTTTTTCCACATAAAAGCCGACCGGATCATCGTACCCAGCCATCAGCGTATGGATCTCCGCCTTGAGTTCGACGGGTAGGGAGTCAAACTCAAGTAAAGCCAAAGGGTGCACTCCAATCATGCGATTGATGATGAACTCGAGCCTTGCTAGCCCCACTCCGTGGTTTGGAATTGCAGCAAAATCAAAAGCCCTATCGGGGTTGCCCACGTTAAGCATGATTTTGACAGGGATTTCGGGAAGTATCTCTACCTCTAGAGTGCCTCGCTCGAAGTCGAGTGCCCCTTCATACACATAACCAGTGTCCCCTTCGGCACAAGACACCGTAACAGACGCCCCATCTTTGATACCTTTAGTGGCCTCATTACACCCGACCACAGCGGGAATCCCAAGTTCTCGCGCAATGATTGCCGCATGACAGGTTCTACCGCCACGATCGGTCACTACAGCTGCCGCTCGTGTCAAAATTGGCTCCCAGTCGGGGTCCGTCATATCGGTCACCAAAATGTCTCCCGATCGAAAACGACCGATATCTCTTACCGAATCAAGCACACGCGCAGAGCCACTCCCAATTCGCCCTCCAATACTTCGACCTTCAGCTAGAATCTTTCCTTTCCCTTTGAGGGTGTACTGTTCGATCACTTTGCCCGTTCGACTTTTAACGGTTTCTGGACGCGCCTGTAAAATCCGCAGGCGACCGTCCGAACCATCTTTTGCCCACTCGATGTCCATCGGACGTCCGTAGTGATCCTCAATGAGAAGTGCCTGTCTAGCCAGTTCAAGGACTTCATCGTCCGTGAGTGAGAATCGTTGCCGGTCTTCTTCGGGCACATCTACCGTCTTCACAGTGTCACCCGATCCATCAGCTCTATCGTCGTAGACAAGCTTGATCATCTTGCTCCCCAAGGTGCGCCGCAGAATAGCAGGGCGACCTGCCCGGAGAGCCGGTTTGTATACATAGAATTCATCTGGATTGACAGCGCCTTGAACAATGGTCTCACCGAGTCCATACGCGCTCGTAATGAAGACGACATCACGAAAACCCGACTCTGTGTCGAGCGTAAACATCACACCACTCGACCCTAGGTCGGCCCGCACCATACGCTGTACACCGACAGACAACATGACGTCCCGGTGCGCGAACCCGTGGTGAACACGATATGCGATTGCGCGATCACTGAAGAGCGAAGCGTAGACATCGTGTACTGCCCGTAATACGGCTTCAATCCCGAATACATTTAGATACGTGTCCTGTTGGCCTGCAAATGAGGCTTCAGGCAAATCTTCAGCCGTAGCAGAGGAGCGGACGGCGACAGAAAGAGCGCCTTTGGATTCCGAGACGCGGTTATCACCTGAAACCGCATCCTCTAAACCAAGATACGCTTCCTCAATTTCTCTACAAAAACCCTCCGGCAGTGGTGTGTCGATAACCCACTGGCGCACGGTGCTACCTGCCTTTGACAAAGCCTCGATGTCCTCAACATCGAGTGTGTCGAGAAGATCGTGAATGCGCTCGCCAAGCCCACCGGCCAAAAACTCACGAAACGCCTGTGCCGTGATAGCGAACCCGCCGGGAACATTGACTCCAGCTGCGGAAAGGTTCGCAATCATCTCACCCAATGAGGCGTTCTTTCCTCCAACCAAATCCAGATCCGACAGGCCTAATCTTTCAAGAGGAACAATGTTGGACGTCAAAATGACCTTCCTAGGTAATCTCCATAAATCCGAGATGCTTGTCCTGAGCACTGGGAGGTGGGAGAATCAGGTATATATGAGTAAACGTACCGTATTCTTCGTCTCCGACCACTCGGGCGTCACGGCTGAGACACTGGGTCATAGCCTGATCACCCAGTTCGATGCATCCGAGTTCCAAAAAACCACCGTACCATTCGTATCCACGCTCGATAAGGCAATACAAGCCGTTGCATTGATCAACGCAACGGCTAACTCTGATGGATATCCACCCATCGTCTTTAGTACACTCGTTCAGGATGACATTCGTGATGTGGTTCGAGGCAGCAATGCGCTCTTCCTCGATTTCTTCGATTCTTTCCTCGGACCCCTTGAACGGGAGTTGGGGATGACTTCAACCCACGCTATGGGTGTAGCTCACGGTATGCAGGACACACAGAAGTATGATCGTCGTATCGATGCCACCAATTTTGCTCTTGTACACGATGACGGAGCTAACCCAGAGGGCTACGAACAGGCAGACATTATCCTCATCGGCGTGTCTCGATCAGGTAAAACGCCTACCTGTCTGTATGTGGCACTCCAATACGGTGTGTATGCAGCGAATCTTCCACTAACTGAAGAAAACCTCGAGGGACGACGTACGCCTCCGGAAATAGCACAGCACCGATCCAAGATGTATGGGCTCACCATTGAACCCAAGCGCTTGGAGGCCATCCGGGCTGAGAGACGCCATGGAAGCCGGTACGCATCACCCAACCAAGTCAGCTACGAAGTCCGGCAGGCGGAAGCGCTCTTCGAAAGACTAGGGATTCCGTTTGTCGACACAACCAATTGCTCCATTGAGGAGTTGGCGAGTCGTATCCTCAATGAGACCGGAGTGAAGCGAACGGGTCTCGCTTAGACTACACCTAAAGGCATTGCCTAGAGGTGGTCGAGCAACTGAGCTTGCTCAAGCTGTTTTTCGTTCCTACAAGCTCGGAGTAATCGCTATGCGTCACAGCGCCTTTTATACCCTGTCCATTTACTTACCTCTAGTCTTCATACTCAGCCTTGGGATACCAACCCACGAGATATCTGCACAGGACACAAATCCCGGATCCAGTAATGAGTGGGATGTAACGGCCCCACGAGGTGAGACCCGGGAAATCGAATTCACCACAAGTGAAGGGACATGGATGTCGGTGGACATCTTCCCCGATGGGGCTTCACTGGTCTTCGATCTACTGGGCCATATTTACCGGCTACCCACCTCAGGAGGTGAAGCCAAGAGTTTGACCCAGAATTCTGGAGTGGCCGTAAATCTCCATCCAAGTATCTCGCCCGATGGTAGTACCATCGCATTCATCTCCGACCGGGGAGGGCAAACCAATTTGTGGTTAATGGATTCGGACGGATCGAACCCACGACCCGTGTTTGAAAGTCAGATTGATCGAGCCTGGGAGCCTGCATGGTCTCCAGATGGCCGTTTTATCGTCGTTCGTCGCGCTTCTACAAAACGCGGAGGCGGGGGCAGCGATCCAGGTTTGTGGATGTACTCGCGCGATGGGGGGGAGGGCATCCAGTTAATCGGATCTACGTATTCAGGCGCTGCCTGGCCATCATTTTCGCCGAATGGCGAGTCCCTGTTCTTCCAGATTAGCATGACACCTCCAGGAACTTGGTCGGGACGCGCGGATGTGACGCAAGGCCACAAACAAATTCGGCGACTCGATCTTGAGTCCGGACGAGTAGATGAAATCACATCTGGCGTTGCGGTTCAACAGGGACAAACCTCAAGTGGTGGAGCCATCGCGCCAGAGATTTCTCCGAACGGCCGCTGGCTAGCGTTTGCCCGCCGAATTCCCGACGGAACCATCTCGCACAAGGGACGAAAATTTGGACCGCGAACCGCGCTCTGGTTACGGGACCTTCATACTGGTGCAGAACGGGTAGTGATGGACCCCGTAGAAGTTGATATGGCCGAGGGGATGAAAGCGTCGCGCGACCTGCCCGGTTATAGCTGGGACGCTGACGGCAGTTCGATCATAATCGCTCAAGGAGGAAAGATTCGCCGTGTAAACATCGCCTCAGGAGAGGTTACCACAATCCCCTTCACGGCGCGTGTTCAGCGAACCATATCAGAGATGGCAGGGCGACCAGGGACGTTGGCAGAGAACACATTCATGGTAAAGTTCCCGCGCTGGACAACTTCATCGCCAGATGGACAACACCTAGCTTTTCAAGCCGTCGGGCGTATATGGATCATGGATCTTCCCACTGGTACTCCTCGGCGCCTCACACCCGAAAATTTTGAGCCGTTCGAAATGTCTCCGGCATGGTCCCCTGACGGCCGCTCAATTGCATTCACAAGTTGGGCCGACGCCGACCAAGGCCATATCTGGCGAATACCCGCAAACGGAGGGACGCCCCAGCAGCTCACCTCGACACCCGGTGATTACGTCAACACTGTCTGGAGCCCAGATGGGGGCAGCATCGTCGTAACTCGTGGTTCCGGAGCGACAGTCCACGGGCGAACAGTGGCGAATAATCAGACGTATGATTTTGCCCGAATACAGGCAGCGGGAGGTGACCCCGAACGCATTACAATGGTTGCAAGACCATGGGGCGGAGGGCGACCACTAATGCCACGTCGACCGCTTCCTCAAGCGTGGTTCGGTCCCGATAGCCGACTCTTCTATCCTGAAACCGTCGGACCTAGAGACGGTGACCCGGCCGGCACCGAGATCGTTTCCATCAATCTCGACGGATCAGATCACCGGGTTCATGTGATGCTACCTCATGCCGACGAAGCCGCTGTGTCCCCGGATGGACAATGGTTGGCATTCCAAGAAGGCGACAACGTATACAAGATGCCCCTACCCTATGGGGGCACAGGTTCAAAAACGGCCCTAATTGACAGACATAAGGGTCAATTGCCAGTGACACAGGTAAGTTTTGAGGGTGGCATCCACCCTCGTTGGCGTAACAGTGCAACACTCGAGTTCGTGAGTGGGCCCCGCTACTACAAACATTCCATCGACACCAATACCACCGAAGAGATCCCAATCCGGTTGGAACTTCCGCGCCATATTGCTGAGGGGAGTGTGGCATTCACAGACGCGCGAATCATCACGGTTGAAGACGGTGAAGTGATCGAGGACGGAACAGTCATAGTGCGGAACGGTCGCCTGGACTGCGTGGGAGCGTGCTCGACCGATGGTATAGACCGGGTATTTGACGCGAGCGGTAAAACGATCATTCCGGGATTGATCGACATGCACGCACATCATCACCGTGACCACGAAGGCGTTCTCCCAAAAAAGAACTGGGAGTCCGCGGTCTACCTGGCTTACGGTGTGACAACGACACTCGATAACTCGCAGTGGTCGTCGAACGTATTCCCCGCGGCCGAACTAGTGGAATCTGGAGCCGTCATAGGGCCTCGCATGTACAGCACAGGCGACCCAATCTACTCTGGCGACGGCTCACGCCAGAACGAAATATCAAGCTACGAGTTGGCTGACCAGAACGTGGCACGACTTATGTCCTGGGGCGCAGTGTCGATCAAAGAGTACATGCAACCACGACGCGCACAGCGACAGTGGGTTACAGATGCTGCACGGAAACGTGGGCTCATGGTGACCGCTGAAGGCGGAGACCTCGAGTACAACCTCGGCATGATTATGGATGGGCACACGGGTTGGGAGCATCCAATGCCTTATATGCCCCTATATGAGGATGCCGCGAAGTTCTTTGGGCAGGCGGAGGCCGTTTATTCGCCCACATTCCTAGTCGGCGGCTCATCTGCATGGAATGAGGAGTATTTTTATCAGACGTATGAGGTCTGGAAAGATGAGAAACTGCGTCGCTTCACACCGTGGCGGGTTCTTATCCCCCAAACACGGCGCCGCATGCTTCGACCAGAAACTGACTACAGCTACCCTCTCTTGGCCCTAGGTCTAGGTGACATCGTAGAGCACGGAGGTTGGGGGGCAATCGGATCACATGGCCAGCTACATGGTCTCGGGTCACACTACGAAGTATGGATGGTCGCAGCTGGTATGGGAGAGATGGGCGCTATAGAAGTGGGCACCATCCACGGCGCACACTTCCTCGGCCTGGAACATGAACTGGGGTCCATCACGGAAGGAAAGATCGCCGATCTGCTCGTTCTCAACTCTAACCCACTAAATGACATTCGTAACACTGCCGACATCCAGCTTGTAATAAAGAACGGGATTGTGTATGACGCAGATACGCTCGACGAACAGTGGCCCAATCAAACCCCCTTTGGCGATTACTATTGGGTTGATGAAGATGCACTACAAACCGACAACCGTCCCACGGACTATTGGGATCGCACCGATCGTACAACCCCTGGACCAACAAAGGGAAAAAGTGGACGCACCCCATAGACGTGTTCTAGAGGAGGCACCTTCAGGCTAGCTTTTTGCACGTGAGTGAGTTTGGACGGCAGTAGACCGTCCAAACTCACTCACGTGCGATGGCCTGTCGAATTGCACGGGCGGTGATCTGTGCACGGTATTCCACAAGTTTCCGACCGTTAGCAACCGTTTTTTCAAGTGGCCTCAAATCAACTCCATTGATGCTGAAGAGCCCTGCATCAATTCGCTGTTGCGCACGAATTCGCTCAGGATCAGTAGTCGCAATAATTGATGAGTAGTGGTAGTCATCGTGATAGTTGTTTCGGGTCGCGCTGCAAACATCAGGCTGTTGAAAGACTCCAAGTTCACTTTTCAGGTAGTCGCAGCTGTAGATATCCTCTGTATAGTACTCTGGAATAAAATGGACACGAACCGGCCGATCTTCCCATTTGGTGTTTAGCGCTGCCGAGACTGCCTCCAATCCCTCGACGTTCCCACCACTGTCTCCAATGATCACGAGATTTGTAAACCCATGTTGCGCTAAACTGCTCAGGACGTCCACCAACACAGCCTCAAATGTTTCCTGACGTACACTGATCGTCGCATGGTATCTCATGTGTCCGGAGGGAGGGTCAATATTTCCCTCGGGGACCAATTTCACGATGGGGGCGACAAGGGCATTACCAAGCTCTCGAGCAACAGCCTCAGTCGTCGCCTCTAAAACGAAATTGTGCTTGCCGCTGGCGACATATGGACCGTTCTGTTCGATTCCGCCAGTCCCGACAATGACAGTGGTCTTACCACCTGAAATTGCGTCCCGAACCTCCATCCAAGTCATCTCTTCGATGAAAACCGTATTGATCCCTTCTATTGGTCTCGGCGCATCCATTTCCTGGGCCGACACCGATCCCGCTAGAAGACAAGAAAACAGCCAAGCTGCAAGGTTATGAGGTCGCATGGTTTCGCTCCGTTATGTATGACTCTCGCAGAGTGTCGCTTGCCACTCGACTCGGCAAGATGTCTCCCTGTACTTTAACAAGAGCCTGTAACCGCTAGACCCTGGATGGGAGCTTCCCTCAATGAAGTCAATCCAACTGCTCGCTGCGAGAACGACCATCATAACCTTGCTAATTTCAGGTGTCTGGCTCGGATGTAACCGGGCACCTCAAGCCTCCATTCCGTTCGATGTCGTGGAGGCCACAATTCCGGACATGCAAGCAGCGATGGAAAGTGGTCAAATCACATCACGACAACTCATAGCGGAACACCTGACCAGAATCGCAAGGTATGAGTGGAAGCTGAATGCAGCGGTTTCGATCAACCCAAATGCGCTAGCCGAAGCTGAAGCCCTAGATGCAGAGCGTGCAGCCGGTAACGTGCGAGGACCACTGCACGGGATCCCCGTCGCCCTCAAGGACAACATCCACACCACACATATCCCAACCACTGGGGGCTCGCTGGCATTCGAAGGTTTCGTACCACCCTACGAAGCGACTCTTACTGCTCATCTCCGGGAAGCCGGAGCAATCATTATCGCTAAAGCAGGTCTTACTGAATTTGCGAACTTCATGGCGGGCCCGCCGAATCAAATGCCCGGAAACTACAATGCACTCACAGGGTATGGCCTCAACCCATATGATCCCCGAAGAGACCCACGGGAGACTACCAATGACGGCCGACCTGCACTCACTACTGGTGGATCGAGTTCCGGAATCGGGACAGCTGCCAGCTTCTGGGCCAGTAACGTGGGGACTGACACAGGCGGCTCGATCATCAGCCCGTCTAACGCAAACATGCTAGTCGGTATTCGTCCCACGATCGCTCGCGTGAGTCGTTGGGGTATTGCGCCTGTAACTCTTGATCACGATATGGCCGGTCCAATGGCACGTACGGTAACCGATGCGGCAATCATGCTTGGCGCCATGGAGGGGACGGAGCCTGACCCAAATGATCTCGCTACGCAAACGTGCGAGAGTCCACCAAACGGTGATTACACCACCTTTCTGGATGCCGACGGTCTTCAAGGTGCACGAATCGGTATTCCACGCGCCTTTTACTATGAAACGGTCGACATAGGTGGGCGCCAAGTCGGCGGTCTAACCGACGAACAGACGACTCTAATGGAAGAGGCTGTATCAGTCCTCGAGGAACAAGGAGCTATCATAATCGATCCGGCAGAAATTCCGAGTTTCGTAGACCCGGATCCAGAGCAAAACTTCAACACATGGGAATTATGCATTGGCGGGCACCAGGCAAAAGGAGCAGATGCTCATTGTTCAGTGAACTTCAAATACGGGATGAAGCGCGACTTTAACGCGTGGCTAGAGACGCTTGGTTCTTCGGCACCCGTAAGGACACTTACCGAACTTCGAGAGTGGAACCTTGAGCATCGAGATGCTGGTGCGATGAAGTACGAACAATCGCGCTATGATATCTCCGATGAGATGGACGTTGAGGCAGACTTTACTAGGAACGAAACAGACATGGCAAAGGACGCACTTCTAAGTCGAACGCGCGGTATCGATGCTGTGTTAGAGGAATATGAACTAGATGCCATCTTCACGCCGGGCAGCCGTGGGGCTGGACTGGCGGCGCGAGCACAGTATCCCCATATCGTCGTGCCCTTCGGGTTCGTAGAGAATTCACCTAACCCACCCTTCCCGAATGACTTCAACGCGAAAGCCGCACCCTTCGGAATTGGGTTCACTGGCACAGCATGCAGCGAACCAAGGCTTATCGAACTCGCGTACGCATTTGAACAAGCGAGTAGGCGACGCGTTCCTCCTCCAGATCTTCCCTGAGCGGGCATCTATGATGGCATATTCAGTTGAAGATCTAATTCAACTCCTGGATCTGGAGCCTCTCGAGCAAAACATTTACCGAGGTCTTAACCGCGATATTGGTTCTGGCCGGATCTTTGGAGGACAAGTACTGGCGCAGGCACTCGTGGCCGCCAGGCGGACAGTCAAAGAAGAGGATCGGTCTGCACACTCACTACACGGCTACTTTATCCTAGAGGGCGACCTCGAGATCCCGGTTGTGTATTTTGTCGATCGGCTGCGAGACGGTCGCAGTTTCACGACACGGCGCGTAACTGCCATCCAACACGGGAATGCCATTTTCAACATGGCTGCTTCGTTCCATAAGACTGAAACTGGTCTTTCGCACCAGTCAACGATGCCCGATGTACCACCACCCGAAGGTCTCAAGTCACAACTCGACACCATTCGTGAGCATGCGGATCGGATCCCTGAAGGGCTGCGCGATCTTCTCACACAAGACCGACCGATCGATCGTCGACCGATCGTCCCACTCGACCCCTTCGATCCAGAGCCTGCTGAGCCGATAAAGCACGCGTGGATTCGTACAGTTGGAGATCTCGGTGACGATCCACTTCACCATCAGGCCGTCCTCGCTTATGCATCAGATTATGGTCTACTTGGCTCGACTCTTCTTCCACACAGTCGAACGTTCTACGATCCTGATCTGATGGGAGCATCATTGGATCACGCAATCTGGTTCCACCGCCCATTCAGAATCGATGAGTGGCTGTTATACGTTACGGAAAGTCCCGTAGCCTCTGGGGCACGTGGTTTCGCACACGGTTCTTTCTTCAGCCGGGGTGGGGAACTCGTAGCTTCAGTTGCACAGGAGGGTGTGATCCGTGTGCGTGATAAACAGAAGGAGAAGTAACCATGCGTAAGGCTACGGGCTTAGTGATCTCTCCGGTATGGATCCTTTGTCTCCTCGTGATAGGCTGTGCAGGAGAGTTAGGGGATTCTCATACAGAAATGGATTCGGACGTAGAGAACAGAGCCGAACCCATCAATAACCTTCCGAATCCCTATGAACGCATCGAACCCTGGGCGGATCTTCCCCAAGGGATGTCACAGTGGCCACAGGTGACCGGTGTCGAACCCGGACCAGATGGAAACCTTTATGTGTTGCATCGCTGCTTTGAGAACACATGCTCCGGTCGACCTGAGGACCCAATCGTGAAGTTTGATATGTCGGGAAAACCGCTAGCCACCTGGGGGGCGGGATTATTCAACTATCCGCACGGTTTTCACGTGGACTTCGAGGGTAACGTGTGGGCAACCGACGCCCGTGGGGACGGTCAATTGGGGCACCAAGTGTTCAAATTTAGTTCTAATGGAGAACTCTTAATGACGTTGGGTGAAGCCGGAGTCGCAGGTAAAGGGCCCAACCTCTTTAATCAACCGACAGACATTCTCGTCGTTGAAAGTGGGGAGTTCTTTGTGACTGAAGGTCATGGTGAAGGAAACAACCGGGTCATGAAATTCAGTCGCGACGGTGAATTCATCACCGCTTGGGGAGGCACTGGATCTGACCCGGGCGAGTTCAACACGCCGCACGCTATCGCTATGGATTCACAGGGACGCCTCTTCATCGGGGACCGTGGTAACAACCGCATCCAGATCTTCGATCAGGAGGGAGAATTCCTGGACGAATGGAAACAGTTCAGTCGCCCGAGCGGGATCTACATCACTTCCGATGATACAATTTACGTTGCGGACTCCGAATCCTGGGGACCGAACAACCCTGGATGGAAAAAAGGCATTCGAATCGGGAACGCCCGCGACGGATCAGTGGCCTACTTCATCGAGGATATCGAGTCGATGACAGACGAGCACAGCGGAGCTGAGGCAGTGGGAGTCGACGCTTTAGGGAATGTTTACGGCGGCGTAGTTCGACGTCAGATGCTCGAGAAGCACAACCGTCGCTAGCCCTGGAAAAAACCGGCCAGCACCTAGGCCAAGTCAAATCCCAGTGCTACTTCGTGCTGCTCGAGGAAAGTGTCAAAGGCTTTGACAAGTCGATCACAATCCTTCTCCGTGTGCGCCAGAGACAAGCTCATAAACCCTCGACGTGCCACGTAAAAACCGGACAACAACATCTCCAGGTGAAAAAGATCTGTCGGTAGCCGATTGGCTAACAGGTCTTCCCGCCGTCGGATTCGCCCGCGCTGGAAGTGGACGTTCATTATCGAGCCCAATCCGGTCAGATGCGCAGGTATACCACGCTTTTCAGCCACGAGGTTCAACCGCGCCCGCAATTGTTCTCCCCTATTTGTATGGGCCTCGGCCACCTCAGGAGTATAGACATCGCGAAAACCGACCAGCCCCGCCGAGAGGCTAATCACATTGTTATTATGTGTACCCGCGTGGTGTAGGTTATCCTTCCGACGCGGATCAAAAAGCTCCATAAGGTCCGCGCGACCACCAAATGCCCCAAACGATGCCCCTCCACCAAGGTACTTTCCAAGAGTAGTTAGGTCTGGAGTGATACCAAGATTCTGTTGCAGACCACCCGGGCCAAGCCGCGACGTTTGAACTTCATCGAAGATCAGTATGGCGCCAATCCTCTCTGATTCTTGCCGCAGGGTATCAAGGAACTCCTTTGTCCCGGGGATACAACCTCCACCACCAAGCATCGGTTCGACGATCACCGCAGCGAGATTGTCTTGATGGCGTGACATCAACTCTCTCGTTGCAGCAGGATCATTATACGACCCCATCACCCATGAGAATGAGGCGTTCAATCGACGATCCGGCCCAGTGAAATCAAGGATCCCACCATGATAACCTCCCTCAAACGCAAGCACTTCAGTACGACCGGTTGCAACCCGTGCCAAGCTCAGTGACATCAGATTTGCTTCAGTTCCCGAGTTTGCGAACCGCACACGTTCGATCGAGGGGAACCGAGCGCACAGAAGTTTTGCAAATTCGTGCTGGTTCGAGTGCGGCCCCCCAAATGTGAGTCCTCCTTCAAGCGCTTTAACAATGGCTGCACAAATTGTAGGGTGGGAGTGGCCATATAACCCTGCAGTATAATCGCCCAAAAAATCGGTGTAGGTGTTCCCATCGAGGTCAAAGAGGTTCGAACCCTTACCCCGGACGATCGTTATTGGGAATGGGTCGTAGTGGTTAACGGTTCTGGTATCCGCGCCTGGCAAGTACTGAGTCGCTTCTTCGAACTTCGCTTGGCTACGAGGGTTCGCGGCCACATACCGTTGAGTCGTTTCCTTGATGGCATCGCTCAAGGATGGCCTTTGAGTTGTACTGTGACCCGACATACTACCCTCACTCCCTGCCAATTGGGCCTAAGAACCTTTTGTGGATTTCCAAGCGTACTTTTAGGTACAGCGAAAAAGCAAGCAATGGCAGGGAAATTCCGCTCTACCCAACCCCGCTCGGTCCGGGCCTCTCTCGCGAAAATTACGCGAACGTGACATTGTAATTGTTGATCCCAAGTGTTATTGGCCCATCCCAATGTCCTGGAGGCCGCAAATGCGTCGAATCACCCTCTCCTTGATCGCGATTGTTCTCTCTGCCACTCCTGTTCTAGCCCAACGAGGGCTCCAGTCAACAGATTTCTATAAGGAAATTGGTGTCGGCGATGTCGCCTTATCACCCGATGCAAGCCTGGTCGCCTTCACCGTGACTACAATTGTAGAGGAAAAGAACAAGCGACATCGCGAGATCTGGCTTCAGCGACTTACGGATGGTCAGCCGGACGGCCAACCCTTCCGATTCACGTCTCCGAGGCAAGAGTCCACCGGGCCAACCTGGTCTCCGGACGGAAGTCTTTTGAGCTTTTCATCTCAACGTGGCGAGGACGATAATTCCATCTGGTTCGTCCGCGTTGCCGGGCCAGGTGGAGAAGCACGTGCCCGTCGAGGAAGGCCCGTGCGGCGACAACACATCAAAGGGGTTAACGCACAGCCCATCTGGTCTCCAGACGGACAGTGGATCGCATTCACTCGTGCACCCAACGACGGTGTGAAGGCTGCGCTACGCGAAGGATGGATCGCACCGAATGCAATCAGCAACACGGTGGACGCTGGGCGATTTGATGGACGGGTGATCACTTCAATGCGATATAAGCGAGATGGGACCTTACCGTTCCTTCCCGACCCGGCGACACGAGATAAACGGCAGCTTTTCGTGGTGCCAGCGGAGGGCGGGGAGGCCATGCAACTGACAGACCTGCCGTTCGATGTAGGAGGGGTCGTGTGGTCACCCGATGAGGAGACGATCCTGTTTACTGGAAACGAACGACAGGACGACGAATACAACGAGGAACAGACGGGTGATATTTATTCCATCTCAAGAGGTGGAGGAACACCTCGACGACTAACTGGCAACCCGGGAAGCGAAAGCAATCCTTCATTTTCACCTGACGGAAAGTGGATCGCCTTTACTTATACAGCAGAAAGAGGAGCTCTCTCCGAACTTCGAGTGGTTGCAGTGGCGTCGAACGGCGAGTTCCAAGGCGAATCAATTAACGTGATGCCAGAGTGGGACCTTGGGTTTGGAGGAGTCCACTGGACCCCAAACGGTAGTGCGTTGCGTTTTAATGCTGGAGTCGGCGGAAACTCACACCTGTTCCAAGTTTCGGCCTCAGGCGGCACTCCACAGGCGATCACAAACGGTGACCGCCGATTGTCTGGATTTTCGACATCACGATACGGAAATACCATTGCGTACACTGCTACGGATCCTACGCACCCCGCTGAGCTATATGTGCGACGAGGAGACAACGAGCGACGAGCAACGTCTTTTAACGACGAATGGCTGGAAAAAATAGATCTCCAACCAGCCGAACGACTGACGTGGAATGTGGCTAATGGCACTGAGATTGAAGGTTGGCTCATTAAGCCAGTCGGATACACTCCCGGTCGTTCTTATCCGATGGTCCTGAAGGTCCACGGAGGACCGCATGGTGCCTACGGGAACACGTGGTTCCGAACATTCCACACATTGTCGGCAGCAGGCATGTTTGTGCTATACACCAATCCTCGTGGTTCCAGCGGTTACGGCCATGATTTCCAATACGCTACCATGGGCCAATGGGGCGAGATGGACCAAGAGGATTACTTAACGGGCGTTGAAGCCGCGATAACCGCATATCCAGACATCGACACAAACCGAGTTGGCGTCTCGGGAGGGAGCTATGGCGGCTTCATGACGAACTGGTTGAGTTCGACCACTGATCGATTTGCGGCGGCTGTTACCAGTCGATCGATCACAAATTGGGAGAGTTGGTACGGAACGTCGGATGCTCAAGGCCTTACCGAGTACGAGTTTTCCGGAACTCCTTGGGAACAACGTGAGCTATATAGACGCCTCTCACCAATCTCGTATGTGGAAAACGTGACAGCACCCACGCTCATCATCCACAGCGAACAGGACTGGCGGACGCCGATGCCCGATGGAGAGCAATGGTTCATGGCATTAAAGAAACTTGGTGTTCCAGTTGAGTTTGCCCGCTACCCACGTTCTTCACACGGACTGTCACGGGGCGGCGAACCTTGGCTACTAGTCGATCGGTTAGAGCGACTCACCTCTTGGTTTGCGTACTGGTTGGTCGAGAATGGCGGAAACGAAGTGGCCAGCAATTAGCTGGAACAAAGCTCAACCAATAACTCAGGACGAACAGACGACTTGGAACGACAACGGATCGCCCACACAGATCTCGAGGTCACCCGTGTCTGTATGGGGGCGATGACATTTGGCTCACAAGCCGACCGAGAGGAATCTCGTCGAATCGTCGACCGTTGTTTGGACGTTGGCATTAATTTCTTCGATACCGCAAACGTCTACAACCAGGGAAAGTCTGAGGAACTCCTAGGAGAGGCGTTAGGGTCACGTCGCCAAGACATAATCCTGGCGAGCAAGGTTCGGGGCGTCATGAAGGTCCCAACTGATCATTCAGGGCTTTCCCGTGAGGCTATTCGGTGTGCGCTCAACGCAAGCCTCGATCGACTTCAAACCGATTACCTGGACATCTACTACCTTCACCTGCCGGATTACGACACGCCAATTGAGGAATCCTTGGCAGCAATGGATGAATTGAAGCAGGAAGGGAAGATTCGATATCTGGCGACCTCCAATTATAGCGCCTGGCAAATGTGTGAGATGTTCACGATCTGCGAGCGTGAAGGGTATGCAAAACCCTGGATCGCGCAGCCAATGTACAATCTCGCCGCACGTGGAATCGAACAAGAATACATGGCGTTCACAAATAAGTATGGCATCAGCAATATCGTCTACAATCCGTTAGCAGGTGGCCTCCTAACGGGGAAACAGAAGCGAAACAGCGCACCGCTCGCCAACACCAGATTTGACGGAAATCAGATGTACCTCGATCGGTTCTGGCACAACGCTTACTTCGATGCAGTAGCCGAAGTTAAGGCGATTGCTCAAGATGAAAACATGACCCCCATCGATATGGCCTTCAGGTGGCTACTCGCGCAGGAACAGGTTCACTGCATCCTTCTCGGAGCATCGAGCTTGAACCAACTGGACCAAAATCTTGAAGCTCTAAAAGCATCTCCCCTTACAAATGAACAATTGTCGGCATGCGATGAGGTGTGGCACAAACTCCGTGGACCGACGCCCAACTACAATCGCTAGGAACTCGACCATGCAGTCCACCCGACCTTCCCTATTCGTTCTTCTGTTTTCTCTTGCGATCAACACAAATGCTACCGCGCAGGAGGTGGACTACAATCGAGCGGAGAGGTTCCTGAACTGGCACACGACACGGATGATCTCCGGCGATTCCGTGATCCCTCAGTGGCTTGAGGACGGACGCCGATTCTGGTATCGAAACAAACTGGGCGAAGGGCATGAGTTTATCTTTGTCGACCCATCGTCTTCCAGACGCCGTCAGCTCTTTGATCACGATCGGCTAGCCGCAGCCATGAGTATGGCCGATGACACGGCGTACGTCGGCACCAAACTTCCGTTCAACGATTTTGACTTCGTAGACGAACTGGCTTCCATCGAGTTCAAGGCGCGCACGAAGAGATTTGCGTGTGACATCGTCGGTTACACATGCATAGTTGGAGATACACTCTCTACCGAAACGCCATTCGTCGAATCACCCGATGATCGATGGGAAGCCTTTGCAGTAGATCACAATATTTACGTTCGCCCCAAGGGTGGTGGAGACTCAATCCAGATCACGAGTGATGGGGAAAAGTTCGACGGATACGGGCTGACTTATCCTCGTCCCAATCAAGTACGCAATGAAACGACACGGCGCCCCGATCTACATTGGTCTCCCGATTCAAAACGGATTGCGGTCAGTCGTCAGGACGAGAGAGATGTCCAACACCATCATTATCTCTCAATGACCCCTCAAAGACCCGTCCACTACTCTTATCCCTACGCACTTCCGGGCGATTCCGTAATTCCCTATCCCGGAATACACATTATTACGTTGGACACACCGCGAGCTGGGTCCCTTCCGACGGTTGTGTCGAATGTTCCGGTACAGTTCCCTGCCCGCCCACTTCAGTCCAGCTACACGGGCTCGACACCGGATTCTGCCTGGAGCGCAGACGGAATGAAACTTTTCGTGAGTTCCATGACTCGCGCGTACAAGGATGCGTACCTGACGGAGGTCGATGTGGGGACTGGCGAGGCACGAGTACTCGTCGAAGAACATGGAAAAACATATCTAGAATTTTCACACGGAGGCCGCCTCACTCCTGCGTCATGGTATGTGATGGAGAACGGTGAGGTCCTGTGGTGGTCAGAGCGCGATGGGTGGGCCCATCTATACCTCATTCGCACAGATGGATCCGTGAAACGACAGGTAACTTCAGGACCGTGGATGGTGGAGCGGGTACACCATGTCGATGAAGAACGGGGGCACATCTACTTTGTTGCACGCGGCCGAGAACCTGGTCAGTTCATCTATGACGCCAAACTTTATCGCGTAAGCACCGATGGGTCAGGATTAACATTGCTGACACCTGGCGAGGGACACCACTCGATCACGTGGGCTCCAGCCGGGAATTTCTTCATCGACCGATACTCCACGGTAGGAGAAGCTCCTATCACCGTTGTTCGAGGGATTCCCGATGGCCGTCTACTTGTGACACTCGAGGAAGCGGACATCTCACGACTCGTTGATGAGATTGCCTTTGAGCCCGCCAAGGTTTTTTCGGTTAAGGCGCGGGATGGTCTGACAGATCTCTTCGGCATGATCTACTTTCCGCCAGACATCGATCCGACTACTAAGTATCCGATCATTACTCACATTTATCCAGGCCCACAAAGGGGATCTACAGGACGTGACGGGTTAGGTGAACTCAACTACGGATTCCGAGGAGGGGGAGACAACTTTGCGCTCGCCCAACTCGGTTTTGTGGTGATCCAACTTGATCACATGGGGACACCCTTCAGGTCGAAGGCGTTCCACGACAACTATTACGGCGATTTCAACGACAACGGGATTCCAGATCACGTGACAGCGATCCAACAACTAGCGGCTCGTTATCCGTTTATCGATCTGGATCGGGTTGGCATATATGGTCACTCCGGAGGGGGCTTTGCTACCACTGACGCGCTGTTCCGATTCCCGGATTTCTTCAAGGTCGGTGTGGCTGGCGCCGGGAATCACGATAACGCGAGTTACAACATCTACTGGTCAGAAAAATATCAGGGCGAACTGACCAAAGAAGGACACGTGGGTGATGAAACCAATTTCACTGAAGAGGCTAATAAAAACCACGCGGAAAACCTCAAGGGTAAGTTACTACTCATGCATGGGGATATGGATGATAATGTCCATCCTGCAATGACAATCCAGGTCGTCGATGCTTTGATTGACGCTAACAAAGACTTCGATCTCATCATCGTACCCGATCGGGCTCATGGACTCAACGAACCCTATATTGTGAGACGGAGATGGGATTTCTTCGTACGACACCTACTCGGCGTTGAGCCTCCGGCGGAATACGAGATCACACGTCCGGATAGCTAGGTCTCGAAGTACGCATTAGCCTCGCGGAACGCCTTCCAATAGACCTTCGAACGGTCGCTCCTCACGGGTAGAATGGTGTCTAACGTGGGTCACGATAGCACCTCCCCTGGACGGCCGTGAAAACCAATCGGTCCGATTGAGACTCGCGAGGAACGCTCATATGATTGAGATTCCTAGTCCACGGGAGCACGGTATGGCCACGTGCACTCGTTTAACCCTCCGCCTGTCTGCAGATTTGGTGGGTCGTTGATACCTTGCCGAGGTGAAAGAGAGTGAAGATGAGTGTTCGGGTGTGTATAGCTGGTGTGACTGGATGGACTGGAAAGAGTGTGGCTGAAGCTGTCATAGGATCGGACGATTTTGAACTCGTTGGAGCCGTGGCACGAAAATCCGCCGGCATACCTGTAAGTGAGGCTTTGGAATGCAACCTAACCTCAGATATCACGATTGTGTCTGAGGTCCATGACGCACTGAAGGTCCCCACCGATGTACTCATAGACTATACCCACCCGACTGTAGTAAAACAGCATGTGATTGCTGCCATCCAAGCCGGATCAGCTGCGGTGATCGGAACATCTGGGCTTATGGCGAGTGATTTTCAAGAGATCAATGAAGAAGCTCAGAAGCAGCAGGTCGGAGTGATCTCCGCGGGCAATTTTTCCATTACAGCAGCGCTACTCAAACACTTTTCCGGCATCGCGGCAAAATACATTCCACATTGGGAAATCGTTGACATGGCGTCTGCAGGAAAACCCGACGCACCGAGTGGTACAGCCCAAGAGCTATCAGAATACCTGGGAGAGGTCGCTCAAAATGAACTCGCGGTAGCCATTCCAGACACGATTGGCGCTGTTAACGCACGTGGCGCAACAGTGGGGGGAGCACAGGTCCACTCGATTCGGCTCCCGAGCTACGTGATCTCCGTCGAATCAATCTTCGGGCTACCGGAGGAGCGTTTAAGTATCCGCCACGACGCAGGCTCCAGTGCCCAACCTTATGTCGGAGGCACCCTGCTCGCCGCAAAAGAAGCGCCAGAGCGCATCGGCCTCATACGTGGCCTCGACACCTTACTTTTCAGTTGAGATGCTTCAACTAGCCGATCGGATATAACTATGTCCAAAAATCACAAAATAAAGGGGGCCAGCTTAATAAATGCTTTCCACGATATCATTTGGCCTCGCCGTAAACTTATCCTCCTTGGCCTGTGCCTAATTCTTCTTAATCGATTAAGTGGACTCGCCCTACCAGCCTCTACCAAATACCTGATTGATGAAGTTTTAGGGCAAGGGCAGCTCGACCTCCTTTTTAAGCTGCTGGGTTTACTGACAATCGCCATCGCAATTCAAGCCGGCACAGCATTTTTACTGACTTTATTACTCAGTGTTGAGGCTCAACGCCTAATCGCCAATCTCCGCACTCAAGTTCAGAAGCACGTTCTCCAATTACCGATCCGCACCTTCAACGACTCCAAAACAGGTGAGCTGGTTTCTCGCATAATGGACGACGTAGAGGGAGTAAGGAATCTGGTTGGCACGGGACTGGTACAGTTGGTGGGGGGCACAATCACCGCAATTGTCGCCTTCATCTTTCTAGTGCGGATAGACGTGATCATGACCACCCTGGCCCTTGGTCCACTTCTTCTGTTTGGGCTCGCATCGACTAAAGCATTCAAAGCACTACGCCCCGCTTTTCGTCGTCGCGGGGAGATCCGGGCCGAAGTCACTGGCAGGCTCACGGAGGCCCTGGGTGGCATTAGGGTGATTAAGGGTTTCCATGCCATAGAGAAGGAAAGCGAGATATTTAAGGATGGCGTTTTCCGTATTTTTGATAATGTGAAGGCTACACTTACGACGTCTAGCACAATCACCAGTTTAGGGACACTGTTCGTGGGCTTCGCCAGCGTGCTTATCATGGGGTACGGTGGTCACATGATTCTCCAAGGTTCACTTACCCTAGGAGAGTTATTCTCGTTCACTTTGTTTATGGGTTTTCTGGTTGGGCCGATTATCCAGATGTCCAATATTGGCACCCAGATGACTGAAGCTTTTGCGGGACTTGACCGAACTTCCGACCTCCTCGCTTGGCCGAGTGAAGATGACGATCCGCTCCGCACGAAGATGATGCCAGCAATTGAAGGCCACGTAGTCTTTGAGGATGTTTTCTTCGCTTATGAGAAAGACAAACCGGTCCTCAAGGGAATCAGTTTCGAAGCAGATCCCGGCAGCGTCATCGCCCTGGTGGGAAGCTCGGGGTCTGGAAAGTCAACTTTGGCTGGATTAGCAGCCACATTCCTTACTCCAGATGCTGGCCGAGTGTTAATTGACGGTGTCGATCTCGCGACTGTGCAATTGGCCAGTTATCGAGAACAACTTGGGCTGGTCCTTCAAGATGACTTCCTCTTCGACGGCACCATTAGGGAAAACCTGTTGTTCGCAAGATCAGATGCTTCGAATGAGGACATAGAAAATGCTGCCCGACAGGCCCATGTAACCGAATTCACTGACCGCTTTGAAGAAGGTCTGGACACCTTCATTGGAGAACGGGGAGTAAAGCTCTCAGGAGGTCAACGTCAGCGTGCTACAATTGCCAGGGCGATCCTTTCTAATCCGCGGATCTTGCTGCTAGATGAGGCAACGTCGAGCCTTGATACCGAAAGTGAAGCACTAATACAAAATAGTTTGGGACAGTTACTCCAGGAACGGACCACGTTCGTGATTGCTCATCGGCTTTCAACCATCAAACGAGCCGATCTAATTTTGGTGATTGAGAATGGGCAAATAGTGGAACGAGGACGGCACGAAGATCTTATCGCTGCTGCCGGACGCTATTACGAGCTTTATACAGTGCAAGCTAGGATATAGAAGAAAGGTTTTACAAAAGCTTCCTCGTACGCAGTCCCGACACCTTACTCCTTGGTTGAGTTGGTTCAACCAGCCGAACGGTCAGCTACAATTGCGATCATCCTGCCATCGGGGCTCACAGCAAGCCGAGTGACACTCTCAATTCCGACACCGGTGAGGTCATGAAACTCCGTCCAACCTGTGTTCACCGTCCACCTGTGGAGCACCGACCCTTTCCCCATAAGAAGCTCTCCCTCAGGTGTCCACGCATAGTCTTCGGCTCCTTGTACCGTCCGCGTAAGCCGTTCCGTATCTCCGGTCCGTGGATTCAACCGCTCAATCCACCACTCGTCTTCCGAGACCTTTCGCACAAACGAGATCTCATTGGAATCCGGGATACGGTGGATTGATCGTCCCGGCCTCTCCGCAACGACACGGATATCACCTGTGAGGGCATTGCCCACCTGTAGTGTCGCAGGACTACCCAAAATGAACATTGCAACCGTGTATTCATCTGCCCACGCGTGATAGCCGACTGGTTCAGCGGTAGAGAATATCGCCCCTATCTCACCACCTTCTAATCCGTATCTCCACAAGTACTGTTTGCCACGAATCTCATGGATGGCCGAAAAAGCGTTTTGCCCAGGGATCATGGTAGGCGAGAACTCGCTAACGCCTTCCGTAGTCGTTACACGCTCTATGGCACCGGATTCAATCATATATCGAAACACTTCAGTCTGAGTCGAATCGACGGCGGACACGTAGTAGATAGCACTTCCATCATGTGCGAAGCTCGGTTGGTTGTCATACCCTTCCCGATCTGTGGCATTACTGAGGTTTTGAAGGACTAGTCCATCCCCACTACGTACGAGAAGACCTAGCCATATGTCCGTTCTAGGTGCCCCTGCTGCTGTGGGCCTATAGGTCTCAGGCGCCGACCCAATTACAGGTATAGGTCCATCCGCAGGAGTTGCGGGGAATACTCCTGATCCAACGTTCGACGACTCACATGCGAGCACCCCTAACGCCAGAATAGCGATGACTCTATTACTTCCGAGCTTCATTACTATATCTCCTTAAAATGTCCACCTATGCAGCATGTCCTGCTCCATGGTGGATGAGATGGTGGCGGAAATGATAGTGGTTCGTCAACAGAAGCACTCGCGCTTAACGCGTGAGTGCTGAACATTGCCAGTCCAATAGGTATGCATATTCAGCCTATTGGGAGCCATGAGGATTTTAAGGAGGCAACCGACGATGCGACACAATTTCAGCATTCAAACCCTAGTGTCAGTCCTAGTAGTAAGCGCGGCCGCCTGCTCTGAAGGGGTGGAGCCTCCAGACATTCCAGAAGCTCAATCTCTCAATCTCGTAATCGCAAATGGTCGAGTCATTGACCCGGCAACAGATCTAGACGCCATTCGACATATCGGAGTGCGCGAGGGATCGATCGCCGTAGTTTCCGACCACCCGCTCGACGCATATCTCGCAGACGATGGGGAGCTCATCGATGCGACAGGACTCGTAGTCTCACCTGGCTTTATCGACCTGCATGCTCATGGCCAGTCAACCCAGGCTAACGAATATCAGGCACGCGATGGCGTGACCACGGCGCTTGAACTGGAGGGTGGAGGCTTTGGTCTTCCGGAGTGGATTGAGGGTCGACGAGGCACTGCACTGATCCATTATGGTGCGTCGACTTCTCAAGCTTATGCTCGTGCACTCGCACTACTAGACATTAATCAGCGGACCGAGTTAGAAGCATTAATTCGAGAATCAGTCATTGCGTCCACTGCCCAGGCTGAACCGTTTGAAGATGAAACAGAAACAGTACGTAGCACTTTTTATAAGACTCTTAACGCCGATCGATACGAAAATTTGCGTGGTGCCCTCCAAGTTGGGCTCGATGAGGGAGGGATTGGTATTGGTATGGCACATCAATACACCCCGGGGGTAAATCGCGAGGAAGTATTCGAGGTTTTTCAGCTAGCCGCAGAACTGGACGTGCCGATCTTCACACACGTCCGTTCCATGAGCCTGGACGCGATGCAAGAAGTCGTGGCCAACGCTAGTGCAACAGGTGCCCCACTCCACATCGTTCACGTGAATTCAATGAGTCTGGGGCAGTTACCTCAGGTGCTAGAACTTATTGCAGGTGCCCGAAATCGAGGCCTCGACATCACAACGGAGGCCTATCCGTATACCGCGGGGTCCACCAGTATCGAATCGGCAATTTTTGATCCAGGGTGGCAGAATCATCTTGGAATCTCGTACGGAGATCTCCAGTGGGAGGAAACTGGAGAACGCCTCACCCAAGTAACATTCGAGCAATATCGAGAAAAAGGGGGAACTGTCATCATCCACATGATGAAAGACGAGTGGATCGACCTGGCCATGGCCTCCCCTTTCGTAATGGTGGCTTCTGATGGAATGCCTTACGCACCAGGGGCACACCCACGGTCGGCCGGAACATTCAGCCGTGTGCTTGGCCGCTATGTACGCGAACGCGGCGTCATCGATCTGCCAACCGCCATCGCTAAGATGACGTATATGCCGGCGAAACGGCTTGAAGAGATTGCACCAATTATGGCTCGCAAGGGACGAATTCAGGTGGGCGCCGATGCAGATCTAACAGTCTTTGATCCTGAACGTGTCATTGATACTGCGACATTCGAAGAAGATCTCTCGTTCTCCATCGGGATTGAACACGTTTTTGTACTCGGGACCGCAGTTGTCAAAAACGGAGCAACGGTACCCGACACATATCCTGGACAGCCGATCCTAGGGAGGTTCGCAGCAGGCTCGTAGCTTCATTGTATCCCTAGCCTATTTGGCTCCGGACTTAACCTCCACGAGTTGAGGTGCCAATGTCTGATATTGATCGGCGAACTTTCGTCCGAAACAGCCTCACAACCAGTGCCATAATCTCGGTTACCGGATGCAGTCCTTCCGGAGAACAAGCCGCCGAGTCAAATCACCCTTCTAGAAAAAGCGTGTCCGTACCGAGTTTCTCATTGGACGAGATCACGATAGACCAAATTCACGAGGGGATGCGGTCGGGCGACTATACATGTCGGTCGATTACCAAGATGTACCTGGAGAGAATTGAGGCGCTAAATACGACTGGACCCAACCTATATGCAGTCCTCGAGGTGAATCCCGATGCGCTTACGATTGCCGATGAACTGGATCGGGAGTTTCAAGCATCTGGTCCGCAGGGACCTCTTCATGGCATCCCACTCCTTCTGAAAGACAATATTGATACAAAAGATGGAATGACTACAACCGCTGGCTCCACTGCGCTTGAGGGATCGAAACCCCTTCAAGACTCTTTTGTGGCGGCCCGGCTCAGGGATGCCGGAGCCTTACTTCTGGGCAAGGCAAACATGAGTGAGTGGGCCGGGTGGAAGTCCTTCGAGTTTGGCGTATCGGGCTGGAGTGGCCGCGGATGGAACGGCGGCCGAGGCGGATTTTGTCGAAACCCCTACGTGCTCGACCGCGAGCCTGGAGGATCAAGTTCGGGATCAGGGGTCGGGGCCGGGGCAAACCTTGCCGTGGCAACGATCGGCTCTGAAACCGACGGTTCTATCGTCGGTCCATCTTCGAGGGCCTGTTTGGTCGGAATCAAACCCACCATCGGCCTGCACAGTCGCGGCGGTGTGATCCCGATCGCACACAGCCAAGATAGCACTGGCCCCATGGCCCGAACTGTACGAGACGCGACAATTATGCTCGGAACCATGGTGGGCGTGGATCCACGCGATCCCCTCACGGCCGCCAGCGAAGGCAACTTCCTCACCGATTATACCGGAGCATTGGATCCGGCCGGTCTCAGGGGGGCACGCATTGGAGTACTCCGCGCGTATGCGGGCTTCGACAGCCGAGTCGACGCGTTGTTCGAGGAGGCCCTCGACGTGATGCGTGGCGAAGGCGCCACTGTGATTGACCCCGTGATACTCCCCGAGGAGCTTCGCTTCGGTAACGAGTATGAGATGGAAGTTCTTTATCATGAGTTCAAGGCCGATCTGAACACGTATTTGGCTTCGTTGGGATCAAACGCTCCGATCAAATCACTGCAAGAACTCATCGAGTACAACGAAGCCCATGCAGATCTTGAACTCGTATTCCCTCAAGAATTGCTGGTTGAATCACAAAACCGCGGGCCGCTCACCGACCAGAAGTACATTGACGCCCTGCGGAACAGTCATCGACTTTCGCGTGATGAGGGCATCGATCAATCAATGGATTCCGCTCAATTGGACGCCTTGGTAGGCATCACAAGTGGGATTCCATCCATGCTCGATCCACTGGATGCGACAGGTGGACGGGGCGGAGGGTGCTCTACTCCACCGGCAATGGCTGGCTACCCAAACATGACTGTTCCAATGGGGTTCATTTCGGGACTTCCCATCGGCCTGTCTCTTTGCGGAAGGGCCTGGAGCGAGACAACCCTTATCCGAATCGCATACGCCTTTGAACAATCCACAAACCACCGCCGGCCGCCGGAGTTCCTATCGAGCGTCAACCTTACATAGGCGTCTGATCAGGCCACAACAGCTTGGCTACGGCTGCCGGACGGGAGCATGGTGAGTCAGTCCCCACTCCCGCAGATCTTCTACTAGCTCGTGCGCGGTCCAGTCAAATCGAAGCGGGGTAATTGTGATAAACCCTCGCGTGTACGCCTCAGAGTCACTTCCCTCTGGATACGGTCGCGGGTTGTCAAACCGGGGCCGAAATTTACGCTCACCAGCCACCGCTTCAACTTCGTCATAACCGATCTCGATATAGCTGCCGCCCATCGGCGTAACCAAAACGCCTTCCGTATCAGCTTCAGTAGTTCGAGGAACATTAATGGAGAAAACGATACCGGGCCGCGGAGTATGCTCTCGGAGACCCACCACAAATTTTGTCACGAAACGGGCCGCATAACTAAAATCAGTAGAGCCTGCCTGCGAAACAGCCACTGCTGGTATACCATGGGCTGCCGCCATCATAGCCGCCCCGATGGTACCCGAAATGTGTGACACCTCACCTACATTCGCTCCCCGATTGATACCACTCACGACGAGATCAAATGAACTCGCCTGTCCCAAAGCTCTGAGACCCAGAAGTACTGCGCCTGCCGGAGTCGTTTTCGCACAATGTCCAATTTGATCTCCCGCTTCCCCAAACATTCGGACACCTACTTCTTCTCGCAGCGACACGGACATACTGCTTCCACTTCGGTCTCCACAGGGTGCCACCACTACAACTTCACCGACGCGTCCCAGTTCCTTAGCTAGGGTCTGTAAACCTGCCGATTCGATTCCGTCATCGTTAGTCACCAGAATCCGATACGGAGAGTGACCCGAGAGGTTAGAGGGCTCCGGTTCTTCACCTTTAACCCGATTGATAGCTAGAATTTGGACTGGTGGAGTTAAGGTCTGTGCCTGTGTTGGGTTTTGTTGAATTTCGCGGACCACATCCATACCGCTGACGACTCGCCCAAAAGCTGCAAACCCTTGGCCGTCAGGATTCCGGAAGCCACCATGGTCCAACGAAGGATGGTCTCCCAAAACAATAAAAAAACTTGAAGTAGCCGTGTTCGGTTGACTTCGCGCCATCGAGACAGTGCCGTTCTGGTGATGGATACCCGTGACGCTCGTTCGTTCAAGAAGGATCGGAGCGAAACTCTCAGTCTGTTTCGTGGAATCGATTTCCGCTTGGATCACTTCAATCTTAATGTTGTCGTTCGTCAGTGGTTGGTCCTCTCCTGGTTGATTGTCGAGACGAACGGCACGAAAGAAGCTACCCCCGTGATAAAACCCCCCATCGACATATCGGAGGAAGTTAGACGCGGTAATGGGTGCTCTATCCATGTCGATTTCGATTTCTATGTCCCCTAAATCGGTCCGAATAACTGCCCGTGGAAGCTCCTGCGCTAATACAAACGGCGCATTTAGAGCAACGAGCACCAATACGACAGAAAATGATGATCTCTTTCGCATTTGCATCTGCCTCCACCTATGATATGGTCCGTCCAAACGGCCTCTTTCTCACCCGGCATCTTGCAGGTGGTTTTCATCGAAGGTTTTTATGACATGCCCCTGATGAAATGTGTGTGGTTCCAGGCCCATCAGAGGGTACGAACAGATCGAGACAAGTGGCAACTCAATCCTTGTTTCCGCTTGATGTGTGTGAGAGGGTGATGAGCAGTACGGTGGCAGGACACAGCACATCATATCTATGGGGGTATTATTTCTCAGTGATGGGAAAACTTTTGATCGGCGCAATCGTAATCGGCCTCTCCCCATACATCCTTCGGGGCCAGGAAACCCCTGCGAGCACCCAGCCTATCAAACCTCCTGTGGCAACAGCCGCTTTAGTGTCAGAGCCCCCCGTTATCGATGGGGTTCTGGATGACGCCGCCTGGGACGCCGCCGAAGTCATCACTGGTTTCGTGCAACGTGAGCCCCTCGAAGGCACCTCTCCATCTGAACGAACCGAAGTCCGCATCGTCTTCGATGAACGGGCGCTGTACATAGGTGCTTGGAATTTCGTACACCAGCCCACAAGCATCGTAGTTGGTGAGACACGGCGCGACGCATCGATCGACAATACCGATGCCTTCAGTTTGGTTCTCGATACTTATCAAGATCGTCAAAATGCTTTCGTCTTCGCGACAACTCCTGCCGGAATCGAGTACGACGGACAGGTGGCCAATGAGGGACAGGGAGGTGGCGGGGGCGGGAGGCGTCAACAGTCTGGCTCCGGGGGTGGCTTCAACCTCAATTGGGATGGAAGTTGGCAAGTAGCGACGTCGGTCGATGGCAACGGGTGGTACGCTGAGTTTCGTCTTCCCTTCTCCACCCTGCGCTATCTTTCCGGCGGCGAACAAACGTGGGGCGTCAACTTTTCACGGAACATCAGGAATCAGAACGAACAAGTGGTTTGGGCACCGATCCCGCGCCAGTTCAACTTGTACCGGGTTTCTTTAGCAGGGACGCTCTCCGGTTTCACAGCGCCCAACAACCGAATTCTCACTGTCACGCCGTACATCCGTGGCGATGTAGCCCGCGATTACACGCTGGCGCGCTCTTCAACGACGGAAGACGCCGAGATCGGAGGTGAGGCAAAGATCGGGCTTACCCAGAGCCTAACACTGGATCTGACCGTCAATACGGATTTCGCACAGGTCGAGGTCGATGACGAACAGGTCAACATCACGCGTTTCCCAACCTTTTTTCCGGAAAAACGCGCCTTCTTCCTTGAAAATGCCGGCACGTTCTCAGTCGGAGCACCTCGCTCAACGGAGTTATTCTTCAGTCGTCGAATCGGTCTCTCTTCAGGGACTGCAATCCCGATCCAGGGTGGCGCCCGTCTCACCGGGAAGGTGGGCGGGATGCAGATTGGGGTCCTGAACATTCAGGCTAATCACCTCGATCTTTTTGACGAAGAAACCGGCGAAGACGTGCGCGTCGAAGCGGCCAACAACTTTGGAGTAATGAGGTTATATCAAGAATTCCAGAATCGGACGAGGATCGGTGGAATCTTCGTGTCACGGCTCAACACCGAAGACACGGAGGATTACAACTTTACGTACGGAATGGATGGTCGGCTCGGGATCGGGCAAGCCCTAACCTTTGATGGCTTTGTCGCTAGAACGAGCACTCCCGGTGTCCAAAGCGGGGATTATGCTTTCAGCGGAGGGAGTCGGTACGAGACTCGAGATTGGCGTATATCGACAACCTACCGTCAGGTTGGGGACACTTTTAACCCCGAAGTCGGATTCTTATCTCGCAGAGCATACCGACACATAAATACGCGAATCCTTCGCGCTTATCGTTTTCCGAATCTGAGTTGGTTCCGTGAGCTACGTCCGCACGTGTCATGGCGAGAGCACTGGGACCTCGATGGCTTCAGCGAGACGCGCGTCATTCACATCGACAGCCACTTCGAATTCTCCAACGGCGCATTCTTCCAGTTACCTGGGCTCAATATTACAGGCGAAGGCCTTCAGGAGTCGTTTGAAATTCGAGAAGGAATCGTCATTCCGGCAGGCAGTTACAACAACTTAGAGTGGACGTTCCGCTATAACACCAACTTGAGTGCCCCACTTTCACTGCAGGGAAAGATCGATGCGGGCGGATTCTACACTGGGAGCCGTTTCGGAACCAACGCTACCCTCAACTATCGCTTTCGCGATCAGTTTGTGACTTCTCTTCGACTCGACCGGCAGAATGTCAGTCTCGAACAAGGAAATTTTGTCACATCGGTCCTAGCCTTGAAAGGATCCTATGCGTTTACACCGCGGATCTTCCTCCAGGCTGCACTCCAGTACAACAACGAAACAGAGAACTTCGGCAGTAACATTCGGTTCGGGTGGTTGGATACTGCAGGAACCGGTCTTTATGTCGTGTATAACGACACGGAGCATCTAGGTTCGCTGGAGAGGACGCGCATCAGACGAGGACCAGTGGGTAGGCAGTTGATCGTCAAGTACACGAAGGTGTTCGACATCGGACGATGAGGCATCTCGACCCCTAGTTGAATGTGATCGTAGCTGGTCGGACGACTGTGGTCGTCAATCGGGCAGGACTCCCAGAACCAGGTGTGATGGATACTCGACCGAGCGGTACACGGACTGGGTCGCTACTTGGTAGTCGCCTGCAGCAGCGTGGTAAGTGTCTACAAAGGTCTGAGGATTTCGATCATAAGCCGGGAACCAAGAACTTTGGATCTGCACCATGATCCGGTGACCGGCCTTGAACGTGTGAAAGCGGTCCCGTAAATCGATATCGATCTCGGTTATCTGGCCTGGCACCATAGCCTCAGGATCTTCAAAGCTGTTTCGAAAACGTCCGCGCATAATTTCGCCTGCCAAATGCATTTGGAAACCTCCCATTGGTACGTCACAATACTCACTCGGCTCTGCGTTGACCGGATATTCGTCGATGAGTTTCACTATCCAATCCGAGTCAGTTCCCGAAGTGGAAACAAAGATTTCCGCCAGAATTGATCCGGCAATCGTCAGATCTTCCTCAAGCGGTTCGGATCGATAGACGAGCACATCGGATCGTGAAGAGGCGAAGCGCTGATCTTCGACCTTCCATAAATGACCCAGCGTTGTCCGTTCCTCCGCCGAGAACGGGACTGGTGCACCAGGATCGCTAATGTACGAGTCGACCGGTGCTACTTCGGATCCAGTAGGCGATCCGAATGACAAAGTGCCGTTCGGTCCTAGATAAATGCGTGTGGATTCTATATTAGACGGAGGCCAAACGTCGTAGCTCTTCCACTCGTTCTCTCCGGTCAAAAAAACCACCGCTTCCTGCGCACCCCACCCGTCTGATCCCTTTAAATGATGCTCGAAGAACGGAAACTGGATCGCTTGTTGAAAGTAGTGTGAGGTTTTGGTGGCGAAATCGATGCAACCCAAGAAATTCCCATCCATCCTTCTCCACCCACCATGAAGCCATGGGCCCACGACAAGCGTGTTTTCAATACCCGGGTTCTCAGCCTCAATCGTCCGGTAGATGGACATCGGCCCATAAAAATCTTCAGTATCAAACCAACCCGCAACATTGAGAATCGGGTGATCGATTCCGTCTAAAAATCGGAGCGCGTTCTGACGCTGCCAATAGTCGTCGTAGTTTGGGTGCTCCATGAAATCATTCCACGCCGGCACTTCATCATGAAAATAGAGGTCGTTGATGTTGGCAGCAGAACCGGCTTCAAGAAAGAAATCGTATCCGGACGACGTTCCATAGTTGAAACGGTCACCTCGGGTATCAGTGGGTGCGTCACGACGACGCGCGTTTCCAGACAACCATGAGAACGCATACATGATTCGGAACGCGCCATTATGGTGCCAATCATCCCCAATAAACATGTCTGATGGAGAGGCTTGTGGTGACGATGCCACCAGCGCCGGGTGTCGGTCGATCATCCCCATCAACGTCTGCCACCCTGCATAGGAGATCCCCCACTGCCCTACCCGCCCATTGTGATTTTCGACGTTCGCTAGGAGCCATTCGATGGCATCGTAGTTGTCGGTACTCTCATCTGTGTCCATCGGCCCCTTTGGTTCCGAAGCCAGCGGACGGATGACCTCAAATTCACCCTCAGAGCGAAATTGCCCGCGCACATCCTGGAACGCGAAAATGTAGCCCTCGCGATCAAACTCTGTGGTCGGGCCCAACGGGTTTCTATACTCGCTCAGCTCGTAGGGGCCGATTGAGTAAGGAGTTCGAAACAACAATATCGGGTAGGTACGACTCCGATCCTTTGGTGTGTACACGATGGTATAGAGCTTCACGCCATCCCGCATTGTGACCATGTCCTCAGTCTTATCGTAGGCATCACGTAAATAAGCAAGGTGTTGGTCTTCGGGTGACCCCATTCCGTTAGCGGTTGACACATCGGACTGTGATTCACAGGCCACGAAAAAGAGACCGGTCGCAATCGCGACACGATAGAATGGTAAACGCCTAGCCCACATTGTGTTAATCCTCTCTGTATGGAAGATCAGAAACATGGCACGAATGCTCAAATGAAACTTTTGTGCAGCAACCCCAGTGCGCAACGCAGGTAACCCAACATAGAAGCTCCGACGAGGGGCACCCATGATCCTTAAAACCAGTTTAACTTCGTACTCGTTGCCGATGATGAAGGTGACATCTAGTCTGAAGTACGTTCGTTCCCATCTGCGAAAGAGTACGTATGTACGACCCAAACCAACTTTCACATCTTCCGCTACGCACGGTCATGGCATTCACAATGCTTCTGACTCTAACTGCCTGTACACAAGGAAGCTCAAAGGTCCCAAGCCCGGCCGAAACCATCGGTTTTCCCCCTGGCGAGGACTACAAACTCGCCCGTTATGACGCAATTTCTTCGTATTTTGAAGCACTCGCCTCATCGACAGATCGTATGGTACTCGAACAAATCGGGGAGAGTACTCGTGGAGAACCACTATACCTGGCAGCGATATCGACCGCGGAGAACCTGCGCCAAATAGATCGTTATAAGGAGATTACTCGAACCTTAGCTTATGCGCGGGACCCCAATACGGGGTACGGCTCCATCTTACCGGAAGAAGAGGCCCGTTCTCTAGCCCGAGAAGGTGTGGCAATCGTTTGGATCGATGGAGGGCTACATGCCACCGAGGTTGCACATGGACAAGTCATGCCTGAAATGGCTCATCATTTTGTAACAGACGAATCTCCTGAGACACGAGAAATCCGCGAGAACGTGATCCTACTATTAATGGCCAATATGAACCCGGATGGCCTAAATATCGTCGCCGACTGGTACATGTCGAACGTAGGAACCAGCTTTGAAATGGCCCGCGTGCCGGAGCTATATCACCACTACATCGGTCACGATAATAACCGTGACTGGTACATGCTGACGCAGGTTGAAACACAGGCGGTAACGAGGCAACTTTACCATAATTGGTTTCCCCAAATCGTCTATAATCAACACCAATCAAGCCCTTTCCCTGGACGAATTTGGATGCCTCCGTTTGAAAATCCAGTAAATCCGCACCTTGATCCACTCCTCGTCAGCTCGCTTAATCAGATGGGGCATTCCATGCGAAAGCGGTTCGACGTGGAAGGAAAACCCGGCGTCAACAGTGGGATTGTCTTTGACTTATGGTGGAACGGATCCATGCGGGGCGGTCCCGACTATCACAACATGCTTGGTTTCCTAACCGAAACCGCCGGTGCCGGATATGCAACGCCACGCTGCTACGACAAGAGTGAGATCCCCGAGACGTTTGGAGCACGGGCAGACGACCTCCCAGCACATATCCCCTCCACCAACTACAACAACCCATGGTTGGGCGGGTGTTGGCATATCCGGGACGCCATGGACTATATGATGACTGCGGCCAAGGCCGTGGCCAACATGGGAGCCAGTCTCAAGGAAGAATACCTTTTCAACCACTACTGGATGGGCCGACGACAGATTGAGCGTGGAATGGCGGCAAAGGGTGGCCCCTTCGCTTACATCATTGATCCCAAGGCATCTCACGATCCAAGCTCAGCGATCGAATTTATGGGTCTTATGGACCAATCAGGAATCGAATTCGTCAGGGCTACCGAAGACTTTAGTGCCGGCGGGTCCACCTTTCCTCTCGGGACGTATATAATCCCACCCCAAGCATTTCGACCTTACGTAGTTGACCTCATGGAACCCAAACAATACCCGGATCGTCGTCAGTATCCCGGCGGGCCACCCGAGCCTCCATATGATATGACGGGCTACGAGCTTCGGTACCAGATGGGGCTCCAAGTGGTAAATGTAGATGAGCCTTTTGAAATGCCCGCGGGAGAATGGGGCACTGTGAGTATGGATGTCGGCGAGGTGCGCGGAGAGGATCGGGCCGGTTTTGTCATTCATAGTACGTCGAACTGGATATACCGTGCCCTGCAGGAGAGAACAAAAAAGGGAGATACGCTCTTTCGGACTACGCAAGCACTTGCTACCCCCGAGGGAGAGATACCAGCGGGATCATTCTGGCTTCCAGCTCTTACAAGTAGTGAAGCCAAGATGATGGCTTCGGACTTTGGTCTCACGCTCACAGGGCTTGATTCGACCCCTGCGCCCGAAGATCTAGCAGCCTTAACTATGCCTAAGGTCGGAATCTACCGCTCATACCAAGCCGCTATGCCGGAGGGTTGGACACGTTGGACGCTCGACCAGTACGGATTTGAGTGGGAAAACTTATGGGACGCAGACATCCGTAGCGGCGACCTTTCCCGTTTTGATGTAATCATTCTTCCTTCCCAAAGCACTTTAGCTATAGAGCAGGGACATTCAGCCGAGGATATGCCCGAGCCCTACACCGGCGGGCTTGGGTTGGAAGGAGCCACATCTCTTCGATCATTCGTAGAGGCCGGAGGACGGATTATAGCTTTTGATCGGTCTATCAACTATGCCATAAACACATTCAGTTTGCCACTCCGAAATCGAGTCGACGGTGTAACATCTCAAGATTTTTTCATCCCCGGATCCCTCATCCGACTCAAGATCGATCCAACCCACCCACTCGCCTATGGCATGCCTGATGAGGCGGTTACGCTCTTTGCTCGAAGCCAAGTGTTGGAGCGAACTGGAAGGGGCCGTATATCAATCCCCGCGTGTTATGCCGAGTCCGACTTCCTCATCAGCGGGTGGACACTCGGTGGAGCTGAACACCTTGCAGGCTATCCAGCCACTGCACAGGTGGAAATCGGCTCGGGTAGCGTGGTGCTGTTTGCATTCACACCTCACTTCCGTGGTCAACCAAGGAATACCTTTAAACTCCTGTTTAACGCCCTTATGGGATCTGCCGTAGGGAGGCAGACGATGGACAGCGGCTTTGAGTGCCGCTAAACGAGTGAGGGCCTTCCACGGATGGAACACACTTTTCAGATTAGGACAGTTATACAGGACCACACCTGATCAACCCAGAGAAAAGAGGATCCATGCAGATACCCGAAGATCGCTACAACAAGATCGCGAATCGCATCTCAAGTTCTGAAAGCCCTGTTGGAATTGACGCCACGAAAACCCACGTCCTGATCCTGTACATGCTTGAAAATCTAGAGAACCGACTGGACCGAATCGAGCAAGCTCTACATGTAACCCTGGACTAGAAACCGAGATGATTCTCACAAGGTCGTCCGCGAGATAAGCTGGTTGTGATTGAAATACTCCGGTATAGTAGGTGCATGTCTTCTCCGGGCTCTTAAAGTGAATGTTGCACAGTAAATAAAGTGGAAATAGAACCATGAAACACAAAAAAACGACTTTAGGATCAATAGTCTTCCTTCTCTCAGGAACGACCCTTATCCATGCACAGGAATTTTCTGAACTATGCCCAAACTCCACTGATGGAACTGGGGCTGTCCTGGGATTCGTGTCGGATCTGGATATGCAAATGGCTCTGCCGGGTGCCACGGTCCGCGTCACCTGGGACAAAGATGGTGAAGAGGCACGAGCAGAGACCCAAACTGGCATCGATGGAAGCTTTACGCTGTGCTATCTACCTCTTGAAACCAGTCTTTCTATCCAACCTATGCTCGGAACGATGACAGGTCAGACTGTGACAATGAATCTCGCAGATCTGATTACACAGCAAGACCTCGGATTCTCTCTCGCTGGCGCAAGTTCATCTAGTAGCGAAGATGCGGAAGATGACCGGATATGGGCTTGCATCGGAAGAGCGGATTCAGGGATGATGCTTCAGTTGGGAGGTCTGATCCGGTGCGATCCCCAGTGGCAGCCCCTGGAACAATGCCCCAGAGAAGAACTCGGCAGAGTCACCGCAAATATCGAAGGGTACGCAGCAAGACGGGGTGCCATGCGACAGATGGTGGATACACTTATCGATGAAGCCAGGCGGCTTGGCGCAAATGCCCTGATAGACTTCGATGCTGGTCGCGGTTCCGTTAACGCTCAAGCAGTCAAAATTGAGGTTGATCCTAGAACGTGTTGAACGATGTTGGATCCGAAGCCGCTTGCTTCCTCAAAAGGTCAGGATGGTCTGTCCTCTGCTAATAGCGCGGAGGAAACTTGTCGATTAGTAGAACACAATGAGGGGGAAGCCAATGAAACCACGCGGCCTTATTCACAGTACGATACTGTCTGTAGCCCTCCTAACAGGCTGTGGTGACGGAGGAACTGCCCCACTTAACGATTCCATCACGGAAACAAAACTCAGTTCAGATCTCTACTTCTTGGCAAGCGACGAGATGCGTGGCCGCCTGGTCGGAACTCCAGAAATAGCCGTGGCTTCTGCTTGGATACGGGATCGTTTCGATTCGCTTGGCCTTCAACCCGCCGGTGATAACGGCTCATATTACCAAGCATTCGAAATAACTTCGTTTAGCCTAGGTAACGGCAACCACATGACGGTGGAAGGTTTCGGGGGGGCACGAAATCCAGGAGATGGATGGACTCCCTCTAATGCAGGAGGCTCAGGAACCGCAACTGCAGAGGTCGTGTTTGCAGGCTTTGGAATTGTGGAACCGCGACTCAATTTCGACGATTATTTGGGGGCAGATCTTAGCGGGAAAATCGTTCTCGTACTCGAAAGAGAACCAGGCGTGTCGGATCCCGCGAGTCCTTTCGATGGCCTGGTGACCACAGAAGCATCCCGCGAGTGGAGAAAGGCATTGGCAGCACAGGAACGTGGGGCTGCTGGCATTCTGTTCACCCGAGATATTCATAATCGCGTAGATGCCGAGAACTGGGAACAGGCTCATACAGATGCGTGGCCGACAGAACCCCGTCGCGTCGAACGCTTTACCCTTGCCGATTGGATCAACCAAATCAACATCCCCGCTGCACGGATCTCTTCTGAGCTAGCAGAGGCACTCGTAGCTAGCTCTGGACGCTCTCTCGAGGAACTCGCTCTGGACGCAGAAACAACAGCGGAAGGGCTTGGTATCGTGAGCCTCCCGAATACCCGAGTGAGTATGAATGTGGCAGTGGATCGCCACATTACACCTGCCAAAAATATTCTCGCGCTGGCAGAGGGCTCGGATCCTCAGTTAAAGAACGAAGTCGTGATCATTGGAGCCCACCATGATCACGATGGCACCGATGGAGACATCATCTATCCGGGTGCGGATGATGATGGGTCCGGAACCATCGGCGTGATGGCTGTCGCCGCAGCTTATGCACAAGCCGCAATACAAGGCGATCGCCCACAACGCAGTGTGCTCTTCGCGGTGTGGGATGCAGAGGAACGCGGCTTGCTCGGGGCATGGTACCACACCTTGAGCCCTCGCTTTCCGCTCGAAAATACGGTCGCAAACCTCAACCTCGACATGATCGGCAGAAACGAAGAAGTACCCACTGATGGTGGCAGGCGCTTCCGAGGGCTAGAGATCCAGAGCGCAGAATCGAACGCGAACGCCATCAATATACTTGGCTATAGCTGGACACCTGAACTGGCATCCGTAGTTGAGTTGGCGAACCGTTACAACCTTGAATTAAGGATGCGATACGATAACAACGAGTCGAATCTTCTACGCCGGTCAGACCATTGGCCATTCATCCAAAGCGGTGTCCCTGCGATATTCTTCCATACGGGACTTCACCCGGACTACCACCGTCCGACCGACACTCCCGACCGTATTGAGTATGAGAAGATGACGCGCATTCTCCGATTGGTACACCAAACAAGCTGGGAACTCGCAAACACAGAAAAACGTCCCAAACTAGAAGCGATGGGCACGAGACCCTCTTCTTGATGTGAACCGGGGCCAACTGCCGGCACTGAGGTTCGCCAGAGATGGTATAAAAGCTTGGGAAGAGGGCTGCAGATGCCGCCGATTCTATCGGAAACTCTGCAGCGTTTAGGGATGTATACCGATCCCAAAATATGTGCGGTACCAATCGACGCTTCGGTCAATCTGGTCAATGTAGTGAGCTGTTTCGCGAATCCCGTGCCCTTCTCTTGGATATCGAACCATAACTGTCGGCACACCGACGTCATGTAGAGCAATATAGAATTGCTCCGCTTCAGCAATGGTCACGTCAGCATCGTTCTCACCGTGTATGAACATGGTTGGGGTTCGCACGTTCGCGACGTGCTTAAGTGGAGAGCGCTCCCACAACAGATCCATTAGATCTTCCTGGTGCGGATAAGCGCCAAACTCGACAGCTAGATAGTCATGGTAATAAGCCATGTAGTTCTGGGTGATGAGGTTTGATATTCCCGCTATCGGGACAGCCGCAGCAAACATATTGGTCTGAGTTATTAGCCAGTTAGTTAGTTGTCCTCCGTAACTCCTCCCCTCAAGTCCAATCCGCTCCGAATCAAGCCAATCATGTCGACGAAGCGCTGCTTGCACCGCGTAGATGACGTCCTTGGCCTCACCCCCATTCTGGTCCCGGAAAATCGCGTCCGCGAACGCTTGCCCATAGCCCGTGGATCCGCGGTAGTTAACCGTCAAAACCGCCCATCCCTGCGCAGCATATGCTTGCGCATGCGGATAAAAGGCAATGCCGCGCTGACTATGCGGTCCTCCTTTGAGCATGACGATCAGCGGGTGTTTAGATCCGGGCCTCATATCGACCGGATATGTGAGAAACGCCTCTACCTCAAGCCCATCGAAGCTAAGAAAGGGGAGTGATTTGGTCGGTGCCAGGTCACGGGCACTAAGTAAGTCGCGATTCAGATCGGTTAATTGTTGGGCTTTTCCATCCGCCAGCAAGTAGAGCTGCGCGGTATCCAACATAGTCGTATACGCATACGCGATTGTTCCATCATCACCGCCGCCCAAACCCCAACTCTCCACCCGACCGGGCCCTTTTAGGACCTCTACCTGGCCCGAACCATCGATCGCGATCCGGTAAAGCTTTACGGCGCCCTTCTCCTGAACAGTGACATAGATCGACCTGCCAGTTGTTGACCAATGCGGAGGCCCTTGACGGTTATCAATGTTAGCACCGATTTCCCGCCTATTCGAACCACTGCGGTCCATCACCCAAAGGTGTGTATCCTCCATTGTCGTCTCGGAGGAGGTGAGCCCGCGTCGGGTACCCTGATAGGCAATTGACTGGCCATCGGGCGACCAGCGGGGGCGGTATTCCGCGTTTTCCGTCTGCGTCAGTTGCCGAACGGCGCCATCCGTTGCACTGACAGCAAAAATATCGTAGTTGAAAACCTGATCGGGGTTGGGGCCTCGGTTTGAGACGAAGAGGATCTCATCGCTGGCGGGAGACCAATCGACAGAGTGCTCGTAGTAGGGTCCGTCGGTAAGCTGGCGAACTACACGCGTCTCAACATCGACGATGAAGATATGGGCTCGTCGGTTGTCGTTAAACTTGGTAAGACCTTCGGACGCAGTTGGTTTGTAGAGATAGCGCGTGATTACGACCGGATCACCATTTGCCTCTGTTGACTCGGGACCGGGGGTCGTTGAGATGAACGCGATCTCACTTCCATCGGAAGACCACGTTAGCCGTTCACCGCTGCTAGGCAGGGGATGGTTGGTACCCTGCACTTCCGCCAAAAAAGTTGGGTTTGACCCGTCCGAATCGACCGTAAAAAGCCCACTTTGGTCACCTAGTTGACCAAAGTAAGCAATTCGAGATCCATCCTTTGACCACCGTGCTCCAGAACCTGAACCACTGAGAAGTGGCCGGTCCGAACCTGTTCGCAAATCATGCGCCCAGATTTCAGAAGATGGTCTTCCATTTCCTAGCCGCGTCGTGATGCTGTAGAGGATGACATCCTCATTCGGTGACATCTGGATATCGCCGACAGCCTTAATCTGATGGAGATCCGTACTTTGGAACCCCATCGCCTGCCCGTAAACAGCGCTCGTAGACACAAAACCGGCAACCACCAATCCTATAACTGAAGGATAGACGGTAGCGATCGCGTAGCATACCAATTTTGACATGGTTTTAGTTTACCTGTCTTCGTCAGGCATCATATGATCCCTGACTTGTTGCGAGGCTCGAGCTACCCGAAACTCGTATTAAAAACGATATAGTCAAAGTCTGCGGTGAAGTGACCGGGGTGGGGGTCGAACCCACGACCTACGGATTAAAAGTCCGTTGCTCTACCAACTGAGCTACCCGGTCAACCAGAAAAAACCTGTACAGCTATTAGTACACCGCGCAAAGCTAACATGGTGGTTTCGCCTGTCCAGAAAAACGTTTGAATCCGTTCTTCTTATCGAGTAACGAAAGACCACCGCAAAAGACAACTCGCCTTACTCAGGAACGCTTCATAATCCACCCTCCGTAGAGCAAACCACGGAAGAAGCGCCGCACATCAACGAAACCCGTTGCTTTTAGTAGCTGAAGAATCCGACTTTCGGGAATCCAACGAATCCCTGTCTCAATCTTGGCCTGAAAAGCTAGTCGATCCTTTTCTTCCATCCCTCGGATTCGCCAGTAGGCTCGCCACGCTGTGTATTGTTCGTCGTACTCAGGATCAGTTTTAGCCCCATGAAGATCAAATAAAACAAAGGAGGCTCCAGAGCTGAGCCGGTCAGATATACTCTGAAGCAACATCTCCTTCGATCCATCATCTGCGAGAAAGTGCATCACGTTGAAGCAGGTCGCGGCATCAAATCGAATATCCTGAGGAAGGTCGTGAACGTATTCATTACGCAGTTCAACGCTATGACCAAGACCTGCCTCAACAATCCGATCCCGTGCGATATCCACCATTTGACGCGAAGGATCGATACCGGTACAGCGCCATGTAGGGTGGATCATCTGCATCGTGATGATCTCGACTCCGGTTCCCGCGCCAACGACAAGCACGTGAGGATCTGATCCGACCCGACCCTCGAGAAGCGCCACAGCCTGACGAAACGAACTCAAGTAACCAGGGATAAGAGCACGAGCCAACTCCTCATACCCTTCCCCATAGTCCCCCTCAAAATCGAAACTGTCACTAATAGCTGTGTGCTGGTTCATGATTAGAATAGACCAGTTGACTCGAGAACACTGCAATTCCGTGCGATCTCAAAACCGCACGAACATTACCCCACCGGCAAGGGCCCACCCCATATTGGTGAGATCCCGTATCTTCTCAGACACAATTTCACAAAACTAGCCGTGTCCATAGCGTTCTTCCACATCCGGCGTAGAAAGATTGAGCTCTGTCTGGAGGACTCCACGGAAAGTTTTCCGATGATGTGGAGTCGGTCCGTGTTCGTAGATCGCCCTTACGTGCTTCTGAGTCAGATACCCTTTGTTCGAAGCCCAGCCATACACCGGATAACGCGGATCTAATCGACGCATCGCCTCATCTCGTGTCACCTTGGCCAAAATCGAAGCACATGCAATTGAGTGGCAAAGGCGGTCTCCACCTACAATCGAGCGATGGTTCGCTAACCCTGGTACCGGGTTCCCATCTACAAGAATCAGATCAGCTTCAAATGGGAGCCGTGCGAGGGCCCTACGCATAGCGAGAATAGCAGCCCCACGAATGTTAAGACGCTCAATCTCACGAGCGGAGGCTGCCGCCACACACCAAGCAAAACTCTCCTGGCGGATCTGACAGGCTAGTCTCTCTCTTCGTCTTTCGGTGAGCAGCTTACTGTCTGTAGCACCAGCGAATTGTTGATTTTCGTGAAGAGAAACTGCGCCTACGACCACTGGGCCTGCCACAGGTCCGTAACCAACCTCATCGATTCCGACGATAAAGCGAGAGCCCGAGGACCAACCCTGGCGCTCGTAATCAAGCGGGGCGGCCTCAGGCTCTTTACGCTTATTTGCTTTGCGCTCTGTCGCCGAGGAGATGTAAACCTCCCGGGTTATTCGGTCAGGGCCTCCGCGGCACTATCTGTATCATCTTCAGCAGCAGCACCTCCAGCATCATCGTCAATCTCATCTGCTTGATCACTAACTTGTTCCGGATCACTCTCTGGAGCTGCTTGCAGTTCAACGATGGCATCGTCGTTGTCAAGCCACCATTTTCGCTCACGCACTCGCGCCCGCTTACCCACCCGTTCACGTAGATAATATAGTTTTGCACGACGAACATCTCCGCGTCGCACAACTTCTATATCGGCGATCCAGGGTGAGTGGAGTGGGAAGATGCGTTCCACTCCCACATTTCCTGAAACACGTCGAAGCGTGAACGTCGCATTAACGCCTGCTCCACGCCGACCAATACAAACGCCTTCAAACGGCTGCAAACGCTCTTTTTGACCCTCACGCACTCGCACTCGCACTCGGATCGTATCTCCAGGTGCGAAGTCCGGAAGTGCTTCTTGTATGTATCCCCTCTCGATCTCAGCGATCCTGGGATCCATCTCCTTCTATCCTTTCCAAACCAGGATTAACGATTTGCGCGCTAACCCATGGGCATCTAACGCCATAACGATTAAATGAGGGCAGGGCAGAAACTCCTTCTTTACAGAAAGAAAACACCTCTCCACCGAAACCGCCAACGCTTGGATGAGGCAACCGAAACGTACCCTGCAATGGTAGATTAGCAATATACAATGTTTCAGCGTTTTGCGGCAGGGCAAGCTCAATCCGCCGCGTCAAGGTCGAGGAGGTCTGGCCTAGACTGTCGGGTCGCCTTTTCAGCCTCTGCAGTCTTCCAATCGGTGATACGGTCGTGGTCACCCGACCTAAGTACTTCAGGAACTAAATATCCTTCGTAGTCAGCCGGACGCGTGTAAACCGGTGGGGACAAAAGCCCCTCATAAAAAGAATCGGACGCGGCAGAATCATGGTCACCAAGTGCACCCGGCAAGAGACGAACGACGGCGTCAACTACCACTAGCGCCGCTGGTTCACCCCCACTTAACACATAGTCTCCAACAGATATTTCTTCATCAACCCAGCGCTCGTTTACACGCTCATCAACCCCCTTATATCTCCCGCAAAGGAGAGTAAGTTCAGACTTAAGCGCGAACCGTACAGCGGTTGAATGATCGAACGGACGGCCTCGCGGAGTTAGCGAAATCACAGGTTGTGATGGGGCCAACTCCTCAAGGGCTTCGAAAAAGGGCTCAGGCTTCATTACCATTCCGGCCCCACCCCCAAATGGCTCATCATCGGTTGTGCGGTGCCGATCATGCGTATAATTGCGGAGATCAACCACGTGATACTCTACAAGCCCATTTTCACTGGCTTTCGCGAGTATCGAAAGTGTCAGCGGGTTACAGAAGTATTCGGGAAAGATGGTAACGATATTGATTCGCATGTTAAGCCCACCATTGGAGGACTGCCAGATTTTTTTCGACGTTCACCAGGCTTAGATATCTAGAAGCCCCGCCGGCAATGAAACGTAGACCATACCCCGTTCGATACCAACACGATCGACTATCCCCTCTTCGAACGGGATCAACTGTTCCCGACCCCTGATGTCAACTCCCATCATGGGGCCAGCGGGAAGATCATAGACTTCCAAAATGGTCCCAATGGTCTTTTCATCTTCCACCACGACCATACCGATTAAATCATGGAGAAGATATCCATCGTTACCGAAACTTGGCAGTTCCTCACGAAGCACTCCAAGGTTTGCACCCCGCATCTTATCCGCGGATGTTCGATCTTTAATCTCTTCGGTTACCATGAGCCAACGCTGCCCGTGCACCTGCGCATGGGTTACCGTCAAGACGGTGAAGGGCGACGAGCCACCAACAACCAAGAGGCGCTTCCCTGGCCGAAACAAGGCGTCCGCGTAGTCCGTCTCAGTATCTAGCAGAAGCCGACCTTCAATCCCGTGTGCCCTAGCGATACGAGCCACAATCACGGGTTTGTCCGCGATCACGACTTGTCTTCAGCCTCCTCCGCAGCCTCTTCAGCTACTTCCTCCGCAGCCTCTTCAGCTACTTCCTCCGCAGCCTCTTCAGCTACTTCCTCCGCAGCCTC
>CAJWLK010000008.1 GCA_913043255.1 uncultured Gemmatimonadota bacterium
ATTAGTCAAATATCTGCCCGTGACTCGTCCGAGTTCCCACAGACGCTGACCTATCGCCCGTGATACAGAAGCCCCCACATCAATGGGGCGAATAGAATTGCGCCTTTGGACCGCAAGACTTCGTGCCTGGATATCTGCATTCAAGGTACCGTTGGCACCGAAAATGTTGAGTTCGGCAGCAGTTTCTTTGCTGGCAAAAAGCATAGTAACGGTACTGATACCTTGATCTCCGACGAGCTGGAATCTTATATCTTCCGCGATAGACCACGGGTACTCGGAGAGTATTTTCCGACTAACTATGCTTACTTCTTGTACTTTTCCCGTCCAGGGCAAGGAAAGATAAACCGCATGTGGGCCACTCTCACCCAAAACGCCACCAGGGAGTTTGTGTGACCAGTGATCTTGGTCAGCAGTCATAGCATCAACAGGCGTCACAAGTAGCACCTGCATTCCAAGAAACGCTCCAATATCTCCGTTACGAGTCATTCTCAGGGCTTTGGAGACCGCCATATTGTAAAGTTGATTATGCATGAGGCCGACTTTACGATCTGCCATCGATGCAGCTTCAACGATGGCGTCACAGTCTTCTATAGTCGTTGCCATGGGTTTCTCGAGGAGCACATGGCAACCTCTGGAGAGTGCCTCCACCGCTACAGCTTTGTGCGTTAGAGGCGGAGTACAAATAATCACAATATCAGGATGGATCTCATCCACCATCTGTCCTAAATCTGTGTAAGAACCGGCCTTAGGCCACTCCTTTTCAGCTCTATGTAAGAGATCTTCACTTACATCACAGATACCCGTGACATTTACACGCTTACTAAGGTTATGAAGTGCTGGGAAATATTTCTTAGAGGCAACATGGCCACACCCAACAATTGCAACACTGGTCTTCATTATAAAATGCTTCCTGTTTTAAGTTGTCAAAATGATTTGTGATACCGTTCCCACACGTAAAGTTACACCCCTCGCAACATACTCTCGTAATCCGACATCGGGATAAAATCTCTTCACTTACCTAACATGATATTTCAGTAAGATCCAAAACATATAAGTGTTTATTGGCATTCCCTTATTAAACAATGAAAAAAGTTGTTGACCACCATATCTAGGGCATTGAATCTAGTCACACACGGGACTGTGGCAGATCTGGAAAACGGGCATAAATCCAAAATGGTGGTCTTGGTTACAACCCTTGAAGTTGGGCAAGTTCTGCAAAGCTGGAATCGGTCTTTCTATAAAGTTCCTCGTAGGTGCCTTCTTCTATGATGCGCCCCTCAGCGAGAACATACACATAGTCACAGTCCTTGACCGACGTAAGTCTGTGCGTGACGACTACAATCGTCCGATCCCCTCTCCAATCGGTGATTCGTTTCTGAATCAGCCACTCCGACTTCGCATCCAAGGAGCTCATCGCCTCGTCGAGAATGACGATCTCGGGGTCCTTATAGACTTCCCGGGCGAGTGCTATTTGTTGACGCTGTCCACCAGATACGCGAAAACCACGATCTCCGAGTACAGTGTTGTAACCATCCTCCGTACCTTCTACAAACTCCTCCGCATGTACTTCGCGCAATGCAGATTTCACTTGCTCAAAATCGGCGCCACCACCTTCTAGAGACTTCCAGAGTGAAACATTATTCGCAATTGTATCTCGGAAGATCACGTTTTCCTGTGTTACGTAACCGATGAATCGTCTAAGACTCGATTTTTCCAGAGATCGGTAGTCTCGACCATCAATAAGGACATCTCCCTTCTCTGGCTCTAGTACGCCTGTTAGGAGATTGACCACCGTAGACTTTCCAGCACCTGTTTTACCAACAATTCCCACCATTTTATGCTTGGGCACTTCAATGTTGATATTTTCGAGAACCCGGCGATCATCATAGGAAAAACTGACATCTCGGAACGAAATTCTGTCCGCAAAACCGGTAACTAGCTCGCCCCCCTGTGGCTCTTCATCTTCCTCAAGACGGGAGAACGCACTCTCATACGCTTCCAACCCCCCCGCCGTACCGTTGAACTTCTGCCAGTGCGTTTGAACGCCGAGAAGCTTGCTCATAAGACGATATATAATCAGGGAAAGGAAAAGCATGTCGGCCAACGGGTGACCCAAGAGCGAAACATTCACAAAGAGAACGATGACTAGGATGAGAACTCCAATTGGCTCACCAACCGACTTGAGCGTTGCCGTAAGAACGCTGAGCCGGAACACGTAGCGTGAAAGCTCTCTCAGTTCTTCTGTAACCCGACCGATGAGCGCTCCAAAACTGTCCGTGGCACGCAGATATTTAAATGCCTGAATGGTCTGAATAAGCAAGTCATGCAGATTCGCATTTCTTTCAGATGTCAGCCTTGAATACCGGCGAGAAAGACGATGCAGGCCGCTCAACGAGCCCAGTGCGAGAACGCCGAGGACCAAGAATAGTAGAGTGCCTCTAAAATCAATCAATAAAGCAAGGGCAACATATGCGCTCGCATGCATAACACTCACTACGGCGTTCGTGTAGTGCCCGAAACAGGCGACGGCACGATCGGCTTCCGTTGTCACCACATTTGTGAGGTATCCGGTATGGAGCCTCGTAAAGTTTTGGTAGGAAGTCTTGGAGAGCAGGGTCACTAACCGACGACGGAGGTCGTAGGTCAAAGTCGCCATGATGTGTCCGGCCAGGGCAGCTTGCCCCATAGACACAACTCCCTTTACCAAAAAAACTGCGAGAATCACGAACAAGACATTGTTCAGGGTGTAACCAACCCCCATAGTGGCAAGGGCCTCGCGAAAAAACCCCGAAATTGCGTTTTGTTGTTCAGATGCCACATCTCCAAGACTGAGGAGCGGAATAAAGAGCCCAATCCCCACACTTTCGAGAACACCCCCAATAGCCACGACCCAAATAAGCACATGGAGACGTTTCCCAGCATATCGGGAAAACAAACGATAGTAGGAAAGAAGTCCGAAAGATTTCATACGAACTCTCTCTCACGGTCCAGTTCTTCCATACACCGGCCAACGAATAAGTAGATGAATACAAATAGCCACCAGTAACGAAACCTAGAGGTCGTAATCATGGAGGCTGAAATGCCGCCGGCTAAAAGAAAAATGGCCCAAGTAGCTTGCGAGAAGAGGTTCTCACGACTCTTGAACAGCTTTAGGGACACCTTCAACGTCATATACAACAGGTACAAAACTACGAAGAGACCAAAAACACCCCAGTGCATTATGAACTCTAGCCATAGACTATGCGCTGAGTAAGATGCTCCCTCACGGCTAAAACCTTCGTCCGTGATTCTCCGCATTGCCCAATCCGGCGACATCGCGAACGTCTGCACGGCGCTGTTAAGAAACGTGGGAGGCACAAAAGAGGATCCCTGATAAAATTGATCTAAGTGTGGACCAGTACCGATTACAGGCGTATAGACAAGTACATCCAATGCCCGAGCGTGGTGGACCAGGCGGCTCTGAAATACAGTCACCAAAGCACTAGCATCCCGAATTTGTGTAACCTGCTGAAGGGCGAATGTTGCTGCATATCCCCCCACTATCAGTGCTACAATGCTGACCACACCCCGGGTCAATGCTCTCGTCCCTATCGCGGTCGCTTGTGGCGCAGTATTCCCTCTCCTACTTAACGCCAGATAGAGTCCGACACCAATAACGCCGACCATGATCGGCGCTCGGTCTAGAGTGGCTATTAATGCCAGACTTGCCAGTCCCCCCAAAAGAAGATCCCGCTTCTGGCCGTATCGATTGAAGAGGTACAGGCTTCCGAAAATGGCTACGAGGCTAATACGCGAAACGGCGTGATGATTCCGGATCAAAAAACTATCAAAAAGTCCACTGCCGGTCAGAGATGAGCCAAATATTGCTAAGGGGAGTGAACTCCTTCCAATGTACCACGTAGCTAAAGCTTCGGCTGACAAAAAGAGCGTTCCAAAAACGATGACCTTAATAACCTTTTCAAAATCAACTAGTCTCCAGTCATTCCGCTGAACCCCATAGTAGACTATGAATGCCGTGAGGTAGGGCAGATTCCCGACCAACTGACGTAAGATCGGTATCCGATGTCGAACATCGTCCATCTCGAAAACCGACACTAGGATTCCCACTAAGTTAAGTGCGAGAAATAGTCCAAAGAGTATTCGGAACCCATTTCCAACTACACGGGGTTGACGTGAGAACACGAAAGACAGACCGAACAAGGCCAGTAGGAGAGTCGTGAGGAGTTGGACCGGAACAATTGGAAGAATCAGACTTGTCGCGATCAAAATGATACAAAGGTTCTGGAAACGAACCAAGTTTATTGGTATCGCACCCCAGCCTTTGGATATCAAAATCAACAAGAAAAAACAGGCCACGATCCCAACTGTGGTCAGTAAAATCAAAGGATTGAAAAGAAGACTTACAAGGTTGCCCGTTTGCGCATATCCCCACCCGCCACCCGCCATTACATCAAAAAAAGTGGGGGCAAAAATCGTAGCCAAAAGACCAGCTAAGACTGCAACCCCAATAAAGAGCCCAGTTTCAAGGGTTCGTTCAAAAATTGCAGAACGAAGTTCGTTGCCAGACTTCACGGAATCACTCTACCTACGACTCGTCGCATCTTGTGTCGTTTTCGGTCCATCGCTGACGATCACGTTTCTCCCTCCTCCAAACGACGGAGCCCTGTAAAGAGATTTTCCACTGCCTCGGATTCCATAGATAGCCTACACTCACGCGTGTATGAACCTGCATGGGGTGTAAGAAGAATCCTTTTTTGATTGAGGAGTGGACCTTCGTAGGGTTCGACTAAGAACGCATCCATCCATGCGCCCATAACTTTCCCATTTTCTAATGCCTGGTTCAGCGCATCCTCGTCAACCAAGCTCCCTCGGGCAGCGTTTAGAACGTAGACCCCATCTTTCATCGAGGAAAATTCTTGCTTCCCCAAGATTTCATCCTCACCGCTGCAGTGCAGCGTAATGATATCAGCACTGCTGATCGCTTCATTAAGAGACACCATCGGGACCCCATCTACCTCACCGCCGTACGCGGGGTCCACAGCCATAACCTTAGCCCCGAATGCAGTTAGCAGTTGGCCAACGTTACGCCCAATACGCCCATATCCGATGACGGCCACCGCCTGACCGTTCAGCTGGCGGCCTACGGTTTTCTTCCATTCTCGTCTTCGCACCCGCCGGTCCATAGAGGGTAATGATCTGAGTAGAGAAAGGAGAGCGCCTAGTGTTAACTCCGCCACCGCTATTGTTGGCGCATCCGGGGTAGTAAATACTTGGATACCAAGCTCTTCTGCGGCCTCGAGGTCCACGTTCGAGAGCCCAGCTCCGCACCGAGAAATAACTCGAAGATCGGACTGCTCTAGAACGGTTCGATCCAGCGATTCAACACCAGCGATCAAGCCTGACACACCATCCGAGAGCAAAGCTACGAGCTCGTCCTCAGTTAGTTTCCGTGCATACGGGTTACCGATGACCGTACAACCACTTTCGACCAGAAGCCTAAAGGGCGAGTCGTCGACGGCCCCAAAGGAGGATGGCCCAATCAGAACTTTGGTTCCTGCAAATCCCATTAGATTCCTGTTTCCGTAGTGGAGCCGAGGCGAGGGTTACGGCCCTGGAACCAAGTAGCCACAAGATGGTTGAGCACCATGTGCGCATCCTCTACTGGCCCATATTCCCCTCTAGGAGTCCGGACGTGAACCGCAACATCACAGAGTCCCTTCAGTGCACCGCCATCGAACCCAACTAAACCAATCACCCGGCCACCCTTCTGCTTCACCCATTCTGCAGCTGCGATCAGGTTAGGAGAGTTTCCGCTGGCCGAGATCGCCAAGAGTCGGTCTCCGGTTTGATAAAGCACCTTGAGCTGATCCTCAAATACGTTGCGATATCTCACATCATTCGATATCGCAGTCATAACTGGAACGTTGTCGGTCAGCGCCACGGCTCGGATAGCGGTTGAACCAGCCGAATGAAGCCCAATCCCAAAATCGTTGGCCATGTGTGATGCTGTCGCAGCAGATCCACCATTCCCTGCCAAAAAAACGGTAGACCCTTCAGTGCGGGCCGATTCAAGCTCTCGAATCAAATCTGCAACTTCGTCCGGATCAATCTGGCTTAATCGCTCCGACAAGTGGCTAAGGTAGTGGAGCGCATAACCTCTCTCCGTATCGGGCATTGAATTCGGCTTTTCTGTTGTGGGCATAGGGTTATTTCCGAGTCATGTTTTCGGCGACTTCAAAGAGGCTTATCGATCTCAAAGTTTTCTCTCCACTCGGGGTCTGCCCAGTAAATACGGTAGACAAGGTTCATAGTCGCAAGGGCATCCGCACTACTTCCATAGGTAATTTCACTGCCGTTGAGCACCGCATCAGCAAACTCCCAAATCTCATCCCGCCAAGATGGATCTTCCACATAAACGAAAACCTCTTCCCTCGCCGTTCCGGTATCTGCTTCGTCCCGATATCCTTTAATAAGCTTCTCCTCACCGTAGCTCTTACTCCCAGAAAGAATTCCCCGAAGTTGCAAGTACCCTTCGGTGAGAGCGATATCGAGAGAAAAGCGGTGCTGCCACTGGGTCGCACTTGAATGTAATATTGCAATGCAACCCTTATCATCGCGCATCAACGCATAGGCGTTGTCCTCTACATCATGCTGCCAATATGCGTTAGAGACGAAACTCTTCACTTCAACGAAATCGCCGGAAAACATTCGCATGAGGTCTACAAGGTGTATCCCTTGGTCGAGGAGAATACCTCCCCCAGCATATTCGCGTTTCGCGCGCCAACCCCCTTCAAAAGGGATAATCTTACTTTTACCATAGACTCCACGAAGGTTCACGATGGTACCGAGCTCGCCAGATTTGACGATTTTAATTGCCTCACGAACAGAGTGGTGATAGCGGTGATTGAAACCGTATTTGAGGACAAGGTCAGGGTGCTCGTTTTCTACTTCAATGACCCTCTTGATACCATCCACATCACGTGAAGGTGGTTTTTCGCAAAACACATGTAACCCGTGGTTCAAACCAGCGATACTTACCTCTGGGGCCAAGTAGGTTGGCAGACTAATGAAGAGAATGTCTAGCGACTCTTCGAGCAGTTGTTCGTAGTTCGGAAATGTTCTAACACCATCGGAGAGGGTTGTTGGTTCAGGATACCGTTGATCGCAGACCGCTACAGTTTGGAGGTTCGGATGCTCATCGATATAAGCCCGTCTTTTCCGGCCCACGACGCCATAACCTGCTATCCCAACACGCAACACTTCTTTGGTCAACTTCCTTCTCCAATTTCAAGTGATGACCCGGAGGAGTCTTCCGATACATGCCGTTCTAGTAAACTCAGAGCACAGCGGGCAGCTTTACTTTGTGACTCTTGCGTGGCACCCGCGATATGAGGCGTCACTACGATCTGGCCGCGTTTATGGAATTCAATCAGTTCTGAAGACCGGTGAAGATCTTGCGACTCTCCTGGAAGCACATCAAGCGCCACATTGATGTCCGGCCTTTCCCCAAGTACGGTAACCAAATCGGTTTCAATTATGACTTCTCCCCGTGATGTGTTCACGAGACTCGCACCTTCTTTAAGACGCGAGAGGAGAGGAAACCCAATCAGACCATCCGTCTCACGCGTCAGAGCGCAACAAACACACACAGCATCTGAACTTTTGAACAGTGCTTCCAACGACATTTTTTTCCAAGGAGACTTGTCAACGTAGGGGTCGTAATAGACGATCTCAGCATCGAACGCCGAACAATAAGTGGCCATGCGGCGACCAATGCGCCCCATGCCCACCAGTCCAACCCGTTTTCCTGACAGTTCCCGACCTCGCATGACTTCTTCGCGCTCCCTCCACCTACCTGCTGAAGATTCAGCCATAGCGACATCAAGTCTTCGGAGCGTGTTAAGTAATAATAGGAAAGTGAACTCTGCACTGGCAGAAATTGTATTCAAACCCTCTCGATCATCTAATAGGCTGTAGACTGCGATTCCGCGTTTTTGGCAGGCATCAAGATGCAGGTGGTTTGTTCCCGTAGATGGGGTTATGACCGCCTCTAGTGAAGGAAATAAACCGAGAACCTCGTCATCAACGAGAAAGTTCTGCCCAGGATCTACAACCCAGAAGGTCAAACCCGCATCGGCTTCTAAGTCTTCCCTACGGGAGACCTCTTTGAACTCAGTCGGTACCAGGTCCTGAAAACCTGTCACGACCTCTTCCGGAAGAAAATCATGAGGAGCACTGAACAAACAGCGCTTACTAGAAATGTCTGTCCCGCTCAAAACAGTTTTTCTGCCATTCTTAATTTTGTCTTTCTTGATTGCCAGTCATTTTGGCTCGTCCGCCACCCCAGTGATCGTTGTAATCGAGCATAGCAGCCTCGAGTGCCTCCGACCTAGATCTCCCCCTATCAATAAAACCTATAAATGAATCAACAAAATCAGCGATTCGTTCTCCTGTTCGTCCATCGCGAAACTCATCAACATCCACGATAGCATCTTTGAAGTCGCCGAACTGAGGATCCGCAGTCGGGTCCTTCAGGAATTGTCCGGCACGTGAAATCACCTGGTCCATATCATCAAACACAACATCACGAGCAGACCATCCGAATCGATCTACCCATGCACCGGTAGGGGCATCTCTTGACTGCGCAGGATCCCAGAACACCGTGGGCACTTCCTCCAAGGCACACAACAGACCTCCGGAGTTCAGGCCAAGGGCCATCACCAAATCCGATCCGGCTGCGGCCTCACCAACATATTTTTCTCCGGTCAACATCTGAACTCTACCTTCTTGTATCATCTTTTCAATTTGCAACTCAATCTCCGGAAACAAAGCCGCCACCGCTGGCCCCTTAGACGCCTTGGCTTTGATGATCAAACCCAAGCTTGGATCTCGTTCCACCCAGTCCAAAATCTTTTGATAGAACACGACATGATAACGAGGAGGATAGATGGAAAGATCACCTAGTGACCGATCGATGATACCCACAACGCGTTTAACACCTGCGGCCTTCAATCTCATCCGATGGGTCTGAGCAGCTGCCATCCATTGCTCTCGATAATCTGCATGATCAAAAATGTTCCCCGCCTCCACTATGACCTCCGCTGGAGAACCCATTGCTTCAAGGACATCCGCATACCGTGAACCCCAAATGAACTGAACCTGCTGCATAGGAGTGATTCGTGCGTAAGGGACAGGGTAATCACCCCAATGCATCCCTAGTTTAATCGCGTCCGTCACGTCACACGCGAGTGACAACGTTTCCGAACTCGACTCAGAAACGTCAAATATGACTCGGATTGCCTCCCCTTCCATAAAGGCTTGCCAGCGCCGGACATTAGTTGCTGCCACAAGCCATTGGATGAACCGCCACCGCCCCGCAGGCGCGTGCCATGCCCAGGCCCAGAGAGAAAACGCATTACGAAGATCCCGGAGGAGAGTTTTGCGACACGAGAGATGATACCGTGCCGTTTTGCGTCTCGACTGATTGGAATTCCGCGTCAGGATTCGACACCGATACCCGAGTTCTTCCAGTCTATCCAACGGCCTGTCTGTAGCCGGTCTCTTCGGAGAGCAGAAGAATACAACCGCCCGGTTGGGACTTAACCGCGAGGCACGATACCACCAGAGATCACCCCTAGGCCCAACTTCTCCGGTATCCGCCCCCCAGAAGCCCTGGATTGCCACTGACGATTTCAGTGTCGATCGTACTCCGCCGGACCGAAAACGAACGAGTTTAATGTGATTCCACAGGAGACGGAACCAGCGAACGATCACTAACCCCTTCAAGCTCGGGACCGGTTGGAAGCGGGTATTTTTCAACCATTTTACCCCAGCTTCCTCTAAGACTGGAGCAAGATCACCCATTCGAACGAGGGCTAGCCGTTCAGCCGTGGGGTCCTCGCGCTCAGCCACAAGGCACATCGCAACCATGTAATAGATTTCTTGGCTGATCCGCCGCCTAAAATAAGCTTCGCAGCGCGCCCTCGTTAGCCGTGTAGAAATGCGTTGTAGCGGATTTCCGGAGGCCTCCAGCTGGCGCGCAACTCTTTCAGCAAGTCCATCTGAAGCAGACTGCGTCCAGTGCCAAAGCCCACCTCCACCGGGCATTAACGACACAAAATCGAGGGTCATGGTCCGAACGTCGTCACACAAACCAAACCTCTTCATAACCTGCCCCGCCCAACGACCAGCTGGAGTTGCTGATAAGGAGGCCACCGTGCGAGTGGGGCCTACTAAAGACAAGAGCAGGATTCGAACCCCCGCGAGAAAATCCAAACGCTCAACTAAGATCACTGGAGAGCCGTTAATTCAGTACGCGAACTGGGCCGAAAAAGCCTGACGACATCACAGGCGTCATCGGCCTAGTCATGTGAGAGTCTTTTAATGTGTGCCAGGAGAACGTTCGGACTTCCGTATCCGGCACGCTTACGGAAAAGGGCCACAGCCGGGTTCAAACTGAACATCTTAGCCTCAGTAGATAGAGGTTCTTGCCTGACCACCTTACCCCCCGCGTGTGAAACCAACCGTTCAAGATCCCCGGGGGAGAGCTCGAAAACGTGCTGTACCGCAGGACCGGCACCTGGCTGTTTCTTTACGACACCCGTCTGGTTTCGCCATGGAATTGAGAGAAAAACGCCCTTGCGCGAGACTCGGAGTAATTCACGGAGCAATAGAAGTGGGTTGTGGCTGTGTTCTAAACACTCAAACGAGAGACAGTAGTCGAACCGATCATCCTCGAGTTCTATGCGGTCGTCTTCCATCTTAATCCAGCCCCATCCCTTTTCCTTTGCCTCCTTAAGGTGCTCCTCCAATACATTTGCGATGTGCCCCCTGCTGGTTTCTATCTCCATCAAGTCATAAAAGAGCGATGAAGATCCTCCAACATCCAGGAATGTCGCGCGTTGCATCTCTCCCGAGGCGAGTTGTCTCTTGATGAAGTCCACGGTAGAGAAGATCCTCGTCTTCACTTTGTTGAGATTGGGCACCTTATGTGGTGAGCCAACGTGGAAAGAAAGAACGGTCTCATCATCTAGCACGCGTGCAACCGTTTCGTTCTCAATTTCTCGGTACCGTCGCCTAGTCACTTTTACATATTCTGCGGCCGGATCGACCCGAAACATGGAGTAAAAAGTGCGTAACCCACTACGCAGCACGTTCCTTACATATGGAGACGAAACAAAAAAATGTTGTAACCTTACACTCACTAATTTCCCCCCACGTTCACGAGATTTTTCCGACATTCATCAATGAGGATACATCGTAGGAGTGTCGGAGACGCCGAACTTTAATTCTTGAGGCATCGACCACGGTACTACTCCCCGTTCGCAAAAAACTCACCGTGGAATGCCCTTGGTTAACTAAATGGACAGGAATGAAACAGATTTCCACACCCGCCTCCGCTAATAGAAAGCACAGCTCCACATCGAATAGAAAACCGTCGATTGTGAGCATCGGGAAAAGTAAGTCGGCCAACTCCCCGCTAAATCCCTTCAATCCACACTGGGTGTCGATGTCCCGGCGTCCCACAAGAAATGTTGATACGAATCGAACAATACGGCCGGCAACCCTCCGGCCCCGGGAGATCTCGACGATACTGGATTCTGGGTGCTGTCGGTTTCCGAAGACGGCTTGGTACCGTTCGGATCCAAGCCGTTCGAGACAATTCGACATGTTCTCCAGACGATATGGAAGATCCACATCCGTAAAGATCCTGTATTTGCCGCGCGCTTCAGCCATCCCGGCTATCACAGCCTTCCCTTTGCCACGATTTTCTTCGAATCGAATCCCTTTGCATCCACTGTCTTGTGCGAAGCGTTGCACAAGATTCCATGTCCCGTCTTCACTTCCATCATCAACCATGATGATTTCCCAAGACGAACTCAGAGTATCGAGGTGTTCGCAAAGGGTATCGAATGACCGCTCGACAAAGGGGGCACAATTGTAACAAGGCAAGATGATTGAAACCTCGCACGAACCGTGCAGTTGACTGTCTTTGGAATCAACACTCACGTGAGACAGAGCCTGGTTGTGGGACCGTTGGAACTGAGACGCACTCATTTCTACGTAGGAGTGGTGACCGAACTCGAACCAGCACCCCGTCTTTCGGTATGGCGAGTCAGTCCCCAAAGGCTATTGAGTGCGACCGAAGCCAAAGTCAAAAACGTAAAGTTGCTGGCAAGAAGATAATCCGGGTTGACTAGAATCCAGGTCAGTGTGCCACTGTAGTAAATCACCGGTAACAGTGTGATAAGTAGAATCTGAAACTCTCTACGCCATACCAGATTCAGAACGCCCAGCAAATAACAAACGGGAAGTAACATCGGTACAAGAAAGATAAGCACCCGAACAACCAGATCGAACGCATCCAGCACTACGGACCATAGGATACCCAGCTCTCGGTGTAAGTACCGCACAACACGACCAGACAAACTCAAGCCTGAACCTCCCTCCCGCAGCCCAACCTCATCTTCCGTACCATCTGGAACCTCAGTTCGTTGCGGTCCGACTCCCTTAACGAATCTTCCTTTCAGAGTCTCGTCATGCAGGGTCCAGGGTAAAACAATTCGGATAAAGTTGTATGCGGAACTTGTTACGAAGAGGAAAGGATCATCTCTCAGAGCCTCACGCATCTCTGCACGCACAGCGGGAACAATCGCCTTCTCGGCACTATCAGTATGGACCATTCCTCGGGCAGTCGCCTCTTCCTCCGTATAGATCCACGGGTAATCCTCATTGACAAAATGCGAATTATCAAAGCGAGCCAATGCCGATGCGAAGGCAACGGTCCCATTATTTTGAATTGGCCTGAAATCCCCCGTATACGCGTAGTTCCTTACGAGAAAAGGCATTAGGACAATGGCAAACCCGAGATAGCACACTGCCGTGCGAACAAAATCAGTCTTATGAAGGCCTTTAAGCAGGAATGCTATAGCACCCAGTTCGAGTATTGGGAAAAGTAACAGTTTTGAATCTGTATTGAGAGCAAAACCATAAACCAAAGCGGACAGGATCATTATTTTTCGTGAATGTCTCCCGTCTAAGTGCTTCAGGAACAAGTAGATCATCCCGAGAACGAACACGAAGTTCAGGTTCGAATAGCTAGTCCTAACAGAGGGGAAGATGAGCGAATCAAAATACGTGGCGTTCAAAAGACCTGCTATTAGAGCCACACGGGAGCCAAAAAGTTTTTCTACGATCAGATAAAGAAGAAGCGTTCCCAAAACCGCATTGATAACCACCATAGTCAGGGCTAGGGCGGACGTGGAAAAGCCAAATAGCGCGTACGTAACAAATCTTACAATTCCGAAGAAAGGAGCACGGAGAAAATCTGCTTGGGAGCCCAAGCTGAACGATGCAACATCTCCGATCGTTACATCCGTTCCTCCATTAGCACCCAAGACACGTCCGAGAGGATCGTGACTGAAGTTTGGGTCTTGTAAGATGTTCCAGACATTAAAGGCCACGTGCGTTAGTACTGCGAGGAGGATGAGCCCCGTCAAAACTCGGATTCGAGAGTATGGAAACTCCGAGTCTGCCTCTTTAACCTCCGAGAATTTGCTCCTAATACTCACCCAAGCTCCATGATCGGAAGGGCTACGATTTCCAGCCTGATCAGCCAAATCACATCTCCTTCCAGTGATCTGACCCTGTTGTGATACCACCAGGAATGGAATCTAAGAACACATGGTTCATGTGGTCAGCAATCCGTTCAGCAGCATTTCCATCTAAGCCAGTGATCTGACGTTCCACAAAATCTTCCTCTTGCGGCGGCAGCATATCACGTTCCTTCATCACGGTGGAAAGCTCCAGTGGATCACAAATGATTGGTACAAGGTTCACGCCATCAATTAGAGGACTCAGATTTAATCCTCCAGGCAGGGTGACACAGATCACATTTTTGCCCATCGCCATCGCCTCGAGTCCAGCTGTTGAGAGCGTGGTAACTACCGTATCCGACAGCTCCATCAGTTGGTAGATAGGAGCTTCCGCAACCAGTGCGTGTCCCTTTAGGAGAAAAGGAGAACGGGCAACGAATTCTTCTCTTCCACCTTTGCTTACATTGGGAGGAAATTTCCAGAGAAACAAATATCTCTCTGGGTCGAGGTCATCGATCGCAGTGTCCACAAACTCCGCAAACTGTTGCATATCGTGGGGAACCGGGACGAGCAGCATAATCTGTTTACTCTCCCGACGAGCTGACGCTACGACCTCAGCAATTTCGCGATTCACTTTCCCCTCAACCGTTATACGGAGGTTATCGAAGCGGGGTGCCCCCAGAGAGAAAAGCCTGTCCTCCGGATATCCTGACTCGCTCAAGCACTGTTTTATTATTGATCCATCGATGTAATAGGCTGATGCCAGTGGTAATTGGATGCCGTTTCCACCCTCCTCGGGACCTAGAAAATCTTGGGGGTCGTTAATCGCTAACAGCAGGTTGGAAGCAAAACTTCCATGTTGAATGGCAACATTGCGGCAATCAACCTCCGCGTCTGCAGCACCGTAGAGTATTGCTTTCCCCCATGAGTACTCGAAGAACGGATGAATCAATTCCGGAACCCGGCATTCCTCAACGAAACGCCGAATAGCTGTTATGTAGAGAAGATTCAAAGGGACCGTGATCATGGACGAAAAGATCTCGCTCCTCATAACATGGCTAAGATCCATCCCGCGGAACTCGAAAACTTCACGGTATCGGCTTTTGAGAAGCCGCCCAAAAATAATGTAATAAGCCGGTGACAGGAGCAGCCTCAACGCATCACCCACCTTCATATATGTTTCCAAAACAGTGTATGGCACCCCCGCTAAGGATGACATAGATCTGAGTTGGTCGATGTCCGTCGAAACATCCCTAATTTTGCGAACAAAGTGCGTCCCATTCACGTTCACCAGATATCCAACCCGCCGACCGCTTCTCTGACCTAGGACGCTAGGTAACCGCCTGTAGAAGCGGTCGTAGCGGAACTCATCTTGCTCCAACCATGTACGCGAGAACTGAGTGTAGAACCATACATCCGCGCTCTCCTCACTCAACCGCCCTATTCGCATGAGAAGGACTTTTGTTGTCAGGAAGCGAAATAGCACTCGGATTCTCTTGAGGCCTATTTTGACCCATTCTACGCACCGTTCACGGCGCCCCATCGGATGGTTTCCTGCAAATACAACTTGTAACCCTAGGCCCTTCAACAGGGGGTTGAAGAAGTGGTAACCGATCGGGCGTGAGGAAAAAACAATTACTTTCTCCCAATCGGAGTCCTTCAGTCGTTCCTTGAGATATTCTCCAATGCATGCAAAGAAGAAGCTGGGGTGGACCTTGTTATTCTTTTCCGCCAGTGAGGACAGGGCCCAAACCGAAGAAGAAGCTCTTCGCGTGACGGGGGACAGAAAGTCAGATTCCATTCCCCCTACTACGCGCGGAATGGATGACACAAAATTTGCAAACGGTCGATTAAGCCACCGAGAAATCTCGGTAAGTTTCTCACTGGGCGTCACCACTTGCACCGGCGCCAACAGCGTTCGCACCTCCCCATCGCTCAGCCTAGAGAGGTTGATGGCCAGATCGATTCCATTCCCTCGGAGGTGTCGGTCACACTCCTTTTTAAGGTCCTGCCGTAATAGGCAGGGCGACAAAATCAGGAGCGAATTGGACTCAGAAATATTCAGGACTATCAGGTAGGGAAGGTACGGGGCCGATTGGGAACCGAATGTTCCTCGGACACAACCTATTCAAGTCGTTTGAACTCATCTCGCAGCACATTCGTATAGTAAGCTGAGTAATAGACACCATTCTTATAGAGATAGTCAGGCACTTCCCCTACAATCTTGTACCCACTCGCCTCCGCTGCCTTGAGCGATGGAACATTCTCCTTGATGATCCATGCATATATCCTATTCAAATTTATTCGATCAAAACCATATTCGGTAATCATATTCCAGACGTCACGTCCGTACCCTCGGCCCCAGAAATCTTTGCTCCCGATCATGATGCCAAGCTGCGCCGATCGATGCACCCAATCGATATCATGGAGGCCAACGTTCCCGATGTGAGTTCCAGTCTCACGGTGCACAATTGCCAGAAGCACATCTGACGAGGAGGATGAAGCCGACTGCATGTAGGCGCGTTGTTTTTCCCTCGTGTTTGGAAAAATCCCCTTGTCCTGATAGCGGGTGACTTCAGGATCATTCAGCCACGCGTACCATGCACCGTCTACGTCACTTTCTCTTGGTTCCCGGAGGTATATTTCTCCGCGCTCCATGAAGGGCGTGTCTACCGTCATATTCAGTGTGCCTCGTCGAATCCCTTCTGTTTGAGATAGCTTTCCGCATGGTGGATATCTTCCGGAACATCCACACCGACGGGTGCATGGTCTACCTGGACCAGAAGCGAATCAAAATGATTTGCCGCCAAGCGGAGTACATGCGTGTCCTCGGCGATCTCCAGGTCGGACGGTTCCGTGACCGCGAAGCGCTCAAGCGCAGCGGCCCGCCAAAGATACAACCCCACCTGACCATAGTAGGATACGTTCTTTCTCCCTTTAAAATCGTGGGGTATAGCGAAACGCGAGAAAAATAAGGCTCGAGAGCGATGATCCATCGCCACTTTAACGATATGCGCATTCTCAGCATCAACAGGTGAAATTTCCGCGTATGCGAGCGCCACATCAAAATCGCTCTCTAGACTCTCTTGGATGAAGGCATCAATTGCATCTCCCTCTAGCGTGGGCTCATCCCCTTGAATTTCCGCCACAAAATCCCCACCCACCTTTCTGCACACCTCATTGGATCTTTCTGAGCAGTTTCGATGGTCCGGTGATGTCATCACACATGGAATTCCTTGCCGTTTACAGTACTCCGATATCTCCTCACCATCCGTAGCAACATAAACCTCATCCAACGTGCTGCATGAAGCCGCATTCTCGTACACCCAACCAATCATCTCCTTACCCAAAATCTTGGCCAAAGGTTTTCCGAAGAAACGACTTGATGCCATTCGAGCGGGAATCACACCGATCACACGTTGCCCCGCTAGCTGTTCGGGTTCAAGCATAGCTTTCACGCAAAATCGACTGTCTTGTCAGCATATTTATCGTCTAAAGGAAGGTCGATTTTCCGGTTCCCTTCGTCATGCGATACGTGGAAAGCCAGTGTAACCTCCAAAGCCTTCATTCCATCCTCGCCTGTGCAACTTATGGGGCCATCACCAAGTAACTCGGTTAAAGCACGTTTCGTAAGCTCTACGATGTCAAAGTGATCCTTCGTCTCGAATGGAATCTCTCCGAGAGGTAGTACATAACGAGTCAATGGGGCCGCACGATCTTCCTTACTTCGTGCTGAGAGGCGCCAAATATTCTGCAACTCGTTCACGTATGCTTGACCAAACGTTCCCACAAGCTGGAGGACGTATGGAACACCCGTATCTTCAGAAGTATCTACAAAACCTCTTGTTCCATTCTCGAACAGGACGATCCCGAAACCTCCAGGATCTTCAAATTGTGAACCTCGAACATTTGGTGTGCCCGTCTGATCAATGAAGCCAATCACAGACTGAGGCTCACTCCCCGACAGATACCGCATTTTATCGAAGACATGGGTACCTTGGTTTGCGAGGCCAACACTCCCACAGTGGAAATACATATGCCGGAGGTCTCCAATAGCACCTTCAGAAATTCTACGCTTCAACTCGCGTTGGTTAGATAACCATCGCGCAACGTGGTTAACAGCCAGACGAACCCCTAATTCATGGCATTCGTCGACCATGGCCCTCGCCTCTCGAAGGTTTGTGGCCATCGGTTTTTCACAAAGAATTCGTTTAATACCCGCTCGGGCCGAGGCTATTACTAATGCGGCATGACTCGGTGAGTTGGTCGCTATACTCACGACGTCCAGGTCGACTTCTTCTAAAAGGGCTTCCGGCTCTGAGTACACACATGATGATGGGAGATCTGGAAGCATGGTACGCACCTTGTCCGGATCATAGTCACAAATCGCCTGGACTTTGATCCCCATCTGTTCATATGCGGCATAGTGCCTCTGGCCCATTCCGCCGAAACCAATAATTCCTGCACTAATCGCGGTTTCCAATATGTTTTTCCCCTATTTTTCTATTTTCCTAGGCCTCTAAGCGCTGTCGTTGACCATTTTACTTGCCAACACTTCCACAAACTCGTGCATTTGTTTCTCCGGACCCACGGTCACTCGAAGGTGGCCTTCAAACGGATCATTATCAAAAGGTCCTTTTATGTAGATCCCATCATTTTCGAGTTCGGCTACCAACGGGCCACCATCGACCAGGGCAGGCAGCTTGAAGAAGACAAAGTTGGCTTCGCTCCTGAGAACCTCACACCCGAGGTTCGGGAGCTCAGCGTAAAGGTGCTCCTTACCAGCATTCACATCTTCAACATAGCTCTCCATGATATGGAGATTGTCGAGCATGAACTGACCGATCTTAGCCGCCATTCCCGATATTTCGTGCACAAGTTTCACTCGGTACAGTTCCGCGATGAGATTCGGATTTGCCGAAAGAAATCCTATCCTGAGTGCAGCAAGTCCGAACGCTTTTGAGAACGTCCGACTGATGATGAGGTTATCGAACTCATCAATATGTTGGACAAAACTCTGCGGATAGAAGTGGTGGTATGCTTCATCCACGAGAAGAAGTGCTTCACACTCCCTAGCAGCAGCCGCGATCTTCAGGAGGTCTTCTTCCGAAATGACTGATCCGGTGTGATTCGGATTTGCAATGACGACGAGACGGGTTTCGGGCCGAATGTCAGCGATCATCTTGTCGATGTCGAGCGTCAAACCCGGTCCATATGTCCAATTTCGTTCCACCGCACCAAACATACGGCTGTATACCGAAAACATGGCGTAGGTTGGGACGAGAATGATTACTTCATCCCCTTGTTCCACAAAAGTTTCAAAAATAGCTCGAATCCCCGTGTCAGATCCGGCGGTAAGAAGGACACGATCTCGAGGGATATCCAGCCAAGACACAATCTTTCGGTAGAAAGGCTCAAGCTCACCATACGCCACAATATCATAAGGCGTGAGGGTAGCTAGCAGTCGGGAAAATTCTTCATCTGAAAAGAGCGTAGTCCGTTCATTTGCATCCAGTCTCTCAATTGCAGATCGAAACTCCGGCTGTGGGGCAGGGCGAGTGACGTCACGAACCGGCCTCTTAGCTTGAATCATTGGGTAGCAGTAGCCTTTTTCAATTGGGATTATTTAGACGAGAATTTTGGACTGCGCTAGATAGTTTCGGAACCGGATCTATCCAACAGTGTGCAAACCGCATCGGCGACCGCAACGACTTCGTCCTCCGTTGTCGGGGCCTCCGAAAACACAGGGTTGAAGGTATGCTCACACCTCCGTCCGAATTCCAGTTTCATCCGTTCGAATCCTTCTTCCGGGTGTAGCATATCTACGCGAGCATAGTGACAACGTCCCCGAATCAGTTCTAATGCGCCGGACTGAAGCCGGCGCATTCCAGGATCAAAGAATAGGACGGGTTTGTTTGTTGCGTTCACGTATGCAAGCGTAGTTGTTGGATAATCAATGGCATAAACATCTGCCTGCTCAAAGACTTTACCTAAATCGCCGTCCATCATCTTAAAATTTGGCGGGTCATATCTATGGGTCCGTCGCTTAGGATGAAGCCGCACCAAGGGACGCTTACCGGTTTGCTCTTCAAGCCATGTAAGAAGTTTCATCTGCCACTGCATATATGTCGCAGGATGCACATCGCGGAATGGGCCATAGCGATATGCCGAACAGTTCGTCGCAATATAAAGGACTCTCGACCCTCTCAGGGAACGGACCGGCAAAACCGGGCCGTTCGCACGAAACCGCTCTACCAGGGGATCAGTACGAGAAAAGAAGCGGACCGGGCGACCCATCAAGTCAACTGCACCACCTAATGTTCCGACCGCACGCTGTTTTTCGATATCGCCGTAAGCCATCTTTGCGTCGGCAAGTATCCCCTCTGTTAATGCATAGTAGGGCTCGTCGAAAATCAGGTGATGAGCTCCATGGCAGATCATAAGAACCGGAATCCCATTGGAGCGGGCTCTTGTGGCGGCAAGGCGCGCTCGGCTATCTGAGAGAGAACCTGTAACAAGAAGATCTGCAGAGGCTAACGAGGACACGCTCATTTCCGGAAGATTGATACATTTTTCCAACGCATGTCTGTTAAAAGGTCGGAGATTCTCCGGGGCCTGATCGAACCATCGGGCGAGTTCTCCATGGACTCTTTCGATCCATCGACTTAAACACTGCTTCTGTTCAGAAACGTCCCTAATAATTCGAGCATCCGTGGGCGAATCTGGAATCAAATCCACCCCCCGTTTCCTAAGCTCAATCCCTAGGTCTGTCCACGTGAACGTAGTATTCCCGACATAAGAAACACTTGGTATATCTGTAACCTGAGAAGCTCGCCGACGAGCCCAGCGTATTGCTCGAATCTTCCTATGGATTCGACCTGGCAGGGACCGAGGCGATCGGAGTCCAATACGGCGGCCAACTGGAGTCTCAGTGGTAGGATCAATGAAGCCAAGCACGCGTTCATACTCTTCGAAATAATGCTGGCATACACTGACTTGGAAATTCTTGAAGAAGATGAGCGCCAGGTTGTAGTTAAAACCAATTTCGGAAGACAGTTCACTGATCTCTTCTATACAGTCGTATAATCCCGCAAGAATCAAAGAAGAAATCCGGTTGTAGGCGTCCGGCGAGAAGGGCTCGCAGCCCTCGAATTCGGGCATCTCAACCACTATCCGATCCAAACCTGTACGGGCTTGATCAACAAGTGACTTCCTACACGTCGCGTCTTCCTTATCACCCCCCAAATTCATAGCCCACTCGAGCCATTACAGCGCCTGCCTCGCGTTGGATAAACGCAACATCACTTTCCGAAAATTCCTTGGTCCATTCACCGACCTTCCCTTTATGTGGGAGCTTGGCGGTACTGGTCCTTTCATCTTGTCCAGAAGAGAGACGCTTGAGCTTTTTCACCAGTCGCCCACCGATCCCTCGCGTCGGTAGAACGGGGCGCTCACGCTGATTTTTAAGCCTTTCCTCAAACTTCAGGTCCCTTGCGACACTTTGCATCGTTGGCTCCCACTTGCTGGAAAGTGCCTCATACGAGACTTGGGAAATTCTATCCTGACACATCCAAGATTCTACGTGGTGAGCCCAATAGCTGGCTCGATTGCGATCAAAGTTCTCAAATGTTCGAACTGGCAGGATGAAATCGTTAGGTGTCCGAATGAACTCAGACAAGTTCGTCGATGAATGGCGATTCATCTCGCCCAGAAAGAGGATCCCTCCACCTCTCTTTATATAATGGTAGTGTGAAACCATTACATCTCGGCTATCTCGCCGGACATAAAGAATCCTAAACTCCTCGTAGATCGTCCGAATTATTTCGCGCACATCTGTAGAGAGGATTGGATCCTCGATCGCGGCCTCGAAGTCTTCAGGAAGCATGTGCGACTTGAAGATGCCAACAGTTTCGCCAGTTTGGTTTAGGTAGTCCGAAAACTGTTGGCGCAGGGCTTTACCGTGGCTGAGGATGAGCCCTTCGGGGCTCAGGCCTGCTCCTCCCGGGTGGACCTGGAACTCGATGTCAACGAAGTTCTTCCTTATCGAATCGATCGTAAAGTGTGTTCCAGAGCGTGGGTGGCTCACCACCAAGACACCTTTCACTACACTACCAACAATAAGACGAGTAAAACGATTTCATGGATCATGACCGCGAATTGCAACTGGCAATGGAGACGGCACGGACCGCTGGGGACTTTCTTCGAAGTTCCCAGGCCCGCGATCTCGGTATCCTCAGTAGCAAAGGGAGGGACATAAAACTAGAAGCGGACCATGAGGCCCAGACAATCATTCTCAGGGGCTTGGCGTCTCACAGTGACTATCCAATCCTCGCTGAAGAGATGGAGGAGGGGGACCGGAACCGACCGATGGACTCTCCACTCTGGATCGTCGATCCCCTCGACGGAAGCCTGAACTTTAGTCGTGGAATTCCATTTTCGGCAGTTTCTATTGCGCTCTGGAAAGGGGACCAAGCACTCCTGGGAGTCGTCTATGATTTTAATCACAACGAAATATTTCAGGGACTAGTCGGAAAAGGGGCATGGGGCAAAGAAGAAAATCCTTTGATTGTATCCACGATTAGCGAACCCTCTCAGGCAACTCTCGCGACAGGTTTTCCCGTCGCTCGGAGCTTCAGCCCACAAAGTATAGCAGCGTCTATAGAACGCTCTAGACAATTCAAGAAACTGCGCCTATTCGGCTCTGCCGCGCTCTCCCTAGCGTATGTCGCCAGTGGTCGAGTAGACGCATATATGGAGGAAGACGTCATGCTTTGGGATGTCGCCGCCGGTATAGCTCTTGTAGAGGCAGCAGGCGGCCACGTCAAAATCGATAGCTCTTCACAGGTCGCCTGGGCGGTTACCGTTCGAGGGGCCGGCCAGTCACTTTTGTGTGACCACATGGTCAGTTGATTAGCCGCCTCAAATAAACGACAGCACATTTTCAGGTGGGAACTCCCTCCATAATCCAGGCTTGAGGTGCAAACGAATCCGCCCCCTGGCGCTGCTTCAAGATCTGTTCGATAAGCCAACCATCTTCTGGACTTTTAATCTCGAAGCTATCCCACCAGGGCATAACGATATGACCCACTTTCCCCGATACATTCGCACCCTCTTCCAGGCTATCCCGCCAAACAACACGGATCGCGCCATTGCTCGTAAAGAGTGCCTCTCGTTCAACTCGGATCTGCCGATGCATTGCAGGATTCAACGGCTCCATGCCTTGGCTCGCGTGCACATAGTGGAGTTGATAATCCTCATATACGCTTACTACGCTATCGACATTGTAGAGGAGGAGCGTATCGAGTGCCTTGCCTATGTGCTCGCCGCTCCTGAGGGGGCAGTGGACGCTGAGAGAAACAATGATATCAGGATAGGTACCACCCTCCTCTAAGTAATCCACCACTTCGCTCAGCACTTTATTTTCTGATACTCGGCTCTTAGAGAGCTCCTCAGGACGAAGCCGTGCCTCAACTTGAGGGTATGAGTTTTGAACGTAATCAACTACCTGCGGATCATCCGTCGTTACTAGTACACGGTCAACGTCTTCAACCTCAACCACTGAATCCAATGTGTAGTCAAGGAGGACTTTGTCGGCGAATTCGGTGAGCACCACATTGGGCAATTCTTCATAGGTGTTCTTTGCACCCACCACCGCCATAACTGTTGGTTTGACACTGCCGGAGTTCCGCTTCACCCATGCCCTCTTGATCTCTGCTCGCGTGGAAAGGAGATCTGCCTCGTGAGATGAGAGCGAATTTGAATGCTGCCGGTAATAGAATAGGGGGGTCGGGACGTTTGCGATCGGATAACGATTCAAAACTTTTAACCAAAGATCATAGCCGTCCTGCCGATCGTAGCTCTCATCGTACCCGCCCACCGTTTTCAGTACCCGTTTTCTCACAAGAGAACAGGCACCATGAGCGGGAAGGTCTAGGAGATCTACCTCCGATCCTACCCGTTTACGACTTTCTACGCCCAGATAGTTCCCTACCTCATCTACATAGATATAGTTCGAATACACCAGCGCCACGTCAGGGTGCAAATCCATATAATGGGTCAAAACCAGGAGAGCGTTTTCGTCTAGATAGTCATCTGGATCCAGACGCATGATGTAGCGTCCGCGTGCGGCTCGAAGCGCAACATTCGCACACGCTTGGAGACCTTTGGCCGTGTCATGTGTAATAATGGAAATGCGGTCAGGGTCGGCAGCCGCAAATCGATTTGCAATACTAATTGTTTCATCCGTGGGACCATCCGCGATGATGATCAGTTCCCAATCCACATAACTCTGGCCAAGTATGCTCTCGACTGCCTGGGGGAGGTAATGCCCGTAGTTGTGACAGGGGCTGTATACCGTAACAGTCGGTTTCTTGGAACTCATGATCGGGCAGATGAAGTCAGGGTCATACGAGGTCTTTGGCCTTCCCTGTACGCTTGGCCTTCAGGATGTTTTCGAACTCCTCCTCCGTATAACCAGTGATCTCAAGATAATAGTCTAGTTCATCAGGCCTTTTTCCATCCAATTCTCGGATGAGTTCAAAGGCTTCTTCTCGGGTCAGGAGGCCAGCCCGCACATCTTGGCTGGCATGATCCGTCGTGCGGCCGAAACCCCGTTTGACATATTTCGCATAGTCGTGCACACCGGACATGCGGCATTCAACGCTCTTATACCCCTTGTACGTGCCCTCTACATCGTCCTCCCGCCATCCATATTCTTCTTTCAAGAACTCAACTTGACGCTCACCATCCCAAAAGATGTAGTCGCCGAGAAAAATGCCTCGGACACCTACGGTCTCGAGTTCTTCTTTTGTTGGAAACTGGAACGGGTAGAGGTCTCGGCGGGAAATGTCGTCCGTAATCATCTTGTCGGCATCCGCCTTCATTGAGATCTCACGGTAGTAGTTCTCATCAAACGTTACTTGGTCGTCATAGCTCGCCTTGTTACCCGCCTCAGCCACTGATTCACCCCAAACGACGAGAGGGATCTGGAACTTGACCGCAACTTGGAGCGGGAAGGCACCAACGCCGGCATGGCAATGCCAGCAAGAGTCACCGATAACCTGAAGTGAGTTGCGTGCTATACGGTTTACAAGAGTTCGGTTTGGAGTAAACATGATGTGGTCTGCTTCGACCTTCTCAAGAATGTTCCAGAGATTGTATTTCCCTGTCTCCGTGAACCAGCTGTGGCTAAAGGTGCAGGCGAGCGGTTTCATACCATAAACCTTGGTCAGCAGATGGAGTTGGAAGGCACTGTCCTTTCCGCCGCTGATAGGCACCAAGCAGTCGTAGTTGTTGCCGCTGATGGACTTATAGTGCTCGAGGACTCGGCCAAGCCCTTTCTGACGCTCCGCCCAATCAATATGCATCTTCTGCTCGGAACTCTGGCATGCACGGCAGATCCCCATATCATCAAAGATCGTACCCTCTGAGGTCTCCGGCATACAACACCGCGAACAGTATTGGACATCTTCGTTCGGCGGTCTACCGAGGCCCATCTCCCGGATCGGCTCTCCTGCGTTGGCCATCCCGATTATGCTCCTATCATCCTTGGTCGTTTTTCTGAAAGTTCTCTACGATGTTTTGAGGGGTGATCATTCCATTCAAACCGTGTCTCAAACACTTTCCGGCAGACTTGGATAGGGGCCTTGGTTCGTGGCCAGACCTTCTGTTACGAGCAACTCGGCGAAAGCGAGAAGACTGTAGTCGTTATGCTTCGCGCCTACGATCTGCACACCCAACGGTAGACCATTAGGCCCCACATTGCTCGGAATGGAGAGAGACGGCACCCCACAGAAAGTCCACAGCAAACAGTTGTCAGGACGATCGCGGGTCTCCAGTCCAACTCTTGCTTCGCCAGCAGCCGCAAGCGTTAGTATAACATCGCAGTCGTGGAATTCCTGCTCTAATTCGACAACCCGTTCGGCCTGGAAATCGGCGTCTTCCTGATAATCTTCCAACGTCACCGTCCGCCCGCGTTCTACCATGGAGCTAAAAATAGAACTCAGCTTATCCGGGTGCGAACTTTCCTCCTGAAAATAATAGGCGAGCATTCGACAATACATTCGTTCGTGGGCATCGTGGATCCTCGAGAATGTGTCCGGAAGCTCTTTCTCGTAAACACAGACCCGGTCCAGACTTGATACCCGCCTAGCAAACTCCTCCAGAGCCTCCCGAGCATAGGGTTCCGCTTCACTCCACTGGGGTCCTCGGACGAGCCGGACCCGCCAGTCTTTCAAGCCGGACGGCTCCTGCTCAGCCTGGTCTAGAGCCCGCCTGACGAAGGGATAGTTTCGTCCTGAGACCCGTGCCAAATCGAAAACAAGTTTCATGTCTTCCACTGTGCGGGCCATAAACGCTACGTGGTCAAGGCGATCTGTAGTTTTGAGAACTGCAGTGCGCGGGACCAGACCAAACGAGGGCTTGAATCCGTAAATTCCACAGTAGCTAGCTGGCCGGATGGTAGATCCTGCAGTCTGACTGCCTAGGGCTAAAGGAACCATCCCTGTGGCTACGGCCGCCGCAGACCCACTGGACGATGTGCCTGGAGACCGTTGTGGATCGTATGGATTCCGTGTGGGGCTGGGGTGATGGACCCCAAACTCAGCAGTATGGGTCTTCCCCATCACTATCCCGTCGGCCCAACGAAGTTTTTCAACGACCCGTGCATCGTTACCGGGGGTAAACCCTTCCCACAGTGGACTTCCCATCTGGGTCGGCATGTCCCTTGTATTAAAAATATCCTTCACCCCGATGGGAACGCCTTGGAGAACGCCAATGCTTTCTCCCCGTTCCCTGCGTCGATCTAATTCAATCGCTGTCTGAAGAGGCAGTTCAGGATCAAGATAAGCCCAAGCTTGAACAGCACCTTCCAACTCCTCCACCCGTGCCAGACACGACCGGACAAGTTCCTCGCTCGACAGATCGCCCGCTTCAATCCTTCGGACAACCTCCGCGGCATTCATACGGTAAGGTTCCAAACTTATGTTCTCCCTCTCTTCCTTAGCCGAACTATTCCGGAGCACCCATGAGGGCGCGGAGTTCTGGATGCCTATCCAGAGCCTTCAGCACAACTGGAAGTGAGAAGTTCTGATCTTCTGGCAAACACAATTCGAAGATTTTTGATATAAGGTCAAAATTCCTTCGATAGTTTACCGCGAATGTTAGTTCCGGTTGATTCAACCTGGACCAAACCCCATCAGCCGGCAGTAAGCCTACCCGAAAGTGGTCTGGATTAGAGTAGATGTGTAGCGCAGAGTGTTCCCGCATCTCTGGATCTCCTGCCGCCCGGTGGCATCGCTCGAGCGCTTCCGCTCGGATCACCTCCACACGAATACCTATAGGGAATTTCGGGACTTGAGAGCCCGCTTGAGGAAACTCTGTGGTGGCATTGGATGCGTAGTCGAGCGCTCCATCATAATAGAAAGCCATGACATCATCGATCAGGTCAGAGTGGACAAGGGGGTTGTCACCTAGAATTTCCACGACCGGATCTGCGTCAAAGGCTACCATCGCCCCGTGGATGCGGGCCAACACATCTTCCGAATCGCCCCTGTAACACTGGATGCCCCGGGCTTCTGCAAGTTCAACTAATGGATCATCTCCGATTAGTTCCGTGGTAGCGAGGACGACTTGGTCGAGCGATTTTGCCTGCAATACCCGGTCCACCAGGTGTCCCACCATCGGCTCCCCAAGAATCGGCATCATCGATTTCTTCGGAAGCCGGGTTGAACCCATCCTCGCCACAATAAGGGCCGTCGCCGTCACGCTCGTACCCTATACATTAGGACCGCCAAACTTCTCCACATAAGTCTGCCTCAAAACCCCAAATTCGACTATATCTAGCCAGCGCCCGTCCTTGAAAGCAGCTTCGCTTCGGCACCCCTCCTCGACCATCCCCATTTTCTCGGCAAGTCTCCGCATCCCAATATTCGTTGAAAACGTCCCACAATAGACTCGGTGAAGGTTGAGGGAGAAAAAAGCGTGATCCAGAAGGAGCCGTCCTGCTTCCTCGCCATATCCTTCCCCCCAGCAAGACTTTACACCCAGTAGAATTGCAAATTCGGCGTTTCTCGACACAGAATCGATACGTTGAAGTGAGATGTTTCCTATATGAACATCCCCCTCGTTAAGTACCATAGCCAGAATCACCGCGTCCCGGACCGTCCCGGCTCGGCGGATGTATTCCAATGCGGCTTCTCGAGTGTACGGGAAACGGTGATGTGCATTTCCTTGCGACACCTCTCCATCATTCAACCAAGTAGGGTAATCACCATCAGCATCACTCTCCTCTAAAGGTCGGAGGTAGAGCCGTTCACCCGACAGGAAGGGAAGGCTCATGTTCTTACATGCTCCTGGCGCGCACAGAGCTCCGCCCCCAATCCGTCCACGCGGAGATTGTCCTCTAGGAGTTCCTGTATAAGGGCCAACAAACGTCCCACAGACCCTCCATCAGTTAGCACTCGAGAAAGGCGATTCTCGACACGCGCTGCCTTCCGTCCGGTCACGGCACACCGAATTTGATCCACAAACATGTCAGGTGTCTTCGCTGTTTCTAGGTAACCAGCTCGGCCCAGCACCATGGCATCGGGCCCGGTAAGGTCAGGTTGATAGCTAATCACTTGTTTCCCTGCCACAAAAGCCTTTACCAATGCCATGGAAGTCATCCCTACCACCAGATCTGAAGCGGCCAGTATCGCGTCACCGCCCGAGGATTCGACCATTGTAAATGAAAACTTATCCTCCTCTTTTGGATACTTCCCTTTGAACTCTTTGGGATGAAGCTTGACCACCAGACGCACGCTTGTCTTCTCTTCCCGCACAATCATAGCGAGAGCCTCTCTCAAACCGAGAAAAACCTGTTGTTCATCGTACCCTCGACTCGTCGTACCCGTGTCAGTGCCGTATAAATCTGAGATCGGTTGCGAAAAAAAGCTCACGAGGATGTCGCAGGATTTAAGTCCAAGAGCACTTCGCACATCTTGACCTGCCTCTTGCCCCTCGCTGGAACTAACCCAACGAGAAAAACGCTCCAAGCCAGGATGACCAACAACCCTTAATCGGTCTGGGGGAAAGCCTTCGGACACCATTTCCTGGGTGGCAAAATCATCCATGACTGCGACAACATCAGGAAGTGCACCTGCATCGAGAGCACTTTCTCCCGAAGCCAAAAACCGACGATGGTAGTTTGTCCATTGATCAAGAACAGCTATTGCAGGAACCAACAAAATACGTGCGGCCCTTAGCAAACCCAGTTCAGGACCAGGCACAAAGCTTGTCCCAGTAAGGACGAGATCTGCGCCGTGCCGTCGGATCAGTTCCTGACCATAGGCGGTCCACTCAGGACAGTCCCCTCCTTGGACCTCGACGCGGTGGGCTTGGAACCCCTCACGCTCCAAAACTCCTCTACCTTTTCCTCCCGCATATACGATGACGTTCAAGTGGTCGTTGGAAGAGAGTTCAGAGAGCAAGGGAACCAATGCTTCGGCACCTCCTGGATCGTGCGTTAAAGCAACTAAAGATGTCGCTTCCTTCACCCTCCTTGCTCCACGGTCAGAAGATCATCCCGGTGCGCCAACACCTTATCCATAGCTTCCACAACCTGATCCATATGTTCTGTGGTTAAAGGCCAGTGGCAAAACTTCCCGAAGATCAGGTTCTGTTCGTACGCCTCTTCTGCTACCGGACAGATTCCGCGTTCATATGAAAACTCCCGGTCCGTATACTCGGATACGAAGGGGAAACCGCTCTTTCCGAAGGCGACTTGGTCCCGGTACATGGGTGCCCAGTAGACAGGTGGGGCATACCACTCTCGGAGATGGATCCCTTCCGCCCGAACCGCTTCGGCAAAGAGGGAGCGGGGCAGTCCAATCTCCTCTTCGTCGTAGAACATCGCATAAAAATAATAGACGTGACTACTTCCCTCGGGCGCCGAGAGTCCTTGAGGCTCTATTCCATGAAAGCGGACGATTCGTTCGTCCAGATAAGAGGCAAGGTCAATACGAGGACGCGTTGAAACCTCAAGTTTTCGGAGTTGTTCCAGCGCAATAGCAGCCTCGATCTCTGTCATTCGGAGGTTTCCTCCAAACGTATTTGCTAAATTCTCTACCTCCAAGGACTCGACAACCATCTCACCGTGGTTTCGGATGAGACTCAATCGCTGTGCCAAATCGTCGTCGTTGGTGACGATCACACCACCCTCACCAGACTGGATAGTCTTGTGGTAATTAAGACTAAACCCACCAAGTTCTCCGATGGTGCCCACGGGCCTATCCCCATACATGGCCCCCGGCGCCTGGGCGGCATCTTCAATCACCATGAGCCCATGACGACGGGCGACTGCCATTAATCCATCCATATCGGCGGGGTGACCAAAAAGGTGCACAACCACAATCGCTCGAGTCCGGTCAGTTATTTTCTCCTCAACTGAGACTGGATCGAGACAAAGTGTCCGTGGATCCACATCAGCAAAGACTGGTACCCCTCCATACGTGATAACGCAGGTAGCTGAGGCAGACATCGTAAGCGGGGGAACGATCACTTCGTCCCCAGGCTCGATACCGGCAGCGCCGATACATGCCTGAAGCCCAGAGGTGAGGGAGTTGAAGCTGAGCGCATGTTTAGTCCCGAAATGTTCCGCCCATTCCATCTCTAACTGTCGTACTCGAGTCCCTCCTAGGAAGTCCGGTCCCGGAGCTCCCAGGAACTGTGAGAGGACCCCTGAGTCCAGCACCTCTAGGACAGCCTTCTTCTCCTCTTTCCCAATCGTATTGGGCGAGGGCCATGCTTCCCTACAGACTGGAGTTCCTCCGAAAATTGCCAAAGGTGACAAAGACATGTTCTCTACCGGTTCAGCAGGTCTCGGGGGTCGGCATTTCTCGGTCCGACCACATCTCGTTAGCAAACATCTCTGCAAGCTCAAGTGAAAGCGCCATGGCGGCTCGCCCATCTTCTAGCGTGCACCGGGGTGCATGTCCGCGTTCGATACTGTCGGTCAAATTCTTTATAGCTCCGCTAGTCGCCTTGGTAAGGTCAGTGGCCGAAATTTCCGGTTCCGGTACCAATTGTCGGAACCCATGGCGTGCCTTCGTTTCCTCCCGGTGGTACAAAAGCCGGCGGTGGCCCAAATCCGTGAATACCACACGACCCTTCGTTCCTATGATATCGACATCGAAAACGTTGAAGGCAGTGTGGTCCAGACCAACACCCAAAGCCTCAAAACCTTCTGCGTACGTGAAGGAAAAATTGGGAGTGGGATCCTGCCCATTACCATTATTACATCCTGAGTTTGGACCAAACGACCTCGAATGTGTTGAAGCACTAGGAAACACCTGCAGTGACTCTGGTTCGCCAAAGAAAAAACGAAGGAGATCAATGAAGTGTGATCCATTGTTCACAACACCTTTGGTATACAGTCCACACACATGCTGGATCCGACCTAATGCTCCTGATCGGATCATATCGTAAACCTCAACATAAGAGGATGAATATCTGCGAACGTAGTTCACCGCGACGATGGCAGATGAGGACTGCATATTCTGGATGATCTTTGTAGCCGTGGAGACATTGGGTGCGACCGGTTTTTCAAGAAGGATGCCTTGAACTGTTTTACATGCGAACAGCTCGGTCATGATCTCGTCATGGTTAAAAGCCGGTGTGCAAACACTGACCAATCCAAGCTCCTCTCGCTCCAACATTTCGCGATAATCCTCATAGAGCCGCGTGATCCCCCACTTCTCACCAAACCGATGACGAACATTTTTGTCTGAGTCGCACCCTGCGACGAGATTCGTGTGTCCCCATGCCCTGTAAGCCGATGCATGACTGTCTAGTCTCGAGGAACCCTCATCCGGAGAGCCGCAGTCACCCCCGATCCGGCCGCAACCTATAATCCCTACGTTAAAGCTTCCCATTTCGACCCCTTGAGACCTGAGGGCTAGTCTAAAGCGGGCGAGAGCCAGGCGAATGTAGTTCGGACGCAAACTCTGACCGATAAGCCCGAACAACATCTTCCGCTGACCAGTTTTCAAGATCAGGTGGCGCGGAGGCCACCAGCTGCTTTAGATGAGCAAGATCTTGAGGTTCGTTTATATCCAGCTTGATATCTGGGCCAATAATAGATGGCGGCGCAGGGACTGCCTCAATGTAGAACTCCTCAGGGTTGTCCCACATGTACGATGTTACGTGCTCCCGGTGCGCCGGCTTCGTACATGACTCATCCAGGTGTTCAAGAATGGACTGCTCTACCACTTCGGCTCCGAGTCCATCCGGATACCCATTGTCCAAGGCCGGAATATGGTTGAATGAATAGTCCGCACCTGTCAAAAAATGATGTTCCACTACACGATCAATCTCCTCGGGTGCCACAAACGGGTTGTCCCCCGCGATTCGCACAACGACTTCGGCAGCGAAAAGCTTTGTAGCCAAACCAAAACGCCCTAAAACATCCAGTTCGGGACCCCTTACCACTCTTAATTGAAGGGATTCTGCCAGCTTACAAAGGACCTGATCCTCCAAACGCTCCGTAGTAGCAAGAACAACTTCAGTAACAGTCACAGCCTGCCGGACGCGTCGAAGTATCAGTTCGAGGATTGGGATGCCGCCTAGCGTCTCCATAGCCTTCCCGGGGAACCGATGTGATCCCATTCGAGACTGGACTATCGCCACAACTCGGCGCGCCGGTTTGTGCGGGGGATGAATTGCTGGGAACAATCTATCCATTACGCCTTTGGGAAGCGGGACCTCACGAACTCTCGGATCTCAATTTCCCCATCCGTCGGTGTCTTCTCCGAATCACCAAGCAATAGCTCCACCTCTCGAATCTGATCCACCATCTGGCCGAGTTCTTCGGGAGTAACAGAGAGGACATGGTCCGTCCCTGGAAGAGACTTGTCGAGCGTGAAGTGTTTCTCGATCACGCTCGCTCCGCACGACACTGCGACTAGGGGAGCTAGAATTCCGATCGTGTGATCGGAAAACCCTATAGAGTGCTCCGGAAAGGCATCTTTGAGGGTGGAGATCACCCCAAGATTTGCCAGCTCTGGAGAACACGGATATTGAGTCGTGCACTGCAACACACACAACTCACTGACCTCCTCTAAATGAGTGACTGCCTCCCTCACCTCGCTAAGATTTGCCAGTCCTGTAGAAAGGAAAACTGTGTTCACTCTTCCATTCAAATAGTCGAGAAGTGCGAAATTCATCATCTCTGACGAAGCCACCTTAATCTTCGTTAGGCCTAACTCCTCAACAAGAAATTTCGCGCGGCTCAAACTGAAAGGAGCACTCAAAAACTCGATCCCACTCTGTTCGGCTATTTCTTTGAGTTCAAAGTGCAGTTCATCGGAAAGCTGGACCTCTGTAAACCAATCTTTTTCGGGGTCATTTGCCGCCACTTCGTCGCCTCGATAGGACTGGAATTTTACGATGTCCGCTCCCGCACCAGCGACAGCCACTATCATTTCGCGCGCGCGATCCCAGTCGCCGATATGGTTTTCGCCGACTTCAGCGATAATGCAAGTCTTACGTGCCATTCATGGCCCCTTCATTGAGACTGTTGAGAACATCCTCAAGGTCTGCCTGCCGTCCAACCTTCCTGAGCACTGCGTGATCCCACAATTCTGCCAGTTCGACCCATCCGTCCTTACGACTCTTCACCGAGTTCGTCATGTTATCTTGGTGTTGGCGGTAGAAGTACAAAGGATGCGGGACGTGGACAAATTCGCCTTCGGGGCGAAGCCGAAGATATAAATCATATTCCTCCCAGAAGAGATCGCGATAGCCCCCTGCTCGCCGCACTGCTTCTGTTCGAAACAAGGTTCCACACCCTTCTAGGGTATAAAGGTTCTTCGCGTCTGCATCCACCCTGCGGCGATAACCCTGCTCAAGCAGGTAGCGGTCCGAATATGCCAAGCACGCATTGGGCTGTGTCTCCAATGCATTCAAAAGCAGCTCAAGCCAGTCCGTGTGAACCATATCGTCAGAATCTAAGCGGGCAAAAAATTTTCCTTGCGCCTCATTGAGTCCTTCTTGGCACGTGGCTGCGAGGCCTCGGTTCTCTCGCTCGATAACCCGGATCCATTCCGTATATCCTTTTAAAACCTCTGACGTTTCATCGGTAGATCCATCATTGATCACGAGGGTCTCAAAAGCGGACGACGATAACGTCTGAGCTTTAAGGCTTTCCAGTGCCTCCGGCAGATAGGTCGCCTGGTTATATGTGGCGACTAATACGGTGATCAGTGGGTCGACCAGCAGTCCTCCGATCTTTCTATACCAGAAGCGCTTTGTGTTAGCGAAAACATCGTCAGCTTAGTAGTGACTGATCTACCGACTCCCATGCCTTCTGGTGGGCGGCTGCCCGCTCTTGGTACCACTCAACGTAACGCCGCATTCCTTCTTCAAAGGAGGTTGAAGGCGCCCAGTCGAGTTCTTCATGAGCGCGGTCACTACTTACCTCCTTACCAGAAAAGTCACCCGGTCGCCCCTCGGTATGTACGATCTCTACATTGCCGAGAAGGTCGCGAATCGTCTCTGCTATCTGGAGAATCGATACGGCCTCAGCACCATCGAGGTTGTAGATCCTATTCTGGGCAACAGGCCGGAGCGCGAGAGTAACCCCTTCTGCCAGATCTTCTACGTACACGAACTTTCGGAACTGTAGCCCATCACCAGCTACCGTAAGGGGGTCTCCGTCCAACGCCTTCCGCACAAAAATTGGAATCACCGCGCCATCCCGAGCACGGGGTCCGTAGGGAATTCCGAAACGGAGAATCGTATAATCTACCCCATACAGTTCTGCGTATGACCGACAGTATGATTCACCCGCAAGCTTCGTAGCTGTGTACAGGTGACTAGGTGGTGCGGGAACAGTCTCCTCTTCCACCGTCTTTTCTTTGCAATCACTGTAGACCCACGTAGTGCTTCCGTAGACCACCCGCGAAACATTCATGCTTCGCGCAGCTTCTAGGACATTGAGTGTACCCCGTGTATTCACGTTCTCTGAATATACCGGTTCTTCAAAAACATCCTTTACATCAGCGACCGCGGCCAAGTGAATCACCGCATCTACACCACCCATTGCCATCTTGAGACTTTCCGGATCCAACAAACTCCCAATCTGGTGTTCAACTTCATCGTGATAGAGAGATCTTTTCAAATCAAAGATCCGCGGTGTGACTCCATGGGCGATCAGTCGGTCAACCACATGCGACCCGATAAATCCCGTCCCTCCAGTTACCAGAACTCTCATTGAGCATCTCCCTCAGTACCGCCGTGATAGTAGATCGGAACACACCAGTGATTTTCTGCCGCCCAGTCCGTGTTCGGCAGCGAATCGTCTCGCCGGAGAATCCGGTGGCAGGGCTCGTCGTAGACCTTACCCGTAGAGGGCTCTACAGGGTCAAACACTATGTATTTGTAGAAGCCTGAGTTCATGCCTTCAGGAAGTAGCAGTCGGTTTGGGTGCTGTGCATCCAAAACGTCCCGAGCATACTCGTTCTTCCAGCTAACGATTTCATCCATCCGTTCCGTCTGCACCACCCCTAAAGCCGCGGTAAACTCGCTCAGTCGGTAATTAAGGCCCTCTACCTCATGTTCGAATTTTCCATAGTTCCGAAATTTTTTAGCATAATCCAAGAGATCGGAATGACTGGACACAAGCATCCCACCCTCTCCAGTGGAGATTGTTTTAGTAGCGTAGTAGGAATAGATGCCGGCATCTCCCCAGGACCCAGGTTTCTTCCCGTTCCAACTTGCTCCATGAGCATGGGCACAGTCTTCTAGTAGCGTTATTCCTTCTGATCGACAGTACTCTGCGATCTCTTCTACCTGGAAAGCTATGTGGCCACCAATATGTACAAGCCAGGCCGCCTTTGGTTGGTGTTCCTCAGCTTTCCGGACAAAATCCTCGAAGGAGATGCAAAGGTCATCTCGATTACAGTCGACGAATTCTACATGGGCCCCCGCCTTGATGGCCGCCAAGGGGGTCGCCATAAAGGTGTTCGACGGGCATAACACTGTCTGACCGCGAACATCAAAATAATCAAGGGCGGCGAGAGCAGCCCCAGCCCAACTCGAGAATGCCACGCTACCTATCTTGTTCCACTCAGACCACAGTTCTTCAAATTGCTGCGTGAACGGTCCTTCCGACCAACGGTTTGTCTGGAAAATCTCATCCCACATTTCATGTACTCGCTGCCGATCCCGTCGGTCAAAGCCGATGGAAAATTGGCTCGCTTTGGCAAACCCTGTACTCACCCGGGCATCACTCCTTGTCTATTACGTTCGATTATGTTTTTCGGACGCCACATTAACGTCCAATATTCGCTAAGAAATCAGAGTCAGGTTGGTTTTATCGCCCCACCGTCACCTAGCGAACTAAAGAACCTCTATCGTCTCTACAAGTCTCTGATCACCCGACCACCAGGTCGTTGGCAAAATCAGATCAGACTTCTCTAAAATACGATCCCTAACATGTGGTTGTGTCAGCAGTTCAAACGTCCGGTGAACTTCTTCTTCTAATGAGACGGTCGATTCGAACCCAAACTGATCGGGAAGTTTCTCGTAAATGGGCTCGAAGGGGTGGCTACTCGCTTCCACACGGGGGTTTTCGACGCGCTGGACAACTACTGGAAGACCGAACTCGTCCTTACCGACCCTATTAACAACTTCTGCCAGTTCACGGATGTCACGGGTCCCTGAAATTTGATTGACCACTTCATACTGCCCAGCCTCTGGAGGAGACGAAATCAGACGTGTCATGCATTGCATCGCATCCTCGAGGGAAATAAACCCGCGGGTTTGCCCACCAGTCCCGTAGATCGTAAGAGGGATGCCAGCCACAGCCTGAGCTACGAAGCGGTTAATGACTGTTCCGAAACATTCGTCAATATCAAAGCGGGTTCGAAGCCGTGGATCTGCGGAAACCTGATCGGTATGCACCCCGAAGATAACCCCCTGCATCACATCGTACGATCTAAGGTTCCACCACTTACACGCTTCAAAAACGTTGATTGTGTCCTGAACCTTACTCACGTGATACAGGCTCGAAGGATCACGAGGTGTCAATTCTCCACCCAAGCTCCACTCACGATCATCCCAATGTAGGGTGGCTTCGGGTGGGAATACTCCCTCAAAGATGGGGCGACCTGAAAGCGGAGTCCCATATTCTCCCATTGTGCCAAGTTTGACCAGGGAAGCCTCCGGTACCACATCTCGCATTATAAATAGGAGGCCTAGTGTTCCAAGAACGTTATTTCGTTGAACCTCAATAGCATGCTCAGCATCTAGCATGCTATAGGGTGCACTTGGACACTCCGCGTAGTGAACGATCGCCTCGGGTTGAACCTCTTGGATAAAGTCCTGCATCGCGGAACGATCCAGCAAGTCTAACTCACGGTACGCAATCTCAATCCCAAGAACCTCGCGGGCAGCCTGGAGGCGATTTTCCATATTCTCGATTGGAACTATAGAGTGAGATCGTCGCTCAGCTACCCATCGCCTTCGACTTTGGTTGTCGATTCCGCTCACCTCACACCCGAGGCTTCCGAGCCGAAGAGCAAGCGTCCAACCCAGATAACCGTCAATCCCGAGAATCATTACACGCATACCCTCAAGCTTCTTCTGCGGCTTGAGCTTTGATTCCTTCATGGTGTCTCCTTGGTGAAGGTTCGCCTCGGAGGACGATGCGCTCCGAAACGAAAGTCCACACTGTCCGTCAAATTTAAGGCGGGCCAGACCCGACAGGGCTTTACTGAATTATGGTTACTTCTCATTTGATTTTTTGTTTCCGTATCTTAGAGGGCTATCCGGGAAAAATCATGTGCAATTTGCAGACGGAGAGATCAAGATAGTTCGGGTCAAAACAGTTCTACAGTCTTCGCTATCCTTGCGAAGCAGCGTTAACTAGAACCTTCGCATGAGAGCTATCCTGATGGTAGAACTGCAAGTACCAGTTCAACGTTTCTCGGACGCCCTCCTCAACAGAAACCTGCGGTCGATACCCAACGGCCTCCTCAAGACCCGATGTGTCTGCGAAGGTTGACTTCACGTCTCCTGGCTGCATAGGCAGTAAGTTTCTCTGCGATTCCATACCTAATACATCTTCAATCGCATCAATGAAGTCCGTAAGCCTAACGGGTTGACCGCACCCTACATTGTAAACCCTAAAGGGTGCGCTGCTGCGGGCCGGGTCTGGATCTTCTGACGACCATGCCCGTGCAGGTTTCGCAGGTTTTTCAAGCACACGGATTATGCCTTCCACCACATCATCGACATATGTGAAATCACGCCACATATCGCCGTGATTATAAACATCAATTGGTCGACCTTGAAGAATGCCTTCCGCAAAACGGAAAAGAGCCATATCGGGCCTACCCCAAGGTCCATAGACGGTAAAAAATCGGAGTCCCGTCACCGGAACCCCAAAAAGCTTGGCGTAAGAATGCGCCATCACTTCATTCGCCTTCTTTGTCGCACCATAAAGGCTCACCGGGTGATCAACCAAGTGTTTTTCTGAGAACGGCTGCCGTGTATTCGCTCCATATACGGATGACGATGAGGCAAACACGAGGTGGTCAACTTCTGTGTGACGGCAGCCCTCTAGGATGGCCGTAAACCCTTTAAGATTGCTATCGACGTAGACAAACGGGTGATCGAGCGAATGGCGAACCCCTGCTTGAGCCGCGAGGTGGACCACGGCGTCAAACTCTTCGTCCCGGAAAAGCCTGTCCATTTTGGCTGCCTCCGAAACATCCTGCTTCAAAAATCTGAAATGATCTTGATCCAAAATATGCGATAGACGCGCCTTCTTGAGTTCTACGTCATAATAGTCGCTGAGGTTATCAAGACCGACCACTTCGTATCCGCTTTTGAGTAGCGTCTTTGACACGTGATAACCAATGAATCCTGCAGCTCCCGTCACGAGAACTTTTCGTGGTTTCACAAAATCTCCCTATAAGTGATCATCGAGAGGCGCCTAATGACACTTGCATTGACGTGCGCATTTTTGTTCCAACTGTTCGATCATGCGCGGGAGAATAGTCGCTTCCATTTCGACTTAGAAGTGTCGTCAACATCTTTCGCGTAGTAGTCATAGTAGTAGGAATACCGATACCCGTATCGACCGGCGGGGGCAGAATCGTTCAATACCACTCCTAGCACTTCCGCACCTACTCGTGTCAACTGTGCTATGGCATCTTGAGCGGCCTTCCGGTGTGTACGGTCCGATCGAACAACCAGCACAACCCCATCAAGCTTCCCTCCAAGTACAGCCGCATCTGCCATAGAGAGCACAGGTGGAGTGTCGATCACTAAGCAATCGTAAGACGCCCGTATATGCTCAAGCAGTTCGTTCATCATTCGACTTCCCAGCAATTCGGTTGGGTTCGTCGGAGTGTCGCCTGCGGGCACAAGAAACAAGTTTTCGATTCTCGTAGACTGGACCACATCTGAGAACTCACACTCACCCGTAAGGTAATTGGATAGGCCTGGCTTACGGGGGGCCTCGAAAGCGCGGTGCAGCGTGCTACGCCTCAGGTCCGCATCTATAATCACTGTGCGGTGACCTTGTTGCGCAAAGGTAACCGCTAAATTTGAAGATGTGACAGATTTTCCTTCTTGGGCCCCCGCACTGGTGACGACGAGTTCTCTACCACTGATAGCCCCGTCGGTCCCAGAGCTTTCGGACGGTGCAAAAAGAACATTCGTCCGAAGGATGCGGTAAGCTTCTGCTGACACTGACCCACCATAGCCACGCTTCTTGTCTTCGCTTTGGGCCGTGATCAATTGGCTCGCTCGGCCTCGCTTGTCAGCTACCATATGAGGAACACGTGTAAGGACAGGAACCCCCAACATCTGATCGACATTCTCGTTTGAGCGAATAGCCTGATCCATTTGCTCACGAACGAAAGCGAGCCCGATGCCCAACACCAGCCCAAGGAAGGCGCCGAGCGACAAGTTCTGTCTGGGCCGAGGCCTTATAGGAGCAAGTGGATATATGGCGGGTTCGACCACGCGTACACTGGGGTCTTCAACCGCCTCAGCGATTTCGGCCTCTTTAAGGCGTGTCTGAAGCAGGGCATGGAGATCACCGGTCAACTGAACCTCTCGCTGCAGCCGTGCATAGCGTAGTTCTCTCCCTGGCAGAGACTCTAGTTCTTCACCGAAAGTCTCTAGTGTTTCATCTAGGGCTTCGAGCTGTCCGTTAAGCGATTCGTAATAGTTCTGACCTACAGAGCCGAGCCGTTCTTCTAGTTCCACCACCTGTTCATCTAGAGCCACGATACCAGGGTGTTTTTCTGTCCACCGCTCTCGGGCTGCAGTTCGTCTCTGCTGGGCTTCCACCAGCCGCGCAACTACGCCCGTAACGGCCTCTGTCTGAAGAAACGTAGGGAAGGACACAAGCCTAACGTAATCCGGCTGAACACCCGAATCCGCAATGTCTGCGAGAAGCCCCTCTAATGCATCTCTCTCACCAGCAATCTGGGCTCGTTCGGCTTGGAGCGAGGCTAACCGGCGAACCTTTTCATCCGCATCGGAATCAAGTGCAACGACCTGTTCTGTCTCACGAAACTCCTGAAGTTCAGTCTCCATGCCCTCAAGGTCCGTCAGGTATAGATCTGACTGATCATTTAGGAAAGCCACAGTACTCGTGGCCTCAGTCTTCTGGATGGTGCGACGTTGCGTAAGGAAGGCACTCGCTACTTCATTCACCATATCGCGTACAAGCGCAGGGTCCGTTCCAGTAAGAGAGATCTCAAACAGGCTCGCCTCCGCATCGGGTCTTGAAACGAGGATGTCCCCCTGCAAACCAGTCACGGCCTCGACAAATTCCATAGTACTTATGACGAGATTTGAGGGCGGATCGAAATCCTGAGAACGCATATCACTTTCTAGTGCAACAGTGAAAAAACCACCGGGAATTGTTACTCGCTCTCCTGCCTTAAACTCATCACCTGCTCTCAAGAAACGTGCACTAACCCCTGAGTCCGGTGGACTAACGGCCTCTACACGATATAAATCTCGACTTAACCGTGAGACATTGTACGTCTTGCCTTCGGAGTTCCTATTGAGGCTAATGTCAGAGAACAGTCCGTCTCGCGGGCCCTGAGGTGGCACATTCACCTGGAAGCCGAGGTCCAACGAATCAACTACTAGGGATAGGATTGGACGTGTTGAGACCACACGCATCTCGGTCTCAAGCTCACTGCCACCCCCGAATTGTTGGGCAAACATCATCGACCCGCCACTGCTTGGGTCTTCTCCCTCTATCCGGATAAGTGTCGAAGCTTGCCAAACCGACGTTTGAAGCGAAGTAACGTAGACAGTTACCCCAACCACAAGGGAAAATATGAGTACAATTATCCAACCTTGTCGACGGAATACACGCCATAGATCACCAAGAACGACTTCATCTTCTTGTCCAGGGTAGCCCCCGGGATACCCTGGATACCCGGGGTATCCCCTTCGCCCTCGATCGGAAGGAAGAGGGGTAGGCGCTCCCGCAGCGCCGCTGTCGGATCTGCCCGGTAGCTGGTCTGTCATCTCACTCCCCTAATTAGCTACGACTATGGATACAAAAATTGTTGTTAATGCAGCGATGCCGGTCGTAACTAAGGCCAGGTTACGCTGGATCCAACCTCGTTCCCCTACCTTTATCTGATCACCGGCTTGGATCGGTGTCGCGTCGACCAGGCTGAACATATCAAGACTCTGTCGAAGCACCGTTCCATCACGGATCAGTTGGATATCGTGCTTGTTCGCAGTCGAAGTCAAACCGCCTGCTAGAGCAAGCATCTCCGTCAGTGTGTGTGTGGTATCTACCGGATAAAGTCCAGGCATCGTGACTTCACCTAAAATGGCAATTCTGCGGAGCACCGTAACGTTCACAGACGGGTTCTCCAGAAACTCGGCGTAGTCGACCACGAGTTGTCGTTCGAGGTCATCTGTTGGGATGCCAGAAACGTTTCGCGCACCCAAAAGCGGAAACACCACGACACCGTTTCGGTTGACCGTAAACTCGCCTGACAAGTCAAGTTCGCCCCAAATCTCTACCTCGACTGCATCGCCCGCCCTCAAACCTTGAAAGGTAACTTCAGAAATGGAAACGATGTCCGCAGGTGGCGGACCTATCGCACATCCAAAATTTGCGATCATGGTCAATACGAGTAATAAACCTGAAATGTTTCGTATTCTTGTATTCACTCGTTCCTCTTGCTTACATGAGTCGGCGTGTAGCACATCCTGGCCCACACGGCCACTTCGATCAGTCCTGTCCGTAGTTGACACAATCATGTTGCGGACGACGTTGGAAATGACGCCGTCATGTATTAGGCCGCTCATGCAACCTCTTTCCCTTTGACAGTTTTCATACTTTTTCCGAGTCGCCATGATGCTCTGCGTTTGAGCAACGCACGAAGCGCCGGCTGGTGCCAATCAAACTGAATAAGGACTCGAACCGCTGGACCGAGTCCGCTGTTGAGCGCAGTGAAAAGTTCGTCTATCTCCAGGTCACTCATTGCCCCGCCCATACGCTGGAGTTCGAACCCTGCGTCAATTTCTCCTCCAAGACGAGCTTTCCATGCTGTTTCGTAGGTGGAAAGGTGATCGCTGCTCAGTCGATTTTTTCGCAACGCAGTACTGAGGACCTCTGCGGCGATACCAGCACCAATCATTCCATAATAAATCCCGCCCGAAGTGGTGGTCTTGATTTGACCAGCCGCCTCACCCACGGCAAGCACACGGTCCGAGTAACTCGGCTGCACCGCTCCTTGGACAATTCCACGGCTCATCATGCGTCTCTGGATCAGGTCGACCCCCCCATTCGTGAAGTCAGTACGGAGACGAGATCTGATGGGTTCCATCTCCAAGAACTTACGGAAGAACGCCTTCCCACCGTTCCGAGTGAGCACACCTAACCGCGCTTTTCCAGACCCGAAGGGGACAGCCCACGCAAAAAATCCGGGTGCGATCTGGTTGCCAAAATACAGTTCCGCTGCATCCAAGTCGGCAAATGGAAGATCGGCGCTCACCCCGTTAACGTAACTTACCGCCCGTCCAAGTTGTGCCATCTTATGAAGCCGCCGTTGATATCCCGTGGCTACTACAAGAGCCCGAGTATGGAGCGAGCGCTGCTCTCCGTTATCGAGAGTTACCTTCAAACCATCTTGAACCGTCTCTACGCCCCGGGCTGTGTACCCGCGCAACAAGGTTGCACCAGCATCGCAAGCCTGTTCCGTCAGGGCTGCATCGAACTTGACTCGGTCCACCACGTGTCCCATAGGGGCACGTGGTTCGTAGCTCACTTCCACTCCAGACGGGGAGAAGAAACGGGCGCGGTCGATCGTATCAATCACAGGATCGCGAGGAAGATCTAGTTTTTCGTAAGCCTCCCGTCCCACAATACCCGTACATACGATCCGACACCGTGGCCCTTTGCTCTTATCGACCAGAACAACGTCGTGGCCACGTTGTGCAAGATGCAGCGCGGCCGAGCTGCCCGCCGGACCGGCACCCACGACGACTACCTCATGTCGATTAGATCTCATTGGAAGGTGACGCCTCCTCGGCTACCGCGTGACACTCGGCAGCCAAAGCGTATGAATGATTGAAAAGCCAAGGAGAGAATCCGATTTAGTAGAGCCCTATAGCTATAGCTCCGCCCCGTCAGTCACAGGGCGTTACTGACCAAGTCTGAAACGTCCAGGCGAAATCCCCGCGCTACTCTCCCTATGATGGTACAACGGGGGTGGGGGTCCGCTTGGACGCGTGAACGAGAATTTTATTTGATCTCCAGCCCGAAAAATCTCGACCGCAATGATACAGGTGGGCTGTAACAGTGTCCAGTTTTTCAGGTAACAGTTTTGACCCGAATAATTTACGTTATTTAAAGTCCAGCCGTGCTAACGAGTGTTTTTAAGCAACCTTTTCGATGAGTTTACCGTGCACACGAATTGTTTCAATCCCCATTTAATCCTTGTCATAGCTGCATAAAACAGGTCAGGCGTTTTCTCATACGGCGCACACCAAAAAAGAGAGCTAGGAATTGTCTCCGAGAAGCACCATGACGAGCCCACTCCGAATTTTGGGCTCAAACCAAGTTGATTTGGGTGGCATCATTCGCCGTTGACGGCAAACATTGATGAATTGGCGCATTGTAACCGGTGGCAGGGTAACCGCAATATCAGCACGACCACTATCAATCTCACATTCTAACCACACAGCGTCCTTATTGGCCCCGACAAAGGTAAGACGCTCGTCCCCAGCATCATCAACCCCGAGAGGGGTGAACAAGTGTTGTTGGACGATGTCGTGGTCGATGGAAGCTGATGCGTCCGCTGGATCAAAGATTGCCGGCTGTGGAATCAATCGAAGCCACCCATCCAGCTTCGTATAAAGCCCAATTTCGTGTGTAGTTAGAGGTTGGAAGGGACCGTCCGAAGGTGCCGGGCCCCATTTGAACGACGTATCCAACACCTGTGTTAGGGGTTTCGATCCCAGTGTTTCAGTCAATCGCAGGAGGCGGTTATACGGCGAAATTCCCATTTGGTCTGCGGCAAAAAACACTGTGAGGAAGTTTTCGTGACCTAACATCGCCGCAGCGGCGCTACGGTGGTTACCGTCCGCAACGTAGGCTTCCGGCTCATCTGCAAGAAGTTGTTGGAAGCGTGAAATGGCACCCGGTTCCGTGATGAGCCAGATCCGGTGAATCGTTCTGCCATTACCGGTCACCTCGTAGTGGGGCGGAATCCCAGCTACCTGACGGTCAAGAGCTGCTGCAAAACCGCCTGATTGGTCCTCGATGGCGAGATTTACCGTGCCTACAATTGCCCTCGTAGCTTCGACAAGCTTGGCCCTCCCCCGGGCCTTAGGCTCACGTATACCTTCATTCCGGATGATTGAACCCTCGGGATTCGCCGCCGTTCGAATTTCTTCGGTCCGCGCCATACCACCTAACCCAATTTGCTTCGTCCTAGGGCGACTGGGATCCATAATCTCGTAGACGAATAGGAGACGCTCCATCTCACAAGTCAGAGCTGACTCACGAAGCTCCTCCATATTCCTACTAGCCCAGTCCAGGGCCTGCACGGAGTCACCCTCAATAATTTGCGAGGAATCATCCGTATCACAGTGTGCCATAGTAACACGAAGCACAGATTCAGGTGCCTCGTGAATTGCTCGCCAGATCTCAAGATCACCTTGAAATTCATCGTAATTTGGAGCCGAAATTCGTTCTGCGGCGTCCGTGTTCACCGGGACGAGAGCCCGCGTTATGGGTTGGATCGTAATCATAGTTCCATGATTGACTGGTTTGAAGGTCGAATCGGTTCGGTACGCTGGAATCTAACACCAGCGTGCGCAATTGTTAGGTGCGCTTATCGCATTGCACTTCTATGTTACATTGCAGTTGGAGTAGCACACAGCACAAATACTTCTGGACCTGTATGTTAAGCATAATCAACAATTTGTGCTGTGAGAACTAGTGAAAGATAGCCAAGTGAGGTGCGTAGTTGGCCCATGGCGAAACCCGGGTTCAAATGAGTTCAACTCAAACAAGGTGGGGCGCGAGTCTGGTGTTGGCCATCACCCTAGGTGTATCGGCCTGCGAAGCAGATACAAACCCCTACGGCGTCCCATATCGGGCGCTGTACTCGATCATCGGAGCATATCGACCAGCTGAATTGCTGACGCGCACGTCACCATTCCGGCCCGGCAGGTGGAGCACCTCTGAGGATGGATCGGACATCCGGATCTCGGTCGGGTCGACTCGACAGATTAGCGGACGCATATTCATTCCTGGACGCGGCGCCGGAGGAACTGACCTCAACACCCATCTCCACGGCACATGGGCCTATGACGTTCCAGCACAGCAACTAACTGTTTATGTCGACCCTTCGATACCGATTGACCCGCCACGAATCGTGTTCCAGATCGAGTTCTTAGAAGACAGGATAAAACTAGGAGCTTCCACCATAATCGATGGGATTTCAGTAGACTTTGATCTCGCCAAACCACTACCGCCTGAAGAGGCGCCAGCAACAGGTGGCGGAAACATTCCGTCGTTCAACCAGCTGCCCGGTAGACGCTAGAGTTCAGTTCAGGAATCTTTGAGAGAAACTCGCAAAAGTAGCTGAGTTAATTGGTGGCCATCATAAGTAGGACGGTTCTGATCTTGTCCGTAGGTTAAGAGAGCCAACTCAAGGCCTTCGGGAAAAAGACTACCGAACAGCACCGACGATCAATCCGCCAGATGATATCGGTGTCACCCTAACCGGAACTGCCTGTGACCAAGAAAACGAAGATCCGGGACCCTCAGTATCGCGGCGTGGAACTCACCGCCCACCGTGTGTCCAAAGATGCTCTTAAGATCGTCAAAGGAAAGCAGCGTAGGGAGTGGATGGATGAACTCCCGGAGCGTTTCGCCTACCGGTGCCTTCCCCTACTCATCACAAATCAAGCCGGGTGGGATCTTTTGTGCCCGACTGGATTTTCCGTGCGCTGGAGCGGGAAACCTGATCTCAAATCAATCAAGTTCAAGTGGGATAACAATCCCGCAGATTCGATTGCCTCTCATTTCGGATCTGGTGTCCTCACATTTACGCCGGGATATCTCTTCCGCACTTCTAAAGATCACAATCTCTGGGTAAAAGGCTGCCCGAACTTACCGAAAGATGGAGTGGCACCATTAGAGGGAATCGTCGAGACCGACTGGGCACCGTTCACCTTCACAATGAACTGGAAGATTACCCGGGCCAAACAATGGATTCGGTTCGATAAAGACGAACCCATCTGCCGCATCCTACCCTTCCCCAGGTACTACCTCGATAAAGTACAACCACGAACCCGGGAATTGTCCGCCGACAAACAACTGCAAAACCAATACGTTGGCTGGCGAGATTCACGAGCCCAGTTCATCGACGATCTTCATGAACAGAAAGAACAAGCTGTAAAACAGGGATGGCAACGCACATACGTCCGGGGTCAAAACATGCAGGGCATAACGATGAAAGATCACCAAACGAAGCTTAATCTTCGAGATTTTATTCCTGCAAAGAATTGACGATTGGACCGTAGACGCAGTGCGCCACCATTTCGGTTGGAGGTTCTAGCTTCCGGCGAGCTGATAGCATGCGTACAAATCTGTACGTAATATCAAAATGCCTAGAGTCAACCCTCACGTGAAGTACGATCCTACCCTTTACCACTCGTCCTACTGACTCAACACCAGCACATGCAAAACCAATAAACAGTTTGTACTGCACAAACATCCAGTGCGCTCTAGGCATAGCAGTGCAATATCCACCTCTCATGGACAGAATGGAATTCAGTCTTTATTCTGGGCCCGGAAAATCGGCAGCACCGGCCATCGAAACCCGTAGTGCATAAAGGTCGGCATCTGCGAAAATCGGTCACCTTTGGCGACACCCGCCTCTCTTCAGGAGTGTAGTAATGCGAAAAACCGGAAGTGTGAAGTGGTTCAACGACCAAAAAGGCTTTGGTTTCATCTCGCTAGATGACGAATCAACCGAAGTCTTCGTCCACCACACAGCGATTCAAGGCGAAGGGTTTAAGAGCTTGAGCGAAGGTGAGAGAGTTGAACTCGACGTTGTGGAAGGACCCAAAGGTCCAAAAGCAGAAAACGTGACCAAAGAATCCGCAGTTTAAGCTGACGGTCGAGAGACGAGTTCTAGAAGGGTTTTCTAGTCAGAACTTTTCCATACTTGCGAAAGTAAACACCACAAGTGCGGGCGCTCAAAGTTAACTGGCTCCGTTCAGTCCGAAATTCTTGAGACAAGTCACTCCACATAAAGGTTTTCACCTCCATATTTTAGGGTGGCGAACAAAGGCAGACTCGGACAGGTTGCAAGAGTCACCAGAGTTCAGTCGCCATCGCGGGAGGTAATCGTGGAAGTGGATCGCAGGAAATTTCTTGCTTCTCTGGGTGCGGGCGCTCTATCCGTCATGACCCCAGAGGACCGGGCCGAAGCTCTAGAACACCACATGGTCGACCTTCTCGATGGCGAGGACTTCGATCACCACCACGATCATGATCACCACCACATCCCTGATGGGGCGCCGTCAACTGCGGATCTTGATCCCGCAGTCCTCGACACAAACGAGCTTCTAGCAGAAACAGCTGAGGCTGAGGCCGAACTACACGCCGAAGACCACCACCAAGATGAGGAAGAGCAAGAAAATCCTCAGGCTCGACGCGGGACAGGGAACCTGTTTCGTAGCAACGAGCGCGTCCTTGAGCCCATGCCGAAGAAGCCAACATTAGAGGATTTTTTCCGTCTCCGTTTTGCCCCGGCTAATCACGTGTTACAAAGTGCCATGCACGCGTTGGAAGATGGTCAACCCGAAGAGAACGTCCTAGCTGGGCTCCTCCACGATGTGGTACAAAATCTTATCAAGGTTGACCACGGGTGGTGGGGCGGCCAACTCGTCGAACCTTACGTGCCAGAATATGTGAGTTGGGGAATTCGGTATCATGCCGCACTTCGGTTTTATCCAGATGAAGAGTACGGTTATGAATATCCAGAACTGTACAACCGAATATTCGGCGAAGACTATGTTCCACCCGCTTATATTAAGCAGCAAGCTGAGTTCGCAACGAAACACCCATTATATGTGTCAGCGCGGATGATCTGCGTTAACGACACATACGCGTTCCAACCAGAGAAGGAAGTCACACTCGATCCATTTATTGATATCATTGGTCGTCACTTCAAGCAGCCAAAGGAAGGCCTTGGCTACGATAACAGCCCCGTGGCCCATATGTGGCGAACAATTGCGATGCCCGACAATCCGTTATAACAGCTAATTAATAGGAACACACAAGCAACCGAAGCGAAGACTTTAGGGAGGTGGATATTCCGACCAGGCTCCTTAGGTCTAAAGAGGCCCGACCGACTAATCTGTCGAAGGGGCAAGCCTTACTGTTAGTGAACACCTCCGAACAGAGACTGGAGTGAATCTGTCCCAGTCCTTTTATTTTAGGCGAGCCAAGCCAGCCTTAGGTGCATAAGTTATCTGCTGCGGTCGTTAAAAATCTTGGCGTTACAAGCCCGTTATGTATCTGCCGCCGTAAACCCATCACGTGAAGGAGAAAAGGTCGACATCGTGAGCAACCGACTAAAGTTTTATATCAACGGAAAGTGGGTAGATCCGCTAACTACTCACAAATTGGGAGTCGTGAACCCCGCAACAGAAGAACTGATCGGTGAGATCGCAATGGGGGAGGCAGACGACGTAGATCAAGCCGTCATTGCAGCAAAAGAGGCATTTGAGACGTACTCTTCAGTAACGAAAGAAGAACGAGTTGCCTTACTCGAACGAATTATTAAAGGATACGAAACGCGAATTGATGACCTGGCAGATACAATCACCAAGGAGATGGGAGCTCCCTCGAGCCTTTCCTCAAAAGCCCAAGTTCCTGCAGGTCTCGGTCATCTTAAAAGAGCTCTTCAGGTGCTCGAAAACTTTGAGTTCGAAGAAGATCTAGGAACTTCACTTCTGGTTCATGAACCGATTGGTGTTTGTGCGTTTATCACTCCGTGGAATTGGCCACTAAACCAAATTGCCTGCAAGGTTGGACCAGCATTGGCAGCAGGATGCACGATGGTGCTCAAACCTTCAGAAGTCGCACCATTTAGTGCAATCCTGTTCACAGAAATCCTTCACGAAGCCGGCGTACCACCGGGCGTTTTCAACCTGGTCAACGGTGCTGGACCTGTCGTGGGGGCAGCATTGGCAGCCCACCCTAGCGTAGACATGGTGTCCTTCACGGGTTCAACCCGCGCCGGGGTCGAGGTTGCCAAAAAAGCGGCCCCAACCGTTAAGCGGGTCACGCAAGAACTTGGTGGGAAATCGGCTAACATCATCTTAGACGACGCAGAATTTGAGAAAGCTATCGCTCGTGGCGTTTTCCACGTATGTAACAACTCGGGTCAGTCCTGCAATGCTCCCACTCGGATGCTAGTCCCAGATGAACGTATGGAAGAAGCAGCTGCCATCGCTCGCACCACGGCAGAGAAAGTAAACGTCGGAGCCCCTGATGCAGATGACACAACCATTGGGCCAGTCGTTTCCGAAGTCCAGTTCAAAAAAATCCAGGATCTGATCCAACAGGGTATAGATGAGGGGGCTAAACTCGTTGTGGGGGGGACAGGGCGGCCTGAGGCACTAGAGAGGGGATATTTTGTAAAGCCCACGGTATTTTCACACGTGAACAATGAGATGACGATCGCCCGCGAAGAAATTTTTGGGCCAGTTCTTGTCTTAATAAAGTATGAAGACATTGATGATGCTGTACGGATCGCCAACGACACACCCTACGGACTTTCAGGGTACATCTCTTCAGCGGACAAAGAGCGGGGGCAGGCGGTTGCCCGAAGAATTCGTTCTGGACAAGTCCACCTGAACGGGGCATACGCAGACAATCGTGCTCCTTTCGGCGGATACAAACAGTCCGGGAATGGCCGCGAATGGGGAAAGTATGGGTTTGAGGAGTTTCTCGAAGTTAAAGCCATTTTTGGTTACCACGAAGGGTAAGGATGAGCACTAGCATGACCGCAGAAACGCCGAAAGAGAGCGCTATCCGACCGATCCACCACCTAATTAACGGGGATCCTGTAGTCAGTGACTCTGGTCGCAAATCACCAGTTTTCAACCCGGCCACCGGGGAACAAACTGGCGAACTCGATCTGGCGAGTGTAAGCGACGTGGATATGGCTGTTTCCTCGGCGAAGGCTGCGTTCGATCAGTGGCGAAACGTAAGCCTTGCCCGACGAACAAAGTTGATGTTCGCGTATCGAGACCTCGTTTCAAGAAATGCTGAAGAGATCGCTCATCGGCTAACCGCAGAACACGGGAAAGTGATGAGCGATTCCATGGGTGAGGTCGCCCGCGGTCTGGAGAATATCGAGTACGCTTGCGGTCTCTCCGAACACCTTAAAGGCACTTATAGTGAGCACGCATCCACGGGAGTTGATGTTTATTCAGTTCGCCGCCCCCTTGGGGTAGTTGCGGGAATCACACCATTCAACTTTCCTGCTATGGTACCATTTTGGATGTTCCCAAATGCCATCGCGTGCGGGAACACGTTTATTTTGAAGCCTTCTGAGCGCGATCCTTCAGCCCCCACTTTCATCGCAGAATTGCTCCAAGAAGCTGGTTTTCCACCGGGTGTTCTTAACGTGGTGCATGGTGACAAAGTCGCCGTGGATCGTTTACTAGAGCACAGAGACATACAGGCGGTCAGTTTTGTCGGATCGACTCCAATCGCCAAATACGTCTACGAACTGGGTTCAGCCAATGGAAAACGGGTCCAGGCTCTTGGCGGAGCCAAGAATCATATGGTGGTACTGCCAGACGCAGACATTGATCTTGCAGCTGACTGTGCTGTGTCGGCTGCCTATGGATCTGCAGGCGAACGCTGCATGGCCATTTCCGTGGTCGTCGCCGTGGGAGAAGTTGGAGATCCACTTGTTGCGGCAATCAAAACCCGTACGAAAAAGCTACGAGTGGGACCGGGCACAAATCCAACATCTGAGATGGGACCACTCATCACAGCTGAACACCTTGGTCGCGTAACAAATTATATTTCAACCGCTGCAGATAATGGCGCACGAATAGTTCTCGATGGGCGTGGAATCAAAGTGAATACTAGTGGATTCTTCTTAGGGGCAACGCTTCTTGACGACGTGACAACAGAGATGTCCGTGTATACCGACGAGATTTTTGGCCCCGTCCTGTGTGTAGTACGCGTCAACACATACCATGAAGCAGTTGAATTGCTCGCAAATAACCCGTGGGGCAACGGCGCTGCGATTTTTACGCGTGACGGCGGCGCGGCACGGAGGTTTCAGGAGGATGCTGATGCTGGCATGATTGGGCTCAACGTGCCCATTCCCGTGCCCGTTGGTTACCACTCTTTTGGAGGGTGGAAAAACTCAGCCTTCGGGGCCCATACCATATATGGCCCCGAAGGCATCCACTTTTATACGCGCCCGAAAGTAATGACCACCCGCTGGCCAGACCCCTCAGGAAGCAAAGTGGACCTCGGTTTTCCAACTAACCAGTAGGGAAAATGCGAGTGGAGGATACACCTTCACCCGTTACCGTTAGTCATTAGGGCTCAATCGTCAGCGATGTACCCACTCCTACATCTTCAAGATTGCCGCTGTCATCAACAGCTCGACTGAGGACTGTCACCGTACCGGCCACTCTCGGAACCCATACATAACTCCAACTCGCTCTGCCCACAGAGGGGTGCCAACTCACCCCTCCATCGACCGAGACCTCAACTGCGGCAATAACACCACCTCCCAAGTCACTAGCCGAACCAAGGATTTTCATCTCGGCCCCGATGGACCCCATCAGCCCACCATCAATCGAAGAAGTGGGTGATATATCATCCGTTGAAGCGGTAGCCGGGATCAGGTCTGACTGCATTGTAGTAGGCTGGACCCCCATGTCAGCAAACAAGTTAAGCGTCGCCTGTTGAATGTTGCGGTCCGGACCATTGGGATCGACACCAACTCGAGTATCCGATCCATTTTGCCGTTCGGGTGGAACTCCCGTCTCTGAATCATGGTTTGCGTCCAGTCCCCACGGCCACTGAAGTGTGCCCGATCCGAACACTAATGCTCCACTTGCATGTCGGTACATGACGGCGTTATGGGTGGCAGTTCCTGTCTCACAACCTCGACCGGGATGGACACAATACGTCGTGTTATCGATCGTGGCAGAAGACAGTTGGAATAAACCTGGCGGGCGGAAACCGTTGTCTATATCGGAATCCCATTCGTGACCGAGGATACCCTTGATGGAGATAAAACGTTCGCCGGGTTTAAGGTTTGCAACTTCGGTATTACGCCAAAAACGGAGTTTCGAGAATTGGGCATCTGCAATGAGGGGATCATTCCGCCATGCGTTAACGGTAAAAAGGGTCCCGGTGAGAGCGTTTTCTGGCCAGGGCCCTTCGACATTTATCGATCGGTGGTCCCGAAACTGGCCAGTCCACTCGACTGGATCCAATTTCCGATGATCCTGTGTGTCTTTGTAGGTGACAAAGGTTCGGTAGGGCTGGCCGCTACCGTCGATGCTCTCCTCTAAACGCCCCTTCCAGTAGACTTCGTTCGAGCTGAAAAATGCAAGATGTACGCCAGCGTCACGAGCAGCCTCGACATTCCTGCGCTGGTTCCCGGTCCAGTACTCATCGTGGCCTACAGACAAGAAGATCTTGTGGTTAAGGATCTGTTCGCCCCGGCGTTCCGTATCAACGCCGCTTGTGTAACTAACATCGTACCCGTTTCGCTCCAACCACCGGACCATGGGATACTCAGAGTTAAACACCTTGTTGACCGCACGATAATGGCGTGTCTCAAATGGTCGGTTATAGCTCACCTTATATGCGCGTGGCGGACCTCCATGGACCCTGGCGTGGTCGGGATCGAGCCGCCCATAAACGCTATGACCGCCAAAACGGTTGTAGGCTTGCCACGTCATGTCTGACGTCTGGAACAACATGTCTGACTCACCGTCATCATCTCGGACCACAAAATAGATGTGACTTGCCCTCGGCTCACGTAAACCATTTGCCATGATGGCCCTGAAGCCAGGTGCATTCCAGAGAGAATCTTCGTCGGCACCTTCAGGAATGGAGGAGGGTTCAAACTGATCGTTCTTCCATAGACCCGGTCCCATTGGGTCCTCTCGCACCAGTCGTGCAAAATAGATGCCGGAGGTGGCATCTTCTGGCGTCTCCCACACCGCCGACGGAGCCCAGTTTCCGCAATCAAAGAGCGGGGCTTCCGCTGTTATTATACGGCCATTCTCGTCCAGCACCGGGACGTCACCTTTAAGACACTCGGGCTGATCTTGTGGGAGGGTAGCCGAGGGTTCAATCGTATCTATGCGTCGCGCTCCCATACCACCGTAATAACCCATCCGATAGATATCGATACGATAGGCGTCCGAATCAGTATCGATTTTGAAGGTGACCGCTTCACCTTGGGCGACTGCAATATCAGTCCCAAACCCTTGGATGCTTGGATCACCGTAGCCGTTAATGTCCCATTCAGTAGCAGGGTCTCCCGGCAAGCAGTTCTCGGCTACAATTTCGTTCGCAGGTTCTGCACAAAAATCATCCTTGGTGACCGAAGAAGAAACACAAGCAGAAGAGGATACGAGAAGGGGAAGAAAGAAAAACACATGCGGTCTACTCATCTGAATATCATCCGGTCAAGGGCTGGAGAAACCGATCGGCAACCATTTCAAGATCCCGAAATCTGTCGGCAACCCGCAAGACCACTACCTACATCAAGAACATATTTCGACCCTGGGCAATTTTTGCGTAACCTATCCTCAGTCAGACCGCCAATGCTTTCGCATCACGACTGAGCAGTTCTGACAAATGTCTCCCAGTATGACTACCCGCCGAAGACGCCACCGCTTCTGGCGCCCCTTCGGCAACTACGACACCTCCTGAAAAACCACCCTCGGGACCCATATCAATGATCCAATCGGCTGTTTTGATCACGTCCAGGTGATGTTCAATCACGATAATGGTATTCCCACGATCAGCTAACCGGTGGAGAACACCCAGTAGCAGCCGCACGTCCTCAAAGTGCAGACCCGTCGTTGGTTCATCGAGTATATAGACAGTGCGACCTGTACTCGTTTTGGCCAGTTCGGACGCAAGCTTTACCCGTTGAGCCTCTCCCCCCGAAAGTGTTGTAGCAGGCTGCCCCAGCGTTACATATCCCAATCCCACATCAGACAACGTCTGAAGCCGGCGGTTTAAGGTTGGTACCGCCTCGAAAAACTCAAGCGCCACATCCACACTCATCTGAAGGACATCTGCGATATTCTTTCCTTTATAGAGAACTTCCAGTGTTTCCCGGTTGTACCTGCGACCTCGGCATACATCGCAGGGGACATACACGTCTGGCAGGAAGTGCATCTCGATCTTAACAAGCCCATCCCCACGACACGCTTCACAACGTCCACCCTTTACATTGAAACTAAACCGTCCAGGTCCATAACCACGGATGTTCGATTCCGGCAGGCGAGAAAACAACTCGCGTATCGGTGTAAAAACACCCGTATATGTTGCGGGGTTTGAGCGTGGCGTACGCCCGATCGGGCTCTGGTCAACGTCTATCACCTTATCGATAAGTTCCACCCCATCGATCCGCTCATGAGCGCCAGGTAAGGTCTTACTCCTATGGATCTCGCGTGCCAAACGCCGGTAGAGAATATCCTCAACAAGCGTCGACTTACCTGAGCCGGACACCCCTGTCACACAGACAAATAGGCCAAGTGGGAACTCAACATCGATTTTGCGAAGGTTATGCTCTGCTGCCCCACGTACCACAAGCACTCCGTTCTCAGGCAGGCGCCGTTGTGGGGGAATCGGGATCTCACGCTCACCTCTCAAATAGGCAGCCGTAAGCGACCGTTCGCTCTCAAGCAGTTTTTCAATGTCGCCCGATACTAATACCTCACCTCCATGACGCCCCGCGAGCGGCCCCATATCGACAATATGATCCGCAGTTCGAATCGTCTGCTCATCGTGCTCAATGACTAAGACCGTGTTACCAAGATCTCGAAGCGCTTCGAGGGTCTCGAGCAACTTCTTGTTGTCGCGTGGGTGCAACCCAATACTTGGCTCATCAAGTACGTAGAGCACCCCTACTAGCCGGCTTCCAATTTGCGTCGCAAGCCTAATCCGTTGAGCCTCACCACCAGAAAGCGTTTCCGCCGAACGGGAAAGAGTGAGATATCCCAGCCCAACCCGATCAAGGAACTCCAATCTTTCCACGACTTCCTTAAGAATCGGAACTCGGATCTCAGCCGTTGCACCTCCTAGTTCCCGTGCAGAGATATGCCAATTTTCTAAAAACAGACGAAGGTCACCAATCGACTTTTCGCAGATTGTGTGCATACTAACGCCCTCAACTGTGACCGCCCGGCTTTCAGGCTTCAATCGCGCTCCAGCGCACGAACGACACGTGGAGAGAGTCATATACTCATCGAGTTGCATGCGTACTTTGTCACTCTTAGTCTCATGGAACCGGCGCAATGTGGCAGCGATGGCACCCTCCCACCCCACATCCGAATCTCCAAACAGGATCGCCTCTTTTTGGACATCGTTCAGTTCACCCCATGGTGTATTGAGATCGAAGCCCAATTTCTTGGCAAGTCGCGGTAGACTCCGCCGACGGACGCGACCACTTGGCGTTCCCATAGGTAGCAAAACACCTTCCAGGATAGAGATCTGGTCGCCTCCGATGATGAGTTCCGCATTTGGTTCGTGTTGCACCCCAAGCCCATCGCACTCCTCACAGGCACCAAAGGGCGAGTTGAATGAAAACTGCCTTGGCTCTAATTCCGGGATGCTGAGGCCGCAATTAGGGCAAGCGTACCGTTCGCTGAACAATTGACCACCCGTACCAACTGCGTTTCCTGTACTGCTCGTCGATTTCACTTTCTCGTCCGAGAGCAAATCAATTTCTACAATCCCATCGGCCATTTGTAGAGCGGTGGCAATTGAATCGGCGAGTCGTTCGCGATGAGACTCTTTAACCGTTAACCGATCGACTACAATGGCGATGTTGTGATTGCGGCGTCTGTCTAGTTTCGGAGGTTCACTGAGGTCAATCAGTTCGGCATCAACCCGTGCCCTCACGAAACCTTGGCTAAGCGCATCTTCGAAAAGGTTTCTAAACTCTCCCTTGCGACCTCGAATCAAAGGGGCCCGTATCTCTATGCTGGCATTTTCTGGCCACTCAAGAATCTGTGCTGCAATCTGCGAACTGGACTGGGCGCGAACTGGACGTTCACATGATGGACAATGGGGGGTGCCCGCCCTAGCCCATAGGAGCCGCAAGTAATCGTAGATCTCTGTAACTGTTCCGACTGTGGAACGAGGGTTTCCACCAGCGGTTCTTTGTTCAATCGAGATAGCCGGAGACAACCCTTCAATCAGATCAACGTCAGGCTTCTCCATGACACCGAGGAACTGACGTGCATAAGCGGACAAAGACTCCACGTAGCGTCGCTGACCTTCGGCATAAATTGTGTCGAAGGCAAGGGACGATTTTCCGGAACCAGATAAACCCGTTACAACCACCAAGCTGTCGCGCGGGAGATCCACGTCGACATCTTTGAGGTTGTGCTCACGGGCGCCTCGGATGATGAGTGTCTTTCGCTCTGACATATCCTGGAAGAGTAGGTAGCGGAAGAGCAGAAGAGCAACCCGGCCGCCCTAAATTTAGCAGACGGCCTTATTTGATTTTTCGGAACCAACCCACAAGCAATCCCACACCAATCGTGATTCCCGTACCCAAGAGTGCGAACCAAGGCCAGGCGATCACAGCTCGGGCAGTTACCCATATGACGACCATAGCTCCAATTCCAGTGATTAAGCCTGTACGAACGGCAAAGCCATCAACTCGCCACCTAGCAAAGCGCGCTAAACCAAAAGCTCCTAGTAGGCCACCATAGACAAGCGATGCAATCCCCAATGACACCTCGACTGCAGTACTTTCTCGACTTAATGGGATAAATCCAATTGCTACGCCAGTCAGTAATAGGCTCCAAATCACTGTCCCTATACGTCCTGCACGGAGGATTTCATGCTCATCAGCCTCGGGTCTCCGCACCACCCAAAAGTCGTAAATAGTGGTTGATGCCAGTGAGTTGATCGAACTCGATAGCGTCGACATGGCCGCTGCAAACACACCTGCGATGAGTAGCCCCCGGATACCAACTGGAAGTGCTTCGACAATGAAAGTGGCGAATATTTCATCCGACCTTGGAAAGACAGATGCATCGTAATACGCCCACAGGCCGATTCCGACGATGAGGAAGAGTCCAAATTGTCCCAGGATGACAAATCCACTCCCGACTAAGGCACGGCGACTTGACGACAAATCACGGCATGCAAGTAGGCGTTGGACAATGAGTTGATCTGTCCCATGTGAGCCCATCGATAGGAATGCACCACCGATAAGACCGGCCCAGAGCGTGTAGGGGCGTCCGAAGTCAAACGATGTGTCTACCAGCTGAAGCTTACCCGCTTCCGATGCTCGACTCAGAATCTCTATCCACCCACCTGGTACGATCCGTTCCAGCATGAAAAGTGCGACGACCCCACCAAATAGATAGAGCAACATTTGAACTGCATCCACTAAAACCACAGCCCGGATCCCACCCAAATACGTATAGATAAGGGTAATCGCACCAATGATGATCACCGAGGTGACAAGTGACCAGCCAGTTACCAGTGTAAGTGGAATGGCGGTAGCAAAAAGCCGCACCGAGTCGGCGAGTAATCGAGTCACCATGAAGACTATGGAAGCGAGTCGTCGGCTCTTAATGCCGAATCGCCACTCTAAAAACTCGTAAGCAGTTTTGAGTTCCCCAGTTCGGTATGCGGGGAGTAACCACACAGCTATCAGCAGACGACCAACTACATAACCTAGCGCAATCTGCAGAAAACCAAGTGAGCCTGAATACGCAACACCTGGTATCGACAAAAATGTTAAGGTGCTCGTCTCTGTGGCCACAATAGAGAGTAATACGGCACCCCATGGCAGATCTCTACCACCCAAAAAGTACTCGTCACCACTTCGAGATCCCTTACCTAGCCATGCCCCCCAAGCAGTGGTGGCCCCCAGATAGACAACCAATACAACAACGTCTAGCGGGGTCAGGGACGTGGCTCCACGGTCTTATCTTGGATCGAAGAAGCCACCGCATCGTGGACGACTCGCCGGAGGAAAACGTGTTTTTGATTATCTCGAGTTGGATTGACACGATTCGTAAGGAGAACAACGAATAGATCTAGCTCTGGATCCACCCAAATGCTCGTCCCTGTAAACCCCGTATGGCCGAACGCTTCAGGCCCAAAGAATCGACCCGCTGACGAGCGACCGGACGGGGTGTCCCACCCTAGTGCCCTACTCTCTTCACCAGCTGAACGACGCGTAAATTGGGCTACTGTGGCGGAAGAGGGCATCTCAGACGGGAGCGTTGCAGCATCCGTCATCCCCCTTCCCTCTCGTGTTGCACTCAAGATCCAATTTCCAAACCGAGCCAAATCGCGGACGGACGAGAACAACCCCGCATGTCCAGCCACACCCCCCAACGCATATGCGTTCTCATCGTGGACTTCTCCAACTAAGTGTCGGTGGCGGAATACCGTATCCATTTCTGTGGGGGCAATTCGATACCTGAGTGCGACGCGTGGGTTAAATCTGGTATCTCCCATATGCAATGGATTGAAAAATGCTTCCTGGACATGGTCAGCCAGGGACCCACTTGTAATTTGCTCTACTACGAACGAGAGCACTATCAGACCAATATCAGAATATACAGTGCGCGACCTGGGCGGATAAGAAATTTCCAAGTGTGCAATCGCTTCACGGTATGCCGCTTTCCCTTTTAACTCGCGCCAGAATGGGCGGAACGGGGGAAGACCACTACGGTGGAGTAGCAGGTCCTGAATTGTGATACTGGCTTTCCAGCCAAGGGACCACTCGGGCAGGTAGTCACCGACAAGATGATCTAATTGCACTCGTCCCTCATCAACGAGTCCCATTACAGCTGTGGTCGTAGCAATCACCTTTGTCAGCGACGCAAGATCGTAAAGACTTGAATCTGTAACTATAGATGACTCTTCTGCCCAATCGAGCCGGCCTATCCCCCGCAGTCTTACCATGCGCCCGTGCCGACCAATCGCGATTGCTGCCCCAGGGGTTGTACCATCTTCGATAGCATCGGCAAGGATTCGATCCACACGAGCTAGCCCTTCGGGATCCATCCCAACATCACTTGGCCGCGTCTCTGATCCCTTCGGATTGAGTTCATCCGAATTCCTGGGGCGAAACGCTCCTATGTTTCGATCTATCCCTTCTCCCATCCTGTGGAGTGGAGGCAGTGAAATCGGAAGTCGACCAGTGATTGGCGACCGTCCCAAAAGCGCATCAGCCGCAGCGCGCTGTGACGCCGCTGAGCCTCCCCACGCCACGAGATAAGCAAATGCCTCAGGCAGCGAATCGAGAATGTAGGGGGTACCAAATGAGACGAGGACGGTCGGTGTCCCTAACCCTTCTACACGGGTAACAAACTCGGTTAGTGCGTGAGGAAGAGCTAATAGTGGCTCGGCAGTCCTTGGCGGCACATAGGCTGAAATGAGGACCAAATCAACATCTTCGGCTACGCGAACCAGTGAGTCATAAACACTGGCATGACTCTCAACATTCGTGCGAGCCTGCACAACCTTAGTCGCTTCGCGCAATCGCGCATTGAAGACTCGGCCAGCTGCCAGGTCCGTTGACCGCGAGAACGTAAGTGACAATACCCTGCGTGTGTACGAAGAGTCGAAGGGGACATCGCCTGCCAGATCTCGCACCAAGGTTAGGGATCGACTGGCAACTGTATCGGCGACTGAAGTATGTGTATCGACCCCAACGAGGCTTGGAATTACCTCAATATCGACCTCCGCCCCACGATCCAGCCCTGCCCGGGCTTTGAGGCGTAGTAATCGTCTCACTGACTGTTCCACACGCTCTTCCGTGACACGACCACTTTCAACGGCAGCCACCACAGCATTAATCGTACGTTCGGGTTCGCGCGGCATCAGCAAAACATCCGCCCCCGCCTCCAATGCAACGACAGCAATCTCCTCCGCGCCAAACTGATTTACAAGCGCCCCCATCTCTAGAGCATCTGTGAATAATACCCCATTAAAACCAAGGTCTTCCCGCAGAACCTGAGTCATAAAATATGGAGAAAGTGTGGCAGGAACCGCTCTGTCACCTAAGATCTGTGGTGCCGCAACATGGGCTGTCATTACTGCATCCACACCTGCCTCAATAGCCCGCCGGAAAGGCACCAATTCGATGCGGTCAAGTCTGGCTCGGTCTCCCGGGATCATGGCAAGTGCGACGTGCGTATCTGTCTCAGTATCTCCATGACCGGGGAAATGTTTCGCTGTCGTCAGTAACCCGCCCTCGCACGCCCCCTTTATGTAGGCCACACCCAAAGCTGAGACTCTCTCGGGATCTGCACCTAACGAGCGTGTATTTATGACCGGATTAGCCGGATTATTATTTACGTCCAGCACTGGTGCGAAATTCAGATGGACACCCATCGCACGTGCTTCGATTGCGGTAATCCTCCCCGCCTCATAAGCCAGACTCTCATCATCAGCAGCACCAAACGCCATGGCCGGGGGGAAGGTTGTCGCACCGCCTAGTCCGAGCATGAGTGGGAGTGAATAGGGTTCCCCAACTCGATATCCGGGGCCTGCCTCAAAGTCTGCGGCTATCAGCAGTGGGACATCAGACTCAGCCTGCAGCCGGTTAAGACGAGAAGCGTAGCCGAAAGGGGTTCCGAGAGAGATAACAATCCCTCCAATATCTTGATCTCGAACAAGCTCTTCCATTCGGGCAAATTCGACGTCGTCAGCCGACGCGTAACCTCCGCTCATCCAGACCATAACCAGCTGACCGACACGCTCCCGCAGATCAAGTTGTGTAAGCGTTTCCTCAATCCACTTTTCTGATTCGTGCGACAGCACCTGCGTAGGGTTGGGGCACGACAACGGGTGTGCGGGTGATGATGCTGGTACGACGGAAACTAGGATTGCCATGAGGCTAAGCACGAGAATGCCGGACCGCAGCGATGTTGACCGCTTTCCACAACTTCGCACCAACCCTAATCTCCCCTGCATGTTGAGCATCTCCCTTTGTGCGTCTATCAGCGAGGCAGGCAAGTACTCCTCCGCATGGCCACCTCTAGCTAAACGTACCTGTGTCCTCGCTTTTGCGCTGGCCCTGAGCGCATGCGGGCAAGCGCCATCAACAGACCAGTCGATTACGTCTAACTACACCCATGACGTCCGACCCGGGATCGATATTTTGTTATCCGATTCATCTCATCTTATTGATGGCCGTAGAGTTGGCCTTATCACTAACCGAAGCGGCGTAGGTCGGGATGGGACAAGTTCAATTGATATTCTCTACACCTACCCAAGAACCAACCTCGTGGCCCTCTTCGCACCTGAACATGGGATTCGTGGAAGCCAACCCGAGGGCATAGAAATTCCAGACACTGTTGATCCAAGCACTGGCATTCCCATTTATTCGCTCTACGGTAAGACTCGTGCCCCTACTGAGAAGATGCTGGAGGGGATCGATGTGCTCATCCTCGACCTTCAGGATATAGGGGCACGGTACTACACATACCAGTCCACAATGGCTTTAGCTATGAAGGCGGCCGGACAAAAAAAGATGCCATTTATTGTGTTAGACCGGCCTAATCCGATTGGTGGCGATGTTAACGGGCCCACTCTTAATCCTGCCTTTGCAAGTTTTGTTGGACTCTACCCAATTCCGGTGAGACACGGGATGACGATTGGTGAACTAGCACAACTATTTACCGGCGAGTTCAATATCGAAGTTGATCTCCACGTTGTGCCCACAGTGGGATGGACTCGCGACCTCTGGTTCGACAATACAGGACTCGTCTGGGTACCTCCGTCGCTGAACATGCCCACACTAGAGAGCGCAACCCATTATCCGGGCACTTGCCTGTTCGAGGGCACAAACTTTTCGGTGGGAAGAGGAACGACGGAAGCCTTTCAATTGTTGGGTAGCCCCTGGTTGGATGGCGCTATTTGGGCAGAGCGCCTCGCCGGCTATAACCTGCCGGGGGTTCGTATAGAAACCTCCAAATTCACTCCTCAAGACCCGAGTGATGGGAAGTTTGACGGGGTAACAATGACTGGAATCCGACTCGTGGTGACTAATCGAACCTCGTACGATCCAGTGCTAACAGCGGTGGCTGCCCTACTCGAAGCGCGTCGTCTCTCCGGAAAATATTGGGTTTGGAATAAGAATCATTTCGATCGTCTGGCCGGTTATGATGGGCTTCGCCTCGCAATTGATCGTGGCGACAAACTCGAGAACATCGTCGAAGCATGGATCAACGGGCAGACGGAGTTCAAGGAGATACGAAAACCTTATTTAATGTACTAACCCAGTGTGTACGCTCCTGAATAGGCTAAACGCCCTATCCAGACTTAGCGTGGGACTAGGATTCTACCACCTAAGGGTTCGATCTCAGCTTCAATCGGTGTTTCTCCTCTTGGCTCGCCATCGATTTGGATTGCAACTGGAGGGTCGGATTCAATCCGGATTTTTCTGGCTTGAAGAAAAATCATGCGCTCATTTCCAGCGAATTGCCTGCGTGCTACCTGCCACAGAAGGCCCGCAACCTCAGGTAGATTTCGAGGTGCATAGATGCATACATCGATAAGGCCATCTTGGAACGAAGACTCTGGAGCGACAGTCAATTCGACTGGGAGCGGCCCAGCTTTCAGCTGACCCGCGTTGGCCAACAGAACCATCGAGGCATTCACTTCTACTTCCTGATCATCGGCAACAATTCGAAAATCGGCGCTCGGAGGGGTCATTGCATTCTTGATGCCACTGTACAGATAAGCGGCAAACCCAAGCCTGCTCTTGAGTTCTGTGGTCGCATCAGTCATAACGTCGGCATCAAGTCCAGCTCCAGCCATAAGCGCAAAAGGTTCACCGTTCGCACGTCCAATATCGACTTTGACCACACTCCCTTCTACGGCGACACCAACACTCTCTTCAAGCGAACTCGGGATGCCAAAATTCAGAGCTAATTGATTTCCAGTGCCACACGGAACGATCGCGACTGGGACTTCTGTACCAGCAGTCCCGCGAAGTGCAACGCCCACGGTCCCGTCTCCCCCAGCCGCTACGACAGCCCGATAACCCCTCTTCGCTGCGGCGCGAGTAACACGGAAAGCTTCTTCCCTGTCGAATGGCTCCACGATGTCAAACGGTACGCCCTTAGCCGAAAAAGCTCCTGCTATTTGACGACGTAAGGTTTCGACTGGCCCTCCACTAGCTCCCCGATTGAGGAGCACGAGGAAGCGTTCGGAGTCAGGAAATGGATACTCGATTTTAGATGGACCTTCGTTCTTTTGACAATCGACCACCGACGAGTCCGTTTACTCGCTGGGAGTATAGCTGGTTCTGGCACCACAGACGTTCCGTATCCAGACACCCGAGCGCAAGTCAGAAATCCCAATCGCGGAAAAGAAATAGTCCAAAGGTTCGCTCGTTAACGAGGTTTGTCCCCCGGGCCATCCCGAATAAGCGCTCATCAAATCTGCTTGCCGATCGAGCTTCAATTGTCCAGTTCGGAAGAAACATCCACTCAAGCGCTGCACGAGGTGGACCACCACCAAGAGGCTGTGAAAAAGACAAAAAGAGGTCTTGTCCCGCGTACCACCCAACTTCGACTAATGTCAGGTCGAAAACACTTTGCGACCCCTGTAGCCCTACCCCTCGCTCTCCACCACCAATAGAACGGAGATTGAAGTATGACAATCCCGTAGAACCAACAAGCGCTGACGATATGCCCGAACTCACCGTACCCAGGATGCTCTGCCTTACCAAGCGCTGGCCTAATTGAGAATCAGCAGATTGGTAACAAGGAGTTCCAACAGCTAGGAAGCACAACCGATCCGTTTCACTCATTGGGGGATTACTAGTGAGATCCAGCGTACTCTCGCGCAATCTTCCACCAATGCGGGCCTCAATGACGACAGGACCTTCAATGGTCTGATTTCTATACTCGGCCGAGATGGACAAGTTTGGGTTAAAGTCCGGATTACCAACAAATTGAATCGCCCCCGAGGTGATACGGAGTGCCTGTACATACGGCGGAAGTCTATCAAACCGATATGTACCGCGGGGAAGTTCAACTCCGCCTCGAACCGTAGTTAAGTCCTGCGACCGATCTACTTCCACCGCCAAGTTTTCAGAGATCAGCTCAACATCCAGTTCTGGCGACCTCAACCATAGGTTTGGCCCCAGCGACACATTCGCATCGACCACGAGATTATCCATGAACGGATTGCGGAAACGCTCAAGCAACCGACGTTCGCGAACTGAGGCAGAGTCAAGAAGCGTATAGATTGAAGGATCTCTGAGGTCGAGGATGCGCCGCTGCCGCAGGAACTCGTCCTGTCGGATATCCCCTTCTGAAAGGTTGAATTCGCCCGTGAGGATCGGTTGCGTATACCGGCCGCCTAGCCCTCCTTCACCACCCACTTTCAACGACATATCAAGACGCGAGACTGCATGAAAGTCAGTCGCATCGATTACGAGAGCAAACTTAGGATCAGTCAAAGACGTAATATCCAATGTTCCTCCAACTTCGACGAACCCGCCTAAATCGGAGGCCAAATAACCGGATTCCAGATTTGCCTGAGATCCTCGAAAACTGATTTGGCCGTCTACATCGGTTAACCATACCCCAAGGTCGGGCACCCAAGACCGACCATCACTGATATGGAGACCTCCTCCGTAATTAAGTGTTCCTGGGCTTCCGCGGAGAGTTATATCCGCACGCCCAACACCTGAGATCTCCTCTAATCCTTCTACACGAAGTTCTAATAAGGTCAGAGGTACGCTGTCTCCCTGGATCGAGAGATCAATCGGGTCATCGAGAAACCGGTTTTCGATCCCGCGGAGTGACAAATCTGCAAGGACGGATCCACTAACTCGAGCTAGGCGAGCACTCTCTCCGGTCAGATCGATCAGCCCTTCCAGCCGACTATCAGCATAGTCAAACTGCGCCTCGATACCAGTATATTGATGTGTACGAATTGAGGGGTCTGCGATATGGAGCGTGCCTGCAAAACGAGGTTCAGTCAGCGTTCCCTCAAGACGGGCGGATCCTTCTAGCATACCGCCGATCTGGGATGATTCTGAAAAGAGATGAGCCAGTTGATCCATTCTAATTCCAGACAGACTAACAAGGAGCTCACCCTCTCCCGTGGCCGGAACTATACCATTCGCCTCAACGTGCCCTAATGGACCCGTAAGTAATAATCCATCCACTACAAAAGCTGAATCGACATACGTAAGCTGAGATGGTCGTGCTAAAGTCGATTCTAGCTTGCCGAGACGTAGCCGTAAGCGCTCAAGGCGTGCATTCCAATTTCTACTCGCCTCGATTTCTCCGCGAGCCGAGACTTCAAGTGTTGAATCACGTCGGGCATGGATTTCGAGTGTATTACCCGCCGGCATGGAGCGCTCCCAACGAACATCAAGCGAATCAAGTCTCCGACCGTTGAGGTCCGCACCTACCGCTGTAAACTGCGTCAGGACCGCATCGGCAGTTAGCGGTTCGAAAAGTTGGATTCGTGCCGACAACGTGTCAGCACGGTACCTCTCGAACCGCACCTGTGAACCTTCGATGAACACATCGACCGTAAAATCTCTCCAGCGCCCGGCGACAGAGCCTCGTGCACCCAAACCTCCAGACAAACCTTCCGTCGCTTCCTCATCTGAAGCTCCACCGAACGCCGCTTCAAAACTGTCAAAAAGTGCTTCCTCTGTCGCAACAATGCTTTCGCCAGGGATTGTCTCGATGAACCAACGATCCCAATCCGAAAGATCAGGAGCTTGAAGACTAAACTCCATAGTCTCCATCTGGCCTTCATCCAAACCAAAATCACCACGAGCCGACAAGAACCCCACATCTGTTGATAGATAGAGGGTGTCAACCGCTGCTACTCCATCAGCCAGATTGAAACGAAAACGACCATCGTAGATCTCCACTAGATCGAACTGCGAGGGAAGAACTTCAAGATCAACTTCCGCTTCTAGCATGGCTGGATCATACCCTCTTCCACTCACACGCCCATAAACACCTAGCCGTGAATCAGGAGCACCCTCAATCCATTGGTCAAGCGGAAGATTTGTTGCCTCAACCTGCATATCATATCTGGGCTCATCGTTATCGAACCCGAAGGAACCATTCATTGTGAGTCGACCACGAGAGCTTTCAAGCGTAGCGGTTGCAGACAGATTGGAGCGATTTCCTCTCACCCGGATCGGACCCGACACAGACCCTGCGAGTTCGATACCGGACACCCATGGACCAAGCAGATTTAGCGCAAGTGGCCGTACCTCAAGGGTAAGGTCAACCAGTTGGTCTCTTGAGAAATCGAGAGTCCCCGATCCAGATACACCCGAAAAATCACCTGTAGAAGTGAAATGGGATACGTCGCCAGTGAATACAAGATCGTCATTCTCATTATTGTCGAGGGTCACAGTACCATTGATACGACCTGCCAACGGTGGGTCCAGCCCCAAGATCCGAACCCATTTAGGCTCGAATGTCTCCAGGTCAAGCCCTAGGTTATGCGCGGTGAAAGGCCGGACGATCCCGACCCCACCTTGAGCCCTAATTTCCGACGTAGTTGTTCCTTCAGTAAGGTCCGCCAGCGACAGCGTAGCATCGATCGTGAGATCGTTGACCGGGCCCGAACCTTCCAGCGAGCCCCGTATCCAACCATCAACTTCCTGCTCTCTGCTAAGGACGCGGTTTAACCACTGGAGGCGAAGCGGATCTAGAGAAAAATCCAAATTCTCGAAGCGGGGAGTTTGGCCCAGCGCCAGTACAAAACCACCACGGAGTTGAGTATCATCGCTTCGTATATCTGCATCGGACACTGTAACAACCATGTCTCCTAAGCGTGACGTCAAGTCGATCTCCATCGAGCCACCCCCCAACCTCGGCATAGGAATTGGTAGCCAACGAACATCTTCGAAACCAAGTGGTTCTGCACTTAGCTGGAAGTCATACTCAAGAGGAACACCCGAAGCCAACCAACCAGTCCCAGATACCGTTGAATTCTCAGTCTCAAAACGCTTGATATCCACCCATGTGGTATCTCCTAGCGTTACCGTACCCGACAGATGTGAAAGTTCCAGCGGTTGATTCACCGCATGAAGTGTCCCACTAACATCCTCAATGAGCAGACTGAAAGGACGAGGAGGATCTACGAGTCTGATAACTGGAAAGTTGCCACTAATGTTTTCCAGTCTATAGACACGCTCGAACTCACCATTATCAGATTCCCGGATAGCCCATAACGACTCGCCAGATCGGGCATCGCTTAACGCACGCTCTCTAGCAGATTTTTCCAGGCCTGCGGTCCACGGCGTTCGGATCTCAATGTTTCCTCTTTCGAGACTCGCATCGAAGAGCGAGATGCGAAGAGGAGTTTCTCCCTCCTCGCCATTGAGCATAATGTCACGCAGAAAACCGATGGGTTCTTTAACCATCTCCAGCCAATTAGCAGAAATGACTTGCTCAAAGTCGAGGTTTAGGTGAGGAGTTCCAAAGATCTGATCGTAATTCCAAGCTCTATCTGCACCCTGAACCAGATGAATAGAAGCATGGCGTGCATGCATACGCCTTATTCGAAGATGTTTGCTAAATAGGGCTAACGGATCGTATTCAACCGTCACAGTATCGAGGACAATGAACGAGCTAGAGTCTGGCCCATCGATCCTAAACTGACTCAGTGTGACTCGTGTTAAAACATTCCCATCAAGCACAGGGCCAATCACGACCTGACCGTTCACTGCATTCGCAAGCACCCGCTGAATGATCGAGGCCGCTGCGTTGCGTCCCGTATCGGTTTGCGTGAATTGGAACAGAGTGAACGCGACCGCAAATGACAAAAAACCCAGGACGCGAAGGAGGAGTCGTGCTCGCGCCCTTGGATCAGCGCTTTGTCCATTTTGGGCCTTTGAATTTTGAGTCGTTTCGACGATTGAGGATGGACGCGCAGCTTCGCCGTTATCAGTACCAATCTCTTCGCTACGCACCGATTCCGTCGACCTGCTCTCAGCAGTCGATTTGTCGGAAGGTGGCGAACGGGACTCGTCAGGACTCAGAATGCCTCTCCAATGGATATGTGAAGCTGAAATCGCCGCAGGATCTCGCGAAAAGAAGACGGATTGTCAAACTCGAACGGGTCAAAACTGACTGGTTCGTCAAGCTGAACGAGTGTTCCGTTCTCAAGCGAGATAATCACAGGCAATTTCATCGCACCGGTCGGATTGTACCCCAGATCGAGTCGAATGGGGCCAATAGGGCTAATGAAGCGAATACCTGCACCCGGAGTCCAGATCGGGGCACGGATTTCAGACAAATCGTCCCAAACGTTGCCAGCATCGACGAAGAACACTAGGCCCCACCGTTGATCCAACGTCTGCCGAAACTCAAGGTTCACTTCGAAGAATGCATTACCACCACTTGGGCGCTGCTCGAAGCGGCCCGGATCATTAGCAGCCAGGTTGCCTGCGCAGACTTCGAGCACTTCACCAGAACAGTCCTCTATTTGGTTGAGAACCAACACCCGAGGTCCAAGTAGGTTTTGGCCAAACCCTCGCACGCTTTGCGACCCACCTGCAAAAAACCGCTTGGAGGGGTGGATCACACCCTCTCCTTTCGTCGGGTCAGTTGGGAACAGTCGTGTGCTTGTGGGTTCAACAACACCTGTCCTAGCCCGCGCTCCAAAAACAAGACCTGGTTCAAGTTGTTGAAACACAGCTCCCTGAAGACCCGCCCTTACATACCTGTACTCCGAACCTGTTAGCGAACCCGCAGTCTCAATTTCGGTCGTAATGTAGAAGCCACGACTGGGCCGTAATGGATCATTGGTTTTATTAAAAATCCAATCTAGAGATAAGGGTGCTAACCATCTCGCCTGAGTAACCGTCGTAATATCTTCTGGCGTACAAAATCCGAAGTTGACGCAGAAGAAAATGTCGGCTGATTGTTCGTCAAAACCCGTAAATGCTGGCTGATACGCGAGAGTTGCCGTCATCCCAGAGCCCAAGCGCCGCGAAACCGCTAACGCCGCTCCAATCCCTTCCCGTATGAACACATCGGGGACCGTCTCTCGCTCTCCAAACAAACTGGCCCTGAAACTATTCCTGCCAGAGAAAAAAACGGGAACAAGCAACTCAGCCTGGAGCAGGAAATTAAGGGTGCGGAAATCCGGATTCGTCCCAACACCCGAACAAGGCAAAGATCCACCCAATTGCTGAGCAAAGATATTCTTGAGTCGAGCAGTGATTTCTAGTCGACGCGCACCCCCGAAAAGATTCCGGTGTGTCAATCTCGCTTCGGTTTGCAAACACTCATCCGTGCTCCACCCAAACCCACCACGGGCGGCTCGGTTCCCAGCCGGTGTAATCTGGACCAGAAGATCGACAATCGAATCCGACATGACTCCGTTTTCAGATGGTCGTTGTCTCGCAATCGAAGCAAAACGCACCGCATCGAGACTAAACAAGTTTCTCTGGCTTTCCTCTTCACGGCTCTGATTGTAGAAGTCGCCAGTACGAAGCCCCAACAGATCACGAACAACACCCTCCCCTATAGTCTCATGCCCTTCCATATGGATGTCGCCAACCTTGAACCGCCGACCAGGAATCACATCAAGCTCGACTTGTGCTGACCCACCAACCCGACGACGGGCATCTTGCAGTACCAAGGCCTCAATGAACCCCAACTCGTGCATTGCTTGCACAAGACTGTCTGTCCCAGCCTCAAGTCGGAGTTGATCGAACCGTTCCCCGACCTCCACACCAATCATCTCTTGTGCAGAGTTTACGTCTATTACGTCGGGGAGCCCGCGAATCACAAAACTGTCGATGGGTGTTGGTTCACCTTCAGTAACGGTGAACTCCACCCGTGCATCATGCCCAATCGTCCTAATATCACTTTGCACTGTGGCGTCGAAAAAGCCCCGCAGTGTGTAGAAAGAGCGAAGCCGGAGTTCATCCCCTGCAACATCGAGTGAATCCAAATAACCACGGCGATGGGCAAACCCCCAGTCGGTCACAAGACACACGGGGTTCAGCAGGAAGCTAACGCATCCCGTACTACGGGTCTGGATAACTGCGCGCAAATCTCGGTCGGAGAATGACTCGTTTCCGATAAAACGAAGAGAACGAACTTCTGGCGCTCGAATAACTTGTCCAGAAAGTTCCCCTTGGCTCGCACAAACGATTGCAGCCACGAACAGTGACAGTTTTAGTCGGCATGCCTTGCGGCCCGCCGCTCGTGAAACCGCACGTTTCCCTCTACGCGGTGTGATCAGCCCCCCACAGCCGCGTTAGGTCGACGAAAACGCATGATGAGCGTCACTCCGATGACTACCACCGCAACGGAGATAGCCTGTGCGAGCGTAAACGATCCTAAGAAACGGTCATCCTTAGCTCGAAATAGCTCCACAAAGAAACGTTCAGCCCCCGCCAACACGAGCCAGAGAGCGAACAACCACCCTTTTTGGTGTGGGTGCCCCCGTAAACGCATGAGTAGAAAGAAGAAAAGGAGCGACAGGCTAAACTCGTATAGCTGAGTCGGATGCACAGCTAGCACCTCTGTGTCCGGAATGGCCGGATCCACATCGGCCCCGAAACGACGAAGATTCCCCGCAGTCGACGGAGGTTGTCCTCCGGGGAATGCAATACCCACGAACGAGTCCGTTGGGCGACCGTAGTCATCTCCAACCAAGAAGCAACCAAGACGCCCAATCGAATACGAGAGCGCTAGAGCGGGCGCAATAGCATCAGCAGTGAGCGGGATTGAAGCCCCTTTACGACGAATAACCCAGATGACCCCGAGCACTCCCCCGAGAAACCCACCATACCAGACGAGTCCGCCACGCGAGAATAGCATTCCAAAAGGGTTAGCTGCGGTCAAGTCCCAGTACAGTGCTGCATAGTAGAGCTTCGCTCCTACAATCCCACCTACAAGCGCACCCAAGAGGGCATCTGCACTCATCTCCTGGTCTGCACCAAGTCGGCCCAGTTCCGACCGTAAAACGAAATGCCCAGACAAAAACGCTAGTGCCAACATCACGCCGAACGACGTGATGTTCATCTCGCCTAAGACCGGCAAGTTCAGAGTAAACAGTTCGGGATACACGCTCTCACCCTCTCAATTTTTTCAACTGCAGACTAGTCCAGGGAACGCAAGCGAAGGGTCCGCATTAAGCGACCATGAGCTGCGTTCTCCATTTTTGAGACGATGACGCGCTACCTCTGCAATCATCGCTGCGTTGTCAGTTGCCAGACGACCGGAGGGAATATACAACTCCCCACCATCGGCGAGTCGTTCACTCAAACAATTTCGGAGCCGAGAGTTACGCGCTACACCACCGCCCAGAACCACACGATGGCAGTTCGTGAACTTGACTGCTCTCATGGTTTTCTCAACCAAAACATCAATAACCGCTTCCTGGAACTCCGCTGCCAGATCAGGAACGAGGCCATTTAATCCTCCATTTCGCTCTAACTCGCTAGCGAGCATCGCGGCGGCAGTTTTGAGGCCACTGAATGACATATCGAAGTAGGCCGCGTCGCTTGGGTGGTCGCGAGAAGACAGCATGGGACGAGGGAGAGAGAATCGCCCAGCTTTTCCATCCGCAGCGACACGTTCGATCTCAGGGCCTCCCGGATATGCCAGTCCCAAGCGTCGTGCAACCTTGTCGAATGCCTCTCCTGCTGCATCGTCGCGCGTCTGACCTAATAAGCGATAATCGCCCCACCCTCGCGCCTCAAGAAGAATCGTATGTCCACCTGATACAAGTAGACCAATGAACGGTGGTTTCGCATTAGCGTGCTCCAATGCCGTACCAAACAAGTGACCTTCCATATGGTGTACCCCAAGGAGTGGAATGCCGCTCGCAAACGCATAGGCTTTCCCCCAGTTCAGTCCTACGAGAAGGGCCCCCACTAGTCCGGGCCCAGCCGTCACTCCTACCCCTCCGATCTCTTCATCAACCACATTTGCTTGTTGCATTGCGTGCCGGACCAACACTCCGAGCGAGCGAACATGCTCGCGTGCCGCAATCTCAGGCACCACACCACCAAATGCCGCATGAGCATCTTGTGAAAGGATAGCAAGGCCACGAATACCCGACTCGTCGACGACTGCAGCCGAAGTTTCGTCACATGACGTCTCAATCCCGAGAACTGGGCCTCCTTGATATGCTGCGGTCGATATCATAGGCGTCTAAGAACAGATTGTTTGTTTACTCAGGCGTCGAATCGAAAATTGAGAGGCCCGGCCCAAGTGCGATATTTACAATCGAAATTAGCCTCCCAAACAGACGAAAACACTATGCCCCACAATATTATTGGGTGACCCTCTTCGATCTCAGCTGGGGCCTCTACTAGCACCTGCGAGTAACGTGGATTCGGCGTCTTAACCTCAGTTGTTCCCCCAGTAGCCCCCACAACCATCTCTGAGGGACACGACACACTCAGCCACATGAGGATAGAAAGTACAACAGCAGCCGTCTTATATGGCCAATTTTCGTTCAGCATTCGACGAAAGTCCATCTTATCGAATCCTCATTTGAGATGTTAATCGATCAGTGGTGGTATCAGGCGATACAGGTTCCACCTCGTCTGTAAGGTCGGCACTCACTGAATCAGGCGGTATTCCTGCTACTACAATAGAGACAAAACTGTCCAAGGAGAGCGATGAACTCGGTGCGGGGCTCTGAGACACTACACGTCCGGGCCCTTCGAGCGCGTTCACTTGATACCGAATCGCACCTAGCTGTAGCTGTCCGTCCTCGAGAACAGCTTGGATATCGTCGACATGACGGCCACGAAGATCAGGCACCGTAACGATTGTGGCCCCTTCACTCACCGCCAGTTGAATGGTCGCGGGTAACATTAACCGGGTTCCTGGTCCGGGACGGATTTCCATAACCCCTGCTCTTTCAACTTCGGTAGAACGAACTATATCCACATCAAATCCGAGGTGGCGTAGTATACCTGCCGCATCATCTCCACCTAACCCAATCAAATTCGGGACCACTCGAGATGATGGGCCGGCACTTGTAGTTAAACGTACAGTGTCTCCGTTGCGCCCGACCTGACCAGCTAGGGGGCTCTGGGCAATGATATCGCCTTCGGGTACTCGGGGGTGACGCAGTTGACTTCGGACGACACCCGTAAGACCGAACTCTGTCAATATTTCTCTAGCATCTGCCAGCCCAAGCCCAGACAAATCAGGAACCTGATAAAATTCGGCATTTATCGGATCGTCCACCGAAGAAAAGAACCATTGGCTGGAAATTGTGTAACCAATGACAAACATAATACCAACGAATGCTATTGCTCGTCCGACCCGGCTCTTCAAAAGTCCGGCAAGTAAAGGGCCGCTCCGTTTAGTGGTCCTCCTGCGCTCGAAGCTCATGCAGTACGACGCATACGAGCCGCGTACGAACCGTCCGTACCTGTGATCCACGGACGTACGAACAGGTCGCCCGCAGAGGACAGACAAGTTTCAGGAACTACAGTTTCACTTGGCGGTTCCCGCCTAAATTCCCGGTGTCGTTCCAAAAATGCCTCCACCTGATCCTCGTTCTCCTCAGGCTCAAGAGAACATGTACTGTAGACCAACACTCCTCCCACCTTCACGATAGAAGAACATGACTCAAGAATATCCCGCTGAAGCACCAAAAGTTTCTTAAGTCGCCCTTCATCTAGCCTCCATCGCGAATCCACCCGGCGGCGGAAAACACCTGTTCCAGTGCAAGGAACATCGGCAATAATCGTCCCCGCCGAAGCGATTGGGAGACATCGCGCATCCGCTGCAACGAGCGCTATGGGAAGATGCGTTCGTTCTGCCGACCGACCCACTTGTCTCAACCGTTTCGGTGATACGTCCAGTGCAACCACCGGGGCCGACACAGTCGCTGCTAGACCTATCGCCTTAGTGCCTGGTGCCGCACACACATCGAGAACAGGTTTCGGCATGCATGTGCCTATGTAATCTACCACACTAGAGGCCGCGGGGTCCTGTATGACCCCGCGAAGCTCTCCAAGGGCAGTGCTCGGCGATCCTTCAACTATCGCAAAAGATCGTGGCCAATCTGGCAAACGGCGTAATTCGACGCCTTCAGGTATACACTTCGGGTCATCACTCAGCATGCGGAGCACTACTTCTGGAGCGCCATTCCCATGCTCCACAAGACGGGACACATCATGGAAACTCCAGCGATCGAGCCAGCGACGAACAAGCCACTCAGGATGTGAACCCCAAGTAGTCAGATACGCGACAGGATTTGTATCATGTGACGGGAACGGGTCCGTATTGGTATTACTCGCAAGCGCACGGAGTACAGCGTTGATATATGCTACTCGTCTACGATCCATTACCTCTCGTGCAGCCTGCACTGTCTCGTTCACCGAAGCATGGTCAGGCGTTCGTAGCTCACGGAGCTGATAGGCTCCAATCCGGAGCCAGTCTAGCATATCAGCATCAATTCGTCGTATCGGTCGATCTGAAAACGCCTGGATCCATGTGTCGAGGCGGGTTCTAAGGCGGACACACCCGTATCCGATCTCAAGAGCCAAACCCCGATCTTTCTGGGCCACTTCTGGAAGAATTGCTTCGGCTGACTCATCGGCAAACCCTCCTCTTCTTACTTCTGAAAGGATTCGGTGTGCAGCCGAGCGGGGGTTCAAAAGAGAATCAGCCTGGGATTCCTTGCAACGGGCTCGAGGGCACCGCCCATTCACGTTTCGCCATCCGGCCGGACAAATACGCGAACCGACCAGCATCTACAGCGAGCCGCATAGCGGTCGCCATTTGTACGGGATCCTTAGCTTCAGCTAGGGCTGTATTCATTAAAATGCCGTCAACGCCTTGTTCCATGGTGGCGCACGCATCGGATGCTGTGCCCACACCAGCATCAACGATAACAGGGACCGTAAGACGTGCTTTAATAAGCCCGATGTTAAGTGGGTTAAGCAACCCGAGCCCACTTCCAATCGGAGACGCTAATGGCATAACTGCCGCCGCGCCCGCATCCTCAAGCCGGAGAGCTGTCACCAAATCATCGTTTGTATATGCCAAAACAACAAATCCCTCATCTACCAGGACCTTAGTCGCCTCAAGCAAACCCTCCGTATCTGGTAAAAGGGTTTCCTGATCACCGATCACTTCGAGCTTGACCCACTCACTCATACTGGCAGCACGCCCGAGCCGGGCGAATCGAATTGCTTCTTCTGCACTGTAGCAACCGGCAGTGTTAGGAAGGAGCGTAAACTCCTCTGGACTTATTGTACAAAGGATCGCGTCCCGCTCAGGATTCGAAATGTCCACACGACGAACGGCAACAGTAACCATCTCAGCTCCGGAGGCTCGTATGGCATCGATCATGATTTGTGGAGTCGAGTATTTTCCCGTCCCCACCATGAGCCGAGATGAGAAGCTGCGATCAGCAATTGTCAACTGTTCCACTCAACCACCCCCCACAAAATGAACCAATTCAATACTGTCACCTTTTTTGAGGAACAGGCTTTCCATTTCAGTCCTCCGGATGATTTTTCGGTTGAGTTCGACAACGACGCTTCTTTCATCGAGTTCAAGTTGACGCAACAACATGACCATTGATGTCCCCATCGCTACATGACATAGCTCGCCGTTTAGTTGAATGTCGATCGGATGTGCCATTCTATACAATATCCCCTAATTGATCGTTTACCGCTCCTCTCAATGCCTGAACGACCTGGGCCGAATCCGGAACACTCCAGACCGCACTTTTCACAACTACTCCATAGGCACCAAATGATATGACTTCTCGCGCTCTCGGCACATTTACACCTCCGATTGCCAAGATTGGCACTTCACTATCACGGATACATTTCACCGTCTCGGAAATATTGCTGGCCCCACTCGCTTCCACCTCTGGATGTGAGCTTGTTGGATAGATTGTTCCGAGAACGAGATAGTCAGCCCCCGCACGAACTGCCGAAGCGGCTTCTGCCGGCAAATGGACTGACACTCCAACCCTTAACTGCCCCTCACATTCATCGATGAACTCCCGTGTGCTCTGCACCTCTGGTGCAGTATGACCAAGCTGCACTGCGTGTGCTCCAGCCGCTAGCGCGATATCCGGCCGACCGTTCACTATAAGCCACGAACTGGAGCCCTCTATGTATCGGGCCAATTGTTGAGCTGCGGTGAAAAGCTCACCGGCATCCAAATGCGCCCGCAGGTGAACGGCGACAGGTTCAGACGATGCGAACATTTGGTTGAGAGACGCTAGGACAGTTGCATCTTCAAGCTCGTGCTCTGAAACCAAAACATGCACACGGGGCAACGCGAGATCAGACGAAACAAGCACCTTCTATGCTCCCTGCGCCGCGAACCCACGCTTCCGACTTCATCCGACGGCGACCCGCAGGTTTCACTTCACCAACACGCAGTGCACCGGAACCCGTTGCAATGATGAGACCATCCTGAGGGTCTGCTTCCAGAACTGTGCCGGGTGCGTTGCCTGACTGGTCAGCCTGAACCTGCGGGCCAAAGAACTGAATCGGCACACCATTAAGCTCGGTCCAAGCCGCTGGCCAAGGATCACAGCCACGCAACCAGCAGTGCAGTTCTTTTGCACTAAGCATCCAGTTAATTCGAGCCAATTCACGATCAAATTTGGGAGCATAAGTCGCCAACTCACCCTTCTGATCACTTTCCTCAGTTCGACCTACTCCTACATCGGAAAGCACTTTTATCAGAAGATTTGCACCTCGATGCGCGGTTTCAATGTACAACTCACCGGCTGTAGTTTCATTCGAGATTAAGATGCGCTCTTGGGCGATAATCGGACCCGCATCAAGTTCGCGTACCATCCGCATAATGGTTACACCGCTTTGTTCATCGCCACGGATAATGGCCCAATTAATCGGAGCAGCCCCCCTTAGCTTGGGCAGTAAAGATGCATGCACGTTGATCGAACCCAGTTCAGGCAGGTTGAGAACGACTTCACCTAACATCTGGCCGTAAGCTGCAACCACTGAAATGTCGGGTGTCAGCAAACGGATAGCGTCTACAAAAGCCTTCCCTTCTGGCTGTATAGGCTGGAGCACCGGAATCCCCGCATTAAGCGCCCACTTTTTCACCGGACTTTCTGTGACTAATCGACCACGGCCAGCTGGTCTATCAGGACCAGTGACGACACTGACCAGCTCGTGCCCCGCATTCCGCATGGCTTCGAGCGATGGTATACCAAAGTCCGGAGTCCCCCAAAAAAGGATTCTCAGTTTTCGCCCTTCTGCCATTTTTGGAGGAGAAGTTTCCTTTTGAGAGGACTCACTCGGTCAAGAAAAAGGATGCCATCGAGGTGATCGTTCTCATGTTGGACGCAGCGACTGAGAAGACCTTCCAGTCGTAACTCGACTGGCTCCCCTTCCATATCAAGTCCCCGGACGAGAATAGACTCATTGCGTTCGACTATCTCAGTAAGGCCAGGCAGGCTCAAACAGCCTTCCTCTTCCCGAATGGAGCCGTCGGCTTCAACAATCTCTGGATTAATCAGCACGCCCGCCTGCAATTCGGGATCTCGAACGTCATAAACAAACATTCGGATCGGAACTCCGACCTGAGGGGCAGCTAGACCAAGTCCATCCGCATCGTACATCGTCTCTTGAAGATCTTCGATCAATTGTCGGATTTCGTCATCGATGTGTTCGACTGGGGCGCACTTCTCCCGTAACACAGGATCTCCGAATAGGCGAATCTCAAGAAGCATGGGTTCTGGATGAAAGAGCCGAGCCGTAGGCTTCGGTCAGCCGTTCGAGTTCACCTTCATAATCTTCGAACGCTCAACCTCGATCCGAGTTTCACCACTCTTAAGGGTGATACGATCGCCCGTCAGGTGAACTATGGTTCCGATGACACCTCCGACTGTCGTAACCTCATCACCTTTTTCGACACCCTTGATGAGTGCTTGGTGCTGCTGTTGCTGTTTCCGCTGTGGACGGAAAAACAGGAAATAGAAGATGGCGATAAAACCCATCATCATCATTAGCGTAGCCGCAGGGTTTGCAGTCCCTCCGTCAGGGGATGCCCCCATTAAATTCGCATTTAGCATGATCACTACCCTTCCAATGAAGTTTGCTAGGCGTCGGCGAGTTCCGATCTGCAGTTATAGCGAGCCAGCCAATCCTCTGCCCACACCTCAAAATCGCCTCGGAGGATCGCGGCACGTGCCAACGAAGTCAATCGAATCAAAAACCGCACGTTATGGAGCGAAAGCAAGCGCAGGCCGAGTAATTCATTACTCACAAAAAGATGGCGTAAATAAGCTCGGGTGTACTCCATGCAACATGGACAATCACAAGCGTCATCAAGTGGTCTTTTGTCTTTCGCAAAACGGGCACTTTTAATGTTGATCTGACCATCTGGAGTAAATGCCGTCCCGTTTCGCCCGTTGCGGGTTGGGGCGACACAATCAAACATATCAACACCTTGAGCAATGGACTGAATCAGGTCGTCTGGATAACCGACGCCCATAAGGTAGCGCGGCAGATGGCGCGGAAGCTTGGGTTCAAGTATGCCTAAAATCCTCCGCGTAACTTCTTTTGACTCACCAACCGATAACCCCCCAATCCCAATTCCAGGCCATTCGCTAACTGCAAGTGTGCGTTCGAGCGACTCTAAACGAAGATCATCGTACGAGGCTCCCTGACAGATGGGAAACAGCAAACCTTTAGAACTCAAACCACCTGAAATCAGTTCTTCGTGGCGATCTCGGCAACGTTCAAGCCAGTGAAGAGACCGTTCCACAGCACCCCGAGCCCTCTCTTGACTCGCCTCTCCTGGTGGACACTCATCAAAAGCCATCCTGATATCAGACCCGATCGAATTCTGAATGTCTATTGATAACTCGGGTGTGAGTCGATGATGACTTCCGTCCAGATGACTCTGGAAGGTCACCCCATCATCGTCGATCTCGTTGATCCGCGCGAGAGAAAACACCTGAAAGCCTCCGGAATCGGTTAGGATGGGACGATCCCAGTTCATGAACCTATGCAAACCATCAGAGTTTTCGAGAACCTCAGTACCAGGTCGGAGATGTAAGTGATAGGCATTTGCGAGGAGTATCTGCACTCCCGCCTCTTTGAGTTCTTCTGGAGTGAGTGACTTAACGGTGCCTAGAGTTCCTACGGGGATAAAGCACGGCGTGCGAATCTCACCCCGCTCAAGTACAAGTGAAGCTGCACGAGCTCCTGCGACCTCCCCTTCTACTCGAAAAACACCCCCCCCGGGGAGCGCAGTTGTAACCGACCTTCCATCTCGCTCCGAACATTCTTTATTGCTGGTCACCAGATCACCATGGCATCACCATATGAATAGAATCGATAGCGTTCGGCGATAGCGTGAGCGTATGCTTCCAACACGAAGTTCCTTCCAGCAAAAGCAGATACAAGTAACAAAAGGCTCGAACGCGGAAGATGAAAATTGGTCAGGAGCCCGTCCACGCCACGAAACTCGTGTGGTGGGTGGAGGAAAAGATCTGTCCACCCCTCCCCTGACTCAAACTCACCAGAGATGGCAGCCGTTTCGAGTACACGACACGAAGTAGTACCCACCGCCCAAACACGTTTCCCAGCAGCGCGCGTTTTATTGAGTTGCTCGGCCGCACGAACGGATAATCGATAGGCTTCTGGCGGCATCCGGTGTTCGTCCACTCGGTCCACAGACACCGGCCGGAAAGTTCCAAACCCGACGTGCAGTGTGATTGGTACTATCTGCACTCCACGCTCGTCCAATTTGGCAAGCAATTCAGGGGTGAAGTGAAGCCCAGCAGTTGGCGATGCGACGCTTCCCAAATGGCGAGCATAAACTGTTTGATAGCGTTCGCGATCAGAGTCATCATCTGGACGATCGATATATGGAGGCAACGGAGTGTGCCCGAACTGGTCTATGAGTGCCCAAGGGTTTCCGTCCCCAATAAGCCGCACCACGCGAGTTCCATCCGAAACCATCTCGAGTATTTCCACGGAGAGCCCATCACCTACCTCCACCGTGTGACCCGGTTTGAGCTTGCCCCCCGGACGTACCATAGCTATCCACAACCACGGCGACTGATTAGATGCAAACGCGTCAGGGTAAACCTCACTGCTTACCTCATCGATTGGCCGAACCAAAAGGATCTCCGCGCTGGCTCCTGTCGACTTCCGTCCCAAAAGCCGAGCCGGGAATACCCGACTGTCGTTGATCACGACCGCATCGCCTGACGAAAAAACTGACGTGATATGTTGAAAGGATGAATCCTTAAGTGTCTTGCATGCACGATCGACCAAGAGGAGCCGACTACTATCTCGTCTCTTCGTTGGCCGCGCCGCAATTAACTCGCGGGGCAGTTCATAATCATAGGCAGCTGTCAGTCTGGCCGCTTCATCCACCATCGCCAAAGAAAGCACCTTGCGTATGTTCGGATTCGGTTTGAGACATATCATAACCGAAGCGCTCGTACGCCTTCTTAGTAGCTGTTCGTCCACGCGATGTTCGGTGCAGATATCCGTTCTGAATTAGAAAGGGCTCGTAAACTTCCTCAAGTGTGTCCGCATCTTCACCTACGGCCACAGCCAGTGATTTGAGCCCAACCGGGCCGCCATCGAAAGATTCGATAATCGCTCTCAGAACCCGCGCGTCCATCTCATCCAGCCCATATTCGTCAACATTTAGCAGTGCAAGGCCTTCAACTGCAGTGTCCTCATCAATCGTTCCTTCCCTACGGACCTCCGCGAAGTCTCGGACCCGACGTAACAAGCGATTGGCTATACGAGGTGTACCTCTCGACCGACGAGCAATTTCCGATGCCCCATTTTCTGTGATGGGGATGTTAAGGAGCCGTGCCGACCGTTCAACAATCGTGCGCAATTCATCGGCAGGATAAAACCCCAGTCGTTCAACCACGCCAAAGCGCGCTCGCATTGGCGCTGTAAGAAGACCAAATCGGGTTGTTGCACCCACGAGCGTAAAGCGTTCGAGTTTCATTGAGAAGGTCTCAACGCGAGGTCCGTCGCCCAGTCGGATCTCAATACGATAGTCTTCCATGGCGGGATAGAGGAATTCTTCGATCACAGGTCGGAGCCGGTGAATTTCGTCAATGAATAGGATATCTCCGGGCCCAAGGTTCGTGAGGAGGCCCGCCAAGTCTCCTGGTTTTTCAAGTACTGGCCCTGACGTGAGCTTAATATTAGCGCCTAGCTCGTGGGCGAGCAGGTATGCGAGCGTTGTCTTTCCTAAGCCAGGGGGGCCATAAAACAGCGTATGGTCAAGTGCTTCACCACGCCCAAGTGCTGCCTCTACAAAAACCGATAAGCTTTCCTTGACTTTCACCTGCCCAATGAACTCTTCGAGTCGATCGGGTCTCAGGGACGAGTCAGACCAACCCTCGTCTTCAATCAACTCGGGGGTGGTAATGTCGGTTGATTCTTGTTTCTTACTCACGACTACCCCTTATGGAAATTCATACGAACTGGAGTGCATTCTTAACTAAATCCTGAGTCCCCATATCACGATCACCTAGCGATTTGACGGCGCGACGCACGGCATCTTCAGCCTCCGCCGATCCGTAGCCGAGTGAACGTAAAGCTTCGACAGCGGCTTCCGTGGGGCCACGAGACAACTCCTTCCCATCGACGCCTCCCCCCATGTCGTCAAGTTTGTCAGCCAACTCAATTGCAATACGCTCTGCTGTCTTTTTCCCTACTCCACTAACGGTTTGAAGAGTTGCATTATCCTTCCCTCGAATTGCTTTAACAACACGATCGGAGGAAAGCGCACCCAGGACCGCAAGCGCCAGTCGTGGCCCAACACCACCGACTGTACGAAGACGTTGAAATAGCTCACGATCGCGCGAGGATTCAAATCCGAACAATTCCATAGTATCGTCCCGCACGATGAGAACCGTGTGAAGCTCGACCGTATCGCCCGCAGGGAGCCGATCGACCAGTCCCGTCGGCACGCTAATCTCATACCCCAAACCATCGCTGGCTAATACCTCAACCATGCCGGATCTCTGCTCGACGAGTTTGCCGCAAATCCTACGGATCACGAGACTACGCCTGAACCCATGCTAGCTGGCAGTTGCGCGATCAAATGGCATAGGGCGATCGCACACCCATCCGCAGCGTCAGCTGGCTTCGGGGCCGTGGCAAGTCGTAGATGCTGTTTGACCATAAACCCCACCTGTTCTTTCCCTGCCGCACCAGTACCAACAACCCGCTTTTTCACCTCACGGGGTGCATACTCATGAATGGGGAGACCTCTGAGAGCGGCGGCCAGTACTAGGACTCCACGCGCATGTCCCAGTAACAGCGCCGTCCGCGCGTTTCGACCCGTGAATACACCTTCGATAGCGACACAAGTTGGGACATGTCGGTCGATCAAATCGAGAGTTGCGGAGTGAATCTCCACCAACCTCTGATCCAGGTCACCAGTGCGCGTTCGAATCACCCCACATTCAATCAATCGATGAATTGGTCGGCCACATTCAATCAGGCCATATCCGGTGGCTCGCGTCCCCGGATCAATCCCCAGGACACGGGCAGCTTCTATTCCATTGTTCGTTTTCAGTTGCTTTCCATTTCCGTCCAGTCCGCCTCCTCCAAGTCCACGTTCGAGTAGACTTTTAGCACGTCTTCGTGCTCATCTAACGCATTCAGAATGTCGATAACCTTCTCGCCATCTCGGCCTTTCACCTCAATCATAGTGGTCGGAACCATACCTAGCTCGGCGGCAGTAATGGGGATGCCAGCCTCGCGCAAACTTTCGACTACTGCGTGAAACTCTCCTGCAGTTGTCGACATTACATACATCCCTTCCTCAGAATCAAAGCCCTCCACACCTGCCTCAAGGGCAAACTCAAGCGTCATATCCTCATCAGATTTCTCGGAATCAACATAAATTTGACCCTTCCGTTCAAACATCCATTGGACCGATCCGCTCTGCCCCAGATTACCGCTTTTCTCGCTGAACAAGTGACGAATCTCCGCAACCGTACGTTTGGGATTGTCCGTCAGACACTCAAGGAATATTGCCACTCCACCAGGGCCATAACCTTCATATGTCACTTCCTCGAAAGACACTCCCGGAAGATCACCTGTTCCACGCTTTATGGCGCGTTCGATGTTCTCATTGGGCATACTCTGTGACCGAGCGTTATCTACCGCTGTACGAAGACGAGGATTGAAGTTTAGGTCACCACCCCCTTCGCGTGCCGCAACGGCAATTTCACGCCCAAGCTTGGCGAACAACTTTCCACGCGCCTTATCAGTCACCGCCTTCTGGCGCTTAATTTTAGACCACTTCGAATGCCCGGCCACTGCTGAATCTCCTCGCTAACCCTAGTTTATTCCTGCTATCAATCTTTGCGAGCTTTAGACTCAGCGATGACCTTCTCTTGGATATGGGGGGGTGCTTGTTCATACGAAGAAAGCTTCCTCGTGTGCATAGCCTTCCCATGTGTGAACGATCGGAGTGCCGCCGAATACTTGTAGAGTTCACTTTGAGGAACCAATGCTTTGACAACCTGGCGTGCCCCCTTCGAATCCATCCCTAAAACTCTCCCGCGACGCTGGTTAAGGTCCCCCATAACCTCACCCATAAACTCCTCGGGGGTTTCAACCTCGACTTCCATAATGGGTTCCAAGATCACTGGCTTTGCCTTGAGTGCCACATTCCGGAACGCAACCGACCCTGCAATTTGGAAAGCGATTTCAGAGCTGTCTACCGCATGATGAGAACCGTCGTAGCATTCCGCTCGGAAATCCACCAGAGGATACCCTGCCAGTACTCCTTGAGTTGAAGCACTATTTATCCCCTTGTCGACTGCAGGAATAAACTTAGTTGGAATCACTCCGCCCTTGATGGAATTGACGAAATCATACCCTTCCCCACGCCCCAGCGGACTTAGTCGAACGTAACAATCGCCGAATTGTCCGCGGCCACCTGACTGCTTTTTGTGGCGACCTTGTCCTTCAGCCAGTTTTGTGATCGTCTCTCTGTAGGCAATTCTAGGTGCGTGCGTTTCAACGTTGACACCGTATTTTCGTGTCAGTTTTTCCAGTGAGATGTTGAGGTGTATCTCTCCTAATCCTCGGATTATCGTCTGGCCACGCTCAGGGTCATACCCTGAGGTAAAGGTAGGATCTTCTTCGTGCAGTTTGGCTAAGCCCGTCCCGATCTTGTCTTCATCGCCACGCGTCTGAGCGGTTATCGCAAGCGATATGTCGGTGCTTGGCCACATGACACTTTCAAGAACAAGCTTGTTTTTTGTGGCGCAGAGGGTATCGCCGGTGTGGGTGTCGCGGAGTTTTGCAACCACCCCTATGTCTCCTGGACTGAGCGAGTCGACATCGAGCCGCTGAGCACCTTGTGGTATGGCTAAGTGCGCAATCCGTTCATTTGCTGAATGTTGCGGATTCAATAGCGTCAGACCGTTGGTGATTCTACCACCAAAAACCCGGAAGTAGCTCAGGTCACCCACTTGTGGCTCGGATGTTGTCTTAAATACAAGAGCCGCCGTAGCCGAGGCTGGGTCAGCCTGAATCTCAGTTTCTCCGTCACTATTCTTTACGATTTGTGGAGCTGCTTCAACGGGCGATGGCATGAGTTCGACAATCTTGTCTAGTAGCGTGCGCATACCCCAACTATTGACTCCTGCGCCACAAAAAACCGGCACGACATCTCCATTCCGTATCGCCTTCCCGAGAACCTCAAGAACTTTTTTAGGATCAAGGTCTTCACCTTCGAAATAGGCCTCGAGAAGTTCATCGTCTGCAGCCACAATCGCTTCAATCAACTGCTCGCGAAAAGTTTCGACATCCGATATCAATTCTTCGGGAATGTCCGTCTCTTCATAATTCCCTTTGTCGCCCCCTTTGAACAAATGGGCTTTCATCGATAAGAGGTTGACAATCCCCTTAAAATTTTTTCCGGAACCGATCGGAACTTGGACTGGGATTGCGGCTGCAGTGAGGGTTTTTAGAATTTGCTGAAAGGTCTTTTGGAAATTCGCATTGTCTCGATCCATAAGCGAAACAAATATCATCCGGGGCAGACCCTGAAAATCAGCTGCCGCCCAAGTCCTCTCTGTCCCAACTTCAACTCCATGAACTGCGTCAATCACGCATAGTCCAGAATCGGCTACCCGCATACCCGCCATCACTTCACCAAAAAAATCAAGGTAACCAGGAGTATCAATAAGGTTGACCTTCGTCCCATTCCAACGGGCGTGGGCAACTCCAAGGTTGATTGAAATCTTATGTGCAATCTCTTCGGCTGTGAAATCGGTCAGGGCGCTCCCTTTATCAATATCACCCTTCCGGTTTGTATTTCCGGCTACATAGCACAGCGAATCAACTAAGGACGTCTTTCCGCATCCGCCGTGGCCGAAGACAACAACATTTCGGATATCGGCGGTTTCAGTTACTGGGGCAGAAGACGCCATCTAAACTCTCCTTAGGCACTAGTAAATAAGACTTATTGTACAGTTGTCGCGCGAACAGCCAATGGATCTTTGTCTCGCGCGGGGCAATCATTCTAGAAAGGACCGGAAAAAAACTCCAGAGATACAAAGCAACTGATCAAACGTAGTTGTAGTGAGGAACTGGTCCCAACACCTCAGTGCATACGGGTATTTTTGTATTGACGGCTCATCTCATCTAGAAATGAGCGCTCTTTTATCGTTAGTGAATCCATCCCGGTTTCCCGGATTTTGTCTAGAATTCGATCTATTTCGTCCGGCGAGTCCACATCGCTTCCCCGGCGCCACTGTTGAGCTGATGACTTGGAAGTTCTGATTTTCTCCTTGCGACCTTGTTCAACTTTTACTGGTCGGGGTACCTCTTTGAACAAAACCTTTCCTAGTATGCGACCGATACGTTCACCGAAACGAAGGTACATGAAACCCGTGACAAGACCTCCTAAGTGCGCCCAATGCGCGACCCCCCCATTCACACCACTGACGGTCGAAAAAAGTGAGAATAACCCCAATGCAGCGACAACCCACTTCGCTGGAACAGGGAACAAGAAATAAAGATAAATCTTCGAGTCCGGCCAGTTCATAGCGAAGGCAACTAGAAGACCGAAGATGGCCCCCGATGCACCGATCATTGGTATCGCACCAACCCAGGAATACAGAAGAACTGAGAAAAATGCCCCACTAAGGCCAGTGATGAGGTAATACTTAATGAAAAATCTACTGCCCCAACGCGACTCAAGTGGCGGGCCGAAGAAGAAGAGCACCAACATATTCGTGAACAAGTGACCAAAACTCAGGTGCACGAACATGTAACTCAAAGGACTCCATGGCTTCTGCAGGACATCTGTCGCAGCAAAGGACAACCAGTTTACGACCGTATAGGCCTGAGAATCACCAAGAACGGTAAGACTTAACCAAAATGCGACATTTGCGAGCAGGAGCCGCTTAACCCACAAAGTGATGGGGAAGCCATGTCCAAAGCGGAAACCGTTCGTCTGATATGTCATGCGATTCATCTCGTGATCAGTTGTCCGGGACGACATCCTCAGCCGACGGGAGGTCAATCGCCGACTTAAGGGTGTGATCCCGCTCCCATCTGTTAATCGCGAGTTGGATTAGGCGATCAATCAGATCCGGATATGGAATTCCTGAGGCCGCCCAGAGTTTGGGATACATACTGATGCGAGTGAACCCTGGAATGGTATTTATCTCATTAACTACGAGTTCACCCTCGGCGAATGTGTTTGAACTCTTCGTCGTCAGAAAAAAGTCGACACGGGCCATCCCCTCGCAACAGAGAATCTGAAAGACGCGGACCGATAGCTCCTGAACACGTTCAACAGTCTTAGGGGCAACATCAGCAGGGATCGTAAGATCGGCTCCCGCAGCGTCGAGGTACTTGGCATCGTAGGAGTAGAACTCATGCTTGGGCGCCACTTCTCCTGGAATCGACGCCTCTGGATGCTCATTTCCCAAAACTGCGCACTCCAGTTCGCGCCCCTGGAGTGTAAATTCCAGTAGAACTTTTGTGTCGAAGGAAAAAGCCTCGTCCAGCGCTGCCTGATACTCGACATCGGAGGAAACTTTAGAGACTCCGACCGAAGACCCCATATTTGCCGGTTTCACAAATACGGGAGCGCCCAGTTCCGCCTTCACCTTGTCCCATGACGGAGCCAACCCACGATTGAGGACGGTAATGAATGGGGCTACTGAAACCCCGGCGTCCCGCAGAAGTCGTTTCGCGATATCCTTATCCATCCCGATTGCCGAGCCTAACACACTAGGCCCTACAAAGGGGATGTGCGCGAGACGTAGCAACCCTTGGATGGTACCGTCTTCACCCATGGGTCCATGCAAAACCGGAAAAATCACGTCCAGTTCCGGTAACGGATCTCCTCCGTCTCGAGTTATTAGATTGCCACCTCCGCCAGGTGCCAATGCCAAATAATGGGTACCTGAGGAGAGGTCCGTTCTTCGAAGGTTCGCCACATCGGGACTAAGAGAGGTCTCGTCATCTAGATGCCAACAACCAGATCGATCAATCCGAATCAAGGTTACATCGTATCGGTTACGATCGATCGCCTCGACCACGTTTTTTGCGGACTGAATCGATACTTCATGTTCGGCGGACTCCCCTCCGAACAGCACACCTACTCGGATGCGCTCTCTATCCACTAAACCCCACTTTCTCGCGACATTCAGTCATTGATGACCCTCAGTCCCTGTCCTCACCATGTTAGGCATCGGGTAGCGTACGGGTAGAAACGCCCATACCGCTACTGAATCATCTCCATGTCGGGCCGGACGGTAAGTAAGAAGTCTGGCCCCGACGACTGCTGCGGAGTCAAGCACTCGGTCATTGGATGAGGTGTCTACGAGAACCGAGTCTACGACCCCGATTTCGGAAATGTGAATTCGAAGCATCGTTTCGCCCCCAATACCGCGGCTCCAAGCACTCTCGGGATATTCGAATGGGAGCTGATTATTGAGCAGCGATGGAATCACAAATGGCCTAACAGGTGGAGAGCCAATCTTCAATTCGCCCAGGGTTGGGGGTACATTTTCGACGCATGAGCCAACCGATATTGCGGCCGCAAGCGAAACCACCCGGAGTGCAACTACTCTTGTCCTCAAAAAACCGAACAGTTGGAAACGAGCGAAATATTTACTCCTTTTCATAGGCCTTCCACTCTGCAAGAGTGTTAAGAGCGTCAAGTGGCGTCATCGCATTCAGATCTAGGCTCCGAAGACGCTCTAACAGTTCTTCGGCTGCCGGATCGGGTACCGCAGACACTACAGCCTCTTCACCCTCTTTGGACTGACCTCGAAACAACGACAGTTGGCTCAGTTTACCTTGATCACCATCTGTTGTACCCCATAGACCACTTTCCAGGGACCCGAGTATGCGCGAGGCACGGCCAACAACTTCGGCAGGCAAGCCAGCGAGTCTCGCCACGTGCACCCCATACGATCGATCTGAACCACCTGGTTCTAATCGATGTAAAAACACGATGTCTTGATTGTTTTCACGAACAGCAACATTGAAAGCACCTGCACGCTCCAGTGACTCTGCCAGTCCTACTAACTCGTGGTAGTGGGTCGCAAATACTGTGCGTGCACCACACTCATTGAGCCATTCAGTTACTGCCCAAGCAATTGAAACCCCATCGTAGGTTGACGTACCTCGACCAATCTCATCGAGAAGCACAAGCGACCGCTCTGTGACACCATTCAAGATCGTGGCAGTCTCTGTCATCTCCACCATGAATGTGCTCATCCCTGATGTGAGGTTGTCGCTAGCTCCCACTCGAGTGAAGACTCTATCACATAAGCCAATCCGGGCCCGCCTCGCTGGAACAAATGATCCGATCTGTGCCATCAACGCGACGAGCCCAATCTGTCTCAGGACAGTCGACTTTCCAGCCATATTGGGCCCTGTCACAATCATGGTTCTGAGTTCATCACTAAGATCGACGTTATTAGGCACAAAGGTGTCCCGCGCTACCGTGGCTTCAACGACGGGGTGCCTACCAGCCTCTACATTGAATTCGATCTCGTCCGTGAACTCAGGGCGCACGTACGCCTCACTCACTGCCACATCAGCAAGTGAGGCGACCAGGTCCAATTTGGCCACAACCACCGCTGTCATCTGAATTCGGGGCACCTGTAAAGCGACGCTCGCGCGAACTTCTTGAAAGAGCTGCAATTCAAGCCGGGCAATATTATCGTCGGCGTTCAAAACCTTAGCCTCCCACTCTTTCAACTCCGGAGTGAGATACCGCTCCGCATTCGTAAGCGTCTGCTTTCGCACCCAACTTTCGGGCACTTTGTCAACCTTCGATTTCGTTACCTCGAGGTAATACCCGAATACCTTGTTAAATCCTATCTTGAGGCTGTCAATCCCCGTCTGCTTTCGCTCGCGTTCCTGCATCCCCGCAATAGATTCCACCGCATTAGCACGCACGTCGCGCAATTGGTCAAGTTCATCTGAATAACCCCGCCGGATTACACCCCCATCTTTGAGTGCGTGTGGCGCTTCTGGATCAATCGCACACTCAATCTCCTCACAAACATCTTCGAGGATGTCTAAGCGTGAAGTCAGCTCAACAAGCCTCGCACTTTGGACCGACTCAAGTGCTAATCGCACACTCGGTAATGCCTTTAGTGAAAGCCCTAAGCCAAGGAACTCTCGTGGTGCAACCCGTCCGGCTGAAATACGCGCTGCGACCCGCTCCAAATCTCTAACTGGGCTAAGCTGTGTGCGAACTTGATCACGAATCATCGGGTGGTCGACTAATTCGGCAATAGCATCGAGGCGGGATTCAATCCGATCTCGATCGAGCAAGGGACGGAGAACACGGCGGCGCAGTCGCCGACCTCCCATTGGAGTTCGTGTTCGATCAAGGAGTGAAAGCAAGGTCATCCCCTGCCCAGGCTGTAGCGGTTCCACTAACTCAAGGTTTCGACGCGTCATTTCATCGAGATGCATGATGCGCTCTCCGTGATCCACTCGCGGTTGGCGCAGGTGGTTTAAACCTGTTGGTCGAACCTCTTCCAAATAGCTGAGCAACACTCCGCTCGCTGCAAGCAGGGCCATGTCATCCACAGCATTCAAACCGAACCCGGCAATCGAACGCACCTTAAACCGATCACATAATTGCTCTTCACCAAGTGCTGGATCGAATCGCCACTCAGGGCGATTCGTAAGAATCCACGGCCCCGAAAGCGACTCTGCATTTTCTGCGACTAGCACTTCAGCCGGCGCCAGCTGACTCAATTCATCAAGGAGATCTGATGACCTCAATACCCTGCGCAACTCAAACTCGCCCGTGGACAAATCGACAATCCCAAGTCCGTACTCGTCGGAACCTGCGACGGAAACGACATAGTTATTACGCTTGTCAGTAAGCAGTGAATCTTCAATAACCGTGCCGGGTGTAATCACCTCCACCACGTCGCGGCGAACGATGCCATCCGCATCAGCAGGGTCCTCTAATTGCTCACAGATTGCTACCCGTCTACCAGCCTTTAGGAGCCGCGACACATATTCTGTCACAGCTTTGACTGGTATACCTGCGAGAGGAACATCACGTTTTCCACCATTATTACGAGATGTGAGGGTAAGACCCAAGAGGCTGCTCCCTTCTTCTGCATCCTCAAAAAACATCTCATAAAAATCGCCCACACGGAAAAACAGAAGTGAATCAGGGTGGCGTGCCTTAACATCTAAATACTGTTGAATGAGCGGTGTATGCCCTGTACTCGACGTCTTCACCTTGGCCGGCGTCATAATTCAGCAGCCACTACAGCTACGCTGAAGCCCTCTTCTCTCAACCGCCTCTCAAGACCACGCGCCGTTTCAAGCCTAGCGAACCAACCAATTCGAACTTTGTAAAGACCAGACTCGAAGAATATCCGAGCGGGGTAACTGTTTCGGTCCAAGGTGTGCTTGAGGTCCTCAGCGGCCTCCTTGCGGGAAAACGCTCCGATCTGAATTGAGAGTCGGAACTCTCCCTCTGTGCAATCCTGTGCAGCTGCCAGTGCACGTTGGACTCCCTCCGAGTCATCAACCGCCCGCAATTTATCAATAGCGATGGTATAGGTCCGACAGGCACGATCGAAGTCGCCGGTCTGTTCTAGAGCTCGAGCGGTCCAATACCACGAGGTAGCGGACTCAGCCGCCGAAGTATAATCCGCCCGCAGGCGTTCAAGTTCGGACACTGCTCGCTCTGCCTCTCCGATTGCCAAGTCCATCTGGGCAAGACGAAGCCATGCCATTGCACCGAAAGTGGACCGACCATCAAGCGCGATGGATAAGTACTCTGCTCGCGCCGAATCGACTTGAGAGAAAAGCCGGGCTTTTAGAAACCTCGCTCTACCTAGGGATTCGGGCGTCAACCCTTCTGTTGTTGAAATCCATGTCTCAAGGGCTTCGCGGAGTCCTTCGAAGTGGCCCGAGTCTGCGGCGGCTTCCCAATGGTCTAGCTCTTCGGTCACGCGAACTTGACCCAACAGGTCCGAATGGTTCATCCCACTGAGCAAGAGACCCAGCATAGAAAACACCCCAATGGTCCTCATCAACTGGCGCATCGGTCTTGCTCTAAGGCGAGTAAGAGTTCGATGAACACTGCCCGGTCCTGACCTCCCGATTTCATTAAACGATCGGCACGGTGCAACCGCTTTATCGTCTGATCAATGTCAGCCTCCGTCCAAACCCGCGCCTGCTTGGCGTAGGTACCAGCTTTCCAGGACAGATAACTACGACCAGTCTCGGAGAGTGTCGTGCGAACAGCCCCTACACCACCAATCAGCACTAAGCCAAGAAGCAGGTGGTGTTCTACCAACCCCGCTATCAAACCCACACCACGCTCGCCTGTCAGAACACCATCCAGTTCGTCAAACGCATGCCTATATTCCCTTGTAGCGACAAGGTCTAACCAGGTCCAACGATCCATCCGTCTGGTACGAGGGATTAACTCCTTTATCGACTCAACCGACAGGTCAGTTGACGGAACGATTGCCAGTTTCTCTAACGCGGCATCCAGAGAGGACAGGTCTTCCCCTACCGCACCCGCGATTGCTTGGGCAACTTTCGGCGACAACTCCATCCTCCAGCGGCGTCGAGCTCGTTCGCAAATCCACCCTGGAATTTCTGCCGATCTTGGCGCCTTCCACTCGATCGACTTGCAGTTTGATTTGAGATCACGGTAAAAAGCAGCCCTTGAACCCTTTGGGATGGTAGCCGTCACGATTAGCACCATATCCGAGGGTAGGGAGCCCGCAATAGAATGAACAACTTTTCGGGCGGCGGCCGAAAGTCGCTCGGCATCGCGCACACATACTACGCGCCGTTCGGCCATCATCGGTGGCATTGCTAATGCTGATGCTAGCTGTTCAGCTGACACTTCCCCCGCACGGAACTGATCAAAATTGAAATCGCGGGTCGCAGGCTCGACAGCGGCCTCCACAAGTTGCCGTGCGGCTTCGTCGCGCAAACGACCGGCATCCCCGTAAAGAAACCAACTCCCGGTCGGCGGTCCTTTATCTAGGGCGCGAGCCAGCTGCGCATCAGCAGACGCCGTCACCGCACCCTCCGTTCAGCAATTGGAGGAGAGAGCCCGGCAGTCAGCGAGACTCGTCGAGCTGTCCGGCGAAGCGTATAACCGGAGGCTGCGCTAAATCTGTTTGGATGAACGTGTAATTTGTCGTGAACAAGCCACCTACTTCGTCGAGCGTTGCGTTCAAAGGAAGAAGGAATCCTGCGTCTGGCATGTAGGGACCGGGCTCAAACAGACTCGGGTGGCGCTCAGCGACGACCACGGGTGGACCCTGAACCACGACCGCTGGCAACTCGACTTCGTACGACATGCGAGTCGCGAACGGAAACCAAGCCATTGCCAGCAGGCCAACCAAGGCCACCGCTACCAGCGCCATTTTTCCCATTCGTTGTCGATTCGGAAATTTCCCTTCCTCATCTACGTGGTATAAACGATGTTGTAGTCGTGGCCGAAAGTCTGGAGAGGTTGCTGCCACAGGAAGATCACGCCACAAAGATAGTCCTCGAGTGAGCACCCTCTTGTAACGTCGACAGGCATCGCAGTCCATCAGATGCTTCTCTATACGAGCGTGGTCATCATCGCTCAATGACCCATCCACATATTCCGTATAGCTGTCTATAAATTCTTGGCAAACCATCATAACATCGTCCGTCGTAACTCTCCGATATCCTCTGGCGAATTGACTTCGAGGGCGAGACTCAACCCCTTTTCTTCGCACATTACTCACGACAAGCAACGGGGCGATTCTCCCCACCCGACCCATTTCCAACCGTGTGAGTATACTCGGACCGGAATGAAGGGTTCCGCATCGCAGTATTTTCTGCAAGAGCCCCAGCCGTAACGCGACTCTTCTACCTCAGTAACCCAGAAGGCTCGGCAGGTAGAGAACCACTTCCGGCAAAATACGATAACCACTGTGAATGCCAACATGAGCGCCAGCGCGGAGCTTTATACGGGACAAGTGAAAAGTTGGAGTGCTGTGAAGCTGTTTCCGCGTCTTCGAATAGCGAGCTATGAACTATTCGACTGCAGTCAATCAAGCATCGGTGCAATGATCTGCGCAAAGCGGTTTCTTGCTCGATTCAACCGGGACTTAACTGTTCCCAGGGTCACTCCAGTGATCTCTGAGATCTCGTCGTACGCTTTCCCTTCCAACTCACGGAGAACAAACACAACACGATGGTGTTCAGGAAGCTCCGCAACCGCCAACTCTACCTTTTCACGCAGATATCGTTTACGAAAAAGCTCATCAGGCGAATACGTACTATCCTCAAACTCTAGAGGGCGGTGGTCTGCTTCCCAGTTCTTCTTGATGGCTTGGAACAGAATTAGAGGGTTACGAGACCGATTTCTAAGCTCGTTCTTCGCCAAGTTACTCGCGATCGTGTAGATCCAGGTCGAAAATTTCTTCGTCGAGTCAAATCGGTGAAGGTGCCGATACACGCGCACAAATGTTTCTTGGACTAAATCTTCTGCCCGATCTCGGTCATTGATCGTCCGATAGATGAAGTTAAGTAGCCGATCCTGATACCGACCCACCAGTTCTTGGAACGCGAAACGTTCGCCATGAAGATATCGATTGACGAGATCAGCATCCTCAAGCGACGCAAGTTCATGACGTGCCACAGGCACCCGTTTTTCCATCGGGCCCTCGTCATCACCAACCTTGAGGTTCGGTTTCATGTCCATGCCATCTCCTTATCATGGGGATGGAGCGCCCCAAGACGTTCTTACAACCCGTCACCCTATAAGACGTATTAATAACCCTAATCGTCACATGCACTATTCGATTTCGTGGCCATTCTCATCTTATTGCGACTGTTCTACATCCTTTCTACGCTCTAACCATCTGGCCGCAAGCATGAGCGCACATATCGTTTTCGCATCACTTATCTCACCTCCATCGATTAAGTCCAAGAGGAAGTCTAGGGGAAACTCGTGCACCTCAATAAACTCGTTTGCTTCGTGGCTTGGGGTGCCGGACTCGAGGTATAGGGCGACATAGAGGTGAATTGCCTCATCGGTGAACCCTGGTGTCGTATGGATCGTCGACAAATAATCAAGCTGACCTCCGTATAGTCCTGTTTCCTCTCTTAACTCACGCCGCGCACACGCTTCTGGTGTTTCCCCTGGATCAAGCTTGCCCGCTGGAATCTCCCACATAAATCCTTCCGCCGCATACCGATATTGACGAATAAGAGTAACAATGGGTTGGCCGGCACCATCGGATTGCGCCATAGGCACGACTGCCGAGGCACCCGGATGGCGAATTATCTCTAACTCGCCGGTGGACCCATCAGGAAACCGAACACGGTCTATGTCGACGTCGAGTATACGACCACTATAGAGCCGCTGTCCGTTGACACGACCTTCACATCCACCACCCATCCTGCCTCCCTAGATGATTGGCCGTAAAACCTGTGCAGAACTAAAAATCAAAAGGCTTACACCAGATCGACTGTTCCCAACTCGCTGAGCGGCTCCAAAACCGATTCGGCATCAGTGACCGCTAAAAGCGTCATACGGTCGCGCGCAAGATATGTTTCGCAGACCTCTCGAACTTGCTCAGCAGTCACCTCTTCGATTCGGTTCCGATACACTTCCCAATATTCTTCTGAAAGATCGTAGATTCGTTGCTGGGCAATCTTACTCGTGATCTGCCTGGCGGACTCAAACTGAAGGGGGAGTGAGAGTGTAAGTGCGTGCTTCGCAAGGTCGAGTTCATCTTCGGTTACCAGTTCCTTCCTCATCGTCTTGATCTCACCCAGAATTTCCTGAAAAGCCTGAGCGGTCACACCACTCTCAACAGCAGTGTGAACCACGAATGGACCAGCCCCACGACGGAATCCGAAGGAAGATCGGGCACCGTATGTCCACCCTTTTTCTTCGCGCAGGTTCATGTTGATCCTGGAGTTGAAGAGCCCTCCTAAAATGGCATTTGCCACGATAATCGCATGATGGTTTGGAGTCCCATACGGAACACCAATTGTCCCAACACGTATCTCAGCTTGTGGGCTTCCAGGACGATCTGCCAGGAGTATTCTACCGGGTTTTCGAGGCGGATCAGGCGGGGCTTGGACGCGTTGAGAAACACCCTGCCATTTGCATAGGTGAGCCTCAACCGCCTCTATGAGAGGTCCACGTTCAATGTCACCGCAAGCAATGAGTAAAGCACCGTCAGGCACATACCAATTTCCGTAAAAATCGCAAACGTCACGGCGCTCAATTAATGGGATCGATTCTGCTGTGCCACCAACCGGACGTCCATAGAGACCATCTTCGTACAATTCCGAGATTAATGCTTGGCCTGCAACCATTGAAGGTTCGTCGCGCTCTCGATCAATCTCATCTGCTCGCTCGCTTCGAACGCGCTTCACTTCGTTCTCTGGGAATTCAGCCTGTGTAACGGTTGTGGCAAGGAACTTAATCGCATCCACTAGCACATCCGAAAATAAATGCATCGATATGGTGGTGACACTATAGCCAGATGAGGCGCTATAACTCGCCCCTAACCGATCAAGCCAACGGGCCATATGGAGGGCGTCGCGGTCAGCAGTCCCCTCTGTGAGAAGCCTAGTTGTAAGCTCAGAGAGCCCAGCTTGATCTGGTGGCTCTGCCGCCGCACCAGACTCAAGTATCAACCGCAGTGACACTTCTGGCACTTCTCGTCTAGGTACGAATTCAACCCGCAGGTTGTTTGACAGAGTCACACCTTCGATTTCAGGAAGCCTGAGCCTACGTGGAGTCGACGGCGGCGGACGACGAGTTCTGTCTACTCCCATATTCAGCTTGTCTCCTCAGGTATGACATGCAATACGGTTAAGCGGTCTTCATCGACGACTGATTCCGCGACTTCTTCCACCATAATTTCATCTACAAGGCCATAGCGGCTGAAGGCATCGTTGAGATAATGGGGGTCATTTCGTAAGACAGCTGCATGGGCCAAAAAGTCAGCGCGATCACCAAACCTGCTTAATTGGCCAACAAGACTCCGACGCACACGATTTTGGGCCCCTTCAAGTTCCTCAGGCATCAAACCATCTTGTTTGAAATCATCTAGCACTAATCGCATCGACGCTTCAAGATGATCCGCGTCCACTCCCGGTCGGGCTGTCGCCACAGCGAAAAACATCCCAACACTCTCCGTTGGCCACGTAAACACGGAGACTTCTGCTGCCACCTGTTGTTCATAAACAAGTGCTCGTTTGAACCGAGAGCTATTTCCGTCTCCGAGAAGATAGCTCAGCGTATCGACGGTCTCGAACTCAGGTTCGTTAAACGAAGCCGAGTGAAACATGAGGTATACGCGAGGCACCTGGACTTTATCCCGAATTTCCCGACGGCATTCACCATAACCGCTGGGTAAGACAACCTCCGGAGGTTCCGGGATAGGCCTCGAAGAAATTCCGCCAAACCACATCTGTATTCTTTCGAGAGCTTCGCTCGGTTCAAAGTCACCTACCAATACCAGAGTCGCGTTATTAGGGCCGTAATAGGAATCGAAAAACTTGTGAACATCCTCTAAGGAGGCTGCATCGATATCCTCCATATATCCGATGGTCGGGTGTCGATAGGGGTGACCTTGAGGATAGGCAGACTCCAAAACTGTCTCGAAGGCTAAACCATAAGGACGGTTCTCGTATGACTGAAGACGTTCATTTTTTACGACATCACGTTGGTTATCTAATTTCTCTTGGGTAATGCCAGGCTTAAAGAATCCCATTCGGTCAGCTTCAAGCCATAATCCAAGCTCAAGCTCATTCGCGGGCAACGTCTCGAAATAATTCGTCCTATCAAACCAAGTCGTCCCGTTTAGTGTCCCACCAGCATCTTGGATATACTTGAAGTGTCCCTCACGAGGTACGTGCTCCGATCCCTGAAATAAAAGGTGCTCGAAAAGGTGAGCAAAGCCCGTCCGCCCAGATCTCTCATTCTTAGAGCCCACGTGGTACATAACGTGCAGAGCCACGAGCGGAGCAGATGAATCGGGCTGAAGAAGAACCCGTAACCCGTTGGCGAGACGGTGCTCCTCAAGTTCAAAATTTACTGTTGAAGAAACGGCCACAAGCGCCTTCCTCTCTTGATTTTTAAGGAGGCGGAGGGAGATAAGCCGGGTTCTGTCCCGACGAACTAACTCGCCAGTGAGGTCATCTATCTAGGACCGTCGGTCTCCCGCGGTCTCATGCAGCCTACCCGGAGCTCACTGCGGCGGGCCACCACATCGCTCCTATTTGGCCTTGCTCCCGGCGGGGTTTACCATGCCGTCTCGGTTACCCTAAGACGCGGTGGGCTCTTACCCCACCCTTTCACCCTTGCCTGTGCGACCGAAGCCGCCATCGGCGGTCTACTCTCTGTGGCACTTTCCATCGCCTTTCAGCGCCCGGGGGTTACCCGGCACCGTGCCCTGATGGAGCCCGGACTTTCCTCGAACGGCGCACCGAAGCACCCGCTCGCGACCTCTCTCTCCCTCCGCCAAGACAATAGTAGTGAGATAATGAGGTTTTCGCTCGCAGTGGCGAGACACAATTGAACTAGACGTGATTCAGTGACTCGGGGACCTTCTGTTGTTTCAAGGGTAGGAAACTAACTATTTTCAAATTTCGGAAGGGTCGTTTTTAGCCTGGCACCGGAGGTAAGGCGCACGATCGAAATCTCGTATGCGATCACTTATTACTAAGATACACGCGTCAGCACTGGCACTTATATTAACTCTGCTGGCTGCCGCGTGCGGAGACAGTGGCAGCACCGAGCTCGGCTCACCGCCGACAGCGATAGTTCCAATTTCCCTAGCAATCGACACTGTAACTACGGGGGAAAACACGGACCCTCCTATTGCAGTACGCGTGGAGGGAGTTCTTGGGAACGCCGTCGAAGGTGCCCCTGTGCGCTTTGTCCTCATGAAGGGCCAAGGAAGCTTGTCCCCGGGAGTGGCAGTCTCCAGTGAAAACGGCGTCGCGGAATCAGTATTTCGCGCCGGGACAACACCGGGAGAGTCCACAATCCGTGTGGACATCCCAAGTGCTCCCAACGTGCCTGCTCTCCAGTTCGTAATGCTCACTGAGGCGGCCGATTCAGTAGTGTTGAGTGTAGTCAGTGGAACTGGCCAACAAGCGGAGTTCGGGAGCCAACTCCCACTCCCATTTGTAGTCCAAACCCAAACTACCTCGGGCAACCCGGCGGGCGCAGTAAAAATAAATTTTCAACTCTCTACCACCAACGACAGTTCTGGCTCTCTAACTAACCAAACTCTCCCCACCAATGCTGATGGTCTTAGTAGCACTGTACTCACTTTGGGTTCCCAGGTGCGTGACTACAAAGTCGATGCCTTCGCAGATGGAGGTGTGTATTCTGATACAGTGACCTTCTTAGCGACGGCTAACGCGACATTTGAAGGGGCGATACGGCTTGATTCCGTAGGAACAGAGGGGCTTCGAGCAGGTGAGCAAGCCACACTGTTTGGCCGCGGGTTCAGCCTGATTCCTGACGAAAACGAGGTGCGCATCGAAGGCAAACTTGCGACCGTTCTCTCAGCAAGTGGGGCAGAACTAACGATACAGGTGCCAGCATTTTTCGATGAATGTCTGCCACTCCGCGACGTAGGTATCCGTGTCATGGTCAATGGAGAACCGAGCAACGGCCCTTTGCTACCATTACACCCCCAAGAGGCATCTTTTGATCTCGCCGTGGGAGAAACAGCAACGGTAACTGGTCCGAGTGCCGTGGGTTGCCTCCAATTTTCACCGAACCAGATGCCTCGAGAGTTCCGTTTGATGGTGGGGAACACGAGTAGTGCGGTGTCTGATGGACTCACTATGCGGATTGCGACTCGCGTACCTACAGATCTCACCGAGTCGGGAGTCACTTCGTCTACTGTGCCACGAGAACTTGGGGGTGTTCTTCAAGCAGCTGCGATCGACCAGTACTCAAGATTGGATATGGTCATTCGGACACGAACACTCCAAGGCTTGACGGAAGGAGGCAATGCGCCGTCGCCCGCCGCTCTAACCGGAACAAACCAAGCAATAAAAGTGCCAGTTTTCGGCGATACACTGAGTCATTTTTTTGCGATCGGATCGGATCTTCAGGCTACATGCTCCGATACAACGAACGTTGTACACAGTCTGGTTCGATCTGTTGGTGAACACGTCATCCTAGCCGAAGACATAGCAGCCCCAACGGGTGGTCTCAATGCGGACGAATGGAGGACTCTCGGCACAACACTAGATCAGGTGGTAGTGCCAGTGGACACCTCATATTTCGGTCATTACGAGGACATTGATGCAAACCGTCGTGTAATCGTTTTATTTACCCAAGAGGTGAACAAGTTGAGTGAAGGGGACGTGGGCGTCCAAGGATTCTTTCTTCCCCTCGACCTGGCAAGCTCTGGAAGAAATGAAGAACAAGTTCCAAGTACTGGTATCAGAACTTGTCCTGCAAGCAATGAAGCTGAGGTTATCTACACCCGCGTAGCAGACCCGGAAGGACAAGTGGGGCCGGGCATCTCCAAATCTGAAGTACTACAGAACGCACCTAGGCTTGTAGCCCACGAACTGCAACACCTAATCCAGGCCGAACGCCGCATATTGCATTCGCCAACGAGATTTAGTGACGTAGAAGACGAATGGTTAGATGAAGCGCTTTCTAGCCTCGCCGAAGAGGTCGTCGGACTCACAGTTGTCGGATTTGACGTACGCGGTGATTACAAGTTCGATCAGCTTACCGACACACAATCCAGATTAGATGCTTTCAACACCTATCACTTCAACAATTTTCTCAACCTCAGCCTGTACATGTTCGACCCGAACGCATCGCTAACCACCCCCGAGTCAGAACTCGGCGGCATTAATGAACTGCAGGTGAGGGGATTTGGTTGGTTCTTAATGCGCTGGCTTGCAGATCAATCCGCCGGGGACGAGCGTGCATTTTTCCGGTCGCTTGTGGGCGGAGGGCAAAATTTCACACGAGGAATTACAAACGTGGAACGCGTGACGGGATTACGCTGGCACGAGCTTCTTTCCGACTTCGCGGTCACACTTGCGACAGATGATTCAGGGATTGAAGAGTTATCAACCAGATTCGAGGTTGCAACGTGGGACTTCCGTGACGTGTTTTCTTCTTTGAATCAAAATGCAGCGGCGCGTTCGTTCTTCCCTGTTGCGTTCCCACTTCAGGCAACCCAGTTGTCGTTTGAAAACGGAGCGGCGGATATCAATTTAGGAGCATCAAACATGCGTTACTTTGCACTCGCATCGGGAATTGACGCACCCGCGCTTTCATTGTCGGTTCGAACGCCATCCGGAAGCTTTTTAAATGAGAACACCAGACCACAGATCACGATCGTGAGGACACGATGAGGGGAAGCGGCGGAGTCTACAACATTTATATGACGGTTCGCACTTCGATTCGAGGAGGCCTAGCAGGCCTCCTTCTTTTCGTCAGCGGAATGCTCGAGGTGACAAATCTCGAAGCTCAAATGGTAACCGAAGACGCAGCATCGTCTGGTTCGACCATAGAGTTCTTTGCAGTTGCGGGGGTACTACAGCCATTAGCAAACTTCACAACGAACCCCACTTCATTCGGCACACAAATCTCACCGAGTCTGACCTACGGAGGAGAACTAACCTTCTGGAGTTCCGACTTGCTGGGTATCGGTATCATGGGAGCCTATGCCCCAGCCGACATGTCTGCATTTAACACACAATTAAGTAGCCCCGCTCCGACCGACTTGGGGAGCACTGACTATATGACAGGGCTGCTAAACCTGACCTTCCGGATCAATTCATCGGGGTCTGCCAGCGCACTGGAACCTTACTTTACAATTGGAGGGGGCGTACGCCGGACCCTCGTCGACGGCACCTTCGATCCGGAAGTCGCCAACAGTACCGATCCCGCCGCCACTGCGGCACTCGGGATCCGCGTTCCCGCCATCGCGGGACTCTGGTTTCGAGGTGAGCTACGCAACATAGTCTCCCGTTACAAGTCACCTGCAACGGGAGCGATGAGCTTACAGAACGACATCTTAATCACGGTTGGCATTGGTCTCCGATAAACCAATAAAGCCCAAAATCTCTGTCTGAAAATGGAGATCCGCTAGGACCCGGCCCGCACGCGAATAGAGCGCAAACCTGGGATGGGTTCGGGGACGGGGACGGTGGTCTCTGATCCACCCGGCCAAACGATATGGAGGATACGCGCACCAAGCCGAGTACCAAGTGTTTGCGGTGTTTCATTCCGAGACCAATATCCAGCACCTGAACGTACTTCGCGAACTGCACCGAATGACCCATCTTCGTATTCGATGCGCAATTTCGCGCCGATTGCTTTCGGATTGTTTGGAGTACCTTCTAGAACAACACGAAATCCGGGTGTCGCACCCCGGTTACGAAATAACCGCCCCGCAGCTCCACTCACGCCGATCACAACATCCAACCGACCGTCAAGGTCAAAATCGGCCAGTGCGAGTCCTCGAGCATCCCCATATACGTCCAATCCAGAGTTCTGACTCGAAGGTACCGTAAAGCCTCCGTCACCATTCCCGCGTAGCCACAAACCACGGCCCGCATCGTATCGTGGGCTACCGGGCAATCCTCCATAAAAGTTCTGCGCGAGGATCAAGTCATCGTGGCTATCCCCATCTAAATCTCCAACACCAACTCCAAAGGCAGGCGCTTGTTGCGCTTCACGTGGTAGCGGTGTCGACTCAAAATGATCGCCGCGATTCAGGAACACGGTATGTCGGAGTTCAATTAGATCGTGGCGTGATGTCGTGTCCAGCCCACCAATGAGTTGTTCTAAGGGGGTCGTACTAAATACCTCGTATGTAGTCCGGAAGAGGGCTGGGAGGCGTGGGCCTCGATCGGATGTTGGGCGCGCGAGTGCGTCCCGCCCTCGAACGGGCAACCAACCGTTCACCCCTCGAGTCGCTTCGACGACATCGAAAAATCCATCTCGGTTGAAGTCGCCGTAAAAAATTGAGTAAGCCGGAGGCACCTCGAGATTAGCACCCCACGCCGTCGCCACGAGATCCGGACGCCCATCTTCGTCAAAATCACCAGATGAGATGCCATTCCAACGCCCTGTAAGCACACCCAACCCCACATCAGTGGTGGCTTCTAAGAAACGCCCTTCGTGGTTCCGGAATAGTCGAATTGGACCCCATTCCATGGCGAGAGCCAAATCTGGATCGCCATCCAAATCCACATCTGTGAAGACAGCAGCCGAAACCAAACCAAGGTCTGCGAACGGAGAGGATGCATCTTCATGAAAAACCAATCGTCCATCATCGTTGAAGAGCAGTTTGGAACTCGCGGGAATCGGGTACAAGCCAGGCACCACTCGCCCACCCACGAACATATCAACATCTCCATCGCCATCCACGTCGGCTTGAGCAAGCGGGCCAGTCGCAGCAGATGACGATGGCAATCCTGTGTTTGACTGAGAGGTAAAAATCGTCTTCGGTGTTCTGGCTCCGATGCTACGATCAAGGTAGGTGGTGATCACCGACGGTACAGCAAACGTGTCCTCACGGGCATCCGATTTATAGGCGCTAAGTCCGATCGCCAACTCCCAACCTCTAGAGCCACTCCAGTGTGGTAAAATCGTCGTAGCATCTGCGTTCAAATCAGATGTTACAGCCCGCGGTCGCGAAAAAATCTCGCCTTCGTTTGTAAAGAGGGCAGGTGAAGCTCCCCGGTCCGATCCAATCAGTAAATCAGGGTCGCCATCGTCGTCAGCATCGAACCAACTTACTCCAGGACCAAGTTGAGAAAGTGAAAGGGGGAGCATGGGCTGTCGTGCACGATCATCAAATGGATACGCGACGTGCTGATGTCTGATCCGGTCTGAAACGTCCGTGAAGTGGGAAATTTTTGGTTCTATGTGCTGTGAAATTGCCTCTGAGCTAGTATGCCAAATGTCGTATTCACGGTTGGGTTGGACGCCTTCAATATGGCTTTGCCGTCCATCCGGCCAATTGACCATAAGCGTCATGGGATCGACGATACTGGCGGCAAAAGTGACGGCTGGTTCAGATGAAGACAGATAGGTTCCGCCTGCGACAATCTCGTCGATTTGCTCTCCGGCAGGATGGCCGATTAGGCGGACGCGTGATCCGATACCATCTGCATTACCTAGAGGGCCACGGAGTCGCACAAGTACGCGCGGCGCTGTCGCTTCATTGCGGTAGAACAGGGGTGGGTCTGAAAACCGTGTAACTACAAGATCAAGATCTCCATCTGCATCGAGATCGCCCGACGCAATGCCATGTGATATATCAGGCTCTGTTCCTAAACCCCACACCTTTGTGACATCTTCAAAACGGCCACCCGGGCCACCTCGGAAGACCGCGTTGGGTTGCCGTAGCTCCGGGAAGCTTCGAAGCGCTTGAGCGGCAGAAAGAGGTGGTTGCCGGCTGAAAATGCGCTGATTTGCATCGCCATCAAGCTGGTTCCATACGTGACCGGTGGTCACGAAGAGATCTTCCCACCCATCAAGGTCGGCATCCAGCAGAAGTGCACCCCAAGTCCAATCCGTGGCCGCCAACCCAAGCTCCCACGCGACTTCTGCAAACGTTCCGTCCCCACGGTTAAGTTGGACAGTATTCCGATTTACTTGCAGTCGGGTATTAATAAGACCCGGCGCCTCTGGTGGTTGTTCAAAGTTTGGAGTCTGAGTGAGTCGGCGAGCAGGGTCCCGAGCCATCATATCTGTTGTAACAAGATCCAGATCTCCGTCCCGATCGATATCGCCTACGTCGATGGCCATCGACGACAGGCTCGTGGTTCGGATCGCCGTAGCATCCACTTCTTCAAATGTCCCGTCCCCGTGATTGAGCCATATGCCATCAGGACTGTTGAAATCATTGGCAACATAAAGATCAACGTCGCCGTCCCCATCCCAATCGCTGAACCGTGCAGCTAGCCCCCAGTCGCGAGGCGCCATAACCCCGCTGGAGGTTTCCGAAACACGAAAAGCATCACTGAAGGCTACTGAGCGAAACCGCCCTGTCCCGTCGTTCAGGTAAAACTCATCAGGTTCTCCGAGTTCAAACCGGCGAACAAAACGGCCATCAAATTCAACCCTGTAATGTTCCTCGTAGATATCCACAACCTCAGGTGGAATGATGAGTTCACCATCTGACCCTCGCTGAAGTTGACCCATCTCTAAAAGCTCGGGCGGGTAAAGATCATCGACTTGTTTTGTCTTGTAGTTGGCGACGTATAGATCCAGATCTCCGTCGCGATCGATGTCCGCGAGTGCTGATGTCGTACTTCCTAACCCGACTGAAAAACCTGACTCTTTCGCCTCAACGAACCGACCTAAACCATTGCCTAGAAAAAGCCGATTTGGTGCTCCATGCACGGTGACCAAAAGGTCGAGTGCTTCGTCACCATCCACGTCGACTAATACCGCCCCGCGGACTAAGCTTTCATCTAAGTCAAGTCCAGAATCACGTGTAATATCTTCGAAGTGCCAATCGCCACGATTAAGATAAAGCGCACTAGTGGAGCCAAAACCGGCAAAAAACAAATCGGCGAGCCCATCTCCATCCACATCGCCGAGTGCAACACCCTGCCCCTCTGCCAGTATACGGTTTTGGATGCGACGATCTTCGGATACTTCATAGCGAAACTCGACACCATGACGCGGTGCCTCCAAGCGCGTGAATCCGCCCGATCCATGCGGATTAAGAGAACGCCACTGATACCCATCCATGGCATTCCAAGGACCTGGTGCGCGTTCTTCTACACACCCTGAGAAGAATGCGAGCAGGAGCAACACGCGGACAATCGATCGTAAGTGGTTCTGGTAAAAAAACATCACGGGTTCGTCGAGTGGTGTCGCACGATCACCTCTCGATCCACATCAACAACTTGTGTTCGAGTCTCAGAACCGTCGGGCCAGCGCACGATAACGGCGAGAGGGATATCAGAGAAACCAAGTGTTGGAGTTAGCTGGTCATGAGACCAATATCCGCTGCCCGACTGAACCTCATGGGCAGGGCCAAGTCCGTGCTCGTACTCAAGCCTCACCGTAGCTCCGACAGCATCTGGGTTGCCTGCCTCACCCACAAGCTGAACCCGGAGCCCTGGTTTCGCGCTTATGTTTTGGAGGAGGAGGGTTTTCGATCCGTTCTGGCCCAATACAATGTCAAGACGACCGTCGGCATTGAAGTCGCCTATGGCGAGGCCACGCCCATCCCCATAGGCAAAAATCCCACTCCTGCTCGCTTCTATTGGATTGAGTTTTCCCGTCCCATCTCCACTTAGCAGTAACCCCCGTCCCGCATCATATCGTGGGGTCTCGAGCTTGGTGGCAAAAAAGTTGTGGGATAGGACCACATCTTGGTGACCATCACCGTCGAGGTCGGATACGTTGACTCCGAAAGAAGGGGCTCGCTGAGCAATTTCTGGAAGGGGACGCACTTCGTACCCATCGTTTCCGCTCATGAGTACCATATGTCGCAGTTCAGTCACCACGTTTCGTTCGGTACTGGTAGCAACGCCGGGAAATAGTGATTCGATTTCGGCGACGGCATAGGATCTATGGTCTGGAGCCGAGCGTCGGATAAATGGGAGCCCTCGAGCCATCTGGGCAAGCCTCCGAACTGGTGCGCGTGATCCATCTGAGTGGATTTCAAGCTCAATAACATCATACATGCCGTTCTGATCCACATCGCCATGCAAAATCTCTGTCCCAGCCGAGGCCAACTGGGCTTCCGTATTCGTTCCCCACGCCGTAACCACTATATCTGGCTGACCGTCCTCGTTGAGATCCCCCGTGGCGATCCCATTCCACCGACCGATGAGATCGGCGAGTCCCCACTCTCGCGTCACATCGTGAAACAATCCATCGTCGTTACGGATAACCCTTATCGGTCCCCAATCGGTAGCCAACAAAAGGTCAGCGTCACCATCCTGGTCCACATCAGAGAAAACCGCCGCTGATACGAGCATCCCGCCAAGCGCCTGAGTGTTTACGGAGTCAAGACTCCAAGATCCCCCCTCGTTCTTGAAAAACCTACTTTGAGTGGGAATGGGGTAGGCGGTTGGGATGGTGCGCCCTCCAACAAAGAGATCGAGGTCTCCATCGCCATCGTAGTCGGCGAGTGCCAGCGGGCCCGTAGTACTCGGCGCACCAGGGATAAGCTCACTTTCTTCTCTGGCACCAAGGGCAAGAACCGATGGTTGTGCTATCCCAACCTGTGGATCATTCGACTCGTAGTTCATCACTCCCTCGATAACTAGCCCTGGGCTTCTGGGTGGTGCTGGGAGGATTGTCGTAATATCGCCAGCAGATTCAGATCCCACCATAACGCCCTGAAGTCGGCCTTTTATGTTATCAAAACGAGTGACCTGGCCCCCCGTTCCCGTACCAACCCACAGCTCAGGATAACCATCGCGATCCTCGTCTATCCAGCTTACACCCGGCCCCATCTGGGCCAGACGCAAAGGAAGAAGCGGCTGCCGTGTGAACTCATTGAAGAAAGTTTCATGGTGCGTATGACCCAACATTTGTGAAACGTCTTCAAAGAGAGGATCCGGTATGGCGTTTTCTTTGGAACTCACGTTTCGGCTGGCCGTTGAGAAAACTTCGTATAGCCGACCTCCTTTAACCTCATGGATTGCGCTTACTGAGCCATCGGGCCAATCGATGTTCAGAACTCCCATAGAATCAGAGGCGGCGGCAAAGACTAATGCATCGTCCGAATCGGAGAGATAGAGCCCTCCAGCAATGACTTCATCACTCTGCATGGGGAAACCTGGCACCTCAAAGCGAACCCTAGCTCCAATCGCGCGCGAGTTTTGTCCTGTGGACCTGAGATGAATAGCTACTCGAGTCGCCGGCGACTCATTCTTCAAAATGAGAACTGGGGCATTTAAACGGTTTATAACGATGTCCGCATCGCCATCCCCATCCAAATCTCCTGCGGCGATCCCGTGCGATATGTCCTCCTCAACACCAAAACCCCAATCCTCGTTTGTGTTTCGGAAGGTGCCATCACCAGAGTTTCGGAAAACGATATTCTTTAGCGGACGCGGAGGAAATTGGAGTCGTGTCCGTCTCCAATCATCTCCGGCGGTCACTCTTTGCGTACGTTCCTGTGCATCGCCATCGAGCCAATCAAGCACAGTCCCATTACTCGTCAACAGATCCTCGAACCCATCAAGGTCGACATCGAGGAAAAGGGCTCCCCAAGTCCAACCCGAAGCAGCCAACCCAGCTTGCAAAGCGATCTCGGAAAAAGTTCCATCTCCGCGATTCATCTGGAGCGTGTTGCGCTTAACCTGTGGGCGAATATTGACTTCACCCGGCTCAGCCGGGGCCAGTTCCGCCTCCGGGACCTGTGCTTTACGTTCGATCGGGTCCGGGCTCAACATCTCAGCCACAAAAAGGTCGGGCCAACTATCTCGATCTACATCGGCAACAGCAACAGCCATTGAGGCCGTACTCGTTTTCCTGATCGCGATCCGGTCAATCCAACGAAACTGACCACTGCCATCATTAATCCATATGTGGTCGGGACTATTGATGTCATTGCATACGTAAAGATCAACATCGCCATCGAGATCCAGATCGGTAAATCGGGCGGCTAACCCCCATTCATCAGGGTCACGGGCAAGCGTATTACCCATCTCATCCCTAAACACCGAATCCGTAAATAGAACTCGGGACAACCGATCGCCGTCATTTCGATAGTACTCGTCCGGTTGTCCAAACTCCCAACGCCGCGGGTCTTCGTCCTTAAATTCAAGTCTGAAGTACTCCTCAAACTCCGGCCTAATAAAGAAGCGGTTCCCGTCTTTACCTACCACCTGATCAAACTCACGATCGGCGGGGGCAAAGGTGTCGCGTACCCAACGATCCTTATAATTAGTGATATAGAGGTCTAGATCTCCATCTTTGTCAGTGTCCGCAATCGTTAGGCTATGACTTGCAAGCGGCGCCTCAAAACCTGACTGATTTGAGATGTCGGTGAACTGTCCGTCTCCATCGTTTCGAAAGAGCACGTTAGGGTCAGAGTGACGTGTCACGAGAAGATCTAAGTCGCCATCGCCATCCATGTCTGCCCACGCTGCCCCCCTCGATATACTTCCGCGGAGACCAACCCCACCCACTTCGGTCACATCCTTGAATTGCCAGTCACCGAGATTTCGGTAAAGGACGTTTGAGCCTTCTACGCTGGTCAAATAAAGGTCAACAAGACCGTCATCATCAAAGTCCCCCAACGCAACGCCAGACCCATTCGCCAAGATGTCGTTATCGAGCAGACTTTCTTCGGAGAACACGTTAGTGAACTCAACCCCGGTTTGGTTGGCAGAGAGCGATGTAAAGCCGGTTGGCCCTGATCCCGCGGGCGAAAGTTCTCGCCATCGATATCCAACCTCATCATGCCATTCGGGAACAGGATCACTAGTGCAGGCCGCACAGAAAAGGACGATCGCCATCATAGAAAAACGCCGATTCATACTGCTCTGCGACCACTGCTCATCAAGCGGTTTCAGCACATGTCTTAGGATCGTAAAGAGCCCCCTACCCTTCCTCCTCGTGCGTTATCGCTTTGTATCGTATCCCGTCCCAATCACACGATCGAAGAGTTCGTAGATCCGTCGATATTCATCCGTCCACGACGCAGGCTCTGTGAAACCGTGATTCTCGACTGGGTACGATGCTAACTCCCAATTATCTTTACCGAGCTCAATTAGACGTTGTGTGAGTCGAACAATATCCGAGAAGTGAACGTTCGTGTCGTACATTCCATGGGCCATCAACAGATGACCACGCAGGCCTTCCGCAAAATAAATTGGGGAAGATTGACGATACGCTTCTTCATCTTCATGCGGAGGATTGAGGATCCTGGCCGTATATCCGTGGTTGTAGTGTGCCCAGTCGGTCACAGCCCGTAGCGCGGCGCCCGCCTCGAACACCTCAGGTTCAGTGAAGAGTGCCATTAGAGTGATGAACCCTCCGTACGACCCTCCATAGACTCCCAACCTGTCGGCATTCACACCCTCATGATCGACGAGATATTGAGCCCCATCGACCTGGTCAGAGAGATCCCAACCACCCATGTGTCGATAAATCGCCGTTCGCCAGTCGCGACCATACCCAGCAGAACCTCGATAGTCGATATCAAGTACAGTGTAGCCTTGTGCCGCGAGGAAGTGGTGAAACATGTACTCGCGGTAATAGTTCGACCACCAATTATGCACGTTGTGCATGTAACCCGCCCCGTGAACGAACACGACTCCCGCGCCGTTCGACTCGACACCGAAGTCGCTCGACCGATAGATCCGAGCTGGCACAGCGGTTCCATCTCGTGCTTCAAAATGAATGATCTCCGGCTTTAGCCAGGGAAAACCAAGCCAGTCGTTGGTCGGCGATGTTGTGACCGGGCTGAGATCTGCCCCAGGACGTACATCCGCAAGAGAGAGCTCAGGTGGCCGATTGGAGGACGAGTGAATAACAGCGAACCGGCGACCGTCTGGTGCAGGGGTGACCGTGAATGACCCTGTTCCCTCAAGAAGTTGGACGCGACCCGAACCATCAAAGTCCATCCGCCAAGGGTGCTGATCAAACGGCGACAATTCACTCGTCTGGAGAAGAAATGCATCCCAACCGTTTGGGATGGAAACGTTGAGAACCTCCCAGTCACCGCCAGTCAGGGCTTTCTTATTCTGACCATCCGCATCGACCGCATATAAGTGGGCGTACCCAGTTTCCTCGCTGACATACCACGCGCGGGGAGGCGCACTCGAAGTGTGCGATGGAAGCCAACCAATACATCCAGCATCCCCACGGAAACCCAAGCAGGGCCCGCCTATCCAAGCTTCATCCTGCATCGTCGCAAGGCGCGTCAGTTCGCCGCTTGCAGTTTCTAGCGCATAGACCCTCCACTCATTGTAATCATCGTCCAAGGCAGAGAAGAGTCCGTGTGACCCAGAGTCGTTCCACGCAACAAAATTCGCAAAAGCCAGCCCAGGTTCAGTTTCCTCTTCGCCCGTTGACGTCTCCGCAACTTGTGTCAGGTCAAGCCACGTCATCTCGCCCGTTTTAACGTCCACGACCCCGACACGCGACTGGGATTGTTCGTCCCCAACCTTGGGGCGCATCTCCGTATTTTCGGTGTAACCGGACTGCGTGACCCAAAGAGGGATATCCGTCCGCTCTCCCGTTGATCCTCCTTTGACCGCTGTGACTGCAACAAAGCGCCCGGTGGGATCTGCCACTAGCGCCCGCGCATTCTCACCCTGCGAGAGGTGCACAGGCTGAGGAGTTCCCTTTTCCCGTCGCTCGTTGCGGGCTTCCCGTCGCTCGTTTCGGAGTTCTTGGACTTGAATATGCTCAAAGAGCTCTGTCTGCTGTTCTTCGAGGAAGAGCTTATGCCCTTCTAGTTCAGCGTCCTCAGGCTTCTCTGGACCTGTCACAAAGGTGAGTTGGCGAACACTCGCATCTTCAATGTCGAAGGCGAACAGATTCTGGCCTCGCCGGAAAAATATGGAGGCACCATCACCAGAGAATGAGGGAGCTGTCTCAGCACCTTCGGTGTAAGTCAAACGCCGCACACTCTGCGTGGATCGCTCAATCAGGAACAAGTCCCCTTGGCTCGAAACTGTCCGCCAAAGTCCATCGGGGGATACACCAGCAGGGCTTCCTCTTTGTCCGAAAGAACTTCCGGCCAAAATTGGCGCTAGTGCATCTTCCATTTCTTCATCGACACGCTCCGGCTCTCCACCAGAGCTATGCACTCGATAAAGCTCTCGCTCGGCGTGCCAGTCATGACCACCAGGTAGCCACCGGAAATACACCCACTCCCCATCGTCCGACCACCGCACATTAGTGGGTGACTGCCCGATGTGCTCTGGCCCGCGCATGATCGATTCAATCGTGAGCGGAAACGCGTTATTACTCATCACTTCCGGCTCAAAGTTCGCTTTCGTTACGCTTTGCGCACTGAGCGAAGGAGATTGATTTGTAATGAACGCGGCCACGACTACTAAGACCGTTACTACGACCATGCGGGGGATTCCGGATCTCATGTCTACCTCTCTTATCTCCGTCAATCGTGAGGGATACCCATCCACCGTTGTTCGACCGTGCCTAACGAACGGTGTCTTGATACGCTATGAAACTAACGAGTGGCGAGCCCATGAGCAGGAGACCGAATTATTTCTACGGCATCCGCCAGCACCGAAGCTAATACCCACTACACGGGCATTTATTTCACCTGCCAAGGCTGATTGAAGCGCCCACCATCAAACTTACAAATGTCGGTGTGAGGGGGGCCGCAGGTGACGCGGACACGTAACGACCTTCGGCCCATACGCTCATGATCCCACCGATCGCTACGTTGAGACCGCCACCTGCTTGGTAACCGAAACTCGTCTTAGAAGTTTCACTTGAACTAAGTCGGAGCATGCCGACACCTCCAAAAAGGAATGGCTGAGGTCCACCCTCTTCTCCGAACGTCGTTTCCGCATACGCCATGAGACCGTTTATGTTCTTAGAAGGCCCATTGCCGCTACCACTTGGCTTACCATACAGACCTTCCGCCCCAACTGATAAGGCGCCCCCTCCGACGGGAAACATGATCCCGGTGACCGCCACAAAACCTGGATCTGCTGTAAGGTCAAATTCACTGACGGGGAAGAGTGCGCCCCCTCCTCCGTAAAGAAGTGCCTGTGCTTGGACAACTCCTGGAGCCATCGAGGCCAAAACGGTGATCAAAGCTATGTTTCGAATCGAAGATCTCAGCATCAGTCATCTCCCTAAAGAATTAACTAGTCCGTCTATAGTCTTATACCAATTGTACTGAAAAAGTAACGTCCAACGATCAAGGTCTGAAACATTCTGCTATGTCAGTCTGGTCCAAGCACCCAGAAGTATGCTGTACCAGAACTGCCACCGAAACAGCTTGCGCAGGGTCAGAGGCAACTCTACCGTCCTCTCCCAATCTCCTGCGCGCCCGTAGCTCAATTGGATAGAGCATCTGACTTCGGATCAGAAGGCTGGGGGTTCGAGTCCCTCCGGGCGTATCCATATTCATAGCAACACTTTACTGCATTACGTGTCCCTCGATTTGCCTCGATATCGGTAGACATTTTTTCTCAAGTACTCAGCTAAGTACTCAGAACCGGAGCAAAAACTGGGGTGAAATCGAGCCTGATATGCCCCCCCCACTTCATCCCCGGCGGGGGGCATACTGGTGCTAGTCAACACACACCGACCCCCGTTTCTGTCTGAAGCGACCCCCAGTACCCCCGCACCCCCCCCCTTTCCGAGGCAGGAGTCCCGTTTATCATTAAACAGAA
>CAJWLK010000009.1 GCA_913043255.1 uncultured Gemmatimonadota bacterium
CGAAGAAACTGAAGGACTCCGTGATTGTGGGCGCGTTCTCAATGCGGAGATCCCAAAAGAATCGGTTGTGTCCTTGTTCAGCCGGTGCCCTCGAATATTTGACACCGTTCACATTTTCAGTCGTATCCGCAGTAAAGGTGCGAATCACTGACCCTTCTACATCGAGGATTTCGAGCTTAAGTGTGGTGGGGTCGGACGAGGAGGCCACTATATAGTCAATCGCGATACCAGGCTGCTTATTCTGCCCCTGAGTTGTCGGTCCAACTGAACCACCCAAACCCTGACTTACTCGGTACGCAGTTGAAGGCGTAAACAGATGGTTCCCTACTGTCTCAGAAGCGTCACCATGCTGGCGAAGTGGAGACAGATTGTCGAGAATCCAGAACGCACGTCCTTGCGTGGCAACGACAAGATCACCGGCCTGTATCCTAAGATCCGTGATCGGAGTCTGCGGAAGATTGAGCTGCAGAGATTGCCATGAACCACCTGCATTGAAGCTCACATACATGCCGAGTTCGGTGCCCGCATACAGGAGCCCTGGTCGCTCGGGGTCTTCGCGAACCACCCGGGCCCACGCATCCGACGGAATCCCATTATCGATCCGCTGCCAGCTTTGACCGTAGTCTGTCGTCTTGAAGATGTAGGGATCAAAGTCGTCAAATTTATAGCGACTGAGCGTAATGTAGGCGCCTCCCGGTTCGTGTTGAGACAGGTCGATCGAATTCACCAAACCCTCGGCCATACTGTTCGGTGTCACATTCGTCCACGTATCACCACCATTACGTGTAAGCTGAACCAAACCATCGTCCGTCCCGACCCAAATCACACCTGCTTCGTGAGGTGACTCTTCAATCGCGAAGATCGTATTGTAGACCTCGCCACCCGCCGCTTCATTTGTGAACGGAATTCCTCCCGGGGTTTGCTTCTCCGGTTCATTCCTCGTTAGATCGGGAGAGATTTCTTCCCACGTAACCCCGCGATTTCTCGACCGGATGAGGTGTTGAGAACCGTGATAAATGACCGTCGGATCGTGTGGCGACGTGACGACCGGGGCGTTCCAATTCCAACGGTATCGCATGTCTTCCGCATCCATACCGAGCTGAAACTGTGGATAGGCCTGGACACTTCGCATTGACCATAGCTCCGTGTCCAATTCTGTAATCATACCCTGGATGGACGTGGCGTAGAGAAAACGAGGATTATTAGGATCGAATGCTACCCAAGCTGACTCACCACCGCCCGCATCGAACCAGTCTTTCCAGTCAATACCGCCCGAGTGCGCCGCCCAACCCTTGATTGCTACGCTTGTGTTGTCCTGCTGGCCACCATAGAGCCAGTATGGAAAACGGTTATCGACTGTAAGACGGTAGATTTGTGCTGTAGGCTGGTTTTCCTGCGAAGACCAAGTGTCCCCCCCATTGAACGAGATGGTAGCGCCACCATCGTTGGCTGAGATCATGACCTGGTTGTCGGCAGGGTTGATCCATAGATCGTGATGGTCGACATGCGGTGTCTGGATGGTTTCCCATGTACGACCACCATCGATGGATCGCAGAAAGGGCGAATTCATTACATAAACGGTTTCGCGGTCCTGGGGATCGGCGTATAACTCCGTGTAATACCAGGCTCGCGCGCGCAGATGACGCTCGGAACTCATAAGCGACCACGTCTCACCACTATCATCCGACCGGTAAACACCGTCAACATCTTGATCGGCTTCGATCAGTGCCCATAGGCGGTCCGGGTCTGCAGACGAGACATCGATCGCGGTCTTGCCCATCAGGTCAGGAAGACCGTCGTTGATCTCATCCCAAGTATTTCCGCTGTCAGTCGACTTCCAGAAACCGGACCCGGGTCCGCCGCTTCGGATAAGCCACGGATCTCGATCGTGGTCCCACATGGCAGCGTAGAGGATACGTGGATTTGTCCTGTCCATAGCAATATCCGAGGCTCCTGTGCTTTCATCCACATGAAGCACAAGCTCCCAGCTGTGACCGCCGTCAGAAGATCGATAGATGCCACGATCCGGTGAGGGGGCAAAAGGTGAGCCCTGGGCCGCAACATAGACGCGATCCGGATCGTCCGGGTGAACACGAATGCGAGAAATGGTCCGGGTCGCTTCGAGTCCCATGTGTTCCCATGTGCGGCCTGCGTCTGTGGATCGGTAGACGCCATCTCCATGCGACGTTGTTACGCCTCGAACCGAGTGCTCACCCATCCCGACATAGATCACATTAGGGTCAGACTCAGACACGGCTACCGCACCCACTGAAGAAGTATTTAGGAACCCAGTGGTGATATTACGCCACGTTATCCCCGCATCTTCAGTCTTCCAAACACCTCCCCCTGCACTGCCGAAATAGTAGGTGAGCCTATCGTTTATCACTCCTGCGACCGCGGGTGCGCGGCCCCCGCGAAACGGACCAACATTCCGCCACTGCATGCTCTTAAAGTGTGATATCTCGTCTTCATTTTCACCCTGAGCGACAAGCACACTGCTCTGTGTAGTGACTGAAACGAGTGCGACAAAGAACGCGAGAAATCGAACTTGTGAGATCCGGAATGTTGATATCGTCATGGTGGCTTCCTTGGGAAAATCAAATTGCCAGGTGCCAACTTAACCAAGGCCACTGAGGGCGTGAAGCGGCTGCCTACATTGGCTCTCTTCGGATGGCTTGCCCGTTTAATACGTCGTTAAGAAGGGTCGCTTCACGGACCACAAACATGCCTCCCACAATCACATGAACGATACCAGTCGATGCCTGCGCCGGTTCTTCAAATGTGGCGTTGTCGATCACAGTGTCCGGATCGAAAACCGTAATGTCTGCATCAGCCCCTACTGCAATTCGACCTTTATGACTCATCTGGGGCACATAACTCTCAAGTCGTTGGGCAGGCATGAGCGTCATCTTCCGTAGCGCATCCATTAACGAGAGAAGCCCTTGATCGCGCACATATCGCCCTAAAACAAGGGCGAACGTCCCCGCACCCCTCGGGTGTGCCCTCCCGTTCACGTACGGTACCCCATCGCTTGCGATCATGACGATCGGATGTTCGATGGCGATTTCGACTATCTCAGGCGGGATGATATGGGCGATGATAGTTCCCCCACTCTTCCGACGTTGGTGGAAGCTTTCTTCATCCAACCGCTCGCCGGTTGCAACCCATTCTATATCGCCGTAATCCGCACCCATACGCTCACGCCAACCCGGGTCAAATATTGCCGCTCGTATGTCTGTTGATGCAGCTGTATACGGATAGACTTCAGTGGTTACGTCGACCCCGCTTTTCTGTGCACCATGGATCATCTCGAGCAAAGTCGGCACCTGGTGGAGACCGCTGGATCCAATATGGACGATATGTACACTTGCAGCAGCGGCAGCGGCATTTCCGATCATCTCGTGAATCGCCTCAATAGAGCTGCCAGGCTCCACCTGACCAGAATACCGAACATGGACAAAGTTCGTCACACCTTGCTCGGAAGAGAGTTGAAACAGACGGAAGATCTCCTCACGGCGAGCGGCCGGAGTGTACTGGATCCCGTAACCGATCCCGAGCGCACCCCGTGCCAACTCTTCCCGAAGGCGAGTTTCCATGATTTCGATATGTTCCAACCCAGCAGGCTCGCGCACGGCAGTCTCTCGGTCCCCTAAAGCAAGAGTGCGAGCACTCCCATGTGATGCAGTGGCACCGTAGTTGATCACGGCTTTCCCCTCTCGCTGGGCATACCATTCTTCGATGTTCCCAGCTCCACCCTCAAGTTCAAGCGCTGTCGTCACACCATCTCGAACCTGAAGCTGGCTACTGAAAAGATCCTGGCCGTGTGCATGCAGATCGATGAAGCCAGGTGCAACAACCAAACCCGTCACATCGACTTCCATACCGCCTCGAAGGGGGGTTTCCGAGATCGCGGAAATCTGTCCGTCGAGAATACCTACGTGGCGAACAGCATCTAGCCCAGACTCTGGATCCATAACCCGTCCATTCGCCAATACGATGTCGTAGCTCTCCTGCTGAGCGGCGAGCAGTCCAGAAAATGCGGGTAAGAATAAGAACGCTAGTATACAATAAGACAAACGTTGGGCGGGGGCGTTGAGAATCATAGACCCAATCAGGTTAAGGGTTTCCGGACCCGACCGAGTTAACCAAAGAAACCTGGCAAGAGCGTTTGAGCCACCCAAAAACCAAGAAATGTCCCGGTCGCGATCCCAAGCGATCCAATAAGAACCGCTGGCAACAAGAGATCACTTCGTCCCAAGCTGCGCGAAAGCGCTAAAGCGCTTGCAGCTCCACCGATATTGGCCTGTGAGGCCACAGCTGCAATGTCGACATCCAGTTTTAACAGTCGGGCCGCACCAAAGGTGATGAATCCATGAACAATGATAAGCACAAGAGTAAACACAAGAAGGGTCATCCCTAGACTTGCGAGATCCGCAAGTGCTCGTACGTCACAAAACGCACCAATGACGCATAGAAAAAGGTACACGGCGAAAAGCCCTAACAGTCTGCTGCCCGCCAATTCGGCGACCACCCTAAATTGTGCAAGAGACAATGAGATGACGGTGAGAAGGAGTACCGAAGGAACCGTCATCCCTAGCCCGGCAAGCCAACCTGAAATTCCGTTTGATAGCCATAACGTACCTACTCCAATCGCGAGCACGAGGGCCAAATCAACCGGATGAAGAGCCTCTGTGTCCTCGCCAACTCCTAGATCAGGCTCCCGAGCCAGAACTCTATCAATGCCATCCTCTTTCGTCCCGTCGAGCTTGAGGGCTTCACCGCGCCGAGGCCACTTAGGTCGTAGCAGTCGGGGGATAACAATCGTCGCCGCCATCCAGATGGTTGTAATAATCGAGTCGACTGCCGCCGCACCACCAAAGAGGACTGGCACACGCATCACATCGTAGTGGATGGCGACGGCGTTAAAATTTATGCTCCCGCCTGTGTACGTCCCGGTGAACATCCCACCGAGCGCGTTGTACAGTGGCCCCACCCGCTCTGGTCCATCCACAACCCACATACCAACCAAAACACCCATCACCGTGCCAAGCGATCCTATCAGAAAAAGGGTGATAATCGGGACCCCGGCGCGGAGAACATCTTTCAAGTTGACCTTAAGTAGAAGCCATACGATCGCAAGCTGTGCAACTGTTCCGAAGACCACATCATAAACGGGAACAGGATCTTCGGCGGTGGAGGTGGTAGGCAAAAACCCAAGATTCGCGATCACGGCCGTGACTATAATCACGAGCAGTGCCGTACCGATGTGCTTCAACCACGTTCGGCGAACGAGCCATTCGGAAAGCCCAATCACCAAACACAAAATTAGCAGGATATAAAGAGAGTGGTAGGTCACAGAGTGGAAGCTCGGTGCGGCGCTCGAAGCGAGCAAGTATCAGCCTAACCTCCCTCATCGGCTAAAGTGGCTTGGGTTCGAGCGATTCCTCGCAACGAACCCAGCCACCATATACATGCCTGCCACACCAAACTCTGATTTGAGAATGCTCCGGAAGCTATGTCTTGATCTACCTCAGAAGCACCTAGGTCCAGGACCTATTTGAGCTAATGGTCCTCCTCTTCTCGGTCCGGACGCAGCATGGGATAGGTGATTCCTAACTGTTCGAGGTAGGTATCATAGCGTGTCTCATCAAAATAGTACTCCTCGAGCTGCGGACGGAATACAGCCATAATGTCGGTATTCAGATCAATCGGTGGCGGGTCGTTTGCGGTAATAAACGGCTGGTAGCTCTGGTCCTTATTTTGCACATCCGTAAAGTACGCCCGCGCTTTTGTAACCAGTGTGGGGTCAGTAAAGAGTTCAAGCGCTGTGCGAGCCAGGACCCGTGCGCCTGCAGTAGCACCCTTGTGCGCAATTGGTGTGGCCATAGCGATCGCGTTCGACCAGTGGTGACCCTGGAGACCCGGGATGTTAGATGGGAACCGGAGAGTTACCGTGGGTACTGTCCAGCTTATATCACCGATGTCGTCTGACCCACCGCTCCGTCGGTCATTGGGATCTTCTTTCGGCGCCCCTATCTCTTCGAGCTTAGTTGCCAAACCCGGGGCGGAGTCAGCTTCGACCACCATCTGAACGGCCTTCGCAAGGGCCTGGTCATCCTCACTCCACTGGGGAAGCCCGACATGCTCTATGTGCTTCCACATCGCCTCGGCGATCACCTTGTTAAAGTGTCTAGGGGCTGCGGCGCCTCGTACCCTATACGACATCTCTGTATTGGTCATTAGCGCTGCACCCTCGGCCATCTGCTTGGCAATATCGTAGTTCCGCTGTATGCCATCGAAATCCATTTCACGGATGTAGTACCATACTGATGCGACCTGCGGAACAACGTTGGGCTGGTCCCCACCAATCGTGATCACGTAGTGCGAACGCTGGTTCGGGTGCAGGTGTTCTCGGCGAAAGTTCCACCCGACATTCATGAGTTCTACAGCATCAAGTGAGCTTCGTGCGCGCCACGGTGCCCCTGCACTATGAGCTGACTCTCCCTGGAAGCTAAATTCAACCGATACGAGCCCAGTACCGCTTGTTGCTCCCCAAGTAACGCCGAGATTGTTTCCTACGTGGGTGAATATCACAGCGTCGATACCGTCGAAAAGACCATCTCGAACGAACCAAGCCTTGCTCCCTAACTGCTCCTCCGCGACACCCGGCCATAGGACCAACGTGCCCTGAATCTCTTCCTCCATCATAACCTTCTGAAGAGCCAGCGCCGCCGTAACGTTGACTGCCTGACCAGAGTTATGCCCCTCGCCATGACCTGGAGCACCGGGGACTATAGGATCGTGCCAAGCGACTCCCGGTTTCTGGTTGGCCTTTGGGATTCCATCAATATCACTCCCGAATGCGATTACCGGTGCACCTGTCCCCCAGCGAGCAAACCACGCCGTTGGAATACCTGCCGACCCCCGCTCGACTTCCCAGCCATTCTCTTCGAGAATTCGAGTGATGTAGCCGGAGGTCTCAAACTCTTGCTGTCCTAGCTCTGAGAAAGAGAAGATCTTATCCACCATCACCTGGGTGAACTTTTCCATCGAGTTAACTTCAGCCTCGACCTTATCCATGAGGCCCTGGCCTGCTACCGGCGCAGCCACCGCGAACGCGGCTCCTGTGATCAAGAGCTTCAGGTGTCGCATTGTATAACCTCTTTTTTTGAATTGAATTTCGGAAACGGTAAATCCATCGGCGTCACTTATGTTCATCCATAGACGCTCCCGGTACCGTCTGGCAAGCGCATGCCGATTATATCGGGTTAGTCAGCATACCTTAATGAGGGGCAAGAGGGACAAGCATACCGGTAGCCCGGGTTGCGCTGTCTATCCATCATACTCACAGTGAATCTCACTGAGTTGTCCGTTGGTAGCAACGAATTAGACAGTGTGCAAGAAGATTCTTGGGCATTCTTCTGTAAGCTGTAACCAGGAGGAGAAAGATGTGGATTCCCAAATTATTTTGGGTCAGCCTAGTATTGCTCGCCTTCCTCATAGTGCCTACTCCTGGGAATCAGGCGTCAGCACAGTCACCACCTGATGTCCTCAATAAACTCGGTCTTGCCAGCCTTGCAAAGCGCTATTGCTCAGGCTTGTACGTGTCCGAAAGGGGTGCAAAAGAAGCACTCCGAAACAGTGTCCTGATCAGTGACTCGCTAAACGAGCAATATGACCGAGACGATCTTCAGTTTCACATCGATGAGGCCAGAAAAATCATCGTCGCAAAATCGGACGGGATATCGAGCCATGCACGCCATTTCGGGGATCAAGGCTGTGTTATTCTCCCAGATGGAACTGACTCCCCCTTCTTCACACCTCGTGACGTGATTAGCACACTTCCAGTTGGCAGTAATCAACCGTGGCCAATGGGAGATAAACTTCCGGCTGACCCACTTTCATCCGATGTAGACCAAGAGATGCTGAAGCGTGCTGTCGACATCTTCTTTTCCGAACCAAAAGATCGCCGGGCTGCGTTCCTCGTCGTATTCGGAGGACGCCTCATCGCTGAACGGTATGGATCGGGGGCTCATCAGAATATGCAGTTAGAAAGCTGGTCGATGGGCAAAAGCATGACCGCAACGTTAGCGGGCCGACTAATCCAGATGGGACATTTCGGTCTATGGGATCCTGCACCAGTCCCTCGATGGCAAAATCCGATGGGAGATCCACGTGCGAAGATTCGGGTCGCAGATCTGCTTCGAATGTCAAGCGGACTCAAGTTCACGGGAGGGGGGGATGACGAAACGATGTTGGCAACCTCGGTCATTCCAGGTTTCGCAGATCACGGCTTAGGCTATGCGGCCCCCATCGACATATTCCAGTACTCAACAAGTCGACCAAACGAATTTGACCCCAACACTGTAGGCCGATATCGCAACAGCGATCCGTGGGTGCTAGGCGCGATTGTTCGGCAGACAGTCGAAGGACTAGGGGAAGACTATTTAACGTGGCCGCAACGTCACCTATTTGACAAAATAGGGATCCGCCGGTTTGTGATGGAGACAGACACCTACGGGAACTTCATCCTTACGGGTTATAACTTCGGGACACCTAGAGATTGGGCACGCTTCGGGATGCTGTACCTACAGGACGGCATATGGAACGGTGAACGCTTACTCCCCGAAGGCTTTGCCAATTTTGTAAGCACGCCTGCTCCCGCATGGGATCCTCCCGTCTATGGAGGTCTCTTCTGGGTGAACACACACGATCCCAGCGTGCCGGCAGGGCACACGAGTCGAATCTTTACACTTCCGGAAGATGCGTATTATGCGGCCGGCTCACATACACAGAGGGTCTACATCATCCCATCACGAGACCTAGTCATCGTCACCATGAGTCATCGGCGTGGACGAACTCTCTCTCCTGACCGAGCCGAACGTATGTTTGAGGCGTTGGGGTTGACCGTAAAAGCAATTGACCCGACTTGGACGTGGAAGACCGAACCCATCCTTCAACCCATGCCCGAGTGATCATCCTGGAATCGTGATAAAACTCTCTTTGATTACTATCCATCCCTTTTCCAACGGTTAACTAGGTGCTGATAAGACCGCACATGATGAACAGACTGATTCTGGTGGTCATTTTTTGGCTGCCACTAAGCACTCCTCAAGCCCTCGCTCAGGGCGTCACCACGGCAGGGGTTATGGGACGAGTCCTAGGCCCCGAAGAAGAACCTGTGGCAGACGCTCGAATGGAACTGCGCAGAGATGAGACTGGTGTTGTGTATACGACTTCAACTGATGCTGCAGGACGGTTCAACTTCACGAACCTTCGACCAGGCGGACCGTATACCCTTACAGCGTCACGGATTGGACTTCAGACCATCAGTCGCGGTGAGCTGACACTCAGCATCGGGCAGCGAATGACAATCGACATTCGACTGAGCGAAACTGCTGTCCCGCTCCCGGAACTCTCTATTCGCGTCCAAACGGATCCGGAATTTGACTTATCCCGCATGGGGCCGGTCACAGTCGTGGATCAACTTTCTCTAGAACGACTTCCCACTATATCGAACGACTTTACAGAGTTTGCACAGCTGTCGCCCTTGGTAACGGTCGACGAGGGCGGTGTATCGGTCGGAGGCTCGAACGTTCGCTTCAATAACATCCAAATTGACGGAGCGCTTAACCAGGATGTTTTCGGACTATCGCCCAGTGGAGTTGCCGGTGGTCGGGCACGCGGCCGCGTGATTCCACTTGTTGCAATTGAGGAACTGCAAGTCCTCGTTGCACCCTACGATGTCAGGCAATCCGGATTCACCGGAGGTGTCCTCAACGCCGTAACTCGCTCTGGCACAAACGACTTTAAAAGCTCTGTGTTCGGCTTTTTCCGAGATGAAGCGCTAGTCGGAGACCCTCTTATCGGCGGTGTAACCCGAACCCCAGGTGAGATATCTAACCAGTTTGTGGGATTTGAAGCGGGCGGCCCCATCATGAGAGACCGTATCCATTTTTTTGCGGCTGGCGAGCTCGAGAATCGCCAAAGTCCTCCAGACGGATTCCTCGTAGGAGTTGACGATCCAGTTCTCACCCAGCTTGTTCCGGATTCTGTCGCTCGGCTATCCAATATCCTCAGGAGTTATGGAGTAGACCCCGGTGAAGCTGGTAGCTACACGCTCGAGAACGACCTGGCCAACCTGTTCACACGGTTCGACCTACAGATCGATGAGACAAACTCAGCCATGTTCCGTTACAACTTTGCAGGTGCCAAAGACGATCCAGCTCCAAACCGATTACCGGGCGATGCATATGAGTTGTCGTCTAATGGCACTCACATTGAGAGTCGCAACCACTCTTTTTTAGCTCAATGGCTATCGACGCTCAGTCCCACCCTTTCAAACGACTTACTCGTTAGCACCCAGTTCCTGCGCGATCGAGAGACTCCAACGTCACTCTTCCCACGCATCGAAGTTGACATGAGCGGTGAATACGAAGGCACTGGATTTTTGCGTGCACTGCGAGCCGGATCAAATTTTTTTTCCAGCGAAAGCTCGCTTGATCAGAACATTCTGCAGATCTCGAATGCTTTAACGATAGCCACCGGAAAACACAACCTGACAATCGGCGCAGCATTTGAGCGGTTCTCCATACGTCGGTCTCACCTGCCAGGTTCATTGGGCACATATCGATTCAAATCGCTTGCTGACCTCGAGGCCAACACACCCTCCCAGTACGATATCCGGCTTCCGATCGGCGGGAACCTTCCAGAAACAAGGTTCGCGGTAAATCAATTCTCCGCCTTTGTTCAGGAAGAAGCACGGTTTGGCGACATCTTAAATGTCCAGTTGGGGGTGCGCGTCGATGTGCCTACCATGCCAGACGCTCCAACCGAAAACAGCGACGTCGAACAAACATTTGGACTGCGAACCAACCAATTACCAACCGGAGATCCGGTATTTTCACCAAGAATCGGATTCAACCTGCAGGCAGGTGAAAGTCTAAAAACTCAATTTCGTGGTGGGGCTGGGCTCTTCACGGGACGCCCACCGTTCGCGTGGCTCGCGGAAGCATATCAAAACACAGGACTGTCGTCGGCTTTTCTGACCTGCCGACGGCGCAACATTGGGGTACCCGACCCCGAAGTGGTTCCAATATTTAACCCAAATGCGGCTGTGCCAGTAGCATGTGCCAATGGCTCCGGCACAGCATCAGCCACCCCAATTGTCACCGTCTTCGACTCGGATTTCCGCTTTCCACAAAATTTCAAGGCATCTCTCGCTGTAGATCAACAGCTACCTGGCGGGCTCTTGCTCTCGCTAGAAGGCATATACACAAAGGCGATCAAACACATCTACCTACGAGACGTAAACATCGGTTCTGCAATTCACCCATCGGACCGAACGCCAGAAAATGGATATTCCGATGGTTACGGGTTTGGTGACCGCGCGTCATTTGGAGACGGCGGCCGAGGCAACGAACTGATTGATCCACCACCCGGAGCCCCACCCGGCGAACGTGAACCAACCTTCTTTCCGCGTCGGGTGAACGATGCATACGGACCGGTGATCCAAATCGGGAATCGATCAGAAAACTTCGCCTACGCGTTGAGTGCTCGGGTAAGAAAAAGATTCGAGGATTGGCTAGCCGTCGATGTCGGGTATGCATTCAATCGCTCTGGTGATATCCAGAGCCTTTTTTCGCTTGATGCAGCCTCAAACTTCGGGTTCAACGCCATCGAGGGTGATCCTAATGAACCGAAGCGACAACCTTCTCTGTTTGACCGCCCACACAAGTTCGTTGCTAGTATCACGGCGACACTTCCTGACCGGCTCGGGGGAACCCGAATGTCGGTACTGTACATCGGTCAATCGGGGAAACCCTATTCTTACGTTTACTCAAGCGATGTGAACGCCGATTCGTACCCCGGGACCGGCCAAGCATTAGACTTCGCAAACGACCTGATTTATGTGCCTGAGAGTCTGTTCGATTTCCCAGGCGGGAGAAGCCCGGTCAGTGGTTTTCTGTTCGAACAACTCGTTGGGCAGGAGCCCTGTTTGCAACAGAATCGACTTCGGATTCTCAGCCGAAACGCCTGCCGTACTCCTTGGTCTCACCAGATAGACCTTCGCGTCACCCAAGGTTTTCATGTTGGGCGAGTCAACATAGATGTGATGCTCGACATCTTGAATGTCCTCAACCTGATCAATCAAGAGTGGGGACAAATTCATACTGTCAACCCAGCTGTCCAACTCATGCGTGTGGATGGACGGCTTGAGGATGATGCGGAACCGGGCAGTGTTTTCCCGGAAGTCGACGATCCCCTTGAAGCACGCTTTGTTGGACCCTTAGCACGAGGTGAGAACGGAAGCGTCCGTTCAATCCTGCCTTACCTTCCAGAAATAGGGTCTTCACAGTGGCAAGCCCAATTCGGGGTGCGACTCAGGTTCAAATAAGAACCTTTCAGAAAAGACCAATACTAGCCCATTCGACTGGGGAGCCAGAGAACAAGTTCCGGAAAAGCGGTAAGAAGACCCAGAACAGCCAACACTCCAATCACAAAAGGCAGGACGCCGCGAAAGATATCTCCCATGGGAACATCCGGAGCAACCCGTCGCATGACAAATACGTTGGCGCCAATCGGAGGGGTGACGAGTGCCAGTTCCGTCATCATAACAGCAAAGACGCCAAACCAAATGAGATCCACCCCTACCTTTTCCAGAACTGGGACAATGAATGGAATGGTCAAGACAAGCATTCCGAATGCGTCGAGGAACGCTCCTAAAATCAGGTAGAGGAGGACAAGAAGGAGTAAAAAAGGAACCCTCGTTAACTCAAATCCCACAATCTGATCGACCAAAATTTCTGTCAGCCCTGTGAGAGCGATGAAGCGGGCCAGCACGTATCCACCGATGATGATTGAAAATATCATCGCGCTTACCAGTGCTGTCCTTTCAAGCGCATTGGAGAGGCTCGTTCTCGTCAATCTGCGGAGCGCTCCCGCCAGAATGAGAACACCGGCGCATCCAACTCCTGCAGCCTCCGTCGGCGTAAAGAGGCCTGCATAGATTCCTCCAATGACCAGGACGAATAACGTAAGTACCGGCACTAGTCCGGTCAGTGAACGAAATCGAACACTCCAACCCACGCTCGGACCACGCGGGCCCAATTCCGGTCGCAGAAGACAACGCAACAAGATGATGAGGGAAAACATCACAGCTACAAGGATCCCCGGAACAACCCCAGCCATAAACAGCGCGCCAATTGAACTCTCAGTCATTACTCCATAGAAGATGAAGATCAGACTGGGGGGGATCAGAATTCCAAGCGTACCCGAGGCCGCAAGAGATCCCGTGGCAAGAGAGACATCATAGTTGTACCGCCGCATCTCAGGCATCACCACTGATCCCATGGTGGCTACTGTTGCGATGCTCGACCCAGTCACGGCACCGAACCCTCCGCAGGCTAAAACGGAGGTGATCGCGATTCCGCCCGGAACCCGACCGATCCATTTGTGCACCGTGCTATAGAGATCTGAGGCAAGACCTGTGTAAAAAACCAATTGACCCATCAGTACAAAAAGTGGAATTGTCACAAGGACAAAACTCTGACCTTCGGACCATGAAACCAGCGTCACATGTGCCATCGCCGCTGATGGACCTTCAAGAATCCAAATTCCGCCGAGCCCTACCGCCGCCATTGCAAAGGCAATAGGAACACCCATCGCGAGCAGTAGGATAAGGAACCCTACACCCAAGAGACCGATTGTGGTCACCTCCACAACTCGTCTCCCTCCCGAGTTAGCGTGGCCTTCCCTCCCGGGTTCGCCAGCATTCGCCCGACGAATACCATGGCACAAATTCCCAGTACAGCCATAAACGGCCATACCGGGACCAAGAGTTCTTCACCCGTCTCACCTGTTCGTACCATGTACGGAACAAAACGCCATGCCTGGACCATAAGTAAGCTGAGCACACCTATCCCTGAAGCTGCCGCCACGATATCCGCCCAACCCCGGGAAGTGCCTTTCATACGACCATGAAAAAGCTCCATCCGGATGTGATATCCCCGATCCCAAGCATGTGGTAACGCAGAGAACGTACTGATCAATAAAAGTAACCCGTTCACATTACGGCCCCAGCGAAGAGGCGAATCAAAAACATACCGGAGGATGACATCTAGAGTGACTAGAACGACGAGCGCCGGGAGCCCTCCGTATACAGACACGTGAAATAATCGTTGCGCAGCCCAGTTCGACCAACGATCGACACGATCAAATAGGGAGTTGATCACAGATCAATAATCCCTTGCACCGGGTGGTGCCGGACATGATCCATGAGCTCAACATCCGTCATATTCTCGTACACCGAACCGAGCTCAACCATATCGGAGACAAGTGCCCGTGCCGGACGTCCTTGTGCTTCTTGGTCATCCAGAAAGCGTTCACTAAGTGGTGCAACAGCATCACGCCAATCCTTCAAGTTAGAATCTGTCATCTTAAGAACTTGGACACCGTTTTCGCGGAGCCGGTTCAGAGCACGATCCGCTTCTGGGCCTCCGTAGTAATTCTGAACAGCGAACTGGCCTCGCACCCGGAAAAGCGCGTACATCTGCCGTTGGAGATCGTTTGGCAACCCATCGAACGTCTTCTGGTTCAGACAGTATTGGAGCACCGTAACCGTCAGTCGGATAGGAGTCAGATAGCGCCCTACCTCATATAGTCGATAAGCGGCCATATCGGGCACACCAAGCGCTACTGCATCTACAATGCCTCGTTGGAAGGCCAGGTATGTCTCAGCAGCAGCCATAACGACCGGAATTGCCCCCAGCTCACGAATTATAGCCTCATTCAGCCCACCCGTAACACGTACCTTCTTTCCACGCAGATCTTCTAGGGTCTCGATTGGAGCAGTAGAGATGATGTCATAGGGGCTCGTCGCATCACAGTGTGCAAGGTAGACACCCAGTCGCTCATATTCGTCCTTTAGATATTTCGGATAGAGTTCTTCGGCGACTAACGCAGCCACCTGTGGTCGAGAGAATAGAAATGGAAGCTGCAAGGCATGCGTAAGGTTAAAACTCCCTGGTTGGTAGGTGGCGTAACCATGCGTGTAGTCGGTGACCCCCGTCACACAAGCCTTGAAACCTCCGAGTGGGCCGTGGAGAAGCCTATCCATAAATGGTTCAAGGCGAATGCGACCAGCGGTCTCGTTTTCGACGAGCGAGGCAAACGGCACGAAAGCCTTACCGAACAAGCCATGTGATCTTGGGACGTGTGAAGTGTATCGGAGGGTAATCTGCGAACTATCATGACTCCGTCGGCCACGGAAGAACGGTGCAACTCCGCCCAACCCAGTTAAAACTGCAACCAAGCGCCGCCTCGTCCATTCTCGATCGACTTCGGTACTGTTCGGCGCCCCCTCGGCATTCGCCATCAATACGATAGTTCCATATCAACCTGAGCATTTAACGCAGGCGAATTAAAGTGGGCTGGAGTAACCATGGCCATCACGACACCAGAATCCTTCCCGAAAATTTCGCACCTTCTGGGCACTCCAGAAGTCTCATAGTGATCAACTGCGGGCAGCCAGTAGACGTTCCTCTCGCTTAAGTGTGGCCGGCTTTCATGATCACTTCGCAGTCTGACCAATACACAAAATCTATCCCCACGCCCGGCAACAAGTTAGACGTGCACTCCCGCCACCTTGCCTTGCGCGCGCGCATTCGACACCCTCAACGATGACTTTAGCGCGTACAAGTCTAAATGAAGACCAAACCACGGTTGTTCCTAGTTTGATACAAGCTTATGACCAGCAGGCAACAAATCAGAGAGGGGCCAAAAGCATGTTACGTGATTCTGATCTCAATCGCAGAGCATTCCTGAAAAACGCAGGAACTACAGCACTATTCGGGGTGGTGGGTGCCAAAAACGTATTTGCGAGCGAGGTCACCCGTACTCCCTCCGTGTTGCTAAACGAGAAATATGATTTTGATGAAGTCTACAATCGTGTGGGAACCGAGTGTGTCAAATGGGATCGTGCCATTGACACCTATGGAGACGTGATTGAGGTCGGCATGGGGATCGCCGACATGGATTTCCGAGCAGCCCCCTGCATCAGTGAGGCTCTTGCTGAGCGATGCCAGCATGAGAACTGGGGATACCAACACCGACCGGATTCATACCTTCACGCAGTCGTTGATTGGAATCGACGACGTTACGATCTCGACATCGACCCCGACTCGATCGTGTGGACCACTGGAGTCCATCCAGGTCTGATTGGGGCATTACAGACGTTCTCACCCCCAGGTACCAAGGTCCTGCTAACGACCCCTACGTATAACGGGTTCTATAGCGACCTCCGCTGGTCAAACACACTGGCCGAAGACAGCCAAATGAAGGTGGTCGACGGCAAGTACTCCATAGACTGGGATGACTTCGAACATCGTGCAAAGCGCGTCAACACTTTCATCCTATGTAATCCGCAAAACCCGACTGGCAATTGCTGGTCACCAGAAGATCTAACGCGAATGGGTGAAATATGCCTTGAGCACCGTGTTGTTGTTCTCGCTGATGAAATTCACTGTGATTTTGTTACGAACGGACAAAAATATACACCGTTTGCAAGTCTTCCGGACAAGAAAATCGTTGATAACAGCCTCACATTTAAAGCAGCTAGTAAAACGTTCAGCCTCGCCGCCATGAAAACTGCTTGGTACTTCTCAACCAACCCAGATTATCTGGAAAGAGTACGCGTAAATACGAGGGCAGACCTGAACACCCTAGGGATGATAGCGAACCAAGCCGCTCTAAATCACGGAGACGAATGGCTTGATGAGTTGCTTGTTTACATCGATGCGAATCATGATTTCGCCGAATCGACTATCCGCGACAAGCTTCCACTCCTACGCTACACAAAGGCTGAAGGGACCTACCTTGCCTGGCTGGATGTGAGCCGGGTTATCGACATGATCGGGGCCAAAGAGACGGCCGCGAAAGAGAGTGAAACGGCTGTTTCCCCAGTGACACCTGAACTTGTAGTGCAACGATGGTTCGCTGAAAATGCTGGGGTGTTCTTGAACCCTGGACCGTCCTATGGAACTGGAGGGGAAGGACATATGCGGATGAACCTCGCCACATCTCGAACACTGATCGAACGAGCACTCAACAACCTGGGACGCGCGTTTGATAGGGCGTAGGTGAGGGAATTTTCACCACAGATCTCATCCTTGGTCCAAACTCAATTCCGATTCCCAAATCAAATGGAAGGTTACGATGAGTGAACTGACTCGCAGAAGTTTTCTCAAGACAACAACTGCGGCAGGGCTCGCGTCACTGCCAGCGGCGCGCGTGTTGGCTACTCCTTCTAGTGAAGATCCACTCGGCATTCGTGGACAGTTTCCAGTTACCAATGAGATGGCCTATCTCAATACTGCCTCGGTAGGTCCCTTATCACGAACTGCCCACAATGCTCTCGCGGCATATGCCGATGAAAAGATGCTCCACCGAAATCCTGCGAGCCGCAGAATTGCAAAAGCAGGTGCACGAGCAAAATTCGCGCGTCTGTTCGGGGCGGATGAAGATGAAATCGCGTTTTTATATTCGTCGAGTGACGGGGAGAACATCGTGGTTAACGCGATTGACTGGAAGGCAGGCGACAACATTGTATTAGATGAACTCCACTTCGCGACCAGCTTCGTCTTATACCGCGACCTTGAAAAACGATCCGGCGTTCAACTCCGGATCGTCCCTTCAAATGGTGGCCAGGCACGTGTAGAAGACTTCGAGAGAATGACCGATGCTCGAACACGGCTCTTAAGCGTGGCATGGGTATCGAACCGAAATGGATTCCGGTATGACCTACCGTCTCTCAGTGAACTGGCCCACGCAAATGGGGCCTATCTATACGCGGACGGAATCCAGGCCCTCGGAACCTTTTCCACCAATCTGCACGATGAAGGAGTCGATTTTGCCTGCGGCAACGGCTATAAGTGGTTATTTGCAGACTTCGGTTGTGCACCTATGTACATCCGTCGCGAACATCTTGAGTGGATGCGACCAGATCGCCACGGTCACGGCCAAGTCGCCGAGGCACTCCCCAATCACCGATTCCGCTTGAAGACCACTGCGGAGAAGTTCGAACACGCAAACATCGCGTATGGACCAATAACAGCAATGGATGCGGCACTAGACTTACTTATTGAGGTGGGGCTCGATCGTATTGAAAACCACACTACGGAACTCGCCGGGCAGCTTTTTAATGGAGTAAAAGAACTCGGCCTGAACCTGTTCACGCCTCCAGGGACACAATCTTCAATTGTGAGCTTCTATCATGGCCTAGACTCAACCACACTCTCCAGCGAACTCGCCGCTGCGAAGGTTCCCGTCACATTCCAAGAAAAAGGGGAATTGTTGCGCTCGGCTGTAGCGATGTTCAACAACCAGAGTGATGTGGACCAACTCCTCGGCGTTTTATCAAAGTTGGTCTAATCAGGGTCTAGAATAGAGCCAACAAATCAAGGACCACGACACCCATAAGGGAAGATCGTCCCGTACGAACTTGAGCCAAGATCTCGATGTTTTGCAGCGGCTGAATCGCCTGGATCACACCAAGCAACTCAGGCGGTACCGCAATGTAGACGAGCCCATCGCTTGGATCATCGGTCCTGGCTAGGATGAAAGGCTCTCCCTCGTAAAAGTCTGTACGCTCCGGCCCCGCAATCTCAAGGGCTATAAACTGGAGAGTCCAGTGCACACGCATATTCTGATATTCATCCGGATTTGCCTTGAGTGCAGCAGCCGAAACGTCTGCGAATGTCGAATCGGAAGTAGATGTTCCGAGTTCCTTAGAGGGTATCCAGCCTTCGACACGGATTCGAGCCCATTGGTCTTTTCTCTCAACAACCGTTACCAACTTTCCGGGCAATATCGTCGCCATAGGATCACCCTCCGGCGCGTCATGCATTTCCAACAGCGCTTCATCTGTTACTAAGCGCCTGTCTTCATACAAAATCTCCAGCGGTTGATCGATTGAAACACGGTCTCGTCCCGGTATCGCCGCTGGGGTTGTCAACGACATGCTCCTCACCCAACCAGAGCGTTTGATCCTAGTCCAACCATCTCGGTCTTCGAGTCGGTGTAGAAGGAAACCTTCTAGGAGGTGAGCCAAGGTTATACCAGACGGTTCGCGGTATAAATTCGTTCCGTTAACCTGATTAATAATGCCATTATGCCCTTCACGAGTTGTCACACCCAATGCATCTGACAAAACCCACCCTTCCATATCGACGGCCGCCCATGATCCCTCTGTACGAGTTACCAGGACTGTTGTCCCCACAGCAATATCAGCGAGACGGCGACCATCCGCCGTCTTACGAAAGGTCTCATCATCAATAATGACCTCACTTACCTGGGCATAAGCATGGTTAGTGAGACAGATCGAAAAGAATACACTGAGGCAAATGGCTGCACGTCCTACAGCCACCCACAAAAACGTTTTTCTGGAAAGGACCCCGTCCGCCACCTAGATTCCCCGCGCCGCGGCTACCCCGTACCATGGGGTGCCTAGTCTTCGAATATATAGGAGTGGTCTCGAACCAGTGTCAAACTCCGTGAAATTCCGTTCCCGTGGCCGTTTTTGTTTAGCCTTCTTTTCTATTGGCTTTATCGCATGCGCCATCTTACCAACTACTGCTCTTGGCCAAGAGGATGAGATTGATTCACCGTTTCGGTGGCGAGAGAAAAGTTTTCGGCTGGGACTATTTGGCGGACAACACTCTGCAAACCGCGGATCGCTAGAATTTGGCCAAGGGCCAGCATCTGCAATTGGAGCTAAGATGCGGGCCCGTGTGTCAAGCCCACTTTCACTGGAAGTCGGTGCAACCTTTGCCCCGGCAGAACGCTGGGTCCTCAACCCCATTGCAGAATCAGGTCCGATAATTATGGATACTGTTTCGGCCAATTGGCTCCGAGCCGATTTTGGAGCTCAGGTTGGCCTCACGGGCGCTCGAACATGGAATGGGATTCACCCATACGCTCTTATCGGAGGTGGCCTGGTGTTCGGTATTATGGAAGGCGCCTCTGAGGTCATGGCTCCGCCAGAGATGGAGACCTTTCGATATGACATCTCGACAGCACCTCATATCTATGTCGGGTTTGGTTTTGAAGTCTTCCCGTCGGAGACGATCGGCATCGGGTTTGAGGTGCGAGACTATTTGATCCGGCTGAGCGCGCCAGACGGATTCCTGTCGCTACAGGCTCTCCAAGCATTTGAAAGCACAGGAGGCCCCGCCCCAGATGCATCTACCTATCAGCACAATCCAGAATTCGGAATTACAATCTGGTACTACTTCTGAGTCAGGTTGAGGGGGACTTGCAAAACGACGGGAGGGAAACCGTCCCGAACTACCGACGCCTCTACCCAAAAGATAAAACACGACAACAATGAACAGTGCAGACTGGATCTCTTACGAGGAGGCGTACGCACGCGGACTTGAAGCCGCCACCGCCTTAGCCACAGAAACCGTGCCTCTTACAGAAGCGCTAGGCAGAGCGCTGGCGAAACCCATATTAGCACGTGTTCCACACCCACCTTGGGACAACAGTGCCATGGATGGTTTCGCTGTGTACGAGCGCGATGTGCTCGGGGCAACAGAAGAAACTCCTATTGCACTCCCAATCTCCCAGGAGATCCCAGCCGGAAAATTTCCACAAGGACCACTCGAAAAAGGATCTGCGGCACGTGTAATGACCGGTGCACCAGTCCCTGAAGGGGCAACAGGTGTGATTCGCATAGAGCACACCGACGGCGGCACGGACAACAAGGTCCTAATCTTCAATGATGCAGACAAAAAGCGGCATATTCGGCTTACCGGCGAAGACACGCCGGCAGGTGCAACACTTCTTCAGACTGGGGAAGAAATCGGTTCGGCGGCAACAGGACTACTCGCGATGGCAGGATTCTCACATGTAGATGTAGTGCGTCAACCTCGAGTGGGCGTATTGGCAAACGGAGATGAACTGGCCGGCTTCGAAGACTACGCCGAAGTATTATCAGGTAAAAAGATTATGAACTCAAACGGTTACGCGCTCGCGGCACAGCTCGAATTAGCCGGTGCAGCCCCTACCATACTTGGGATCGCACGTGATAACCCTAAAGACCTCCGTCGCTATCTTCTAGAGTACAAAAACTTCGACGCATTAGTGTCGGCAGCTGGAGTAAGTGTGGGTGATCACGACTATGTGAAAAGTGTGCTCGATGAACTTGGCTTTGAGCGATCCTTCTGGCGCGTTCAAATGAGACCCGGAAGTGCCACTCTTTTTGGAAACCTCAGTAATCGTCCCTTCTGGGGCGTTCCCGGGAACCCAGTTTCAGCACTTGTCACGTTCGAAGTTCTGGTACGACCAGCAATTCGAAAAATGGCTGGCTACGCGCGGCACACGCGTCGTTTAATCAGGTGCCGAACCGCCGAAGAAATCCGTGGACCGGAAAACGTTGTAACATTTCTTCGGGTTCAAATCGCTGAAGAAGGTTCTGGCCACCTGATAGCTCGGCTCGCGGGAGCTCAGGGATCTGGAATTCTCACTTCCATGCTGTCCGATGGGTTGCTCGTATTACCCGAAGGAACCAGTTCGGTCAAAAAGGGAGAGTCCGTTCAAGTCATGCCGCTACGAGAGTGGGCTAAAAACGCTTAATGAATCTTCGTTGGAAGATTTCTTCTGCCGTAAACATCTAAAAAAACTCAGATCCGAACGACAAGGGCCCCCTTAGTGTAACCACCCCCAATCGCCGTGAGCACAATCGTTGAGGGAACAGCGACGGGACCGTGCAATCCACGGACATACTCATCGAGAGTGATAGCAACCGTTGCGGCGGACATGTTTCCATAGCGTTGTATGTTGTGGATTACCCGCCCTTTGGAAAGCTCAAGTTGCTTCTCAAGACCTCTTGTGATCCGCAGGTTCGCTTGGTGTGGTATAACAACATCCACATCAGTCCACGCCAAAGCTGCTCGAGCAAGCGCTTGTTGAGCCACATCCGCCATGCCCACAACCGCATTTCGAAGAATCCGTGGACCGCCTTCCATATGAATCACCGGCGACGGTCCACCCTCCTCTTCCCACTTCTGTCCTCTCAGAAACAACGGGGTGCGGTCGAACTCTCCACCCACCGCTGGTGGTCCCATGAGCCCGATCTCTCCCTCAGTCCTTTCAAGAACACATGCGCCGGCTCCGTCCCCAAAGAGCACCGCGGTCTGCGTCTCATCGTAATCTACAAACCGAGTTAAAGTATCACCGGCAACCACAAGAACTCGCTGTGCCATACCGCTTAGTATCGCCGACCAGGCAGCCCCAATGGCGTATACATATCCAGCACAAGCAGCATTGAGCACATACCCCCCCAGTTGAGGGGCTCCAATCTTGTTTGCTATGGTGCAGGCCGCGTTAGGTACTTCATCCGATACGGTTAGCGAAGCGGCTATAAGAAGGTCCATATCAGTTGCACCGAACCCAGATGCTTCTAGTGCAGACAAGCACGCAGCCGCACACATATCCTCAGTCGTAAGCCCACTCTCAGGCGTCAAACGGCGACGCATCTCAATCCCTGTAACTTGGCGGGCCCAAAGGTCAAACACTTCAGAGTCTGAGAGATCTTCAACCTCTTCGATATCTTTTAGACTCGCTCGCCCTTTATCTACATCGAACGAGCTTTTCAGGGTGCCCAACTCGTAGAGATCGAAGTTGTCGACGGTCTCAACCGGAAGGTAACTCCCGGTTCCCATAATCTTCGCCGTAACTCTCTTTGACACGGTCTGTCTCATCCCCTTATGGACTGAAGAACAGTGCGGCCGGCATTCTACGCCCCTATTCGCCGGCCATGGGCCTGAGAGTATAAGGTGCGTCTGTTGAAAACAGCTAGTTATTGCACCTTAATCCAGGTCCGCTAAGGGGTCTTCCAACGAATGACGGTAGCAGTGACCCGTTGAGATCGGGTGTTATCCCTACCTTCCGTATAAACGTTACTCGATCCCATGATGAGAGCCTCTCCTCCGACCAAACATGCCTCTTCCTTCATCTTGGGTAGGACGTCGTCCAGATCCGCCTTCCACAAGGTTCCCGTCCCTTCAATGATGCCTATCTCATCATAGTCTCGATCCGGAGCTCGAGAACTGAACACTTCAATCGCACAGTACTGGCTCCTAGGAGCGTGGGTGGCCCCAGTCTGGACGAAGGAGGCGTTCAGGCACCCTCCGGCAACTAAAGTCATCAGAATGAAGACCCCGGGTTGTAAAGGTTTTCGAAGTTTCACCATTAGTTGATGCTCCACATGAATTGAATAGGTGTCTGATGCCTTCTGTGAATAGAGAAGTTAGGGGTACCATCATACGGATATGGTGGTCGTCGACCAGATCGCATACTTGCTCGGACTGATCGTACAGCTTCGAATGGAGTCCGTCCCTCCCTAACGAGACGGCGGACATTGGCAGGCAACCTGAGCAACTCATTAACCCTAAGACCGCGTGAGGACGCATCCCTTAACATATTTTGTGCTACCCTGACCGTGACCCCTGTGCGGAGCAAGTCTTCCAGCGCAACTACCACCATGGCAAAATCTTCAGAGTTTTCTCTGTATAGCTCCACCAGAAAACTTTGATCCAAGCCACTTCGCAAACCATCGGCGGCTTTCTCTAAATTGACTTCATCCGCGTCAAGGCCCACTACCGTGCCCGCCTGCCGAAGTTCGTCTGTGAGGGTGTAAACAGCAGCGAGAATAACCTCCGACCCCATGCCCTTCGCTGCCCCTTCAATCGCCTTATCGACGAGAAGATTTCTTGGTAGCCCATCTGCCAAACCAAGCTGAATGGCCGCCTCAATCTGAGATGTGGCGCCTTCCCCAAGTAAAGCGCGGACTCGCACAAGATCATCAGTCTGCGCGCCCAAAGGTACCACCCCAATTATAGCCACCAACAGCACTAGAAAGAGAGGCGATTGGAAGGCTAGGGAATAACTAGAGACCTTGATCATCCGATCTTACACTATGGGGCTAATGAACGTGCGCCTGCACCGCCAGTGATCGCGATAACCGCATTTTGGCGGCCAAATCCGTCTTCCGTATAGCGCTCGGCATATGGGTCTGTAACCCAGTGGCTGCCATCGATGACATACATATATCTATGCACACCAGGTGAGAGCTTGAGCCGGCCCGCCCATACACCATCTCCATCCGGATCAGCCAACATCACCTCAGGAACCCATTCATTAAAATCGCCGGCAACAGCAACCGACTTCGCTTCCGGTGCTTCAAGTTTGAACTGTACGTAAACAACTTCATTGTCTACGACTGTGGTAGCGGCACCCGAAGGTTCCACCGGTACTACTGCATCTTTAGGCAGAAGGAAGATGACTGCGAGCACGGCAGCAGCAGCTAGGCCAATTAGTGGACGGATGCGAATCGCATGTGGATCAATCCACCAATCGATAATACGAGGCCACTGCGACCGTTTCTCAGTCTGGATCGAATTGAGCACCAGCGACTCAAGCCCAACCGGAGCACCCTGCGCACCTGATTCACGGACATCCCGCAAGAATGCATTCCAAACCTCAGCTTCCTGCTTAACATCAGGTTGGAGGTCGGCACCATCTAATTCGCCGTCTAAGTACTGATCAAGTTCTTTGTTCATCTGTAAATTTCTAACATCCCTTGTAACTGATCTCTCGCCCTGTGAACACGCATTTTTAGTGCCGATACCGAGATTTCTAACTTCTCGGCCATCTCTTCATACGACCACCCTTCCACATGCTTGAGTAGGAACGCTTCACGGTGTTCACTACTCAAGGACTGCAGGGCACGGTAAATTTTTTCTCTTATCTCAGCTCTTTCCGCTCCATCCTCGGGCAAACCGCCGGATGCTTGTAAGGGTCCAGCAACTTCTAGCGACACTTCGCGTCTTGCTCGCCCTTTAAGCTGGTCTTTGCACAAATTAACAGCAATGCGAAACAGCCACCCACCTATTTTTTCAGGGTTTCGGCAGCGATCGAGGTTCCGAAATCCATTAATAAACGCTTGCTGAACAATATCTGCCGCCTCATCCGTGCGTCCTGTCATGCGTTCTGCATAACGATAGAGGGAATCCTTATGCCTTCTTACGAGGACCGCATAACTGTCCTGATCACCCGCGAGCACAGCGTGCACAATTTGTGCATCGTCTCGCTGATCACCACGAATCCGGCCTTCGAGACCAATCCTCGGAATCCCTCCTTTATGAATAAGACGACCTCTATGCGGTTTAGGTCACTGGACGAGTGAGGGTTGGCTCCAATCACGACGGATTCATTCGTGGCACACACAAGAATTTAGCAGGATGAGATGATGCCGACTACCTTAGGAGCGTGAAATCTAACGGCCATAGAGTGCTCCTAGAGGACCTCCCGACCCCATCTCTCTTACTCGACCTGGATATCCTTGAGTCAAATATCCAGTTCATGCAAGATCGCGCCGACACACTGGGCGTCCGCATGCGCCCACATGTCAAAACCCACAAGTGTGTAGAAATAGGAGAATTACAGCGCTCTGCTGGTGCAAGAGGAATCACCGTTTCGACGATCGAGGAAGCTTTCACATTCGCAAATGCTGGCTTCGACGACATCCTATGGGCTTTTCCGATGATCCCGTCACGACTGAACGACGTGATCCAACTCTCAAGACAGATTGAGTTCGGGGTTGCCGTGGAGTCGGAAGCCACCCTAGAACTGCTGTCGACGACCGGAGAAGCACTGTCAGTATGGATTGAGATTGATTGTGGATACGGTCGATCGGGGGTTCCTTACGAATCGGAAACCTTAGTCCGTCTTGCCCAGAAAATCATAGCGGCAGGTCTCAAGCTTAAAGGATGCTTCACACATGGGGGGCACACCTATAAAGCGGACAACTCACGCCAGATCATTGAGTTAGCTGAGGACGGGCGATGCGCGATGGTTTCAGTAGGTGATCGATTACGCTCGGCCGGAATCGATCCCGGGTTACTGTCAGTTGGATCGACACCAGAAATGTCGATAGTTGAAAATCTGGAGGGTATTGATGAGGCACGACCTGGCAACTATTCACTCTTCGACTACTCACAGATTCATCTCGGTTCGTGTAGGGTAGAAAGATGTGCCGCCACGGTACTTTCGACGGTGGTGTCAGCCAATGAAGCACGCGCTAAATCAATCGCCGATTGTGGAGCATTGGTCCTCTCTAAAGACCTTGGTCCAGACACTCCTCCCCACTATGGGCGTGTCTTTGAAGACCTTAGCGGCGAGCGACTCCATCCAGACATTCATGTTTCATCGGTAAGTCAAGAACATGGGACATTGACGACAAATTATCCGGTTGGAACGAAAATTCGGATTCTTCCAAACCATTCCTGCCTGACGGTCGCTCAATTCGACCACTTCCAAGTCATCCGGGGTAACGAAGTACTTGATCGCTGGCAGATCAAGCGTTCCCGAGATTTGGAGGCTGCGGGAACAAGTCGACTTCCTAAAACTAGTGAGTGATTCGCGCTAACGCTGCTTGGTAATCCGCTTCCGTGTCAATATCGATCGGAGCGTCCGCCTCAACAAAAAAATCATGCTCTCTGGCAAGCTCGAATCGGCGGGATAACCCACGGTCTCCAACCAAACCATCAATCTCTGATAGGAACTGCTTGGTAATGAGGCTTGGGTGTCCAGGGCGGTCACGATATCGAGCACGCAGGGCCGCTGGCTGGTCAACGCGCCAGCGCCCCACCATAGCCTGGAGGACGCCCGGATCGACATCCGGTTCATCCCCGAGCAGAAGTAGGAGAGCATTATTAGCCTCAAACGCCCACTCTGCTGCCATACGAATGGATGTCGAGACACCAGCTGCAGCATCCGGATTCTTGATCAGTACCACAGGAAAACTACGGACAGCTTCGGCCAAACGTCCCGCAACAGACTCCAATACAACTGCGACTGGGCCCAGATCGCTCGCCAAAGCGGTCCGAATCGAACACAAGATGAGGGGTTCTTCCGGATACGGTAAAAGAAGTTTATTGGCCCCACCCAGCCGGGTTGACCGTCCAGCAGCAAGCACCACGATGCCAAGCGTGGCGGTTCCTACGGAAGGACTGGGGGTGATCACGGTGCACGATCAAGTGAGATGAGTTCGGCGAGGATGGAAACGGCAATCTGTTCAGGAGTCCTTGCACCAATGTTAAGTCCAACGGGACCATGGATGCGATCGAGCCTGTCTTCGTCTACTCCACGTATCTTCAGCGCTTGTCGACGTTGCTGTTGAGTGCGTTTTCCGCCAAGTAAGCCGACATAACCACAGCGGGATCGGAGGGCAGTCTCTAGGGCCGGCTCATCGAGCTTTTCGTCGTGAGTCAAAACCACAACGCTTGTGCGGGGGTCGAGTTTCATTTCCCTCATCGCATCATCTGGCCATAGGGCGAACACTTGCGAAGCATCGGGGAATCGATCGGGATGCGCGAACGCCTCACGGGGGTCGACCACAATTACTTGGAATCCGGTCGCTGATGCCATCGCACATAAGGACTGCCCAATTGGCGTGCCACCGATAATCACGAGGCGTGGCGGTGGCACAAACGATTCGGCGAATACAGTGCTCTCTGGCTCATCAGATAAAAGTTCGATTACGGCAGCATCGGAGCGTCCAAGAAGATCATCTGCTCGGTCACGAGCCAAATCATCGAGAGTCTCCGATCCTAATGTGCCAATGGATTCTTTCAGGGTGAGGAGCAGGCGATGGGACCGTGTCATCGATCCGCTACCAGTTAGTAAGACGCCTGGGTCTCCAGTCTCAATCAGGGTCAATAGTCGACACCATGCAGGATCTGTTGAATCATGAATATCAAGAAGCACGTCAATCTCGCCGCCACATGAAAGCCCAACTCCTGCGGCCATCTCGTCCGTGATGCCGTAGGTGACGGTCTCAGGCGCTTGCCCATCTAGTACAGCTAAGAGGCGTTCATGAAGGTCGCCCTCTACACAACCGCTTGAAATTGATCCGACAAACTCACCTGTACTCGAGACGGCAAAGCGAGACCCTGGTGGGAGTGGTGCTGATCGACGCACGGAAATTAGGGTGGCGACCGCCACTTGATCGCCTTGGTCGAACCATCTATCCAATGCCTCTTGAACCACCTTTATGCTCATCACACCTCCGGTCAACCACTCCCGCGGACCTGCCGAATTGCTTCGGTGAGCACCGGAACTACTTCAAACAGATCGCCTACAATTCCAAAGTCAGAAACTCCGAAAATTGGAGCGTCCGCATCCCGGTTTATAGCGACAATCACCTTAGCCGTTCGTATGCCTGCTAGGTGTTGGATCGCTCCGCTCACTCCCACTGCAAAATAAAGATTGGGAGATACTGTCTTGCCTGTTTGGCCAACTTGTTCACCATGGTCACGCCAGCCCGCGTCAACAACAGCGCGGCTAGCACCAAGCGCAGCTTCATCTCCTAGTGCTTCGACCAACTCCTCAAGTATGTGCCAATTTTCCGGACCTTGCATGCCACGACCACCAGAAACCACAATGCTGGCTTCGCCGACGTCAAGTTTATTCCGATCACCAATCTCAACTGCAGTGGTAGTAACGCGGACTGGACCTTCAGGCGTTTCGAGCGAAACGATCTCACCAGCCCCAGTTTTCTCTTCAGGTTCGAATACATTAGGCCGGAGAGTCATCAACGCCGGGCCTGTGGTGAACTTCAGGGTGGCCATCGCCTTACCGGCAAACATCGGCCGTTGGACAACGATGTCTCCACCCTCAACAGTCCAGGCCACCACTTCCGTTGCGACGGTGTGACCCAGCTTGGCCCCAACACGGGGTGCTAAATCTTTCCCCCTAGCAGTCGCCGGGAAAAGCACAGCTTCATATTGACCCGACTCGGCAAGCGCCGTGACCACTGCAGAGTTCACATCGGGTTGATACAGGGCCAGGCTTTCATCTTCATAAATAAAAATTTTCTCCGCCCCATAAGAAGCTAATTCCGTTGCGGCAGTCTTTACGCCGATTGCGCCCAGCACGACCGCGTGAGCCTGCCCACCGAGTGTAGCGGCCAGCTGGTGAGCAGCCGTCAACACTTCACGTGAGGTTTTTTCAAAAATAGCGTCCCGAATCTCTACGTATGCCAGTACGTTCGCCATCAGAGTGCTCCGACTTCTTCTCGCAGTGCTCTGATCAACTCAGGCACTGCGTCTGGACCTTCACCGACGATGCGCCCTGCAGCCGGCGCAGGCGGTTCATCGAGGGAGAGGAGCATGAGCGTAGAGGATGACAACACCACTTCTTTTTCTTCAAGTGGTTTCTTCTTGGCTGCCATAATTCCCTTTAGGCTTGGGTACCGAGGTTCGTTAAGCCCTTTTTGTACAGATACGACCGCTGGAAGCGAGAATTCCATGACCTCCTGACCACCTTCCACCTCACGTCGAGCACTTACTCTGCCATCCGATACGCTCAGATCCACGACGACTGTAGCACAAGGCAACCCTAGAAATTCGGCAACCATCTGGGGCACTTGCATATTGTCGTCATCAATAGCCTGCTTGCCAAAAAGAACGAGATCGAACTCGCGGCCCTGAATTTCGTCTGCAAGAGCGCGCGACACCGGAAGTGCATCGTGTAATCCCTCACAGCGAAGCAGTACGGCCTCGTCAGCTCCCATGGCCAAAGCCTGGCGCAGAGATTCGGCTGCATCAGCGGAACCCAGTGCTATCGCTACTACCGATCCTTCCCCCGCCTGCTCTTTTCGCCTTATGGCTTCCTCAAGCGCAAATTCATCATACGGATTGATCACGAACTTCACGCCCGCTGGATCCAAAGACCGACCGTCTTCCGCTACCCGAACGCGAGTAGCCGAGTCTGGTACACGTTTTATACAAACGATGGTATTCACCTGGTCGCTTCTTCCAGTTTTTATGGTTCGTTGCCCCCAAGCAGAGGCAGGTGTTGTAGACGATGGTTACTCCCGGTACAACGCCATTACTCGATGACGAGCTAACGGCTCTGGCAAATCTCAATCTCGTCGTTTGTCAGAGAACAGATGCGAAAGGCAATCAAGTCGATCAAATCGTCCGTCACCTCTCTTTCCTGACGGATACGCTCGCGCTCATCTTCGGAGCCCGACGAGGCCCCTCGGAGACAGATGAATCGGTCGGCTAACCACTCGAGAAAATCATTTACTACATCTCGGTGCTCATGATCACGGTCCGGTTCCCCGTTTGCAGACCGTGGCAGGAGCGCGTCAATAAGCGTGAGAAGACCCGGGAAGACCATTTCCGTAAATAGGTCGTCGCCAACCATCTCCTCCGCAGCCTCAGCTTCCCAGCTAAGCTCGTTCCAATAGAGTTCGCAAGCTTCTTCAAACAGGTGTTTTCGTATGTCTGGCGTTGAACGGTTCGCCACAAGATCGCCAGCCCCGATCTGTCTTTCTATCGCTTGCTGAATACCTAAGATACGCTCCTGGACGAGCGTCTTCGCTGCCACAAGCGACTCGCCTTGTGGCAACTCCATCACTGGGGGTGGGGTGGGCATATCTCCGTTCACGGAGCCGAAGATGTCATGGCGTCTCTGCAGGAACAAGGAGGCGGAAGAGACATTTATATCTCCACACGTGATACGGAAAAGGGGGAGCCCATATCTTCGGTAAGCATCTGCGGGCGAATCTCGCTAGGAGCTTTTCTGTGACTGAGTGGTACGATTCTCATTAAAAGTAAAAGTTTTCAGGCCCAGTTTTCTTTATTGGCATTGGCCAACTGACCAAGCACAGCGGATGATAGCGAGGTGGCAAAACATGTTGGGCGGAGTATTATCAGACTTGGACTGATTGCGCATAATCTTCTTGATAGAATCCGAATATAGGAGACAGGAACACGTGAACTCCAGGAACCTTCAGTGGCTAGAGGCGGAGTACACTCGCCGTTCCTTCCTCAGGCGAGTAGGTGGAGCCGGAAGCGGTTTGGCCTTGTTCGGGGCTGGGGGTACAGTGTGGGCTGCTGAGCCAACTTCAACTACCGGACCCGGGGCTCTTCAAGAAACACCTTTCCCGGTGGGGAAGGACGTCGACAGTCTGATCCGGCATTCTGGCCTAACGTTTGAAACAAAAAGAGATGCATTCGGGACCAGCACCATCGTCCCCTATGAGCGTCTCTTTGTGCGAAACAATCTCCCAACACCGGATCGTGCTCTGGTCGATGATCGGAACGCATGGACGTTATCTGTAGAAGGAGTGGCACGTCCCGGCATACTAACACTTGTACAGTTGAAGGCCCTAGAGGTAGTGACGGTAGCAACAGTGCTTCAGTGTTCGGGAAATGGGCGCGCCTTTTTTGAACATGAGGCAAGTGGCTCCCAGTGGGGTGTGGGTGCTGCAGGATGTGTTATTTGGAGCGGGGTCCCCGTTCGAGCGGTAGCAGAAGCCTTCGGGGGGGTCTCACGGGGAGCACGGTTTGTAACAGGAACCGGGGGCGAGGAGCTTCCTGAAGGGATCTCCCCTGACGACGTGGTGGTGGAGCGTTCAATTCCGCTAGAAAAAGGGCTTGAAGACGCATTTTTAGCGTGGGAAATGAACGGAGAGCCGCTCCCCCTGGTCCACGGTGGTCCCCTGCGGCTGATTGTTCCAGGATACTTTGGAATCAACCAAGTGAAGTTCCTCAGGACACTGGCCTTCACGCCGGAGGAAAGTAGTGCGGCGATCATGCAGACCGGATACCGCGTGCGTCCAATCGGGGAGAGCGGCGATCCAAATCAGCCCAGTATGTGGGAGATGAGTGTGAAGTCGTGGATCAATCACCCCAGCGGCGACGGTCCCATGCGTTCGGGTCGGGTTATGGTCGACGGTGTGGCTTTCGGGGGCATGCGCGGTGTGCGTCGGGTTGAGCTCTCCGTAGATGGTGGGACCACTTGGCAAGATGCTCCTCTTATTGGTCCAAATCTGGGTCCGTATGCGTGGCGGCAATTCGCCGTGCCAGTAACCCTAGAAAGGGGTACGCATTTGCTCATGAGTCGTGCAGTTGACGATGCCGGCAACGTTCAACCTGCTGACAGACTAGAGAACCATCGGGCATACGCAAACACGAGCTGGCGCGACCACGCGGTGACCGTAGAAGTCGAGTGAAGTCAACCCGGTTATTATTCATGACTTTGACTCTCCTGCTACCACTGGGAATTGGCTCCTGTACGACACTCAGCTTGCAAGGTGGTGGAGACTCAACCGAAAACAGTCTGATGGAACTAGGCCGTGCTGTGTTTATAGAACTGTCCGAACCACAGTGCGGAGCATGTCACGTCCTCAAAGATGCTGGCACGCGCGGGATGATCGGCCCCGACCTGGACGCGCTGGGGCCGGATACAGATCGCGTCATAGCGGCGGTGTCCGGCGGCGTGGGAGTGATGGGTGCTCAGGAACATTTAACGGCCCAGGAGGTCAAGGCGGTAGCACACTACGTCGCCATGACGACCAACGGCATGGTATATAGCAAACCTAGAGATTGACATTATCGTTGCAAATCCTAGAAATCCGCCAGAAGCTCTGACTTTGTGCAATAGCTACGGTCAGCCACAGTGCGAAAAGCAAAGGTTAAATCGCCCGCCTAGTGTGCAACGGTCTTGATCCCGGAGGTGTTATTTATGTTGCAATGGAAATGTCCGTGGTGCAGCAAACGCGAACCGAACCGCATTCTCTAAATTCGTTGACTGAATCGACGTCGTCTAGTTCACAAGATCTAGACCAAGAAATCGAGGAGCCAGGACTTGTCGAGGCCGTTCAGTCTGGCGACTTGAATGCTTTTTCACCGCTCGTAGCAAGGTATAGCTCGCCAGCATATGCAGTGGCTTTATCAATCTTACGCCATGAAGAGGATGCTGAAGATGCTGTACAAGCGGCCTTTATCCGTGCCTTGAATAAAATTGGCCAGCTCCGACCGGGGAGTCGGTTCGGGCCGTGGTTCTATCGCGTACTGCGGAGCACCTGTTTAAATCTAAGGCGTCATGAAATGGTGAGAGGACGAGGCTCTGTCGGGATAGAGCTAGACGTCGAGGACATGGCAACGTCAGAAGAAAATCCACATCGAGAGTTTGAACGAACGGATGCACGGAAAAGAGTGTTGGAGGCTCTACACCAACTTCCCGAGCGACAGCGTACCGCGGTCATGATGTATGACTTAGAAGGATACGACCATGAGGACATTGCAAAGGTGCTCGGCATTGCGGTTGGCACTTCGCGGGCAAATCTGCACCACGGAAGAAAAGCGCTGAAGCGAGCCCTCACGGGCAACATCGAATCAGGCCAGGGAGAGCAAGAAGATGACTGACGACCAACCAGACTGGAACAACATGAAGTCACCGTCCGAGTGGCCCGAGTATCTCAAACCGCTGAGGCCAGACGAGGTGACTCAGTACCGTATCCGGAAACGTGTCATGGCCTCAGCTGAAGGGTTAAGGAATAGACGCATTGGTACCTGGTTTGATGTGACTGCGGGATGGTCAACCATACTGGCACCAGTCGCGGCCAGCTTACTAGTTGTTTTCGGTATATTAGCATATAGGGCCGCGGTTCCAACCAGTGAAGAACGGATCGTATTCGATTCGACACCGGCATCAATAGACTTGCTGCCTTCGCTTGCTCCAGATGCAGAACAATTACCAATACTACTTATCGACACTGCTGAACCAAGCAGAGATGCCGTACTCGCTGCGGCATTGATCACACCGTAAAGATTTAAAACGAAATAAGGGTTGGATTCTATGAATTCTTCGAAAACTAGAGCAGTGCTTCTTTTGGTTATGACATTTGCATCCGGTGTAGCAGCAGGTGTGGCAGGAGACAGATTCGACTTGATCCCTGCTGTAGCGGAAGCTACCGAGCCTGCCCTAGAAACGGACCCGTCGGACGACAAGAAACAAACAGCGATAGAATACTTTTCTGACAACCTTGGCCTTACTGTAGAACAGCGCTTCGAAGTTGAAATTCTTCTCGATTATTATCGATCTTCTGCCCACAATCTTCAAAAAACAGTTCGTCCTCAGTATCAAGCGCTAATGGATTCAGTGCGAACGAAGATGGAAGCCATTCTCAGCGATGACCAGGTGGAAAAGTTCCGGGACATACTTCAGAAGTACGGGCCAGGCAAGAATCGTCAGGACAACCCGCCATATGATCAAAATTAACTCGCGATACAATTCTTCTCTATGAAAATGAAATCATTGCGATCACTAACAAACCAGCTTCATCGGGGGCTGAAGGTTGGCTCCACGGAACAAGGACTGATGACGAGCAAATATAGAAGCAGATACGGAGGCCGGTGTACTAAAGCACTTCGAAGGTGCATTGTCGCACTCATCACCCTAGCGACACCATTGTCCGTCGACGTGCGTGCGCAAGAACTGCCAGGCGAGGCTTTTCGCCCAATTACGATCGAAGAAGCAGTCGAAGCCGCTCGCCGCCGAAACCCTTCACTCCAACAAGCCTACTCGGCAATCGAACAGGCCGAACATAATCGGCTCGGCGCATACGGGCAGTTTCTTCCTGCCGTCAACATGAGCTTTGGCTACGGGAACTCCTCGTCAGGTCGACTCGACGCAATCGGCCAGGGAATCGTCACATCTAGTTACTCTACTCAGCTCACCGCTGGTTACAATTTGTTTGACGGCTGGAGACGATTCACAGACCTAAAGGGAGCTAAACTCGGAGTTGTTGAGCAGAATGCACGATACCGTCAGGCTGAGTTCCAGATCGTTCAACAGGTTAAACAGGCCTACTCCGCTGCGGTAGCAGCACGCGAATTGGTTGGAGTTGAAGAACGCCGAGAGGCTCGACAAGAAGACCAGCTCGAATTTGTGCAGCAACAGCTTGAACTTGGGCGCGCTACACGATCAGACCTACTCCGATCTCAAGTTGACCTTAACAACGCAAGACTCGCCGTATTAAACGCACAGAACAATAGACGGACGACCACCTTCCGTTTAACGGAAGTTGTGGGCTCTGAAACGCGCGTAGGGCCAACGGCAGAGGCAGCACTAGAAATAAACCCACTACCTTTCACACGCGACGAGTTATTCGCGATGGCGGGCACCTCTGCACCATCGCTTCAAAGTGCTGAAGCCGCGACAAAGGCAGCAGAAGCTGCGGTTTCAAGCGCTCGCTCGGCGTACCTGCCATCCCTATCGATGAGCGCGGGATGGGCGTGGGCCAATCAAGAGTTTCCGCCTCAAAATCGGTCGTGGTCGCTGTCACTGCGCGGTTCATATCCGCTATTCAATGGGTTCCAACGCGAAGTACAGGTATTTCAGGCACGGGCACGGGCTGACGTCGCGCAGGAGCAGGAGCGCGCCGCACAGCTCAATCTAAGTTCAGAACTGGACGGCGCGTTTAGCACTACTCAATCAGCGCTTGCAGGTATCGATCTCGCTGGACAGAACGTCGAGCTTAGCGAAGAGAGTTTGCGGGTCGTCCAAGAGCGCTACCGGCTGGGACTCGCGACTATTCTGGAGCTTCAGGATGCTCAAATCACACTAACTCAGGCGGAAAGCGACTTGGTGAGCCGACGATTTGATTATCAGCTTGCCGTAGCAGCCATTGAGGCCCTCTTAGGTCGGGCCGTCGACCAGTTTTAGACAATCCGGCGATGATCTTCAGAGGCCCACAGAGAGAAACCGACCAGGCGACGAATAAACTGAAAAGTGTTGAGTGTTCACCTAGACCAAACAGGCTATGCCCCAGAAGGGGGCTGCCGTGAGAAGTCCGTCCAAGACGGCTAATAGGAGAGGATCCTTGATGCGGTTCACAAGAACTGCCCAACAGAAGCCTACCGTTGTTGCAGCCTTGATCACTGTGCTCAGCGGCTGCACGACCGGGGAGGCAAACGAAGCTGAACAGACCCTTCAAATTGAGACGGCATCGCGACAGAGCATCGTATCAAGTGTTGAGGCGACGGGAACGATCGAGCCCATTCGAATCATCGAGGTTAAATCGCAAGCAGGCGGAGAGGTATTGGATCTGCCTGTTGAACTCGGCGACAATGTTGAGCGTGGCAAACTTCTCGTACGCATTGATCCACGTGATGTAAACAACGCTTACGCGCAGGCGAAAGCGGATCTTGATGTTGCGGTAGCACGCTTCGATGTCGCCGAGCGCCAACTCAAAAGGATGCAAGAACTACACAATTCGGACATCGTCACCGCAGAGGAACTCGAGTCGGCAATTCTTGAGCACGCGAACGCAAATGCTGCGCTGGTACGCGCACAAACCAACCTCGAGTTAGCAGAAGACAAGCTTAATGACGTGACACTCCGAGCACCAATCACGGGTACTATTGTGGAGCGCACGGTGGAACAAGGACAGGTCGTAACGGGGACTCGCGATCTCACTGGCGGCACCGTGTTGATGCGCATGGCAGACCTCAACGAGGTCCAAGTTCGAACGCTTGTCGATGAAACCGATATCGGCCGTCTCGAACCCGGACTCCCCGCTGAAATCACGGTTGAAGCTTATCCAGATCGGACTTTCCGCGGGAGCGTTCTTAAGATCGAACCGCAAGCGGTTGTCGAACAAAACGTAACAATGTTTGCGGTGTTAACACGGATCCAGAATGAAGAAGATTTGCTCCGTCCAGGAATGAACTCTGATGTAGAGGTGGTCATCGGGCGACGACAGGCTGTGCTCTCTTTGCCCAATAGCGGAGTGAAAACTCAACAGGCAGCCCAACAGTTGGTAAACGCACTCGGAATCGAAGTGGACGTCAACGCGCTGCTGCGAGAAATGCGAAGTGGGAGTGAGACGACGGAGGGTATGCAGCCGGCCGATGACGAGCCACTCATCAATGGGCGCCGACTGTCTGAGATCCAGTCATTATCACAGGCAGAACGCCGAGAATGGTTCCAAGGGCTCTCCGCTGCAGAACGTTCACAGATGATGCAACAATTCCAAGGTGGCGGGCGAGGTGAGGAACGCCGTAGGGATCGCCCGGCGGAAACCTCCGGCGAACCTAAACCAGCCTTCGTGTTCCATTATGACGAAATGGGCATGCTCACACTAAAAGCTGTCATGATCGGGCTGAGCGATTTTGATAACACGGAGATCGTAAGCGGAATGACGGAAGGAGAGGAAGTCGTCGCAGTTCCATTTTCGCTGATCCAACGACAGGAATTTGTTGACCGCATCCGAAGTCGTTCCGGGTTACCAGGCATGGGTGCACGATGATTTTTGTCGAGATTCTTCGTGTAGCAATGGACGCGATACGCGCAAACAAACTTCGCTCTTTTCTTACCATGCTGGGGATTGTGATCGGAGTGGGGGCGGTCATCACGATGGTGGCTCTTGGCGAAGGTGCTCAAAGAGCCGTGGACGAGCAGATCTCTGCGCTCGGAACCAATGTGCTCACGGTCCGTCCTGGTCAAGGAATGTTCCGCGGAGTTCGAGGAGGATCGAACGCGCGACTCACGATGGAGGATTTCGAAGCTGTCAAAGCCGGCGCCACCACGGCAATCGTCCAGCTTTCACCCGAGATGCAGGGGCAACTACAGGTGCAGTTTGGTCGCAGTAACGCCAGCATCCGAATCCTCGGAACAACACCTAACTTCGCCGATGTTAATAATTACACCGTCCAGATGGGGCGGTTTTTTGATGAATCAGAGGTCCAAGGACGGAGACGAGTTGCCGTCTTGGGTGGAGCCGTCCCAGCTGTCCTAGGTGTCGAGGCGGGAGATGTGCTCGGGCAGATGATATCAATCCGCAATATCAGTTTCGAAGTCGTGGGAGTCCTTGAGGAAAAGGGTGGGCAAAGCTGGTTCAACGAAGATGAACAGATCTTCGTTCCAGTGGAGACGGCACAATTTCGACTTTTAGGAACCGACCGTATAAACTCGTTTAAGGTCGTGGTGGAGAGTCAGTCAGCAATGCCAGTTGCTATGGTTCAGATTGAGGAAATCCTCCGTCGGGAACACCGTCTTTCACTTACAAAGGAGAGCGATTTCTGGATCTCAGATAACGCTATGTTCCTGCAGACAAGACAGGAGACAACGCAAACCTTCACCATGCTTCTAGCTGGGATTGCGGCCGTGAGTCTTTTGGTCGGCGGCATCGGAATTATGAACATCATGCTGGTATCCGTCACCGAACGAACCAAAGAGATCGGTGTCCGCAAGGCGCTCGGTGCTTCAAGAAATGCAGTTCTCCTACAGTTTCTCCTTGAGGCAACGACACTCTGCATAGCTGGAGGGATTCTAGGGGTGGCATTTGCGTACGGTGCATCTCGCACGTTGGCGCAGTCGGCTGGCTGGGAGATGGCAATCGCACCCCAAACCGTAGGAATGGCTGTTGTGTTCGCAGCGGTTGTGGGCGTCTTTTTCGGAATCTGGCCTGCCCGACGCGCGGCAAGCCTCGATCCAATAGTTGCACTTCGGTACGAATAGGACACGCAGTACAATCGTGCCTCAGAAAAAAGCATACAATCTTCTATGATCAAGTTCGCAACTGGTGGCAGTACACCGTATGGTCCCGAGATCTGGGTAATATGTTTTTGCTAGCCCAAACAAAACCAAATTGTTCTATAGAGGTTCGATGAGCCTTCCTTTAACAGAGCTTCCAGATTCTGCGCGGGTATGGATATACGGGCTTCAGCGACCGCTCGATGACGAAAAAAGTGATGCACTTCGCACCAATCTCCTTCATTTTGTGGATCATTGGACTGCCCATGGTGCCCAGCTCCGGGCCGCGATTGACATTATCGAAAACCGTTTTGCGATCGTGGCAGTCGATGAGGCCGTGGTAGAAACATCTGGCTGTTCAATCGATGCCATAGTCGAACACATGGCCGGCATTGAGGAAGAACTAGACTGTTCATTGCTAGATGGGATGCGGGTTTTTTATCGAACTGATCAAGGTGAGATCAAGAGTTGTGACCGAAGCGTGTTTCGGACAGAAGCAGAGTTAGGCACCATCTCAAAGTCGACCCCCGTCTTTGATCTCACAATTTCAACATTGGGTGAATTTCGATCAGGGGCACTGGAACGTCCACTCCACGACTCTTGGCACCGACATCTTGTAAATAAGGCACTCAAGTCCTCTTAAACTGAGGCACACGTGACGCAGCAAGTGGTAGAAGAAGAAAAAAGATCGAAGTTGGCAGTGGCCCTTTCTGGCGGAGGAGCGCGCGCTGCTTATCAGGCGGGGGTTTTATATCACATCGGTCAACGGCTCCCCAAGCTCCAAGTCCCCATCCTCACCGGCGTCTCTGCTGGTGGCATTAATCTGGGGTTTCTCGCGTCTTCTAAAGGTGATTTTCTAGGTGCGACACAAACCCTAAAACATCATTGGCTCTCACTCTCAACTAAAGAAGTATTCCAAACGAGCCCGACCTCACTCCTCAAAGGGGTTTTTCGATCGGGAGTATCGTTGCTCGCAGGTGGCAGCACTCTTGGACCTCAATTTCGGAGCTTACTCGACACATCCCCGCTGCTCCAGTTCGTTACAAACAACATGATTATCAGTAACATACAGGAACGACTGGACGCCGGTGAGATAGAAGCCGTTGGGCTAACGGCGATCTCGTATCAGACAGGGCGTACTGTACTCTTCGTCCAGGGCAACACGCCTATCCAAGCCACACCTTCGCGCTCTCACCACCGTATTGTGCAGACAGCATTGAGGATCGACCATATCATGGCCTCCGCAGCCATTCCTCTTCTCTTTCCAGCTGTCAAGATTGGGCGGAAGCACTATGGCGACGGAAGTTTTCGATTGACAGCTCCCTTGGGACCGGCAATCCACCTCGGAGCGGAGAAGATATTTGCTATATCCGCCCGGTACGGTCGTGCACCCTCAGAGGAAAACCGGTTCGACGCTATTGGCGGCTACCCAGCTCCCGCTCGAGTTTTAGGGTTACTCCTCAACTCGGTGTTTCTAGATACATTAGACTGGGATGCCATCTCGGTTCGACGAATCAACCATCTAATTGATCAACTCACACCTGCCGCACGTGAAAAGGAGAGCTTGCGTCGAGTTGATCTTATGATCCAGCGTCCATCGAAAGACATAGGGAAACTAGCCAGCAATTTTGAGGTGCAACTGCCTCGCGGCTTGCGGTTCTTAGTCCGAGGATTGGGCACACCTAACAACCGAAATGCAGACTTTTTGAGTTATCTGCTTTTTGAAAGCGAATACATAAGGGCTCTGGTTGAGCTGGGAGAGGCAGACGCCGAATCAAACTGGGAAAATATCCGAAACTTCTTGACCTAATCCTTCACACATAACAGCGCAGGCGACCGGCACAACCAACTCAAAAAGCCGGATTCGACTGAGTCAACATCAACATCATTTGAACGCTTTCGAACTCGTTGAATGTCCCGGGGCCACTTTCGCACTTGGGTCCAAGTAATGCACTGCGTTGTTAACAGCGATTGCGGCCTCGCCAAAGCCAGTGGAAATCAACTCAAGCTTTCCTTCGTATGTTGCTATGTCGCCTGCTGCATATACACCTGCAATATTTGTCTGCATGCGTGAGTCGACCTGGATGGCATTCCCTTCGAGTTTGAGACCCCATTCCGCGATTGGTCCAATGTTGGGAACAAACCCTATCAGCGCGAGAACCTCGTCCACCTCGAGAATCTGGGTTTCCTTTGTTTTAGTATGCACCAAAGTCACTCGGTCAACTCGATCATCTCCGTGGACATCCTCGACCGAGTAGAACTTTAGGAGGTTCAACTCGCCTCGTTTGTCTGCACTTTCCACTTGGTTTACGGTCCGTTCATGCGCACGAAAACGGTCCGACCGGTGAATATGGGTAAGTTCATGTGCAATCCCGCGTAGTGCCCAACTCCAGTCAAACGCCGAATCACCACCACCTACAATCAGCACCTTTTTCCCGCGAAAAAACTCAGGGTCTTTCACGTGCGTGGTAATTCCCTTACCCCAAAACTTATCCCACCCATCCACAGACAAGGTCCTACTCTTAAAAGCACCCTTCCCCCCAGCAATCACCAGGGAGCGAGTAGGCTTGGGTCCTTTGTCCGTCATGAGGTCAAAGTGCCGGTCACCTGGATTCAACTTTAGGACGCGGTGCTCCAGACATACATCGGCCTCGAACTGCATCGCTTGCTCAACAAGATCACGAGCGAGATCCTTGGCCAAGACTCTCGGGAAGCCGGCCACATCATACACATCCTTTTCCGGATAAAGTGCGGTTAGCTGGCCACCAAGCTCCGGAAGAACATCAATGATCCGCGCCGACACACCACGCATGCCCGCATAAAACAGGCCATAGAGACCTGTGGGACCACCCCCAATGATCGTGATGTCGACAGTTTCGGTGCTCATGTCGACATCCCTCCAGCCCCATCCCTCTCGGACCACGCTGTCACGTTCTCCCATTTTCGTTTTAGCGAATGTGACCCATAGTCGATGATGGCCCACACCGAAGTCACACCCACCAATAACACGAGGAGAGGAACATATCTGGGGTCGAAGATCAGAGCGAGTAAGGCAAGGAGCTGGAGACCAGTAGCAATCTTTCCTGGCCACCTTGGTCTAAACGGAATAACCAGAGAAACAAGTCGTCCCAACGCATAGCACCCAGTGGTAAAGGCGTCCCGTAAGATTAGAATTAGGAACGAAGCCCAATCCAAGTGCGGACCGAGGAGAAATCCAGACAATGCAAGCAGTACGAACAGCTTATCACAGAGCGGATCAAGGAGAAGCCCGATTTGGGATACCGTCCCGCTCACGCGCGCGATAAATCCATCCAGTACGTCCGTCGCACCAGCAACGACGACGATCAAGGCCATCATTTCCGGTTCCGGCACCGCAATGAAGGCTATGCCTAGTGGCACTCTGGATAGTGACAACACGTTGGAAAGGGTAAGAAACCCTGGGTCATGCGTCTGTATGGGAACGCCTCTCACTCTTATTCAGCTGTAACACGCCGTTGGGTTCACGGTATTTTTCATCTATTTTCAGCTATAGGAAGATGCACATTCTGACCCCATAGCTTCTAGTGGTCGATAGCGAAGCACCTAGAACCAGTAATTGTAACAACCAAAACCGCCAATACCTGGCGAGTCAGTTTCAACTCCTATTGTCAAAATAGCTTACTTTCTCAACAAAGAGACCTCCAACAATGGGTAGCCGGCAAGTTATTAAATAAATGAGATGGATCTTGACTCAGATCCCAGGATGGATTCTGCTAGTAAAATGAAGAACATGAGACTCAGAGAAGACATAGCAACACCGTGGAGAGGATTCTCCCTAATCATTTCTATCATGACCGTTGTGGTCTGCATCTTCTTCTTAGACGTTACCGTTCGGGCCACAACCGAAGGGGAAAAGATAACCGTTCGCACGCCCTCTGCTCCTGATCTACGGGCCGGGTCGCCTGTTTGGGTAGCCGGACGCCCAGCCGGGCGTGTCCTTTCCGTTGACTTCATACCACCATCCCATGGCGGACCAAACGTGGTCATCCAAGCGGCCCTTAAAAACAGTGCCGGTTCGTTTGTGCGAGCAGATGCTCGGGCCACAGTTCGCACATCCGATTTTTTGGCTCCTATGATTTTAGCAATCGACCCCGGTTCAGGAAACGAGGCACCGTGGGATTATACCGATACGCTTTACACGGAAGAGCCACCACACAATCCAGAGACTATCATCGCGCTTTCCAACGGTCTTTTGGAGGGAGTACAACGCCTTAAAATCCAGGCGGAAGAAACGAAACGCGCTGTAGAAAATGGACCCGGGTCCCTCGCACTTATTCAACAGAATCCAAATTTACTTCAAGCCATGCGCGATGAGCTTGAACAGATGCAAGAGACGCTTGAAAACAATCTGCCACATTCATTGTTAGGTCAACTTTCGTCCGACACGGTGGTTGGCCCCTCATTCACTAGAATTAAGGATCGGCTCGCCCAATGGAGCAATCTGCCGCGCCGACAAAGCACACTAGCAAGCATTAAAGCTTCGATCAAAGCTTTTGAAGCAATCTCGTCACGTCTACAGCAAATCATCAGGAATGTGGCAGTCGGTCAGGGCACAGCGGGCCGATCACTCGTGGACGAGGAGCTTGCCTACCAGATTGAGTTACTCAAAGCTCAAATTGGCGACATTTCTGAGCACCTTAAAAATCACCCGACCACGTGGCTACGAGTGCGGGTCTTTTAAAGAAAAACGCACTGAGGTTAAGAACACCTCGCCCCGAACTTACGATCTCTTGCTAGGCAGCCCACCCTGAACCACAAATTTCATTAAATCAACCTTTCGTCCACGCTTTCTCTTCACTCCGATCACAACGTGGTCAACCACCGAGTCTCGATCTTCCAACGAAAATGCTACGTCGACTGATCCATCCGCGGATGAGATGCGGGTTCGCACCACTCTACCGGGTTCAGCTTCCGCCTTACGAGCCGGATTTCGAACTAAAGTTTGTGACGAACGCCGTCGACCAGCCGGAAGTGATCGAGACAACTTAATCAACCTGAACCAATCGGGCTGGTAGCTAACTCGCCATAAGTTTCCGAGCTGATCTAGACCCTTTCCCTCTCGATTGTGCCGTGCCATTAATGCTCCTTTATTTCCCGAAAAATGGTCGTCACCATAAATAAAAGTTTTGTTCGTACAAGAGACAGCGCTTGACCGTTCTAGCGTGAATCATTATGGTCGTTTTAACCAGCCCGAACCACATCCCCGAATCTTGCCGTACAAACAACCGTTGGAATCACTGGCGCTGTTGATTGTATTTACTGAGGGGATCTACGGCACACGGAAGAATCCACGCTTGACAATCTCACCGAGAAACATCTCTTACCGGAGGAAAATCCGTTGGACATCGGCACACTGAAATCCAAGTCGATCGGCGAGCTTCACTCGATGGCTGAAGAACTCGACATTCGTAACTTCTCAGGCTTGCGAAAGCCAGATCTTATCTTCCGAATCGAACAAAACTTGCTCGACTCTGACGTAGTTCTTCGCGGGGAGGGCGTTCTTGAGATCCTTCCTGAAGGATATGGTTTTCTTAGGAGCCAAGACTGGAACTACCTCTATGGTACAGACGACATCTACGTATCTCCATCGCAAATCAAACGTTTCGATATGCGGACGGGAGATACGATCCAGGGGCAGGTCCGACCGCCAAAAGATGGTGAGCGATATCTCGCTTTATTAAAAGTTGAGGAGGCAAACGGTACTGATCCAGAGAAGGCTAAGCACCGAATTGCGTTTGACAATCTCCGACCACGTTATCCAGAAGAACGGCTTGTTCTCGAGGGTGAGGATGGAGATATATCCACTCGGATTCTCGACCTCATTGCCCCCATAGGGAAAGGACAACGCAGTCTCATCGTGTCCCCTCCCAAGGCAGGGAAAACAATTCTCCTGCAAAAAATCGCCAATGCAATCGTCAAGAATCAACCGGATGCCAAAGTAATCGTCCTGCTCATCGATGAACGACCCGAAGAAGTCACCGACATGGAAGAAAATGTTCCTGCGGAAATCATATCTTCGACTTTTGATGAGCCAGCGGATCGTCACACACAGGTGGCTGACATGGTGCTTGAGAAAGCAAAGCGGCTTGTCGAATACAAACATGATGTTGTGATCTTGCTTGACTCGATAACACGGCTGGCACGCGCCTACAACACCACAATTCCACACTCCGGGAAAATTCTGTCGGGTGGTGTAGACGCAAACGCCCTCCACAAACCAAAGCGATTCTTTGGAGCGGCGAGAAATATTGAAGAGGGGGGAAGTTTGACGATCATTGCCACGGCTCTCATTGAGACTGGGAGTCGGATGGACGAGGTTATCTTCGAAGAGTTCAAGGGAACGGGTAACAGCGAAGTTTTGCTCGATCGTCAGATCGCTGACAAACGAATATATCCGGCAATTGACCTCAACCGATCGAGTACACGGAAAGAGGAACTTCTCTTAAACGAAATCGAACTCAACCGCATGTATCTGCTACGCAATTTTATCGCGGACATGCCTGCTTCCGAAGCGATCCAATTTATGATCAAACGACTCAACCGTACCGAAAACAATCAAGAATTTCTTGATTCGATGGCCGCAGGTGAGTAGCGGGATTCTGCACAAACCACACGTTGAAACTCATTTTAGAATTCCACAGGTATCGGAACACTCCCCCAAGAAGCAATTGTGGATCGCTCCCGATGTCTCTGTATCGTATAATTATGGTTCAATGTTAAACCGTACACTGCCACACCACCGTAATGACTAGTTTCAAGCGAGGGAAAGTAATGAGACGTCTATTCGCTGCTGTATTTGTCCTGCTCACGGGTCTAAGTGAAACTACCGAGGCCCAATTTGATAACGTGGGCTCGATTCAATTCCCCACATCCGCTGCTGGTGAAGCGCAGCAACATTTCCTTCGTGGCGTCTCGATCCTCCATAGCTTCGGCTGGAAACAAGCACGAGCGCAGTTCCACGCAGCACAAGAGATTGACCCTGACTTTGCTTTGGCATACTGGGGGGAATCACTCGCTTACAACCACCCGCTCGTTTCGCAGATGGACACCACTGAACCTCGAAAGGCTCTTGCAAGACTGGCTCCTACTCGTGCCGAGCGGCTGGCCAAAGCTCCTACTGACAGGGAAAAAGGGTTCTTGAATGCAGTCGAGATCTTGTGGGGTGAAGACGAACATGTGGCGCGCCGGGTTGGTTACATGGAAGCGATGGCGGACCTATATGAACAATACCCAGAGGATCCAGAAGTTGCGGCATTCTATTCGTTGTCGATGCTAGGCGCCGTCGCAGCCACAGGAGACTTGAGTCAACGTCTTAATGTTAGAGCAGGCAGTATTGCGCTCGAACTGTTCAAAGATAATCCGAATCACCCCGGGGCAGCACACTACACGATCCACTCTTTTGACAACCCTCTTATGGCGCCCCTTGCACTCAAAGCAGCGTATCAATTCGCTAATATTGCCCCTGCTGTCTCACACGCCCGACACATGCCGACTCACATTTTCATTCAGCATGGGATGTGGACCAGAGTATCAGGAAACAACCAATCGGCCTACGATGCAGCCGCCGAATTATGGGAACCAGGGGATGCACTTGGAGATGGGATCCACGCGCTCGATTGGGGTCAATACGGAGATTTACAGCGTGGAGACTATGAGAAGGCTCGAGTTTGGATGACGCGGCTAGACGACATGGTGGCAATGAATGGGTACTCGAGCGGCGGGGCGCGAGGCGCCGCCGGCATCGATCGCGCCAAAAACAGTGTATCACTCCTTAAGGCACGCTATATCGTCGAGACGGAGGAGTGGGAAATCCTCCCCATTACTGCTGAGTCTCGGGCGCACGAGCTACTGGCTACAGGCCTCAGTGCTGCGCGGATGGGGGACCAAGATAATTTGGCCGCCGCCGAATCCGCACTCTCCAAGCTGGCGGAATCAGGTAACAACGCAAACAAGATTATGTATAAAGAAGTCAGCGCGCTCCTACATGCGGGCATGGGACACGGTGACTTTGCTACCAGTCTGATGGATGAAGCGGTGACAATTGTAGAAACCATGGCCCCACCTCGCGGCGCTGCCAGTCCAGTAAAGCCCGTATACGAGTTGTACGGAGAACTCCTACTTGACCTAAATCGGCCTGGTGACGCGATCGAAAAGTTCGAAACATCGCTTACGCGCATGCCTCTGAGGCCAAGGTCCTTGCTTGGATTGGCACGGGCCAATGCTGCAACCGAAAATTACGCAGATGCGGCAGAGGCTTATGCAATGCTAACCAAGATCTGGACAGGTCACGATTCATTCGAAGCCATGCAGGAGGCGAAAAAGTTTCTGGAGACGGCCGACTATCAACCGTAGTATTGGTCGAGCCGGTAGCAAGTTAAATCGCCATCGAGAAAACAACACTTAAAGTCACCATACGGCGACCGTTTACTGGCGCTGAGGAATAGACTATGCCGATCTACGAATATGCCTGCCGTTCCTGTGAATGCGCGTTCGAGCTCTTGATCCGTAATGAGTTGACACCTACCTGCCCTTCGTGCGAGGGCCAAGACCTAGAGCGGATGCTATCCCTGCCTCGGGTACATTCGGAAGGTCGAAAAGCGCGCAGTCTGTCGGCCGCACGGCAACGCGATACCAAACTAGGACAGGAGCGCGTCCGGACTCAACGTGAATACGAACTAGCTCACGATGACCACTAATCAAATAGAACAAGAGCCCAGTACGGACAAACCTTAAGCCGGAGAAATCAACGGAAGTGAGTGACCCGTACGGGCAAGCGATAGTCAAACACGGCTTGGAAGATGTTCAACCGAGATATCGGCAATTCCTTCTCGAACTAAAGGCAAAAGACTCCAAAGCTTATGAAGGGGCTGTCGCACGCTACAAAACGCACGTTGAAGGATCAGACCCGAATTCTGTACTGGATGCATGGGTCGGTTACGGTGCATGGCTAGCAGCTGAGCTAGCGCCCGGAGAACTGGTCACCATCGACAGAAAAGGACGGTCCCGTCGCGTTGAAGGGACGAAACCGCTAGGGGCCTTACTGATTCAAATTCCTGATGACAATCGGGAACGGGCGTTACCAGTGACGATCCCTATAAAAGCTAGTACCGCTCAACAGGAAACAGTGGCCCTCTTGTGTCGATGAGATGATCAATTCTAGCAGGATCGTAAGTGCCGACTGCTTTCTAGGGTTGAAAAAATAATCGGTTTACGAGCTGGATTTTTGCACAGTTACTTGAAACCGGTTCGTACCTTCCGCACTATCCAAACATTCTCCGAAAATCCTACCTCGAGCGTAGGGCAAGTCCCCGGGCTCACGAATGCCTCACCGGCTGACGATGAGGAAGAGGAGGCAATGCAGTGACGCAAGGCATCGTACAGGGCGAGCGCATCAAACCTCGGTTGCTGGAAGACGAGATGCGCGACTCGTTCATCGACTACTCAATGAGCGTGATTGTACAACGTGCGCTACCCGATGCGCGCGACGGACTTAAACCGGTCCACCGCCGGATTCTTTATGCCATGCGCGAAGAGGGACTGCACCCCTCAAGTCCTTACAAAAAGAGTGCAACCGTCGTAGGTAATGTACTAGGTCGTTATCATCCCCACGGTGACAGTGCCGTCTACGACACGATCGTTCGAATGGTACAAGAATTTTCGCTTAGATATCCGTTGGTTGATGGACAGGGAAACTTCGGGTCCATAGACGGTGATTCTGCAGCAGCCTATCGGTATACCGAAATTCGGATGACTGCGTTAGCCGTTGAACTGCTCACGGATATTGACCGTAACACCGTTGATATGCGCCCCAATTTCGATGGCCGCCTCACCGAGCCGGAAGTGCTTCCTTGTCGTTTACCGCACCTCCTCCTCAACGGTTCAGATGGTATTGCAGTCGGCATGGCTACGAAGATTCCACCACATAACGCTGTCGAACTTCTGCTCGCCGTAGATCATCTCATTGGTAAACCAGAGTGCGATGTGGACGACCTTATCAGCCTCCTGCCGGGTCCAGATTTTCCAACCGGCGGCTACATCTGGGGACGAGAAGGCATCGAAAATGCGTATCGAACCGGCCGCGGACTCCTCGACATGCGCGCTAGAATTCACTGTGAAGAGGGCAGGTTCGGAAAGAGTTCATTGGTCGTCACAGAACTCCCGTACCAAGTGAACAAGACCCGCATAATCGAACAAATTACGCGCCTTGTCCGCTCGGGTCGGGCCGACACAATCACAGACCTTCGAGATGAGTCGGACCGCGATGGAGTACGGTTGGTGATCGAACTCAAAAGGGATGCGAAGCCAGAGAAAGTCCTCTCCATTCTATTCAAGAAAACACAGCTCCGGTATACATTCGGCGTCATCATACTAGCGCTAGTCGATGGCAGACCTGAGGAACTGGATCTCAAACAAACGTTGGAGACCTGGGTCGATCACCGCCTCACCGTCATTCGCCGACGTGCGGCCCATGACCTCTCTGTAGCAGAAGACCGAGCTCACGTCGTCGATGGCCTTCTTCTCGCCCTCGATGATATCGACCGTGTAATCGAAATTATCCGTGGCTCCAGGAACCCCGAATCTGCGAGGAATAAGCTTCGGAAAGAGTTTAAGCTGAGCGAAAAACAGGCAGACGCCATTCTGGCGATGCGGCTCGCGCAGCTCACAGGGCTTGAACACCGCAAACTCCTCGAAGAACTCAAGGGCCTTCATCAAAAGATAGATCATCTTACTGAACTCGTCGACAACGAGTCTGCGCGGCGAACCTTCCTGAGAGAGGAGATTCAGGAACTCACTGTACAATATGGCGACCCTCGACGAACCCAGATTCTCAAAAGTGACACTCCATATAAACTCACTCGTAGTACCGGCGATGAATCATACTTGGTACTTGTGAGCCGGAAGGGGTACGTGAAAACTCAAGTTCCCGAAGATTTTTCCACGCTAGCGGGTGCTGACGCGCTGTCGGCCCGCGAGGGCGACTTTGCCCGGGACGCGTTTCTTTGCCGCGGGACACACACACTTCTCATAGTAACAGCTCATGGACATGTACACGCACTTCCCGTCTCTGCACTGCCACAAGGGACACGTAGTTCGCGGGGTAAGCGACTAGACAACTTTGTAAAACTCGCACTCGGCGATGAAATTGTGTCCGTAAGCGCGGTAGATGAATTCTCGCCAAACCGTTTCCTCGTTGCGGCCACTCGTCAAGGCCAAATCAAGCGTTCTGCGCTTTCAGAGTATGGCAACGCTAGAGCAAACGGGATCATCGGCATGGGCTTAAATCGGGGCGACGAGATCGTATCTGCTTTTTTGACGGATGGCGATACCGACCTCGTCTTCGCCACTCGATCCGGACAAGCCATCCGCTTCCCTGAAACTGCGACCCGACCCATGGGACGAACCGCTCGAGGTGTCAAAGGAATCGATCTTTCAGGTAGCGATGTCGTAGTCGGGGCACTGGCGCCGCGTACGGATAGCGATCTTTTAGCTGCAACAACCGGCGGATATGCAAAACGGATCCCTTTTACGGAGTTCAAGACGCAAGGGCGAGCGGGGAAAGGGCTGCCAATCCTCCCAGACCTTCCAGAAGCGGATCAGCTTGTGGGACTCCTCGAGGTAGATTCAGGAAATCGGATAGCATGGGAACTATCCGACGGAACCCTGGAGATGACATCGGTCGATTCCGTGATCAGACGTGCACGGCGGGAAGCGAGCCGACCCGTCATCGATCTAGCACTTGATGTCGCCGCAGAGGCAGTACACCCGATTCAGATGAAGGAAATCCCTATAACTGCGGGAGAGCCAGAAACCGATCCAGAAAACCCGGAGACTTCTCATGAGGGAAGCGAAAAACGAGCACAGGTGGAACTTGGTCTGGATGTCTAGCAGACCCTGGAGATCCGCACAGGATGTCAGATGATCATTCGACCTTCGGGAGAGTATCTCGCCACCCGCTATAAGAGTGTGGTGAACAACCAAGAAACTCCCAAAGGGTGTTTCAACTGGGGTATGACATGAGCAGAACCGTTGGAGATCCGCTAGCCCATGATTCGATCGCGGCAAGCGATGAGGAGGGAAGCAGGTATCGCGCTGGTGTCTACGAGCCAATAGACGAATCCACTCTAGAAGATGCACCTGATGGTGGATCGTACCCCGTGCGCGGACATGGTCCAGCTTTCAAAAAAGGCCCCAAAGTCCCACGCGTGCCTAAATTACGACATATTTTGGGGCCTTCGGTTATTGCGCTCGGCATGGGTCTCGGTAGCGGAGAGTTCCTATTGTGGCCAAATCTCGTAGCCGTAAACGGCTACGGAATATGGTGGTTGTTTTGGGTGGGCGTACTTACCCAATTCCTTATGATCAGCGAGATAGAACGCTGGACATTGGCAACGGGCGAATCGACCTTTGCCGGTATGGCACGGCTCGATCGTGTATCTTTCTGGCCTTGGTTTCTATTGGCCGCAACACTGATAAGCTTCTTCTGGCCAGGCTGGGCCTCACAGTCAGCAGAGTTCATAGCACAAATTGTTGCCGCGGTGGGAGGGCCACGTTTCACCTGGCAACCTCTCGCAATCCTATTCCTGTCATTTTGTTGGTTTGGGTTGGCGGTCTCGACGTTCGTATACAACGCTCTAGAACGGTTTGAGATTGCACTGGTAGCCGGTTTCTTCCCTCTGCTGGGAATCACACTGTTAGTGGTGGGCTTAGCCCCCACGGATATGCTCGACCTTGTTGTCGGGGCCGTCTCAATTGGCACAGCGCCACGTGAGCTTCTAACGGGCGATCAGTTTCCAACGCTTCTGCTTGCAGTAGCCTATGCGGGCACGGGGGGCTGCTTGTTACTTGCCCAGTCTCTGTGGATTCGTGATAAGGGTTTTGGAATGGCCAGGTACCAGGGTCGAATCGCTGGGATTCGAGGTAAAAACGAACATATCAGTGAAACAGGCTTTGTTTTCGACGCGACCGATGTTACGGCACTAGCTCGGTTTCGCGGGTGGATGCGAATTGCAGAACGTGAACTTTTGTTCACGTTCGTGTTACTAACGCTGTTGAGCGTAGTCATCACTTGTCTTCTTGTGACAACAACGTTGGGAACCAACAATCCTGGCTTAGCTGGTAACCTGACAGGAATGCTTGAACAGGAAAGTGCCGTAATTGAGAGCGTGGGTGGGCTGTGGCTCCGAGTAGCATTCGTTTTAGGTGGATCACTCGTCATATTTTCTACACAGCTTGCCATCATAGATACTGTGACTCGGATCACCGGAAGTATCTTCTACGAACGGTATGGCCGAAAAACCACGTTTTGGGATCAAAAACGAACGTTTTTGCTCTTCCTTACGATTCTAGTTCTCGCATCGATGGGAATAATCGCTGCCTCGTGGTTTGGTGGTGAGGCGCTCGCAGCGCTTCAACCCGACTTCCTATTGCTGATAGCTGGCCCAGCTACCATGACAAGCATGTTCGTGTTTACACTTATCGTAGGGTACATGAACATTCGGCGGCTCCCGTCCGAACTTACACCACCTCGATGGAAACGATGGGGGATGCTCTGGGCAGCGATTCTCTGGGGATGGTTCACGGCCGAACAATTGTCGAGAACGGTGATGCGTATAGCAGGTGTAGAGAATTCTACAATCGAATCCCTAACGGGTCACCCAATTCGGATCACGCTATATGCATTGTGGCTCGGAAGTCTCGTTTGGTTCGCTTCCCGCTTGCTTCCTAGAAAGCCTCGGACAGGCTAAACGACAGGCGCTGGAACCGCCCCCATCATCTTTCTCTCTGTTTCCTCGGCGGTCTGCATCTGGGAAAGATCCAGACTGAAGTCAGGCCGCTCGGGAGGAGCGAGCTTGTCGCATAGCTCCTGAATTTCCCGTCCAGAAAGGCCCAGTTCTTCGAGATCTTCTTCGGTAAGAGGAGGTACTCCGTCTCGCGATCCGACACCGTCTTTCCCCGCACGCAGTAGTCGACTGAGAGCTCTTCGCTCACCATAGCTGAGATGTGCACCCAATACGTTATAATCGATCCAGGCTTCGTAAGTGAGCGGTGCTACACGCTGAAGTATACCAGCCATCACCCGTCCGTACTCCTGGATCTCCCACTGTGCGTGTGTGTCAACCCGAAGCGTGAGGAAATGGAGCAGGTTGTGGAGATCGATCTTCCAGTACCATTGCGTGTACGTCGATAGCGGTAAATCGATGCGCGCCAATTCACGGGCTACGTCTTCCCCTAACAACCAACCGTAGGTGTCTGCAGCGTCTTCACGAAGGCTTTCCCAGCGTTCGATCGCGCCAGCGTAAAGCTCATTTGACGTCGGCGTTGATTGACGACCTTGGTTATTCGAGCTGCTTTGGTGTGCGAAATTCGAATGGTCTGGTTCGTAAAACAATAACGGGAGGAGACTGTATCTGGCACTCAATTCATTCACCGATGCTGTTCTGTGCCGAATCCACTGGCGAGCCACGAACATGGGCATCGAACAGTGGAATTTGAATTCCACCATCTCGCTGGGCGTCGTGTGGGCATGTCGCCTCAAGTATCTTACAAGCCCCCTGGTCTGACTGACTTTTCGTGTCCCGGCTCCGTAGCTCACACGGGCCGCACTTTCGATGTCCTGGTCGGATCCCATGTAATCGACAAGCGCAACAAAACCATGATCCAAGACGGAAAAATATCCGCCGAGGATCTCTTCAGCCTCCGGAACAGTTGGTCTCTTCGTTTCCATACGGGTGGTCAAGTAAAGGTTCGTCGCTTCAGGAGAGGCAGAATATCGGGACTCGCCATGTCAGCGCCATGGATGGCCCTCACTTCGACAGGGTCCTAGAAACGGCTGTTTTCCACCCAGAGTAAAGCTCATCGCGGTGTTCATCCATCATCGATGGACTCCATACACAGTCGCTCCTCAAGGTTACCGTGATCTCCTCAAGATCTTGATACACACCCGCTCCAAGTCCAGCTAGCGTTGCGGCGCCTAGCGCCGTCATCTCCGTTACAACAGGTCGTTCTATGTCTATACTCAGGATATCGCTCAGAAACTGCATGGCCCAACCGTTCTCCGTCAGTCCACCATCGACCTTGAGCTTAGACGGTTGTTTTGCACCGTCGGCTTCCATCGCCTCGAAAAGCTCCCGGGTCTGATATGCGATCGCTTCGAGCGCGGCGCGGGCAATCTCCGCTGGTCCAGTGTCACGGGTCATTCCAAACAATGCACCACGTGCAGCCGTATCCCAGTGTGGAGCCCCAAGCCCAACGAATGCTGGCACGAAATAGACACCGTGCGTCGACTCAAGGCCTGCCGCGAGAGCCTCTGTTTCAGAGGCATTCTTGATAATTCCAAGACCATCGCGGAGCCATTGTACCGACGCACCAGCCACAAAAATGCTGCCTTCGAGTGCATACGTAAGAGATCCCTCTAGTTGCCATGCAACGGTAGTAAGCAGACGGTTCTTCGACTCAATTCGCTCATTGCCTGTATTCAACAGTGCGAACGCACCGGTTCCATATGTGCATTTCATCATCCCTGATCGGAACGCAGCCTGACCGAAAGTTGACGCCTGTTGATCGCCGGCAATCCCAGTGATGGAGATGGGGCGACCAAAAATCGCCGCATCAGTGGTACCAAAATCACCCGCCGAGTCCCGGACCTCGGGAAGTAGGGTAGGAGGAACTCGCAGTGCTTCCATCAGGTCACCTGACCAGCACCCTGCCCGAATGTCGTAGAGCATCGTGCGCGAGGCATTCGATGCATCTGTCGCATGTACTTTCCCTCCGGTCAGGTTCCAAAGAAGCCACGTATCGATGGTGCCGAACGCGAGTTCACTCTTCTCTGCAGCTTCACGAGCACCTGCAACGGTATCGAGTATCCAAGCCAGTTTCGTTCCAGAAAAATATGGATCCAACAGTAGCCCTGATCTCTTTTTTACGTGCTCTTCGTAGCCGGCCTCCTTGAGAATCTCACATACGTCTGCGGTCCGTCGATCTTGCCATACAATGGCGGGAGAAATAGGACGACCCGTATCACGTTCCCATACAACCGTTGTTTCACGTTGGTTCGTGATGCCAATCGCGGCTACTAAACTGCCTTCCGCCTCGACCGCTTGGACCACATCGCGCGTCACTTCAATCGCGTCGCGACAAATCTGCTCAGCATCATGTTCGACCCAGCCGGGTTGTGGATAACTCTGGGCGAGTTCCCGCCGGGACATCTTTTGTGGGAGACCATCGAGGCCGAAGGCTATCGCACGAGTAGAGGTAGTCCCTTGGTCGATGGCGACGAGAACTGGACGTTTAGTCAATGATGAGTCGGGTTAAGTGTGAGGTGGGAATCAATAGGCCGCAGATGGACGCATAGGTATAGGACTCTAGAGGACCCAGCGTAACTGATATGTTGGGGCAGCCTTAGCAAATCCCGGATCAGACATCGAGGTTCTTAACGTAGCGCGCATTGCTCTCGATGAATTCGCGCCGAGGCTCGACCTCCTCACCCATTAACTCCTCGAACAAATCTTCAGCATCGGGCTCGTCTTCAATTGTGACCTGGAGCAGTGTGCGTTTATCGGGGTTCATCGTGGTTTCCCACAGTTGGTCCGCGTTCATCTCACCCAACCCCTTGTAACGCTGCGTCGATACAGAGCCCTTCCCATTCTCGAGCTTTTCCTGGGCGGCCTCTCGTTCCTCCTCAGTGTAACAGTAGATCCCTTGTTTGCCCTTCCGTACGTAGTAAAGAGGTGGTTGAGCAATATAGATATGCCCCTCCTCTATAAGGTCTCGCATCTGATTGAAGAAGAACGTTAAGAGGAGGGTTCTGATATGTGCCCCATCCACGTCCGCATCTGTCATAATGATACACTTATCGTAACGTCGATTGTCGAGATCATAATCTTCGCCAACACCCGTACCCATCGCTGTGATAATGGCACGAATCTCTTGATTGGCGTAGACCTTATCGACTCTCGCCCTCTGGACATTTAGAATTTTTCCCCGAAGCGGGAGGATCGCTTGTTTGAATCGGTCGCGCCCCATCTTTGCCGATCCACCCGCGCTATCCCCCTCGACGAGATAGAGCTCGCACTCTTTGGGACCTGGAAGAGAGCAGTCAGCTAGTTTTCCAGGTAAGATGCCACCCTCGAGAGCTGATTTCTTGCGGGTCAGATCGCGTGCCTTGCGAGCTGCCTCTCGAGCTCGTGATGCCTGGAGCGCCTTATCGATAATACGCCGTGCATTAGCCGGGTTTTCTTCCAACCATGTTCCGAGTTTCTCATTAACTAAACTCTCGACAATACCTCTCACCTCACTGTTTCCGAGCTTTGTTTTGGTCTGCCCTTCAAACTGAGGCTCCATCACCTTCACCGATAACACGGTGATGAGACCCTCACGCACATCGTCCCCACTCAAGGCAGAGTCCGACTTTTTGAGCACATTGTTTTTTTGTGCGTACGAGTTGATCGTGCGCGTCATTGCGCCCTTGAAGCCCGATAGGTGTGTGCCACCTTCATGTGTATTGATGTTGTTCACGAAGGTAGAGGTGTTTTCCTTATACGCGTCGGTGTATTGCATGGCGAGTTCGAGTTCAGTGTCACCCTGCTTACCCGAGACATAGATGATATCCTCATGCAGAGCTGTCTTTGTACCTCGCAGATATTCGACGAACTGTGATATTCCACCTTCAAAATGAAACTCGTCGGATTCCTTCTCGCCACGTTCATCCGCAATAGAGATCCGGACACCGCGATTCAGGTACGCCATCTCCCGGAGACGACTCGCCAGGGTCTTGTAGTCGTAGTCAAGCTCGGTAAAAATTTCATGGTCTGGTTGAAACGTGACGGTCGTCCCAGTCTCCTTGGTCTTGGCACCTTTTTTGAGTTTCCCATCGCTGATTCCGCGCTGATATCGTTGGGACCACGTGTACCCATCGCGGCGAACCTCGACCTTTAACCACTCCGATAGCGCATTGACGACAGAAACGCCGACGCCATGCAGACCGCCCGACACCTTGTAACTCGACTTGTCGAATTTTCCACCCGCGTGCAGTGTGGTCAGCGCGAGTTCCACACCTGGAACTTTTTCGGTCGGATGAATATCGACAGGGATTCCACGACCATCATCGACGACACAAATCGACTTGTCTTCGCCAATTATGACTTCGATTTGGGAACAATACCCCGCCATCGCTTCGTCAATCGAGTTATCAACCACTTCATAGACGAGGTGGTGCAGCCCACGCGCCGACGTGGACCCAATGTACATGCCGGGTCGTTTACGGACTGCTTCCAGGCCTTTTAAGACCTGAATCTGTCGAGACGTATAGTCGGCCTTACTCTTTTTTGTAGTGGACTTTTTGGCGGTCGCCTTTTTTACGGTCGCCTTTTTCGCAGTTTTCTTAGGTTCCGACTTTGCCATCACCCATCCCCTCTCAGTTTTTCATCACCCAGTGGCTTGACGATCGATCCACCGTCGGACTGTAAAAACACTAACCGCTCGATACGACCGCGTTCACGGTCAACATTCAGCCGGTCAAGAAGCGTCCTTCGTCTCATATTCAACTCATTCATCCAAGCAGCATTGGCGACCTCGATGAAAAGCACTCCCCCTTTAAGCCCGGCCGTACGTGTCACATTCGCAATGTATGGCCCTGCAACCTCCGCCCAGCACGCAGCCGTAGCACTACGCTCGACATGTTCACGAATCCCGATGTGGTCGAGCACCCCGTCTACAATTGTCCCGACTGGGGCAGGCTTTTTGCGTCTACGTGGTTTCTTGCCGTCGACCTTTGAACGCCTCATTTCCTCTATCACCGTTGGCCCGTCAATCATGAAAACAGGCACCCGTTCTGGATCCTCCAATGATCCAAATCGCCACCCCGAAGCGGCACATCGCCTGGTTTGGGTGCCGCAAGGATCACCTGTCCTTCTCGGCCGTCATCAAAGAGTGAAAGTAGTCGCTCCGAACGACCTTCATCGAGTTCCGCAAACACATCGTCTAGCAAGTATGTCGGTTCCCGATCGAGTCGCTCGCGCAGGCAATCTGCCTCCAGAAGCCTGAGGGCAAGGGCTGCAGTGCGTTGTTGACCACTTGATCCGTAGCCTCGAAGATCCCGAACTCCCTCCTCGGCGTCGACCAGAAAACGGATCTCATCTCGGTGTGGCCCAACAAGCGTCAGACCACGGGTCCTCTCACGCTCACGAGTAGCCTCGAGAGCCCTCCGAAACTTTTCCGTCCATGTGGCCAACTCGATTGACTCCATTTCAGGTTCAGAGCCTTTTTTCACGGTGGCCTCTATTGATGAAGCATACTTAAGGTGCGCAATATCTCCATCCGAAATCGTCGCATAGTGCTGCTGGTATCGGCGCATCCCGTCCTGGACCCACTTCGACCGACTTGTAGTCACCACAGCTCCGGCTTCAACCAACCCATCAGTCCAGGCGTCCACCTCATCACTAGTGATCCCGCGGCGGAGCGCTTCGTTTCGTTGGGTAAGTATATTTCTATACCGCTGAAGTGCGGCAAGATATTTAGGCTCACCAACCGAGAGCGTCATATCGAGAAATCGACGTCTGGATTGTGGGCTTCCCCGAATAATGTCCACATCTTCAAGTCGAAACACCGCCACCCCTAACGAACCGATACCGTCGGACGCTCGTTCGAGTCCCCGCTCGTTCAATTCCACTTTTTTGAGCCGACGTGTCCGATCATAAGCTGCCGCCATCGACAACGACGGATCTCCCCCAACTTGGAGTTCCCCTTCAACACGAAAAACCGACTCTCCGAACCTTACGAGATCACGATCTCGTACACCCCTGAAAGATCTGAAGACTTCCAGATAGTATATGGACTCGAGAAGATTCGTCTTCCCAGATCCATTCGGCCCGACGATCGCGACTCCGACATTGGGGAATTCACATTCCAGATGTTCAAAGTTGCGATAATTGCGTAAGACCAGCCGCCCAAGATGGGGTACGGAGCACGTTGTCGATTGGGAAATAGACCGTGCCTCCGCTGTCTTGATCACAGACCCTAAACTACCTCTAAAACCCTTGTGTCGCAATGCGATTCAGACGATCCGACTCGAAAAATTGAGTTGGAATTACGCTTGCATCGATCTTCAACAGACTTCAGGTTCGAGGAGCCTATGACAACGCTCACTTATTTCTTACGAAGCTCTCTGAGAACCGGTATTACGATTATATTGGGACTCCTTTTTATTCTCGTGCCAACGGCGAGAGCACAAGATGCTCCACCGGTCCCAACATCGATTCAAGTTGAAGAGCCTAACCCGTTGAAGTGGTCTTACCTGGCTGGTGGATTTGTAGTACTGGGAGGACTCGCCCTACTTGATGAGCCTGTACGCAATTTTACAAGCGACTTACAATCGGACTTTGGCCGCGACTTCGCTCGAACGGCTACCGATTATGGCAAGGCCACACTAATGGCTCCAATCTTTTTGGGGGGCAGCATCCTTGTCGGAACTATAACGGATGGTGGGCAGGGATTTAAACGCGCTGCCGCGGCTGGAATTGGAATGGCTGTAGGAAGCCTTGTCAACGAAACGCTAAACCAAATTGTGGGACGGCGAAGGCCATCGGAAGAGGTGGGGGCATGGGAGTTTGACCCGCTCCACGGCCACGCTTCGTTCCCTTCAGGACATACGGCATTTACGTTCGCAATCGCTGGTGCGGTCGATGAAGCAACCGAAGGTTGGGTTGCCATCCCGTTCTATACTGCGGCAACCATAACCGGACTAACCCGTATCTACCTTGACCGCCATTGGCTCACAGATGTGGTGGTCGGAAGCTTAATCGGCGTCTGGATGAGCCGGCGTGTTACACGGACCGCAATGCGCCTGTTTAACGCCGACCGACCCACCTCAAGCTCGCGAAGTGGGGTTCAAGCACTACTCGATCGTATGGAGCCCGTAGCCAGTCCACACTTCCTTGGGGTCCGGGTTCGGTTATAAACGAAGACCCCGTCCGTGTACCTGTTATCGCAATTTTACAAAGTCAGAGACAGTCGGTTCTTCACCGCTATAGTCGTAGAATCCCTTCCCAGTTTTCCTGCCGTGATATCCAGCTAGAAACATACGACGCAAAAGTGATGGGGACGCGAACCGAGCATCCTTGTATTCATCAAACATGATTTTTGTGATGTGATATAGCGTATCCAGACCAACGAAGTCTCCAAGCGTGAATGGGCCCATCGGATAGCCACAGCCAAGCTTCAGTCCCTTGTCAATATCGGGAATCGAGGCAACACCCGCCTCATATGCTCGAATTGCATCAAGCATATATGGTACCAATAATCGGTTGACGACAAAGCCTGTGTTATCACCACATGCGATTGGGCTCTTCCCAATCGCTTCAGAGAACGCAAAAGCGAGATTGAAGCACTCTTCAGAAGTCTCTCCGCAACGAACAACTTCCACCAGCGGCATTACGGGCACGGGGCTAAAAAAATGAAGACCGACGAACCGATCAGGCCGACTGGTTCCCGCGGCAAGTTCCGTAATCGACAAACTTGACGTATTTGACGCAAAAATTGTTGTTTCCTTGCAACCTCGATCAAGAGAGGCGAAGAGGTTTTGTTTCTCCTCCAAATTTTCGACAATTGCCTCAATAATGAGATCGGAATCGGCCAAGTCACCTAGCTGAAGCGTGGGGTGGATACGTCCCATAACAACATCGCGATCAGACTCTGTCATATCCCCCTTTTCGACAGCACGATCCAGATTCTTCTTGATCTGCTTCATGCCCCGGTCGAGGAATGCCTGATCTAACTCACAAACAACGGGCTCGTACCCAGCTTGCGCACAAATCTGCGCGATCCCACCACCCATCAAGCCACAACCAACAACACCCACTTTTTGTATCTCGCTCACCGAATCACTCCTTCTTTGTATTTGTCTCTACTTGTTCTTAAGTAATCAGCCGTGTTACGACTCTCCACAATTCGCTCAGTTTCGGATGCCTTACCGTAATAAATAGGGATTGGAATGGCTGTTACCATTAAAAGGGGTTGTCATATATAGGCACTTACGAGTCCAGTTGAACTACAATCGCCGCACCCTGGCCACCTCCAATGCAAGCACTACCCAAGCCGAATTCGCCACCCCGTCGGCGTAGTTCGTGGAGTAAGTGTCCGGCAATACGCGCACCCGTCATGCCTAGCGGGTGACTGAGTGCAATCGCTCCACCATTCACGTTCACTTTGTCACGATCCAGCTCCAACTCGCGCTCCACAGCCATATATTGGGGTGCGAAAGCCTCATTTATCTCAATGAGATCCATATCTTCAATCGTAAGGCCGACCTTTTCGAGGGCCGCACGAGACGCTGGTGCCGGGCCAATTCCCATGATATGTGGTGGCACACCGGCAACGGCGTATGAGACCAGTTTTCCAAGTGGATTCAGGCCATTCGAGACAGCGTAATCCGCACTTGCCATCACAAGAGCTGCCCCTCCATCACCAATCCCACTCGCATTCCCTGCCGTAACCAAACCATCTTCCTTGAAGTATGGTCGCAGTCCCGCGAGGGCGTCTATGGTCGTTTCAGGCCGCAGGTGCTCGTCGCGATCAAAGGATTTCTCCCGGCCCTTTCGTCCCACCATTACGGGTACAACTTCCTGTGTGTATCGTCCATCTTCCCACGCTATATGGGCAAGTTTTTGGCTCCTTAATGCAATTTCGTCCGCTTCTGAACGTGATATCCCGTATTCCTCAGCCAAGTTCTCCGCAGTCTGAGCCATCGAAAATCCGCAATACGGATCCGTTAGAGCTTCCCACAATGAGTCCTCCAAATCGGGTTCCGATCCCAAACGTAAGCCCCAGCGCGCGCCCCGTACGATGTGGGGTGCCTGGCTCATTGATTCTGAACCTCCCACGAGACATACATCGCTCTCACCAAGCTCAATCTCCTGCGATCCACTAATGACCGCCTGAAATCCTGAACCGCACAGCCTGTTGATAGCGAGTGCAGACGTTTCAATCGGAAGACCAGCACGTAACCCGATATGACGGGCAAGATAAATCGCATCTGCCGAGGTCTGCATTACATTTCCAAACACGACATGGCCGAACTCTTCCTTTGGCACCCCCGAACGTTCAATGGCCGGGTCTGACGCGAGCACACCAAGGTCAGTGGCAGTGTGGTCCTTAAGACTTCCTCCGAACGCACCCATGGCCGTTCGCGCAGCAGAAAGAAAGACAGTTCCGTTCCGTTTTTTCTTATCCATCAGTCAATTCCTCTATATGTCTACAAGTCCACCTTTACCATGTAAGCCGACATTCTTCCAAGTCGAAAAATAACTACTCCAGGTCAACCTTCACCTTCCAAAACACGCGCTGCCAGCCAGCTACCCACTTCCACTGTAGTAGCGGTACCGCCGATGTCGGGTGTTCTCAGACCCTCAATAAGCGCTTCCGTGACGGCGTCTTCAATAATGACTGCTGCATCCAATGCTCCTTGGTCTCGTAACAATAAAGCCGCACTTAAAATAGCTGCCATTGGATTGGCACGGCCCGTACCAGAGATATCTGGTGCACTACCGTGCACAGGTTCGTATAAGCCGTGCACTCCGGGATTTACATTCGCCGATGGAGCAAGCCCAGGGCCACCTACTAACTCTGCTGAGAGATCGGAGAGAATGTCGCCCAAAAGGTTAGACGTCACAATCACACCGAATCGCTCTGGTACCCGAACAAGCTCCATAGCTAAAGCATCTACATAGGTCATCTCAGACTCGACGTTGGGATACTCAGCTGCGATCTCAGAAAAAACGCGTCGCCACAAACCAAACATATGAGGCATCGCGTTCGCCTTGTCCGCCAAAGTCACTCGCACCCCGGCGTATTCCGCATAATCAAAAGCCGCGCGAACGATTCGATCTATACCACGACGGGAAGCAAGCCCTTCCGTGATCGCGAGTTCCAAATCAGTGCCTTCGTTCTCAACCCGACCCGTTCCAACGTATAGACCTTCCGTATTTTCCCGATAAATAACGAAATCGATTGGAGCAGTGCCGGCTGACTTAAGAGGAGATAAATCAGCTACACGAAGTCTAAGCGGTCGTCGATTAATGAATAGATCAAGACGAAAACGGAGCCCGAGCAACAAGTCACGCGCGTGTTCTCCTCCAGGAATTCTCGGATCTCCGACCGCCCCAAACAGTATCGCGTCGAAGTCGTCACGAAGCGTTGTAAACGTAACATCCGAAAGAGTCTCTCCAGATGTCAGGTAGTGGTCTGCACCATGCGGGAAATGTACCATTTCCACATCTGCAAGACCTTTTTCTTGAACGGCACCCAGAACTCGGCAAGCTTGGTCGATAACCTCTGGCCCGATCCCGTCGCCACCAATCACAGCGATCCGTATTGTCATTCGCTTGAGAGCCTACTAAGGCAGTACCTGAAACAATGAAATTTCACATCCATGAGTTCGTTCACGGGCAGAAAACAATCGCCTCTGCCACAAGACTCTGGTTAGGCTGAAACCGAACAGGGTTATCTCTTCGGGCAGTACGATCTTCATCTGTCTGAATCACAGGTGCTCAGCGCTCTATCGCAAGTGCACCCACACGTGCGGAATCCTCAATGAAAGCTTGAGCTGTCTCCCATGACACCGTCATTCCGGTCATTGCATGAAGCCGAAGAGCTTCAAACCTCATAAAATCAGCTATCGAGAGGGTCGACCGATCTGATTGGTTTCTCATCTCACAGACAATTGCTTCCCAATCTCCTTCATAGATCGTTCCGTTTGAAACCCGTACCCGATGGGGCACCTCCATCGAAGCCTCAGGCGGCCGCCCAAAAAGATCAAGTTGAGTTAGGCTGGGCCGTCCCACCCGTCCTGCGGCTTGTGCCTCTATCTCAGCCAAAATGCGATCTTCCGGGCTCGGATCGGCGGTCAGTTCTTCTAATACTGCGAGGTACGGCTGGAGTTCCGCGGAGTCAGGATCGAGACCATGCAGCCTCCGTTTGAGTTCGATAATTCGCCATGCTACAGCGGGGTCGCCAACGTTCGGTGCCTGGATGGTCTCGAGTTGCTCTAACGCACCCCGGAAGTCTCCACGCTCGTAAAGAACATTCCCATATAGTGCCCGCGCACCCAGAAAATGGGGATCGAGCTTTGCGGCTTTGCGGCTCCAGAAAAGTGCGCTCTCTAAATCGCCACCACGATAAAATGTGAACGCTAGATCAAGAGCAGCATCAGGGCTCTGGGGATCAGTTTCCTGGGCGAGATGAAAGAACCTCTCGGCACGCTCTAAAAGGTTCTCACGAAGAAGACTACGACCCACACAAATCATAATTTCAATGTCATGATCGAAGCCTAGTTCAACCAGTCTATCAAATGCCCGAAAGGCTCCTGCCCGATCACCTAGCTTAAGCATTGCATCGCCAATGCCCGCTAGCGCTTCCTCATGCTCGCCTTCAATCTGGAGCGCCCGCCGAAACGCCTCTCTCGCAAAAACGTATTCCTCCCGAGCGAGGCGAGTGTATCCCATTGAGACAAGCAATTCAGTAGAATCAGGATATTGATTTAGAGCATGCTTAAGAAGATCAAGTGCTTGATCGTAGTCACCGACCTCATACAGACGCTGTGCTTCAGCATCGTACTGGTCTCCGTCCCAGGAATTGGGCTGGTTTATACTCAAGATCGTTCCGACGGGTTGAAGCCATTCCTTGCTCGGACGCTCATAATATTCCGTCGTGATTGAACTGAATAAGTGTTAACATTCTCACAGTAATGTTGCTCACAGAACGGACCTTTTGCGGAGTTTGACGAGGTTTTCGTCTGATATACCATGAAGCTGGACACGTGTAACTCTGCGGTCCGTCAACTCGACAACTTCGACCGTTACAGCGCCTAGTGAAACCCGATCCCCTTCTTCGGGGATCCGTCCGAGTTCACCGATAATAAAGCCCGCTACGGTGTCATACTGCTCTGCCTCAAGAACCTTTTCAAGATCTAACCAATCGAGAAGATCCGAGATGGAGCACCCACCATCAATTGCAATCCTACCATCACGATCTACAGAAATGCTCTGCTCCGCCACATCGTGTTCGTCATAAATTTCGCCCACAATTTCTTCTAGCAAATCTTCCAGCGTGACGACCCCATCCGTCCCCCCAAATTCATCGACGACCACCGCCATGTGCGTCTTTCGCGCGCGAAGCTCAGCCAGCAGATCATCGATTGCTTTCGTATCCGGGACAAAAACCGCCTCTCGCATCACTTCACGAGCGGTCCGAGTTGAAGGCTGTTCACCCATGATCTCTGATAAGAGGTCCTTTACCACCACAATGCCGATGATTTCGTCGAGTGAATCCTCGATGACCGGGAGGCGAGAGAAGCCCGATTCCTCTGCAATCTCAAGAATACGGTCCGGCGTGGCGACAGATTCAACAGCCACAATATCCGGTCGAGGAGTCATAACTTCCCGAGTCATGGTACGTGTAAGTTCAAACACACCCTCAATCATGGCCTGCTCGTCCTCTTCGACAATCCCTTCCCGGCGACTCTCACGAACAAGTATCTCGATCTCGTCAGGGCTATGGGCGTGTTCAAGACCGTGCGACACCGTCGGCACACGGATCAGCTTGAGGAAGAAACGAGCTGATCCATTGAGGAACCAAATCCCGGGCCACATGATCCGGTTAAAGGTCAGCAGTGGGCCCGCTACGTATCGACTCACCGCTTCAGGTCGAAGCAACGCAACCGTTTTGGGTGCCAGTTCTCCAAGCACAATGTGTAGATACGTAATGAGGAGGAATGCGATGATGATAGCAGTAGTGTGGATCGCAGCTGGGGACGTCGAAAAGCCTGATGCCGCAAACAAGGGTTCAAGGGAACCGGCCACTGCTGGCTCACCTATCCAACCTAGGCCAAGAGAGGCAAGAGTAATTCCCAGTTGAGTTCCTGAAATGGCTTGGTCAAGATCACGTTGAGCAGTCTGCGCCCGCCGTGCGAGGCGATCTCCACTATCCGCGAGTTCATCTATTCGCGTACTCCGCGCGCTAACGAGCGCAAATTCAGCAGCAACGAAAAAGCCGTTCGCCACGACTAAAGCCAATACTGCGGCAAGCCGGAACACCAACCCAAGGTCCATCACCGGTCCATCACCGCAAGGATACCTGCGCCTCCAGAAATTGGAAGGCGATTCGGGCAGTACGTCTGGTCGTCAAAATCAGACCTGGAACCCCTGCCGATGGTCGCCGAACGAACCCAGTTCGTATAGATCCCGGTTCGTCCAGGGCTACAGGGTTTTGTTCAGGCTGCGTTCACCTCGCCGGCATCGATCATCTCATTCTCCTCAACTTCCGTCACTGTTTCAACCGGTGTTTCCTTAGTGTCCGTACCCGAGCTTCCACCATGCGGAATCGGAGGTGCGCAGTAGCGCTCACCTATAGTTCTGAGACTCGTGAGATCCTCTTCTGAAAGCTCAGGGTATTGCTCGCGAAGATACTGCATTGTTTCGGTGAACCACTTTTCGCGCTCTTCGTTTTCTGCTTCCAATACACCGCAACGACGAATATGACTAAAGAGTTCATCCCGTACTCGGTCGATCGAACTCTGCTCTTGGCTTCCCTTGCTCAACACACCTCCCATTTAACGGTCGTCTAAGATTTTACCGAAATTTGGTGCAGTCACCAACTCGATCAAGCTAAGGCGAATTGGCGCCCAAGCAAAAATGAGTCGTGGTGTTTAGCTACGATTCAAGCGCCCACCTCAAATCGTCGCAAATACATGTTCACCTCTCCAATCCCCATCTTGGTCTTGAGCTGTACTATCAATCGGCGCTCGTCATCGGAAATGTACACCTCCGCCTCTCCATCCTCTGAAAATAGACCATCTGCCTGAATGATGGGACGGACGACAATGGTCTTAAATGTACCCGACCGAACACGTACTCGCTCTCGTCTTAATACTTCCAATACTACCGGATTACCCTCATCTTCGAAGTAACCGTTGAATGTGTAGGTTCGCCCCACTTCAAGTGGCAATGTCCTGATCAAATAAAGATAAGATATTTCGTCCAAGGCGCCGACAGGGATCGGCAAGTCCCTGTGTTTAGGATGTGCTTTGTACTCACCGACCTCCTCATCCCAATCCTCTCGTGTTACAGTGCCGACATCGTGATACAACTCGAAACGTCTATGTCGTCGATACCCACCCTCTCTTAGGACCTGCTCGAATCGCATTGACCGATAGGGGTTGCTCGCGAGCCAACTTACAGTCCGATCATCGATCTTATAGACTGGTATACCGCCATCAATCTCAAAAGCCAGTCGGAAAGTTGACGTCTCTCGGATCGATTCTTCCGCTTCTATACGGAGGTGTGCCCTACCAATGTGAACAGGCCCGAAGGTGACATCGTACTCGGCCTCTTCTCCAACCCTGAACGGCCACACAGGGAAGATCGCGTCAGGGTTTCCTGCAGTCGCTCCGCGTGAGGCTAGCTCGTTCTGGCCACTTGCAGTCATCGTCCCTGCAGCAGTGATAATCGTGACCCAGACAATCAACACAAACCCTCGCATGTTAAACCATTGCATTAAGGTTGCTCACCAGTTTTCGGATTGCCGGGTCACGGCTTGCCCGAATCAGGCCGTAGAGCTCTCGCCAAGCGCGGTATCGTGAGTCACGATACCGTCGGGTTTTTATCGACTCTGCACGAATCTCTTCAAACCGACGGAGGAATTTTCCCACTCTGAGCAAGAGTTCTGCATTCGCCGCCCAACCTTCATGGTTCAGAACTTGACCCCGCGAATCACTTTCATCTATCGCGCGGGCTAAAACGAACAAACGATATAGACGCAAGCTCGCGAATGGGTCATCGACCAACTTTGTAGTGTGCAGGCCCCGTGCAAGTTGTTGGCCAGCAATACGCGTAAACCGTCGCGCAAATGGTTCATTGGGAACTGATCCGACTGTGACAAGGTCTGCCCCGCCCTCAAAGCGCCGCATCATCTCGCATATACGTTCCGGGGAGTCAGAAAAGTCACCCTGCATGGTGACCAAAGCATCACGCTTCGGGTACGTCGAGCGCTTCAAGGCAGCTTTGATCAGCCTTTCAAGACTCGCCGCGTATCCTTTTCTAACGTCATTATGAAAGAAAGTCATAGGAAGAAAGTGCTCATATTGTGACAATGTTTCGCTGGTCCCATCATTCGAAGCATCGTCGCAAATAAGCACATGATACTCACGCTGCTCTCCGTATAAGATCTCACGGATCCGCCACAGAAGTGGACCAATCGTCTCACGTTCGTTTCGAACTGGTATGCCGATATATATCACGATCTCAACGCAGATCCTTGATCAAGGTTATCCCTTTACCATTGCGTGCAAATGCTCGTTCGTCCATGCCTTAGCCGCGCGGGTTCCTTTCCAGCGGCGATGAAACCAAAAGTACTGCTCCGGATGATCTTGTACGTAACGCTCGAGAGCCAGAACCCAACGGCGAGTAAGCTCCAATTGGTCGGTTTCCTCAGCAACCACCTCGCCACCGTGTATTTTTTCGAATCGGAAATGGTATTCTTCGCCGTCACATAAATTAACCGCGAGGAAGAGGGGGACGCGTGCCCCAAGACACAATCGAGCAGGTCCGAGTGTAGTCCACGCAGGGCGCCCGAAAAACTCAACAGGTGCTGAGCCACGACGAGTATGTTGGTCGGCGACAAGCACCAATATGCGACCGTCATGCAGTGCCTGAACAAGCCGTCGCGAGTGTGAATCTCTGTAGACAATTTCTAACTCCATGCGCTCCTGCATAGCAGCGAAACGACGGTCTGAGATAGCAGTCAGTGAGTGTTGGCGTTGAGCTATGGTGGTAGTCGGAAACCCCAACCATGCCGCATAGGCCGCAGCCAACCAAAAATTTCCGATGTGCCCAGTCACGATGACTGCTCCACCATCTAGGGTCATCGCCCCTTCAAGCATCCCTGCAGCGTCGTCAAGATCAGAAATCTTGGCAAGGTTTTGTTCGATTCTCGAAGGGTTAGCCAACACCGTGGCAAGTTCTCCACCAAAGTGTCGATAACAACCTCGGGCAGTCTCCTGAATCCATGTGGAATCCACATCTGGAAAGCTAGCAGCCAGTTGTTCCTCGACTACCCGTCGACGGATTCCCATCGGACGATAAGCGGCATTACTTAAGAACGCTCCTGCCGCACGGCTTACCTTCTCCGGCATAGTACGCCATAATGCATCCAGGCCCCAGGCAGCTGGAATAACAGCTCGCCTCACCACACGAGAGATCAAGTCGGAACACTCCGCCTTGGCTCTGCCTGGTGACCAAATAGCCTACGATACACGCCCGGACGACTCATAAGAGTTTCATGTGTACCCCTATCGACAATCCGCCCCTCGTCAAGCACAAAAATCTTATCGACTTCGCGCACGGTAGATAGGCGGTGTGCAATCACAATCACAGTCCTCCCACGAAAAAGCTCCGCCAAGCCAGCCTTGATCGAGAGTTCACTCTCCGCATCTAGCGCAGATGTCGCTTCGTCCAGAATCAGAATCGGAGGGTCGCGAAGAACAGCGCGGGCAATCCCTATACGCTGCCGTTGTCCACCTGACAAACGAACTCCTCGGTCACCAAGTATTGTGTCGTATCCATCTGGAAGGTCCATAACAAAGTCATGCGCAAAAGCTGCACGAGATGCAGCTTCGACGGCACTTCGTGACGGATCCGGATCACCGTATGCAATGTTCGCTTCTACAGTATCATGGAGGATTGTTGTCTCCTGACTCACAATTCCAATCAGATGACGGAGTGATACTGTCGTGAACTCGCGAATATCAGTCCCATCTATCGTCACATGACCTTCTTGTGGATCAGAAAAACGTGGAAGTAGATCAACAAGCGTGCTCTTTCCACTACCTGAGGGTCCAACCAATGCAATCACGTGTCCCTTGGTAATCGTAAGATTTAGATTGCGGAGAATCTTGCGTTCAGGTTCATAGGAGAAATTTACACCCTCAAAACAAATTTCGTCCTCAATACCCATCGCTGTGAGCACCCCTCCTGAGGGTTCTGGCGCTTGGTCAAGAATCGAAAAAAATCGTTCGGCCGCAGTTAGTCCTTGCTGCAAAGCCGCCGGGTATTGTGCCAGCGCCTTGATGGGCGAGATAGCTCGAAGTGCGACAGTGACGAAAGCCAGAAACTGCTCCGGACCCAACGTTCCCGCTTCGATTACAAGAGCTGCCCCAACCCAAATAAGACCGACGGCCACGACACTCGCTAAAACTTCTGAGAGCGGCGAGGCGAGTTGTTGGGTAGCAGCCGCATGAATACGGCGGCGGCCATATCGATCAGATCGAATGCGAAAGCGTTTTTCTTCATAGTCTTCCGCACTCCACAATTTCACAAGTCGAATCCCATTAAGTGACTCTTGGAGTGTAGCTAGAAGTTCTCCTTGATCGTGGTATACCCGTCGAAACCTATTTCTGAGACGTCGGAATAACGGTTGCATCGTTAAAAGAAGAAGGGGCACAAGGATAAGTGCGATGATTGCAAGCTGCCACGAAATTGCGCATAAGACAGCTGCGTATGCCACGGCAGTTGCACATTGGCGTATCGCTTGCGCAAGAGCATCCGTTACAACGGGTTTTGATTCGTTCGTGTCCGATAGCACTCTTGTCAGAAGTTGACCTAACTTCTGACTCTCGAAGAACGCCATAGGAAGACGCTGGAGTCGTGCGTGCACAGTGTCTCGGACATCTCGAACGAAAAATTCCTGCACACGTATAGATAATACCTTGCCCGAGTAGAGAAATACGTTCTTTAAGAGGAGTGCACACAATGCGAGAAGGCACACTACTCGCAATCCATCAAGCCCCTCAACACCGGTGAGCCAGTGCCCTGCTACGTTATCAATCAGCCTCTCAGCAGCGTTTCGACCTCCATCGGGTACTAGGGGACCCATGCTGAAGAGTGATCGAAGCATGGGCACAAGAAGTAAAAGACTGAACGCTTCGAAAAAGGCGGCGAAAACACCGAGAACAATGCCGGCCACAAAAATAGTACGGTACGGCTTGAGGAAGCCCAATAGTCGGAAAAACAACGATCGACCGGTAAGAGTCTCGATGGCCTTGGTCAACGAGGAGTAAGCAAAGCAACGGGAAGCACCATCTCATCGGGGCTAACGCCACCGTGCAGAAAGTTGTCGCGATATCGATTCTGGTACTCACGGAGCTTGGTCGGGTACACAAAGAAATAGTCCTCGCGACACAAGGCATACCTCTGGTTCATACTGCCCGGCGGTAACCGCAGTTCGTCCGCGTCACCCGTTAAGAAGGCTGCATCTGGATTGTCTACTCGAAGGTCTTCACCGAATTTATAGCGAAGGTTCGCCGTTGCATCCCGTTTAGCATATATCGTGGCCGGACGATGACAATGCACCGAACCATGGTCCGTTGTGAGGAGAACACGGACTCCCCGTTGGGCAGCAAGTTTGAGAGCGGCAAGAGCAGGCGACCGTTCAAACCAAGTCACCGTAAGAGACCGAAGTGCACTTGTATCTCGCGCCATTTCCCAGATTAACCGTGACTCGGCCCGACCGTGTGTAAGCATGTCGACAAATCCAAATACAAGAGCGGTTGCCGAAGGACTCGACAGATATCCACCGAGTCGATTTAACATCGCCTTTCCTTGGGCAGCAGTGAAGATTTTCTCGTAGTGGGTCGGGAGTTTGGCTCCAGCCAATTTGTGTATGACCCCCTTGAACAACTCATCTTCAAAGGAATTGAAACCAATTTGGTCACCTCGCTCCCACCACTCTGGGCGCATCTCAGCCAATTCATCCGGGAAGACGGCACCGAAGAGTGCATTTCGGGCAAATGGCGTCGCTGTTGGGAGTATCGAAGCGTACAACTCTTCTTCTATTTCAAAATACTCACTGAGTATCGGCATTATTGCACGCCATTGTCCGAGCTGCATGCAGTCCATTACGACAAAAACACCGGAAGGATCTTCACTAAGGATAGGCTGAAAGAAGCGGCTTAAGATGTCGACTGAGAGCGTTGGGCCAGACTCGCCGTCTTCATGCACCCAATCCCCATATTGCTCTGCAACCAAATCGCAAAAACCTCGACTCAAGTCCAACATCAGCGAACGCAATATGTCGCCGAACCCGGTTTCGCCAGCGCCTTCGAGTTTTAGATCCCAATCGACAAGCTCTGAATAGAGACTAGCCCAATCCGTCCATGACGATGCGGAGGCTAGCATCTCACGAAGTTCTCCAAACCGGCGTGAAAAATCGCGAGCAATCTGCTCGTGTTGGAGTGCCGGTCCAGCGAGAATCCGAGTGACGACTGATAATACTTGCCGAGGGCTCGTTGGCTTTACGATGTAGTCATCTGCTCGTCGACCAATAGCCTCATGCATTGTCGAGTCTTCTTCACTCTTAGTAACCATGACTACTGGTAATCGAGGAGAACCAGAGCGCACTCTTTCAAGCACTTCGATCCCTCTGAGACCAGGCATCTGTTCGTCAAGCAGGACCAAATCGTATGAGCGTGTGGACAACAGTTCCAGCGCATCTTGACCGTTCATAGTAGCATCGACGGAATAACCTGCGGATTGAAGCAACATCAGATGCGGGCGCAGTAAATCGACTTCATCATCCACCCATAAGATGCGCCCAAAAGTAGGCTTCAATGCCTCCATACTCAGGCCTGTCGCTCTGGATAATTTTGCAAGGCGAGTTCCAACTTCTCCAGAACATCCTCCGCTTGAATTCGTGCCATGTTTCCCTTTCGCTTCTTCCGCGAAGGATTCGTCTCCCCTAATCTCGTGTATTGATCAACGGTCAACTCACTAAAGTGACGGTACGGCCCAGACCGTTTAGGGTCGGTATACCCATACAACCCTACCGTCGGCGTTCCCAACCCCACTGCTATGTGAAGCGGGCCAGTATCAGGGCTGAGAACAAAATCACTCGCATCAAGGAGCCAAGCCATTCTTCTCAGATCAGTCCCCAACTCAACACGTGGTGAAGCTTTACTGAGTTTAATCAAACGCGTGGCCCAATCACGTTCTTCGGTTGAGGGGCCACCCACAATAACCGGTTCGAGATTAAGATCGTGTGCTGCAATATCCAGTACTCGTGCATATCGTTCCAGAATCCAATTTTTCTGCGAATGCGAGGAGCACAGGACAACTGCCAGTACTCTCCGATCAATTTTCTGCCGCCACCTGTGCTGATCATTACGTTCCGTTTCGGTGAAGAAAAAATTCCATTCACGCCGCACTGGCACACCTAATACCTCAATAAACTCTAGAAGTTCATCCTGCGTATGAGCTGTAGCACAGGCTGGTAGGCGACGATTTGTCGCAAGCCAACTGAAGTCTTGGGACCGACTGCGATCGTAACCAAGCTTAATAGGTGCGGGAAGAAGTTGGGTAACGACCCCACCTTTGAATACCGGCTGCAAATCAAGCACCAAGTCGAATGTCCTGTCTTGCAGTCGACGCCGAAAATCCATATACGCCCGTACCCCTAGCTCACGTCTAAAACACAGGAATTCATCGACGTCGGGTCTGCCACTCATAAGCATGTGGGGCACCTTTTGGATGACCCATGAGATATGAGTATCACACCATGCCTTCCGAAGTGATGCTATCACCGGGAGCGCATGCACCGAATCGCCAATGGCACTCATCCGAACGATTGCCACCCTGCGAGGTGGTTCGGGGAGCACTATCTCCCTCAAGGGGTCAAATTTTAGCACAGGTTCACACTGTATTAACCTTGGCGATCTTGCCAGTGGAGGATCTTGAATACCATTGAATGGTACTCATTACTAGAACTGGACGATGACAAAGAACAGCAAGGGCTGTAACCTCGAAGTGATGCGAACTCTAACACGATACCTCCTGCGCCTTCATCTGGCGCCATTTCTATTCGCCGTAACCGGCCTGACACTTTTGCTGTTGCTTGACCAGGTAAGCAAACGGTTTCAAGACCTCATTGGGAAAGACCTTCATTGGTCAGTAATCGCTGAAGTCTTTGTTTACTCCATCCCATTCATCCTTGCTCAAACACTCCCTATGGCTGTCCTGATCACCGTTCTCTACGTGTATAGTCGTTTGGAGGGTGATTTTGAAATCACCGCTATCAAGGCTAGTGGGGTGCCCCTTCACAGAGTTATGGCTCCCATATTGCTTGCAGCCACAATATTAGCGGGCGGGATGACCTGGTTTAATAACGTTGTGCTACCGGAATCCAACCATCACCTCCAAGTGCTGCTCACGGGGGTCGGGCGAAAGAAACCAACCTTTTACTTACGTGAACGAACTATCAACGAGGTACTTCCCTCGCGCTTATACGTCCAACCTGCCGCGATTGATCGAGAGCGAAGCGAACTCGATGATGCGGTAATCTATGACGAAAGAGGCGGCCAACAGAGTCGGACGATATACGCGAGTGGTGGTAAAATGGCGTTCGAAGAGAGCGGTGAAGATCTATACCTAGATTTAAGCAATGGAGTCCTCCAAGAGCGCCCCAACAGACAGCCAAATGCATTTAGGAGAATTGAGTTTGATCGCCTAGTGATGCGAGTTCCAGCCGTGACCAATTCCCTTGAGCGCGACACGCTTAGTGGGTATCGAAGTGATCGTGAGATGAACATCGGACAAATGCGCGCCGAGGCTAAAAAAGGAGAGCGCACGGTGGCCACATCTCAAGCGGAAAGCCGTGGATACGCGATTGCGATAACTAAAAAACTTGTCAAACCTCAAGCATTAGCGGAACCGACGATTCAAGGGCCTATGACAGCTCAAGGTAGAGCAAGTGGCTCCCGGTCCAGACTTCGAGCCACGACCTGGCCAGAAGAGGAAGTGTTTGATTCAGAATGGAAACAGGGCCCATTATCAGCAGACTCAGCTATTCAGGCAGGGGTACTTGCAGCGGAACGGTTTTATAGCGCCACAGACGCAGCGACACAGTTTCGAGCCTATAGAGAGCGTGAGGAAGCCGGACTGCGTCGCATCAACAAATTTTGGGTGGAGATTCACAAAAAGGGCTCGATCCCAGCTGCATGTATCATCTTCGTACTTATTGGCGCACCGATCGCCGTAAGATACCCACGGGGCGGAGTTGCGCTCGTTGTCGGCGTCAGCCTCGCTTTCTTCGCCGCATACTATGTTTCACTCGTGGGAGGAGAAGATCTGTCGGATCGCCGGCTAATATCGCCACTGTGGGCCATGTGGGCCCCGAACATCTTGTTTGGCACCTTCGGGTTAGTAGCACTATGGCGAGCCACCCACATACCTCGGTGATCAAGTGAAACTGCTAGATCGATACGTAACAGCGCAGTTCCTCAGGATCTTTGGGGTTTGTGTACTCGGCGTACCGTTCCTCTTCATGGTTATTGATCTCACCGACAATATCGACCGTTTTATTGATCAAGGGATGACACGCACACAGGTTACTCTCCACTATATTTACCAGTTCCCTTATCAGTCCCTCCTCGCATTCCCGATAGCAGCACTCCTCGCTTCGGTATTCACAGTCTCGGGTATGACACGACGATTTGAAATCACCGCCATAAAGGCCGGAGGTTTCTCCTTCTATCGATTCAGTCTGCCAATCTTGATGATGGCGACAATTCTCAGCTTTGGAGCACTCGCTCTCACTGAGCTTGTCGCTACCACAAACCGAAAGTCTGTGGAAGTGCTCGAGCGGGATGAATCTCGTAGCCAAACCATCCGCCTGTCCTTCGTTTACCGAGGGGATGAAGGGCTGGTATACAAAGTCCGACGATTGGATTCAAGAGAAGGGCGTATGGATGACGTGCAAGTTGAACGAGAAGGAATAGGTCCGGAATTTCCGACTATGAATCTCTCTGCGAACACAGCCATGTTCGACACATTATCGGCGCGATGGGTATTGCAGGACGGGTGGGCAAGACGTTTCCTGGAAGCTGATCGAGAACGGGCATATGAGTTTCTAGAAATGCATGTACGAGAACTTGATGAGCAACCTGATGATCTCCGGGCACAACCTAAGGATGTTGATGAGATGCGTTTTGCAGAGCTTGGAAAGTTCATAGACGCGATCGAACGCTCCGGAGGAACTGCGTGGGATCTCCAGACAGCCCAAGCCCAACGAATTGCATTCCCATTTGCATGCCTGGTTATCACACTCTTTGGGATGCCATTGGCACACTCGAATCGCAGGGGGGGAGCTCCGCTCTCAATTGGAATCGCACTCGCAACAACGATCGTCTTCCTGATCTTCACTCGGATCACGGAAGCTCTTGGAGCGGGAGGTGCACTACCTGCAACGGTAGCTGCATGGTTACCAAATTGGGTATTTCTCTTCGCCGGATTCGTGCTCTTTTCACGAGTGCGCACATAATAGCTCATACCCATGCGCAAAGTCTCAGTACGTGGTGACCTCGCCTGCTTCCAAGCGCTGAATATCCGCACGCACCATCTGCCGTATTAATTCATCAAAAGATACATGCGGTTTCCACCCGAGCTCGTCTTTTGCCTTTGTTGAATCGGCACATAAATGGTCCACCTCAGCCGGACGTAGCAGCGATGGGTCCTGTATAACAAAATCGTTCCAGTTTCGGCCAACTTCGTCGAAAGCGATTGTGAGCAAATCTTCTACAGAGTGCGTTTCGCCCGTTCCAATAACGTAGTCTTGGGGAGTGTCTGCTTGGAGCATCATCCACATCGCTTCGGCATAATCACCTGCAAATCCCCAATCCCGCCGAGCACTAAGGTTACCCATAGGGAGTTGATCCATAAGCCCGAGGTGAATCTGTGCCACGTGCCAGCTCACCTTCCGAGACACAAACTCAAGACCTCGTCGCGGACTTTCATGGTTGAATAAGATCCCACTGACTGAGAACAAATCGTAACTTTCACGGTAATTCACTGTTATAAAATGGCCATATACTTTGGCTACCCCATACGGACTCCTCGGATAAAATGGGGTATTCTCGTTTTGCGGTGTCTGACGAACTTTGCCAAACATCTCCGACGAAGATGCCTGGTAGAAGCGTATTCCAGTGTTCACTGCGCGGATCGCCTCAAGAACCCGTGTCACTCCAAGTGCTGTAAACTCCGCCGTCAACAATGGTTGTTCCCACGATGTGGGAACAAATGATTGTGCGGCGAGGTTGTATACTTCAGTCGGTCGGATTTTTTCCAAAACACGGATCAGTGATAGCTGGTCAAGCAAGTCGGCCTGGTGCAGTGTAATCCGGTCTCTTAGGTGGACTATACGGTCGTACTTCTCGACCGATGAGCGTCTTACTACACCATGGACATCGTAGCCTTTGTTAAGCAAAAGCTCAGCTAGATACGATCCATCCTGACCAGTAATGCCGGTAATGAGCGCAATCATATGTGTTCAGTTTCGCCAAGGTTGTTGCTAGCCCCTGTGGGGGTCTCTTTCACCTCATCGCCATTGTCATTGTTGAGACTTTTTCCAAGTTCTTGGGTTGCGACCCGTGCAATGAGGATGGCCGCAACCAAAGTCGCGATGAGTCCCACCACCAACAATCCGGTTTTGCCCCAATTCGCGGCCCCACTGGCCACTTCGGCCAATTCTGCGCCCGCGACCCCGATGTAGACATAGAGGAGCGTGCCCGGAAGCATAGCAAACAAAGACGCGAGAGTGTAGTGCCAGAAACTGACGCCCGTGAGACCATAGAAATAGTTCTGCAGATTAAATGGCAACACAGGTGAAAGGCGGGTCAAAACGACAACTCGCCATCCTTGGCTTTCTACAGCTCGATCAACCGCACTCAACTTTTCGTGTGGAGCAAGCCATTTTTTTACGCGAGAACGCATCACGTACCTAGCAATCAGAAAAGCAAAGCTGGCCCCGATCGTGGCGGATAGCACAGCGGTCAGAGTACCAAGGCCGATTCCAAATGCCACCCCTGCTCCGATAGTTAGCGGAGAAGCAGGCAGTACCAGGATGATGGCAAGAATATAAATAGCTCCATAGACCAGTGGGCCGAACACTCCAAAACCGCTCACCCATTTGCGAAGTTGTTCAACCCAATTCTTGTTAACACGCGTTAGCGCTTGAGATGACTCGGCTATATCAGATGACGGGGGGAGGGGAGAATATGTGCCGATTAACTCGGCGCATGTACCGGATGAAGCGTCAACTGAAGATTTTTTTAACTGATTCAACGACCAGTCGTAGTCTATGTAAACGAGAGAGATTTCCGGATTGGCTTTGATCGCAGTTTGAATCTCGACACTTGTATAGCGGGAGATGAATTCCGGTATGGACTCGGCACGTGGCTCCCAATTTGGCAAAGTGAAATCGTTTCCGTACCAATCAAAATAGCGAGAGATTCGAAGCATGCCGCGATCAAGTTCGACATTCCGCGAATCAGACAAAAACGCTTGCGATCTCTCTTCTAGTTGGTCCTCAAGTTGATCACCCGTGTAGGCCCACCGAGGTAGTGGCGCACATGAATGCGATGCGCAGTTGACAACGAAGTGGATGCGAGGATCCTTAAAAAAAGGCCGAAGTAGGTTATGTTCGATATTGTCGAGCGTGACCGGAAACCCGCCAATATCCCACGTGAGGCTGGTCCAAACACCGTCAATGTCGCGGATTGAAGCAACGCCAGAGTTGTTGAGGATCGCCACAACCGTGAACGCGTTATACGCGTTAATCAGAAGCGCCTTGAGTTCGTTTCGCTCAAGACGATCTAGTTGGACCTGAGCAATGCTCTCGACGTATGCATTTAGTTCTTGACGGTGTGATTGCATGATCTTGTAATCGACCAGCCCGCCCTCGGTACCTTCATGAAGTAAGCCTCCCCATACAGAGTGGTCGAACGTAGCTGTACCACTCGCCAAAGCCCGCTCCATTGCTGAACCAAGCGCCCCACTCGCGGGATCAGCCCGCGGAACGATACACCCCGACCCGGCGGTGAGAACGGTTATCAAGAGAAGCACCCTCATTCGGATCACAAAGACTTCCTATGACTCTTTCATGACAGCAAGGAATCCTAGAGCAAGGTTATAAAGAGGAGTAAAACACCATTCAAACCTAAATGATCATGGCCGAGTGAGACGATTGTAGCTTCCCAAAATCCGTATGAGCTCATCGTGCGGAAGGCCAGGAATCAACAAATCATCACGCCCAATCATGGTCTCGGAGGCAACCATCGCATTCGTAATGGCTTCCTCAGTGGCCTGAGCTGTCGCAAGCAGAATGGGAGAGATCTGGTCATTTGGGAGCATTTCAACTGTCGTGGACTGCTCGCGATTCCATGCCTGCGGGTTTGCTGTGGAAAACGCGATGAAAATGTCTCCAGAGCTGTTGCTTCCATATCCACCCATGCGCCCGATCCCTACGGGAACGCGGCGCGCGAGCCGTTTAAGTTGGTGCGGTAGCAGTGGGGCATCCGTCGCCACAACTACGATGATTGAGCCAACGTCTTCAGGAGGCAAAAAAGGGTCTCCTCTCTTAGAAAACCCAAGAACGGATTCGTCGATCTGATCCTTCGGCAACTCCCAATCGAGAAGATGCTGCCCAACGGGGATACCCGCGATTAGCAAGTCGGGCCGCCGACCGTAGTTGCATTGAACGAGCACTCCGACGGTATAGTCCCCGACCAACCTCGAAGATGTCCCGATTCCCCCTTTGAACGAATTGCAGATCATCCCAGTCCCACCGCCCACAGCTCCTTCCACCACCGGACCAGGAGTGGCTGAATCAATCGCCTGAAAGGCATGTTCCTTCGTCACGTGGAACCCATTGATGTCGTTGAGCGATCCATCCCATGTCTCTGCAACTACGGGCAAGCTCCACCATACTCCAGGTGCAATCGGATGATTCGCCTTGGCATCTCGTGACCACTCAATTACGGCGTCATGGACGATACCAACACTGTGCGTATTTGTGATCATGACGGGGCCTTCGAGAAAGCCAGACTCCTCAACCCAAGTTGTACCCGTCATCTCACCATTGCCGTTAAGAGAATACCAGCCTGCGAACACCGGGCTGTAGCTTCCCGTTCGTGGAATCACGGCAGTCACGCCAGTCCGGACGGGCCCCTCTCCCACAACCAAGGCACCCTCACCCTCGATGAGAGTGGTATGCCCAACCCGCACACCTGCGACATCGGTGATCCCATTGTATCGACCGGGTTCACCAGGAAAGGGTACCCCTAGGTCGCGAGCTCGCAGGCGATCTTGGCCTACGAGTGCCTCTGTTTGCCCAAAGATGAAGAGAATTAGAGATGTGACAAGTAAAAAGCGTATGTAAGATGGGGAACACGAGACTAACATCATCGGCCTCCCTTATAGTTAATAGGACAACATCGAACACAGTGAAGAGGCTATCCCAACCAGACCACAGCAAACGCCTAATTTAGCTTGATATCCCCGTATCTATATATCGATGGGAAGCAAAAGTGTTGCCTTGAAGAACACGATCGCCGCTCTGGCATATCCCTTTCGGATGCGGCCAAGACACGTTCTACCGAAAGGCACTCTGGAGCGCCAGGGTCCACATCATATCGGGACGCAAACCGACGTTACGAACTGGGACTAGGGCGTTTGTAACGAGTAGCATGTCACTGCCGATTCGGAACTTGAGACCGACGGCCATATCCAATGCACGGCGGCTCTTGGGGTTGCTCAAGCCAGGAATCGAGCTTGGCTCAATCATAATCTGCGGATCATAGAAAGTTGCTGCCCGTTCCCGAGGAAGACTGATCTGCCCTGGATGAGCATACTTCGGGACATCGTGCTCCCACTGCGATATAAGATCCAGTGCAAAAGTCATGTGGTCATTCACATGAGCATCCAAACCTATCGTTCCGAGAAACGCATCGGGCCGGCCATCCCCCTGGCGAAGTAAGTAACCAACGTTGAGGTGGGGAGAGATACCCTCCCACCGTCCAGAAACGATTGCAAGCGCCCGGACCATACCTGCCCCTAGGCCCAGAAACTCATCTGCATCTCCTGTGGGGAGTAGCACATCGGCCATAAAAGCAGCCCCAACTGTTGATGGAGACTGGTTCCTAGTTGTACCTCCCACAAGATTGATCTTCAGCCTGGCTGAGACGTCTCCAATTCCCGTAGCTGTACCATTCACCGAACTCGAGGAATGCATCGCTGGATCGGTGGGCGTGCCTCCAAATCGGTGTTGGTAGGCCGGGTCCAACGCGAGGATCTGCGCGTTGGACGTGCCCTTGAGTCTTGTACGAACAACGGGGATTGCCACACCTATATCCATGAAGCTCGTCAGACCAGCGGTGAGCACAGTCGTTGCCATAACCACGTTCAGATCCAGTGCTGTCCTCACTTGGAAAATATCTCTCTCATCCAAGCGTCTACCAGCCAATGCCGGATCATCGACCGCGGAAAGTGGATGGCTGTTCACGTGTGCAAAGTTAAAAAGCATCCTGTCGATGGGGGCACCGTTGAAGTTGCTGACGCTGAATGCGCTGGTCTGGAGGCCGACGAAAAACCGTCCTGCACCCAGGGTCTCAGCGCGTTCTGCAAATATCGGTCCGAACGAAGTAGGGACGAGGTCACCATTTTCATCTTCATACCCGATCAGGTCACCGCCCATGGCCGGCGCCGGAACAGTACCGAGCATGTTTGAGAATCCGTCTTCGAAGAAAAAGAGCATGGAACCGTTTTGTGCAACGCGATTTGGCGAGTAGTGATCCCCATGCCCGTCGACAAGATCCAAGCACAGCACTTCACCGCAGGATCCAAAAGTAAACAAATCAGATACGAGTTCACGTAACGATTGGCCGACCACACCTTGCGCTAAAGGCAGTTGAAAAACAGCCGAAACGTAAAGCATATAAAGAAAACGCTTGATCATCCCCACCCCTAACCATGATTGGCGCGGCAAACTACCAGTGTACTGAGAAAAAGTAGACAAAAGCCTGCACAGCGCAAGAAAGATCCAAGAGCAACAACCTCCCCCTTGACCTCGCGGTCCCTGTAGGAACATTCTCGCCTATGATCTCTCCAATATCAGCAACTAGTAGCCGCACCTCGCTGCACCATGGGTAGAACGAACCGAGATTCATACGACGTCGTAGTAGTGGGCTCAGGCGCTGGAGGTGGTATGGCCGCATACGTGTTGGCTTGCCACGGCGTCCGCGTGCTTATGCTAGAGGCTGGCCGAGACTACGACCCCGTCTCTGAGACTCCGATGTTCCAACTCCCTAGAGAAGCACCTCTCCGCGGCGCGGCCACGGATGACAAGCCTTTTGGGTTTTATGACGCCACAGTAGATGGCGGTTGGCGTGTACCTGGTGAGCCGTACACAAGCGCGGACGGTGTGAACTTCATGTGGTGGCGCTCACGCATGCTTGGCGGCCGAACAAATCATTGGGGCCGCATATCTCTCCGCATGGGCCCCTATGACTTCAAACCTTATAGCCGCGACGGCCATGGGTTTGACTGGCCTATGACATACAAGGATATGGCACCTTGGTACGATAAGACGGAGGCGTTTGTAGGCGTATATGGATCTAACGAAGGACTCGAGAACACACCCGATTCTTCGCCAGGCATCCTCCAACCACCACCAGCTCCACGCGCGTATGAATTGCTGACGCAGAAGGCATGCAAAGGGCTTGATATTCCCACGGTGCCAGCACACCTCGCTATTCTTACCGAGCGGCAGGACGCCGATCGTCTCTCAAAATTCCTCTGGCCCAATAACCCGTTAGCACAAAGAGTGACACGTGAATCCATGCAAGACCGTGCAGCATGTTACTGGGCGACACCTTGTGGTCGAGGATGCTCAATAAAGGCAAATTTTCAGTCACCCACAGTCTGCCTGCCGCCTGCGTTAGCCACAGGAAATCTCACGATTGTTACCAACGCCATGGTGCGTGAGGTGATGATTGATCGAAAGGGACGAGCGACCGGCGTTCACTACATTGATAAAGAAACACGGACAGACCAGGAAGCCCGTGCAGATGTTGTGATACTCGCTGCCAGTGCGTGCGAATCCGCACGGATCCTGCTGAACTCGAAGTCCTCTCTTTTCATGGATGGGCTCGCAAATAACAGTGGCCTCGTAGGCAAATACCTCATGGACACGGTGGGAGCAGGCGTCTCCGGACAGATTCCGGCACTAGAGAATCTTCCCCGCCACCCGGAGGAAGGGGCTTCAGCCCTGCACATGTACATGCCATGGTGGCTATACGATCAGGAACTCGACTTTGCACGGGGGTACCATATCGAATTTGGTGGAGGGCAGCGCATGCCAGGCTTTGGAGCGTTCAGCGGTATCGAACCTCTTACTGAGGGCGCATATGGCCAGAAGTTCAAGGAGGAGTGCCGTCGATACTACGGCTCTTTCATGTACTTCGACGGTCGCGGCGAAATGATCCCAAATGAAGATTGTTACTGCGAGATCGACCCGGACGTTGTGGATGAGTGGGGCATCCCTGTACTCAAGTTCCATTGGAAGTGGTCAGATCATGAGATCCATCAAGCGCGCCACATGCACCAGACCTTCGCTGAAATTTTTGAGGCTATGGGTGGACGCGTTCTATCAAACGTCGAAACGGATGGGGCACGTGCAATCCTCGCCCCTGGCCAAATCATCCACGAGGTTGGGTGCACACGTATGGGTGATGATCCTTCACATTCAGTGGTCAATCAGTACTGTCAGTCGTGGGATGTGCCTAACCTATTTGTGATGGACGGTGGTCCATTTGTATCAAACGCGGACAAGAACCCCACACTTTCCATTATGGCAATTGCCTGGCGCTCATCAGAGTATCTTGTCGAACAACTCCGACATAGGAGTTTTCGATGAACCGCGACGAAATGAGGCTGCCCCACCCTGCTGAAAAAGCGGAGCATTTCTCAGAGAAAAGCGGGGTTGAGATCAACACATCAAAATTGAAACGAGGAGTCACGCGTCGCCGTGCACTAAAGGTATTGGCTGCTGGGGCTGCCGGGGCCGCAGCCCTTCAATCCACTGGTTGCATAGACGAATCAGAGACTGCGCCCAACACCGGAGCTTTCGGAGAAACCACGGGCAGAAAACCACGCGCTGCCGGCACCTCGACGGACCCGAACCTCATCACTCCAGTTGTTCCCTGGGACCTCGTATTAACAAAAGAAGAGCTAGAAACACTCGCTGCATTGTGCGATGTCATCATCCCTGGCGACGCACGATCTCCCAGTGCTTCGACGGTCGATGCACACGGCTTTATCGACGAATGGGTGAGTGCACCGTACGAAGGGAACCAGAATGACTTAGTGATAGTACGTGGAGGGTTAGTATGGCTCGGTGTTGAGTCGACGAACCGATTTGGACGCCGGTTCGTCGAGATCGGACCAAATGAAAAAGCGGAAATTTGCGATGATATTTGTTACGAACCAAATGCTGCTCCTGAGTTCAAGGTGGCCGCACGCTTCTTCGATAAGGTTCGAGATCTCACATCGACAGCGTTTTGGACAACGGATGAGGGAATGGCTGATCTCGGATTTGTTGGTAACCGCCCAATGCCTAGCTTCGAGGGTCCGCCTCCGGAAGTCCTGCGTCTTTTGAGACTCATATAAGAGTCGTATTCCAGGAGATCCTCACCATGCCAGAGCATATTTTTTCACGAAGGCAGTTTGTCCGAACATCGTCTGTCGCGGGCGCGGGCTTCACGATTATGCCGAGACGCGTATTCGGTGGCCCAAAGTACCGGGCGCCTAGCGACACACTCAACGTGGCACACATCGGCGTGGGAGGGATGGGTCGCGGTGATGTCCAGGGAATGGCTAATGCCGGCGAAAACATCTACGCACTATGTGATGTTGACGATAATCAAGCCTCTTCTGCATGGAGCGCGTTTCCGCAAGCGAAGCGATACCGTGACTTCCGTGTCATGCTGGAACATGAAGCCGAGAATATCGACGCAGTCGTGATCTCTACGCCGGATCACACACATGCGGTCGCTGGGATGATGGCCCTGTCGTTGGGTAAGCCAACCCGAATTCAAAAACCTCTGGCCAGAACAATGTGGGAAGTACAACAATTGATGTCCGCTGCGGAAGTTGCCGGTGTCGCCACGCAAATGGGGAACCAAGGCCACGCACAAGAAGGTACACGTCAGATGCGTGAATGGTACGAGGCCGGGGCAATTGGGGAGATTCTCCGTGTTGAGTATTGGACGAACAGACCGATTTGGCCCCAGGCTATCCATCGTCCTACTGATGTACACCATGTACCTCCCGGATTGGACTGGGACCTTTGGTTGGGCCCAGCACCGGAACGCCCTTATCATCCAGCCTACGCTCCGTTCAACTGGCGTGGGTGGTGGGACTTTGGGACCGGCGCCCTCGGTGACATCGCTTGTCACGCAATGGATGCTGCATTCTGGACCTTCGACCTACGAATGCCCGAACGAATATCTGCCGAATCAACAACATTGTTCTCAGAGACGGCACCGGCATCATCACGAATTGAATACAGCTTCCCAATCCGCGGTTCTCGGCCAGCTGTAGAGGTGGTATGGCGCGACGGAAACTTGTCACCACCTAGGCCTGAGGAGATCTCTAACGAGGCCACCTGGCCACTAGAACCAAGCGGCCAATTATGGATCGGGACCGACGGAAAGATGTTTGCGGGCATTTATGGGGAAAACCCACGACTGCTTGATGATGAACGAGACCGAGAGATCAGAAACAATCCGCCCCCACAGAAGTATCCGCGCACTGGTGGCGTCTATGCCGAATTTGCCAATGCTTGTAAGGAAGGCCCGGATGCAGGATCCAACTTTGTCGAACATGCAGGACCACTCACTGAAATGGTGTTACTCGGGAACCTGGCCGTGCGAACATCGGGAGAGATCAGGCTCAATCCCTCGACCGGTGAAATTCTAAACGGCGAATCGGTTCCAGGTGCCTACATCCGGTCGCCGTATCGACGAGAGTGGGTCTTTTAGGGTTTACGCGAAGAGTCTTCACGGTTAGAACCATATACTCCAAGGTACAATTGATTGATGCGTCTCACGCTTGCCATTCTCGCAGCCGGTCGCTCACAGCGGTTCGGGCGACCCAAGCAACTAGAGCCGGTGGGGCCCAATAGCGAATCTCTCTTTGAGTACACGGTATACGACGCAATCCGTCTTGGCTGCGACCGTGTTGTATTTGTCCTTCCACCTCACGGCAAAGATTTTATTCAGGCTGCTATCACGAACCGCCTAGCCCGCTCCATTCCTATCGAATTCATCTCACAGGATCTAAAGGACGTTCCATGCGGGTTTCAGCTTCCGCCGGAAAGGTGTAAACCGTGGGGAACCGCCCACGCGGTACTCGCACTGCGTAATGTGGTGCAAGAACCCTTTCTGTTAGCCAACGCAGATGATTTCTATGGACCCCAAGGTATACGGAGTTTAGCCTATCGAATTCGCACTGCCGCCTCGGCTGACGACCCATCCCATTTTTTAGTTGGTTATGAGGTCCAAAGCACAAGCATTTCCAGCAAACGTGGAGTTAATCGGGGACTCTGTAAAATCGATGAAGCTCTTACACTAGAGCAACTCGAGGAAATCTTCGACGTACGAGAAATCGATGGAGTGTTCTTGGGTTATAAAAGAAACGGCGAAGAAATAATGATCCCCTCCAACGGCCTGTGTTCAATGAATTTATGGGCATTCCAATCGTCCATCTTTGAGTGCTTAGCTGAAGAGTTTGTGCGGTTTCAGGAATACTCAGACAATCTAGTTAAAAGCGAATTCCTGCTCAGCCAGACTGTGAGCCAACTGATTTCAACGGCACGCGCTAACGTGCAGATCGTTCCCACCTCCGACCGTGCTATTGGACTTACACACCCCGCAGACTTAGCGAGTGTAAAATCGGCGCTACGCCTGGCGGTGGCCAATGGAGACTACCCAGACGACCTGGGGACATGGTTCAGTGAACGGAGCGAGCGGTGCAGCTAAACGGACTCGACTGGCTGGTCCTCGCAGGCTACGGGGTCGTCGCGCTCGGCGTCGGTCTTTATTTCGCGAAACGTGCAGGGTCGGGCACCGATGAGTTCTTTCTTGCTGGCCGAAATCTTCCATGGTGGCTGTTAGGCACCTCACTGGTTGCCACAACATTCTCAACTGATACGCCTAACCTTGTCACGGATTTTGTGCGAAATGGGGGCGTAAGCGGAAACTGGACCTGGTGGACATTCTTGATCACCGGAATGTGTACGACCTTCTTCTACGCCAAGTTGTGGCGTAGGTCGGGCGTGTTTACCGACATCGGGTTCTACGAGCTACGCTATTCAGGCCGACCCGCCGCGTTCCTTCGCGGATTCCGTGCGTTGTACCTCGGCGTGTTCTTCAACGTAATAATCATGGCTACCGTCATGTTAGCCGCAATCAAGATTGCCGGCGTAGTGTTAGGTGCAGAGAAGTACACGACCGTATTTGTGGCGGGAACCGTAACGGCTCTCTACTCTGCCACATCGGGCCTGTGGGGTGTGGTTGTAACCGACCTGCTGCTGTTTGCGATTGCCATGATCGGATCCATTGCAGCCGCCTATTATGCGCTCTCACATCCAGAGGTGGGCGGGTTATCTGGTCTTATGTCTAACCCGGATATCACCAACAGCCTGGCGCTTCTTCCCGACTTCCATGACTGGAAAACCGCAACCACGATCTTAATCATTCCGATCGCCGTACAATGGTGGGCCACATGGTACCCCGGTGCAGAGCCAGGAGGAGGGGGATATGCAGCCCAGCGAATGCTTGCAGCGCGCAACGAACGGGATTCAATGCGTGCTGTCTTGTGGTTCAACGTCGCACACTACGCACTGCGCCCTTGGCCATGGATTCTCGTAGCCCTCGCGTCCCTGGTGGTCTATCCCACCCTCGACTCGATTGCAGCCGCTTTCCCCAACCTCGACCCCTCGATCATTCGGCATGACTTAGCCTATCCAGCCATGCTGGTGTTTCTGCCGCACGGGTTACTAGGCCTTGTTATTGCTTCGCTCGCCGCCGCTTTCATGTCGACAATCTCCACCCACCTCAACTGGGGGTCATCGTATATCGTCAACGACTACTACCGTCGCTTCATAGCGCCTACGCGGAGCGAGAGACATTACGTCCGCATAGGGCGGCTCTCCACAGTGGGGTTGGTCCTGCTGGCTTCTATAGTTGCGCTGTGGTTGGAAAATGCGATGCAGGCATTCCAGATCCTACTTCAGATTGGTGCTGGCACCGGGCTGATCTTTCTACTGCGCTGGTTCTGGTGGCGAATTAACGCCTGGTCGGAGATATCCGCGATGGCAACCTCTTTTTTGGTAGCGTTATGGTTCCAGTTTGGACATGAACGATTTGGCTTCGCGTCTTTTGACCCGGCCATCCAGCTAGTAGTGGGTGTTGTTGTAACAACAACTGTCTGGGTCACGGTCACCTATCGTACACAACCAACGGAGAGCGCTACGCTCCAGTCATTCTACGATCGCATTCGACCTTCTCCAGGTGGGTGGAGGACGGCAGTAAATACTGACATCACATCTTCTGACAACATATCCGCTAGCCTCATGGCTTGGGGACTTGGCTGTCTCTCCGTGTACTCCGCGTTGTTTGGGACCGGGATGTTTCTTTATGGACGAACGACTGAGGCGATTGTGTTTATGATCATTTCCATTGCGGCAGGTGCCAACCTGTTCCGGACGCTTTCAAAAATTGGGTTTGAGTAGAAAGTGAAGAAGGACGAAAAATCGCAAGTGGCAGGAGAGCAAAGCATGAGTGTTTTGAAGGCGAAACCTCTCAAAGCAAACTAACGGTAGCACCCTCTGAAGGTCGTACTATGAAAGGGGTTTCATCAGAAAGACCCGCCAAAACATTCTCAATGTTATTCGCCGGGCAGATCGCCACGATGGAACCGCCTAAACCAGCTCCCGTGAGACGGGCGCCTGAAGCACCTGAATCAAGGGCTGTCTCGACCATGGTATCCAATTGATGAGTACTCACTTCGTAATCGTCCCGCAGACTTCGGTGGGACGCCGTCAAAAGTTTTCCGAATTGTGCAAGTTTTCCGGCTCGCATTGCCTCTTCGGCACGGGAAACCCGATGGGCTTCGGTCAAGATGTGTCGAAAGCGGCGATAGCTGGTCGAGTCTAAAAATTTTTTTGATTTTTCGAGGATGTCGTTGTATCCAAGCAGCCCCTTATAAGACCTTAGGCCTTGATCACCGGCCGTTTGGAAGCGATTAGGCTCACCGAAGATGCTCCAAGCTTTTTGCGCTGCTCGCCTAGCTTCTTCCGTCCTTTGGTTGTAGACCTGCTGTGCCGCACCCGATTTCTCTGCTTTGTCTCCACTATGCGCGACGATAAAGCTCCAGTCTGGCGGCACCGGGATAGGAGTTACCGCCAACGGATCGAAATCCACGCGAATGGCACACTCCGAACAACCCATAAGACAAGCTGCTTGATCCATGCCTCCACCTGCAGTTCCCACATAACGCTCCCCACGGGCTAGTTTGTCAGCCAACTCTAGGCGGAAACTGGGGTTGTTCTCGCAAATACGCTCAAGATCATCCCTGCCTGCTGTCACGACCAAGGCCAAAGCTGTCGCAACAACGAGGGCCGATGATGAGCTAAGCCCCATAGCAAGCGGCAGGTCCGCGTCGACAATAGCATCAAATCCGGGAGGACTTGTTCGGCGAACCGAAAAGTTGCCTGTCAATAACGTCTCTGCTGCCGCACGCACATAATTGACCCAGTCTCCAGGTTGACCAGTGACGATAGGGGTTAGTGTGGAGAACTCTGCAGAGGTGAAGCCAGCAACAGTTGTAGCAATCCGGATTTTTTCTAGATGATTTGGACGTAACGCAAGCCAGACGGCCCGATCAATGGCCATGGGGAGCACTGACAACCCACAATAGTCGATATGTTCACCAATCAGGTTAACACGGCCAGGCACTCGAATGACGTGAGTGGGTGGAGCAGCGTACATATCTTCAAACCGCTCAATAAGCATAGTCCGGTCAAACATCATTCAGACCAGCTACCAATCACGGGTCAATCACCAAGTTGTCGATAATAAGCACGTGCCCAGGCGGCCCCCACCCATCTAGGGAGATACGGTCGAGGCCGGTCGCTGCTTCGGCCAGAACCCGTTCGGAACGAAATTGGCTTCGCCCTGCCGGACGATAACGTGTCGCCACAGTTCGGATAACTGCCGTGTCTTCGATACGGTTACCACGGCTCCAGACGATGATTTCAAATGGGTCAATCATATCCGGACCGTAGATGGTGAACTCAACCTTCCGAGGACGACCCGGAAAGTCGAGTTGAATCACCCCGACTTCTAATCCATGCTCCTGAGACAAGGCACCGCCCAGGGCATGTCGCGGCGAGTTAGAGGGTAAAAAATTGCTTGCATCGATTATGTACGGCCGAGTTGAATTTGCGGTCCAAGAATGGAAAGACAATAACAATCCGCTCACCTCCCACTCATCGGAGACGGGGCAATTAGCGCAGAATGATTTTCCGGGAGGAGGGCTCTCGAAGTCGATCGTCACGAGTTCACCTATGCCAACTGACGCGTTCTCGGCTACAAGGGCTAGTTCGCCTTCTTGGGAAAGTTCCCCTGCAGGAACTGGTTGCGAGGTCCGAAACCCATCCGGGAACGTAGCCCTAGCCACCTCGACTAGGCTTTGGCGATCTTCCAAATCGTGCTCTAGGCCTTGATCTGGATTCTCCCATCTAAGCTGAAATCCTGCAAAACGCAGACTCTTGTAGCTGACAAATACGACAAGAGCAACCACTAAAAACCCAGCGATCCTGCGCAGAACCCTTGGTAACAAGCGAGGGCGCCTGTTCCGAATATTCAGGCGGTCACCACATCAAGTTGAGGCCAATTTTTCCAATGGCCTCTCGTAAAGTCGGGGAAATCTATGGGACGACTCCGATTTGCTACCGACTCTTCAGACAAAGCACATACGGCCGAGAGTGCTGCCGCATCATAGACGTTCATATCAGTCGGAAGCCCCTCGCGAAGGCACTTGATGAGGCGATAATCCTCTAGATAGTCCATGCTACCATGTCCGCGTCCTTCGCCTACACCTGCCATCTGAGCCCAAAGTGGATGCTCGAAATCCTGGATATAGGTCTCAGCATCATCCCATCGGTGCCCCTCGCTATGGCCTTCGACATATATCCGGTTAGGATAGCCCTGAAATAGACCTCGCGTCCCCTGGACCATGTGGATTCGTGAATAGGGGCGAGGAAGATTTGTATCGTGCGAGACATAGATTGTGCGCCCTTGAGCCGTCATGATCAGCGACACATTAACGTCACCTAATTCGTACGTCTCGCTTCCCTTGGGAGTCTCAGGAAGAAAGTTGTCTCGAGCGTAGTTTTGAAGACCTCGAGACGGACCACTCATTGAGACGATGTAGTCGAATTGATCTCCGCGATTTATGTCCATACAGTTTGCAATGGGGCCAAGACCGTGGGTCGGATAGAGATTCCCGTTGCGTGTCTTTGAATGCTCTCGCCGCCATAACCCCTCACCACTTCCCGCAAACTTGATTTCTCGGAGATCGTGAAGATAGCCGCCTTCGCCGTGTAAGATTTCGCCAAATATCCCCTGACGGACCATGTGGAACACCATCATCTCCCACCGTCCGTAGTTCACGTTCTCCATCATGACGCAGTGTTTACTCTTGGCTTCGGCTGTTTCGACAAGCCTCCAACAATCTTCAAGTGTATACGCCGCGGGCACCTCTGTCGCAGCATGGGCCCCATTTTCCATGGCAGCGACACAAACGGGGACGTGCCAGCGCCACGGTGTCGCCGTGTATACGAGGTCGAGGTCTTCCTCTTCACACATACGTATAAAATCTGTATCGCCGCGGGTGTAGAGTGTGGGCTCGGGCTGACCAGCCTCCACAACCCAATTGCGTGCGCGTTCGGCATGCTCTGGAACGATGTCACATAAAGCGGTCAGTTCGACACCATCTATGTCAAGCAGGTTTTGGACATGGACAGACCCCATCCCTCCAATTCCAACGAAGCCAACTCGAACCGTATCAATCGGGGCAAAAGATACTGGTTTATCAGGGACACTTCCGTGATCGACAGTGCGATCACCGTCTACGTCTCCGGGAGAGCATCCAGGAAGAAGTGCGGCCCCAGCACCAAGGGCACCTAGCTTGAATAGAGTGCGCCGATCGAAGCTCTCATCGTGCAGTCCAGGTGTTCCTTCCATCTGGCAGTCCTTGCTTAAAAGAGTGTTTCGTTACGCTTGGCCCTTATTTGTCGATGGACAGGCCACTAGGTACAGAAACCGGGGCCAGACTGTTGAGGTTTCGGGCCGCGTCATCGGTGAGGGATTTGAGGAAGGCTACAAGATCCTCGGCCTCCCCCTCTTCGAACACAACATCGAGCAGGATCGTATCCCTTGTCTCGAGGATGGCGGAGAAATTGTTGAGGATCGTCCCTTGGAGAGCGGGTTCCAATTGGGACACATCGTAGTTTGCGAGCCGATTGTCAATTTCATCGTAGTGTTCGACAATCCCAAGGAGCGTCGTGAATTGACCGGCATGACCGTATGGCGCCGTCAGCTCGACATTCCGCAGTGCCGGCGTTTTGAACATGCGACGGTCGAGCGGATCTCCCGTTGTCCGCTCTCGCCCAAAGTCATCGTTTGAACCCGGGTCAGTCTCTTGTCCTGGGCCGATCTGTGGTAAGGCCACATTGTGGAACTCACCGTTCCGATCATCAAACTGATCTGTCTCATGACAGCGCATACATCGCACGGATGCCATAAAGCTCTTCGCACCACGAAGCGCAGCATCGCTCATTTCATCGTCATTCCCCAGAAGAAAACGGTCCCATGGGGTGTCCGTAAACGCCAGTTCAGACACCATGAACCCCGCCATGGCATTGGCGGCATGGGCGAAAGTCATGTCATCAAACAGCACTCCTGGATAGGCAGCTTCAAACATCTGTCGATAGGTGTCAATCTCACTTAAACGGGCCATGAGAGCTGCCCATACGAGCGGATAGTCAGTATCCGGCAAATCCGCGATTTCGTTACCGCTCTGCGCTCGCATTTCAACACGCGTGAATACTGGAAACATGGGCTGAGCTGAAAGGGCGCCAAACTCGAACACGGCTTCCATTTCAGACGTGAGTTGATCGTTTGCCGGAGTTCGCATAGACCCGTTATCAAGTAACTCGACACGGCCATCCCAGAAAAACTGCTTTGACGTATGAAGGTTGAAAAGTGCAGGTGAATGCCGTGCCGTAAATACGCCGTTCGGGTGTGTTCGGCCTGGTCCAAGACCGACACCTTCCTGTCCAATAGAGAGCGATCGACCATCCCCCATGGCTTGGGATGGGAGGTGGCACGTAGCACATGAGACATCGCGATTCCCACTCAAAATTTTATCGAATAAGAGAACACGCCCAAGTTCAACCAACTCGGTTCGTACCGGATCTGGAGGTAGAAGTGGATCCAAATTTCGTTGCTCAGCCAAAAGCCGAACCGTATCGATAAGTCCTGCTCGCGGATCCGGTGGCGGTGGTGGAACTGGAGGCGGAACGATAGGACCATCCTCGCCGCATGCCGTCGCGAGAATGCCTATTAAAAAAATGCCTATCTGAGTCCGACAGTGGGCTAAGATGTCACAATATCCAAAAATGAGGCGCCGCGTTTTACTAGCGAAGAAAAATGAACAACCCAAGCAGTATCAGGCAAGCTTTCCTAGAACTTAAGGCGTATTTTTGAGTTGTAAGCACTATCCGACTATCCACTCTCGCAATTTGAGTACGTTGCTGTGCAACCTAATACGATCGATATTTGAGAGATGAACCAACAGGGATTATTGATACGCCCCGTGACCCCTGTGATCGGGGCCGAGATATTAAACGTGGATCTTGATGTACTCGATGAATCCACATTAGAGGAGATCCACGGTGCGTTAATGTCGCACTGTGTGCTCTTCTTCCGTGACCAAGACATCTCGATCCAAAGCCAAAAGGCATTGGGTGCATGGTTCGGCGAATTGGTTGTGCACCCCAACGACCCCGGACTTGAAGAACATCCTGAAGTAATGCCCATCCATGCAGACGCGAACTCTGAAAGGGCAACGGGGGAGCGCTGGCATTCGGATGTGTCCTGTGATCCGGCCCCACCCATGGGATCGATTTTGCGAATGCATACCGTTCCTGAAAGTGGAGGCGACACTCTCTTTTCCAGCATGTACGCAGCCTATGAAGCACTTTCGAACGAGATGAAGAAGCTGTTGATGGGGCTTACTGCAGTTCATGATGGGGGTCCCTACTACCGAGAGGTGAATCGATTGATCGGCCGGGATGACAAAGGCCGCGAATACCCGTCAGCGGAACACCCTGTGATCCGGACACACCCGGTCACGGGCCGAAAGGCTCTTTTTGTAAACGAGATGTTTACGACCCGTATAGTGGAGTTGCCAAAAGCCGAGAGCGATGCAGTGTTGAGTTTTCTCAGGAAACACGTTCAACGGCCGGACTTCCAGTGTCGCTTTCGGTGGAAACCGAACTCCGTTGCGTTCTGGGACAACCGCTGTACGCAACATCATGCAATATGGGATTATTGGCCGGAGACGCGTTCCGGTTATCGAGTTACAATTCAGGGAGAGAGTCCTGCCTGAAAACACGCGACAGAGATGACTCTCCCTGTCATACTCCTAGACTGTCGGAGCATCTTTAGGATCCAAACGACGACCACGTTGATCCATAGGAGGATCTCTCATGGCAATCTCACATAACCTGTCCATTTATATCACGCTCGCGGTGTTGTACCTCACAACAAGTTGTGGTGCTCCGACCGATAAGATGAACGACCCAGGGAATCTGCGCGCATTTGTAGGAGGCACGGTCATCGATGGCACGGGAGCGGCACCAATTGCGCATGCTGTTATCATTGTTCGGGATGGGAAAATCGAAACCGTAGGCACAGTAGGCGAAGAAATTGTTCCGCCAGATGCTGACGTGATCGACACCAGTGGAAAGTTTGTAGTTCCCGGAATGATTAACGCTCACGGGCACGTTGGTGGAACGCTAGGTATGGAGGGCAACCACTACTCGCGCGAAAATGTGCTACGACAGCTGGGACTCTACGGACGCTATGGCGTCACGACTGTGTTGAGCCTCGGCGGTGATGAGGAACCTGGCGTTCAGGTGCGAGACGAACAAAATATGCCCGGGTTGGATCGAAGCCGTCTATTTGTGGCTGGAACTGTTGTAACGGGAGATACTCCAGAAGCAGCTCTCAAACTAGTTGAGCACAATGCAGCCTTAGGTGCTGATTTTATCAAGATCCGGGTCGACGACAATCTGGGTACGATCGACAAAATGACGCCCACAGTTTACAAAGCGGTCATCGACCGCGCTCATGAACTCAAACTCCCCGTCGCATCTCACCTCTTTTACCTCGATGATGCAAAGGGGCTCCTAGAAGCGGGAACCGATTTTGTTGTTCATAGCGTACGTGATCAAGATGTTGACGATGAACTTTCCCAGTTGCTGATTCAAAATGACGTGTGCTACTCACCTACGCTTGCTCGCGAGTATGTAATGTACGCATACGAAGAGATCCCAAGCTTTTTTGACGATCCCTTCTTCTTGGCGGAAGCCGACCCTGCCGTGCTCGAGCAGCTCAAGGCTCCCGAACGCATGGCGAGTGTAGCAAACAGCTCAACTGCCCAGAGATATAAAGCGGCGCTCAGTCAGGCTCAGGAGAACCTCCAAAATCTATCTCAAGCCGGTGTCACAATCGCGATGGGAACAGACACGGGTCCACCTACACGTTTTCAAGGCTACTTTGAACACCTGGAACTCGCGCTCATGGCCGAAGCAGGCATGTCACCGATGGATATCCTCGTGAGCGCGACAGGTCATGCTGCTCGTTGCATTGGTCGCGAAGATATCGGAACACTTCAGAATGGGCGTTGGGCTGATTTGGTCGTGCTGGATAAAGATCCGCTTGAGTCCATCGAAAACTTCCGTTCAATCCAATCAGTATGGATTGCTGGTAGCAAGTTGTCATCCATCGGAACCAACGCAAACTGAACAGCAGCGAGGAAGAATCAAGCTAGCTCATTTCCAAAAGACTATCGCGCATCGACTAACAGTTTCGCGCCATCTTCAAGGGTGCCCGGTGGTACGGAAGTGATTGCGACACGAAGGTTCGTCGCTTCCTCAATAAGCAGCGCCAAGGCAGGACCTTCGAGCTCATTACCCTCGACCATGACGGTGAGAACATCTCGATGATCTTTGGACGTCACAACACCTTGGTATCGATGTACACTTGGCTCTGTGTCAAGTACGGCAGCTAGCTGTCGAGGATGAACGAACATACCACGGACTTTGACTCCTTCACCAACCCTCCCGAGAAAGCCTTTTAGACGCGGCGTGGTTCGACCACAGGTGCAATCATCCATGACCATTGATGAGAGGTCACCAGTTCCGAAGCGAACGAGCGGATAGATGTTGTTGGAGCTCGTGACCACGACTTCACCGGACTCACCAGGGATGACAGGCTCGCCCGTCCCAGGATCGACGATTTCAATCGCCACTCCTGGAGCAATATGCCACCCTCGTTTGGCCTTACATTCAAACCCCAGTGCTCCCGCATCAGCCGTTCCATACACTTGAAAGACGTCGATGCCGTAGGTGCCCTGGAGGTTCCGTCGAAGCGATTGAGGCAATGGTGCCCCAGTCACCAGCGCTTTCTGGAAAGAGACCGGGAGTGCCTCACGTTCAATCTTCTCGCACAGAGTGAGGAGGAACTGCGGAGTGCCAACATACCCGGTTGCACCAACGCTAGCGGCAAAGGCTGCTTGGGTTGATGAACTACCGACCCCTCCGGGTAAAACGACACACCCCACCTCTCGCAGACCAGCATCGAGCATATGGCCACCCGGTGTGAGGTGGTAGGAAAGCGTGTTTAGAACAATATCGCCTGGCCGGAACCCCGCCGCCCATAGCGCGGGCGCCATTCTCCAAAAGTCAGAGATCCGACCTTCAGGATCATTGATGGGGCCGGGCGACCTGTAGATGCGGCGGAGTTCGCCCACGTCGACAGCGAGGAGACCTCCAAACGGAGGGTCCGTGGCTTGAAGCTCCGGCAGATCATCTTTCGCGAGTACTTTAATATTCCTAAGGTCGCCAATTCCGGAGACTGCTTCTGGATTGAGTCCTGCGTCAGCGAGCCTATGTCTCATTTCCTTGCTGCATTCACTGGCGTATTGCACCGCCCGTTTAACAAGAGCGTCTTGATACTCCGTCCAGTCACTAGGAGCCTCCGCTCCCTCATCCCACAATCGAGTTTCTTTTGTCATGACAACCACCGCTTTCGACGACGGTAGTGCTTCACGTCCCGATATGAACGACGGCCCACCTCTCCGAGTCCAAGGTAGAACTCACGAACATCCTCGTTTTCGACCATCTCTTTCGATGTTCCCTCCAAAACAACGCGACCACCTTCCATGACGTAAGCGTAATCTGAGATTGATAGCGCAAGTCGTGCATTCTGTTCAACCAGAAGGATCGTAGTTCCCTCTTCCTCGTTGATCCTCTTGATGATGTCAAATATCCCTCGCACAAGAACTGGAGCTAACCCAAGTGATGGCTCATCCAACAGCAACATCCGGGGACGTGCCATAAGTGCGCGTCCAACCGCAAGCATTTGCTGCTCACCACCTGACAGATATCCAGCCCACTGCTTCTGACGATCCGCAAGCAGTGGGAAATAGTCATATACACGATCCATGTCTCGAGCGATGGAAGAACGATCACGCCTTGTGTATGCACCAGCCACAAGGTTTTCATGGACAGTGAGATGCTCAAATACGTGCCGGCCCTCTACAACCTGGAATATTCCGTCACGCACGATTCGGTCGGCCGACTGACCCTGTATTTCCTTTCCGGCGAAATGAATTGTCCCATCTGTTACTTTGCCGTCTTCAATATCGAGGAGCCCTGATGTAGCCTTGAGAGCAGTCGTTTTCCCCGCTCCATTTGATCCGAGAAGTGCTGCAATCTGACCCTCTTGAACCTGAAGAGATAAACCGCGGAGTACGAGAATCACATCGTCATACCGAACCTCAACGTTATTGAACTCAAGCAAGACACTCACAAAAGTATGATCCCCGTTGTTACGGAGCAGTCAAGAAATCAGTCAGCGGAGTCCACGTACCATTTTCGACCTGAAACAGACGGAGACCCTTCGATCCTCGATGGTCTGTAGCCGTGAAAGTGATGGGAATGGTCACACCTGCCATATCCAAATCACGAATGCTCTCTAGTGCGATTTTGATATTGTGGCCGGTGAGATCTTGGCCTGCATCGATAACCCGCCGGAGTCCTTCGGCGAAAATGCTGAACGTGTACCAACCCTGGGTATACGCATTTGTCCGTTCGGTGTAGGACTCCCCCCGCTCCTCTAGATAGTCTCGCAGCGGCTGGACGCCGGGGACATCAGCAGTAAGAGGAGCATAGGGCATAGCACCAACCAAACCTTCAGCGTCTTCGCCCACCAGTCGCATTAAGAGCGCGTTGGCACACCAGTTAAGGCAGACAAACGTGGCATCAATGCCGAGGCTGCGGGCACTACGTATAGCAACCGAGACCGGTGCGGATGTGTTCTGAAACACAACGTATTCTGCACCCGCCTGTCGAATACGTGTAAACTCCGCAGTGAAATCAGTTGCGCCACGTGACATCTCATATCGAGTGACAACAACTCCGATCTCCGCAGCATATGCCTCCCCCCCGTATACCCAAGGAGACATGCCGAACGGACTTGCATTATGCATCAGTGCAACTTGTGGAGCCCCAGTGCCCCCTCGAGCCTGATAGTCCTCAGAAATCCAGCGCAACACTATCTTAAACTGGTCACTGTACGTAGTAGCGACGAGGAAATTATACGGTGACTCAACTGCATCCCCCAGAACATGTGACAGTGAGGCGGATGAAAAAGGAATCTGGTCTTCGGTGATTCGGAGCCTAAGTGCTTCGGTGTCTCCGGTCCCCCACCCCATAAAAACCACCGCACCTTCTTGCACAAACTGGCTGTAGAGTTGTTCGGCCCGGTCAACCTGATACGCGTAATCTTGGTAAAAGAGATCAATGGTATGGCCAGCTATACCTCCCTGGGCGTTGACCCACTCCACGTAACCTCGGACCCCATCGGCATAATCAACCCCGACATCAGATGTTGCGCCGGTCAGATCAAAGATCGCGCCGATCTTAATCGTACGGAGCCCTTCATCGGAGGCATCGTCAGTGCCACAACCGAGCAAAACAGTTCCACATATGATCGTTACGATCCTGACGAACATCCGACTCAAGCGCTTCCCCAGAGCCATGCCATTCCTCCGCAAAATTTCGGTTAGTGGCGACCCTCTCCTCGTCGATAAGCGAACGGCCACACGTAAAAGTAGTCTTTCACGTTCTGCCATAGTTTGGATAGACCCTTCGGTTCAAACACAAGAAACAAAATGATGATCAGTCCGAAAGAAGCCTGCTGGATGTTGGGCAGTTGTGATGCGATGGCAGGTGCGGAGTCTTGAAGCATTCGTCCCGCGTTTGTGATTAGCGCGGGAAGCAATGTGATCAGTGCCGCACCGAAGAACGACCCTCGAATCGAGCCAAGTCCACCAACGATGATCATGGCCAAATAAAACAGACTGGTCTCAAGAGTGAAACGTTCCCATGAGACAATATTGCGATAGTAGGCGATCAACGCGCCCGCGAGACCAACAAAAAATGAGGACGTCGCGAACGCAAGAAGTTTATAGCGGAACACATTCACGCCGATCACACTTGCAGCTACATCCTGGTCTCTGACAGCGAGGAATGCTCGACCGATTCGTGAACGGAATAGGTTGGCCGTAAACAATGCCGTCGCGCTAGCTAATATGACGACCAACCAATAGAAGCGAAAATCGGTATTCATCCGAACACCAAACAGCTGCGGTGCTGGAACTACAAGTGCCTCTGTGCCACCCGTCACTCCCGTCCAATGAGTTATCACCCATTCAATGATTTCTTGAGCAGCGAGCGTTGCGATCGCCAGATACAACCCTTTAAGACGAAGCGACGGCATCCCAAAAAAGGTGCCTATCGCAGAGGTTACTAGGCAGGCGAATACAATGCTTGGCCCCCACGGGAGTCCAAAGTTGAGCGTCAAAAGACCTGCCGTATAGGCACCCACAGCCATAAATGCGCCTTGCCCGAGCGATATCTGTCCGGTATACCCAACCAATATGTTCAGACCAATGGCCCCTACTGTGGCAATCGCAATCTGGTTGGCAAGGTTTAACCAATAGGGAGAGGCGAGAAATGGGAACGCAATAACGACGATCACAAACAACCCAAGCCGCAATCGCTCCGCTGGGACTCGACGGAGCGCAATGTCAGAAGTATAAGTCGTATGGAAGACACCACACTCCATCGTCATACTCGCTCGATGATCGGTTTGCCAAAGAGCCCATATGGTCGGACCATTAGCATGATAATGAGCACGAAGTAAGGGACGATCAGGTTGAGTCCGTGGCCAATGTATCCACCGGTATAAACTTCAAGTAGCCCGATGATCACTCCACCTAATACCGCTCCTCCAATCGAATCAAGGCCTCCTAGAATCACGACTGGAAAAACACGCAGCCCGATAGCTGCTACGCTTTGACTGACACCGACAATATTTCCCAACATCATCCCCCCGATAGCTGCAGTCACCGCAGCTATCGCCCATGCGATGGCAAAAACACGTGGGATGCTAATTCCCATACTGAGGGCTGCTTGTTGATCATCGGCGATGGCGCGCATCGCGATTCCATCACGGGTTCGCCGGAAGAAAAACCCAAGCAACACGAGTAGTGCTAGACCTAACGGAATCGCTAGGACACGGTCAAAACCAACCACGGCAGTCCCAATTGAAATTACCCCATCCGGCAAAAATGAGGGGAATGTCCGAGGCTGCGGCCCCCATAAGGCATTCGCCAACGCCCGGAGTACACTTGAAAGGCCGATGGTAACCATGATCATTGAGATGATCGGTTCACCAATAAGTGGCCGTAGCACTACACGTTCGATCAACAGTCCCATAGCAACCGCTATGAGCAGCGTCAGCATAATACCAACAGTCCAGGGGAGGTTTAATTGGACAATGCTAAAGAAAATCAGATACGTCCCGAAGAGCAGAAGATCACCCTGAGCGAAGTTGATCACATCACTGGCCTTGTAAATCACGACAAAACCCACGGCGGCAAGCGCGTAGATCATCCCAGTACTTAATCCCGAGACCGTCAGTTGGAGAAATGTATCCATAGCCTAGTTCACAACCCGCGCTATTTGATCGTCTTCTAATATTGTTTCAATCCGCAATTGGTGTTCAACCGATGCGTTTCGACCATCCTGATAAGTAATTTCCAAGTTGACTGTTACCGAGTCACTATCACCGTATAGGGCGTGCACCAAATCCTGGAACCGAGTCGCTATGAATCTTCGGCGCACTTTCCGAGTACGCGTCAGTTCAGCGTCATCGGCATGGAGTTCCTTGTGCAGCAAGAGAAAACGATGAATTCGGGCAGCCGGTGGGACAGCACGGTTCACGACTGAAACGTGGCTCCGGATCAGTTCGTACACACTCGATTTCTGAGACAGATCTGTATATGTCGTATATGCAATCTCATTCTTCTCTGCCCACTGCCCCGTATTCTCAAAATCGATCGCGACGATTCCGCTTACAAACGGTTCGTGACCACCGAATACGACAGCTTCGCTCACATAGGGACTAAACTTGAGTTTGTTCTCGAGAAATTGAGGCGAAAACGTAGTGCCGTCTGACAAAAGCATAACGTCTTTGAGTCGGTCAATAACCACGAGGTGCCCATGTTCGTCGATATAACCGGCATCGCCGGAATGGAGCCAACCGTCTGTGAGGGTTTCATTCGTAGCTTTAGGATCTTTATAGTATCCGTGAAATACCGATGGCCCTTTGGCAAGAATCTCACCAGTGTCTTCGACACGGATTTTCATCTGGGGTAGTGGAACACCAACGGTGTGAAAGCGGATGTCGTCATTCCGATGTAGAACCGAGATCCCAGCCACTTCAGTTTGACCATATATTTGTTTGAGGTTTACACCAAGCGCGTGGAAGAAGCGAAACACATCTGGGCCAAGCGCACCTCCACCTGTGTAACCGTTACGAATGTGACGCAACCCAAGCTGGTCTTTGATGGGCAGAAGGGAGACCCATTCCGCGATTTTGCGCTTAACTTTAAATGTGGCCGAAGCCCTCTTCCCTTCAAAACGAATGTCCGCAGCCATCTGCCCAACCCTCATCGCCCAATCGAAAACGTGCCGCTTAAGTCTCGAAGTGTCTTCTATCATCACCTGAACGTCGGACACGAGGTTTTCCCAAATCCGCGGTGGTGAAAACATTACTTGTGGACCTATTTCACGAAGATCCTGACGAACAGTGGCGGGGCCTTCGGGGAAGTTCACAGTGAAACCGACCATCAGAGCGCACGACATTGTCACCATCTGCTCACCGACCCACGCGAGTGGTAAGAAAGACACGAAATTGTCACCTGGATCCATCGGATCTACGCTTTGGAGTTGAGTGGCCATACTCAACAGATTTTCGTGCGATAGCATGGCTAGTTTTGGCTTGCTTGTGGTCCCTGACGTCGCACAAAGGAGCGCTGTGTCTTGAGCACGTATCCTACCCACAGCTTCATCGAAAACCTCAGGGTTCATGCGATCTTCTTCGCGACCCTTTTGTTCGACTTCCGGGAAACCTACGAGCCCAGAATCCGGGTACGAGCCAAGCCCCTTAGGCTCGTAGTAAACGATGCTTTCTAGGCGTGGGAGTGTATGCCGAATGCTCAGCACCTTGTCGATCTGTTCCTGGTCTTCGGCTACTACAAGTCGGGCTTCAGATTTCGCAAGCACATATTCGACCTCGCTCGAAACTGCGTCTTGGTAAACGCCCATGGGGAGAACCCCGAGGGTTTGTGCAGCTAATTCGGCGATGACCCATTCCGGTCGATTATCACCAATGATAGCAATTCGATCGCCACGTTTGAGTCCCATGACGCGCATTCCAAGAGCAAACCAACGGACACGGTTTGCGTACTCACTCCATGTGATGGATTGCCAGATGCCGAACTCTTTCTCGCGGAGCGCTACCTGATCACCCCGTTTGGCAGATTGATCAAACAGTAAACCTGGTAGCGTGACACTTTGAGTCATACGCCAGACCCCACCCTAATAGTTTCTTCCCCCAAATAGGCATCGATTACAAGCTTGTTCATCTTTATTTCTTCAGGTGTCCCTTCTGCCAGAACACGACCAAAGTCAAGCACTACAACGCGATCCGATATGTCCATAATCACGTCCATATCGTGATCGATCACTACCGGAGTGGTATCTGATTGCTCATGGACATCAAGGATAAACCTTGCCATCGACTCTTTCTCCTCAGAGTTCATCCCAGCCATAGGTTCATCCAGTAAGAGCACGGCCGGATCTAGCGCTAGGGCTCGCCCCAATTCAACCAACTTCTGCTTTCCGTATGGAAGGTTCCCTACCGTGGCACGTCGAATCGATTCAAGGTTAAGAAAATCGATAACATTTTCTACTTCTCGTCGATGCGCGATCTCTTCGCGCCGTTGCCGTCCCAAGAAGATTCCACTGGACAGGACTCCTCCTCGCATGTGCACGTGTCGCCCGAGCATAAGGTTGTCGAGCACAGTCATGTGTTTGAAGAGCTCGATGTTTTGAAATGTGCGGGCTACACCCAACTGTGCGATGTTATGGGGTGCAAGGTCTGTCAGATCATGCTCAACACCTTCACTGACTAGCCGTATTGAACCTTCCTGAGGGCGGTAAAGGCCTGAGATGCAGTTGAGGACACTCGTCTTGCCGGCCCCGTTCGGTCCAATCAGTGCAAGCAATTCTCCTGCTTGGATGTTGAAGCTGACATCCGTCAGTGCCGCCACACCTCCAAATCGAAGTGAGACGCGGTCAATATGTAGGCCGGGGAGGGCATCGGGCTCGCTCATCCGGCATTCTGCCCCTAGGCTATGCTATGGACAAGGTCGTTGTTGATCGACCAAGTACGATTCCCACCATTTCATACTTATTTGAAGTGGTGATATGAACAGACCTTTAGCTCAATAGTTGGTGCCAGTGAAACGTCGAGATCTTGGAAATTACGCGCTTGCATCGGTGGTCTTTGCATTGACTCCCAACTTCCTCCGTTCACCCTTCCCTTTCGGGCAAGCTCTACTAGTCGATAGTGGACGGCTCAATCGGCGATTATCTGCACTTGCCCAATTCAGCTCCTCGGCGGACGGCACCACCCGCCTTGCCTACAGCGATGAAGACCTGGCCGCACGCGAGTGGTTGACGGACATCCTTCACAAATTAGGGACTGAAGTGTCAGTTGATCTGGGTGGAAACCTCCTCGCATACAGGCCTGGAAGCGACCCATCAGCCCCCCCCATCATGCTTGGGTCACATATCGATTCAGTACCAGCCGGCGGAAGTTTTGATGGACAAGTTGGTTCGATGGGTGCACTCGAGGTTCTGGCCACACTCTCAGATGCGAAACACATGACACGACATCCGATCGAGTTTGTTATCTGGGCAAATGAGGAAGGTGGAAAAACTGGAAGTCGAGCAATTGCTGGCGAGGTAACTGAAACCGAACTCGACATTGTGACTGCAAGCGGATTGACGATCGAGGAGGGGACTCGGCGCCTCGGAGGAGACCTGACGCGCCTTGCCGATGCTCGTCGTCAACCCAATAGCCTAACCGCGTATCTTGAACTCCATATTGAGCAAGGGTTTGTTCTCGATCGGAGCAATATTGATATCGGGGTTGTTGAAGGGATCGTTGGCATCAAACGTTGGACTGTTACGGTGAATGGCTTCGCCAACCATGCAGGAACTACACCAATGGATCAGCGACAAGACGCGTTGGTCACAAGTGCACGGATCATTGATGTGGTCAACCAGATCGCACTCGAAACTCCGGGGCGGCAAGTCGCCACCGTGGGACGAATCGAAATCGATCCGGGCGCACCAAACGTGATCCCCGGTCATGTCACCTTCAGTTTAGAGATCCGAGATTTGGAGATGGTGAAGATTGATCTCATCTTTAAGCAGATCCAAGCCGAAGCTGAACGAATCGCAACAGATCTAGGTACAGAGGTGACGCTCGAACAGTTCTATGAGAGCCGGGCCGCTCCTACAGACCAGAGGCTGCGAAATGTGATCGAGGCCGAGTGTGGTCGCCTAGGACTATCGAGCATTCGGATGCCAAGCGGCGCAGGTCACGATGCTCAGAGTGTAGCTCTGCTGGCGCCAGTCGGGATGATCTTCGTCCCGAGCCATGACGGAATTAGTCACTCGCCACTCGAATTCACCTCGCCCGAACAGGTGACCGCTGGCGCTAACGTTTTGCTGAAAACGTTGCTTACGCTAGATGAGGAGATTTTGTAGACTTTGGATAAATATTATGACCAAAAGATATTTTAAAATAAATGCCGGCAGATATGGCGGTGAACTAGCAGTAGGTTCTGTTAGTAAAGAAATTGCAAACCCCGGGTGAACATCTTCGTGAGGCGCAGATGGCGCGCTGCAACGGCCTCCTATCTGAGTGTCCTCGTATGGCTAGGAGCGTCCGCCCAACCGGTGGCATCGCAGGACGTCGAGACGGAAATGCCCGCACGGCTTG
>CAJWLK010000010.1 GCA_913043255.1 uncultured Gemmatimonadota bacterium
CATTGAACGGCGGAGGTGTGTTACTAGGTGAGCTCGAGAGCCCGTTCTGAAACATATCGGTAGCGACAATGAAGTAGTCTTCAGGATTCAACGCCAAATCATCACCGATAAGAAAATCATATCCGTGATGATCTCCAGCATAGAAAGACGGCAGCAAGATGACATTGTCTTTCGCTGCATTAAGTTGGCCGTGGGTCACGTAGGAAAGTTTGGCATCGGGTAATACAACGCCGCTCTCCAGCGTAAAATCACCAAGGGCAAAAATCTTGTGCTCGCCTCCAGCCAGAACATTCTGAGATAAAGTTAAGGCTGCACAACAAACCCAAGCAGATAGTCCTATCGTCATTGTACTTACTCTTAAATCAGCGACGTCTTGGAATAGGAATCGGTTCGCCTAGGGATGGTACCACGCCAATATTAGTTAGCAGCGCCTCAAACGCTGGCATGCGGTTCGTCAGCATACTGTTGATGCGTTCGATCACTTTAGGCATCACCTCCCAAGTCTGATCGATCGACCACAACTGATCCGCGCTCGGGCGACCCGACCAATTCTCAATGCTTCCCGTTTGCCGTCCCATCCGGTTAGCTTCGGAAAAATCTTCGCGTAGTTCTTCCAGAGTCTCAGACAAATCTTCGATGTCCCCCTCAATCTGTGCTTTATCTTCCTCCTCCAGATTGGCCGTTGCGACAAGTTTTTCGATTTCGTTCATCCGTTGGTCCATTGCGGTCAGCCGTTGTGCGGCATCGCGTATCGGCTGGGCTAATGCATACACCTGCATCAACGCCTTCTGACGTTCTACGAGATCAGATCGAGAGGCATTACGGCGAGGGTCAAGCCGAACTTCAATCTCCCGCGTGTGGCTCTCATCACCAACGGTTAGACGGGCCATGTAAGTCCCGGGTAGTACGCGGGGACCCGCTCCCATTGGTGGTCCCCCACGGAATCCACCTCCCTCATTCGACGCTTCAAAGGCGGGTTCAAGTCTGAAGTCCCACATAACTTGCTGGACCCCTACCTCGTTGGAAGGCTTAAGGGTACGGATGACATCGCCAGCAGAGTCAAGAATTTCTAGCCGGAGTGGTCTGGAATCTTGGTCCCACATGGACTCAAGTTTCCTCCCTCGGACTCCCATCGGACTGACGGTTCCGTCTGGGCCGATCTCAGATACGGTGACGAGTGTACTACCGTCACTACCCCCGTTCTGTCCTGTTGCTGTCGTCCCACTATCGACGGGCTCACGCAGATAATATCGGATTGCAGCGGCGTTTGGCGGATTATCTGCCACGAATGTGGCAGGTTGAAACGGCCAATCCATGCCCATAGACCAGATCGTTGCCCGGCGGCTCCCGAATAAGTGTGCGGCAGAGGCAAGAACTTGATTCGATAACTCCTGGAGCGGTGTGATGTCGTCCAAGATCCAGATGCTCCGTCCATGTGTACCGAGCACCAAATCATTTTCACGTGTGTGAATTGCTATGTCGTCTACTGCAACTGGTGGGAGGTTATTCTGCATTCTTCCCCACGAACCACCTGCATCAATCGATACGTACAAGCCGATTTCATTGCCAAGAAACAGTAGGTTAGAGTTTTCCGGGTGCTCGCGGATCACGTTGACAGACCACCCCTCGGGGAGGCCATTAGTGATCTTTCGCCAGGTGGATCCGAAATCATTACTCACAAACGTATACGGGGAGTAGTCATCATTGCGGTGCCCATCAAAGGTGGCATACACTCGGCCGTCCACTTCGTAGGATGCTTCAATCCGACTCACGTAGGTTCGTGGCGGAACCCCGGATACTCGGTCGATTACGTTCGTCCATGTTGCGCCCTGATCTCGCGTAACTTGCAAGTTTCCATCATCGGTCCCGACATAGAGGACATCGGGAGAATGTTTCGATTCAGCGAGCGCAGTAATATTGCCGTATGATGAGATCCCGTCATGGCGAGATAGGGTTTCATCCGTGACGAGACGTCCCATGATTGAGACAGTATCACGGTCAATCATTTTTGTGAGGTCTGGACTGGCTTCTTCCCACGTCGTTCCTCGATCTCTAGAACGCATCAGATGATTTCCACCGAGATAAATCGTTGCTGGGTCATGGTGTGAAATTGCGAAGGGAGAGTCCCAATTGAACCGGTAATTTCGGTTTTCTTCACCCGACGTGGGTCGGGGGACAGGTCGTATTGATTGCGCTTCGCGTGAAGCGACATCAATGCGCGCCATGTTCCCGCCCTGTGACTCTGAAAAAAGGATGTTGGGATCGGTTGGGTCAGCATGATTATGGAATCCATCACCAAACCAAACATGTGTCCAATCGCGGTTGCGAACTCCCCAAGTAGATTGGGTTCGGTGTGGAGCACACCAATTCCCGTTGTCCTGAAGCCCACCACAAACATAGTAGGGATCGCGCATGTCCACGTCGATTTCGTAAAACTGACCAATAGGCATGTTACGGATGGATCTCCATGTTTTCGCCCCATCCCTGGAGAAAGCTAAACCGCCGTCATTTCCGTTGATCAGGTGGTTTGAGTTGTCTGGGTTGATCCACATCGAATGATGATCCGAATGGATGTTTTCTGTCGCATTTCCGGGCCACCAAGTTCGACCGCCATCGTCGGACGCAGATGCCTGAACCCCACCCAGATAGATTCGCTCTGGATTGTTTGGATCAATGCGTATCAAGGAAAAATACATAGGTCGAGGATTACGAGTGCTCATCATCTCCCATGTCTCACCGCGATCTTCTGACCGGTACACGCCGCTCCCCTCCTCCGCCTGGACCACTGCGTACACTAGATTCCCATCGCGACGGTAAACATCCAATCCAATGCGGCCCATCTCTGTATTAGGCAGCCCTCCTTCGAGTCGAGACCAATTGTCGCCACCATCAGTCGTGCGCCAGATACCCGATCCCCCTCCACCGGCTGCAAACCCGAAACCCGTTCTCCGTCGTTGATAGGTGGCTGCGAAAAGCGTATTGGGATCGGCGTGGTCCATTACGAGATCGATTACTCCAGTGTCTTCATCCACATACAACACCTTGTCCCATGTCTCACCGCCATTGGTTGTACGGAAAACGCCACGTGTCTCATTGGCTCCCCATAGGTGTCCAACTGCTCCGACGTAGACGATGTCCGGGTTGGAGTGATGAATCATTATTCGGCTGATGTGTCGGGTATCTTCTAATCCCATGTGGGACCATGTAGCACCCGCATCATCAGATTTAAATATTCCAATGCCCCATGGTGAACTTTGGCGGTTTTGTGGCTCTCCTGTGCCGGCCCAGACTGTGTTGGGGTTTGAGGGTGCAACGGCGAGGGCACCAATTGATGGCGCAACCTGATCGTCGAAAACCGGGTCCCAAGTCATTCCGTCGTTCATGGTCTTCCAGACGCCTCCGGCTCCGAGCCCCACGTAGAAGATCCGTGGATCACTCTCCACCACAGCGATGTCTGAGACACGTCCTCCCATTACAGCGGGTCCTATTTCGCGAAACTCTAGCGCAGAAGCGGCTTCGGCGGCTGTTTCGGATATAGTCTGAGCAGTTGCGAAGACGGGATTAGCGAATGTTACCAGTCCTAGAATGAAGCTGGCCTGAAAGCGGGATAGACAACGACTTATGATTGGGCGGAACAGCATCGTGGACCTCCATGAGTGACATCACAACTCGAAATTGACACCTAACAAGTTAACGTGAAACGGGTGCCGATAGGGAGTCCCTCGTACTCATGGAAGAGCCTCCCGTTTTTTTAGGCCTTGAGTGGGCAAGGTCATTTGCGCTACGATTCCTGTCTGACTCACCTCTGCCGGAGTTTTTTCATGAAAAGACGTGATTTTCTCGCCACCTCTACCGCAGCAGCAGCTGGCTCGACACTCCTCGGATGTGGTCCAGGTGAATCTAGGGGAGTGACTTCAGATGGAATTGGTCAGTGGGCTGCTGCGGGCGATGCAAATGTTCCTGGGTTGCTTGGTACAGCGCACCAGAGCGTTTGGGGCCGTCGCGGCGTGACAGCAGCAGCAGATTACTATGCTTCGCTCGCTGGTACGCAGATCATGATGCAAGGCGGCAATGCGATCGATGCTATCGTGGCGGCAGCAGCTACACTCAACGTCTCTGAACCTTACATGTCGGGGCTTGGCGGGTTCGGTGGTTTCATGTTGATCTATCTGGCGGAGGAAGGCCGTGTCGTCGGGTTAGATGCGCTGGGCCGGAGTCCCAGCGCGTCTTCCGACGAGACGATGACACTGGATGATTTTGAAGCGGGTTATAAAGCTCCAATTGTTCCTGGTGCGTTCAAAGGGTGGGCTGCTGCTCTTGAGCGGTACGGGACAATGAGTTTGGGTGATGTGTTTGAGCCCGCCATCCAGCTTGCAGAAGATGGCTTCGTAATCTCCAAGTTTGATCAACTACATACGTCGTCGAGTGTGGACAAACTTTCCCAGTTTCCATCGACAGCTGCTGTCTTTATGCCGAATGGTCGACCACCACGTATGGGTGAGATCATCAAACAGCCTGATCTTGCCGCCAGTATGCGTCATCTCGCCCGTGCGGGTTCTGATGATTTTTATAAAGGTGAACTGGCTGATCGGATCGTACGATTCCTTTCCGAAAACGGCGGGCATCTTACTAAAGCCGACTTGGAAGCGTACGACGTAGAGTGGCGGGAACCAATTACGACCACATTCCAGGGACACACACTCCATGCAATGCCACCGGGATCTTGTGGGATGACGATGTTCCAGGTGTTGAACATTATGGATGGATTTGACCTGTCGAACATGGACCTGTACGGATCTGAATTTGCACACCTATGGCTTGAAGCTTTCAAACTCGGCCTTATCGATGATGACCGGTATAACACAGGTAAAAAAGTCGATATACCAGTCGACAGAATCATCTCGAAGGCTTATGCGGACGAGCAACGGGCGAAAATTGATCCTACTCGTGTCGCTTCTTTCTCGGGGGATCCCTTCCCGTTCTTTGGAACGACCAGTCTCTCTTCAGCAGATCGCTGGGGGAATGCGGTTGCGTTCACACAATCGCTCGTGAGTGTCTATGGAAGTGGTGTTATCGCCGGAGATACTGGAATCTTCCTTAATAATGGACACACATTTGGGTTTGTCCTCGAAGAGGGACATGTGAACTACCTCGAAGGTGGAGAGAAGGCTAAAGGGGTGATGACGCCCTGTGTCGTAATGAAAGATGACAAACTTGTGGCGGCTGTCGGAGCAGCGGGTGGGTACACAATTCCACAGACAGTTGGGCAGGTAATCACAAAGCTCACAGCTGGGGAGATGGACGTACAACTTGCGATTGCTTCGCCGCGCATGCTGGTCAATCGAGGTGGAGGGCGCGCGCCGATACCGGAGGACTCTGTAACGTATCTTGAAGGTGGTTTCCCACCGTCCGTTTATGCTGAACTGGCTGATCGCGGACATTACTTGGTGGATCCGGGTAACCCAGGTGGCGTTCAAGCCGTCTATCAAGACACAGAAACGGGAGCGTTGGCAGGCGGGTCAGATCCGAGGAGAGATGGTCATGCTATTGCATGGTGAGTCACGGTATAACTTCCACCAAAACCGGCACTAAAACGAGGACTAAAGGAGCAATCTTATTGCTGCTTATTTGTGCCAGTGGGTGCTCCGAGTCCAAGCCAACAGACAATCTTTCGCGCAATCAAGCGATTTACGTACCTATGCGAGATGGGGTTAAAATCGCGGTGGATGTGTGGTTGCCGGAGGGGATTGAGCCGGGTATGAAACTCCCTACCGTAATTCGAGCCACTCGGTACTGGCGAGCGCAAGATAGGGTAGGAGCTTCCATTGCTCAGCGATCTAACTTTGAAGAAGCGAACCGCTTCAACTCGGCAGGCTATGTACTCGTTCTCGTCGATGCTCGAGGTAGTGGCGCGTCGTTTGGGATGCGGCGCTTTGAGATGGCTGAGGATGAAGTTCGCGATTACGGTGAAGTTGTAGATTGGATCATAGCCCAACCATGGTCAAACGGTCGTGTCGGTGCCTATGGCGTTTCCTATGCGGGGAATACGGCCGAGATGTTATCCGTTAATGGGCACCCAGCCGTGAAGGCGATTGCGCCACTTTTCAACGACTTTGATAACTTTGGCCACCTGATTTTCCCTGGGGGAATTTTGACGGTCGGGTTCCTCGAGGATTGGTCGAACCGTGTCCGTCTTATGGATATGAATGATATATGTGCGCTTTCCGAAGTCGAGGGCTCTAGTTGTGGGCAACTCTTAGGAGAGATTAGCGGGGTGAAGCCGGTAGATGGGGATACGGATTACTCGATGCTCAATAGTGCCGTGTCGGAACACCAGGCGAACACCGTGCCTTTCGAAGCCGCGCTCGAATACGAATTTAGAGATGACCCGTTTGGTCCCTTCGGTGAAACAAATGTGGGGCACCGGCGCAGTACATCTGGGCACCTGCCTCAGATTGAATCTTCGGGCGTTGCAATGTTTATTCGAGTTGGGTGGCAAGATGCGGGGACAGTAAACGGTGCCCTAGGTCGCTTCAATACGATCTCTAACTCGCAGCAGGTATTAATTGGGCCCTGGGACCACGGAGCGAAGAACGATGCGGACCCATTCGAGCCCGAGGAGAAGTCTGTCCAGCCCGATCCGGACGACCAATTTACTGAGATGGCGCTTTTTTTTGATAGCCACTTGAAGGAAGGAGGTTCAGAGAAAACACCGACGGAAATTAGCTACTATACACTAGGTAGTGGAAACTGGACCACGACTGAGGTGTGGCCTCCCGAGGGGTTCGAAACAAAAACGTGGTACTTCAAGGAAGATGGAGGCTTGGAGTTAGATGCCCCGAGAGTTGCCGAAGCCAATGACCTATATACGGTTGATTTCAGTGCAACGACTGGAGTCCAAAACCGTTGGTACACCAACGGTGGGGCAGGTGATGTCGTGTATCCTGATCGTGCGGAAGAAGACAGAAAGCTCCTTACTTATACGAGTGATCCTATGTCTTCCGATGTCGAAATTACTGGGCACCCGCTTGTGACACTTTTTGTAGATTCGGAGACGCCTGATGCGGCGTTTATCGTTTACCTGGAAGTTGTCGCCCCAAATGGACGTGTCACCTACGTGACTGAAGGGCAATTGCGCGGTGTGGTGCGTGCGGTTACAGAAGCCGAACCACTGTACCGAAAATATGGGCCCCACCGAAGCGAACTCCGAGATGATGCTCTTCCACTGGTCCCAGGTGAGATTGCGGAAATCGATTTCGATCTATGGGCAACGTCGGTGCTAGTTCGGGAAGGATACCGAATACGGATCGCATTGGCGGGGGCAGACGCAGACACGTTCCTTCGATACCCACGAGATGGTAGTGTCCCTCAATGGACAGTCCACCGCAGCACTACGCATGCGTCCCGCATTGATCTGCCGATGCGTAAGCGCTTTTGAGTGATTCTCATGCCTACACGTTGTACGCTATAACAAAGTGATTGAGCAGTTAGTTTGTCCCACGGAAGTGACCTGCCAAGGTCAGTGGAGCAACTGCATCGTCACGGACTGATTCATCGCCATCATCATGCCAGCCGTACTCATGTCCAGATTTACGATGGTCTCTGAACGTTCGACTCGTCTCCCTTCCACGTCGAACATGATTGTTCCAGATAAGTCTCCCGTACCATCCATCGCCATCCCCTGAGCATTTCCAGCCATGGTGATTGGGCCAACAAAATCAATTGAGGCGATGTGTCCGGAGACGCCCACAAGCGTATAGGTGATATTCATGCCTAAGGTCATGGAGCCCCCCACCCCCGTAGGCACATCCACATTAATATTTGCATCCCACGATTCTCCTGGACTAACTGGGTTCTCAGGCAGTTCGAGTGTGAACCAGGTGCCAGCACCTAGATCGAGAACTTCAGATGCAGATGGCATTAGCTCTATCATGCGACCTCGAGTATCCACTTTCATCGTTTGTGACTGTCCCGCTATGTCTGGGATAGTCTGTCCCATCGCTTGCAACATCGGCATCGCTATGTCTGCTGAGTCTGTCTTGGTCTGGAGTTCAAACACCTCTCCATCTGAATTCAGGATAGTGTGTGTCTGATATACGCGCCCTCTCATGAGAGGGCCATCAGTCGGCATCATAGGTATATCCATGAACGTTTCTAATCCCATCATGTATTGATTCACGACCCCCTCTTCGGAATTCAACCGAAGGAGTACGGATTGGCCCTGTAGGGGCACATGGACCGTTAGACTGACGATCGTCATGATGGTTATGCGAATGAGCCGGATGTTCACGAGGCCTCCTAAGCTGACAATGCTTTTATAAACTTCCAGGAGTGTGGGTTCTATCGCTACCCATACTCGAAACCGCATTTTGTGTATATTACAACATCGATGATATAAACGGAGTCCGCACTGTTTGGGGTCCGGAGTTTTTTGTGAAGAAAGCCACCAAAAAGAAAAGAGAATCACCGGCGCAAGGTTCGGGAGCACGCTCGCTCCTGCCTAAGGACTTGTTAGCTGTACTTGAAGGTTTCGAGCATGAGCTCGATCTAGAGCTCATCGCCTTGGCGTTCCAGTATAGTCTGGACAAACATGATGGACAGAAGAGGGCTTCTGGTGAGGACTACGTAACACACTGCGTTGAAGTGGCGAAGATCCTCTCTGAGATTGACCTAGATAGCGTCAGTATTGCAGCCTCGCTTCTTCACGATGTGGTCGAAGATACCAGTACGACCGTAGACGATATTCGGGTTGAGTTTGGTGGTGAGGTGGCAACGATTGTCGATGGTCTTACGAAGCTTGCACGCTTTGAATTCGGGTCGATTGCCGAACGGCAAGCAGAGACATATCGAAAACTGCTTTTATCGATGGCACGTGACGCACGGGTCATCCTGATCAAATTGGCTGATCGACTTCACAATATGCGCACGCTTGAGCATATGCCTGAAGAGTCACGGTTGCGTATCGCACTTGAGACCCGCGAAATCTATGCTCCGTTGGCCCACCGTTTGGGAGTGGGTCGACTGAAGTGGGAGCTTGAGGACCTTGCCTTCAAGTTTATTGAGCCTAAGGCCTATCGGGATCTAGTGAAGACGGTCAAATCAAAACGCCGAGATCGAGAAGCAATGATCCGCGGGATGGTAGAACCACTTCAGAAGGAACTGGAGGAAGCAGATATCCAATGCGAAGTTGCCGGGAGACCGAAGCACCTTTGGTCTATCTATGGGAAGATGGTCGAACGAGATAAGCCTTTCGAAGAGGTATACGATACCCTTGCCATGCGCGTCATCGTTGAAACGGTGCGTGATTGCTATCACGCACTTGGTGTGGTGCATAACAAATGGACTCCACTTACGGAACGATTGCACGATTTCATAGCCACACCGAAGTCAAACATGTACCAAAGTCTCCACACTACAGTTTTTGGGACCGAGGGTGCTCTCTACGAGATCCAAATTCGCACCCGCGACATGCACGGAACGGCTGAGTATGGGATCGCGGCTCACTGGCGTTATAAGGAGGGGGTTCAAGGGCCCGGCGATGAAGTCGACGAAAAGCTTTCCTGGTTCCGCCAAGTGCTCGAATGGCAGCACGAGACGCGTGAACCAGAGGAGTTCATGGAGTTTCTCCGAATTGATCTCTTCCAGGATGAGATTTTTGTGTTCACCCCTGCTGGAGATGTAAAACAGTTACCCAAAGGTGCGACAGCGATCGACTTTGCATTTGCTGTGCACACCGAGATTGGTATGCAGTGTTCAGGTGCAAAAGTGAATGGACGAATCATCCCTCTAAGCAGGCCTCTCCAAAATGGAGATACTGTTGAAGTGCTGACTTCGGAAACACAGACCCCGAGTCGAGATTGGTTGGGATTCATCCGGACGAGCAAGGCTCGGCATACCGTGCGACAATGGCTTCGCCAAGAAGAGTATGGGTCTGCTACTCGTCTGGGCCGGGATATCATCAAGCGAGAGTGGAAACGTTACCGGCGCGGCAAGCTTGACGAGGCCGCGGTACAGAAAGCCGCGCTAGCATTAGGTCACCACAACGTTAATGCGCTCTACGCTTCCGTAGCCCATGGCGATATCAGTCTTACGCGTGTGACTCGTGCAATTTTTCCGGATTCTGTGCCAGAGAGGTCCGAGAAATCGCCGAGTCCGTTGAACAAGTTCGTGGACAAGGTTTGGTCTGGTGGGAACAAGGGCATTCAGATTCAAGGTCTCGATGACTTGATGGTCCGCTATTCACAGTGCTGTCAGCCTGTACCTGGCGATGATGTGATGGGGTACATAAGCCGAGGGCGAGGAATTTCGGTCCATCGCACTGATTGCCCAAATGTGCTCCACCTATCAAATGACCCGGAACGGAGGGTTGAAATCGACTGGGGTTCAGATAGGGCTCGCCGATTTCTCGTACGGATTCTTATGGAAGGTACGGATCGTCATGGGTTGTTCGCTGACATCGCAAAAGCTGTTACTGAAACGGGGACGAACATCCAATCAGCCGATATCAAGGCGGTTGAGGGTGGTATGCGAGGTCTCTTCATTATTGAGGTAGAGCACCTTAAGCATCTTCAGAAGGTTACGCGGAAAGTCCAGCGCGTTAAAGGTGTTATATCGGTTGAGCGTAAAGAGTCTTTTGGAGACAGCCCCCTCACGTTGGAATGATTATACAGCTTAGAAATAGCTTTTCAGAGCAAGCGATGAATCGCCATACTCTCCTGTTGACCAGCCGTACGCCCGACGGTCCGTTTCCGACTACGTGATGATAAATGCCGAGCTTCGATCTACAACTCCCCTTTGAACCTACCGGTGACCAACCGAACGCCATCCGCGAGCTCACTGAGGGCCTTTCTCGGGGTGATAAGTGGCAGACGTTATTGGGGGTGACCGGAAGCGGAAAGACAGTAACCTTGGCGGCTATGATTGCAGAAGCGGGTCGTCCTGCACTCGTCATGAGCCACAATAAGACGTTGGCAGCCCAACTCTACGGAGAGCTTCGCCAGTTCTTTCCGCGAAATGCTGTTGAGTATTTCGTCTCGTACTATGACTACTACCAGCCAGAGGCGTACGTTCCCGCGACGGACACATTCATCGAGAAAGACGCTTCGATAAACGAAGATATTGATCGCTTGCGACTGCGAGCGACTTCGGCCCTGATGGAGCGACGTGACGTCATAGTTGTCGCTTCAGTTTCAGCGATCTATGGTCTCGGTGATCCGCGAGGCTATAAAGAACTCATGTTGACTTTGCATGAAGGTCATGAGATCTCTCGCCGGGAAATATTGGCCTCGCTCGTCGCTATACAGTACTCGCGGAATGATCTGGATTTGGTGCGATCAACCTTCCGGGTCCGTGGCGACGTTATAGAAGTTCTGCCTGCCTATGAAGAACAAGGTGTCCGAATTGAGTTGTTCGGCGATACGATCGAGCGAATCTCTAAGATCGATCCTATAACTGGAGCAACGATCAATCGTCTTTCTGAAACGGCCATCTTCCCAGCTACTCACTATGCAACCCTGGGGTCTCAGCTCGAGACTGCCCGTGAGACCATATATATAGAACTAGAGGAGCGGCTGTTAGAGCTCAGGCAAGCAGAAAAATTATTGGAGGCTCAACGGCTTGAGCAAAGGACCCGCTTTGATCTTGAGATATTAGCGGAAGTCGGCTTTTGTCCTGGGATTGAAAATTACAGTCGCCATTTGGATGGCCGGAAGTCTGGGGAACGATCTTACTGTTTACTCGACTATTTTCCAGAAGATTTTTTAGTGGTTATCGATGAGTCACATGTGTCGATACCCCAGATCGGCGGGATGTACGCGGGAGACCAGAGTCGTAAACGGACACTCGTCGACTTCGGTTTTCGTTTGCCTTCGGCACTCGACAATAGGCCTCTATCTTTTGAGGAGTGGGAAGAGTTGGTGCCCAACGCCATTTTTGTGAGTGCGACTCCTGGTGATTATGAGCTTCGCAAAAGTGGAGGAGTAGTTGTCGAGCAGCTGATCCGACCCACGGGCCTTTTGGATCCGAAGGTCGAAGTCCGTCCCGTTAAAGGGCAAGTGGACGATTTGCTTGGAGAGATCCATGAGCGAGCCAAGCGAAATGAGCGTGTTTTGGTGACGACACTTACAAAGCGGATGGCCGAAGACTTATCCGAGTTTCTCGCGGCTCGAGGTGTCCGAGTCCGTTATATGCACTCAGATATTGCCGTTATCGATCGTGTGAAAATTTTGCGTGACCTGAGGCTCGGAACGTTTGACGTTTTAGTTGGCATCAACTTGCTACGAGAAGGGCTTGATCTTCCGGAGGTCTCGTTAGTGGCAATTCTTGATGCGGACAAGGAGGGGTTTCTCCGTTCAGATCGGTCACTAGTCCAGACGATTGGGCGTGCCGCACGGAACCTTAATGGTGCTGCCGTGCTATACGCTGATCGGATAACGGACTCCATGCAGCGTGCCATTACTGAAACGGGACGTCGACGGGAGGTGCAGGCTGATTACAATCGCGAACATGACATTGAGCCACGATCTATTGTGAAGTCAGTGTCCGAGATTCGCTTCACAACCACAGTAGCGGATGCTCGCGAATCCCAACCGGCCGTCCGTGAGAAACAAGAATCGTACCAAGAGCTTTCTGTTGAGGAGATGATTGAGGTGCTCGAACGAGATATGCGGAAGGCTGCTGCTGCCCTAAATTTTGAGGTTGCGGCCCGACTCAGGGACGAACTATTCGAGATTAAGGCTAAAAGTGAGGGTGGAAGGGCTTGGCCACGGCAATCTTCTTACTCACAACGTGATCCGACTGGGCCTACGTCTGAATGACACGAATTCAGCTCGACGAGGGTGCGCTTCGGCAATGGGGTCAAGTACTTGGCGCTGTTGCCGCACGTGATTCGGTGTTCGTGGCACTCTTTGGTGCTTTAGGATCAGGAAAGACAACTCTCGTGCAGGCAGCCTGCGAAGGTGCTGGAGTGTCTATGAATGTCACGAGCCCGACATACACCTTGGTTCACTGGTATTGCGGCAAACACGGTCCGATTGCTCACGCAGATTTATATAGGATCAATAGTACCGCAGACTTGTTTCTGCTAGATTGGGACGAGCTTGAGTCGGGGAGAGCGACAGTGTTTGTGGAGTGGGCGGATCGGGCCTCTGATGAACTTCCACCAGATCGTTGGGAATTGTGGTTTGAGGTGGTTTTAGGAGGTGAGGCTCGAGTGGTCGAAGCCAAGTCACTTGGAACTGCTCCGCCGATCCCAGCCCTCGAGGCGTATGCGCGAACGAGAAGGTCATCCTGATGTTGACCCTGGCTTTTGATACGAGCACCACGATTGGGAGTGTCGCATTGGGGCGAGGTGATGAGGTTCTCGGTGCATCAAATCTCCCTCTCGGGGTAGGGTATTCCGAAACAATTCTTAAGGAAGTGTCAAGACTGCTTTCCGGGGCAAACCTCCAACCTAGAGATATCGATCGGTTGGTTGTTGGCTCGGGCCCAGGCTCTTTCACTGGAGTCCGAATTGCTGCTTCACTTGCTAAGGGTTGGTGTCACAGGCGTGACGTGCCCCTCTACGCGTATTCGAGTCTGCGTGCAGTAGCAGCAACGGTAGAGCATCCATGCGTATGCGTTCTGTTCGATGCGCGCCGCGGTGAAGTGTACGCAGAGGCCTACGATGATGGTCCGTTTTCGGGGCCGGTCTTAGGTCCGCTGGTCTGTCCTGTCGAACTTGTCCTATCACAACTTGACCCGACCATGGTATGGGTGTTTGCTGGTGAAGGATCATTGAAGCATCGGGATCAGATTGAAGCTAGCGGAGCTAAAGTGCTGTCGGGCGATTTGAAGCTGCCACCCGCAGCGGCCCTTTTGTGGCTCGCAGAACGGCTCCCTGAAGGATGCTTGGAGGATCTCGATGCATGGGAGCCGAATTATCTGCGCGCTTCGGGCGCTGAACGCGAGCGTGACCGGAATGCGTAAACGGAAGCTCGATACGGACCCAACATCAGTAGCGATTCATACACAGAATAGCGGTGTCCAAATTCGATGCATGATCAAAGAAGACCTTTCGACTGTGACGGTGATTGAAGAAGAATCCTTCTCCACCCCATGGACCCGAAGCACCTTCCTTAGCCTATTGAAACAACCCTCCGCATGCTTGTTTTCAGCTGTTGATAGTAACGAGTGTATTATAGGGTATGCTGCGGTTTGGTTCGTTGGCGATGAAGGTGAACTTGGTGATTTGGCTGTCGATAAAAGAGTCCGTCGAAACGGCGTAGGTTCGTTGCTTCTTCATGCAGTGGTCGAAGAAGGGCGTAAGCGTGCTCTCCACCGGTTGTTTCTAGAAGTGCGCGAATCCAACGATGGTGCACAGAGCCTCTATAGTCGACATGGCTTTGAAATTGTAGGCTCTCGTCGAAACTACTACACGAACCCGGTAGAAGATGCGGTTCTGATGCAATTTTTGCTGATTCGTTGACCCTCCCAAGGAGCTTATCTATGTTCGATATTCTATGTTGTAAAGCCCCATTCGAAGGCGAGGAAGGCAATGTCACGTAGTCTGAATAAGGCCATACTCATTGGCAATCTCGGAGCGGATCCCGAGATTCGATCTACAAATTCTGGGACGCGGGTTGCAACTTTGTCGATTGCGACGAGCCGCCGGTGGACCAATCGTTCGTCTGGTCAGCAAGAAGAGAAGACGGAGTGGCATAGGGTCGTATGCTGGGACAAGCTGGCTGATATTATCGAACGGTACGTAAAAAAAGGGGATCGGGTTTATATTGAAGGACAGATTGAATATCGCAAGTATGAGGATAGAGATGGTGTGACGAAGTGGTCGACCGAGATTCGCGCCCGAGAGTTAATCATGCTAGGCGGTAGTGGTCGCGACACTTACACCGATGCTCCTTCAATGTCTGAGGGACCAGAAGATTCAGAGTTTTCGAATCAGGCTGTGGCAGGAGAAGACGATCTCCCATTCTGATTTTCGAAGCGATCGTTGTTCTACTCTGGAACCATAGTTGAGGAGGCACAACCTGAAGTGATGGTGATCCGACTCTTCATTACGGCTGCAGTCGTCGGATATCTAATCTCGTGGATCCATCAGCTCTTGGGTTTTCGAGGAAGAGGCGATTCGCATCGCTCTCGGTCGCTTTTCTGGGGGATTGGCGCAGCGGTGCTGCATGCGACAGCGTTGGCGGTCTTTTGGGTCACGTTCCAGTCACCCCCTCTAGTTGGTTTTGGGCCGGCGGCCGCAACTTTGGCGATGGCGCTGGTGGTTGGTCTTTTCTTAGTAGCCCGGACATCCGATCGGTCGTCAGCGGGCTTGTTGGTTTTGCCTCTTGTCCTCGTTTTTCTGGCCGCGAGCGCATGGGTTGGCCCCGTGCCGGCTCAACCTACAAGTGAACTTCATGGCTCATGGTTAGTCGCCCACGTCGTCTCCGTTCTTGCGGGCTATGCTAGTCTCTTATTGGGATCTGTTGCTGCGGCGATGTATTGGCTCCAGTTTCGCGCGCTGAAACAAAAGGAGTTTGGCAACGTGTTTCGCTATTTCCCTTCGCTTGAGAGCCTTGATCGTATGAATCGAATTGGGTTGGGAGTAGGCCTCTCCGTTCTCGCGATCGGGCTTTTGGCGGGTTGGAGCTTGACGCTGACCTATGGAAGAGGGTTGGCGTTTGGGGATCCAGATGTGGGTTTTGGTCTTCTAACATGGACGGCCTACGCGGTAGCACTTGGGGTCCGATGGTATTCTGGTGGGTTCGGCCCTCGCGCCGCTCGCGTTTCGATGATGGCTTTTCTTGCGAGCGCCACTGGGTTTCTCGCGCTCCGTAGTATGGGGCCGACCACAGAGTTTTTTTTGTGAGCCCCAAAGTGTCGGGTACAGTTTTGGCTAGTGGGTCAGTGCGGGCTTCGTTACTAATGGTGGGAACGAACCACCGAGCCGCGCCTATTGAGGTGCGCGAGCAGTTTGCGCTGAGCGGCGAACGATTGTCGGAGTGGGTCGATCGACTGGTTGAACAGTCGGGCGTATCAGAATGCGTTGTTCTTTCCACATGTCACCGCACGGAGTGCTATGTGACAGGAACCGATCCTGTTTTACTTGAACACGTCGTTCGAGAGAGGCTGTGTGCGGCGACGCGGATCGGTGAAGAGGCTGATCAGTATCTTCAAGTCGTCCCAGGACTGGAAGCGGCTCGCCACTTATTCCGTGTCGCCAGCGGCCTTGATTCCCTCATCATTGGCGAACCACAAATTCAAGGACAGGTTAGTTCGGCGTATCATGCTGGTGATGCCCGAACGCTTGGTCCAGTGCTGCACCGTCTCTTTCAATCAGCGCTTGCAGCTGGTGGAAGAGTGCGTTCAACGACAGCGGTTTCCCAAGGTGCCGCGTCCATACCGTCAGCAGCTATTGCCTTGGCACGCAAGGTGTTTGGAGCGCTCGAAAGCCGAACGGTACTTGTGTTGGGAACTGGGGAAATGGGTCAGTTGACAATGAAGTGTCTGCGTTCTGAGGGGGTCCGCCGGATTTATGTGTCAAGCAGAAACCCCGCTCGGGCTGAGCGAGTAGGTGGCTCGGTGGACGGGATCCCTCTGGGCCGTACCGAAGCGTTGAGCCGTCTAGTTGATATGGACCTTGTGGTTACGTGTACTGATTCCGATGCGGCATTTGTCCATCCGTACCATGCTCACGGCAGGGCCTTAGAAGGCTCTCCCCTGGTGATTCTTGATATTGCCCTTCCACGTAATGTGGATCCGACGGTCACCAAAGTACCTGATCTTTTCTTGTACAACGTGGATGATCTGCAACGTGTAGTCGATCAAACACAAGTGGCGCGTACGGTCGAACGAGAGAGGGCGGAAGCGATCATTGGAAGGCACGTGGAGCGGTATTGGAATTGGTACCGGAGTCGCGAAGCGGGACCAACTATCCGCCAGATGAGAGATGTTGCCTTTGCTCTCGTTGAACGATCATTTTCTGAATCACATCCGCATGGACCGCGAGATATGGATGTTGAAGAGGAAGTGCGCTTGGCAAGTAGGGCATCGCTCAACAAGATTCTGCACAGCCTAACACAAGCCACGCGCTGGTTAGCGGAGCAACCTGACGGTCAAGCATGTTTGAGTAGTTTGGAGCCGCTGCTTTCACCCTTTGCTGTGTCAAGCAAAGTGACGGCTCGCGGGATCGTAGACAGTCGTCTAGGGTAAGAGAGACTATTCAAAGACCATCTCGTTTTAGACGGGATGTCTAGGGCGGGGAAGTGGAACGAGGAGGGAGCGAATGAGCCCTGGTAAGGTGCTGGTAACAGGTGGTGCCGGCTTCATCGGTTCACATGTCTGCGAAGCATACTTGTCTGACGGTTGGGATGTCACCGCGTTAGACAACCTCAGTACGGGCCGTGCCACCAATGTGCCTTCTGGTGTGACGCTCATCGAAATGGATGTTCGAGCTCCCGAGTTGAACGATGTGTTTCGCGACGGAGGATTCGACGTTGTCAATCACCATGCAGCTCAGATCGATGTGCGCAAATCAGTCGAACAGCCGCGCTACGATGCTTCGATAAACATTGATGGTTTACTCAATCTCGTGGAATGTTCGTTGGCGTTCGAAGTTCGACGTTTTGTCCTCGTCTCTTCCGGTGGCGTTATCTACGGAGAAACAATGGACTTGCCGATTCCGCGAAGTGCTAAGAAACACCCCCTATCTCCGTACGGTATAAGTAAACTGACTTCGGAGTACTATCTGCATGCATTTAGAAAGCTGAAAGGTTTGGAATATGCGGCGCTTCGCTATGCCAACGTGTATGGGCCTCGACAGGACCCAAATGGAGAAGCAGGTGTGGTTGCAATATTCGCACAACGAATCCGTGATGGGGAAGAGTTGATTGTGTTTGGCGACGGTGAACAAACCCGAGACTACGTATTTGTGCGGGACGTGGCATTAGCAAATGTTCTCGTGACACACGTCGACTTGCCAGAGCCGACCGGTATCGATGATGTGGCTTTTAATGTGGGAACGGGTGTTGAGTCGAGCGTGAATGTGCTCGCCAACACACTGATTGAGATTTCGGGTCAGGAAGTTTCAGTGAAGCGTGAGGAAGCAAGACCCGGTGAACTGTTGCGTAATGCACTCGACTGTAAGGAAACGAATGCCCTCGGCTGGGTGCCAACCCACACTATGGAGTCGGGTTTGACCGAGACTTACGAGTTTATCGCAGGGACGACGTCATGATGGGGCTTACAGGAGTTGCTCTTGAAGCCCAGGGACGTGTGATTGATTCTCCACTTGATGTGTTGTTTGGGGGGACGACGCCAACGAGGTTGATTTTACTTATACTATTAGCCTTCTCATTGGCCTCCTGGGTCCTGATTATCTGGAAGTGGCGCGAACTGCGAGCGGTTAACGAACAAGCAGATCGCTTTGTCGATGCTGTCGAGGGTGCCAGAGGGTTACTGGATTTACATGATGCTCTCAGGCGGCTCGAAGACTCACCCTTCACACGCGTATTTCGTGAAGGAGTAACGTTTTTCTCAGACTTAAGACCTGGAGCCTTGGAGGGAACGCGTCAGCAAGAGGGTTTGACCTCGACCCAGCTAGATGCTTTGTGGCTCGTTCTTGAGAAAAACTTGTCGGAGGAACGGGATGAACTGAGCCATGGGATGCCGTGGCTCGCGATCATTGGCTCTGTGAGCCCTCTTCTGGGGCTAATGGGGACGGTAGTCGGAGTTATGAACTCGTTCATCGGAATTACTTCCCAGGGATCGGCAAACATTGCGGCAGTGGCTCCCGGTATAGCTGAGGCCCTTACCACGACGGTAGCAGGACTAGCTGTGGCGATCCCTGCAGTCATCGCCTACAACCACTATGCATCTAGACTTCGTCTTTTTGTGACTGAGCTGGAAGGGTTCGCTAGTGAGTTCATCGGGACTTTGGCACGTGAGAACCGGCTATGATCTGGCAAGGTGAGGTGCCTGCATGAGACGACGTTTTACGCAGGGAGAGGACGCCATCCGTGTCGTTGCTGAGATCAATGTGACAAGCCTCGTGGATGTCGCATTTACACTTCTGATCATCTTTATGATTACGGCACCAATCCTCCAAGGCGGCATTGAGATCCAGGTGCCGGAAGCAGCTGCAGGGCCCTTGAGTTCATCCGAGGCACTGGTCGTATCAATCGATGGAAATGAACAACTCTATGTCGATGATGCCCCGGTCACTTTTGATGAGTTCGATGCGACCATTGAACAGGTGATCAAGAACTATGAATCGGATGAGGTTTTCCTCAAGGCGGATGCAGACCTACGGTTTGAAATTGTGGTACGAGTGTTGGGAAGAATCCAAGAATCTGGGGCCAGCGGGGTGAACATAATTGCTAACCCTGAGCGTAGGCGCGGTTCGTGAACGAGGGAAAAGTGCCCGAGGTCGAGACTGGTTGGTCCGTGATGTCTCGAGGTCGTCGGAACGAAAGAAGTGTTGATCCCCCCCCACGTCGTGCGGTGCTTGGATCCTTAGGTGTCCATGGCGTTTTCGTGGCTTTAGCCGGCTTTGCAACTATGACACCATCACCATCGCCTATGCCTGAGACGATACGTGTCCGCATGGTTGCAGCTGCACCCGAAGATGCTCCGGTTCGTGTCGATCCATCCCCACCGGAGATGGCGGAGGAAGAACATCGCCCCCCTCCGCCGGAGCCAACGCCTGAACAGCAGCCGCAAACTGAAACCCCAACGGTTGAAGTTGAAGTGCCGATAGAGCGTGAACCGGAGCCTGAACCGGCCCGGACCGAGGAAGTGGGTGAAGAAGCTGTAAATGTGCAAATCGATGGTGCCAACGCTTTGTTCCCAGCCTACAATCGAAATATAATTCGCCAGATTCAACGTTATTGGCGACCTCCAGCGGGTGCTATCAATCTTAGGGCAGAGATCGCGTTCACGATCCACCGAGATGGGCGTGTGTCGGATATTGAATGGGTTCTCCATTCGGGAAGCTCGACATTCGACCTTTTATGTCACGGGGCTGTTGAGTCAGCAGCTCGTGATCAGGCGTTTGGCCCGCTACCAGAGGCGTTTCCATCAGAGCGGATGAGGGTAACTTTTTATTTTGATCCAAGTGCGCGGTGAGTCGAACATTTGACCGACCGGTTTTAGCCGGCCCCAAACTGGGAGACAGGTGAGGATGTGTAAGAAGCACACGTTGGTGTCGATCACCGTTCTTCGGCCGGTGCGTTTAACGCTTTTCGCCGTGATCATGGCGGTCGTATCTTCACCGCCCATTGTGGCTCAGGACTTCGAGTCGGGTGCGGTGCGGCTTGGGCTTCTGTATGAGCCAGGGTATGTACCTGCACTAGTTGTTTCGCCGATCATGGCAGATTCAAATCTGGCTGAATTTGCGGGTGAAGTTGAGGAGATTGTCCGGCGAGATCTCTATTTGTCAGATCGTTTTGATATCATTTCCGTGCCAGATTCACTGCGCTCAGAGGGACCGCCAAACTATCCCTTGTGGAATCAACTCGGTGCTGTCTGGTTAGTGACATCAGATGTGTCTGGACCCGTGGATTCACCGATTCTACGTGTGGCTCTTCATGATGTGGTATATGGAACGCTTAAGAGTGTTCAGGCATTCAGTCTTCCGGAAATTTCCGCAGACGGCTTCCGGATGGCAGTACATCGAGTGACTGACGAAATTGTCTCGTGGGCAACGGATGGAGAGCAGGGAATCGCTGCAACGAGGATTGCTTTTCGTCGCGGCTCAAACGACGGCACATGGGCTCTCTGGGTCATCGATAGTGACGGTGAGAACGCTCAACGAATTTCAACTGGAGAGTTTAACGTATTTTCACCCGCTTTTTCTCCGGACGGCTCTCGGATAGCGTATACGATTCAGGATGACTTAGGGTATTTTACGTTGTTGGAGACAAATCGGATTACGCGAAGCCAACGTGAGATTGCGAGTAGCAGGCTTCTCCTCACTCCCAATTACGTTCCCGATGGACGGCTAGCATACGCGCAACTGGTTGGGTCTGGCGCCGAAGTAATCCTAGAGGGTGTTGGCCAGATCACCGATACACGGGGAGATGCGCTTAATCCGACCTTCTCACCGGATGGTCGGAGATTTGCGTTCGAAGCAGACCCTACGGGTGAACCGCAAGTATATGTTAAGCCCGTTGTCGGAGGTCAGCCGCGACGAATCAGTGTATACGTAAGGAATGAGCGGACTAACGCAGTTGGACCCGATTGGTCACCAGATGGCAGCCGCATCGTTTACACCGCAATGAATAAAGGTTCGTTTCAAATATTCACGGTCAACCCGGACGGAACAGATCGCCGTATGCTGACGTCTCGTGGGCAAAATGAGGCTCCAAGTTGGGCACCCGATGGGCGACATGTCGTTTTTGAGTCCGTCGATGTGCGAGGACGGACAATATGGATTTTGGATACTGTGACAGGGCGGAGCCGTGTGCTGACATCGGGCCAACTTGACTACCTGCCTGATTGGTCTCCCCCACTTCCACTAGGTTCTTAAGTCGATGAGAGTGAGAAAAAGTTCGTATCTAAACTTCTTGCTTGCGGCGGAAGCAGGGTTGAGTAGGTTAGTGCCGTGAGGTGGGACGGGCCTGGGAGGTTCCTTTTCTCTTGTTAGTACTGAACATTCGCCAGGTCGATCTTGTCGAATAGCCAACAAGCCAACAAGGAGATTCTAATGCAGCGTAGCCACCGATTCGCTGCCGTTGTGCTAATTCCGCTACTTGCAGTTGCTTGTAGTGGAAATCCTGAACCGGCACCGGTGCAACCTGAGCCTGAACCTGCACCACCTCCGGTTGTGGATGACAGCGCGGAACGGGAAGCGGCGGCCAGTCGACTTTGCGATCAAGCAGCAGCCGCAATGGAAAGGGGAGACTACCAAGGAGCTCGCCGAGTGCTTGAGCGGGCCTTGCAGAGTTATCCGGGAACAAGCTGTGCGGAGTCAGCCCCTGCTCTAATTGATCGTGCAAATACCCTTGACGCTCTCACGGCGAGGGTCCATTTCGATTTCAATGTCGCAACAATCACCGATGAGGCAGCAGCGACCTTGCAGCGTAAAGCTGATGCTCTTCGAGCGCACGGAGATGTGCGCCTTACGATTGAGGGACATTGCGACGAGCGCGGTTCACTGGAATACAACCAGGCGCTTGGAATGCGAAGGGCACAGGCGGCGGCAGATTATCTAGCCAGTATCGGTATCGATGCTTCTCGGTTCGTCGTCGTCACCTTTGGTGAGGAACGTCCACTGTCTGGGGGTAGCAATGAATCCGCATGGCGTCAGAATCGACGCGGCGAATTCGTTATTACTGCAGGAGATATCTGATGCGGTTGCCGGTGGTTGCCTTGTTGCTAAGCATGGCGGCCACCGGTTGTGCGACCAAAGCTGATGTAGATGCGATGAGAAGTTCCGTTCAGACGGATCTCGAGGAGATTCGAGCGGGACAGCGGATACTTCTCGCTCAGATTCGTGGAGACCTTGATAGTCTGGATGCTGCCGGGGTCCGTCGTGAAACGACTGGCCGCGGAGAATTTGAGCGGCGTGTGGGTCGGCTCGAAGATCTTTTCGCTCAAGTGCTTGAGATTACAGAGCAAAATAACCAAAGGCTCAACGATCTCTACGAGGCACAGGTGTCACGTAGTCCGACTGCTATGAGGGCTCCAATAGCAGCTGCCGAGTCAAGTGGAGCGGCAGGAAATGAAGAGCCATCGCAGTTTTACGCTATGGCGCTTGAGATGTACAACAGAGGCAATCTTGAAACGGCGCGTGGCGCATTTCGAAACTTTCTGATCGAAAATGGCGATCATGAGTTGGCTCCAGACGCTCAGTACTACGTCGCTCGGACGTTTGAAGATGCTGAGGATGTGGGAAGTGCTCTTGCCGAATACCAGCGTGTTGCGGAACTCTATCCAGATTCAAACCGAGCGCCTGCTGCCCTGTACAGGAGAGGGGTCATCGAGGCGGCGCGTGGTAATACGGCACTGGCTCGCCAGCTCTTCTCTCAGGTTGAGAACGGCTACTCGAACAGCCCTGAAGCAATGTTGGCTCGCCAGGAGCTTGAAAAGCTCAGCGGTTAGAGTACGCTGCGTTTGATGCTGGAAAGTTAGACTCGCTGTGCAGTGCCCTTCTTGTAACCACCCCGAAGATCGCGTCGTAGACTCGCGCACAAGTCGAGGGGGACGTGCAACCCGTCGCCGAAGAGAATGTCTCGCTTGTGAACACCGCTTTACGACGTATGAGCAGGTTGAGGAAGAGCCTCTGCTTGTTCAGAAGAAGAGTGGTGGTAACGAGACGTACGATCGCGGCAAACTCATTTCATCAATACAGGTCGCCTGTACCAAGCGACCTGTCTCGAACGCCCAGATCGAAACGTTGGTAGATGGGGTCGAGGAGACGCTTCAGGAGCTAGATTCACGAGAGGTGCCCAGTTTGACCCTAGGTGAGCTCGTGATGGACCGGCTGCGTAATATCGATCAGGTTGCCTACGTTCGGTTTGCAAGCGTCTATAGAAACTTCCAGGACACAACAGAATTTATGGAAGAGGTGCGCGAATTAGTTCAAAGAGCGCGATACAAAGTGGCTGGGCAAGTGGATTTGTTCACGTCAAACGGAGACTGATCCGGTGAAACAGGATGTCACCATGGATCGTCGTACGCAGGCTGAAATGCCGTTTCTGGATCATCTTGAAGAGCTTCGGTCTCGACTCATATGGTCTGTGTTGGCGCTGTTGGTTGGGCTTGTTTTGGGACTTATCTCTGTCGCTGAATTCAATGTGCTGGAGATTGTGGAGGCTCCTATCCGGGATCTGCTTCCGAATCAGAGCCTCAGTTTTACAAGTCCCGTAACACCCTTTTTTATTACGCTAAAGTTAGGGTTTATTGTCGGGCTAATTTTAGCCTTCCCAATGTTGTTGTATCAGGCATGGCATTTTCTCGCGCCAGCCTTATACGAGAATGAGCGACGATTTCTCGTGCCATCGATTGCAGCGGGCACCCTGCTATTCCTCGCTGGTGTGGCGATGGCATATTTCTTCGTGCTTCCGTTTGGGCTCAAGGTTCTCCTCGGTTTCTACAGTGAACAACTGACGCCTGTGATTATGATTGGGGAGTATCTAAATTTTGCGACCAAGTTAATCCTCGCGTTCGGGCTTATCTTTGAGATGCCCGTCATTCTCGTGTTTTTGTCGCTATTAGGTGTGGTTACCCCGGAAGGGATGTCCAAATATAGACGACATGCAATCGTAGCCATGGCCGTGGTAGCAGCCTTCCTGACGCCGGCTGATCCATACACAATGCTTGCCATGATGGCACCGATGATTGTGCTGTATGAGTTGTCGATCGTGATAGCCAAAGTGCTTCGCCGCAGACGGAATGAGAGAACTGAGATTGTGAATAGCGAAGGGAGTACTGACTGAGGACCAAGCTCATTTTGAGGGCCCTCGTGACGGCCTTTCTTCTTGGGGGGATAGGAGGGGCAGAAACCGCGCGTGCGGCATCAGGGTCCCTAGTCCATATACGGTTTTTCGCGACGGCTGATACGGATAGTGTCTCTCTCCCAACACGTCCGGATACACTCACCCGTGACTCGACTTCGTCAGATACCGCAGGGCCGACTCAGGAAGATTCCATGCTGGTGGAACCGGTCCAGATCGACTCGCTTGCAGTAGATACGATTGATGTTGACCAGGATAGCATCCCATTTCCTGATAGGGACAACCTTTTTTCTCGGCTCGCGGAAATGCCAGGTTTCCGCGTTATTGAGTATCGTGGGCGGGAGGTTGAACTCGATGTGAAAGACGAGATCGTTCGCCTGCGGCGGGAAGCACAAGCCCGATATTCGGTTTCCGTGCTCGATGCGGACAGCATTGCCTATTCGGCTGGGCTTCAGATTATTCGAGCGCATCGAAATATTTCGCTTGAAGGTGAAAATCAGAATGTTACGAGCGATTCTTCCGTCATCTACGACGTGTCACAAGAAAAAGGCACGATTATGGATGCTCGGACTTCGTTCTCAGAGCAGGGTGCGGAGTGGTTTGTACGCGGTGATGCTACTCCTCGTGGAGCGGGAACCGTGTTCGTTGAGAAGGGAAACTTCACATCCTGTGAGCTTGATGAGCCACACTACTATTTTCGCGCTGGGCAACTCAAGGTGGTGTCGAACGATATCGTCGTCGCTTGGCCGGTAACGCTCTACATTCACGATGTCCCCATCGCGTGGTTGCCATTTTTTGCGCAAGACATCCGGGATGAAAGACGGAGCGGGTTCCTTCCTCCGAAGTTTGGCATTACTGACATTTTTTCCAACTCAAGCGCTCGTAACCGGAGCATTACAGATTTTGGTTACTACATTGCCATTAATGAGTTTATGGACACTCAAGCCACGGTTGATTGGTTCAGTGGTCGTTTCACGCGCGTCAACTCAGCTTTTCGCTATAAGTCTGTCAAGAAGTTTTTCGACGGAAACATCATGGCAAGCTACAGTTTTGGTGACTCTAAGACGTTCGAGTTTCGAGTCCGACACCGTCACGATATTACGCCAGTAACGCGTCTTCGCGTAAATGCCATTTTTCTTTCAGATACGCGAGAGTTCGAAAGGCAAAGTTTTGATCCCACCCTTCAGACACAGCGTATTTCGTCCGATTTAGGTTTGCAGCACCGCTTTTCATTTGCCTCACTAAATGTGAGTGCTAATAGAAGACAGAGCCTTGGTGCTCAGAGGGGTAGAGTCGACTTTACACCCGCCAACGTTCAGATGACGTTTTCTCCGGTCACGCTTTTTAGGGCACCTAGCAATCGTGCCGGTCCATTTAACAACGTCGTTCTTAACGGAGGATTCAACGTGTCACGGCTGATGCAAACGCAGGAAGAAGATGATGACGTGACGAACGATAGAGGTGGTGCTAATGCGGGCCTTCGAATTGGATCGTTCGGTGTGAGCGGCAACGCGAACTACAATCGGCGCTTAACAACTCCATTTGATTCTCTTGGGGCAGACCCTGCTTCAACCTCACAGACACGTGTCGATTATGGAGGGACGGCTGACTACCAGGTAGATATGATTGGGAGCACAACGTTCCGACCAACGGTGAACGTGTCGGCTAGTAGCTTTAGCTCGGAAGGCACAGGAAACGAAGTCGTGGCGGCACCAATGCGACTTAGGGTCGGCGCTAATCTGTCAACAGATGTGTTCGGTTTCTACCCAGGCATTGGCCCCTTCGAACGTATCCGGCACAAGATTTCTCCTCGGTTCTCTTATGCCTACTCGCCGGCAATAGAGGCGGAAGAATCTCTGCTCACAATTCCAGACTTTCCGATTTCGCACGCGCGGGAAGAGAATCGATTGAGTATTACACTCAATCAGACGTGGGAGGCGAAACTCCGAGAAGATGTCGACCTTGATGAGGAGGCTGAAGCGCTTCTCGAAGGCCGACCGTTTGATCAAGATTCTATAGCAAGCGTCCGAGACTCATTGGTCGAATTTAATCTTGAGGGAGTGGCTGCAGATTCCATTTCTACCCCGATATCCGACTCGTTGGCGATTGATTCGCCGCGCCAAGTGTCACGTGAACCAAATGGAGGGCCAAGGCGAGCCCAGCAGCAACGAAACGTTGTTTTGTTGGGTATCAATTCAAGTCCGCTACAGTTCGATTTTGCACAAAAGAACGAACCTGTGCTGATGACGGACAGATGGAACCATCGGGTTAACTCAGATCTTTTGCGCGGCCTCTCACTCAATTTCGCGCTTGACCTCTTTGATGGTGTCGGTAGTGGGCGGCAATTTTCGCCCGTTCTCTCACAACTCACTGGGAGTTTCACGTTCAGCTCTGCGACTGGGTTGGGGGGATTATTGGGTCTTGGCGGTGGCGGATCTCAACCTCGAAGCGATCCAAGGAACCGACTGCGTGGAGTTGCTGACTCGCGCTACAGGCTTCAGACTTTTGATGAAAATGCGGATCCTCTGGATCCGGGTTTGAGGGCTGGAGGGCCCTGGACACTCTCTTTAACGTATTCGCTCCAAAGAGGTCGAGAATCTGAGCAAGCGCTTGATCGTCAGTCGCTGAACGCCACTTTAGCCCTTAACCCAACCCCCAATTGGCGGCTTGCGTGGCGTACGAGCTATAACCTTTCGGACAAAGAATTTGGCGAACACCTTATTACCTTGGATAGGGATTTGCATCGCTGGATGGCAACGTTCCTATTTGCGCGTTCACCTAACGGAAACTTCATCTTCCAAATGAGCGTGAATCTCCGAGACGCCCCTGATCTAAAGTTTGACTATGATCAGCAGACTGTAGATCGGTAAAGAGGTTTTAATACCCTGATGTCAGCTCGAGCGAACTCACAGCACAGCTGGAGTCTTGTCTTTCTCTTAATAGGCGCCGAGATTCTCTGCGTATTTTTAACCTCGCCGAGGAGAGTATGTTCCCTACCGTCGCTGTAGACCTCGAAGAGGTCCGCCTTCCCGTCAAGGACAGGCTCTGTGAGGTAGAGCGCGAACTCTTGGATATGGTGCCTTCTGGGTTCGGATCACTTGACGAAGTCGGACAATATTTGTTTTCTCGAAGTGGAAAGCTATTCCGCCCTACGCTCCTACTGCTTGCAGATGGTGTCGAGGGGCGCCCCTCTGAAAATGCAGTCACTTTGGGCGCAATCGTGGAACTTCTTCATGTAGCTACGCTCGTGCACGATGATGCGGTTGACCATTCTGTCAAACGCCGTGGTATGCCGACCGTTAACGAACGATGGACGCACCAGGTTGCAATCATCGCAGGTGACTATCTTTATTCTCGCGCGGTAATTGAAATTACGGCTCTAGGTGAGCTCGAACCGATAGGGATTCTTGCAAATACTGCCAACAAGATGACCATCGGAGAGATGCGGCAATTAGTCCTTCACGGAGGATTAGACTTCAACCGGGAGGACTACGATCGTTTGTGTGAGTGCAAGACAGCGTCGCTAATTTCGGCTGCCTGTGAGCTTGGAGCTATGGCAGGGGCGTCCAAATATCGTAAGGCATTACGGGTATACGGATATCACCTAGGCATGGCGTTCCAAATGGTCGATGATCTCCTCGATTACCTGTCACCGACCGAGTTGACGGGAAAGCCAAGAGGGCAGGATCTTCAAGAGCACAAAGTGACGCTGCCATTGATAGCAGCTCTCCCTACTTTAAGGAGCAGTGAGCGGCGTACGATTCAGGAGCTTTTTAACAATCCGACGCCAACAGTGGAAGATGTAAGCGCTGTGATCGATCTTGTGTCAGATTCGGGGGGGATTGATGTGGCACGTAAGGAAGCTAGACGGCATGCTGAACTGGCGCGTGAATGCCTCGCCGGAATTCCTGAAACCGAGTATTTGGTGAGTCTTCAGTTAGCAGCCGATTTTGTGGTGGAGAGGGTGCGTTAGGTGGCAGATTTAGCAGGGAGGCCGGAACGTTCAGTTCGACGTAATATTCTGGTGGTTGTTTGTGGTTTTATTGTCGGTGCGCTTTTAACTAAGCTCATGACACTGACATTGCCGGCATCGGCAGCCAAGCAGTTCTTTATCACCAGCGTAGAAACGTCACTGGGACCAGTGAGTGCGGACCTTAACGTGATCGCACTTACAATCGGTCCACTAATTCTCCGCGCGAACTTTTTGAGTGTAGTAGGTATACTATTAATAGCGTGGTTTGCCCGATCACTCCTCTAGTCGAGGTAGTGAAGAAGAAAGACAACGAAGGAGTGTACGATGTTAGGTTTAAGCCCATGGGAACTATTGCTCGTGTTTTTGGCGATTCTTTTACTGTTCGGGGCCAAGCGTCTTCCTGAGATTGGGAGTTCTCTCGGAAAAGGAATTCGGGAGTTCAAGGGTTCAATCAAGGAAGTCAAGGATGTGCCGACGGAGATCACGGGCGATACTTCGCCGACCCAGGAGACTGTAAAGACCGTGCATGCTGAACCGACAGCGGCGCCAGTCCAAGACGCTGTACATAGCCCGCCAGCTTCAAACACTGACGCTTCCTGACACCCATGTTTTTTTGTTGAGCTTGTGCGATCGTCAACTAACTATCGGATCAATCTTCATAGGTTGATCCCAAAGATAGCTAGTGCGCGTGTCCCTCATGAGAGTCAGCGTTACTGGGGTTGTTAAGGAGTGCCCTATGATCTTCTACAGTGGCTTCTGCCCGTAAGGCAGCCATCCAGCGCTGTACGTATTGCTGAGCGCGCTCAAACCGGAGTTGTAGAAGCAGGGCTTCCTTCACGTTTTCGAACTCAGTCCGGGTCACGTTGTGGTGCTCAAGAACCTCAATAACCGCGATGGCATCGCCTGCGTCTACTACGTTGCTTCGTATTCCAATGACTGACCCAAAGGCTTCTCCGATGGCTTCAGTTCCTTGACCAAGCCCCGGAACAAAATCTCCCCGGCGGAACGTAGTCGTCTCTTCTACGGTCCACTCCATCGTTGTTGCGGCGGCTTCAAGGGTAGCATCCTCAATGGGAGTATTAGTTAGCTGACCGTTGATGATTTCTGCGGCCCGTTCCTTTTTCTTGTCAATTAGGAGTTGGGTCCTAATGTTCGGAGTTACCTCTTGGAGTGGGATTTCCCCTTCGTCACTTCGACCGAGAAGTTCGAAGACATGGAAGCCAGTCGGGGTCTCCCAGAACCGGGATATCTCTCCGATCTCAGTTTCTGGCTCGAGTGCCCAATCTGGGGCAACGCCAAGTGCTCCTACTCCAGGTACAAAGCTGACTCCAGCAGTGAGCTGAACATCTAAATTTATCGAAGAGTCTAGGGAATCGGCGGCTGTGGTTAGCCCTTGAGCCAAGGCGATTCCTTCGAGTTCATCCATGAAGTCAAAGATTGAATCTTCGGTCGCCGGTGACATCTCAATTGGAATGTAGATCTGTCGGAGTGATAGTGAATCGGTCGTCCGACTATCAACGCGGAGAATGTGGAACCCAAATGGCGTCTCTACTGGATCCGTAACCTCACCGATTCTGGCAGCGTACGCAGCGTTGGCCAAAGCGGGGTTAAGCTCTGTTCGGGCTCGGTGTCCCATAAAGCCACCATCCACTGCTGAAATCGTATCGCCGGATTCGTTTGCAGCGACATCCTCAAACATTTCACCTGCGCGAACACGCTCGGCGAGACTCGTTGCTCGTTTCAATGCAGAGGCTGTATCAGTCTGCGACGGACGTAAGGCAATGCTAATAAGATTTGTGCGTGCAGATGCTGGACGTATGAACTCTTCACGATGTTCGTTGTAGAACGTCCGAATCTCGGAGTCGGAGACTGTTATGGCTGTGTCAGGTACGGTCTCGGACGGATCAATGTTTACGAAGCGTACCCGCGCGGTTTCGTTTGTATCTCGGAAGAATTCCCATGCTTCTTCGTCGGAAACGTAAATCCCACTTTCCACAAGGGCTTGAAGTTTTGCGCGCGGTAGGAGTGAACGGTAATAATTTTCAATTTGTAGCAGCTGAGTTTCATCGGTTGATGGATCGGTAAAGAATCGGCGGTATTTATCAATGTCAAACTGGCCATCTGTCTGGAATGCTGCATGACTCATCATCTCTTGCGGTGGTTGAGTAAAGAAGGCTTGTCGCACTTCCGAATCGGTGACCTGAATTCCGAGGCGGTCTAATTCGCCTTCAAGTAGAGTTGCATTGATCAGACTCTCCCACGCCTGATTTTCAACGATTCTGAGATCTTCATCCGTCATGACGCGACCAGTTTGTCGCATTACTGCAAGTTGGTTTTGGTGGAAGCTGTTCCAGTCATTGTAGCGAATGTCATTGCCAGCGACTTCGCCAACCACTGGATTAATGTCTCCTCCGACATTTCCGCCTCGCATGTCGTTGATACCCTCAAATACGAGCCACCCAACGAAGGCAACTGCGAGGATACTCATCACGTATTTTGCGCTCCCGCGCATTTTTCGCATGAACATGGGACGTTGCCCCTGCCTCAGGATTGAAGTGAATCGCGCGGTCAGTGAGATTATTGCCTCTCAAGCCGCAGAACAGGCAATGTATGGCCGTTTTCTTAAGTGTTAATTACTAGCCACATAAAGTCGTACCGAATATTTGTAAAAACGTATCTACGGTCCGAGGTGTGGGCAACGAATCCTCCATTTGCGTATACCTTGCGTTGACAAAAAAAAAATGTGGTCGGTATCTTTCATTCGTCCCCTTAGTGCAGGTATATACGTCCTTACTCGATGGTGCTAGCGACTGCTTTGGAAGACTACTTAGAGGAGATCCGACGCCTCATTGAGAGCGCTGAAAAGGACCGGCAAACACACACGTTTGCCCGTCTTGCAGATCTTTACCAAAAAACCGGTCAGCTTGACCGTGCTCTAGAAGTGATTGAAAATGGCCTGGAGCAACACCCGTATTACCTGAATGCTCATCTTGTCCAAGCGAGCGTGTTGCGCAAATTGGATCGACTCCCTGAAGCGAGGCGTGCTTTGGAACGCGTGCTGCATATCGACGCGGAAAATCTTGTGGCGCGTACGGCCTTGATCGAGATCGGGCTCGATGGAGCTTCGGAGCAGACGGATAATGTCTCAGCCGAGATGTCACGTCCACAAAATAGTGATGCGAACCGCTGGCTCGAGGCCCTTGATATTGATTGGAGTAAGACAGCGGTGGATGGTGAGCGAAATAATACAAAAACAATCTCTCCAGGTGAAGAAGAAACTCGTACAATCCATATGGGCGCTACAAAATCTTTTCCGGCCCCTACTAGCTCAACCAGTGCCGTGTTAGATACCGAAACCCTAGCTGCTATCTATGTTGAGCAAGGATTTTTTTCTGAGGCTATAGAGGTCTACGAACGCCTGATCTCTCGCAGTCCAAACAACTCTGAACTCTCCATAAAGCTGGAGCATGCACACCAATGCGCTGCGAAATCGCGCGGGGAAAGCGTGGCCTCAGGCCGAACTGAACGCGGACCAATTCCTGTGCCGGAATCTAAGGTCAGAGAGCCAGAGGTGTCTGATCAAGGTTCGAGTGCTGACGAGCCCTCAATCCGAGGCCATCTTGGCAATGAGGGTGTTAAATTGGGGGTTGGAAGATTTAAGGGGTGGAGTCGCTGGTTAGCCTGGTTCAAGAAAGATAGCAACTAAATTATGCGAATAGGTGTTTTGAATGGTCCGAATCTTAATCTCTTGGGTCAGCGTCAGCCGGTTCATTACGGTACTGATACGTTGGCGGACATTGAAGATCTATTAACAGAGAAAGGTGACGTCCGGGATCTTGAACTATTGTTCTTCCAGTCAAACGATGAGGGAGAACTCGTAGACTGGGTGCAGATGAAAACTGAAAAAGTCGACGGGTGGCTGGTGAACGCTGCAGCGTTCACTCACACTAGTGTAGCACTCCGAGATGCACTCGCGGCTTCGGACCGTCCGTTTGTCGAGGTTCATCTGTCGAATGTGTATGCGCGAGAACCATTTCGTCACAATTCGTTGTTGTCAGACTTGGCCGTCGGCGTAATCGCTGGATTTAAGAGCTCAAGCTATTTGTTCGGACTTGAGGCTTTGGCTGATTATCTTGAGGAGAATTCGACGGAGTGAACTGCTACGCTGATCGTTGTCGTAACCTTACATCTGCAATTTCGGCCACCGGCTGTCAAGCGGCCATTCTCACGTATTGGGCGAATGTTCGTTACCTGTCTGGGTTCAGCGGATCTTCGGGTGTTTTGTGGGTTCCAGTGGCTGGAAACCCTATTCTCATCACTGATTTTCGTTATGATGAACAGGCTAAGGGTGAGGTGGATAACTCGTTCGATATACGAATTGTCAGTGGAAGTTGGATCTCAAATATCGAAGACATGGTTGCCTCCGCGAACGGGCCAGTAGCATTCGAGTCTGAGTATGTTACAGTCTCTGAGTACGAAGCTCTTAAGGAGGCATTCCCTCAACTCTCACTCGTTGCCAGTACGGATTTGGTTGGAAGACTCCGACGAATAAAAGATGCAAAAGAAATAGAGGGAATAAAGCACGCTATTACGACGGCAGAAGCCGCTCTTCAGAGAACACTGGCGGGTATTGATTGGACGGACAGCCCCAGTGAAAGGCGGGTCGCCGGCTACTTAGAGGCCGAACTTCGTGCAGGGGGATCCGAACACCTGCCGTTCGAAGTGATAGTGGCTTCAGGACCACGAACTTCACTTCCACATGCTACTCCCTCAGATCGTTGCGTGGTGTCCGGAGATTTACTTTTGATTGATTTTGGTGCGCGATTTCAAGGTTATTGCAGCGATATCACCCGAAACTTCGTCATTGGTTCTCCTCGAGATTGGCAGATCGCGCTTCATAACCAAGTGCTTGACGCCCACGAACAAGCATGTGCTGCTGTCGGGCCTGGAGTGTTGTGTCGGTTTGTGGACATGGTAGCTCGAGAAGCTTTGGTCGCTCACCAAGTCGATCAGTATTTCGGGCATAGTACGGGACATGGGATTGGTCTTGAGGTACATGAAAGTCCCAGTTTAGCTCAGCGTTCGGAACAGACCCTCGAAGTTGGAAATGTGGTGACGATAGAACCCGGAGTGTATCTTCCGGCGCGTGGTGGTGTACGAATTGAAGACGACATTCTTGTTGAACCGTCCGGTTTTCGTAGGATGACCAGCTTATCGCGTGCGCTCATCGAATTGTGAGTGGAAACTCTTCGTGACTTACCTGAGCGTCGGAGTGGGGCAGCTTGTGTTAATTGGACACAGCCAATTTGATTATAACGATGTCTGACACCTCAAATTTTCGAAACGGAATGGTCATAGAATTAGATGACACTCTCTATCAGATTACCTATTTTCAACATGTGAAGCCGGGTAAGGGGGGTGCGTTTGTGAGGACGAAACTGAAGGATGTGATGGCTGGAGGAATCACGGATAAGACTTTTCGTGCGGGCGAAAAGATCAAAGAGGTTCGGCTTGAACGGAGGCCTATACAGTATAGCTATACTGATGGCAACCTATTTTACTTTATGAGTCTGGAGACCTACGAACAGATTCCTCTGTCCAGGGAACAGCTTGGGGAGGATCAACTCTTATATCTTCAGGAGAACATGGAGTGCCAAGGCTTGAACCGAGACGGTGTCGTACTTGCAGTCGAACTCCCACAGTTTGTTGAGTTAGAAATCGCTGAAACCGACCCTGGCGTGCGAGGTGATACAGCGCAGGGAGGGACTAAACCAGCTAAACTTGTGACAGGCGCAGTGGTACAGGTTCCCTTGTTTGTCGAGGAAGGCGAAATGATTCGAGTCGATCGCACTGAAGACAAGTATATTACGCGAGTGCATTCATGAATGAAGAGCGTCACATTAACTGGATAAAGCGACTGATAAAGCTGGTCGAGGATTCTGACATTGAATCACTAGAAGTGAGTCCTCTGACTAAGCGAGTTCGGATTCAAAAATCTGCGGATGTCCGGACAGGTACAACGTCCCACGCCGCTTCTGTCGCCTCTCATACTCAAGGCCCTGAATTGGCAGCACCGGCCTCCGGCACAGGGCTAGTAGTGACAGGGGACACCGATGTGTTTGAAGTGACGTCACCGATGGTAGGTACGTTCTATCGGGCCGCGGCTCCAGATGCCCCCCCCTTCGTATCGGTAGGAGACCACGTAGAGAAAGGTCAGACTCTATGTATTCTCGAGGCGATGAAGCTTATGAATGAGCTGGAGTCAGAGGTGTCTGGCGTGATAACGGAGATTGCGGCTGAGAACGCTGATCCTGTTGAGTTTGGTGCGCCTCTGTTCCGTATTGACCCCACTTAGGACTGACCGAGCCCTCCACCTTGTTCCGTAAGATCCTCATCGCCAACCGGGGCGAAATTGCACTTCGAGTAATACGCGCGTGTCGAGAACTTGACATCCGAACAGTTGCTGTGCATTCACAGGCAGATCAAGACTCTCTCCACGTCCGCTTTTCCGACGAACACATCTGCATAGGAGAGCCGCCCAGTAAAGACAGCTATCTTAACGTGTCTAGAATTTTGGCGGCCGCTGAGATTACGGGTGCCGACGCTGTGCACCCCGGTTATGGTTTCTTAGCAGAGAACGCACAGTTTGCGGAAATCTGCGAACGTTCGGGATTGGTATTCATTGGTCCCACGCCAGGGCAAATTCAACGCATGGGACAGAAGGCAGAGGCGCGTCTCACAATGATTGAGGCTGGCGTGCCGGTCATACCAGGGTCAGATGGGCCCACAGAAGATGAGGATATGGCATTGGAAGAAGCACGCCGTATCGGTTATCCCGTCATGATTAAGGCAGCGGCCGGAGGCGGTGGGAAAGGTATGCGGGCGGCGTTCAACGACGATGAACTGAAACGTGGTTTTTCCGTTGCACGTAATGAGGCTGAGGTGAATTTTGGCGACTCCACGGTCTATCTGGAAAAGCTTATCGATGAACCCCGACACGTCGAAATCCAGCTCATAGGTGATCGTCACGGCCAAATTGTTCATCTCGGGGAGCGTGATTGCTCAATTCAACGCCGACACCAGAAACTAGTTGAGGAAGCACCCAGTCCGGCGGTTACCCCCGAGATGAGACAGGCTATGGGAGAGGCCGCGATCCGCGGCGCTGAGGCCATCTCGTACCATGGTGTGGGTACCGTAGAGTTCCTGGTTGATGCCGACGACGAATTTTATTTTATGGAAATGAACACGCGCATTCAGGTTGAACACCCGGTTACTGAGCTTGTTACAGATACAGACCTCATTAAAGAACAGATTCGTGTGGCAGCAGGGGAGAAACTTGGTTTGGAAGCGATCCCCACCTTACGAGGCCACGCAATTGAATGCCGCATTAATGCGGAAGATCCGGATCACGGTTTCCGTCCGTCACCTGGCGCGATCACATCCTTTCATGCGCCTGGGGGGCCTGGGGTCCGTGTCGACACACACATTTACGCTGGATACGTCGTACCACCCTATTACGACTCGTTGTTGGCAAAGCTCATTGTAAGTGGAAAGACGAGAGAAGAGGCACGTATCCGTGCCTACCATGCTCTCGAAGAGTTTGTGATTGAGGGTGTACATACGACGATACCATTCCTCCGTAAGGTTTTAGCTCACCAAGACTTCGTATCGGGGGATTTCAATACGGGTTTTGTCGAACAATTCCTGACGCGTAGATGAGTCCGAAAATTTATGGATTCTCTCGAAGTACTATGGCTTCCGCAGGAGCTAGCCCCGAGTTCAATTGCTGACAGCAGGGTAGTGGTCATCGATGTTATTCGTGCCACTACCAGTATGACGACAGCACTAGCAGCTGGAGGTCAACAAGTGATCCCCACCGGTTCGGTCGCAGCCGCCCGAGCCACCGCAGATCGAATTAGGGGATCTCTACTCTGTGGTGAACGAAACGGACTCCCGCCCAAGGGGTTTGACCTTGGAAATTCGCCCCGTTCATTCATCTCAGAACTAGTAGCTGGTGAATCGATGATTTTTACAACGACGAATGGAACTGCGGCTATAGAAATGGTTATAGACGCACGTGAGTTACGGATTGCTTGTTTTAGGAACGTCAGTGCGGTAGCACGGGTTCTATCCGACGCTACGGACACCAAGAGTACCCCGATCATCATCATCTGCGCTGGTCGTAATGGACGAATTGGCATGGACGACGCATGGTGTGCGGGCCATCTTGTGGAGCGGATACTAAAGCGGTCGCCGAGTCTCGAACTTGGGGATGGGGCTCAAGCTGCATACACTTTTGCTGCTAGCCTTGGAAGACCAACGCCGGAGAGCTTGGCGAAGACTGATGCTGGTCGTGCGTTGTGCGATCTGGGCTTGGATGAAGATCTGGGGCACTGCGCTAAAGTCGACGACTTGTCCGTCGTGCCGATATGGTGCGATGGCGCATTTGTGAAGGGTGGGGAGGAGGGCGCTGATGCTGGATGAACGACAGCGACGTGAGGCACTGGGTGTCGGGCTCATTGTGCTCGGTCTTCTTGTAGGCCTTGCCCTTGTCTCGCCCGAAGTGACTGATGGTCGCAACTGGATTGGTCCCTTTGGGGATCTGTTGCATCGAAATCTTAGCTTTGTGTTCGGACCGCTGTCTCCCTTACTGGCCGTCTCAGCCTTCGTGTGGGGAACACATTTCCTCGGGTGGGCCGATCGTGGTCGGGCTCTGCGTGCTTCGTTGCTCCCCGCTGGACTACTTTTGGTTTTACCCACGTTATTGTGGATTGTATTTGCACGAGACGGAGTGACAACCCCTGACACCGGTTGGCTGGCTGTCACCATTGGTTCCATGCTTCAAGCCGCGTTCGGCTGGTTAGGTGCTCTGCTAATCACCATATCAGCCTTGCTCATGACTCTTGTACTCACGCTTGGTTGGTCACTTACACAGACTGTCGTTGGCAGTGGAAGAATGGCTAAACGCAGCATCAGCGTCGGCGGTGAATTGGTTGCCAAATGGAAACCAATTCACATGGGGCGTCGGGCACTGAGTAAAATTGTTGCGCTTATTCGGGCACTCATGGCCTGGAACCGAACCGAATCTGTCGAAACCACACCGTGGGAGCAGGTTGTTCAGGAGCCTGAACCGAATGTTTTTGAAGAGTTGGTCAATGAAGAGGACATAGAGCCGAAAGCTACGAAGAATAAAAATCGCAAACCAAAGGCTACTAAGTCTGATATTGAGGAAGAACAAGAAGTTTCTTCGGAACCGAAGCTAAAAGATCTGGGAGACTTGGATCAGACGGCGTTGCCACCACTCGAACTCCTCGATGAACCGAGCCGGGGCAGCGGTAGTATTGGTGTGCGGGATCTGGAACGGCTCGGGGATGTGCTGATTGATAAATTGGCAACATTTCGGATTGCCGGTGAGATAGGAGGCTGGACGACAGGTCCAGTCGTCACACAGTTCGAAGTTATTCCTGCGCCCGGTGTCAAGGTTGGATCGATCTCAGCACGAGCTGATGATCTCGCACTTGCCCTTAAAGCTGATTCTGTTCGAATTGTGGCACCGATTCCAGGAAAAGGGGCTGTTGGGGTCGAAGTCCCGAACCCTGCGCCGGAGATGGTTCAACTTCGTGAGGTACTTGAGAGTCGAGCCTACCGCCGTACTGGAGTGGCTCTCCCACTTGCTTTGGGTCGAGATCTTTCCGGCCAGCCCTACTGTACTGATCTGGTTCGCATGCCGCACCTGTTGATTGCAGGGCAGACTGGATCAGGTAAATCGGTTTGTATAAACGCTCTTATCACAAGTCTTATTTGTCGTTATACCCCTGCCGAACTCCGGCTTTTGATGGTGGACCCCAAGATGGTAGAACTTTCCGTCTATGGCGATTTGCCTCATCTGCGTCATCCGGTGATTACGGATAACGATGAAGCTGCGTCGGTCCTCAAATGGGCCGTATACGAAATGAAACGCCGGTTCGGGCTGTTGTCGTCCAACGGTTGCCGCAACCTGGGCGAGTTTAACGAACGTGTGCTCGGAGACCGAGATCTTTTTCTGCCAAAGCGTGGTTCGGACGATATCCCACCACCTTACGAAGAAGGGCCGTTACCCTACGTAGTACTAGTGATTGATGAGTTGGCAGATCTAATGATGACTGTTCAATCAGAAGTTGAAACCCCCTTGGCAATGTTAGCACAGAAGGCGCGTGCCGTCGGCATTCACCTGCTGATCGCGACTCAACGACCATCCGTCAACGTGTTGACGGGTCTTATTAAGGCTAATATCCCGAGTCGGATCGCATTCCGTGTGGCGTCAAAGATTGATAGCAGGACAATCTTGGATCAGAACGGGGCGGAAAGCCTCCTCGGAAATGGCGACATGCTATTTCTGCCTCCAGGCAAGTCAAATGCGGTACGGATTCAGGGGGCTTTTGTTTCCTCGGGAGAGACTGAGCGCTTCTTGGATTGGTACCGTGAACAAGCCAAATTGATGGAAGTTGCTGCCGAAGCCACTCAGGAAGAGCCGGATATCCTCAATGTGGTCAAAGAGATCGAGGAGGCCGAGTCGGGGGCCGGTATGTCTGGCAATGCGCTTGACGATCGGGATCAATTATTCCGACAGGCGGCCGAGATAGTGATTACGAATTCTGCGGGTTCCACGAGTCTCCTCCAACGGCGCTTGAAAATCGGATACGGACGTGCGGCTAGAATCATCGATCAACTGCACTTGGCCGGCGTGGTTGGGCCCGCTGAAGGTTCAAAGCCTCGCGAGGTTTTAGTATCGCTTACCGATCTAGATGAAGCTCTACTAGACGAGTGATCTAATGAGGCGCGTAAGTCGATTGCCCCGGCACAGGTGTCGAGGTCTGTGTAATTCTCCGGCAGTGTTCTTGCTCTTTATGGGGCTGTTCATTGGTGCTGGCGCTTCCCGACCGGAGGCTAATGCTGACGCTTCCTTTGAGATTGATAAGATGTCAACGACTAGGAGTGGCCCTGCACTGACTCGGCGACATAACCAAGAGATCGATGTGGACTCGTTATTAGCAGATGCCGATGTTAAGTACGCTAGTCTGGGTTCACTCCGAGCCGAATTCGTGCAGCGTATCGATGTCCCACTCCTTAATCGCAGCAAAGAAGGACGAGGGGTCTGGTCACAGCGCGGTCGCGGGAATTTTCGGATGGATTTCGATGATCCCCCGGACGACATTCTGATTGCTGACGGAACTTGCCTCTGGCAGTTTGAGCCATCTGTTCGGCCTGACCAAGTTGTCAGCTCAGCGCTTGGTTACGGCGTAGAGGTTGGTAGTGTGGACATTTTGGGCCGACTTTTGTCCGAAGCTCGCATAAACTACACGGGTTCATACATGGGCTTGGAAGATGTCGCTGGTGTTTCCACACACCTCGTGTCGCTAACTCCGAAAGGTCCTTCGCGGCATCTCAATGTGATCGTTTGGATTGCACACTCGGATGGCTTAGTGAGACGGTTCCAGATTCAAGAAGAGAATGAGACTGTTCGCACAGTTACGTTATCAAACTTGGAACCTGAAATTGTGTTGGCAGATTCGCTATTTCAGTTCAACCGTCCATCCGACGCCACAATTTTCTCGACCGATGAGCAATGTGGGCAATGATGCTCAGCAATTCTGTGAGATGGGTGTCACTGATTCCGATGGAGCACCTTGGTGATCAGTGATAAAACCTTTTTCCATTCGACGGCACGGTAGGCTCGTGAGTCAAAAGGTTACACGTACTTCCGACCTAGTGAATCGGGCACGGTGTGTGATGCCGGGAGGTGTGAATTCTCCGGTTCGCGCGTTTCGTTCTGTTGGGCTCGACCCTCTCTTCATCTCACGAGGAGAGGGCTCCCGGATTTTCGATATCGATGACCGTGGGTACATAGATTACGTCCTGTCATGGGGCCCGCTAATCCTCGGGCATGCTCACCCACGAGTCACTTCAGCGGTAACGGAGGCGGCTTCTGAAGGTATGAGTTTTGGGGCCTGCCATGAGCGGGAAGTTGAACTGGCCGAGCGCGTTGTCGAGTGGGTCCCAGGTCTAGAAATGGTCCGTTTTGTGAATAGTGGGACCGAAGCGACAATGTCCGCGATTCGGCTTGCGCGCGCCGCGACAGGCCGAAACCTGATTCTTAAGTTTGAGGGTTGCTACCATGGTCATGCAGATTCTTTTCTGGTGGCTGCCGGCTCAGGTGTTGCAACGCTCGCTCTTCCCGACTCCCCGGGTGTTCCTGAAGTCGTTTCTGCGCTTACCGTAGTAGTGCCCTACAACGATTGCGAAGCAGTGGAAGCCGCTTTTAAGCGACATCGCGGACAAATCGCAGCAGTTATCGTTGAGCCGGTAATCGGGAATGCAGGCCTGATCTTACCAAGAGATGGCTTTTTGGCTGCCTTGCGAGAGTCCTGCACGAGGGAAGGAACACTTTTGATTTTTGATGAAGTAATGACTGGATTTCGGGTGGCACGGGGAGGTGCTCAAGAAAAATTTGGGATCGTGCCCGACCTGACTGCCCTAGGTAAAGTGGTTGGTGGTGGTTTGCCCGTCGCGGCCTATGGGGGGAGCCGAGATTTGTTAGAGTGGATTGCACCGACTGGGCCAGTATACCAGGCAGGGACGCTATCCGGGAATCCGTTGGGTATGGCTGCAGGGCTAGCACAGCTTGAAGAGCTTGAACGGACAGATCCTTTCACGAATCTTGAAATCATCGCAAACCAGCTGGTCAAACGTATTCTGGATGCCGCGGAGAAACGGAATATCCCTGCATGTGGGCACGCGATTGGTTCAATGTGGGGTGTGTTCTTTACCAATGGACCTGTGCACAACTTCACAGACGCACAGGCTGCGGACCTCGAACTCTTTCGTCGCTACTACCAATCATGTCTTGACGATGGTGTGTTTTTCGCGCCGTCGGCGTTTGAGGTGGGCTTTGTCTCGACGGCTCATACGGAAAGTGATCTTGAAGAGACTGTGGGGGTGGCTGAGTGTGCACTCGATGCTGCCTTGGAGAATGCCGAGTGAAGGGTTGGAGAGAAAGACTATTGCCGAATCGGTCTGTGTACCTTCTTCTCGCCGGCACTCTCATGGGGTTGGCCCATCCTCCGTTTCACCTTTTGGTCCCTTCTTTTGTGGCACTCGTTCCCCTTGTTCTGTGGCTTGAGGAACTTCCTGATACGGTAGAAAGTTACCGACAGGCTCGGATTGGCGGATTTTTCTTTGGTCTTGTCTACTATACTCTGGTATTTCATTGGTTATTAGTTGCGTTGATCTTTTACACTTGGATGGCACTATTCGCGTTCCTGGCTCCGATCATCATCCTCTCTTTTTTCATGTCAGGGATGGTGGCAGCCGTTCATTCAGTTCGGGTACGACTAAGATGGCCGATCTGGGCCGTATTCCCGATATTTTGGACGGCTAACGAGTGGCTCCGAGCTTCACTTCCACAAATAGCCTTCCCTTGGATGCAACTTGGAGACACGCTTACGAATTACCCGTGGCTCATTGGTGCCGCAGACCTTGTTGGATCGCGTGGACTCTCGCTTTGGTTGGCGCTGATCAATACCCTCGTTGCTCTTGGATTCATGGCGTATCGGTCAGGTAGAATCGGCCGGTTACTGCGACCAGCCCTAGCGCTTGCGTTGACCTTCACTCTTGCGATCGGATATTCACTGATTCGGTCAAGAAATCTTGAACTACGCCCAGTAGCGAGCCTAGGTGTGGTGCAACCAAATGTGCCACAACACATCAAACTCGAAGATCCAGCCGTTGCGACAGATAGTGCGTTGCGAGCCAGCGAGGTCTTAGTGAGGCCGTGGATTGAGAAAGAGTCTCTCGACTTGGTATTGTTTCCCGAAACGATGCTTCAGGTGTACCTGGATCCGATCCCCTCGCTTGGCTTCGCAGGTAGTCCTACAGTGGACTATTGGGTGACTTCTCTCGCAGAATCCCTCGACGCAGATATTGTTGTCGGGGCGCTAGGTGTCAAAAACCAACTGAACGCCGACTTTGTTCCGTTCAATTCCGCTTTTCACTTTCAGCCGGAACGGGGAAGGGTCTCCCAATATGATAAACGATTTTTGGTCCCGATGGTTGAGCGAGTGCCATTCATTCCACCGGAATGGCTTGCTGGGATCCCTTACATGAGTGGTTCGTTTGGTGTAGGAGACCTGGTATTACCAATCGAGATCAATACTGAGCGTGGACAAGCAGCTTTTGGGACAATGATCTGCTACGAGTCCATTTTTTCACCATTGGCCCGTCACTATCGGCGCAATGGAGCTGATTTCCTTGTGAATATTACTAACGATTCATGGTTTGGACGTGAGGTATGGTGGAGTCGGTCAAGTGGTTTATCACAACACCCTGCACATCTTGTGATGCGAGCAATTGAGACTCGTATGGGGGTTGCTCGCTCATCAAATACGGGAATTTCTGAAATCGTGGATCCACTGGGGCGAGTATCCCATAAGACGGAGTTATTCAGGTCAGCGGCCTTTGTTGCTGATGTTCATACTACCGATGTAGAAACGCTCTTTGTCAAATACGGTGATGTGGTGGGGACTGGAGCGATGATTGCAGCGATTTTTGCCCTTTGTGTCTCTAGCTTAGCTGCCAGGAAGTCAGATGTGGTGGTAGAGGTATGATTCGTTGGCTAAAAACCTATTTGTTGGCCTTTTTAGGGTTGATGATTGGAGCGATTGGTATGCTTGGTCAGGTTCGGGATACCCTGCCAAGTGATACGACCGTTTTCCAGATGCAGGAGCTTCGCGTCCGGGCTACGCGACCGGTTGCCAGCACATCGGGAGGAAGTGCGGTACGTCTCAATCTTCAATCTCCCCGTCTTCAGGCCGTGCCCCTGCTCTCTGAAGCGTTGCGCGAGCTACCGTTTGTACAAGTCCGCACAAACTCTCGAGGGGAGGCACAGCTAACGCTTCGAGGAACGGAAAGCCGCCAGGTCGCGGTCCTGGTAGATGGGATTCCTCTTACTCTTGGGTGGGATGCTCGAAGCGATCTATCATTGATTCCTGTAGACGCAGCCCGTGAGGTGCAATTCTTTCGTGGGATCTCTTCCGTTCTCCATGGACCTAATGTCCTAGGTGGAGTTGTGGCGATCGATATAGCGCGGGAAGACGTGGACCCCGATGCGCGATTGAATGGATTCCAGGTCGCGGTTGATGAGACTGGTGGTACTGTTCTTGGAGGTCGACTTGGAGGAGCATGGAGCTTTGAGAATGGCGGATTATCGCTACAGGCTGGAGGTGGAACCCGGTCGCGAGACGGTGTCCCGATTCCGAAAGGTGTTACCCAACCAGTTACTTCAAGGCAGGGTACACAACTAAACAGTGATCTGGAGCATTCAAGTGCGTTCCTGACAGGTCGTTACGAGACAGTGTCAGGCGCATGGTTCTCACTGTCAACTTTTGGCTATCAGGCAGAAAAAGGGGTTCCGCCCGAACTTCATTTACTTCAACCGCGACGTTGGCGTATCCCCGATACCAAGCGCTTTCTGTCTGCGCTGTCAGCAGGCACTGCATGGGGTAAAACCCCGTTTGGAACAGGAGACTTCGAGGTCAGCCTAGGCATCGATCTGGGCGAAAGTCAGATCGATGAGTTTGAAACGTTGGCGTATCAAACAGTTACCGAACAGGAAGTCGCCGACGACCGAACCCTTACGCTCCGGGTGCTATCAGATCATGAAATTGGCCCGGGAATCTTTCGAACTGCATTTACCTGGGCGGACACACGACATATCGAAGAGATTGATCCGAGTGAAGGTGCCTCGACATTTAGACAACGACTCTTCAGTCTTGGCGCAGAGGTGGAATTGCCCATGGCTGAGTCTGGGTCGGGCTTTTGGTCGCGCACAAACCTAAGCGCTGGGGTGAGTTTCGATGGTGCCAGTACGCCCGAGACTGGTGGCAGACCTTCTCGAAACCCGATCAACGATTGGGGGGCACGCGTAGGGGGATCCGCTTGGTTGGGGGATGCAACCCGTCTTCACGTAGGAATGAGTCGCAAGGTCCGCTTCCCGTCATTACGGGAGCTCTATTCAGGCGCTCTCGGCCGATTCGTTCCCAATCCCAATCTTAAACCGGAGGTTCTAGGTGCACTCGAAGCGGGGCTTACGGGTACTGGGGTTGGACTAGGTGGCAGGCTTGAGGCACAAGCAGTCATCTTCGATCAACGCTTCTCGGATGCTATTGTAAGGAGGGGCCTCGGGGATGGACGGTTTCAGCGTCAAAATCGTAATCGTGTGAGGGCTACAGGGCTTGAACTCTTGGGCACGGTAAGCTGGAGTGCGGCGGAGTTGGGTGGAAACGTTACTTGGCAAAATGTTAGTTTGATTGATGAGTCGAACCCTGCTCGTAAATATCGTGCAGAATATCAGCCTGAACTGTTTGGATCCGTCAACTTGGCTGCCCCACTACTCGTTGGGTTTAGAGGCAGGGCGAGTGTCGATCTTGTTGGCCGTCAGTTTTGTGTGAATCCGGAACGAGGGATGGATACCGCTCTTACGAGAACGGAACACCTTAATCTTCTTGTGAGCCGAGAATGGAACTTGGGTGGTTGGTTCCGCACTGTGCAGGCATCAATTGCTTTCAATAACGTGACCGATTCTGTCGTATTTGATCAATGCGGCCTTCCTCAGCCGGGTCGGTTGTTTCGGTTTCAGCTGCGATTGTTCTGATCTTGTTTGTACCGTCGGGATGACAGTTTGAGAGTGAGTTACTCGCCGGGCTATGAGATTCCGCTACCAGATGGACACGCGTTCCCGATGGGAAAGTTTCTTGCTCTTCGCCAAATTCTTGAGCGTGATGGGCTGATTACTGCTGGTGATGTTGTCGAGCCCCAAGAGGCCCGCTGGTCTGATCTGGCCCTTACACATACTCCGAGTTACCTCCAAAAGCTCCGGACAGGGTCTTTCGAACGTACGGAGATACGCAGACTCGGGCTTCCGTGGTCTCCGGCTTTAGTTCGCCGATCACGTTTAGCCGTGCGTGGGACACTAAACGCAGCTTGGATGGCACTTGAAGATGGTATGGCTGCCAATCTCGCTGGTGGAACACACCATGCGTTTCCTGATCACGGAGAGGGTTTTTGTGTGCTTAACGATATCGGAGTTGCCGTGCGGACACTAAGACGCGGCGGGTGGATCGGAAGAGCTCTGGTAATTGATCTTGATGTTCACCAAGGCAATGGCACGGCGGCAGTTTTTGCTACAGACCCTGACACGTTCACGTTCTCAATGCATGGAGAGGGGAATTACCCGTTTCCAAAGACCCAATCAGACTTAGATGTGGGGCTCCCCGACGGTACAAGTGACAGCATCTATGTAGATGCCTTGAACCGACACCTACCGGAGGCGTTCGAGCAGGCTCAACCCGATATCGTGTTCTATCTTGCTGGTGTTGATGTTATGGAGGGGGATCGATTCGGTCGACTTGCATTGACGCTAACGGGACTCGAAATGAGGGACCGCATCGTAATCGATATGACAAGAGATTGGGATGTTCCGATGACACTGTTGCTCTCTGGAGGGTATGCGAAAAGCCCCGAAGCAACAGCTGAGTTACACGCGGTCGCACACCGGGTTGCATCGACTAACTCGGGGGTCTCGTGAAAACCTCAGAATCCACAAAGGAGCAGACGCTTGCTACGACAGGCTTGAACGGGTCGTTCTTCGCCAGCGTCACAGTACAGTTGAGCAGTCTCGAGCCTGAAACTGTTCTTGCAAACCCTCCATCTAGCGTCCGTGGATTCTGGCAAAGTGGCCCTCATTGGATTGCGTACGCGGGTTCCGTGGCGGAGATCGATAGCCGAGAACGCCACCATGGTACACAGAGAACTTTGTTCCAATGGGTGAGCGAGAGTGCTGAGAAGTTATATGAGAGCAATTGGGTGTTAGACCGCGATGGCGACTTGTGTCGGCCGCGACTTCATGGAGGGATGGCGTTCGATCGCTGTACCCTTGTTGATGCTGAACCCGGGTTCTGGGAGGTTTTTCCGGAGGCACGGTTCACCCTTCCTGCGTTTGAAGTAGAGGCAGATGGTAGTGGTGCTCGTCTCACTGTCACACGGCAGTTTCCTGAAGACATGCCACGAGATCAGGCGATCGATGCTCTTCGGCATCGTGCATCTAGGACTAGGAAACATCTCCTTGAATTGGAGCGGAAGGGGGGCGTCTCTAGTGCCGTACCCTCGGCTACAGCCCTTGCAGAACCGGTCGGGGTTGAATTTTGGTCACGAGGGGTAAATCGTATTTTGAAAGAGATCGCTGGAGGGAATGTCCGTAAGGTTGTATTGGCACGCCCACTGGACGTCACATTGGCGGAGGTTCCTGATTCGGTGAGTGTCCTCGCCGCACTTCGAACCGCGAATCCCTTATCGCACGTGTATCTGAGACAGTTTGCACGGGATCGGTTTTTATTGGGGGCTGCCCCTGAGCTCATTTGTTCACTTCATGACGATGTGTTCCACACGATGGCTGTTGGAGGGTCGACGCCACGTGGAGCTGACCCTGAATCTGATGGTTGGCTCGGGCGACAACTGTTAGGTAGTCATAAGAATAGAGTTGAGCACACTATCGTGGTAGAAGATATCATTAAGCACTTATCTGAGGTTGGGATTAATATGGAAGAGCTGCCCGCTCCTGCCCTCCTTCGACTACCTAGAATCCAACACCTTCGAACCGACTTGCACGCGTCAGTACCCTCTGAGACTAGTATCATCTCGTTGATAGAAGCTCTCCATCCAACAGCAGCAGTATGTGGAGAGCCAGGAACGGTTGCGCTGGATATTTTGAATGAAGAAGAGTCGGTTGGTCGCGGATGGTATGCGGGCCCAGTTGGGTGGTTTGACGCAGCAGGGAATGGCGAGTTTGCACCAGCTCTTAGGTCAGCGGTATGTCGTGGTCCGTTACTTCGCCTTTTCGCTGGTTCTGGTATCGTATCAGGCTCGCGACCTCTCGCTGAATGGGATGAAACACGAGTTAAATTTCAGACGATGTTAGACGCTTTAGGCGTGGCGCGCGTACCGTGACTGACGTATCCAATCGGAATGTCTTATGGGCACGATCACTCGCCGCCGAATGGGCAAATCTCGGCGTAACGGAAGTTTGTATAGGATCGGGGTCTCGATCTGCTCCTTTGGTCGAAGCGTTCTCGAACGATGAGCGGTTTAGAATTCACCCGCATGTAGATGAGCGTTCAGCCGCTTTTTTAGCGCTCGGAGTCGGAGCAGCGACCGGCCGGCCTGCCGCAGTAGTGACAACTTCAGGTACGGCTGCAGTGAACCTGTTCCCAGCTGTTGTTGAAGCAAGCCAAAGTGGTATTCCGCTGTTGTTGGTGACAGCTGATCGACCAGCGAGTCTCCGCGGCTCTGATGCTAATCAGACTATCGACCAGGCAGACTTGTTTGGTCAGTATCCGCGGCTCGCGCTCGACCTTTCTACTCCAGAGCTTACGCCAGATGCTCTGGATAACCTTCGCGCTGCTGCACGACGGGCCTGGGTTGCAACAGTCGAAAATCCATGTGGCCCAGTACAGGTTAATGTTCAGTTTGAAAAGCCACTGGACCCGACAATGATCCCGGGAGATATCTCTTTGATTTCTCAAAACCCGGAAATGTTGTTGAAAGGAAATGCCCGTCCGGTTGAAGTGCGGCGCAGCTGCGAATCGGGTGATGAGCTAGCCAGGTTGATCGATGGCGCTACACGACCACTCATTATTTGTGGCCCAAATCATGATTCGGCAATTGGACGGTCGGCACTTACACTCGCATCTGCTTTAGGAAGTCCTGTAGTTGGTGATCCTCTATCAGGTACTCGTTTCGCGCCCAAGGCGATCGGGACGACTATGGGGTACGCTGACTTGAGCCTCTCCGATGAAGAAGTCGCGGCTGCATTAACCCCTGACGTGATTGTTAGGGTAGGTCGGGCTCCGACCTCGGCCTCGACTCTCCGTTTCCTCAAAAGGCATGCTAGTGCTCGACAAATTGTGTTAGATGGAAGCGACTTGTGGAAAGACCATCTGTCTACGGCGACCCACTATGTGGTGGCCGATCCCGCAACCACACTTAGAACTGCAGCTAATATCGTCGCCTCCAACGCCGGTCACGAATGGCTTGATCAATGGCGACGTGTTGATGCTGCTACGGCAGCAGCCGTTGTCCCGACGTTAGACCAAACATGGTTCGAAGGAGCAATCGCGGCGGCGATCGCTGACGGTCTATCGCCCGACTCAACATGGTTTATCGGAAATTCGATGCCGATTCGAGATGTCGACGCATTTGCGGGAGTTCGAGAACAATCCTTCGAAACCATAGGATTCAGGGGTGCAAGCGGGATAGACGGGAATGTTAGTGGCGCCCTCGGTGCTGCGATCGCGCGTGGGAAGCCAGCTGTGGCCTTGATCGGAGATCTAACATTACTCCACGATGTAGGTGCGCTCCTTGTTGATAGATCTATCTCGGTTACGCTGCGACTCATCGTAATCCAGAATCGCGGCGGAGGCATATTCCACATGCTCCCAATTCGGGAGTATGACCCTCCCTTCACGCCGTACCTGGTGATGCCGCAACAGGTTGAGTTGTCTGGTGTTGCGGCTGCGGCTGGAATCCCCCACAGTCTCGTCGCATCTATTGATGAGTTACGCCAAGAACTCAAAAAGCCAGAAGGGCCGGGGCTTAAGATTGTAGAGGCGCAGATCGATAGATACGAGAATTGGGACCATCGGGAGACCACGGTCCAATGCGCGCAATCGGCGGCGAGGTCTTCTCTGTAGGGTGCAGGGACAGAGGGAAGGTTAAACACGATCATTTCGGTATAGAAACGGAGAGCCTGATATATGAGTGAATCGGTAGTGTTACCGGTGAGTGATGTTACTTGGGAAGTGGTTAAAGGTTACGAAGATATCACCTACCACAAAGCCGAAGGGATTGCTCGCATCGCATTTAATCGTCCTGAGGTTCGAAATGCGTTTCGTCCCGAAACGCTCTTCGAGTTGTACGAGGCATTCCAAGATGCTCGCGATGATGAAAAGATTGGTGTTGTCCTTTTCACGGGTAACGGTCCATCAAAGGATGGGAAATGGGCCTTCTGCTCAGGAGGGGACCAGCGAGTTCGGGGTGAGGCCGGTTACGTTGGTCAGGATGGTGTAGCTCGTCTCAATGTGCTTGATCTTCAGCGCTTGATTCGGTCGATGCCGAAGCCCGTCATTGCACTTGTGGCCGGTTATGCAATTGGTGGTGGCCACGTGCTCCACGTTGTGTGTGATATCAGTATCGCGGCGGATAACGCCGTATTCGGTCAGACGGGACCGAAGGTGGGTAGCTTTGATGGTGGATTTGGATCCTCCTATCTGGCGCGGTCGGTTGGACAGAAGAAGGCGCGAGAGATTTGGTACCTTTGCCGCCAATACGGGGCGGAGGAAGCCGAGAAGATGGGATTGGTTAACAAAGTTGTTCCGTTAGCGGACCTAGAGGTGGAAGGAGTGGATTGGGCAAGGGAGATTCTTGGTAAGAGCCCGCTTGCAATTCGCTTTCTCAAAGCAGCTTTCAATGCGGATTGCGATGGGCAAGCTGGTCTCCAGGAGCTAGCCGGACACGCAACTATGCTCCTCTATATGACCGAAGAAGGGCAGGAGGGACGGAACGCGTTTCTCGAAAAACGTTCCCCGGACTTTCGAAAATATCCGTGGCGCCCCTAACCCAAATTCTGCTGGGGATAAACGCTGTGGAAAGCACTGCAAAAGTTCGAGCAGGCATCGCAGCAGCCCGGGTACGGACTCTTCCCGCTGCCGTAGGTCCGGTTCTGGTAGGTAGTGGGATCGCGTGGGCAGATGGCCAGTTCATCTTTCTCCCGTTCCTGGCAGCGCTGGTTGCAGCGATCCTAATACAAGTGGGGACGAACTACGCGAATGACTACTCCGACTTTGTTCGCGGAGTAGATACCGAGGCACGTCTCGGTGATCCGAGGATGACTCAGACTGGACAACTCACAGCGGCTGCGGTTCGCGGAGGTGCAGCCCTGTCCTTTGCCTTGGCTATTGGCATCGGTGCTTACCTTGCTTGGAGAGGAGGTTGGCCTGTCGTTACGATCGGTCTCGCTTCGATTGCGGCAGGTATTTTTTATACGGGCGGCCCATGGCCGTTTGGTTACCATGGCTTGGGCGATCTGTTCGTGATCGTCTTCTTCGGGCCTATTGCTGTCGCCGGCACATATTATGTACAGGTCTTAAACTGGAATCGTGGCACTCTTCTTGCCGGTCTTGGCGTTGGTGCTCTTACCACGGCGATCCTCGTCGTAAATAACCTGCGTGACTACTCAACTGACCGTGTGGCGGGTAAGCGGACGCTTGCGGTTCTTATAGGTAAGAGATCCACTCAAATTGAATACACGCTTCTGCTTCTCATAGCCGCAGCTGCACCCGTCCTTGGTACGATCTGGTTCGATTGGCCAATCCTCGTCTTGTCCAGCTTGGGGGCTCTGGTCCTCGTGGGTTCTTCACTCAGGATTGTGTGGACGTACAAGGATCCACGGGAACTTAACTCAGCATTAGCTGCGACCGCGGGGGCAACTGGAGCCTATGGGTTCTTGTTTGCTCTGGGTTGTATCTGGTGAATTTGATCCCCCCTGCAACTGGACTCAAAAGGCCGGCGCTGACAGCAGGTCCGCGGTCCTGGACATACGGTGAACTTTCGCTCGCATCAGATGAACTCGCTGCGGAGATCAAATCTTCGGCCCAAACGTTGACGCGACCAGTTGCCCATGTTTTTGGGCTCGAGGCTGCCGGAGCACTCGCGGTGCATGCGATAGCGACTTCTGGCTTACCTCTTGTGCTGGGCCATCCAAACTGGACGCCATCCGAGCAAGGTGCCTTCATCGATGCAGTGAATCCATCGCTTATTCTGTCACCCGCGGGATGGAATTGGGTCAGTGATGGTTGGAGTGAAAGACCCATTGTATTACCAAATTTCGACCCCGTATCGCTTTGGTCCCGCACGAGCGATGTCAGTTCTCAAAATTCCACGCTCGTGCTTTCGGATGGTACTGATGTAGCTATATGGACGTCAGGTAGCGGCGGTAAGCCTAAGCTTGTTTGCCACTCATGGTCAGCACTCATTCGAAATGCAGATGAGGCGAACAAACGCTTGTGTTTCAGTATGGGCGACACTTGGTTAGCGACCCTGGCCTGGTCACACATCGGAGGCCTCGGTGTTTTACTTCGTACAGCTCGAGCTCGATCTACTCTTGCCTTTGGGCCGTCCCGCTTTAAAGCAAAACGTGTCCTTGAGGCAATTGAAAAGTCGCAGGTAAGCCACGTGTCACTTGTGCCCGCGATGCTACAGGCCCTACTCGATATAGCGCCACCGCTTCCACAAAGCCTTGAGGTCGTGCTGATTGGCGGTGCGGCCACGCCCCCTTCACTGACGGAGCGGGCCCTTTCAGCAGGGTGGCCAATCGCGCTTACGTATGGGATGACGGAGGCGGGGTCACAGGTTTCGGTCGCTCCACCCGCTGAGGTGGCTGAAGGAGATGGGTCCGTCGGTCCACCCCTTTCTTGTGTTAATGTCCGCATTGCCTCTCCAGAGGCTACCAGTGCCGGTGGTTCGGCTCATGGGGAGATTGAATTGTCCGGACCAACCTTATTTCTTGGGTATGGAGGAGACACGCCACGCGACCCGGCGTCGTGGTTTTCGACTGGCGATCTCGGTTTTTTCGATGATTCGGGATGCCTTTGTGTCACTGGCCGTCGGAGTGACCAAATTATCACTGGAGGAACTAACGTTGATCCTGACGAGGTTGAGGCTGTCTTGCGCCGCCACCCTGATGTTGTTGAAGCATGTGTGCTTGGCATTCCGGACGATACATGGGGAGAGGTGGTGACCGCCGTTATAGTAGGAGGTGGGAGAGACTTGACTCGCCGAGTGGACACGTGGATTCGTGATCAGCTCTCTGGTCCTAAAACTCCAAGACGCTTGTTTGTTGTTGAAGAACTACCACATACGGTGAACGGAAAAGTTGATCGAACGCAAGTCCGTTCCCGTATTATGGCTGCAACTAAGGATCGCATATGACTGTTACACAGGTTGCACCGTTCACATGTCAGAAGGATCAGTTTCAGCTCGATGACAGTGCGCACTACCTCAACTGTGCGTATTTAGGTCCGATTCCCCGGTCTGTAGAGATGGCTGGCATCACTGGCCTCCAAACCAAACGATCCCCGACACCATTTCCTAGCAGCGAGTTTTTTTCCGGTTGTAATCATCTCCGCGAACGTTTTGCTGCGCTGGTCGGGGGGACCTCAGAGCGAGTCGCGATTATGCCGTCAGCTTCTTATGGTGTGACCGCTGCTGCTCGCAACCTCCCATTAGGTCGAGGTCAGCGGATTGTCATTCTTGGGGAACAGTTCCCGAGCAACGTCTATATCTGGCGACGGCTTGCGGTGGAGAATGAGTGTGAGCTGTTTACGGTACACCGACCAGGACCGCCGCCATCGGCGGCACGGTGGAATGAACGTTTGCTTGATGCCATTCGGCCAGGGACCGCTGTTGTCGCCCTTCCGCACTGTCATTGGACGGATGGTACCCGGATTGATCTTGTAGCCGTTGGGAAGCGTGCGAGAGAGGTGGGGGCAGCCTTGGTTGTTGATGGATCTCAGTCGATTGGGGCGGTCCCATTCGATTTGGACGAGATTCAGCCGGACGCGCTCATTACGGTCGGATATAAATGGTTGCTGGGGCCATATTCGATGGCTTTGGCACACTTTGGTGAGCGTTTTGACGATGGAATCCCTCTAGAAGAGAACTGTTTCGCACGAGAAGGATCGGATGATTTTCAGGCTCTCGTCGACTATACAGATCAGTATCGCCCTGGTGCAGTTCGTTACGACGTGGGAGAGACAGCCAACTTTATTTTGGTCCCAATGATGATAGAGGCCCTGGACTGTATTAGTGCTTGGGAACCTGCTGATATTCGCGCCTACTGTGTCGCTCTCCTAGAGAGTCTTACGAATGAGCTTAGAGAGAAGGGTTGGGCCATGGAAGATGACTTCTGGCGGACAGGGCATATGCTCGGTGTTCGGCTTCCAGAAGGATGGGAGCTTGATTCATTGCAGGCGAGACTTGTAGAAGCAGGTGTGTACTGTTCATTGCGGGGAGATGCGCTCCGCATATCTCCTCACGTCTATAACGATGCGTCTGATATTGATGCTTTACGCGAAGTGCTTTTGAGCTTCTCGACATAAAGACTGGTTATGAAGTTTCTTCGAACAGTTTCTCAGCTTTCGCCGCGAACACAAAATCACTCTCAGTGAGCCCATCGATCTTGTGTGTCCATATACGGACCATGGCTCGCCCCCAAGAAAGCATAAGATCAGGGTGGTGATTCTGTTCCTCAGCGAGATTCCCAACGAGATTCACGAACGCGAGTGCAGTAACGAAATTTGGAAAGGCGAACTCTTTTTCCAGGTGATGTTCGTCGATGATGTCCCAGTCCGATCCCAATTCCTCGGCGAGTTGAGCTAATTCGGCGCCTCTAAGTGGAGGGATTCCCCCTCGGCATGGAATGCACTCCTGTGCGACCAATCTAGTTGACATGTCTCATCTCCGTGTCTTTCGATCTCAGTGATTTATGGTTCCGGAAAAGTATTTCCAATGCGCATATATGTGAACAACACCGTATATTTGATAAAGCATTGAATGGCTCTGGGGAATGGCTGCTGACGATCTCGACAATCTGATGCAACCATTCTCACAGTCACTTGGGGTGCCTTTCAAGTTGATATGGACAATGGAGGATACATGAGGATCCCGCTTTACCAGGTAGATGCGTTCTCAACCAAACTCTTTAGTGGCAATCCTGCAGCTGTTTGTCCACTTGATGAGTGGTTGGATGACGACGTACTCCAGGGGATCGCAGCAGAGAACAATTTATCAGAGACGGCCTTCTTTGTTGCTCAGAACGGTGGATACGAGTTGCGGTGGTTTACGCCTGTAGCAGAAGTGGATCTCTGTGGACACGCGACACTCGCTTCTGCATGGGTCATTCTCAACGTCCTTAAACCATCGCAGGAAGCCGTAAGCTTTGATAGCCGGAGCGGGACACTCTCAGTCCAGCGTGGCGAGAATGGGCTTCTAGTGTTGGACTTTCCCAGCAAACCTGCTTCTTCTAAGGAAGCTCCCAAAGCACTTATAGAAGGTCTGGGTGCAGAACCAGTGGAGGTTCTGGCGGCTGAGCGTGATTATTTGGTTGTTTTCGAAACGGAAGATGATGTGCGAAAACTTAAGCCGGACTTTCGCCGCCTCCGCACGATCGATCGGCTTGGCATTATTGTGACAGCGCCGGGCCTCAGCTCGGACTTTGTGTCTCGATTCTTCAGTCCAGCGCTTCTTGATGGTTTTCCAGAGGACCCAGTGACCGGATCCGCGCATTGTACGCTCATTCCTTTTTGGGCCGAGCGGCTTAATCGTGGTGACACTTGGATGGACGCACGTCAAATTAGTGCTCGAGGTGGTCGGCTTGCATGCCAACACCTTGGAGATCGCGTGGCGATTGGGGGGGATGCTGTCCTTTATCTCACCGGCTCTATTGAGCTCTAGGGTAAATATGTTGAATTCAATGATGGACAGTTTTTACACTCACCTTCTTACAAATCGCACCTTCATGCTTCTGGCTTTGATCATGGCTTTCCCCGGGCCTGTCGGTGGCCAGAGCCCCCAAGGTGAAGAGCAGCGAGAAGAAGGTGGTCGAACGGAACGGCTAACGTTTGGAATGAACGTGGGTGCCGCGATTCTACAGGGTGACTTTGCGACTAATGTTGGTCACGGTGGGAGGCACTTCCAGATCGGGTTCGATGCAACTGGGCGGATCTCTTCCTTGTTCGGGATTCGCTTGGCGGGTGGTTTTGTAAACTATGGAAAGGAGATAATTGCAGCTCGCTTGGTTGACGAAACGGACCGTATTTCATCGCACTTAACGACATCGAATAACATCCTGTCCTTCGGTATTGGCCCACAAGTTGACTTCTCAACAGGCAGAATTCGTCCCTACGTGAATGGTTTCTTTGGAGTTAGCCGTTTCTATACAGACACCCAACTTGCCATTGGAGGGCAGAACCTGGAAGGCTCATCTACGACCAACTTTAGCGATTGGGTTATGGGTTACGGGATTGGGGGTGGTGTCAAGATTCACGTTTTAAAGTACCGTGGAACCCCCATTTTTATCAGTTTCGACACTCAGTATCGGATGCATGATCAGGCAGAATATTTGGTCGAGGGAAGTATCGTGGACGATAAGGAAGGGGCCCGCATTCGACCGCTTGTATCAGACGCGGATTTTTTCCTTGTTGGAATGGGGGTCTCGGTAGGGCTGTTCTAATACATCTTCATGAGGATATCCGCGACTTCCGGTCGCGTGAATTCGACTGGTGGACGCTCGCCCCGTGATAGCATCTCTCGAACTTCAGACCCAGATAGAAATACGCGCTCTTCGGGTGTTGAAGGACTCGTCTTGTTCGAGGCCATTTGACCCGTGCGAGTGCACCAGAAGGCGTGTTCAAACTTGAGGGGAACGATCCCGAGCAGGTCGGCATCAATCTCATCGAAGATTTCCTGTGCATCATAGGACCCGTAGTAATCACCCACTCCAGCATGGTCGCGACCCACGATGAAGTGGGTGCATCCGTAATTGCGTCTGATTATCGCGTGGAAAATCGCTTCGCGCGGACCCGCGTAACGCATAGCTGCGGGAAGGACGCTCAAAAGCACACGATCTTTTGGATAGTACAGGTCAAGTATCGTTCGGTAGGATTCCATACGAATGTCGGCTGGTAGATCATCGGGCTTGGTCTCTCCAACCAACGGATGAATCAATAATCCCTCTACCATCTCGAGTGCACATTTGTGGAGATATTCGTGTGCTCGGTGAATCGGGTTCCGTGTCTGGAAGGCGACCACCGTGCCCCATTTTGCTTCATCGAATCGAACGCGTGTTTCAGCTGGTGTCAGGTTGTCGGCTGGGAAACCGGAGATGTCGTTTGCATATACATAGTGAATCGAGCCTGCGACGTACTTCGGCCCAAATGTTTGAAGTGCGGCAACTCCCGGGTGTGCGGCGTCTTCAGTCCCGTACACACTTAAAGCCTCATGGGCAAAGTCAGGCTCGAAGATCTCTGTTACGTCTAACTTGGCGGCTAGCGTACCATCGGGCGCAATTAGGGCGACCCTATCACCGACGTGGAATTCAGCAACCTCTTGTTGGGTTGCCGGGAGCACTACGGGGATCGACCAAGGGAGTCCGTTTGTTAATTTCATGGTCTCGAGGACGCTCTCATATGTGGCAGAATCCATGAACCCCTCAAGCGGAGATAGCGCACCGACTGCAACCATATAGAGATCCGCTAAGATGCGGGGGGTGATCTGAATCGTGGGTAATACCTTAGTCTCACCGGTCAGTGCTTCGTCATCGGTGACTCGGTTAACTAGTCTGCCTCCATAGGGTTTGATCGGGCCGCTCACGTTCTTAGCCTTTGTTTGAGCGTGGTTGCGGCTTTTGAGAGATGTATTCATGTGTCCGCAAAAAATCGATTACCTGTCGTGCACAGGTTTTGACATCGCCAACGTCAGTCTCCACAGTGATCTCAGCCTCTCGCGGTTTTTCATAGGGAGCATCGATCCCGGTAAAGTTAGGGATTTCACCTGCTCTAGCCTTCTTATAGAGCCCCTTGGGGTCTCGGGCCTCACAAACGTTGACAGGACACGATACGTGGATCTCGATGAAGTCCTGCGGCCGGGTCACGAGGGCACGCACTCGATCTCTATCACGACGATACGGAGAGATGAACGCCGTCAGAACAAGAGCACCCGATTCTGCGAACAGCTTTGCCACTTCACCCACGCGGCGAATATTTTCCGTACGGTCTTCGGGCGAGAAACCAAGATCACCGTTGAGGCCGTGTCGGAAATTGTCTCCATCTAGCACGTATGAGAAGTATCCTTCCGAAAAGAGTTCTTTTTCGACTTCTGTCGCCAGTGTGCTTTTGCCACTCGCCGAAAGACCCGTGAACCAGAGCACGGCACCTCGGTGTCCACGTCGGGTTTCGCGTGCCTCTCGCGTGACCGCGCTTTCAACCCACGTCACGTTTGTTGAACGCTGTTGTTTCACATCGCCAGTATCTTCGCTCAATAGATCCTCTTTAGCTTCCAGCTACATCTGCGAACATGAATCGAGTCATCCTACGTACGACTGGCTGTGCGCGATGCCAAGCCGCCGGCGTTCCGGCAAAGATCCCACCATGCTGATGCGGGTCGTTGTCACCGTATAATAGCGGTTTCCCTGCACAGTCGGTCACTAGACCGCCAGCTCCTCGGAGAATCGCCTCAGGAGCACAAGTGTCCCACTCCTTAAGATATTGTGTCGGGTGAACGTAGAGATCTGCTATTCCGCGGGATACAAGGCCGCACTTTACGCCGACCGAACCTGAGATCACCTCCTTAATGTCGCCTAACTCACGGGCGATACTGGCCAAGCATTCATTGGGGTGTGAGCGAGAGCGGACAAATCGGAGTGGCCCTCGCGTATTGGGGGTAGAGGTGACCTCGAGTTGATCAACATTCCACTCGCCATCCGTGGTGTACAGAGTCCATGCCCCCTCCTCGGCGAGCCCCGCGAACACTCGTCCGATTGTCGGTTGGCACACCGCGCCCAAGAATGATCGTCCTTCACGAGCGAGTCCGACCATGATGGAAAATTCGCCGTTTTGTGCGATGAATTCTTTCGTTCCGTCTAGGGGGTCTACGATCCACATACGGCCACAATTCGCGACCTTGCTTGGTGCTGTTGATTCTTCACTAAGAATGAGGTCTTCCGGGCACGACTCTTGAAGAATTTGGAGGATTGCCTGATTGGAAGCATAATCAGCTTCCGTGACCGGTTCGCCGCCCCCCTTGTTGCGAACTTTGAGGCTGGTGCCATAGTGGGTTTTTGTGGCAAGTGCACCCCCGATGGATGCACGGATGGCTACGACGAGGTCATCTATGTTTTCTTGAGTTACCCCGATCTTCGACAGCAGGGGGGTGAAGACCTCAGTCGTGGCCCCCTGCTCGTCGAGCCCTGTCCAGAGTGAGAACTCACTTTGGGCCAAAGGATCAGCTTTTGTGTTCAAGTGCCTTCCTTAATTAAGGCACAAGTTCGGGTCGGCGGTATTTGAGGAAGAAGACGCCCTCCTTACCGCTTGAAACGACGACCGTACCACTTTTGAAGAAGGGATAGTTCGACCATGAGCCATCGAAAACGACAGACTCATCCCAGGGTACGGTGTCGAAAAAGCCGACCTCCTCCGGATTTTCGCGATCGCTAATGTCTAACACGCGTAACCCGCTAACATAGTTCGACTGATACATAAGATCGCCCACAATGTAGAGATTGTGGTCGATCGTAAACGTCTCACCAAAGTGTTCATTGACGAGCACAGGATCATCGAGATCGGAAACATCCCAAACGAGTGTACGTGTTGCAGACATATCCGGTTCAGTGTCGGTTTCTTCTGCTCGTGCCACCGACGCGTCCTCGTCCAATTCGTCGTTCATGTAGAAGTGTCGGTGATCTTCAGTGATCCAGCCCTGATGGGCATATGTTACGTTCGGATAAGTTGCACTGGCGAGTGATACCGGGTTCTCCCTGTCCGTCACGTCGGCAATCGAAAGTGCTGTCTCATTTGAGCCGAAGCAGATCTCCTGACCAATGTGTTCAGTATCCGGTCCATCATAGACTATGCACATGGCGTCGTGTGCATAGCCCGTTCCGCGACGTCCCGTTCCGACATCTTGGAAACAGCCAATGAAGGTTGGACTGGTCGGTTCTTCAATGTCCATCATATGGAGTCCGCCGCCACACGTTTCGCCTCCACCGCTAGATCCGACAATGTACGCGACAGACGTTTCCTCGTTGATTACGACGTTATGTGCACTTGCGATCCCTTCGTATAGTGCATCGACATCAAATTCAACGGGTGTGTCGCGGACATCTCGCAGTCGCGTAAGATCGAAAATCTGCATTCCGTGGTCACCTGCTCCATCCGCAACGATGAATGCATGGTTATTGAACACCTTAATATCACGCCACGAATTCGTCCGCGAACCCAACGTTTTTGCAAGGCTCCCGAGGTAGATTGGACTGTTGGGATTTGACACGTCGATGAACGCGGTACCGTCGGTACGGCCCACAAGTGCGTATTCACGCCCAGTCTGTGGGTCGGCCCAACCCCAAACGTCATTTGTCTCAATACCACGATCCGTCCCGCCGATTGCGTCGAGTGGCATGAAGGACAGTACGTCGACTTGATCGCAGGTGAATTGGTCGGCCAGTCCGTTATCACCGCAGGTGACATCCGAGAGAGCTAAAAGCTCACGTCGTTCCTCTGGGAGGAAGATCTTAGACGTCGAATTCCAAGTCCCGTCGTGATTTTCGAGCACGATGACGGATCCCAGTCCGGAGTCGTCCCACGGCTGTCCGATCACGGCGAGATCAGGAGTGGAGGCCATGGCCAACCCAAAGCCATCCCCGACATCTGAACCTTGCCCCGCCCGAATTTTTTTAGCTGCGCCGAAGGTTTCTGTCGCTGCATCCCAAGTGAAGGCATAGATCGCCCCTAGTCCATCAGCTCCTGGAGCCGAGATCCAGAGCTCGTTTCCGTGCCCGTGAAACGACGCTCCGAAAAAGGCGCCAGGTTGGCGGTCGAATGCGGCGAGCTCGCCGGTTCGGACCCAGTCGCCTGTTGTCCGTCGTTCATAGCGTAATACGATTCCGGCTCCGCCATCAGCACCCGGCAGGCCAAGTAACGCATACGTGCCGTTGATGCCGACGCCCATGGAGATCCCTCCTCCGGCTGCTCCCGCCCCTGGTTGCGACTCATCATCGGGAAGAGCAAGCCGAGCTTCTTGAGCCCAATTGCCTTCGTCATCTTGACCGAAAATGTACGCGGCACCTGGTATTGTTGGTCCACCGAACGCGCCCACGATTACGCGCGCTCCATCCGTGTGAGCACCCCATCCAAAGAACTCCTGTTCTGGATGGGGGTCTGTGGGCGTGAGGATCGCTTGCTCCACCCATGTTCCATCTGAGCTGCGTGTGAATACCCAAGCTGCACCCGTCGGAACAGCGCCATCCGCGTCGCTATACCCAAGAGCTGTGACAACGAACAAGTCATCCGCTAGGGATGCAAAGCGACCATAGGAAGATCCAAAGGGGACGCTTTCAGGTCGAATTTCAGAGTCATATGTCCAACCATTATCGCCATGCCCGTAGACGAGGACGCTGCCATCAGGCTCACCGTCCCCATTAGAATCAAGTGCTGTTGCACCGACTAGGAGTTGATTGTTGTCTTGGATGACGAAACGACCGAAGAAGTCTGCTCCTCTATTATCGGGCGCTTGAAGCGTGCCTGTCTGCACCCAACCAGAGTCGGAGTTCGAGTATATATATAGGGTTCGTGGGTTTCCATCGGGCCCAGGCCCGACGGGGTCGAACGGTTCCCCAATAAGGATCTCATTGTCGTTGAGCACAATTGTGCTCCCAAACTCCTGTGGTTGGACGGGAGTCGCACTCAGCCATGTAATGACGACCGCCGATACGAGTGCACGAAAACTATTCATGTTAGCACCTGGGATGCGGGGTTAGAGGCCCGACATGGGAAGTGTCGGGGGGCGTTTCAAGATCGAGGTTAAAAGATACGGTAGAACCTTCAATTGCCTACCACCAGTGTTGTCTACTGAGTCCATAGGCTTACCGGTACTGAACGGTCTCTCATACGGCCCTATGAAAAGAATCTCCCCTAATCACGAGGAGGCGAGTGACGTTCAAAGTAGTAGACACCGCCTCCAGCTCCGCCTGTCACGAGATCGAGGTCACCATCTCCATCCAGATCGGCGAGTTCCGGTGTTACGAATGCGGGCAGGTCCGCTGCGGCGGGGAAAGGGGTTTCGATTTCTAGAAATTCAGGTACTGATGTACTCCCGTCGTTCCGGAAGTAGAGAATGCCATCGGACTCGGTGCCGATGACCATGTCCAGGTCCGAGTCTCCATCAAAGTCCACAAGTTTCGGAAAACTTCGCCGGCCTACATCGATACCGCCGTATTCATCGCTCACAAGTTCAAACTGGGGCTTAGTGGCGGACCCAGTGTTCTTATAGTAGTTGATGGTGCCAGATGATTCTCCGATGAACAGGTCGAGGTCTCCATCATTATCGATGTCACCTAGGGTCGGGGTCGCGTTCGAGCCGCGTGTGATCTCCACGAACGCCGAGTCAATCAATTTGAAGTCTGGTTGGGTTGCTGACCCGACGTTCCGCAAATAGCGCAGTTCGTCTCGCCAAGTCCCCAGCAAGATGTCGAGGTCTCCGTCTCCGTCGAGGTCACCAAAGGCGGGAGCGTTATGATAAGCTCCATCTAGCTTGAATTCGCCCATTTTTTGAAAGTTGGCATCGGTGGATTTTCCGTTATTACGGAACAGAAAGACCTTTGAGTCAGAGAGATCCTGAGGATCGATCTTATTTGTCACGAAAAGATCCAGATCTCCATCTGCATCGAGATCGACGAGTGATACGACACTCTCGCTTCCAACATCGATCTGTGAAATGAAGCGACTGGTCGTGAGGGTAAAACTGCCGTCATGGTCTTGTTCAAACAGTAATAGGTTGTCCGCCGTAGTGGTGTTCCCATTGTACGCTCCTCCCAGAACTCCGAGTAGGAGGTCTAAATCGCCGTCTCTGTCAATATCCCCAAAGGTGGGGGCGTTGTATCCGCTGGTCTGAATCGGGTCATCCAAAGGAAACGGCTGGGGTGTTACTCGGAGATTGGGGGCCTCACAAGAGCCGGCATTTTCGATAAAGAGGAGACCGGCTTCGAAAAAATCACCCCAAAACATGTCCACGTCGCCATCATCATCCACATCGGCAAGCGCCATCGTGTTTGCGCCGTGAAGGGTAGGGAAGTGCCTTCCTATTCCATCTTGAGGCTGAATGTTGCCGTCGTTTAGCGGTATGGGTATCCCACCTTGTGCTGCTGGATCGGCGATGATCTCAATGTCCTCGAACCGGTCTGTTATATGTCGGAAAGGCGAGGCATCATCCGTGATCACCCCAGTCGCTTCATATCGTGTTACGGTTCCTACGAGTCTCCCGATGAACAGATCCAGTCGCCCATCACAGTCAATGTCTGCAGCGTTTGGGATATTCTGACGATCAGAGAAAATTGGTTCCCCTCGTGTGTCCCGGAGCGTGTCTGCAATCAATTCGAAATTTGGTTGACCGACGGTGCCGGTATTTCGGTAAAGTTTCATGTAGCTAAACGGTGACTCGGCTAAGAGGTCTCGGTCACCGTCTGCATCTACATCGACGAACCGATACCACTCGCCCACTTGCAGGGATGAAAATACGTCTGGTCGCCAAGTGTGCTTTGGGCCGTTTGGAGTATCCTCGCGTTCGAAGTAGAGGAGGCGGTCCGTAGTCTCCTGAACGACAAGATCAATGTCGCCGTCCAAATCGATATCAGCCCACTGCGGTCGGGGGACGTTGAAGCCGCCGAGAAACGGGATTTCATAGGGTGTCCCATCTTCCCGGAGTACGGGGAAAGGTGTGAGCGAACGTTCCCACCCCCCTGACGTTCCTGCACCGTGTCGTTCTGGGTCCGGTTGGCCCACGTCGGCTATGCGGCCAGAAGCACACCCCGAGAGGGCACCGATGCTCAATATAAGAGCGCATGTAATCTTGGTTCGGACAAGCATTACGAGATCAACGAGGGTTGGACGCAAGCCCCACACCAGCTGCGTAGGGGGGGGTCTCAATGACATCAATAATGTTTCGTGTCGCTGTATCGATAACGACAACCGTGCCGCCAGGCGCACCGTACCCCAACTGATCTTTCGATGAGTATGTGCCCCGTTCATTTCGGTTTGCCACGTATAGGCGAGACCCGTCTGCTGAGAGAGCACTTCCATGTGGCTCAGCAAGACCATTTCCGCTAACGACGTCTGCCACAGACCAGTCCTGCGTATCTATGAGGGTGACCTCGTTTGCTCCTAAGTTTCCGAACCAAATCCAACGCCCATCGTGTGACCATGAGGGGTGCCATGGACGTGCTCCGACGGAAATCTCGTGCTTTAGCTCTGGGTTACTAGGGTCGGACACGTCAAAGACTAGAAGTTTGGCTGTCATCTCGGCCGTTGCGACTAGTGTTTTTCCGTCTGGAGAAACAGCGTACTGCACTATGACGTGTGGTTGTCGTTGAGATCCAGGAAGCCGTAATAGCTCAACCTGCCCACTCTCCACTTCAATGCTTACGATAGAGTTTTCGCCTAAGCTTCCGGTAAATATCCATGCGCCGTTCGGTGTTGTTGAAAGTGCGTGTGGTCGCGGAATGAAGACGTCGAACTCTTCAATCTCCATCGAAGTTCGGTCGATTCGTCCGATCCTCTGTGGAGGATTTACCGCGGCCATCGACCGGCCAACGAAAAGCCAGTTTTCAATAGGGTGGAGTGCTAAGAGTCCAGGTCGCTCGAACTCAACGCTCGCGACAAGTTCATTATTGCGGTTGAATTTTAGGATTTGGTTCGCAGCGATGAGTGATACATACCAGAATGAGCCGTCGGGCTCGACCACGAGGTGGTGAGGTTTTGCGTTGGCACCGTAGCCCATCTTCTCAAGGTCGATAATCTCTGCGACCGTGTGAGTGCTCAAATCAATGACTGTTATCGCCGCCGCCTCTTGGTTTGCGACGTAAAGGAACGGCCCGTCTTCAGTTTGTGCACGTGCGGCATCTAATGTGACTGCTTTTGTGCGCGCATATACCCCGCCAACCGTTCCGATGAGGAAGATAGAAACGCACAGTACTGACTTTGTTAGTCCATTCATATGAAATGGTTTACGAGTTTTCATCGTACGTTGATTATACCATGTGTTACGGGATCAATTCTGGCTTTTGGTACTTAACCATGAATAGGCCCTCGTTCCCGCTCGTTACGATGATTGTTCCGCTGGCAAAGTATGGGTAGTTACTCCATGATCCGCCCATTGAAGGTCCTTCTGCGTAGGGCACTGTATCAAGGAAACCAACCTCAGTCGGATCCTCGGGGTTGCTCACATCAAGAATTCTTAGCCCGCTATTATAGTTCGATTGGTACATCAGATTGTCCACGATATATATGTTGTGGTCGCTTGCGGTCGATTCACCAAAATGCTCTTTGACCAGTATGGGATCGTCAAGGTCGGTAATGTCGAAGATCATCGTCCGGGTACCCGGGAACTCAGTTTGCAGCTCGTCGAGTTCGTCACCCAGATAGAAGTAACGGTGGTCTTCGGTGACCCATCCCTGGTGCGCATACCCGATGCTTGGATACGACCCGGTCGAGAGTGCTATCGGATTCGCCTTATCAGTTACATCCGCAATAGAGATCGCATCTTCATTCGACCCAATACAGATCTCTTTACCAGTATGCTCAGTATCGGGACCGTCGTAGACGAGGCACTGTGCATCATGCGAGTACCCAGTTTTCCTCCGTCCCGTGCTCGTATCGGCAAAGCAGCCTGCAAACGTTGGTTCTGTGGGTTCTTCGATCTGGATCATATGGAGGCCACCGCCGCAGGTCTCGCCTCCACCACTTGATCCAACGCTATATGCGAAGCCCGATCCTTCGTTTATCACGATGTTGTGTGCGGAGGCTATGCCGTCATAATGAGCATCTGCCTCAAAGGTGATCGGTTCGCTCCCGACTTCGCGTAGTCGCGCGAGGTTAAAGACCTGCATCCCATGTTCCCCTGCACCATCAGATACGATAAACGCGTGGTTTTTGTAGACCTTTATATCTCGCCACGTGCTTCCATTTGCACCCTCGGTCATGAGGAGGCGTCCTATATAGCGTGGGTTCTCAGCATCGGTAATGTCGACAAATGAAGCCTGGTCAGTTAGGCCCACGAGTGCATATTCCCGGCCTGTTTGTGGATCGCTCCAGCCCCATACATCGTTCACACGAACGCCACGTTTAGCCCCAAGCGTTTGAACGGGCATGAATGACAGGATATTAATCTCACTGCAGTCGAAATCAGCCGAAACACCTTCTTCACAACCGACTTCGTGTCCGTTAATAGCGGCATAATTCTGTGTGTCACCCCATACTTCATCGGTCTCAATCCACTCTCCATTGACCTGCTCGAAGATATACGCTGTACCCCAACGGTAGTCCTTACCACCAGCCACGATCGCAGCGATGTTGCCTTGGACCGCGATCCGTGATCCAAACCCATCCCTTTCTCCAGCGTTCGATGGACTGAGTACGTCGCGCAGAATGAGGCTCCCCGTTTCGGTTCTTCCATAGCGGAGAACCTGTCCCTCCCCTTGGTCGCCAATGGTGCTACCGCCGATCCACAACTCCTCTTCTGTCGTGCTGAAAGACGACGGGAACCCTCCGCCAAATCGCCCTCCTGAACCTAGGACGGGTGGAAAAAACTGGTTAGAGAGGGCCCAGCTATCACCTTCCAGGGCAAACGAGTATGCACCACCAATACCACCCAACCCGCCACCGCCAACTAAGAGTCCCGTCCCTTCCTCCGTTGGGAGTGCAAATAGTTCACTCCCAAAATTTCCGCCTTGGGTTGGGCGTGGAGCGTTCAAGGGTTCAAGTGTCGAATGAGAAGCCCATTCTCCGTTCTCCCCGCGAACGAAGAAGTAGACTGACCCTGCTCCTCTGATGTTGTTGACCGTAGCACCGGGCGCCCCGACTGCTGCTACTTGCCCGTTCGTAAGAATAGCTGGTCCCAATCCATCTCCAGTTGCCAGTTCCGGGGGGGACAGTTCACCCACCTCCGTCCACCCTGAGTCATTGCCCTCAAAAGCAAAGACTCTCCCCGCGGTTGACATGCCACCGTATCTGCGCGGATTCGTAGCTGCGACCAATGCCACATTGCCATTGATCGCACCACTTAATCCAAACACTAAGTTGTCGGGGACCAAAGCAGAGGTGAGGGTTGCGACTTCCTCCCACTCCCCATCAATCCGTTTGAAGACGTAAGAAGCCCCTGGTGATCCCACTAGCATCATATTGTCGGAGACAGACAGAGAGGTTCCGAATGAGCCGCCTTTTTCGGCACCTGCAGGTACGAGAGTGTTAGCTACGCCCCACCCATCTTGGCCCTTTTCATAGACGTATACGGCCCCGGTCGAAGTAGGACCGCCTCGCTCCGCCACTAAGACCTGATTGGAGTGGACGGCGACGCCAGACCCAAAGCCCTGACCGGCTAGGGGGAGCGCACACATGGCGAGTGTCGTAATGCATGTTACAAGCTTAAGCAGGGTATGCATGGTAACCTTCCATTGGGGCGTGTGTGAGGACTCTAGAGAAGGTGCACCCAATAAGCGGTGGCATCTAGAGCTTTTTATCGAATGTTCACAACTATCTGACATCTAATTATATCCGTAAAGACATTAGTTCTATTCACTCGATGATCTTGGTCAACCGTCCTGTCGGCAACAGATGTTTACATTATCTATAGTGTACCTAAAATCTGCTGTGTCGACACTATGGTATGAAGGTGTGGATTTATGAGTGAGCTAGTAGCCGTGAAGGAGGGGGTTGATAACACTGTGGTCTTAACCTTTTTACTTTCATTGGTCCCACTCCGTGCTCAACTATGACCATAATGTCCAACAGAACATGAATCTCATGTTACAACCCAAGATACACCACCATATGGTGGGAGATCAGCGCGCGGTTAATTGGGTCTATGTGTTGCATGGAATTTTTGGGGCAGGGCGCAACTGGACCTCGTTTGCCCGTAGGCTCGTTGAGGCCAGACCTGAATGGGGTGTTGTCCTAGTTGACTTGCGACAGCATGGACATTCGCAAGGCTTCAAGCCGCCTCACACGCTCGAGGCTTGTGCCCATGATATCCGAGAATTGGCTGAATCAATGCGGCACCCCCCCAAGGTAATTCTAGGCCACTCCTTCGGGGGTAAGGTCGCGCTTATGGCGACTCTAGTACTTCCCCCATCTCAAGTCTGGGTGATTGATTCTTCGCCGTCCAGTCGGATCCCGAGTGGCGGTGCCTATCAAATGCTGGAGATCCTCAAGCGTCTACCTGGTCCATTTCGTGACCGTAGGGAAGCAGTCGAATCTCTTCAGGATGAAGGCGTTGCGGAACATGTCGCGCACTGGATGGCTACCAATCTAGAGGCTGACGGGAGGGGGTATTCTTGGTGTTTCGAGCTTGCTGACATCGAGTCGATGATGAGCGATTTTTTTCGTCAGGATCTTTGGGAGATTGTGGAAGATCCTCACCAGGCTTCGGAGATTCATCTGGTGAGAGCTACTAAATCGGATGTCGTACCAATTGAGGATTTGCAGCGATTTGATCGAAGCAATCTAAACGGGCGGATATTTGGGCATGAGGTGAGCGGAGGACACTGGCTCCACGTGGATAATCCTGATGACTTACATATCCTTATTCAAGATCGATTACCTGGAGTATAACTGTGCTAGCTGTTTTGACTCTTCAGCCAGGTGTCGATCGCCTGGCGTAGTGCAGGGAGACTGAGTGCACCGTTCTCAAGCACTCGGTCGTGGAACTCTGAGATACTGAATCGGTTACCCAGCCTTTGTTGTGCTTCAGCCCGGAGCCGAAGGATTTCGATTTGTCCAAGCTTATATGCAAGAGCTTGGGCAGGTGAGGTGATGTATCGATCCACTTCATTCTCGATATTTGCTTCCGCCAGTAACGTATTTTCTTCCAGGAACTGGATCGCTTGATCCCGTGTCCACCCGAAGGAATGAATCCCTGTGTCCACGACAAGTCGGCTTGCTCGCCAGGCCTCGTAGGACAAAAGTCCGAGTCGATCCAGATCACTAGAGTATAGTCCCATGTCATCAGCGAGCCTTTCCGAGTAGAGGGCCCACCCTTCAATAAAGGCCATTGTTCCTAGGTGTTTTCGGAAATCTGGGAGCCCTCTGACCTCCTGTGCGATCGCTGTTTGTTGTTGATGGCCTGGGATTCCCTCATGAAACGTGAGCACTTCAGCTTGGTATCGGGGTCGAGTTTCTGGTTGATAGGTGTTCACGTAGTAAATGCCTGGGCGTGAGCCATCAGGAGCTGGTTCGCGGTAGTAAGCAAGCACACTTTGAGGTGCTTCATAGAGTGGAATCGGACGGATCACTAGCTCAGCCGTCGGCCGGATTCCAAACCAATTTGGCATCTCAGCTAAGGCGCGGTCGTATGCTGTTTGGGCCCCCTGAACAATTTCACCGGGCCAGCGAAAGTGCATGTCCGGATCTGACCGCAAGCGTGTTTGGATTTCTGCAAGGTCAGAGGTTCCAAGCACGTCCATGCCGAGGTCCGCAATCTCTGTATGCACTTGCTCGAGTTCAGTGGCCCCCAGCGAGTGTATCTCTTCTGGTGTGAGGTCTAGTGTTGTGAAATCTCGAATCTTTGCCAAATAACACTCGGCGCCTCCCGGTATCCCGCCGAGGCCCACGTCCCGACCTGTTCTAGAATACGGATACAACTCGTCCCGCAGGAAATTTCTAAAGCGAAAGTATGCTGGTTGGATTCGAGTAACCGCCGCCTCTCGGATGGCTTCTCGAAAATCGTGCCGGGTTCCCTCTGACCAACCATCAAGGTTGCTGCCTGCCGGCGCGTAGATGGGCCACTGCTCGACAGGTCGTTCAAGTAACGCGTCGAGCTGAACGATGGTACGATTCACTGAAACTCGAGCAGCTACAAGTCCCATCTCCATTCCAGAACGCAGGTTCGAGATGTGTTCATCGATGTACTCGGGGATTGCATTCCAGCGGCGAATCATCCGCTCACCATCTACGGGGCTGTTAAGCGGTTGAGCTGTTACGATGTGTAGGAAGTCTAGCTGAAACCCTTCGCGGTGATCCACAACCCAGACTGAGCGGTTGCAGGTCTGTTGAGCCATTTGACTCTGGAGTTGGTGTTCCAGTGCTAAATACGTAAGTCGATCATTTGGAGAGAGAGATTCGATGTCGATTGCATTTAGGGTGGAAGATAAGGCTGAGACTTCCCTCCGCCTCGCTTCACGTCCCAGCGGTGTGATATCTCGCACGCGGTCGTTTAATCGATTCTCGCCCAGATAGGTGGCCTGTAAAGGGTTCCAGTTGAGGTATGCATCCCAGAATCGGTCGGCTAATGCCGAGAGATCACTAGGGTGAGGTTCTTCGATCTCTACCGAGCTTGGGCTGCACGCCAGAGTGCCTACCAACAAAATGGTGGAGGTGATAGGTGCTTTCAGTGTGTAATGTCTCAAAAGGCAGGACCGTAACTGAGGCTGTGGTGTTCTGTCTGTTCTTCTCGCGGTCAATCGCGTTGGTTCGTACTACCCCTGCATCTTAGATTTGTCGCGGAACATGTGGCATATAGGTGGGTCCTGGCAAAGGCCCGCACATTTAAATGTGATCGGTTGACCTGACTTCACACGGCTTAGACCCTAGCCGACAGGGAGAAAAGATGTCAGAAACGTTCTATACTTCGAGTGCACAAGTAAGAATAGTGGAAGGTGTCCACCGTCGTTCGACACTTGGAGACGGTACCGAATTCGATATGGGGGTTCATGGTGCTATTCGGTCACACTATCGGTTGGAGGGTAAGGAATTTCCCTTGCCCGTGGATTATCAGGTGGCAGCGACCGGTGGCTGAATGCTTGGAACTCTCAATGGCGCACTGGAAGTGCGCGGCATACGCCTAAACCCAGAGGATATCATCGCCGAAGTTGAAGGTGTTAATCGACTCCGTGGAGGTATTCCGCTGCTTGAAGAAATTGTGGTGCACTATCGGCTTCGCATCCCGGCAGAAATGCGTGGGACGGTGGATCGTGCGCTTGACCGGCATGCCTCGAAGTGTCCATCGGCACTCGCCTTGAAGGGGGCTGTAGAGGTTCGATGGACGGCCAACATTGAGGAAAGAGTTGACAGATCGAAATGAATCTTCTTGCTAGGTCACTCGTACTCGTACTTCTTGGGGCGTTTGCCACCCTGGTGGGACAACGACTCTTCCTTGGAGAGTCTTCTGACGAGGAACGGTCAGCTTTGCTCCAAGAACTAGCCGCTCGTCAGAACGAACAAATGGCAAGGTTAACGTCGGTCGCAGAGGAACAAGCACGGACAACACAGGAGCTTACCCTGAACCGTTTCTATCGGCTCCAGGAGTTCCGTCAGTTCGGAACAGAAGGGTTGGCTCTCGCGTGGCTCGTGCCCGTTGAAAGGGGGAGTTCTGTTGACCTGCTTGGAGGTGCGGGGGGAAGTGCAGTGCGGATCCCTCGGCTCGCCATTGATGCTTCAGCGCGCACAACTTGGACCCAGGCAGCGCAACGTTTAGCGGCCCGTGAGGCCGATGTTGACTTGCGAATATTCGCTGCTTTTGAGTCAGTGTTAGAGTTTGCGAATACACATCCGTGGCCAGATGGTTCGGGCCTTGAGGCGGGACGTCGGGCTGGTTGGACCAGGCCGGATGTAATAGAGGGTTGGCTCTCGTTAAATAGGACCCTCGTGTCTCGCGTCGACGGTTTGTTATCAGGTTTCTGAGAGAAGTGCCCAGCGTGTCTATGGTAGGATGTCGATTGCTCCTTGTTCCAATCTTGAGCGGAGGAATAGCATCTGCCTGTACTCCCGAAGACTTTACAGCGCTTGAGCAACCGGGCGAGTGGGTGGCACATGCGGACGGTCGCTGGCGCCCATTATCGGTGGCCGGGTTACGTCAAGCGGGGTTCACTCCAGTCCCGTCAGCGTGGTCGGGTGTCAGTTCGGCCAACACGCTGAGCGATTCAAGTCTTATTCAGAATCAGATGCGGGCGAATGGTTCGGGGGTCACAATTGGAGATGTCGATGGAGATCAACACCCTGATATTTATCTGGCACGCCTCGACGGGCCGAGTACCCTTTATCGGAACCTGGGAGACTGGCGATTCGAGGATATTACAGATGCTAGCGGAGTGGCTGCGGAGGGACAGTTCTCAACAGGTGTTGCACTTGTCGATGTAGATGGAGATAGAGACCTCGATTTGATCCGTACGTCGATTGACGATGGAGCTTCGCTCCTACTTAATGATGGAAACGGAAAGTTTTCTAAAGCCCCTGACTCTGGGCTTTTAGGTGACACTGGAGCCATGTCGATTGCGCTTGCGGATATCGATGGTGACGAAGATCTAGATCTTTATATAACGAACTATAAACGTCGTTCTGTACTTGATTTGTACTCTCCCGAAGAGGCGGCTTTCCCAAACACGGTTGAAAGAACTGAGTCGGGGTTTAAGGTCAAGGATGAGTTCGAACCTCACTTTGAACTTGTGTGGCAGGGTGACAGAGTACGCCGCCTGGAAAAAGCTGAACCTGATAATCTGTATATAAATGATGGGTCAGGTAGATTTCGGCATGTTCCATTTGATTCGGGAGCCTTTTTCGGCGAAGATGGGCTGCCAATCGAAAATGCCCTGCCTGAGTGGGGTTTGGCTGCTCGATTCGGAGATCTGGATGGAGATGGTGACCCTGATCTCTATGTGGCAAATGACCTGCAAAGCCCGGATCGCCTTTGGGTCAACCAAGGGGATGGGTCGTTTCGAGAGCTATCGTCTCGGGCGTTACGAACCACAAGTGCTTCGTCGATGGCGACCGATTTCTCGGATATTGATCGTGATGGGGACATCGACATATTCACATTAGACATGTTGAGTCGTTCTTCGAGGTTAAGAAAAACGCAAGATCCAGTTTCACGTGTCCAACGAGTTCTCCCGGGCGAAATCAGAGGTGTCCAGCAGGTTACGCGTAATACCCTCCTGTTGAATCGTGGCGATGATAGCTACGCAGAGATCGCGAATTATTCTGGTGTAGAGGCATCAGATTGGTCGTGGTCTGCACTCTTCGTTGATGTCGACCTTGATGCGTACGAAGATATAATCATTGCGAATGGCCACATTTTAGATCTGATGGACGCAGACACGCAGATACAACTCCGGACTACCTTTCTTGATGATTGGCGGCAGGCGATTCTCCTCCACGAACCATTACCTCTTCGGAACGTGGCTTTTCGGAATGGAGGAGATCTTAAGTTTGAGGAGGTAGGGGTTGCTTGGGGCCTAGCAGGTGAACCTGACATTTCCCACGGTGCAGCGCTTGGGGATTTGGATGGTGACGGAGATCTGGACGCAGTTGTGAATCGACTTGATAAGCCCGCCTTATTACTCAGAAACGATTCTGATGCTCCGCGTCTGGCGGTTCGGTTGAGTGATCTCTCGCCAAACACGGCAGGAATAGGGGCCCATATTACTGTAGATATCCCGGGATTTCCGTCACAGAGTAAAGAGATATCGGCAGGCGGTGGATATTTGTCGAGTTCTGAGCCACTAGCAGTCTTTGCGATGGGGGAAGCAACTTCAGGAACGATCAGGGTCAGGTGGGCCAATGGACGTCTTTCGCATGTCTCCGTTGATGGCTCAAACCGCCTATATGAAGTCACTGCTCCGATTGCTACTAACTTGGATGTTGTGTCTAGCTCCGAATCAACCCTCAGCTCTGCGGAGGAGACTTTTCCTTGGTTCGTGGCAGATACAACCTTTGGCCCACTTCATGATGAGCCCGTATACGATGAGGTGTCGCGTCAACCACTTCTCCCGTCCCGACTGAGTCAAATGGGGCCGCAACTTGCTTGGCACGATCTAGATTCGGATGGAGACCCCGATTTTCTTATGAGTGCTGGGTCGGGTGGGGCACCGGTACTGCTCCGAAATGATGGTAAAATCTTCACTCGTGTGGCTTTGTCTGGCCCGATCGCACCAGTGGATCAAACGGGAGTGATCCCGTTGCCTAATGGGCAGGGGGCGGTTCGAGTGATCCTAGGGTTGTCAAACTATGAGGCGCCTTCAAGTGAAGCTTCGACAGTTCCATCGATTATATCAGTCGAGTGGGGAACCAGTGCGGTTTCGGGGATGTCGATCGCCCCTCGCGTGCAGGGTTTGGTGTCGGGTAATGAGAGTTCGGTAGGACCACTAGCTATGGCTGATTACGATGGTGATGGCTGGCTAGACTTATTTGTGGGAGGACGTGTCATCCCAGGTCGGTATCCAACTGCTGCCACTTCCCGACTTTTTCGAGGTCGTCGCGATGGAGCTTTTGAGCCAGACCTGCGTGATCCTGATATCCAAAATATAGGACTCGTTGTTGGCGCTGTATTCTCGGACATTGATGTCGATGGGGACCCTGATCTTGTGCTGGCTCTTGAGTGGGGCTCGTTGCGTGTCCTTCGGAATGATCGAGGACGCTTTCGGGATGCGACGGTAGAGTTGGGTCTTTCTGATGCGCTGAGTAAATGGACTGCGGTATCGACGGGGGATTTCGATGCAGATGGACGTCCTGACCTCATAGCTACTTCGTGGGGCGAGAATACGGAATACCAGGCAACGGTAGCCCACCCCTTAGAGGTCTATTTTGATGACGTAGACAGGAACGGAACCATAGAAGTTCTGGAGGCGCAGTATGACGCGCGGATAGGTGCATCATCTCCACTCATTGGGTTTGGGCGATTGAGTATGGCTTTGCCCTCAGTGATGAGCCGCATCTTAAACTATGCGGAATACGCAGATGCTGATGTTGGTGATGCGCTAGGTATCTGGCCGGAAGGTCAGGCACAAGTGACCGGATTTGCCCACACTGTATTCCTCAATCGCGGTGATCATTTCGAATCCATGCCGCTTCCCAACGAAACTCAGTGGGCGCCATCATTAGGACTGGCGGTGGCCGATGCCAATGGGGATGGATTTGACGATATATTCCTCGCACAAAATTTCTTCGCGACTGACGAGGACTCGCCCCGTTACGATTCGGGTCGTGGAATCTGGCTTCGTGGTGATGGGTCTGGAGGTCTGGAAGTGGTGCCGGCCAGGGAATCGGGAGTTTTGGCTTATGGTGATCAACGCGGTGTTTCCGTCGCCGATGTCGATGGTGATGGACGGATTGATCTGGCTATTGGACAGAACGGAGCTAAGACTCTGTTGTACCGAAATGTGAGCGCGCGTCCTGGTCTCCGGGTTCGTCTAGTAGGTCCCCGGTCGAATCCGTACGCGATTGGGGCCGCCGTGCGCGTATTATATACGTCTTCAAAAGGGCCGGTTCGAGAAATTCGCGCTGGTTCAGGAACTGGTTCGCACGATGATCCAGTTCAGGTGCTTGGTTTGTCGAATGAGCCATTAGGGCTCGAAGTGCGATGGCCAGGTGGGCGTACTGAAGTTGTACAACTTCAGCAAGGACAGCGGTTCGTAACTGTCGAGTCAAATCGAAATGAATGATCCAGGGAACCATAAGACATATCGAGATCCACTGAAGCGTTCTGAGAGACCGGTTCTGCGCTCTATCCTTTCCCCTAGGCTAACGAGTTGGCTTCGGGTGGCCATCGCGATTGCCGTATTCATGTTGGCAAACACCCTGTACCTCGTGGCCAACCGATTCGCCGATTACTTGAACTGGGAATTTTTCGCAGTTGGAGAGACCACATTACCGCAGCTTTTCCAAGTGATGGTTCTTACACATACAGGCGTAGGTCTGCTACTAGCTGCATTAATGTTTGGTTTTCTAGCAGCACACCTCCCCACGGTCTGGAAGCGGAAGCATCGCGGATCGATTCTTACGGGAGTTGGAATGGGTGTTGTGGGTGGAGTGCTTGTGACAACCGGCCTTTTTATCCTGACGGCCGCGGCCAGTCGTGAGAATAGCTGGGTGTGGTGGGCCCATGTGGCGAGCGGAATTCTCATAGTGTCCGCATATGTGGGGCACCGACTCGTAAGCTACGCTCGCCCCCCTCGGATTCGTGCGCAACGGTTTTCCGTAGCGGTCGTAGCTACGTTAGTAGTCCTAGTGGTTGGCCATAGCCTAACCCGTCGGGAGGCACGGCTTACGGTAGAGGCTGAGTCTGCCATGGCCGAGGGACTTAATGAAGGCCCGGGTGGCCGAGACCGAGACGTAGCGAGCTTTCTCGATAGTGAATTTGTTCCGGTGGGTTCTGTTCCCCCTGCTAGTCCCTTCTTTCCTGCTGCAACAACTACCAGCACGGGTACGTATCTACCTTCGCGCATTATCACTCGGTCTGAGGCTGGTGAGTTGGCGAAACAGGCCAGACAGGAGATGGCGCAGCGTGTGGCCGCAGAAGTCGAGGCTGATGGATTTGCAGTAGAAACAAAGATCGGAGCTGATTTCTGTGCTCGTTGCCACCCCGATGTCACTGAACAATGGGCGACCTCTGCCCATCGTTTTGCTTCTTTTAACAACCCGTTCTACACAGCAACGATCGAGTCGATGCGAGTGGAGTCGCTCGAGGCAAGTGAGCAACTGGTGGCTCATTTGCAGGAGTTTGGTTATGAGCCTGACGCGGCAGGTCGGGTAAAGAGCAAGTGGTGTAGTGGCTGTCATGATCCCGCGCTCATGTTAGCTGGAGCTATGGATCGGCCCATCGATCCTAAAACTATTGAGGCGCAGGCGGGACTTACGTGTCTTGCTTGCCATGCGATCGACTACATCCACGATCAGACGGGCAACGGTAATTACAACATCGCAGATGAACAGGAAGACCCTTACCTGTTCTCCACGGCTGGTTCTGGTAGCTTGGGCGCCTTTTTCCATGATGCAGCACTCAAGGCGAAGCCAACGGTCCATCAACGGCAGATGCTCAAGCCACTCCATTCAACTTCTGAATTCTGTGCGACGTGTCATAAAGTGAGTCTAACTGAGCCTGTAAATGGTTATCGGTGGCTCCGTGGCCAAGACGAATATGACGCATGGCATGATAGTGGTGTTGCACACAACGCTGCTCGAACTTTCTATTTGCCTCCGGTGGCGCGTGTTTGTCAGGACTGTCACATGCCGCTTGAAGAAGCACCACTCGGCGACGTGTCATCGGAGAGAGGGATGGTAAGGTCGCACCGGTTTCTTGCCGTCAACACGGCACTTCCGTTCATCCGTGGGGATACGGCGACGATCGATCGAATCGAGCGATTTCTTCAAGATGAAAAACTCCGCGTTGACATATTCGCACTCCGACGAGGTAATGGAGATCCGGAGATGGCAATCGATGTCACACAGCCCACGATCGGGCGCGATGAGACTGTGACCTTTGAGGTGGTAGTTCGAAATCAGGGTGTTGGGCACACGTTTCCTGGTGGGACTAACGATTCTAACGAGGGTTGGCTTGAGTTCGAGGTTTCCGATAGCGAAGGAAATCGATTGGCGGTGAGTGGTACAGTTGGTGTAGATGGCCACCTTGACCCACTGGCTCATGTGTACAAGTCCATAATCCTGGACGAACAAGGTGACCCCATCCAGATGCGAAATGCCCAGGATATCCATGTCACTGCAGCAGTGAACGTTATCGGGCCTGGCACTGCAGATGTGGCTCACTATCAGGTTACAATCCCATCAGATGTTGCCCCGGGCCCCATCAGTGTTAGGGCTCGATTGTTGTGGCGAAAGTTTGATCGTGCGTATACCGAATTTGCCTACAATGCGAATCGAGATGGATTCATTAAGTTCGATGAGGTGCCAGACCTGCCTATCACCGAAATCGCTCGTGACGAGGTAGTATTGATGCTGGGTTCAGAGAGTGACTCTGGGTCTAGTCCGGCCGAGCAGGAAGAGAATTGGGTTCGCTATAACGACTATGGCATCGCTCTTCTTCTTGAGGGAAATACCCGGCTTGCATCCCTCCCATTTGAACACATCGTCGATCTCGTGCCGAACCGGGTCGATGGTCCGTTAAATCTTGCGCGTAGTGCTTTGGCGGCGGGGAATCTCAAGGCTGCGTTCGACTATCTGGGTAAGGCAGAGGAAATTAGCCCGGGAGACGCGAGGGTGGCCTGGGTATGGGCGAGTGCACATCAGGAGGATGGTGAGTATGAAGCAGCCGAACAAGCATATCTCGCTTCCATTAAAGCTTTTCCTGAAGATAGACAGGCTTGGTTTCAACTGGGGCGCACCCGGTATTTGGGTCAGAAATATGCTGAAGCCATTGCTGCGTTCGATCGCGTTCTGGAAATTGATCCGGAACATCGGCAGGCGCACTACAATCGTATGCTGAGTCTCCGCGCCGTGGGAAGGGAAGAGGAAGCCTTGATCGCAGAGGCCGCGTTCGACCGCTACCGGATCGATGAGTCGGCAGCCGCTATTACACGTGAATACCGGTCTGACAATCCAGGTGTGAACTTGATGGCACAAGACATCCACACACATGAACTTCCTATCCTCGGCGCTCGGGATGAAAGTTCGTGAACAGAGTTTGTCGGAGAGCATGGATCGTATCTCATCGACTGTTATGGTTTACGGTGGCCTTTGTGTCGTGTGAACGTGTCGCCCCCCCTAGCGAAGAGATCCCTGAGTACACGCGCCCCACTTATACCATTCGTGGCGGCGATGAGGCTCGTACCGATGTTCGATTCACTGATATTACCGAGAGTGTTGGAATCGACTTTAAGCATGCGACCGGAGCTTTCGGTGAAAAGTGGATGCCCGAGACTATGGGGAGTGGGGTCACCGTGTTCGACTACGATGGTGACAAGCTGCCGGATCTTTTTTTTGTTAGTGGTACGGGTTGGCCGGAGAAAGAGCAGGATCGAGGAACTACATCAAAGCTCTACAGGAATCGTGGGAATCAAAGTTTTGAGGATGTGACGGTTGAGGTAGGACTCGCGCAGCCGATCTATGGAATGGGAGCGTTCGCGGCAGACTATGATGCCGATGGCGATCAGGATCTTTATGTGACGGCAGTAGGAGACAACCGGCTGTACCGGAATGATGGTGGTCGTTTTACTGATGTGACGTCTGTTACCCAGACAGTCGCAAACGCGCCAGATTCTGTTGATCCTGCATGGTCAACTTCGGCTGCATGGTTTGACGCGGACCTGGACGGGTGGCTCGATCTGTTGGTTTGCAATTACGTGGATTGGACGCCGGAAACTGATCTCTTTTTTAGTCGCGATGGGGTGAACAAGTCATATGCGACCCCGGAGGAATACGAGGGCGAGTCGTGTCGATTGCTCCACAGTGATCGCGGACGCCGTTTTGAGGACGTTACTGCTGAAACTGGCATCGAAAACCCTAATGGAAAGTCACTCGCGGTTGTTGTGGACGATTTTAATGATGACGGTTGGCCAGATGTCGTAATCGCTAATGACACGTACCAAAATTTCTTCTATCTGAATCAGGGTAATGGCACATTTGATGATGATGCGTTGGCAGCTGGGGTCGCGTTTGATGAGTTTGGTCGCGCACGAGCGGGTATGGGTGTTGATGTCGCAGATATTAGGAACCGTGGGCAACTGTCTATTGCCATTGGAAATTTTTCGAATGAGGCGGTAGCTCTTTATACGGAAATTGGGGAACAACTGTTTCAAGATCTTGCCGGCGCAGCGCGTTTGACACGAGAGACACTACTCCCACTCACGTTTGGGCTTCGCTTTGCAGATTTGAACCTTGATCGCAATGTGGATCTTATATTGGGAAACGGCCACATTGATCCTGACATCGGAACAATTCAGAGTGATGTCTCGTTTGCACAACCACCACAACTCTTTCAAAACAACGGCAGGGGAGGGTTCGTGGAGGTTGGGGAGCTTTTAGGTGGGGGCTTCACCGAGCCGATCGTCGCCCGTGGTCTTGCAACAACCGACTTTGATCGTGATGGAGATATTGACGTGATCATCAGCACAAATGGTGGTCGGCCGAAGTTCTTGCGAAATGATCTTACGGTTGGTACCAACTGGGTCCGACTCCGTCTTGAAGGTGAGCCCCCAAACCTTGAGGCAGTGGGAGCTACAGTGCTGGTTTTCACGGAGAGCGTCACTCAGCGTTTCGTTGTCTCAACAAGTTCTTCGTACCTCTCACAGTCGGAAACCAATCCTGTCCTGGCTGGTCTCGGCGGCGCGACAGGCGCAGATAGTGTTCTGGTGAAGTGGCCTAGAGGTAAAGTGAGTCGAGTCGGCCGTATCGATGCAGGAAACGAAGAGGTGATCTCGGAATCGTCCACAGCTGGGCGAGGAGCGATAGACTCCTGAAGCGAATCTCTGGGGTTTGCATTTTCGCGTTTGTTACTATGGGGGGCTGTGTTGATCGCGCTTCCCCTCCTGCGGCTACAACGGCTGAAATCCTTGCGACACAAGGGGCAGCCCAAGCTTTTTTTCAACAGGACCGGCTCGAGGAAGCCCGGGTTGAGTACGAACAACTTGTAGAGATGGTGCCAAGCGATGCATCTGGCCATGCGGGCTTAGGGATGGTTGCCCTGCGGTCCGGAAATGTGGAAGCAGCAGAGAAACATCTGATAGCGGCACGAGAGCGAAGTCCTTCTGATCCTGAGTTGGTTGTGGCGCTTGCAAATGCTCGGTCCAGTTTGGGTGATGGAGATTCGGCCCGTGCCTTACTCACTAGATCGCTCGCATTGGACTCCACACACACACGAACACTCTGGGCATTAGCCGATATTGCTCGTCTAGATGGGCAGCCTGTGGAAAGTTGGTTGGTTTGGCTCGAACGGGTTGTAGCCCTGGTTCCGGGAAACCTTGCTGCAAGGGTAGAACTTTCGGGGGCCTACCTCGAGGCAAATGCCTTAGACCAAGCCCTCGCAGAACTTGAAATGTTACGTCAGATTGCTCCGGATTTCCCGCCGAGGGCTCGAACTGCCTTTGAAAAAACGGAACGTGCAATTCAAGTCGGAGATCGCTCAAGTGCGGTTGCTCAGTTGGCTAATTTCCGGCTGGATTTTGAAGTCACGGCTCAATACCAAGAAGGCGTGGCAGACCTGCGACCCTTGTCCGGGGAAATCGTCGGTATTCCACAACTCTATTTCAGCTTCCTCACATCCTTGCGAGTCCAAGAGCCTGAAGTGGTCTTGAATTCAATGCGCTTCACTAACGCCTCCGAGCTGGCAGGTTTTGGAGAACTCCAAAGCGTGTCAGAGGAGCATGGTGGTGCCGCGCTATTTGCGTTGGGTGACTTTGATGGTGATGAAGACGAGGATTTGTTGTGGACTGTGGGTGGGGAAACCAGTCTTTTACGCGTCGACTTCGGTCAATTTGTAGTTGATGATGACTTGGGTTCTATGCTAACTCCTGAGGTTGGGGCGATCGCTTGGGGTGATTTTGATGATGATCGTCGTCTGGATATGTGGCTTGGGGGAAGGGAATCGGCTCTCTACCACAACGAATCTGATGGTCTGTTCTCAGAGATTCTCTTGCCGGCGGAGGGACAGAACTTTGGGAAGGCGAATGAGGTTTTCTTTGCGGACCTAGACCAGGACGGTGATCTCGATGTTTTCGAGGCACGATCAGGCTTGAATCGGTTCTATCGAAATGATGGTGATAAGACGTTCGTCGAGTTGTCAGAGCGATTCGGTTTGGCTGGACCTGATGACGCAGATACAAAAGATGCAGCATTTGCTGATCTTGATGGGGACCTCGACCTCGATGTGGTTTTGGCCGAAGGCTCTCATGGGCTGCGGGTACTATTGAATGCGCGCGGCGGGCGATTTTCTGATCTCGCAGACCGTGTTGTTGTGGATGGGGGTGAAAACGCAACGGCTGTCGCGCTAGGTGATATCGACAACGATGGACTCGTGGATGTCCTCGTCGCTGGGTCTCAGGAAATTCGGTTGTTAAAGGGTCAAGTGGATAGCGTATCTGGGCTAGAAGAAAACTCTCGCACCATCATCGAATTCGAGGATCTAGTACCACGAGACCTTTTGTTGGTGGATTTTGATAACGATGGATATTTGGATCTTGCGGTTGGAGGATCTTCTGAGGTGGGCGCTGGAGCGAGGCTTTTTCACAATATAGGAGGTGGTAACTTTTCGGTTACGGACCATCTTCTGCCGGACGTGCCATCGGATATTCGGCAACTCGATTTTTTCGACTATAACGAAGATGGTGACGCTGACCTGATTATTCTTGACAGTGATGGTCAGCCTATGTTGCTAAGAAATGATGGGGGAAATGCCAATCATTTTATACAGTTGCAACTCGTAGGGCTCGGCGATGGAAGTCGGAAAAACAACCGCTTTGGCATCGGGGCACGTGTCGAGATTCGAGCTGGTGATTTATATCAGGTTCATACCGTCACGGACCCAACGGTTCTCATCGGACTAAATGGCCACCTGAAAGCAGATGTCATTCGGGTTCATTGGCCCAACGGTGTCGCGCAAGATTTATACTTCCCTGGAACGGACCAGGATTTGATTGAACAACAGACCCTCAAAGGGTCGTGTCCGCTGCTCTACGTATGGGATGGGGAAAGTTTCACCTTCGTGGGTGACATTATGTGGAAGAGCGCTCTCGGGATGCCGCTTGGAATTCTTGGTGGTGACGGTCAGCAAGCGTTTGCACCTAGCTATCCTTCGCAAGAATATCGAAGGCTTCCACCAGGACTTCTCCGCCCTCGAGATGGCGAGTTCGTGCTTCAAGTGACTGAAGAGTTATGGGAAACCATATACGTCGACGGTCTTAGCCTCGTAGCAGTCGACCATCCTGATTCAGTTGATGTGTATGTCAACGAGAGGTTCATACCACCTGCTCCGACTGAGCTTGAACTGTGGCGGGTTGGGGATAGGTGGTCGCCCCGAACAGCCAGTGACGGGAGGGGTGTCGACCAATCGAGCGCGTTGGAAGCCCGTGATTTTTCGTACGTTTCGACATTCCGGACAGGAAGGTATCAGGGCATCGCTGAACCACACGAACTCATACTTGACCTTGGAGAGAAAGCGGCGTCTGGAGACGTCACACTCTTCTTGACCGGATGGATTTTCCCGACTGATGCGAGCATCAATATGGCCATGGCGCAATCCGATGACTTGCAATCTCATTTTCCTGCTCTTGATGTCATTGGCTTAGACGGTAAGTGGGAGACTGTGATCCCAGATCTCGGGTTCCCTTCGGGGAAGGATAAGACGGTAATCGCTGATCTGAGGGGGTTGTTTCCGACTGAAGATCGGCGTGTACGTATCCACACAAACCTCATGGTCTACTGGGATGAAGCATTCTTTACGGTTGGGTCGTCGCACCTAGCTACGACTGAGCAGCGTGTTACCGAGGTCTCGGCTACGAGTGCAGATTTGCACTATCGCGGGTTCTCACGTGAGTTCCGTAAAGGTGGGAGGTACGGCCCTCATTGGTTTGACTATGACTCTGTTACGGTTGAACCACGCTGGCATGACCTCGCCGGTGAATACACACGCTTTGGCGATGTGACAGAACTCGTCGAGAGTGGAGATGACCGCTATGTGATAGCGAATGCGGGAGATGAGATCACACTACGCTTCAGTGCTGATGAGTTCCCCGACCTGCCCCAGGGATGGATGCGAACGTTCCTCATCTATAGCGATGGTTGGGTCAAAGACGGAGACCTGAACATCGCCACAGGGGATCGTGCTGATCCTCTCCCATTCCGCGATCAGACTCGGTATCCTTACGGGCCAGAGGAGTCCTACGATCACGTCGATGCACGACGCGAAACTGCTGAGACCTACCTGACGAGGACGATTAAGCCTCCCCGCTGATAACTTCCGGTCAGCTTGCTTGTGATTTTCGTGACCGGGTCATGCCTGGCTTTTCCAGCCTTAGCCAGATTACACCCATGACAATAAACGTGATTCCTGACCACTGAACCACTGACAACCGGTCGTTTAGCACAAGTGCGGCCAGTGTGAGTGTGACGGCAGGTTCGACTGTGGAGAAAAGCGCGGCTCTTGCAGGACCGATCCACCTAATGCCAAGTATGAAAAGTGTGATCGGAATCGCTGTTGAGATGAGGCCCATGGCCCCTAGGAGTAAGATCGGTCGGGTCTCCATTGGAACGTAGCCCTCTCCAGTAATGAACGCCGCTATTGTCACAATTATGGCTGCGGTCGTGAGCATGGTCGCGGTCCCTGATATTGCCGGAAGGCGGTTGAAGATTTCGTGGCTCTTGATCATGAATACCGCCAAGAGGAATACGCCGAACAGGATGAGGCTCACCCCCAAAGCCGTCCCGGATCCAAGGCCAGTGTCGCCCACAGTGAGTGCACACCCGGCGGTTGCTAATCCGAGTGCTACGACCCGACGCCTCGTCAGTGGCTCGCCGATCCAAATTCGTGATAGAAGAACCGTTACGATCGGATAAGTGAAGAATACCATCGATGCGAGTGAGGCAGATACGCGGGTAAGCCCCAGTAAATAGGAGGTCGCATTCGAAGCATACAGGACTCCCAAACCTATGAGGCCTATGACCTGAGAGCGTGCCGGGAGCGAACGCCCTGTGCTAAATACCATGAACCACACGAGACCGGCTCCGATCCCAAAGCGCCAGGCGAGAATAGGGAGCACTTCGATTCCTTCTGCCAAGGCCAGTTTGGCTAGAATTGGCATGAAACCATATCCGAGACAGGAAAAGAGGATGGCGAGCATGCCCTTGGTAAATGTGCTCACCGCAGGAATCTAATGGTTGTGATGTGGCTTTGAAGCGTTGCGGTTCTCAGATCTCTACCACGACGTTGGGGTGTGTGAAGTGCAGTGCGACGCGTGGAGCTTGGTCATCTCCGCCGAGTGCGGTCGCAGCTTCTCGGTATACTTGTGCCTGGATTGCGTAATCATCAGCAATGGCATTCACATCTGGTGCCTCGATGTGGTGAGTTTTGAAGTCGATCACCCACGACGTTTCCTCGTTACTACGGAACGGCGAATCCTCGAAGAGAGAGACTTGTCCAGAAGCCGTACTCGCTTGGCTCCGCGGTCGATATAGATCGAACGCGCCCTGGATCCAGCCATCCTTGGATAGATGTATAAATAGGAGTTCCCGGCTGTGTTCTCCCTCCACGTACCAATGCCATTCAGGGCTGCTCACCACGCGCGATATTTCTTCCTCGAGGGCGTGGCGATATGTCGAACCCGCCGCCACCACTGATTCTAAGTCCGGGAAATCAAGGGATAAGATGGTTTCTTCGATGACTTGGCCGATCTCTTCTACTGTGAGTATCCGCTCTAGCACTCCGTGTACAATCGTCCCGTGTGCCTTTCCAGTCAGATGCTCTCTTTCTTCTGCGATAGGTAGATAGTCAACCTCTTGGAGGACTCCATGTAGGTACCGGAGTTCCCATTCTCGAAGATCTCTATCCTTCATCATCCGTTCAGTGGCGCTTCCTACTCTATGGTGTTTTATAATTTCGATCTGCCCTGCCTGCAGTGGCCATTCTTGTTTTTCGATGTGAGAAAGCCACTGCAAGTTGACCGGTGCCTCTCTGAAGGCCATTTGGTGAGAGCCTCCCTCACGACGAATAATTACGAGGCCGTCATGGGGGCGTGTAGATGTGGAGGCTCTGTTTCTAGCACTGAAGAGGTCAAATTGCCCTCGTTTTTTCGTTTCAGATTCGAACGCATCGAGTTGTTTCCCCGTCCCTGTGCGCTTGTCCTCCGCCTCCGAAGAGAGGGTGGATTTGTGTTGAGTGGTGTCAAGCTCCGTGCTTGTGTGGGCCCCACTCGTTTCGTGCTCCTCAATGGCCTGTTCTCGTTCATCCAATAACCAGTTGTTGAAACTGGATGACTTTTTGTTTCCAGGTGAGGCCACAATGACTAAGCGCTCCCGGGCTCGCGTGAGTGCGACATAGAAGAGTCGAGATGCTTCAGCTTGCTCCTGTTCGTTACGTCGTTTACGCGCTTCCTGGACTCGTGGGCCCCAATCGGATTTTTTGGGCAAGTGTATTGGACCGAGCGTAGAGTCAATCCAGGGCTCTTCTCTCATCTTCGTGTCCCTGTCGGTTCCGGTTAGTATGACCACGGGCCACTCTAGCCCCTTCGCAGAGTGAATTGTAGAAATTGTCACCACATCGTTGCCGTCTATGAAGAGTTGGGCTTTCGGAATTTTCGTGTCCCTATCTCCCAGGCGTTCCCAGATATTGAGGAAGCGGCCAAGTGTTAGGTGTCGATATTCTTCGAGCAGTGCCAGGAAGCGGTCTATGTTGGCCAGTGCCTCATCCGCGCCCTCTCGAACCAAGAGGTGTAGACGATAGTCACTGGTCGCGAGTAGGGCCTCGAGCACCTGTACATGGTCAACGCGATCTACCAGACTGTGGGCCTCCCGGAGTGCGGCGAGTCCGCGCCGTAAGGCTGTTTGTTCGATATCGGCGACCTCATCGGCTTCCGGGGCATTGAACCACGACTCCCCGTTGCGATCACATTCTTCCAAAAAGGCTTCGGCTTTTTGGAGGAGAGTGGGCGATCTGTTCGCCGATGAGTTGTCCCTACTCTGGTAGAGTCCAATGCGTGTGAGAATTTCATCGCGCAGCCCAACGAATGGGGATCGAAGAAATGCGAAGGCCCGAAGGTCATCAAACCGGTTATCGATCAGGTGTAGTGCTGTTACGAGGTCAAGTATCTCTTGTTGTTTGTTGAAACCGCTTGTTGCGGTATTTACGAAGTCGATACCATAGTCCCGCAAGGTTGGCTCAAGGGATGAGAGGTCCGCCCTAGTACGTCCGAGGATAGCAATATCACCAGCGCGGCACGGGCGCAGGGATTGATTATCAGGATCGATGACCATTGTGTGACCAATCATCTGCTGAATCCTCGCTGCAACCCGTTGGGCCTCCTCTTGTTGTGCCTTTTCGACCTTCAAATTTTCTTTGATAGGAAGCCAGTCGAGAAGCATTGTCTCGGAACTCGGTGGACGAGCTGGGTCGAGCTTCTCATACGGGACCACCGAATCTGGGGCACTCTCTACGAGCGGTGCAGCCGTTTCGGCGAATGCTTGTGAACAGACACGATTTACGAATCCCACGAGTGCGGGCTGACTTCGGAAGTTTTGTGAAAGGGGAAGAACTCGGCCATGACCCTTAAATCGTTTTTGCGCTTCGTTCCAGACATCAATTTCGGCGCCCCGAAAGCGATAGATACTTTGTTTGGGATCCCCGACAAGGAATAACTGTGCCCCAATGCGGTTGGTATCTTCCCGTGGTTCGGGCATGGCGTCACGATTTTTCTGGGACTCGGGTGGTTTCGAGAGAGACTGGGCGATTACGAGGTCAACAGGTGCCAGCGCGCAGGCGATGTCCCATTGAGCCCAGTCGGTGTCTTGAAATTCATCTATTATTAGAAGGCGGTACCGTTGTCGTATCACTTTTTGCGCTTCCGCCATTTCAGGGCGGGTTAGAAGCCGCCGTGTATCTAGGATCAAGCTGTCCTGGTCACGAAAGTTTTCTCGCTCTAACCAGGACAGCCATTGGTGTACACTAACTCGGCCAAGACGGTACAAGGTGTCAACGATTTCGAGACTTTCCTCGTCCTTGACTGCGCTTTCCGGATCATCTGCCCACACGCTCTCGATGGTTGGAAAGTGTCGGGCTTCTTTTAGGAGTCCCTCGCGGTCGAGTGTTCGCGTCCACGGGCCAGATTCGACCGGTGTACTCCATTGGCCGAACTCGGATTTGTGCCATCGTAGGTCTCGCATCATCCGGATAATCCGCTCGATGGCACCCGGGTAGTATTGTTGACTTTCCATCCCGTACTGCTCCACCAGCTTAACCGTCCCGGGGTCCTTTTGGCCGAGTGCTGATACGAGCACTTCACGGACAGTGTCACGTTGATGTATTGAGGCCATATTCTCGTCCAAGATGCGGAAGGTTGGATCGATCCCCAGCCGGAGAGCGTGCTCGCGCATCAGCTCAGTGGCGAACCTGTGGATGGTTCCAATAGTTGCTTGTTCCAGATCCCATCTGAACGGCTCAGGCTGATCCAGTTGTTCAATTTCCTTCCGCAAGTCCTCTTTTAGTTCATTCGCCGCTTTTCTGGTGAACGTGATTGCCGCGATTTGGTCAAGTCTCAAAGGGTCCGGGCACGGGGGAACTGGTGTCCCATTTTTCGTCTCCGGGATAGGAAGTCCGAGTGTCCACAGAATTTTGCCGATGACTGTTCGGGTTTTCCCAGTGCCAGCTGACGCAGACAAGAGGGTATCATCTCTTGAGGTGATGGCTTCAAGCTGCTCATCAGTCCAGCGCAATTCCTTCATTCTGGCATCCTGGACTCAGGGTTGTCCTCCTGAAGGCCTAAGGAGCCATGGAGCCTGATAGCGGTGACCGAGTCAAATCGGGTTCCGATTGAGATTCGGGCAGTCGTCCGTGTTATGTCGAGTCCAAATTGCCAGTTGGTCTGTTTCTTGGATTGGGCCTGAACTGCTTCAAAAAATCCTGCGCGAATTCGGTCTGGGATCTCTCTGGCGAGTTCTAGCGCTGGTTCTATGTCCTCGCGGCCCAGCTTGGCTCCATCCATTTTTTTCTTGATGGATCGGTACATTCCTTCTGCTACTGTTCCGAGGCCAAGGCGCTCGACGGCGGCCATGTAAAGTGGGCATTGCAGGCTGGCTGCATCTTTGTATTCACCTGGGCTCGGATAGCTGCTCAATTTGTAGTCGACTACGCGGAGATGCTCCCCTTCATCTGTATTGAATCGATCCACACGATCGATTCTGCCTCCGAGGCGGAGCTGGCGTTGGATCCCATGATGGTCGATTCCGGATAGGTCAACGGTCTCAAAAGGCTTTTTCCAACCAAACCTAAGTTCGACTTC
>CAJWLK010000011.1 GCA_913043255.1 uncultured Gemmatimonadota bacterium
CGCTTCCGACCGATCCCGTGTATTTCCTTCAAGGACCTCTTCAGGAACGGTGAGCAGCGGACTCTGACGTGGCTTGTTATAGTTCTCTACAAACGCATTAACCAGCCGTGTCGATCTTCGATTGTCCCGGTCTGGATCCCGAACAACTCTGCCTTGAGTCGGTTCGCAACGGAATCTGATCTCAACTCAAGAGTAATGTCTTCGTCCTCGAGCCCCAGTCGGCCGACCGGCGCAATCGCTGCCGCGGTGCCACAGCCAAACATCTCTTCGAGTATCCCCGCTGCAGCCGCTTCGCGGAGTTCATCCACGGACACGCGCCGTTCTTCACATGGGATTCCGAGGTCGGCCAATAATTGGATTGCCGAGTCACGATTGACTCCCGGTAAGATGGTCCCTTCGAGAGGTGGCGTTACCACGGTGCCATCGATCACAAAGAACACATTCATCACACCGCACTCTTCGATATAACGTCTCTCGACTCCGTCGAGCCAGACGACATTATGATATCCCTGTTTCTGGGCGAGAGCCGAAGCGAGCATCGTAGGTGCGTAGTTGCCTGCAAGCTTGTTCGAGCCGGTGCCGCCCGGAAATGCGCGCACGTATTCTTGGGTGATAGTCAGACTAATATCGTCTGAAAAGTAGCCGCCCACAGGGCAAGTCATGATTACAAGACGAAACGCATCGCCAGGGGCCACTGTTAAGGTCGGAGTGATTCCGAAGTAACTCGGTCGGATATAGAGTGCTCCTTGGTCTGCGTCGGGGAGCCAGTCTTTATCGACCTCGAGCAGTTCACGCATTGCGTCAAAAAACAACTCTTCGGGAACTTCTGGCATCATCAGGCGCTGCGCAGTTCTGTTGAGTCGGTTCCGGTTCATATCCGGACGAAAAACCGCGCATTCTCCCGTGGGTATCCTGTGTGCTTTGAATCCCTCGAATCCCGAAACCGCGTACTGAAGCGCCTTGGCGCTTGGGTGGATCTCGATGGGACCATAGGGCTGGATTTTTCCTCGACTCCAAGCCCCATCCGCGTAATCTGCCACGAACATATGGTCCGACCAGACTGTGCCGAATGGTAGATTGTCGAAGTCGACCGACTCGCGGCGTGAGTTTTTGACCCGTGTGATTGGAAACGTGCTCGTACCCTGAACCATCTCAGTCTCCCATGCCGATTTTTTGTGTCTTCACCCTACCCTGACGGGAAGGTTTTAGCTCGGCGAAATGACACGCTAATGCGCACGCGTACTCAAGCCAAGCCACTCCTAGATTTGAAGCGAAACGTAACCCATAACGTTTTGGTCGACCTAAAAGACTCTGTCTGGCTATATTTCTGCATTTCTCTGGCGATTGTTTTGAAGGAGGGGAATGCGCTGACCCGCTACTCCGATTCCATTAGTTCTGTTATTGTGACTGTTCAAGGGCTCAGACTGACAGGAGGCTATCAATGTATCAACTCGCAAAGGGGTTTTTCTTCACCCTTACTCTAATATTTCTGTCCACAACTGTTCTCCCCCACGGGATTGAGGGGCAGGCGACCGCGGTTGTCGGAGCGACACTCATCGATGGAAACGGAGGCCCCCCAGTTGAAGGGGTTACCATAGTCGTCGAAGGCTCAAGGATTGTTGCTGTGGGGCCAACGGCATCCACCGATGTCCCTTCTGGAGCAACGGTGATCGACGGGGCTGGAAAGTTTGTTACGCCTGGGTTCGTCGATACTAACGTACATATCTCACTCTATGGTGGCGGCAACAAGGCTCGGAAAGAGAGTTCGGTATTCTACAGGATGATGGGTCCAGAACTCACACTTGAATCGGCCCAGATGCATCTTAAACATGGAGTTACGCACCTTCGCGACAGTTATGGTGCTCTCCCCGAACTCAAGCAGGTTCGGGATGCGATCGCGTCCGGGGAAGCCATCGGTCCGCGGCTTCAGGTGGCGGGCAACATCGTCGGGTGGGGTGGCCCTTATTCGATCACCTTCGCGCTCATCCCTGAAGATGACCTTTCCCTATACGAGGAACAATTTTCCGATCACATCGCACAGGGGGCTGGGGAGGAGCTCATGGACATGTATCCGGAGGAACTCCGGGTTGCGATCAATGATTATCTTGATAAGGGCGTGGACTTCGTCAAATACGGCGGAACAAGCCACTGGGCCTTCCCCACATTGATCTCGTTTTCACCCGAGGCGCAGCGTGTCATCGTTGAAGAGACGCACGCACGCGGCCTCATCGCCGAGACCCATTCCACAAATCCGGAAGGACTCCGACTCTCAGTCGAAGCTGGGATTGATCTCATTCAACACCCCGAAGTTCTGGCCGGTCGTGAGATGTCCGACGAACTCGTTGATCAGATCCGGGAACGTGGAATCATCTGTTCAATGTTGGTTAACAGGTGGACGGGACCGGCGTGGCAGAAGCATTTGGCCGATAAGGCGGCAGCAGAGCGGCGCCTTGCTGCTGAGGCAGAAGGGACGGACTGGGGTCGCCTGCGACGTCCCGTACATCGTGAAAAGACGTCGTATCAACTCCGACGAGAGCGAAACGCGTTGGGGTACGGGGCTGAGATACGCCGGCTCAACGCAACGAAGATGATTGAGGGTGGCTGTATCGTGACTCTTGGCACAGATAACTTTGCGGGTGTGGCCCCTGACTTTGGTAGAACCCCAAAGCCAATCTGGGGGGAGCCGGGGATTGGGACGCTGCTGGCGATTGAAGGGCTGGTGGAACTTGGTATGAGTCCGGGGGATGCCATCGTATCTGCTACGAAGAACGGTGCTATTGCTGCTGGCCAACTGGACGAGTTTGGCACGATTGAGGTGGGCAAGCTTGCGGATCTTCTTGTTCTCGATGCCAGCCCACTTCAGGACATTAAGAACATCCGACGACAGTCCGTCGTCATGGCAGCAGGTAAGATCATTGATGTTGCGGCGCTTCCGACCGATCCCGTGTATTTCCTTCAAGGACCTCTTCAGGAACGGTGAGCTAGAGTCAAAAAGAGAGTGATCTCATCACAGAGAACCTGATCTATGCGTGCGTGCGTCCTCGATCGCCATGGCCCCATCGAGAGTCGACCGCTTCGTCTCATTGAACTGCCTGATCCCGAGCCGAAGCGGGGCGAGATCCGGGTCCGGGTGAAGGTGTGCGGAATCTGCCGAACCGACCTTCACGTAATTGAAGGAGATTTGATCCCGAGACGTTTACCACTGATTCTCGGTCACCAAGTGATTGGTATTGTCGATGCGCTGGGTGAAGGGGCAAGTCAGTTTACGCTTGGCGACCGTGTGGGGGTCGCATGGCTGAGAGGGACTTGTGGCGATTGTTCATGTTGCACTACAGGACGGGAAAACCTGTGTCGCCGATCCTCATACACAGGGTACCATGAAAACGGCGGGTATGCTGATTTTACAACCGTATCTGAGGACTTCGCTTATGCAATTCCCCCTGAATTTGGGAACGATGAGGCTGCGCCACTTTTATGCGCTGGGATTATTGGGTACCGAGCCTTAAGTCGCGCTGAAGTGCCCTCAAAAGGAAATCTCCTCCTCGTGGGCTTCGGTTCATCTGCCCATGTCGTGCTCCAGATTGCTTGTTATCGGGGTTATGATGTTTACGTGGTTACACGTGGAGAAGGACACCGTGAACTAGCCCAGAGCATGGGTGCCATATGGGTGGGCGGACCAGGAGATCCCCCCCCCATTGATATGGATTCAGCGATCATCTTTGCTCCTGCTGGAGAGGTGGTCCCGCCGACACTGGAAGCCGTCGGTCCAGGTGGGACAGTGGCACTTGCTGGAATTCACATGAGCAGGATCCCGGCACTCGACTACGAAAGTCATCTCTTCCATGAAAAGAGACTCCAAAGTGTCGAAGCCAACACTCGCGACGATGGTAGGGACCTCCTGGGCATTGCGGCAGAGATCCCTATCCGTCCGAAGATTACACGCTTCCCACTGGCGGAGGCGAACGAGGCCCTCTTGGCGTTGAAAAGAGATTCGATTAATGGGTCAGGTGTGCTCGTGGTGGACGAAGAGGGGTAGGGTAGGCTATGGATCAAACTCTGAGACCACCATCTAACGAAATCGAACGGAAACGAAACCATGACAGATAGGATACCAGAGTCAGTTGTCGAAAAGCACGATGGCATCTCGACGATTCGGACAGGGATGGAACTCCGCCACTGGAACGGGATTGAATACAAGAGCGGCATGTGGGCGGAAAACGTAGGGTCGAAAGCTTTGTCCATGAATGTTGCAAGGATACCGCCTGGGGGTATTGCTTACGCACACATCCACGTTGGTTTCGAGGTAATGCTCTATATCCTCGAGGGTCGTGTGCGACATGAGTTTGGTCCGCGTCTAGAGCATGTGCTGGAGAACAAGGCGGGGGACTTCATCTTCATTGAGCCCGGAGTTCCCCATGAGGTTTTCAATATGAGTGAAACCGATCCAGTAGTTGCTGTTGTCGCACGCTCAGACGCGCGGGAATGGGAGAACATTGTCGATTTTGAACGCCCGTCATGAAGAAATATTGCTTGTAGCTAATGTTTTGAGTCTCAAAACATCTGTGGAGTTATGGCGATAATGCCTCGATAGAAGCATCCGATGTCCGTACGTCAGGACGGTCTTCTAACGCGAGTGCGAGCACCCCGGATGTGTTGGCCACGGCGAAACTGATCCCTTTCAAATTGCGCTCGGGCGGGACACCTGGTATCGGGCGAGGGTAACCCGAAGCAGCTACGATCGACCGGCCCGAACGAGTTTCGATCCTGATAGCATCTCTTGGGCAATCCCAATCGAGTATCACTCCCAGTGCACCTGATAAGCTTCCTGGAAACCAGCGCTCTTTTTCGAGTTCGTACGCAGATACAATAATTGTCCCTCGTTCTACAGCGCGTTCTACAGCCGGGGCCAAGTCCTCTACTCGAAATTCATGAGGAGTTCCCAAGCTGAGATTCGCGATTCGACATCCCGATTCGCTTGCCCAATCAATTGCAGTGGCAAGCGTCCGTGAACTGATTGCAAGCATATCGTGAAAAACTCGCACGACGTGGATATCAGCCTCCGGTGCTTTCTCTTGTATGGCCGCGGTGACTGCCGTCCCGTGCCCTAACCGGTCCACGAGGTCATTACCGGGTTCGCCAGCAGTATTGAACTCAACACCACCCGCAATCTGTTCTATATGCGGGTGGCCGGGGTGGTATCCACTATCAATAACTGCGATGGAAATTCCACGCCCCGTACGACCTCCGAGCGGTGGTTCTCCGCATCGGACTAATCTCGGGTGCTCTCCATTCCGCGCTTCAGTTGATTCGATAATCACATGTCTTCAGTGGTGAATAACGCTCGAAAGGGACCTTCACGGGCTGTAAGCTCAGTAGCTGTACCGTCTTCGGCGATATGTCCATTGCGAATCACAATGATACGATCTGCTTGTTTTGCAAGCTCGGCACGGTGAGTGATGATTACCGTTGTACAACCAGACATCAGAGCATTGTGTCCCGCGAGCACCTGTTTCTCAGAAACCGGATCAAGTGCTCCTGTTGCCTCATCAAGGATCAAGATTGCTGGACGAGTGAGAAAAGCTCTCGCCACAGCTAGTCGCTGTCGTTCACCTACAGATAACTGCTGACCATGTTCCCCCACGACTGTGTCGAGTCCATCCGGTAGCGACGCAATCAGATTGCTTAGGGCGGCAGCTTCAGCTGATAGTGCTACTTCTTGGTCAGTTGCGTCGGGGCGTGCGTAACGAATGTTTTCAGTCATTGAAGCGTGGAAGATGAACGGATTCTGATCCACCACAGCAATATTCCGACGGACATCTTCGAGTGCCAAGTCCCGTAAGTCGTACCCATCCAATAGGACCCGTCCTTCTTCAGGGTCAAGCTGTCGGATAAGTAGATCCGCAATGGTCGACTTCCCACTTCCACTCGCCCCGACGAGTGCGATGATCTGGCCGGCAGGAATCTCAAAGCTGACGGAATCGAGCACGGCATAGCCGCGACCAAACCCGAACTGCACTTGATCGAATGCGAATTGGCCCGATACTTCACGCAATCGAGTGGGGTGGTCATTCTCCTTCACGTCCGGTTCTGTATCGAGTATTTCGTGGACACGGACAAGCGACGCACGTGCACTAGCGAGGCTTGCATACAGTCCCATCAGGGCTTGGACGGGCGCTAAGAGTCGCATTTGATAGGCCATCACGGCGACAAAGGTGCCGAGCGTTGCTTCACCTGTAATTACGCGATACCCACCGTAAAGAAACACCGCTGCCGTACCCACCTGTAGTAGTAGTCCCGGAAGCCCACCGGCCAAGTACGTAAACCAGCGCATCGATAGCAGAGACTGAACAAATTGGTCGTTATGGCCCCGAAAACGTGATGTCTCGCGTTCTTGAGCATTCGAAGCAACAACGACCCGCATTCCCTGAAGCGTTTCAATCAGAAAACTGCCGATATTTGCGCTTTGCTCACGTAGTTGGGTAACGCGTGTTTCGAGCTGTCGTCGATATCTCAGGAGAGCCCAAAGGCTTGGGGGAAGCGAGATTAGTCCGACCAAGAATAACCGGAGATCCAGCCATATCAGCATCGTCACCGTTCCAATAAGAAACAGGACGTTACCCAACCACCCGAGTGCCGTGTCGGCTGTTACACGCTGAATTTCTCCGATGTCGTTGTTAATGCGTGACACGACATCGCCAAGTGGCCTCGTTGCATAAAATCGTGGTGACAAGCGTTGTAAGTGCCGATACAGAGCTAATCTCATGTCGAAGAGAATGTCAGCAGACACCCGCGTGTATCTCATCCCACTGGCTACATTCACGCCGAAGCTCAAGATCGTGACGCCCAAGAACAGGGCGATGGTCCGGACTAGAGCAGGGAAGTTCTGACTGAGAATTCCATCATCAATAAGTACTTTAGATAGGTAGGGAAGTACGAGTGAAAGTCCAGTCCCCCCAAGCGACATCAAGACCACAGGTAGCAGCGCCCACGTATAGGGTCGAACGTACGCGAGGGCCCGTCGAAAGTGTGGGTCGACAGTCACCCGTGAATCACTCTGGGTCGGGGACTACCACTGCTCCCGTCAGGTCGGCGCCTAAGTCGATGGTGCGGAGGTATTCGAACGTGGCTTCATCGTATACGTCGATCGTTTCCCCAGCGTTATAGATGAAAAGCCGTGTCCCGTCAGCGCTTGGCATCAAGAGCATCCGAGGTCGTCCTTCAAACGTAATCCGATCCGAAACACGTGGCCCGGTGAGATCGAACTTCCACATTTCGTAATGTCCGATCTGCGATTTTAGTCCATATCCCTTAGTTCCATCTGGCGAGATGCGGAAGGTGACCGACTCCGACGGCCCGATCGGTTGGAAATCTACTTCCTTCTTTGCCATATCAACCGTAGCGATCCCCATAATGCGACGGTTTTGGACGGGGTCCGTCATTCGGAAGAGTCCTGTGTAGATGCCTTCTTCCTCCTGATACGGACTTTCACCGAAAGGAAGAGACATCGTACCTAGCCCTGGTTCAAACGGTTCGGAGATTTCCCAGCGATCGACTTCACTGAAATCGGCTGAGTTAAGTGCAATCAAGTCATCGGTGAACATATAGAGGAGGTCGCCGTCCGGAGAGAACCGGAAATTGGCATATTCGCGTTGTTTTTCGTCTGGCCATGGAATGGTATCCGTGACCGAATAGGTGGATAGGTCGTATTTTAAAATGGTTGGATCAGAGATTTCGTACCGATCGACCAGCTTGGTCCGACTCTTTACTAAGATAGCGGCCCATTCCAAGCTAGGGTGTACCTCGAATGAAGTGATCCAGGTCCTCGTACGCCCTCTAGATAGTGTGAACTCGCCGACTGATTCCTTTGTTCCTATGTCGACAATTTCCATTATCTCGCGGGAGGGATCTAAAACGAAAAGGCGGGAACCGTCCCTTGAAACCTTGAGACCCATATTGATCGCGCGCTTAACTGGAATGTGGTCCACGATCTGTTCAGTAGCTTCTTCCCAAACGATAACTTCGTTCCCGTAGTTGCCCCAATACCAATAGGCGTTATCCCCGTTTCCTTGTGCTGACACCGACACCGGCAGGCTCATTGTAAAGAAGCCTGTGAGAAGGAGTATTGAGGAGAAGCGGTGCCGAATCACGGGAATACTAGGTCGATTTTTCGCCAGTCTTTCTGGGCTGCTGCGCACCTTCCGGTCCAGTCCTGTGCGTGGTTGAGTTGGTCCGGGACATGAGCCGGCCAGAAGCAGGCCAAGTGACAATCGAACAGGTCACGCTCCACTGGTTGGCATAGACCTGCGGTACCGCCACTAGAGTCTACTTCCCAACCGGGAGCGAACACCAGTGAGCAGCCCATGGGAATGTGTGGCCCTGTCGGTGGAGCGCTCTCGAGTCCCACCACATCGAGCTGTTCGCGAACAATTTGTGCCTCGATGCGGCCGGCTTTCTGGTTAATCGGTTTCAAGTGCTTCACGTTTTTTCTCCCTCACTATTGCAAATCTTCCGAGACTTGGCCGATACCATCGTCAATGGTCGAAACGTGTAAGATAGTCTGGGTTCCGCGCCGATAGTTCTCCGTACACTTCTAGGCACGTGTGTGTCCATGTTCGCACCCAGTTACAAAAGTGTAGGTTGGGTGCTGTCGTCTCTCCAAATCGGGTATGTGCCTCATGGTAGCATCCACCAGCACAGATCGGTCTGGCCCAACACGTATGACAGTCCGTCTTATGCTTTACGTGATGGTCTTCAAGGAATTGTCGCTGACGATCACGATCAATCCCGTCTTCGGTAGTCCCGAAATTGTGATCATCTGATGCCGCGAAACGGTGGCAAAGTGCTACATCTCCACCCGTTGAAACGCCCATGAGCCCAAGCCCAGCGCCACACGGATAAGCCTTGCTCACACCCTTATGAATTTCCTCTAACGTGTCCTTGACGTTCGAGAATCCATGGTGTTTGTTTTGAACCGCATGCTCCAGCCAGTCGTGCGCCAATTCATCGAACTGCCGTAGCATGCGCTCGTAGCCCTCATTCTCAATCTCGTAGTCTCGTCCAGAAGCTGTAGTGACCGGTGCGAAACCGACCTCCCAAAACCCCATTTCATCCGTTAAATGTTCATATATTCTGTGGATATCGAGATTTTCTCGCGTGAGGGTGACCCGGGCTCCAATAGGTCGCGTTTTATGCCGTTTCAATAGTTCTTTGATCTTTGGTTGGACCGTCTCGTAGGACCCCTTACCACTGTGGAACACTCGCATTCTGTCCTGCATCTCCTTGGGCCCATCAATCGATACCGTAACCCCAATCTCATTTTCAGCCAGCCATTCGATGATATCTGGCCGCAGCAGTGTCGCATTTGTCGTGAGGCTGAACTCGATCTTCTTTCCCAACTCTTCAGCGCGTTGTCGCCCGTAGGCAACCGTATCCTGGAGAACTGGGAAATTCAGGAGAGTCTCGCCACCAAAGAAAGTGAGGTGTGCAACTTCGAGTGGGCCTGATTCCTTAAGTAGGAGTTCGACACCTTCTTGTGCCGTATCGTCGGCCATAAACTTGGGCTGATCACTGCATGTCGTGTCGACGATCTTGTCCTCGCCATACTCGTAACAGTATGTGCATGCGAGATTACACTTGTTGGTAACATTGAGGACCATTGTTGTTATCGGAAAACCATCCGGGGGAAGATCGTTAACAACCTGCTCCTGAGGGGCTCCTGCTTCGCCGATCGCTCGGATCTGTTGCAGTTCGAGTAAGCCGTTCCGTAACCGATCCTCGGGATACTGTTCAGACAGGTCGTGAACGATCTTTTCTGGGGCGCACGGTCCGCGGTCCAGTAAATCCACGATCGCACTCGAAGGTTCGTCGATCTGGAAGATCCCCGCTGATGGGACCAGGTACAGAAAACGCCCGCCTGCCGCATCAAAGACGTGGAATTCACGAAGTGCGAGTTGAGTCACGGTACTAGTCTCCCGGGCATGAATCCGCTTTGCCATGGATCAAACTTAAGATATAGCGGAACAGTTACAATGAGATGCGCGCGCGCTCGAAGTGGGTTATTGGCCTTAGCTTCCGGTCCTGCGTGCGTGGCCACAACCCAGACATCGCCCACGTTATTTCGGCTCCCCTTTCGATTCAAGTTAGGACCGTCTTCAGCCGGTGTGAAGATCCCATCGGGTCCCAATTCGCCGACATAGGCAATGTCATCATCGTCGAACGTCGCCGTATACTCTTCCATACTCCAAGTGGCGGTGATGCGTCCGAGGTTAAGGTCATCCACGGTATTCGCTTGCCCGTCTGGTCCGTTGTCCCATCCGATCGCGTCAAAAGCCTGATAGCCTTTAGGAAAATTCGTCGCTCCCCCCACACGGGCCATGCCCCAGTCAGGTGAGACCTCAATACGGTCGACACCGTCGTGAATTCGCACTGCGTCGGTTAGGTTTGCACCTGCGAGGAAAAGGTCACGTCCACCGATCATGGCAGTCTCTTCTACGTATGCGCGAAGTGTGAGCACGCTAGGGCTCACATCAGTCACTGACTCCACCTTAACGCCTAGTCCGAAATCGAAGTCGGTCGGACTCGCGTCGGTCGGAAGGTTTGCGCCATAGAGCCGGACCTCCGTTGCTCCGGCCCCTGCCCGTAAAGCACGTGGGTGGACTCCTGTCAAGACTGCTTCGCCTCTCGTACGCATCAGTTCCACATCGATACCAAACTCGTCGTACGCTCCTGTGAACCAGCGCCCGTCCATGCCCTGCCACTCACGGTCGACCATCATTACCTCTCGGAGTTCGCCATCGTCACCGCGATTCGATCGACCTCTCCATTGATAACCCGTGTAGGTGACTGCTTGTCCTGTACTACGAATAGACTCGCCGGATTCTGCATATGTATATTCGGCTGAGGTAGTAAACTCATCTGGAGTGTTGCCCGCTACAATCTCGATTGTACCGAATACACGTCCTTTCCCTGTTTCGAAGCCTGCTAAGGCCCACGTGCCAGCGAGACGTGGCGGCCGCATCGATGCTGACCAAGCAGACCATTCCGGAGTTTCGAGTGGGAACGCCTCTGATAGGTGATCGATAGCAATATCCATAGGCTGTCGATTGTCATCGTCATCACCTTGCTCACCAGCAAATCCGCCGTAACGAAAACCTTGCCGGTCGGCCAGTGGATACAAGCCACGGTGGGTGGCGAGCAGGAGTGCCCATTCTTCTTGAGTCCTCCGCTGGGTGATCACACGCCCCATACTATGGCACTGTATGCATGTAAATTCGACGTTGTCATCACCCTGATAGTCATAATCAATTAAGCGACGTTCGACTTCGAATCGCCCAGGTTCTAGCTCTTCAGGTGCCAACCCTTGTCGGTTGGATAGATAGCGAACGACTTCGCGGGCTTCTGCGGGCTCTAGCCGCACGTTATTGAGAGCGACCATACGTCGGATCGAGGTTTGCCAACCTTCGGGTGTCTTCCGCTCAAAGGATATGCGGCTCATTCGCCCCTGTTCGTCTTGTTCATGACACCGTTCGCACTGGGCGATGACCGTCTCATTGTCGATCGGATACCCTTCATCCCCCACTCCAAAGGATGAAGTGCCGTGTTCATTCGCTAAGGTCATGCCTGGAACGGGTGGTTCCAGTCGTGAAGCCGCGAGCACAGTGATGCCAAGGGCCGAAACGATGGCTAGGCTAGCAAAGTGGACACGTTGTGTCATCGATCCTCCATTCTTGATCGACTTATGGTGCGAACGCGTTCGCTTGAGCGCCAGTCTTTGGAGACATCAGTTTTCATTTGGCAGCTCATCTAGCTTGAGAAATCCGGCCCCGACAGTTGCTGCAAGTGCAGCCAAAAAGTCGGCCAGATCTACAGGAGTACCTGCTGCATTATATGCAGAGAAGAAGTCCGGCACCTGGGTTTGGTGGGGTCCTAATTCGACGAGACGGCGCAAATCTACGTTACGTATGAAACGGGTGCCCTGAGGTAATGTCTTTGACGTGAGGTGTGGTTCCAGGGCGATCTGGTTGCCAACTACAGCAGGTTTGGTTGTGATCCCGAGAGTTGGACCCGGCTGCAAGGCGATATTAGGCCGCGTGCGAATTTCCTCGTAAACGGTGCGGACCACTGGATCTCCCACGAACTTCTCTGCCTCTCGCTCGGCGTTTGCACGATCATAGGGGTCGTCGACAGTCTCATCGTGCACGTGTTTGGATTCAGTTCCGCTTGCCGCTCGTGCTGCTATGGCACGCGCTTCCCAGAATGCGTGTCCGTGAGCGTCCAGGGCCTGTTCCAGAAACGGAACTGAGCGCGCACGGTATGTTTCGTACACTTCTTTCTCGCGCGCATCGAAGAAATCGATTGCCGTGCTTGCCATCGTTTCATCACTGAGTGCCGTATGCACAACCACAGCGGCTAACCACGCTGACGATAGCGCTTTTTTTACGCCGTACGACGAGAGAGGATCGATGGCAGATCCTGCATCGCCTACAAGTAGTAAGCCAGGTTGCCCGAACTTGCTCGCTCCGTATACCGATGCTGCACACGCGCGCGTTGCCCCAATCACCTGACCTCTACTTAGTCGGTCAGAAAGTTGATGGGCCTTTGCGAGTTCAGACCGTAACATCCCGTCAAGCCCTAGCTCTCGACGTATCTCAGTCCGGCGCGGGTCAACCATGACTGTTACGCATCGAGTAGTCTCAGAAGTGGGAACAGACCAGGCCCAACCGTCTTTATAGCTTTCCACGAGAGTCAGTGAGTGGTCTTTGGCATCCGGAGCCGTATCTTCCCATTGTCCTACGAGGGCAAGCGTAGTTGTGTCACGTTCGCGGATCCGCATATCGTGACGGGCGACTACCCCACTCCGACCGGATGCGTCCAGTACCCACCGTGCACGATGAGTTGATGTGCCGGCCTCCACGTGCCACCCCTCGGGTTCTTTCCTGACACTCCGAACCGGTGCGTCGGAACAAACGAATGTTCCAACTTTATTAGCTAGGTCTAGGAGAGCGCCCTCAAGTCCACCACGGTCCACATGAAAACCACTTTGACCTCGCGGAAATTGTTCCAATCGTTCCGGACCTCCCGCCCACCAGACCATATTCCCCTCGTTAGGGATGAATCGCGCCGCTTCCACGGCCTCTAGCGCTCCCACCTGTATCAGGAGTTTACGGGCCGACGCGGGAATCGATTCAGCGAGCCACGCCACCGTTGGAGTCGGGCGTGTTAGGAGTGCCACGTCGTGACCTTGCGATGTGAGCAAGGTCGCGACGGCAGCTCCACCGGGTCCTCCGCCGATCACGATAACATCGCGCATGATCGATTGTGTCATAGGGCTTGGTGTGCAACTAATCCGACGGCAGCTCGCCTTGACCTTCGCGGTCTCAGGTTCACACGATGCGCGGACGGCCGAGTTGAGAAGTCTATCGTCGGACGTATTTACGTAGTTGGCGTGGACCTACCTCAGCTCCGTATACGTTCCCTTGTGCGTCGACAGCCACGCCTTCGGCTGCAGTTGTACCAGCGTTATCTGGATCTGGTTCGGGGTCTGGGATGAAGGCAGTTATAAATCCATCAATAGCGCTTCCGACTCGGATTCCTCGTTTCCAACCAGGATTTCTCCCCCAGGTAGCGTTGGATTCAGAATCGGCCGAATAGAGGATGTCATTGACGTCTATGAAAAGACCACTAGGTCGTCCAAACTGTGTCCAAGTAGCGATGTGCTCACCGTCTTGAGTGAAAATTTGGAGGCGGGAGTTACCACGATCGCCCACAAACAATCTTCCCTGAGAGTCCATGGCGAGCGCGTGAGGGTCACGAAACTCTCCATCTTCTGCACCAGTTTGGCCCCATGTCTTCATGAAGGTTCCATCGCTATGGAACTTTACCACGCGATTGTTGCCACCGGATCCGTGCCCATCGACGACAAAGATGTCACCATTCGGTGCCACGAGGACGTCCGAAGGGCCGTTGAATTCGTTTGATCCGTCACCCGCTACGCCAGCTGTTCCGAGGCTCATAAGTAGTTCACCTTCGGGACTGAACTTGTGAACCTGGTGTCCCTTGTCACCCTCTCCCCTCGCATCGGTAATCCACACGTTGCCATCGAAATCGACATGAATGCCGTGAGGCCACACGATCATTCCCGCCCCAAAGCTCCGTACCAGGTTGCCGTCAGGATCGAATAGGAGGACGGAGTCTAGGTCATCGCGGCCAACACAGCTGTTTGCCTCACACCGTTCTCCGACCCAGATGTGCCGACCATCAATGTCAGGGTAGACGGCGCTAGTGGCTCCCCACGCACGGCCAGTCTCCATCTTCGCCCATCCATCGACAATCGTATATGGGTTCGGGGCGTAATTTTGTGCCTCTATGATATTGGGGCCTGCAAAGAGCAAGGTGGCCCATGCGAAAACGTCAAGACGAAATGGACGTGTATTGATCATCACAACTCTCCCTCCGGTGGGGCATAGGTGTACGGTGTTTTAATGAATTCAGACTGACATTCGCTCGTTGGGCACCGCTTCTGAAGTATAGAAAACGCCCCCAGCCAACTAGGATGGGGCCGTTTTAGGCCAGCTGGTAGCGGTGTCGTTACTAGCGTTCGGTCAAGGTGATACGTATTCCTTCGCCGCTCGGAGTTGGACAAGGCCACCCGGTCCATCTGTCGCAAAACAGTAGAATCGTCCATCTCCTCCGGTCCCTCTCAAAGCTTCTAAGCTGCACCCTCGCGAACCATGGGCAGAATTGAATGAGCTTGGGTTCTGCCCGCCTCCTTGTCGGTCATGGTGTCCAACGAGTGCGCTCCCCTCATCGCTGGATGTCCAATTGTTGCATGTCGTGTCATCACTCGAACTCGACGCGTTACCATTCATCAGTGCTCCGGTGAGGATGTCATGCATGTTGGGTTGATCGCCACGGCCATTCACCTCGTCACCCATCTCGGTAAGTATGGTACCCTTGGTGAGGTTTGGGCCGTTGCTATGGAGGTGCTCTACGTCTCTTGCTACCAATGTCCCCTCAAAATTGTGCCATGGTCCATTGCCGATTCGATCGCGAGCGTTGACGCTCCCAGGGCCCGTCGTGCTCAAATATGCGCGCCATGTCAAATCGCCAACCCCTGCAGCGTCGGCGAGCGTTTCACAATAGGCGTCGGCGCCTGCGAGGCCTCCAAGATCCGCACCACTTCCTGGGTTAGCACTTGTTATGAAGAAGCTCATGTTCTCGTTCTGCCCCGATACCCCTTGGGTGAGGAAAACTAGCAGGATCATAGAAAGCGAGATTGCCCGAATCATGTATTACTCCTGTCCTGGTTTCTTAGCATACGTCAGTATTAATACTGTCCAACCCCACCCCTGGTTCAAATGAATCTATAGGGAAAGTTAGCGAGCCGGATCCATTCTGCGACAGAGGTCTTGCCCAGAATTGATCAAGTTCGATCGACACTCTTTGTTACAGACTTCTCTTTGTTCTCGGCATGCAACATTCGTCTGAAAGGATGACTGAGGAGCCATGCGCTGCCTCCGATAATCACGGCCAGCATTAGCCACCGCATTAGGTTCGCGAGTAGTGCTAGATCGACGGCAGGCCAATGGAATTCGTATTGCAGTAACTGTGACCCTCGGTCAGTCATCCAATGCCATCCAGTATGAGCGATTAGAGCCGATAGTAGGATCGTTCCGATCCGCTCAGCGACCACTTTACGGAAGATGAACTCCACCACAGGCACAGTGATCATGACCACAAAAATTTGTCCCAACTCCACGCCGATATTGAAAGAAAACAGAGAAGTCAGGAGGTGCGAGCCAGCGAACTGAAGTGACTCGCTTAGCGCAAACGAGAAACCAAACCCATGGACGAGGCCGAATCCGAATGCAAGAAGCCAGCGCTTCCGAGGTCGCGCGCCTACGATGTTTTCCAGTGCCATGTACACGATTGAAAGCGCGATCAATGTCTCGATCAGGGGAGGGAACCAGAGCGCTCTGGGAGCGATCCCAAATGCAGAGGCGATTAACGTGATCGAATGAGCAACAGTGAATGACGTGATGACTGGAATGAGACCGCGAAGTCGCCGGAAGGGGATGACTAGGCAGAAAAGAAAAAGAAGGTGATCGAGCCCATCTAGGATATGGGTGAAACCGAGCCGAATAAACGCAAGCGTAGCTTGGTGCCATCTAGGATCAAGCCTGACGAGTCCCGGATCACCCGTGTATTGGAACGCCCGTTCAGATCGTCCAGGCGGCAAGAGCCGGAGAACCGTCACAGTTCTCAACCCAAGGTGAGCAAACCCCGGATTGATTGAGAAGCGAGATTGGTCCGATTTGATGTCGTATTCGAGCAGCACGTCGAGGATCGCTTGCTGCCATGGTATTTCGACATCTGGCCCTAAGGTTGGGCCTAGAATGTGAGCTAAGGCCGCTTCGTATGTCGCAAAAGACTTGTCGGATGGTAATGAGATGCGCGTTTTGATGATTTTTGGCTTTGTTAGGCGACGATCTTCTTCGAAGAAGGCGACGTAGTCGGCGATCCAAAGCTGGGTAGCATCACGCAGGTAAGAATCCACAGCTGTCAGATCCAGATATCCTGGCCCATGCTGGGGAAACTCTATATCGCGCATAGCCTCAAGAGGGACTCTGACTAGAAAGCGAAGTCGCCCCCCTTCGGGCTTCACAAATGTCTGGATGGTTACATCTGATGGGATTTCGTGGAGAACGTTTCTCGCCCCTGTCTCATACTTCTCTGACCTGGGCGAGTCGAATGTTGTGGCTAAAGCTGAGGAAGAAATGAACAGTATGCCCGCGATACTTATAGGCACAGCTCCCTTTATAACAGCTTGATTTCTTTGGTTTTTGCCCACGAGTCCCTTACGCTCCATTAGTCTCGCACTTCTCGTATTTTCCCATGCAGTCTATTTTCTTACGGTGCTGATGAGAACGATTAAAGGCCGTGTGCGCTATATTGGCCTCGTTTCGGGTGTCTGGACGAACCCGGACTGGGTATGTAGCGTGGAGGTTAGGAAACACTTCGAGTTTTGGAAGGAGATGCAAGAATTATGAGTAAACGCACCCTAAGCACCGTGGCCGTCTTGGTTGGACTTGTTGTTGCTCTTGGGTGGGGCCAATCAGCCCTAAACGGAGTAGCGGAGGTCTCCGAGACTCGGGTTGAAGCCCCTATGTTTGAGGTGGACCCGCTGTGGCCCAAGCCGCTTCCAAACCACTGGATCCTAGGGTCCACGATTGGTGTCGGCGTCGACTCGCGCGATTACGTGTATATCATCCATCGCGGTAACGGCAATGAGCGGACGGAGTTGGGTGCGCAACAAGATCCTCCGACAGGAGAGTGCTGTGTTGCGGCTCCACCAGTTCTTGTGTTCGACCCCGAGGGGAACCTTGCTGATTCCTGGGGTGGGCCAGGTGACGGATATGATTGGCCTTCGTCCAACCATGGGATCACCATTGATCACATGGATAACGTTTGGATCGGGGGAAACGGCGCGGACTCTCACATCCTCAAGTTCACGCGAGATGGGCAGTTCCTGGCACAATATGGTGAAGTAGGAAAGGAAATCGATAGCAATAGTACGACACACTTTGGACGGGTAGCCAAGATTTCTTTTGATGCAGCAGCGAACGAAGCATATCTGGCTGACGGATATGGGAATAAGCGAGTGGCCGTACTCGACGCGTCAACTGGAGAATTCAAACGGTACTGGGGGGCCTACGGGAATACGCCAGACGACACGAACATGGGTCCATACGATCCGGATGCTCCGTTGATTCAACAGTTCCGGACTCCTGTCCACTGCGCGGAACCAACGTTCGATGGATTGGTCTACGTTTGCGATCGTCCTAACGACCGAGTTCAAGTATTCAAGACGGACGGAACATTTGTGAACGAGGTTCGCATTGCCCCCCGCACGCTTGGCGATGGATCGACATGGGATATCGCTTTTTCACGCGACCCCGAGCAGAAGTTTATGTATCTGGCCGATGGTAAGAATATGAAGGTCTATATCATGGAGCGGGCATCACTCGAGATTGTCACGAGCTTCGGGGATGGTGGACGACAGCCGGGTCTTTTCTTCGCAGTTCACAGCATTGCGACCGACTCTGAGGGTAACATCTTCACTACAGAGACGTACGAGGGGAAGCGAGTTCAGAAGTTTACGTACATGGGGATGGGGCCAGTTACGGAAAAGAACCAAGGGGCTCCATGGCCGAGTGGCTCGCAGTAGCCATTCTGACAAGACGGAATTTTTTGTGGGTGAAGGGCCCGGTACGGATTAATTTGGATGAGGTCCGACGCCGGCTCATCTAATCAAATGTTTTGGGAGTAAACTAAGGCCGAAATCCACGGTTGCCGCCGAAGCTTCCGATGCGGCCTGTCGGGAAAGAGGCTCCTCGTCCCTGTAGGCCAGATATCCGGCCTGCAGGGTCTATCAGTCCGATTGATATGCAGTCGCCCCCTCGACCTCGGCCGATGGAGGATCCTCCCCTCCCGCCCCGTCCAGTTCCAAATCGACCCGTGTTTCCTTGCCCATCGAAACTCGTAGTTGATCCCGCGGCGCTACCCGTTCGAAGGATGATTCCACGGTTCGGTCGTTTTTCACCGTGGTTGACAAGGGTGAAACCGGGTAAGGCTAGGGGAGCTTCTTCTAGAAAGGCCAATTCTAGCCCGGTCGTGGGTAAGGCAGGTGCCGAAGCGAGCGGCGGTACGGTGGGTCTCTCTTCTCTATTAGTGTCTGCCACTCGGCCACCTTCTGATCCGCTCGAACGGACCAATGTCGGTGGTTGAATTTGAATAACCTGAATCAACCGTTTGGCCGAGCTTTCTTTGTCTGCGACAGGAATTGATTGCATAGCGACTGTTTCTGCAGGTGGCGGCTCTAAAATTCCGACTTGCCCCCATACAAGGATCCCGGCGTGAAGAAGTGACGAAATTGCGAAGCAGATTGCTAATCGCGTCCGCGTCGCCCCGGAGTCTAACTTCTGTAGGTGTCGGATTCGCGAAGCGCCTTCTAAATCATCAATCAATGGTATTCGCCTTAGCCAAAAGAGGTCTGTGGTCCGGGACCCAAATTCCCTTCTCAGATTCAGAAAAGTGCATGCCCTAACTACATAGACGAGACAAACCTACAAACCGTCACACTCTGGATAACCACTTTTCCCCGTTGGCATGCACCGACACATTTATCAGAAGGATTGTTTTTAGGAGACTAAATCTTTGGGACGAAATTCGGCCCAAGACTAACTCCATCACATAGTTAAGACCTCTACAAATGGACCATGGGCTGATGATTCAACGTACTAATTGCTCGTTTGTGATCGCGCTTACACTCCTGATCATGGCTTTTCCATTGGCAGATATTGAGGCCCAGGGTGTCGACGAACACCTCCTCAGCCACCTGACGTGGCGATCGGTTGGCCCTACACGCGGTGGGCGAGTTCTCGGGGTCGCGGGTCACTCTGTTGACAAACTTGTGTTCTATCAGGGCAGTGCTGGTGGGGGCGTTTGGAAGACAGAAGATGCGGGCGCCAACTGGAAGAACGTATCAGATGGGTTCTTTCGAACTGGTTCAGTGGGGGCCGTTGAGGTCGCTCGTTCTCGGCCGGATGTCGTTTACGTAGGTATGGGAGAAGCGTGCATCCGTGGTAATGCATCGCACGGTGACGGGGTATACCGCACGGATGATGGTGGTGTGACGTGGCGACACCTGGGGCTTGAGTCTACAAGACAAATTGGACGGATAAGAGTGCACCCACTTGACCCCGACATCGCATGGGTTGCTGCGCTAGGCGATGCGTGGGGTCCCAGTGAAGCTCGCGGCGTTTACCGAACCCGTGACGGTGGCGCTACATGGGATAAGGTTTTGTATCGAGATGAAAATACAGGTGCGATCGATCTTGTTCTTGACCCGAAGAATCCTGACATAATCTATGCTTCTATGTTGGAATTGCGTCGCTTTCCTTGGGGATTTCGGAGTGCTGGACCCGGTACGAGCCTATTTAAAAGTATCGATGGGGGTGACACCTGGACCGAACTCACAGACAATCCCGGTATGCCGGCAGGACTCAAAGGGCGCATTGGCGTTACAGTTTCCCCCGTTCAGTCGAACCGGGTATGGGCGATCGTCGATGCGACTCTCGGCGAAAAGGGAATATTCCGATCGGATGATGGTGGCGACACATGGGTGCGTGTGAATGACGACGCAAACCTTCTTCAGCGACCTTGGTACTACCACCATATCGTGGCTGACCCTAGCGATGAGAATACCGTTTTTGTTCTCAATGTCTTTCTGTGGAAGTCAACCGATGGTGGAGAGACGTTCTCACAGGTTTTTACGCCGCACCCGGACCACCACGATCTGTGGATTGATCCTGAAGACCCCATGCGCATGATCAACGGTAGTGATGGTGGGGCAAGTGTAAGCTTCGACGGAGGACTCTCTTGGTCGTCTCTACTTAACCAATCGACAGCTCAAATGTATCACGTTACCACCGACAACCAGGAACCCTATCGCCTGTATGCATCACAACAGGACAATACGACGATCTCAGTGCCTAGCCGATCAGATCTTGGTCGGATATCGATCGAGGACTGGTATACGGTAGGAGGTGGTGAAGACGGGTACATCGCGATTAATACTGAGGACCCGAACATCGTATACGCCGGCGACCACCATTGGGTCTACCGCTACGACCACCGTAGCAAGCAAGTGCGCGACATTTCCCCCAATCCGGAGACGCACTACGGGTGGGGGTCTGCAGACATCAACTACCGATTCTGGTGGACGTACCCGGTGATGACGTCGCCACACGACCCGGACGCCCTCTACGTTACATCGCAATTTGTCCATCGATCGCAGGACGAAGGGCAGAGTTGGCAGGTGATTAGCCCTGATCTAACACGTGCGGATCCATCGACCCTTGAATCAACCCCGGAATATGGACAAGAGAACACAGGTGTCTATTGGGGACCCATCACGCGTGAGGCATACGGCCCAGAATGGTATGCCACCATTTTCGCCTTTGCAGAATCCCCCATTAGCTCTGGCCTCCTTTGGGCGGGCTCCGATGATGGATATATCCACGTATCAATGGATGCTGGGCGCAGTTGGGAAAATGTAACAATACCAGACCTTCCTGAGTTCGCGATGATATCGATTATTGAAGCATCGCAGCACGATCCAGGGACTGCCTATGTGGCTGCAACCCGATATAAACTTTCCGACCACCGACCGTACTTATACCGGACAAAGGACTTTGGTCGTACGTGGACGAAGATCACAAATGGGATCCCGACGGACGATTTCACCCGCGTGATTCGAGAGGATCCAGACAGGGCGGGGCTTCTCTACGCGGGAACCGAGCGCAGTGTATACGTGTCGTTTGATGAGGGTGACAGTTGGCAATCACTCGCCCTGAATCTGCCCGTTGTTCCGATCCATGACCTAGTAGTGAGTCATGGAGACTTGATAGCGGCTACACATGGCAGATCTTTTTGGATACTCGACAATGCCGCACTTCTTCAACAACTATCGTCTGTTGAGATCACAGACCACCATCTTTTCAACCCTCGATCGACGACACGGTTCAACCCGGGGGCATCACCGGCTGCATTGTTCTCTGCTATGGGTCGCCCTGGGGCAGGAGATCCGGCGGGCGCCAATCCGCCTGACGGGGTTGTGATTCCATATTATTTGGCACACAAACCCCAAGGGGATTTGACACTTAGAATCCTTGAGGAGGGGCGTATCATTCGGGAGTTCATCAGTGCTTCTGAAAGACCATCTCCAAGTGGGGGATGCCCATGGATGGGTCCAAGTAGTGGAGTCCTCGGAGGTGTTGGAGCACAAGATCGCCCATCGATCCAACTGGGTGCGAACACCTTCGTTTGGGATCTCCGTGTAGCGCCGGCTAGGGTACTTGAAAACGCAGTGTTCCAGGGGCGATCGGATGGTCCTCGTGTTCCGCCGGGAAGTTACACGGTCCAACTCGCAGTGGATGGACGCACATGGTCCCAGCCGTTCACTGTAGTACGGGATCCGCGCGTCAAATATACTGACGAACAACTGCGAGAGCAGTTCGATTTTCTTGTCGCCGTGCGGGATCGTCTTACTGAGACTATGGATCTTGTAAGTCAGATTCGTCGCATGCGGTCCGAAGCTGAGCGCGCGGTTGAACAGGGTGGGGGTGGCGAGGAACTGCAAGAGTCACTCACTAAACTTAACACTGATCTGTATAGAGTCGAGGAGCGTTTGGTGCAGTACCGAGCGCGGGCCGGCCAGGATTTGATCGCCCAACCAACTGCCATCGATAGTAAACTAGCTCGGCTTATGTCATTTGCTTCGATGGCAGATGCGCCGCCAACCGAAGGGCAACAACAGTTACTCGATCGACTTATCCTTGGCATCGAGGAGCGGGCCGCGGCTTTGGATGAGATAGCAAACACCACATACGCCGAACTGGTTCGACTGGTACCATGACTAACGTGTTCCGAAGTGTGTTGTTGAGGCTAGTGTTTCCTCCGCTGCTTGAGGTCACTTGCCCGCGTGCAGTTAGCTAGATTAGAGTCGGAGTTCGAATGGTCATGAGCAGCCGAAAATCAAAGCTGGCAAACTTATGTCATTAAAACCTGTTCTCACGGGACTCATTGTTGTGTTGGGAGTGTCGCTACTCTTTGGGATCCTGGCTCCAGGTCGTGCGACGGCGAACGCGCCACATCTTTCCTTGGCCGAATCATGGCCGAAAGCAGATGAGGAACTGGCGGAGTCGCCCGAGGAAGTGCGACTCCGATTTACTGAAGCCCCGCAGATGAACGGGACGTCCCTCCGTCTTCGCCCCATGGACGCCGACCCACTCGATATCGGAAAAACAATAGCTACGGCAGAAGACGACAAGATCGTTGTCGCCTCAATTCCGATGCGTCTTGAGTACGGAACCTATGAGGTTTTATGGCGGGCTATGGCGCGGGATGGTCACGTCGTACGCGGCGACTTTCAGTTTGAGTTTCGAGTTGAAAGATGAGCTTGACGCGGTCGTCTCTCTCCTGTAGCTGAGGACTGTCGCCATGTGGTATGTGCTTGGTATCCTCTCGAGATGGTTGCTTTTTTCTGGTATCCTGACCGCTGTAGGATCACTTGTATTTCGTGGCCTTATCCTCCCAAAACACCCGCTGAGTACCCGGTCGCCCGATGATCCGGATTCCTACGATGTCGTGGTAGGTGCCGCCCACTTTGGAGTCTTTGCGATCTGCCTGTTACTTATAGGATCATTGGGACGACTCGCGGCCCAGTTCGCGGTATTTCGCGACCCCTACGCGTCATTGACAAGTGAGCTTTCGCTATTGGTAGGGAGCACCACGTGGGGACAAGCATGGGCCTGGCAAGCTGTTTTCGGCATCATTGCCTTGTTCGCCTTCATCGCGGCAGGAAATCGTAGCAAAAAATTTTCATCCACACTCTGGATTCTAGCAGGATTGGCCGTGTTTGTGCTTGCGCTCACTCCTGCTTTTTCCGGCCACGCTTATGGGTCAGAGCGCTGGACGGTTGCTCTCGTGATTGGAGATTTTGTACATGTGATGGCTGCGGGCGTGTGGCTTGGAACACTGTTTGTAATAACGGGCACAGTTGTGGTTGCCAAAGGGCGCGGCGGCCACGTTCCGAAAGCTGACCTCATCGGGTGGATCGCGTCTTTCTCGCCACTGGCTTTGGCTTCTGCCGCCGCTATTGGTGTTACGGGGCTTCTCGCCTCATGGGTCCATGTGGATCAAATATCGTCGATGTGGACTTCACCTTACGGTCAGCGTTTGAGTCTAAAATTAGCGGTGTTACTCATTGTGCTCGGTTTCGGTGCGTTTCATTGGAAGCGAGCACAGGACCGCGTGCAAGCATCGCATGGATCCGGTCGACTGCCTTTGACCGTGGCTATTGAACTGGTTGGAGGGTTGGCAATTCTTTTTGTAACGGCGGTCCTGGTGGCGACCCCGATGCCAGGGGAATAAGAAACGTTAGATCTCGGTCCGGAGTCGCCGGGGTGACGGTGGTTTAGCGGTCTTTTGTAGTAATCACGATTGCACCAATCCAGCCATCACCCCCATACCGTGCGCTCGCCTCGGAGCGAGACAAGATGTCAATTCTTTGGACCTCGTCGATCGACAGCCCTCGAACAACCGAGACGCCATCGCCTTGCGGTCGTTCATTGACTAGGACCTGGACCGTGGTGAAGCGGCCGTTATTAAGGCTTGTAGAGACCACGTGGTCGAACAAGATGACTTCACCCATCCCGGTGAACCGGTCGAAGCGAATTCGTTGATGCTGCCGCAAGAGCTGGTATACGCTCATTTCAGGAAGGTAGACGAGATCTTCTGCCCGAATGACATCAGCGCTAAACGCACGTCCCGACCCACCTCCTGCGAGCGATCCGACTTCTTTATCAAATTCTTCTTCTTCGTTGTCCGCAGTGAGAGATAAGTTAAGGTCTTGCTGAGCTAGGATTGCGGAAGTCGTGTATGGCACAGCTGACCCTCGTCGGTCACCGAAGGAGGCGCGCAGTGAAACTTCACTCTCTTGTGGAAGCCCGCAGAGAATGAAGAGTCCTTCTAGGTTGGCATCCGCTACGATGCGGCGCCGTGCTCCGTCTTGAACCCAACTTGCTGCAACAGAAACACCTGGCACCCCTGTGTTAAGATCTGGATCGGTAACATAGCCAACCACAGCGGCGTCAGTCTCCTCGTTGCCATCAGGACAGAAGTCCGTAAAATCTTGAGCTACAGCTAAGGATGGAGTCCCCAAAAAGACCGCTGTTAAAATGAATCGCACATTTGAATACAGCATGCGTACCTCTCGGATTGGAATCGCAGACGCGGTCAGGCGTGTCTTTTTTGCCTGTGCCACTTTCAAACTATTATACAATATATGAAAAAGTCGCTGACGCGGCTGCACTCTAACGCGGCTGGTTTCCAGCCTTCGATTTCAAGGCATCATCAATGACTCTTCATGAAGATGATCCTAGACCGGCCAGCACTCCTGCGCAGGTCGACAACGCGTCTGTTGGTGTGGGAAGGCGTGGATTCGTTCGTAAGGCGGGGTTTTATGCCGGGGCAACAGTTTTGGCCCCGTCCCTTTCGGGACTCCTGGCGTGTGGGCAGCCTTCTTGGACGAATAGACAGAGTAGGAGTGTCGCTGGGTATGGTCCGCTCGTCGAGGTCGGTCCCGAGATTGCCCTGCCTGCGGGGTTTCGCTACACGGTTTTGAGTGTAGAAGGGCAATTGATGTCAGACGGGGCCCTGACACCTCGTGCACATGATGGTATGGCGGTCTTTCCGCGAACAGATCGCGTGATTCGATTGGTGAGAAATCACGAGGATTCTAACTTGCCAGGTCGAACTCCACCCCTAGTGAGTCCTGACCTGGCGTACGACCCTCTCGCCGGTGGGGGCACGACTACCCTCGACGTGAGAATTGGCTCTGATGGCTGCCCAACGCTCGAACGAGATTTTGTCAGCCTCGGTGGTACGTTTATCAATTGCGCAGGTGGTCCTACTCCCTGGGGCAGCTGGCTCAGTTGTGAGGAGTCTGCGCAGGGAACACCGCGGGGTTGGACCGTTCCGCATGGATACATATTCGAAGTTCGTGTCGATGCGGATGCTCCAGAAAAAGCTGTTCCCCTTCGAGCCATGGGCCGCTTCGCGCACGAGGCTATAGCGGTAGATTCGCGCACCGGATTTGTCTATGAAACGGAAGATTTTGATCGTCACCGCCGCTCTGGTTTTTACCGTTTTCAACCAGAAACCCCTGGTGTTCTTTCGGAAGGTGGGCTTTTGGAGATGATGGCTGTAAAAGGACGCCCACAGGTAGATATGCGGTCCAATCAACGGGTGGGTGAGTGGCTCGATGTCGAATGGCTTCCTATACGTGATCCCGACCCGGTCGAGGCCGATCACGAACCTTCCGCCGTCTTCTTTCAGGGATATACTAACGGCGCTGCGCGATTCTCTCGACTCGAAGGATGTTGGTTTGATGACGATAGCGTCTACTTCCATGATTCGACCGGGGGCGACGCCGAGTTGGGTCAAGTATGGCGCTACGTGCCCGAGTCGGAAGCGCTCGTGCTTGTGTTTGAATCCCCTTCTGTAGATGTACTCAACCGGCCGGACAATATCACCGTGAGCCCGCGTGGTGGAATCTTGATCTGCGAGGACAACTCAGGTGTGACATACATGCGCGGCCTAACTCCGGATGGAGAAATCTTCCCGTTCGCTCAGAATGTGCTCAATAACAGGGAATTCGCCGGTGCATGTTTCAGCCCTGATGGTCAGACACTGTTTGTGAATATTCAGGGGGATCTGGATTTGGATGATCCCGGAAACCTCAGTTACACCTTGGGTATATGGGGCCCTTGGGAGGAAGGTGTCTTATGAGTGAGTGGTTGGACGTGTGACCATTTTTCTGTCTAAACTGTGTCATGAGATTAGCAACGTTTTTCAGGGATCGAACTGCTATTTTGCTTCGAAATCCTGGGGTTGCAATGGAAACCTATTACCCGTTCTCGACCGCATTCTCATCATTGTCCTCTGTCTCACATTCGCTGGTTGTTCGGCCCGTACGGCTTCCGTAGTGCCAGCCGGTTCCCCCAGCACAGACTCTTACCCAATTGGTTGGACCCAGACAGGGGTGGCCTCTTGGTACGGTGACCCTTTCCACGGCCGGCTAACCGCATCGGGTGAAGTTTATGATATGGATTTAATGACGGCTGCCCACCAAGCCTTGCCGTTTGGCACCCGTATCCGTGTCGATAATCGCGATAACAACCGATCCATTGAACTTGTGGTAAATGATCGCGGTCCATTTGTGAAGAACCGAATTCTTGATGTCTCGCGAGCCGGTGCGAGGGCACTGGGCATGATTGGACCCGGGACTGCGCGGGTGTTAATCACAATTCTGAAGCCGGGGGGTGATCTAGTATCAGTTCGTGGTGGGTGTGTGGTTGTGCAGGTAGCCTCATTTCGCGACCCCGATGCGGCAGAATCGAGGAGGGTTGAAACTGAGCGAGCAGGGTTTGCCTCGCGTGTGGAACACAATGATGGGTGGTACCGTGTGGTTGCGGGCCCCTACCGTGAGCCCGAAGAGGCCCGTCGCGCAGCTGACACTCTAGACGGTTTCGTACGTCGATGCTCCGAGTGACGTAAGCGCCATGGGGTCGTCATTATCATATAGTCATGAAGTGAAGTGGAAATAAAAGACATCTTACGTTGCAAAGTACAGACCTGAAGCGTTGACTGGACGGATTTGGGTCAGAAGCCATCTGGCGCCCAAGTCCTCTTATAGGAGAGATTGTGTCAACGCATTGCACTATTTGGAGGTTTGGATGTTTCGGAGAAGCCTGATAGCTGGTTTGCTTGGCATTTTGGGTGCCTCGACAGGGCCGGTGGTCGAGTCGCTTGACGCACAAGCAGGCCAATATTTTGGGCGTAATAAAGTGGTCTATCAATCCTTCGATTGGGAGGTGTTGAAGACCGAGCATTTCGATGTCTACTACTACGAAGTAGAGGCTGAAGCCGCTCGGAGCCTGGGACGTCAAGCTGAGCGCTGGTATGCTCGCCTGTCCCGCGTTTTTGACCATGAATTCCGTCAGCGACAGCCTATTGTTCTTTACGCAGACCACTCAGATTTCGAGCAGACCAATACTTCCGGTCAATTCATCGATGAAGGGACACAGGGTTTCACGGAAATCTTGAAGCGAAGATTGGTGATGCCGATGATGGTCTCGCTTAGTGAGACTGATCATCTTCTCGGACATGAACTGGTGCATGCGTTTCAGTTCGATATCACGGGGCAGGGGACAGGAGGCCCAAGTCTCGACATACCTGGTGCCATGCGCTTGCCGCTTTGGTTTATCGAAGGGATGGCGGAATACTTATCGATTGGGCCCATTGACCCGTTCACGACCATGTGGATGCGTGATGCGCTGGATCTAGAGGATGGGTTCCCCAATATACCTGACCTTAACGATCCGCAGTACTTCCCCTACCGTTATGGACACGCCGTCTGGTCTTATCTTGGTGGCACGTTTGGCGATGAGAAGATTGGACAAATTCTCAACCTCGCGGGCCGGACGGGAGATCCGTTTGGTTCGATCGAGATGGTGCTTGAAGTACCGATCAATGATCTCTCCAACCGCTGGAGAAACGAAACAGAGTCATACTTTTCCGAGGCGCGGAACGAGACCCAGGGCCCGGATGCATACGGCCGTCGAGTGGTATATGAGCCAGAGGGAGAGGATGGGATTCTCAATCTTGGGCCCGCCATTAGTCCGGACGGCGACGAAATTATTTACATGTCCGAACGTGATCTGTTCTCGATCGAGATGTTTCTCGCTGATGCTCGCACCGGAGAAGTGAAGCGTCGTCTTACGAAAAATGTGGTGGACCCGCACTTCGAGAGCCTTCAGTTCGTAAGCTCAGCCGGGGAATGGAACCCAGACGGGCGCCATTTCGTTGTGGCGGGGGTGAGTGGTGGGGATGCTGTGATCAGCGTTCTAGATGTTCTAGAGGGCGGGGAAATTGCCCATGAAGTCAGACTTAACCCGGTCGGCGAAGCCTATACGCCAACTTGGTCTCCGGATGGGACCCGGGTTGCTTTTACGGGCCACCAGAACGGTTATACGGATCTATATATCGTAGATTTGGAGACAGAAGAAATTTCCCGACTGACCGCTGATAAATATGCTGATCTACAACCATCGTGGTCGCCGGACGGTCGTTACCTAGCATTCACGACAGATCGGTTTACGACTGATCTTGAGTTGTTGGTTGCCGGACCTTATCAGATCGCACTCTACGACCTCGAGACGGGTGATATACAGGCACTTCCAGGGTTTGATGATCAATTCCGGAACTTCAATCCTCAATGGTCCCCCGAAGGTCAAAACCTCTACTTCGTATCGGACCATGATGGGATCTCGAACCTATATCGGCTCGATATGGAAACTCGAGAGCTTCATCTGATAACCGATTTATGGACCGGTGTCAGTGGGCTAAGCAGCATTAGTCCAGCGATCTCGGTTGCCAAAGAGACAGGTGAAGTTGCCTTCAGTGTTAATAAAGGTGGCCCGTTCAGTTACGAAATCTACGTCATTGACGATCCCCAAGTGCTCGTGGGTGAGCCTGCACCGGACATGCTTGTACAGGTCGATGCGTCAGTGATTCCACCGGTCGAGCGCGTATCGCTTGACCACCCTCAGATCCTCCAAAATGCCCGATTGGGGTTGGTGGATCCGATTACATTCGAAGATACTGATTATGAGTCCTCGCTCGGTCTCGACTTTGTGTCAAACCCGACCCTAGCATTTGGGGCCAGCGATTTCGGCACTTTTTTCGCCGCTGGCGCCAGTGCTTACTGGTCCGACCTGATGGGTAACAAGACCCTGCAGACGCTCCTCAACATTAATACGTCATTCGGCAATATGCTCCAGGGGACGGCGGCGCTGGTGGGGTACGAAAACCTGTCGTCGCGCTGGAACTGGGCAGTCATCGGTGGTCAAGTTCCCATGGTGCTGCGACAGTTTGGGTATCAAACCGGGACATACCAGGGTCGCCAAGCGGTCGAAATAACCGAGCTTCGCTTCTTTGAGATCAATCGCCAGATTACGGGTATTGTATCCTATCCATTCAATCGAAACTCAAGGATCGAGTTTTCAGGATCAGCTCGTCAACTTGATTTTGCCGCTAACATTGAGCGGTATGGACAAGATTTTTGGACGGGTGAGTTGTTATATCAGGAACAGACGGATCTTCCCAGATGTGCGAGCACTGAAATCTTCTTCCAGAGCTGTGCCCCACAAAGTTTACTCTTTGGTACCGCGAGTGCGGCTCTTGTCTACGATTCATCAATTTATGGAGGAACCAGCCCCATGATGGGTCAACGGTTCCGACTAGAGGTTGAGCCCGCCCTCGGTTCCTTGAATTTCGTCACAATGCAGGGTGACCTGCGTCGATATTTTAGAATAAAACCCTTCACGCTTGCAGGGCGTGCTCTCCATATCGGGCGCTGGGGTGTTGACGGTTCCGATGGTCGTCTCGGACGTATGTACCTTGGTATGCCACAGCTCGTGCGAGGTTATCAAAACACCTCCTTTGATGCGCGGGTAGAATGCCAAAGCCCAGCCGCTCAGACAGGCTTTTTCAACTGTCCTGTAATTGAGCAGCTCATTGGAAGTCGTATCGCGGTTGGGAACATTGAGCTAAGGCTTCCGCTTATAGGTGGAATTGGGGTTATTTCTGCCCCAGGGGCTCCGCCGGTAGAGATTGGAGCGTTCTACGACGTCGGTAAAGCGTGGAGTACAGCCGGTGATCCTAATTGCCAAGGCCAGCCATGCAGCTTCGGAGATCGTGACTGGGTTAGCAGCGCAGGTCTTCTCTTGCGCGCAAATCTTTTCGGGTTTGCTATAGGGGAGATTGACTTTGTTCGCCCCTTCGGGCGACCTGATAAGAACTGGATGTGGCAGTTCAGTATTAGTGGGCCTGGCTTTTAGTTGAGATATCAGTAGTGGGAACGTAGAAAAGGGCGGTCTAAGGGGTATCTTCTCCCACGGTATCTGATGTCGTCTGCACGCACGCACGCAAGTCGCTTGCCGTGTAAAGAACAATGGTTTCGAGGCCGGTTTTTTCTAGCGCAGCCCGACCCCCTTCCTCGCGGTCGACCAAGCTGAGTACGCCAAGGACCTTGCCACGGGCATGGTCCACCGCCTCGCACGCCTTAAGTGCTGAACCGCCCGTAGTGATGACGTCTTCGACGACAATCACACTTGCGCCAGGCTCGAAACAACCCTCGATAAGTCGACCTTCCCCATATTGCTTTGTTTCCTTTCGGACCGAAAATGCATGGAGTGGATTGCCCGCGCGCCAGCTTTCTCCTGCGATCGCATAGGCTACGGGGTCGGCACCCATCGTGAGTCCTCCAATTGCGTCCGGCTTCAGATTAGTGGCTCGGATCGCATCCAGCCCAACCTCTCCGATGAGCACTTGGCCCTGAGCATGCATCGTTGTAGTTCGACAATCGATGTAATAATCGCTTCGTTGTCCGGAAGAGAGTGTGAAATCCCCCAGTCGAAATGACCGATCGGCCAGTAACCTGCAGAGATGCTCGTGTGGAGAGCTCAGTGGAACCTCCCTGTAGAATTTAGTTAAGTTAACGCAGTGCCTCGCTGGATCTCTCATCGCATTGAGCACAAAGTCCATAGAGTTTGAATTGTCTCGTCAGAACGCGAAACCCTTGCTGTTTAGCCACTTCGGATTGCACGCGATCCAAGTCATCACGTTGGAACTCTTCGACCACACCACACAACGTACAAATGAGGTGATCATGGCGTGCAGGTCCGATGCGTGTCTCATATCGCTTGAAGCCTTCCTCAAAGTCGTGTTCACTAGCGAGCCCGACCTCAACCAGTAGACCTAGTGTTCGATAGACCGTGGCTTTCCCTACATGTGAACCCTCATCTCGTAGACGTTCGATGATCTCGTCGGCCGATAATAGTTGGCCGGAAGCAAAGAGTGTTCGTGCTACTATTTCACGCTGGTTTGTGATTGGGAGTTGGTGTTTCTGAAGCGCAGCCCGGAAAAGGCTAAGCGTTATGGCAGCACACCCAAGGGGCGGTCGGCGCGTGACGACATCGGTCATTTTGTCTAGGGGTAAAATGTTGAATCGAGGGTCCGGAGACCCAGTCTCATGTTGTTGAGAAGATAAAGATGTCATGCGGTCTGGCAACTCGTTCCCCAGCACTACTTCATCTGCTACTTTTAAGTGGGCTGAATCAGCCTTGGTCACGAAACGAAATATAGCTTGAACTTGTATCCCGCTGACCAGGGAGGGACCACGGGTAGGTTATGATTGGTGGTCTGGAGAGCGGCGTTCGCAGCATTTTTTCTTTGTTGTTAACCGTATATGGCTTGAGAAGATGAAAAACATACGAGAATGGGTGTTAGGGTTCGTCACAACTGGTTTGTTGGCGTGTGGATCAGTGGACACAGGGATCCGCGATACTGGTTTGGACAGACAGGATCCCGCTGTGGTGGAAGAGACGGGCGCGTCGCTGGATATTCGCGTTCCAATTCGGGTGGCGGGTATCCAGATCCAGGTAGAGATTGCGGATGAGCCGGAGGAACACTCACGTGGACTGATGTTTCGCGAGTCGATGGAGGAAAACCATGGTATGCTTTTCGTCTACACGACCGAGCAAACGCGAGGGTTCTGGATGAAGAACACGCTAATTCCTCTTGATATTGCATACGCAGATCGGGAAGGGCGAATTGTCGACATCCAGCAAATGGAGCCACAGGTCACTGACACACATATGTCGAAGGCACCTATGACATACGCCCTCGAAATGAACCAGGGTTGGTTTGAAGCTAACGGTGTTCGTGTCGGCGATCGGATTGAGTTCTAGGCGACAGAGTAAACCCGATGCCTTCACACCTACACCCACGTACTAGGAGAAACCTCGAGTGACCGGAAATCACCGGATCGAGAAAGATTCGATGGGTGAGATGCACATTCCATCGAATTGTCTGTATGGTGCCCAGACGGAACGAGCTAGGCGAAATTTCCCTATCTCAAACCTGCAGTTCGGCCGCGGGTTCATTCAAGCGTTGGGAGCGATAAAGCTCGCCGCTTCGAAAGTGAATCAAGAGCTTGGTCTCCTTGATCACGAAATTGGAGCTGTAATTGAGCAAGCAGCTGAGGAAGCGATGGTCGGCGACCTCGATGAGCATTTCGTATTAGACATCTTTCAAACTGGATCCGGCACCTCAACGAACATGAATGCGAATGAGGTGATAGCGAATCGGGCAATCCAACTCGTGGGTGGTGAAGTAGGGTCTCGTATTCCCGTGCATCCCAATGACCACGTAAACATGGGTCAGTCGTCCAACGATGTGATTCCAACGGCGTTGCATGTGTCGGCACTAGTAGCCATTGAACGAGAACTCCTGCCAGCACTCTGTGTGCTTCACGATGCACTGACTGATAAAGCTGAAGAGTTTGATGACGTGGTTAAGGCTGCCCGGACACACCTGCAGGATGCAACGCCTATTCGGCTGGGTCAGGAGTTCGGAGGATATGCGAGCCAGGTCGCGAATGGTATCCGCCGTGTGAAGTCTACTCGCGAATCGCTTTCCGAACTCGCGATTGGCGGCACCGCTGTCGGCACCGGTATAAACACGCACGCCGAATTTGGCAGTCGTGTTGCGAGAGTCTTGAGTGAACTTTTTGATATAGACTTCAAAGAAGCCTCTGATCACTTTGAAGCACAGAGTGCACGCGACGCAGTGGTAGAAGCCAGTGGATCCCTCCGCACCGTGGCGGTCAGCCTCATGAAGATTGCGAACGATCTCCGTTGGCTCTCTTCGGGCCCACGTACTGGGCTGGGGGAGATCGCACTGCCGGCAGTCCAACCCGGATCTTCCATCATGCCGGGGAAGGTGAACCCGGTCATGGCTGAATCGCTGTGTCAGGTGTGCGCCCAAGTGATTGGTAACGACGCGGCCATTGTCATCGGCGGACAGTCCGGGAGCCTGGAACTCAATGTCATGATCCCCGTCATGGCCCATAATCTCTTGGAAAGCATCCAGATCCTATCCACGGTATGCAGTGAGTTCACTGACCGGTGTGTTTGCGGAATAACGGCAGATGAGGAACGAGCGCGCCACAACGCCGAAGCAACAGCCGCCCTCGCCACCGCGTTGGCTCCTGTGATTGGTTACGATAAAGCAGCCGAACTTGCCAAGCGTTCGCTTAAAGAAAACCGAACACTGCGTGAGCTAGTCGTGGAGGAGGATCTCGTCGACAAGGATGAGATTGATCGCATCCTTGATTTCAGAGCGATGACCGAACCTGGCACCACTTAGGGCTTATAAATCAGCGTCAGACAAGGGTTAGCATTCTTTTGCGTGTTATGGTGTGAGGTTATCGGGCAGAAGTCGGTTCACGGTGAAAGTAGCTAGTCGGTACACTTCAGAACCGGCAGTGTGTCGGACGAGCCAGTCTCCTTGTTCTTCATCTTCAATCAAGAGGAGAGACAGCGCTGGGGTTTCTTCGGTCGCATAGAACACGTCTACTGCTGCCTGTGCTTGAGAAAAATCCGCTGCTTCCGCTTCCTCTTCCGACGTGAACGCAGTTAACGATAAGTTTGGCAGCAGCCCGAGGATCCCTTGTAGGGCTGTACTGTCTACCACCGCCGCATCAGTAGTCCAGCCTGAATCACCGCGATGGAGGACGGTCTCTGTCCCCGCTCTTTGTAGAACGATTTGTTGCGTCTGAGCGGTATCAATCGCTGCGATCGTTCGCGGCCGCCAACCATCTCGTTCGCGATTCAGGTAGCCACAGACTGGGCTGTCTAACCGAAATACGGCGTCCATGTCTGGGATTCGGACAAAATATCCCGCCCCCCTGATGTCGCGGTTCCCGAGGTAAAACTCTAGAGGCCCAGGACCATCTGTGTATACCGAAATACGGCGTCCAGATTCGGATACCCCCATCCTGGTATGATTCGTGGGGTTGCGCGCGACCAAAACGTCTGAAGATAGGTTGGGCAGAACTTCGAGCAGGTTTTCCATCTTCGTCTCATCCGCTCGGTAACCATCAACAGTCCAACCATTCGACCCGTGTTCTAGTCGGATCGTACCTGCATTGTCGGGCTCGATGATATCGATTCGTGTTACGGCGTTTTCAAGCATGAATCGAAATCCACCTTCAACATCGATCGAACCGCCACTTCCATCATCCCTGAAGATCCGTGGCAAATACAAAAGCACTGCGGCGCCAAGCACAATTGCGATCAGCTTAAGCTGTTTATTGTTCATAGCAGTGCTCCACCCGCTTCGAAGTCATGCTGCTGGATACGACGACGGCGTGCAACGCGCATGATCCCGAATAAAATGAATAGTAATGGAACTCCCACCATGTTCCCGTACCGGGCGACGTCGCTAAGCACGTCACTCTCGAACACAAGTTGTGGTGGAGCTCGGTCCTTGGAGCGTATGGTGATCAGCGCTTCGTCCTGTGCCAACCAGTCGATGGCGTTTTGGAAGAAGATCATTCCAGAACGACCGAACTGTGAGCTCTGAAGGAGTTCGTCCTGAATGAATGCTGGTGATCCCACCAGGACAATCCGTCCGGAACCGGGTTCATTGTAGGCCACCGCGAGAGTCTCGGCTTGGAGATCCTCGGGTTGGATCACCGCGTCCCAATTCTGCGTTGGATCGATCGAGACAGGTGTCTGCAGGCGGCCTGCAATATCGGTCGTCGTGAGAAGTGGTGTCACCCACGTACTGTCTTCGACTTCGATTTGAATCGGGCTGGTCCAACGAAGAGGTACACTCCTGATGCCGTTTACAATGGCGTGTTCTGCCGCGGGTTGTCCCAGTGGCCACAAAGGGTAAGGGTAAAACACAGTTCCAAAGTTGGAAGGAGCAGGAACTTGTTCGCTCGATTCAATATCAAAGACCGCCGACGGAACTACACCTAGCCCTTTGCTTTCGAGCAGGGCATCGAGTGTTGGGTGAAAAGCTGGTCCACTGTATAGCGATTGGAAATCTACCTGTATTCCCGAAATCATGATCATTAGGCTGCCGCCTTGGTCGAGAAACTCCCCCAAAAGCTGTCCTTCGTGAGGGTCGAGTGGCGTCGTGTTGCCTGCGATCACAACCACGTCAAGTGAATCAGGCACAGAGATCTTCGTCGAGTCTAGAGTGAACGTCTCAATCTTGTATTCTTCACCCAGCATTCCTGACGCCAACTGCATCTGATTACTTGCATTGAACTCGCCATGACCTTCCAGCATACCGATGATGGAGCGGTCGGGCCGAGTCATGGATCGGATCATCGAAGCTAGTCGGTACTCCAGATCGTTCGTTTGGCGAACGAGCGGTATAATTTCGCTCTCGCCGGCGAATTGGATTGCCAGACCAAAATAGCCCTCACGAATCGACATCTCACCCTGTCCGATTACGTTGAACTGGGCTGCATTGATGCCCAAACGTGACGCCTCTTCCTGTGCATCTAAATCTTCGTCCGGGTCAAGCCTCACGAGGTTGATGTTCCCACCTCCGGCCGCGTCGAAATCTCGTAAGAGATCATCGACGCCCCGGCTTACGGGGGTCCACGCCGGAGGGAGTTCAGCCGACTGAAAGAGTTTAATGGTTACGAGGTCGTCTAAATCCTGGAGAAGTTCACCCGTTGGTTTGGATAGGGTGTAAAGTTTCCCAGGCGTGAGGTCTAGTCGTCCCCTCAGCTGACCTCCCGCAAGAGCGGCGAAGATGGAGATGCCGACGAGTCCCAATACCCCAAGCTTAAGGCGGCGGTATGACTCACGCTCGCGACTCAGACGCTCGCGCATCACAGAGAAATATGTGAGCGACATGAAGGCTGCCGTTACAGCGGCAAAGTAGAGTATGTCTCGGAGATCGATAACTCCACGTGCAACGTTCTCGAAGTGTCCTAAGATGCCAAGTCGCGTTGCGATTACTGCCAGGAAGCTCGGTAGTGTTAAGACTACCGATGGAAGCCCTATCATGTAGAGCACGAACGAGATTGTGACCCCCAAGATGAATGCGGTCACTTGATTGCGGGTTAGAGCAGAGGCAAAGAGCCCCACCGATATCATTGCTGCAATCAGGAAAGCAGAGCCCAGGTATTGCGATAAGATGACGCCAACCTGGAGGTCTGCACCCCACGAGAGCCCAACGGGAATACCCAATGTTCCTGCCATGGCGATGAGGAGGAACAGGTAAACACCCACGAATTTACCGATCAAGAATTCTAACACTTCCACAGGTTGTGCCAGGACCAGTTCTAGTGTTCCTGCCTCCCTCTCTTCAGCCAGTGAGCGCATGCACACCGCAGGAATGAAAAAGAGAAATAGCCAAGGGAGAAGGCCCAACATGGGTCGCAGGGAAGCCTCGTTTAGTAAGAAGGCATCCCGGAAAAAGAAGAAGAAGTTGATGACCAGAAATATGACAAGCAGGATATAAGCAGTGGCGTGATTGAAGTAACTGCCTAACTCACGGCACGCGATTGACCAGATACGAGCTTTCATCGTTCTGCCCCCACGGGTTTCGATTCCGTGTCCTCCGTTTCTTCGCTTGAATCATCGGGCTGCCCGTCTTCTGCCGAGCTAGCGGTAAGCTCTCGGAACAGATCTTCCAGGCTCGCCTGTTCCAGGTGTAGTTCCCAAAGTGGCCAGCCTTGCGCGGCGGCCAGCGAAGCTATGTCAGGTCTAGGGTCTGTACCACTTGCACCCTGCACTACGAACCGCGACCGGTTGGTCGTACTAGGCGATGATTTGACGCTGCTAACCGATGGGACAGACTCGAGTGCGTTCTGTACCTCTTGTTCCAGACCATCCAACTCAACTATCACGCGAGCACCACCATGTCCTTCAACTAACGAATCAACGGCACCGTCGGCTACAATTTTACCCTCACTGATGATGACAACCCGAGAGCATGTATGCTGCACTTCTTGCATGACATGTGTACTGAGTAGGACGGTTCGTTCTGAGCCTAGGTGTGTAATCAGACTGCGGATTTCGACTCGTTGGTTTGGGTCGAGTCCTTCAGTTGGTTCATCGAGGATTAAGATCTCCGGTTCAGATAAGATTGCTTGTGCTAGTCCGACCCGCTGACGGTATCCCTTGGACAATTGGCTGATCGGTCGATAATAGACGTCTTCGATGCCCGTGCTAGATACAACGGAATCAGTGCGCGATCGGATTTCCTCTGCGCCCATTCCACGGAGGCGACCCATAAACGTGATGTATTCTCCCGCCAGCATGTCCCGATACAACGGATTGGTTTCGGGCAGGTATCCGATTCTTTTCCGGATTTCCGCGGGGTGTTCTGAAATTGATAGGCCATCAATGTTGATTGTTCCCGCGTCAGGCTCGAGATATTGGGTAAGAAGTCGCATAGTCGTGGTTTTTCCCGCTCCGTTTGGACCGAGGAAACCAACAACCTCACCACGATCGATTGAAAAGCTTACCTCATCCACAGCACGCGTTTCTCCGAATGTCTTCACGACATCGGTTAGTGCTACGAGTGACATAGATTCTCGCCAGTTGAGGTGTTCATTCGCTCCCGCGAAGTCATCAAAAAACCTCCCCAGTTAAACATGTTCTTGTCCCGAACCTTTGTACAAAAGAGTATAGAATATGACCGCGAAATTAGGAACTCTCAGCGACGAGTCAAGATTTTTCGGAACAGAGCACAGCTCAAAATGCTACTTTTCTTTAATATGGGTTTCTGTATCACATGGAGTTGGTAACTACATGGGTAGGGGGAGTATTGCCTGATCTTTACCTTGTGAGCGCTGTTGGCGGGCTCTGGGAGCTCCGATTTGATTTGAGTATTGCCCAATCTGAAACACACACTACGGTTTGAATTTGTGAGCCAGATTTTCGATGCAGGGAGACGTCTACTCGGGCTGTTGTTCGTTGCACTTGTCGCTGTACCCGCATTTTTTGTACTCAACCCAGGAGAGGCTACTCCTGAGGATCTCATGCGTCGCGCAGGGGCCGAACAATGGGAATTTACCTGGGGCTTGGTCGCTGGGTGGTGGGCACCCATCGTCCTTTTGGCTAGTCTTGGCATTGCCCTAGTCACGCGTGGACGAATCTCCCGTGCGGTAGCCTTGCTAGGTTCACTTATCGCCCGTCCGCCCCGGTGGGTCGTAGCACCCATCATCGGAGGCATCGGGGCAGCACTCACTATATGGGCCTCGAAGTTTGTTTTTGATGGGCGAACAGTCGTGAACGATGCCAGTGTGCAGCTCATCCAGGCGCGTTATTTTGCTGCCGGACATCTATCAGGTCCACCGCTCGCTATGCCTGAGTTTTGGTCGATCCAGTTTATGATTCAAACGGCTGCCGGGTGGGTGTCGCAGTACCCACCTGCGCACGCCGCGGTGCTTGCAGTGGGGTTTGCCCTTGGTGCGCCCTGGGTTTCAATGACCATTGCGATGGCGGTCATGGGTTTTTGTCTGACCCTTTCGTTCGAGCGACTTCTTCCCGAGAGGATAGGTGTTGCACGTCTTGCGGCACTTCTCAGCGTTTGTAGTCCGCTCCTGTTAGCACTCGCCGGGAGTTTGATGAACCATGCGACCGTTGCAGCCTTTGCTGCTGTCGCACTCTATCTCGCGTTGCGAGCTGAGGATGGGACTGCACTCTGGTCTCTAGGCGCGGGTGCGGCGGTTGGGGCCATGGTGATGACACGTCCAGTCTCGGGCCTTGTGATAGGGGTAGTTGTAACAACAGGAATTTGGTTCACATCGATTAAGAGACATCGGCTATCAACCACGAAAGCCGAGATTGGCAAACAAGATTCGGTCAGTGGTCAGACTCCAAGCTACGGTTTGAATTGGACATGGCTTGGGAAGCGGATTGGTTGGTGGTCCTTAGGCGGCCTGCCGTTTGCGATCGCATTTGGCTGGTTTAATACGCGTTTTTTTGGAGCCCCCTTAAGGCTTGGATATGTGGCGGCCTCCGGGCCGAACCATGGCCTCGGATTTCACGAAGATCCATGGGGTCGTATGTATGGGGTAACACAGGCTATCGGATACACTTCCGCCGAGCTCGTTTCACTTGGACGTGAGCTTCTTGGAACCCCATTCCCGATAGTCGCACTTGTCGGTGTATTCCTGCTTTTTGCCCCCAAACTAACTCGGGGCGAGCGTATCTTTCTTGCTTGGGCTGCTTTGCCAGTTTTAGCAAGTGCGCTGTACTGGCATCATGACCTCATCTTCGGACCACGTATGCTTGGTGAGGCCGTACCCGCTTGGTGTGCCATCTTTGTTCTGGCTGCCCTAGGACTTGGGCGTATTGTTCGTCTGCAGTGGTTTTCAGACTGGCTCGCACTCGTCTTACTCACGGTTCTCACCTTCGGAGCGTTACGTGGGGCGCCGGAGCGCTTATCCCGGCACTCAGCACGGTTGGCTCCGCGCGCAGTCGTCGATGTGTCAGGTCCATCGCTAGTCTTTGTTCACGAACCTTGGGCAGATCGCGTGGGTGGGATGCTAGCCGGTGGTGGGCTTCGGCTCGACAGTGTCCGGACACTACTCACCCGATTCCATCCGTGTCAGCTTCAGGCGTCGATGGCTGGTCTGCCCTTGTCCGAGATGAACCCGCGTTGTCAGCGTGATTTTGAATCAGATTCTCTTGGTTCTTTGGGGCTTACGAACTATCTATGGCTAGATGATCTGCCCGGCCTGCCGCCGAAGGGCCCACTCTGGGCTCGCGATCTTGGACCGGAGGAAAACGCACGTCTCATCGAGGTGTATCCAGACCGTTTTCCTCTCTTCCTGCTCCCCGATGGTGAAAGCGGAGACTGGAGCGTGGTACCATACGATCTTGGTATCAATACGTTATGGAGTCCGCTTCCCTCGACTCCAGTGTCCGATGAAACGGTAGGTGGTCCGGGGTCTTAAGATTGGTTTCTGACCTTCGGATTAGTCTGCAGAGAACGAGGTGTCGAAGGCTCTATTTGTAGGTGCTAATGACATTGCCCGGACCTGCTCACAGGCTTCGCGGGCGCCATATTCTCGATCCAATCCGCTGTCCTCCCATTCGATTGATAGGGGCCCAGCGTAACCAATTCGGTTGAGCGCTCGCATGATCTCCTCAAAGTCGACCCGCCCTCGCCCGATGGACCGGAAGTCCCACGCGCGATCGACGTGTCCGAATTCAAGGTGCCCCCCGAACGTTCCTGATCGCGTGGGCACGTCGGACCACCATACGTCCTTCATGTGGACATGGTAGATGCGGTCCGCAAAATCATATAGGAACTGGATGTAATCCACGCCCTGATAAGCAAGGTGGCTTGGATCATAATTGAAGCCGAACGTTTCCCGGTGAGAGACGGCCTCGAGCGCCCGTTCTGCGGTCGACAAATCAAAAGCAATCTCAGTGGGGTGTGCCTCCAGCGCGAATTTTACCCCAGCCTCATCAAACGCGTCGAGGATGGGGTTCCACCGGTCGGCGAACTCCTGGAACCCGGCATCAACATATCCGGCTGTATGCGGTGGAAAGGCGTATGCTGCAGCCCAGATGGGACTCCCAGTGAAACCTGTAACGACGGGCACTCCAAGCTTTGCCGCTGCCTCCGCTGTCCTCTGCATTTCACTTGCTGCGCGTGTCCGTACTCCCTCTGGGTCGCCATCGCCCCAGACTCGATCTGGTAGGAGAGGTTGGTGACGTTCATCGATGGGGTCACACACTGCCTGCCCGACGAGGTGATTTGAAATCGCATGGACGCTCAGTCCATGTGCAGATAGCAGGTTGCGCTGATTTTCAACGTACTCCTTCTCTTGTGTCGCGCGGACTACATCGAAGTGATCCCCCCAACACGCAAGTTCGAGGCCGTCGTATCCCCAGGCTGCCGATTTTTCAACGAGTGTTTGTAGAGAAAGATCAGCCCATTGGCCAGTGAAAAGCGTTATTGGTCTTCCGATCATTGAGAGGGCTCCTGCGGTGGTGTGTAGCGTGCATCAACCCAGCCACCTGATCGTGTGCTCTCCAGCGCCCGTTCGATCAAGTGAACTCCCCTTGCCCCATCCCACACGGTTGGAAAGTCGAGGTCGGCTATTGAGGGATGATCCCCAGCCTTTTGCGCTTCGATTGTCCGTACTGCGTTTTGGTACAAGTTCGCAAAGCCTTCAATAAAGCCTTCGGGATGCCCTGGTGGGAGACGTGAGTAGCGCTGGGCCATTTCACTAAGCTCCGCGGTGCCCCGTCGAGAAATCGTCGTAATATCGTCAATCTTGAGCATCAACGTCTCTGGTTCTTCCTGTCTCCATGCGATCGAACCTTCAGTCCCATAGACGCGTAACGTGAGGCCATTCTCTTCACCGTAGGCAATCTGTGATGCTATGAGTGTTCCTCGCGCGCCATCACTCCACCGAAGAAGCAGGCTCGCATCATCATCAAGTTCTCGTCCTTCAACAAATGTAGTCAGATCTGCGTATAGCTCTTCGACCTCTAGGCCGGTCACATAGCGGGCAAGGTTATGGGCATGGGTCCCGATGTCTCCTAATGCCCCTGCGATGCCAGCTTGAGTCGGGTTGGTACGCCAAACGGCTTGCCGTTGTCCTGTTTGTTCGAGAGGAGTAGAGAGCCATCCCTGTATGTATTCGACTTGGATACGACGAATCCGGCCTAGTCGTCCTTCACGGACCAGCTGGCGGGCTTCTTTAATCATCGGGTACCCTGTGTAGTTATGTGTAACTACGAATACAGATCTGCCCTCTGCTACCACACGGCATAGTTCCTCGGCATCCTCCAGGGTGGTCGTGAGGGGCTTGTCGCAGACTACGTGAAACCCTGCTTCGAGAAATACGCGAGCGATATCGAAGTGTAAGTGATTAGGAGTGACGATCACCACGAAGTCGATGCCATCCTCACGGGCCGCCTCAGCTTGAGCCATCTCTTGATAGGTCCCATAGATTCGGTTGGGATCAAGGCCCAGCTCATGCCCTTTGGTTTTTGACTTTGCAGGATCGGATGAGAACGCGCCAGCCACGAGATGGGCCTGTCCATCCAGGCTGGCAGCCATCAGGTGTACTTCCCCTATGAAGGAGCCTGGACCGCCCCCTACCATTCCAAAGCGCAGCATGTTGTAACTACACTCCTTCTTCGATACGGGTCGCGCGGTACCCGCCCGTCCGTCGGTCCTGTACGAAGAGCAACCCGAAGATGAGAATCAGTGCGCCCGTGAATGGGAGGATGTACCGGAAAGAGGCACGCCCACCATAGTTTTCTGAAGGTCCAAGGATGGCACCAGCGCGTTTGACAAGATCGTCTGGACCGCCTGAGTTGAGAATGGCCCGGAGTGCATTGGCGGTCACCAGTTCTGGCAGTGCTCCATCTACACTCATGCGCGCCATTATATCTTCAACCGCAAAACTGGCTGCGGCCAAATCCGAGTCGTTCGTTTCATTGGGTGAGGGGAATACAGCCTCAACGTCGTGTAAAAGTTCGGTTGTCTCAGCCAACGGGAGTTGTTCGTGCCCTAGTTCGTCTGCAATTCGACCCATCCACGGTGTTGTAATAAGGCCCACGCTTGCCATACCGACGGCGCCCATAAGCCCAAGTCCGAGTGCGCCAGAGCGGGGTATGCGTTCTGAAACGAAGCCAAGCATGGTCGGCCAAAAATAGCAAATTCCAACAGCAAAAATTGTGGCAGATGTAAACGCGACCAAAGTCGTTCCAGCGTAACTAAGCCATAAGAGACCAAAGAAAGACACAACTGCGCTGGACAGGAGGATGCCGGTGGGGGAGAACCGTTTTACTGCGAAACTTGCCTTGTACCGAAGCACCGCCATAATCCCGTTGATCCAAGCGAGGACAAGGATGCCAGGGATCCCGCCCGCCTCCAGTACAGGTGGAACCCATCGGTTCGGTCCCAGTTCAGTCGAGGCCGTGATCACCATGCAAAATAGCATGAGTAGCATTAGCGGGGTCGTGAGTGTTGCCCGAAACATCTCCCGCATACTCACACCAGCCTGGACTCCTTCCGTGGATGGGAATGTCTCGCGCCGGATGAGCCACCCGTATGTGAGCGTAGGCAGGATGATCAAACAAACCTTTAGTTGCCACGCATCAAGTCCGATCTGATCGAGCGCGTAGGCAAGTACAGATCCGATTACAATTCCTCCGGGGAACCACATATGGAACTGATTTAGTTTGACCGTTTTGTTGTCAGGGTAAAGCGTTGCCACAAGTGGGTTACACGCAGCTTCGACTAGGCCGTTACCCAGCGCGAGCGTCAGCGCCCCAAAGAACAACGGCCAGAAACCGCCCGAGAAGACGAGAATTATTGCACCTGCGAGGTGACATAGGAATGCCAATCGGAGCAGCCGGCGCATACCGATCGTGTCGCAGAAGGGGGCAAACAGGAGTTGTGATACCGCGAAACCCCAGAGGCCGGCGCCACCGATCCACCCGATCTCAAGATTTGACAGCGTGAACTCACGCTTGAGCGTGAGCATGATCGCACCGATGACGGCAAACGTCACCGAAGTGGCGACCAATGAGACACAGCTTGCGACGAACAAGCGTTGAGGCCGGACTCGTCCTGTAGCTACTTGCAATTGAACTCCTGATTAAAGTCCAACGCCACGCTAGCTCGCGGTCACAAAGGTCCGCAACGGCCGCGTTGTTCTCGTCTAACTATGTACTCTACCAGATCTTAAGGGAAAGTAACTATGTTTCGTGTGGTTCTAATCAGGAGGATACCATGAAACAACTCGCTTTGATTGTCTCCATACTCGTGATGTTCACAGCTGAAAACTTGTCGAGCCAAACCACGACGGCGTATTCGCCGGATGCTCTGACCACAAGTGATTACGCTCGTGCTGAGCAGTTTGTCTACTGGAACGCCGAGAAGTTGACAGCTGGGACATCGGTACAACCGAAGTGGGTTGATGACAACCGGTTTTGGTATCGAAACCAAGTTTTCGGCGGACATGAGTTCATTATGGTCGATGCGGGTGCCCGTACACGACGACCGGTCTTTGATCATGACCAACTGGCAGCAGCATTGTCAGAGGCAGGAGAGGAGAACTACGAGGCTGGGCACCTTCCCTTCGACGAATTCGAGTTTACAAGCTCAGGCGAGATCCAGTTTTGGACCGATACTTTCGAGCGCTGGCAGTGCGATATCCTGTCCTATAGCTGCAGTGGCCCCGATTCGGTAGCGCGGGTTACGGATGAAATAAAATCAAACGATGGTGCGCACACAGCGTTTTCACGCGGCGAAAACCTTTGGGTACGAGACACGTCAACGGATGAAGAACGTCAACTGTCACAGGGCGGAGAGCTTCACTACGGCTATGGCGTCGTTCCTGAGGGGTGCTGCTCAGAGATTACAAACCGGCGTAGCGGGTACAAGCCTGCACCGGTCCTGCAGTGGTCGCCCAACGGACGTCGAATCGCGACTCACCGCTATGACGAGCGTGACATAAAGGATCTCCACTTGCTTGAGGCGGCTGTCGGACGGCCGATTCTTCATAGTTATCGGTATGCGATGCCGGGGGATTCAGTGATACCTCAGTGGGAGCTTTACGTGTTCGATGTCGAAACTGGTGAAGGGGTGCGCGCCGATCGTGCTCCCATGGTGGCGCGGTCTATTGGTCGCGGGAATGATAATGCCGGACCGGTTTGGACGAACGTTCAGTGGAGTTCGGATGGTGAGCGCGTCTTTTTTGTAGATGGGACGCGTGATTACAAGACTCAAACACTAATGGAGATGGATGCCTCCACTGGAGTTGCCCGGTCCGTAATTGTCGAAAATGGGGATACATACGTTGAACTCAACCAGCTCACTTCACTCACACCGAACTGGCAGGTGCTTGATAACGGCCGTGAAGTTGTGTGGTTCTCAGAACGTGATGGTTGGGGACACCTATATTTGTACAATGTAGAAAATGGTCAACTCAAGAATCAGATTACGAGCGGTTCTTGGCTTGTGCTCGACTTGCTTTACGTCGACGACGAATCCCGTCAGGTCTACTTCACAGCCGTCGGTCGTGAACCGGATCGGGATCCTTATACTCGGCATCTGTACCGAGCTTCGATTGATGGTGGTGGGGTTACACTTCTTACGCCTGAGGATATGGATCATGAGGTGAGCGTGTCGCCGGGGGGACGGTTCTTCGTAGATACGTATTCCCTGCGCTCTGAGGCTCCGATGACCGTTCTCAGAGATGCCGAGGGTCGTGTTCTAATGACTATCGAGGAAGCCGATATCGATCCGCTCCTTGAGGCTGGTTGGGAACCTCCCGTTCGTTTTGTTGCGAAGGCACGTGACGGCGTGACCGATGTGTATGGATACCTCTGGCTCCCGCCGGACCGGGAAGAGGGGATGCGCTATCCGATCATCGACTACGTTTACCCAGGCCCACAAATAGGGCCCATTAGGTCGCCCGGGTTCACAACTGGGCCCCGAGGGCAGGGACATGCGTTTGCAGAACTCGGGTTTGTTGCCTTTTCAGTTGACGCGATGGGCACACCATTTCGGTCAAAGGCATTTCATGACAGCTACTATGAGGATATGGGAGATAATGGCATCCCAGATCATATTTCAGCACTCAAAGAGTTGGCGCTCACATATCCGGTCGACCTGGATCGTGTCGGTATTTTCGGGCACTCAGGGGGCGGCTTCGCTTCCACGGACGCCATTCTTAGGCATCCAGACTTTTTCAAGGTGGCTGTTTCGGGCGCAGGGAACCATGATCAGCGTGGTTACAGTTCGAGGTGGGGTGAGAAGTACCAGGGCCTGCTAACCCACAACGGCGATGGTACCGACAGCTTCGACTCGCAGGCGAACCAAAACCTGGCTGCAAATCTGAAGGGAAAGCTGTTACTACATTATGGGACGCTCGACGATAACGTCCATCCAAATATGACCATCGTGGTGGCAAACGAACTCATGAAGCATAACAAAGATTTTGATATGCTCGTGTTTCCGAATCGAAATCATGGATATGCCCGTGAACCCTATCTGATCCGGCGAACGTGGGACTATTTCGTAGAGCATCTCATGGGATCAAAGCCGCCACGAGAATACAAGTTAGACCAGCCCAACTGAGTCCGATGCGGTTCGCTCAAACGGGGTTCCAAGTTCCTCCACCTTGTCGAGGTCCGAGAACCCGCGCACGTTCAGGCGGACGTTTCGGAAACTGACCGGAGGACTCTATGCAGTGCGTGAAAAATCGAACACTATCGATAATCTCGTCTTTGCTACTTACGGGATTGATTGCTTGTGGACCTCAAGAGTTTATGGATGCCAGGGGCGCGTCCGATGACGATCCCATGGCAGCCGTCATTGCACGCGGCGAATCCCTTGAACTTCCAACCCAGTGGGATCCGCCTCCTGGAGAGCCGATTGTTCATCACACGTCCGGGTTCGCGAAGACGTTGTGCTCGGCTGTCTTTATTACAGGTCTCGATTGGCGTGATGCTGCGGCGAACGTAGGTGGTTTCACCAGTCCCTTCGATCAGCGATCTGCAGTGGTCGATACGGTGGTGGACTTCGATAACAAGAGCGTGAGCCTGACACTCGGGTCAGGGATCGTGCGTTCCGCCAAGCTATACGGAAGCCAAGGTTGTATTACGCACCCGCTGGGAGAGGACTCCATCTATTTCGAACCCTCTGTTGTCGAGCCAATGACCCCGAATCCAGAGACGACCTTGTGGCCAATGGGTGACGTTTTACCCGATAGTCCTGCCCCATCCGAAATCGATATGGCCAAAGTCAATGAGGCTGTCGAGATCGCGATGGATCAGGAAGGAAAGACACTTGGCTTTGTAGTCACATATAAGGGTCGCATTATCGGGGAGGATTACGGGCCAGGTGTCGATATGCATACGCCCTTCGAGAGTTGGTCGATGGGTAAGTCGCTTACAGGGACGCTGATGGCTGTGCTCATTCAGCAGGGTGTCTACGACCTCTGGCAACCTGCTCCGATACCGGAATGGCAGGGAGATGCCCGAAGCGAAATCCGTATTGCCGACATCATGAGGATGTCGAGTGGAATCCGGATTGTAGCGCCCGGCGATCCTGACTACACACCCGAGATGGGATACCCTGACCACCTTTACCTCTACACGGGATACAATGCGTTTGAGTGGGCGTCAACGCGTCCACAGCAGTGGGAGCCCAATACGGTTGGGCGATATCGGAACACCGACCCAGCGCTCACTAATTATCTTACCCGACTCGCTGTCGAGGGGCGTGGTGAGAATTATCATGCGTTTCCCCAGCGTCACCTGTTCGACAAGCTCGGAATCCGACACCTCATCATGGAGACGGACCCGAACGGAAACTTCCTAACTCAAGGGTATGAATTCGGTTCCGCGCGCGATTGGACACGACTGGGCAATCTGTACCTTCAGGATGGGGTGTGGGAGGGAGAGCGCATCTTGCCTGAAGGATACGTGGATTACGCGTTTGAGGTTGCTCCAGCTTGGAAAGATGACGGACGACCTGTGTATGGGGGAGGTTTCCTCTGGAAAGACCTCGGTTTCCCGATTGAAGACGATTATGGTGCGTTTGCCGGTGCCGGAGGACAGTACACAGTCATTATTCCGGCTCGAGGTCTCGTCATTGCACGCTTAGGTAAATATACAGGGTCAGGACCTGGTGGTCGCAATCTGAACGCGGCTATTTCTCTATTGATGGAAGCGGTTCCGCAGATCGAGGATTGAACCTCATACAAGTGCCTCGGCTAGTCGGTCGGCTTGGTGAGCCAGGTCGACCGAATCGAGCACTTGGGCGACCAATGGGAAGCTTGTGTGGGCCCCCTTCCACTCCAGTTCGTCCACATTCATGGAAACTGGTGCGTCAGTGACGAGTGTCGCGAGTTGACGAAATAGGATGGCATCCTCGATTTGCTCAGAAAGTCGAATGGCGAGACGTTCCGAACTGCGCACTGAAACAACCCAGTCCTTTCCCTCTGGTGGGATGTTTTCGATCCGAGCGTAACAGGAAAGAAGTGCCGCTGAGGTTTTGGCACCAAACCCCTTAATCCCTGGGAAGCCGTCCGCAGTATCTCCCACCAGTGCAAGCCAATCTGGGATTGCGCCCGGACCTACTCCGAACTTGTCGATCACACCGGTTTCATTCCTAAGAATCCGTTGTCTTCGGTCGAATTGAACAACGCGATCGCCGACTACGCATTGAGCGAGATCCTTGTCAGGGGTGCAGATGAGTACTTGGTCTACACGCTCGTCATCCGATGCCATCGTAGCACCGGATGCCATTCCATCATCTGCCTCATACTCCACCATCCGCCATACGACAAATCCGGCTGCTTCTAGTGCTTCTTCGACTAAGGGGAACTGCGAAAGGAGCGCTGGATCAATCGTGGATCCATCCTTATAGCCGGGCCAGAGTTTATTCCGAAACGACTCAATCACGTGGTCGGTGGCTACGGCGATGTGGGTAGCTCCTGATTCGACGAGCCGCAACATTGACCCGACTACACCACGGGCCGCGGCGACCTCATGCCCGCCCGCGTTCTTTGCTGAGGGCATGGCATAGAAGTGTCGAAACAACTCATACGTTCCGTCGACCAGGTGTACGTTCATCTAGCAATGTTCCGATCACTATCCTGCCACACCATATCCTCTATTCCACTGTCTCTAGGCTTCGACGTCTGTCCTTTATAAGCGACTTTTGCGTACAAGGTGTGGTTTTGATTAGTTGAGTCTTCGAATCCGGATGTTCCGATACCAGACTGGATCGCCATGGTCCTGGAGCCCGATGTGCCCCTCGTGGTGTATTCCGTAGTCGGGCCAGTCAGCAAACTTGCTTTTGGCGACAAGCTGTCTCCACTCAGGGGATCCAAGTTTGTACTCGACAACATTCAGGCCGTTCAACCAATATTCGACGTAGTCTCCTTGACGCGTGATGCGCGTTTGATTCCAGTGGCCAGCCGGCCGTGTAGTATTCACCGATGGCGCGTTCAATCCGTAGTTAGATCCCGCTGACGTTAGTGGGTTTTTCCCATCAGCATGCCCATCGTTATCGAGCACCTGCATCTCTGGCCCAGACTCGTATGGTGGTCCGTTGTTTTCGACAATGCCGAAGAAAATTCCGCTATTCCCTGCCGAATTCACCTTCCACTCGAGTCGAAGATCAAAATCAGTGTAAGTCTCCCGTGTGATAAGGTCACCGCAAACGTAAGGTGGGTCTTGGGGCTCCCCTTCCACATCTGGTGCAAAAGCGATTGTGCCTCCTGTTGCCGTCCACCCGGCCGGAACTCGATCGCAACCGTACCCTCTCCAACGATGCAATGATGCTCCGTCAAAAAGTAGTTCAAATCCTTCGGCGGTTTCTTCTTCAGTTAGCTGGTTGGGAGGTGTCATGATGGTCAACGGATCGTGTAACTCGATCTCCGGAGTGTTGTCCGGGTCGCTGCTTGCTCCGGCACAACCGAGCACTAGTAGAACGGCGAATAAAGAGAGGGTTGTTTTTGGATTCTCTTTGATCAACATCCAAGGCTCCGCCTGCAGAGTGAAGTGGGCGTGTATGAGCTAAGATACCGCTACCGACGACCTCCGGCGATCCGTTGTGACTCGGGTCTTCTCCGTAGGGCAAGCATGCTCCACGTGCCGACCGCAGGTCCTATTACGAGCGGGGCAAAAGCCCACTCCCACCCCCAGGCTGACTCCCATACGGGGAGAAGCCGAATCGTCACAACCGTGATAAGGAAACCGACTGCGGTTTGAAGTGTCAGGGCGGTGCCTACGTATTCGGGTTCCCCGAGTTCGCTGATGCACGTTGAGAACTGTGCGGAGTCAGCAACCACGGCAAATCCCCATATGAGACAAACAACCACGACTAGCCACGTAGGTCCGCCAAACAAAAAACCAATCATAATGCAACATGCACCGCTCACGATCATACTTACGATGGTTATCAGAGTTCTCCCAATTCGGTCGGCAAGCACTCCAGCTGCGGTTGAACCGAGTCCTCCTATGGCAATGGTTAAAAACGCCAGATAGGAGGCCGTTTCCTGGGTCGTTGCCGCACTTTGATCAGCAGCGAAACTGGCGGCCAGAAAGGCGGGCACCCAGGTCCAAACGGCATACAGCTCCCACATGTGCCCGAAGTAGCCGCCGTTGGCGAGCATGGTCGCCCGGTCCCCAAGGATCCGGCGCACTGCACGTGGATCGAATGCTGCGGCCGGCGTTTGGTGTGGACCCGTGCGCAGTCCCAGTCTCGCAATCGTGGCTCCGATCAGAGCTAGCACCGCAGCCGCATAGAGGAGCATCTGCCACGAACCTGCCACACCCAGAGGCCGGAGGACGTGGGGCGTGGCACTCCCAATCGCAAGCGCCCCGATCATCACTCCCATTGCCATCCCGCGACCGTCCTTAAACCATCCGGCCATGATCTTCATTCCGGGCGGATAGACGCCGGCTAGGGCGAGGCCGGTCACGAACCGTAAGGGAACAGCTAGTGCCATTCCATCTGCGAATGCAGGGATCGCGGCAGTAGCAGTTGCTCCCAGTACTGCTGAACCAGCAATTAATCGTCGTGGATCCCACACATCAGAAAGTGTCAGTGCGGCCGAAATAAAGGCGCCGGTAACGAATCCAATTTGAACTGACATCGTAAGCCATGCGGCATCGCTGTCAGTCAATTCCCAGACGTCACGCAGTTCAGGAACAACTGCACTTGCCGAAAACCAGAGAGCCATGGTGAAAAGCTCTGCCGTGGCTAACAACGCGAGTTGTTGATACCTGTTCTCAGAATCAGAAGGTGACGGCGCGGTATTCATGAGGTCAGAGCAATATAGTTAGATTCGCCGTATCCAGAAGCGAATTAGGCTTTGCGGTAGAACTGATGTGGAAACTGACTATCCTTCGCTATTTGCATACTGTTCTTGGAGCCCTTGGACGACGGCTGGGTCAGCCAGCGTCGTTGTGTCCCCCAGTGCACGACCCTCGGCTACGTCTCGGAGTAAACGCCGCATGATCTTTCCACTTCTGGTCTTTGGTAGTTCGGCTGCGAAGATAAGATCAGCTGGCTTAGCAATGGCGCCAATTTGCTTGGTCACGTGGTCACGCAACTCCTCGCGCAGTTGATCCGATGTGTCCGTCCCATCAATCACGCTCACGAACGCGGAAACGGCCTGCCCTTTGATTTCGTCATTTCGTCCAACCACTGCAGCTTCGGCTACCGCTTCGTGGTCAACGAGTGCGGACTCGACCTCCATGGTCCCAATCCGATGTCCTGCCACGTTCAAAACGTCATCGACGCGGCCCATGATCCAGATGTAGCCATCTTCATCAACGCGAGCCCCATCTCCTGGGAAGTAAATGTCAGGCCACTTGGACCAGTACGTATCTCGGTAGCGCTGCTCGTCACCCCAAATACCGCGTAACATCGATGGCCACGGTGACGTGATGGCAAGATATCCGCTCTCGGCAGAGTTTCCTTCTTCGTCAAGGATTGTTGCCTCAATGCCGGGGAACGGTACTGTTGCTGTTCCGGGTTTCGTCGTGATTACACCAGGAAGCGGGGTGATCATTATCCCGCCGGTTTCAGTTTGCCACCATGTGTCTACGATTGGGCAGTCACCACCCCCAATATGTTGATTATACCAGATCCAAGCTTCTGGATTGATGGGCTCTCCTACTGTTCCGAGTAGCCGGATCTTTGACAGGTCATACTTGGCGGGCCACTTGTCACCCCACTTCATGAATGCTCGAATGGCAGTCGGTGCTGTGTAGAAGATCGTGACGTTGTAGTTGTCGCAAATGTTCCAGAAACGACCACGGTCAGGCCAATTCGGCGCTCCTTCGTACATGAGTATGGTTGCGCCGTTGGCTAACGGTCCGTACACGATATAGGAATGTCCGGTTACCCATCCTACATCTGCAGTACACCAATAGACGTCATCTTCTTTGAGGTCGAATACCCACTCGCAGGTTGCACTGACTTGAGTCAGGTATCCTCCGGTTGTGTGCATGACGCCCTTGGGCTTTCCCGTGGTCCCCGAAGTATAGAGGATGTACAGCAGGTCCTCGGAATCCATGATTTCGGCTGGGCAGTTTTCTGAGGCCTGGTCAATGAGGTCATGATACCAATGATCTCGCTCAACTCTCATATTGCAGGTCGGAATTTCGACTAAGGCCCCATGGGTCGCATTTTTTGGATTAGATGCCGCCGTTCGCTGTACGACGACGACTTTTGTCACATAATCCAACCCCTCAATCGCAGCGTCAGTGTTTTGCTTTAGTGGTACAATTTCACCTCGCCGGTATCCGCCGTCGGCCGTTATCACGCACTTTGCATTGGCGTCCTCAATCCGATCGCGTAGTGACTGTGGCGAAAATCCGCCGAATACAACCGAGTGAGGGGCACCTAGCCGCGCACAAGCGAGCATGGCGATCGCTGCTTCCGGGATCATGGGGAGGTAGATCGCTACTCTGTCGCCCTTCTCAACCCCGAGTCCCTTGAGCGCGTTTGCGAACTTGCAGACCTCTGTATGGAGTTGGCGGTAAGTAAACGATCGGACGTCCCCTGGCTCACCTTCCCACAGTAGTGCCGTCTTGGATCCTCGCGTTTCAAGGTGGCGATCTAGGCAGTTGTGGGCGGCGTTCAACTTCCCACCTACGAACCATTTCGAGAATGGCGAATCCCATGTCAGCACCTCGTCCCATGGCTCAAACCAATCAAGTTTCTGTGCCAAGCGCTCCCAATAGGATTGTCGGTCTAGGGTGGCTGTTTCATAGGGCGACTGGTCGTTCACGTGTGCAGTCGTCGCAAATTCGGCAGTTGGCGCGAAGGTGCGTTTTTCATCGAGGAGGACGTCAATTTCTCGGTGCGGTTCTGTCATAGGTTATCGCTCAAAATCATACAAGGGAGTGAAGCAGTGGCTTGTCAGAGTTCCACCAGGGTCGCCATTTAGCGGTTCGTGAGAGTTTAACATTAGAAGACGTGCGCAGACGAACGCAAGCAGTCCGCATGCGTCGAAGAGAACCGACTGTGGAAGGTATACAGACCTTAGTATTATGGTTCATGATCGTTATGAACTGATCGGTTGTCGATAAAGATGGGAGATAGATGAGCGACGGGACCCTCCTTCTGATTCTTGTTGTCCCTGCATTTCTAGCCTTCGCGTTTGGCATTTGGGCCGGGCTCGGGTATCCGGGCATGTACGACAAAGACGCCAAGACTGGGAAAGCCCCCCGTGAGTCACCGCTCACGTGGCTGTTGCGTGGTGGTCGGCGACCGCTCACCAGCGAGATGAAAGATGAGGAAGACGAAGAGGACTTGGAAGTTCAGGATTCGAATCGGCTTAGTTTTGATCGTGGAAGACGCTTCCGGCGGTGAACATTCACAAACAACATGAGCCCTAATCTCCCCGAGTGGCCTCTGACTGCTGAACGCCACCGTGAAGTACGTCGCGTTTTGGTATGGGTACTGATCGCGAATCTACTAGTGATTGTTGCCAAGCTATTTGTGGGACTTCGCTCTGGCTCTATTGCGGTTTTCGGAGATGCCGCACACTCGGGAATTGATGCAGTCAATAACCTCGTCGGGCTTTTTGCAATGCGATTGGTTGCGGCACCCCCGGATGAGCAACATCCCTACGGACACGGGAAATTTGAAACGCTCGCAGCACTAGGAGTAGCTGGATTCTTGTCGGTCACCTGTTTCGAACTAATCCAGGGAGCAATTACTAGGCTAGTGCAGGGTGGAAGTGCTCCGAGCATCGACCCGCTAATGATCACAGTGCTCGCCGGGGCAATGTTAGTGAACGGGGTTGTTGCTATAGGAGAGGCAAAAGCGGGACGGCGGCTATCAAGTGAAATTCTCTCGGCTGACGCTCGACACACCGCTTCCGACGTGTTCGTAACGGCTGGAGTGCTAGCAGGTCTCGTCGTGACCATGATATTTGAATGGGCCTGGGCGGATGCAATTCTAGCGTTACTTGTGGCGCTTGTGGTTGCTTGGTCGGGCTTTCAGATCCTTCGTGAAACGATCCCAGTCCTCGTTGACGAGCGCGCACTAGATCCCGTCGAAATCGAAAAGGTTGCCGGATCAATCAAAGGTGTTAAGGCGACAAGTCAAATCCGATCCCGGGGGAGACTAGGGGCTGGTTTCGCTGAACTGACCATTCACGTAGGTCGAGAAGAGTCGGTGATCAGTGCACATGATATTGCTGATTCTGTTGAAAAACGGATTGCTATGGAAATGGGGTTTTCAAATGTGACGGTGCATGTGGAGCCGGAACTCGAACCGTTTAAATTTTAGATCCATTAAACAGTGACACCCCCAATCTATTCTGCTGTGACGGCGTTCTTGTTTTTGCTGGGTGGGATTGATTCGAAAGACCACTCGCAATGATCCCCGAGGCGGGCTTCACAAGTTGTATGCTTAACCTTTGAGTCTCCCGCTCGATAGTCCGCAAAGACCTGTCGAATCATACCATTAATAACGGAGCACCCTGTACCGCCTTCGGCTGCAGTCGCTGAAAGGCTGTGTTGAACTATTAGCGTGTGTACCTTTCGTTCAATCCTTATAGTGGCGCCCGGACTGATCCTTCGAGTGACTCTTCGGACTCTATTCCATGCGAGATAAGACCGAATACGCTGGGGCGTGATTCTCACAATTAGTTTGGATAACAGGTGACGTCCAGAGTAATCTTCTAGTGCAATACGCTGGCCAGCATCCTCGAAAATTTGACTGGCATCAACTCGACGGCCTATGAGTTCAAATAAGCTTGCTACTTCGGTCGCACTAACGTTGCTCTTGCGCTGTTCGTAACGACGGATTTGATCGATAACGACTGTGGATAGACCTAATCGCCGTCGCAAGTTGAGCGGAAGATCTGATTCTGCAAGCGCTTCTGGGTCGGCAGGTGTGTCAAGTTCGCGGAGCGATGCTAGGAGAGCGACGGCAACGCCCACAGGGACACTTCCCGAGAACGAGGTGTGCTCTGACATAGGCGGGCACGGTATGGCGAATGCCGTGGGAGAGCAAGCAATGTGCCCAATAAACTGACATAAGTGGTCGAACAAGGCGATTTTGCTTTCATCCCACCATAAACTCACCCTTGCATTGCTTTGGCTCGAGTAAGATCCTCCACAGTAGCATGATAGTAGAGATAGCGGTCCTCATTATAGGGCTACAGTATGTGAACGGTTCCCCCCTACAGGATAAAACCAGAGAAGGGGGCAAGTCTCGGTTAAGCCACAACCAGGAGGCGCAGTGAAGGCACCCGACGGATGTAAGAGTACAACACATGCAGCACTTCGGATTGTCACCGGACTCATGTTTTGGCAGCATGGCGCACAAAAACTGTTTGGGTGGCTAGGTGGGACGGGGGTAGGTGGGTTCACAGGTTGGTTCACGTGGCCCGTGGGGATTGCTGGAATTTTAGAATTCTTCGGAGGCATCTTGATTTTGATCGGGTTCAAGACTCGCTCCGTGGCCTTCATCCTCGCCGGGCAAATGGCAGTAGCCTTTTGGTGGCGTCACTTTCCTGATGGATTTTGGCCGATTCAGAATCGTGGAGAGGCATCCGTTCTTTTCTGTTTCCTATTTCTTTTCCTATGGACGGCTGGAGCAGGGAAGTGGAGCCTCGACGACATGATGGATCGAGGATCTAGTACAGAGTAACAATCGCGAACACCGATAGGATTTAGCCGAGCTTGCCGCTCGGCCCTACCCTTATTGGTTACCCGGGCCGACTCTTTAAGTTGTTTCGGTCGAAAGCTGTCGCCATCTTCTCGGAAGCGGCGGGACCCATGGGGCCCCGCCGCCTCGCGTATACGCCTGGGGCCGATTAATGACGGAATACACGACTTACGACCCAAGTAAGGTCGAAAAGAAGTGGCAAACATTTTGGGAGGAGAACGGGACGAACGAGCCCGACTTGGACGCATCTGAGCGCCCGTTCTTCAATCTAATGATGTATCCGTACCCGTCCGCCGAAGGTTTGCACGTGGGGAACCTGTACGCTTTTACAGGAGCGGACATCTATGGACGGTTCCGTCGGCTTCAAGGCGACGATGTGTTTGAGCCGATCGGATATGATGCATTTGGGATCCATTCCGAAAATTATGCGCTCAAGGTCGATACGCATCCGTTGGAACTCATCCCATCTAACATTGCAAATTTTGAGCGGATGCTCCGGGCAGCAGGTCTAATGACCGATTGGTCTCGTACCGTTGATACGACTGATCCTACTTATTATAAGTGGACGCAGTGGTTATTTGTGCAGTTATTCAAGGCGGGGTTAGCCGAAAAAAAAGAAGCTCCCGTCAACTGGTGCCCGTCCTGCCAGACTGTACTGGCAAATGAGCAAGTGATTGGCGGTCTTTGTGAACGGTGTGACACGCCGGTCGAACAACAGCAGTTGAGCCAATGGTTTTTTAAGATCACAGACTATGCTCAACGCCTGCTAGACAACCTGGATTGGATCGACTGGTCTGAGACCACCAAGACTGCCCAGAGAAACTGGATTGGGCGATCCGAAGGGGCTCAGATCCGGTTTCCACTAAGAGCTGAATCCGAAGAAGACGAGATCGTGATTGAGGCATTCACGACGCGACCGGACACGATTTTCGGCGCTACGTTTATGGTACTGGCCCCTGAACACCCGCTCGTTCCGCTAATCGTCACCGATAGCCACCGCGCCGAAGTTAAGGCGTACTGTGAAACCACTGCAACGATTGATCTTGTCAAACGTCAGAAGATGGACGACCAGAAGAAGACTGGAGTGTTTACCGGAGCGTATGCGCGCAATCCGGCTAGCAACGAAGACATGCCGGTTTGGATTGCTGACTACGTTCTCATGGGATACGGGACGGGCGCAATCATGGCCGTTCCCGGCCATGACCAGCGCGATTTTGAATTTGCGATGGAGTATGATTTGCGCATTGCTCCGGTTGTGTGTTCACAAGCTATGCTATCTGACAGTAGTGATCCGGCAAGCGTCGAACTGAGTTTGACCGAAGGGGCGTTTGTCGATTGTACCTCTGAAGAAATCCTCATCAATTCTGATCGTTTCAGTGGACTGAAAGCCGATGAGGGTGGGCGAGCCATAGTAGACTGGTTGGCCGAGTCGGGGTTTGCGCAGTCCGAGGTCAATTTTCGACTTCATGATTGGTGTATCTCGAGACAGCGTTACTGGGGACCACCCATTCCCATTATCTACTGTGATGAGTGTGGCCCTCAAGCGGTACCGGAAAAAGATCTTCCAGTCAGGCTGCCGTACGTCGAAGATTTCCGTCCTACAGCAACGGGTGTGAGTCCGCTCGCGCGAGTCCAGGAGTTCTATAGAACGACCTGTCCTGAGTGTGGTGGCGAAGCGCATCGTGAAACCGATGTGTCCGACACCTTCCTGGATTCAGGTTGGTACTTCCTTCGGTACCCTTCGACCGATTTTGATGATCGTCCGTTCGACCCAGCGCGGACTCGGAAGTGGTGGCCGGTCCACAGCTACATTGGTGGCGAAGAGCACTCGGTGCTCCACCTACTCTACTCGCGCTTCCTGACGATGGTGCTGCATGATCTGGGACACTTGGAGTCTGAAGAGCCGTATCACCGTTTTCGGAAGCATGGGCTCTTGATAAGAGAAGGCGCCAAGATCTCAAAATCGCGCGGAAATGTGATTTTGCCAGACGAATATATGACAACATTCGGGGCGGATACGTTTCGTATGTATCTCATGTTTTTGGGTCCTTTTCAGGCAGGGGGTGATTTTCGCGATGGTGGACTAGCTGGACCACAACGCTTCATGCACAAACTCTGGGATAGCGTCGTAAAAGCTGTAACGGCGGGGCGTTCAGGATTTGATGATGAAGAAGTGGAACGGGCGCTTCATGCCACGATAAAGAAGGTCACCGAAGATCTTGAAGGCCTCGATTATAACACTGCCATTGCCGCTATGATGGACTATCTGAATGTGCTCCGGGCAGATGGTCGCACTGCTTCCCTCGATGAGGTTCGCCCACTCGTTATCTTGTTGGCACCGGTCGCACCACATATTTCCGAAGAGTTCTGGGCGAGGCTAGGTGGCGAGTCCAGCATTTTTGATTATGCAGTTTGGCCAGCTTATGACCCGGCCAAACTGCTTACTGACGTGTTGCATCTCCCGGTACAGGTCAATGGTAAACTTCGTGCGACGATACAGGTGGTCGTTGGCGCATCTCAGGAGGTAGTGAAGGAGATTGCTTTGACGGAAGAAAACGTAACCCGCCATTTGGCCGGTGGTGACATTCGGAAGATTATTTTCGTACAGGACCGGATGATCAATTTCGTAGTGGGCTGATTTAGTTTTGCCTGAAAATTCGCAAAAACGTGCTGTCGTTCCCCACAGATCCAGTATGGACTGGCCAATCAAGCTCAAGTGGTTAGGACGAACTGGATTCGTTCTGTTTGCACTCGTATGGGTTGGTTGTTCTCCTACGTATGTGCTTCAGGCCGGTTGGGAAGAAGCACGCATACTGTCCGCACGACGCCCGATTAGAGCTATGGTTCACGATACTACCGTGACAAAGCTTACTCGTGATAAGCTTCGGCTTGTACTCGACGTTCGCGACTTCGCAGAGCATGAGTTGGGTTTGCGAGCTGGTCGAAGCTATGAGACTTTTGCCCAACTGGACCGAGACACCCTCGCCCTCAATGTGCTTGCGGCTCCAGAATTCGAACTCAAATGGAAAACGTGGTGGTTCCCGATAGTGGGCCATGTCCCATATAAAGGACATTTCAACTTCCAGGCAGCTTTTTCCGAGGCAAGAAAACTTGAGGAAGAAGGGTACGATGTGGTTGTGCAACCCGTGTCCGCGTTCTCTACGCTTGGTTGGTTTCCAGATCCGATTATGTCCACGACGCTGCGCCTCGACAGCCTGGCGCTCGTCGATACAATTATACACGAGATCACGCACAGCACATTCTTTCTAAAGGGTCAAGCTGATTTCAACGAGAGTTTTGCCACTTTTGTAGGGAATCGGGGCGCGATCGCCTTTTTCTGTGATGCAGTGCAAGATCCGACCACATGTGGGCGCGCTCGTCAACGATGGGAGGACACTCGACGCTTCGGACGGTTCTTCCACTCGGTACTCGAGCCTCTTAAGGCCGTGTACGAGTCGGACCTGTCAGACGATGAAAAACGACAAGGTAAACGCAAAGTCTTCGGGGATGCGGCTCGCCGATTCAATGATGATTATGAACTGTCAGGCCGCTATTCAGGGCGACGCCTTGATGCAGGGGTATTGAATAACGCTTGGATGATATCGCGCTTACTCTATTATACACGCCTCGACGAGTTTGAGAGTGTATACCAAAGCCACGAGAGTATTTTAAGGACCTTACAAGTATTAATGCAGGAGGCGAGCCTGCGAGATCCGTGGGAAGCCTTGGGTCAGTTGGTAGGAGAGAGAACCGACCCGTGATCTTGCTTCGGGTTTCCGAGTCCTCATTAAATCATAATGGTTGAGGTGTTCAATGATCGGCCTAATCTAACCATGTCAGAACCTTTCGGGTGCGATCGATGTGATCGCAAGAACCCTGACCAGATCGAACGACAGCCGTTTCCAAATGAGTTGGGAGAGCGGATTGTAGAGACAATCTGTGCCGACTGTTGGGAAGAGTGGAAACAGCATCAGATGCTGCTTATCAACCATTATGGACTCAAGCTGAATGAACCGAATGCACGAGAGTTTCTCTATGAAAACCTTCGTGCTTTCCTCTTTGGTGAAGGGGACGTACAAGTTGAAATAGATTCGGGGCAGGAAGGTTCAGTTAAGTGGTAGTCCCGGTACTCCGGGCCAGGTCAGTGGGTGGAGGTCGATGGCAAGGATCTCTTCTGCACGCCCGATGAACCGAGGTGAGTGCGTTTCCGCTGTGGCTGCGTCCCTGGGTACGACACTGCAGTCAGTTATAGCTTTTACGCGGCCTGATGTAGGGAAACAAATCTTGGACCGTCGCCAAGCGGTCCAAGCAATCGAAAGCTGGAACACTCACCAGAACAGTGACCGCCTAGTTTGGTTGCATGGATCCTCTGCTGGTGAGTTACTTGGAGCAACTCCGACCATTAATGCACTTCGAAAGCTGGAGTCGCTGAATCTGGTGGTTACGCACTTCTCACCTTCAGGGGCAGCTGCACTTGATCACCTCCAGCCAGAAAATGCAGGGTATCCACCACTTGATCGCCCAAGCGACTGCAACCGTGCAATGAGGACACTCCAACCCGATCTGCTGGTCTTTGCAAAGCTTGACGTCTGGCCAGGGCTCATAGGTGCGGCCACGCGGTTTGGAATTCCATGCGCACTTATTAACGGAGTTGTGCGACCTGACAGCAGCCGACTAAGGCCCTTAAATCGTTGGCTCTTTAGACAGACTTATTGTGGTCTCGATATGGTTGGTGCCGCAGATGAGCGCGATGCTTCGAGACTCATTTCTCTCGGTGTGCGGGCCGATGCCCTTCGTGTGACAGGGGATGCTGCGTTCGACTTGGCTGCTTCGCGAGCAGACCGAGCCAGCGAGCCAGGTGGCTGGAAGTACAAATTTGAAGCAGCGCTGCCAAAGCGTCCACAGGGTGGAATCCGGTTAATCGCGGGTTCAACTTGGGAAGAAGATGAACGGGCTCTTCTCGATATGCTCGATGTGGGGCGCTCTCGATCATCAGCTAATTCTTGGTGTCAGCTTGTCATCGCTCCACACAAACCAAGCGAGGATCATGTAGATCGATTGTTGGCTGACTGCCGGATGCGTGGCCAGCCCTGTGATCGCTTCAGCCGGTTGAGTGATCCCAAGACGCTGCCTTCAAATGGAGTGATCGTGTTTGATGAAGTTGGTAGACTGGCGGAACTCTACACCGCTGGCGATGTGGCATACGTAGGGGGGGGGCTGGAAGGTAAAGGCCTCCACAATGTGCTTGAACCGGCGTCCGCCGGCATTCCGGTTCTGTTTGGTGATGAGCATGATCGTGGTGATGCGGATGCGCTTGTGGAGGCCGGGGGTGGCATCACGTTTCCTCGTCACGCTTTTGGTGAAGGTTTGGTACGTATTAAAGACGTTCGTCATCGGAAGTTTGTTGGATCACGGGCCCGCCAATTTATAGAAGACGGTTCTGGAGCTGGGCATCGCACCGCCGCATTGTTAGCTCAGCTTTGGTAAGATTAAGGTGGGTGGAGGATGATAAGTCGAACTCAGGTAGTGTTTTGTCGCCTTTTGGGACCGAATACGAACCAGAATATGCAACCGATGATTGGGCATGCCACAAGAATGATAATCCACAGGGTTTTGTCTCGGCGGTTCGCGTTGGACAAAAATACTAGGGTTCCTGCCCATGCGTGCATGACCAGTAACAGGCTGAACAGGACCAAGCGAGAATCAAGCCCCGCAGAAAACTCTAGGACCGTGTTCATGCTACAGCTATTGGTCGTTCGAACTGTAATCGATGTAACTGGGCGTAGAGACCGCCGCTTTTAAGCAGTGACTCGTGGGTCCCTGATTCCGTGATCCGTCCATGGTGCATTACAAGAATTCGATCAGCCCCTTGGATTGTTGACAGTCGATGTGCAATCACAAAACTGGTTCGTCCGTCCATAAGCTTTTCCAGTGCAGCCTGAATCTGTGACTCAATCTCCGAATCTACTGAACTTGTTGCCTCATCGAGCAATAAGATCGGTGGATCACCCGCTAAAGCCCGCGCAAAAGATACGAGTTGACGTTCACCCACCGACAAGTTTCCGCCTCGTTCGCTCAGTGGCTCGTTATATTTTCGGGGTAGTCGTGAGAGATGTCTGTCTACCCCCACTTGCTCGGCTGACGCTCGAACTTCTTCGTCCCCAATGCCTGTCCGGTCAAGTGAAATATTCGATGCGGCCGTCCCTGAGAATAGATATACATTCTGGAGGACCAGTCCTAACTGTTGACGGAGGTCTGTAAGCGCATACGTACGGATATCTTTCCCATCGAGAGTGATCCTCCCTTTCTGTGGTTCGTAAAACCGCATTAGCAAATTGAACAACGTTGTTTTGCCAGCTCCGGTGGCGCCCACCAGTGCCATCCTTTCGCCCGGTTTGATCTCAAGGTTGATCCCGCGAAGTACCCAACCATCCTCAGGAGACACGTCAGCGTAGGTGTGATTTTCTACACTCTCGTAACTAGCGGTGGTGGCAGTCACAGATGACGAACTGGTGGGTGCATCCTCTCCGATCGTCGAGTATCGAAACCAAACATTTTCAAATGCGATTCGGCCTTTAATCGGAACATCAAGCTGCAGCGGTTCTGGAGGATCCTCAATCCCTGGTGGTTCGTCGAGGAGCCCGAAGATGCGCTCAGAACTAGCCATGGCTCCCTGGAGGATGTTGTACTTTTCTGAAAGATCTTGGATAGGGCGGAAAAAGCGCCGCGCATACTGAAGGAACGCTGCGATCACACCGATTGACACTGTTCCCTGGAGCGCTTGGTTTCCACCGTACCAGATGATTAGAGCCAGAGCAATCGACGCTAAGACTTCGACCACTGGGAAAAAGAGAGCGTAATAGGTGATTGAGCGAAGGTGTGCCTCTAGATGGTCGTTGTTGATATCAGAAAATCGGGTCTTGGTAGGTTCTTCCTGGCGGAATAGCTGTACCACTCTTACGCCCGAAATTCGCTCTTGTAGGTAGGAGTTGATACGGGCCAAGCGGACGCGGATGTCGCGATAGGCTTCACGAACCTTTTTCCGAAAGATCCATGCGGCACCGAATACTGCCGGTAATACCGAAAAGGTGACGAGCGCCAAACGCCAGTCCATGATCAACATCGTCGCCATGATGAAACCGACAGTGAAAATGTCACCGAAAATCGTGACGACTCCTGATGTGAACATCTCGTTCAGCACTTCAACGTCACTTGTTAACCGAGTCATCAAGCGACCAACTGGGTTGCGGTCAAAGTAAGCCAGTCGAAGCCGTTGAAGGTGTGCGAAGATCTCTTGCCGCAGATCGAGCATTACGTTTTGCCCGATCCATGTCGTAAGAATCGTGCGTGTGTATTCGAGAAAACCCGATAGCAGGAGGGCTAGGAAGAAGAACATCGAGAGACGCCGCACCGTCGCGAAGTCTTTCGATGGGATTGCGGTGTCGATCACTTCTTTCGTCAGCCAAGGACCGACGAGTGCGAGCCCTGAAGCTGCAATGAGCATCAAGACCGCCAGTACGACTTGCCCCCGGTAGGGGTGGAGGTAAGCCATGAGGCGTTTCATTAAACGTGCATCGTAGGCTTTCCCGAGTGCCTCTTCTTCTTGGAATGGGCCGTCTGGTGCATGCATACGTTGGCTTCGTCCTAGCTATGTATGTGAATACACTCGTTTCCCGAATTCACAGCCAAGATAGGGGTTTGCGCTCACGCTTCAAATCAATTCTTACTATGGTTGGCGCTAACGACGAGTCTCACCCATCATGGTCATATGAGTGACCACATCCGGGTCAAAGGCGCCCGACAACACAACCTCAAAGGCGTCGACGTTGAGATTGAATCCGGCAAGCTAACGGTCATCACTGGACCTTCGGGATCCGGTAAGTCGAGTCTCGCATTCGATACGATTTATGCGGAAGGTCAGCGACGTTACATTGAATCGCTGTCCACCTATGCCAAGCAGTTTCTCCGGCGTATGCCCAAGCCGTTGGTTGACCAGGTGGAAGGTGTAAGTCCGTCGGTATCGATTGATCAGCGTAATCAGGTTCAGTCGAGCCGGTCTACGATTGGGACTATCACCGAAGTCTACGATTACATGCGGCTCCTATGGTCTCGAGTGGGAACGACAGTCTGTCCCACGTGTGAAACTTCCGTAATCCCCGATACGGTTTCTTCGGCAACAGATGTTCTTCGACAGCTTGGTATCGGAGCCCAGATAGTGGTGGGTTTCCCTTTCCGCATTAGCACAAACATCACAAGCACCATGGCTGTGATCAACCTTCAATCGAAGGGCTATCTGCGGGTCATTGCAGATGGCAAAGACATCTATCTTCCTGAACTGGAAACGGTAGCTCACGCTGAAGATGAGAAACTAGAAGAGGCTAATGGGGCGACGGAATCCGATGCATGTCGGGAACTCACAGATGCCACCGAGCTTATAGTAGTTGTCGATCGACTTGTACTGTCGAGTGAGAATCGCGAACGATTAGCAGACTCACTCTCGCTCGCATTTGCCGAAGGGCGTGGGAGAGCGATTGCATTTGATCACAGCTCAGAGGGACCTCCTACTCACTACGTATTTGAAGAATCACACCGGTGCGGCACCTGTGAGCAGTCTTTTCCTGAAACAACCCCTTCTCTTTTTAGTTTTAATAGTCCAGCCGGCGCTTGCGACGTCTGCACAGGATTTGGTGCAGTCTTGGAGTACTCGCGCGACCTCATCGTTCCGGATTCTAGTCGTTCGTTGGAGGACGGTGCCCTCGATCCATGGTCCAAGCCCAGATATACGCGCGAAAGGTCCAATTTGGCCGCTTTCGCTCAGTCTACGGGTCTTGATCCCCTAGCCCTTTGGGATGATCTGCCGAAGGAGGCGAGGGATGTGCTTATCAAGGGAGGAATCTACTGTGGAGAACGTTTTGTAGGAGCAATCCCATTCTTGAGGTCGAAGGAGAAAAAGCGCTACAAGCCCTATATCCGTGTTTTTCTCCGGCAGTATCAGTTGCCGAGGCTTTGTCAGAAATGTGGAGGGACGAAATTAAAGCTTGATGCCCTTAACGTACGGATCGCCGGAAACCACATTGCTGAAATTGCTGCACTGCCGATAGCAGAGGTTGGGCAGTGGCTAAGGGGTGACCTGGAGCTCTCCTCATTTTCTCGAAAAGTTGCCCAGCCTATTAGCAGCGAGCTAGAGGATCGAATCCAGTTCCTTGAAGATGTGGGTCTCGGCTACCTCCCACTCGACCGTCAAGCTCGAACGTTGTCCGGCGGAGAAATGCAACGGATTCGACTCGCAAGCTGCTTGGGTAGCCGACTGATTGATACACTTTATGTGCTTGACGAGCCAACTATTGGCCTCCATGCGAGCGATATTGCCGCTTTTACTAGTGTCCTCCAGAGACTGGCAGAGCGCGGCAACACAGTACTTGTAGTAGAACACGACTCTACGGTACTCCGACAAGCCGATCGAATAATCGAACTGGGCCCACAAGCGGGAGAGAAGGGGGGCGAGATAGTCTTCGAAGGAGACTGGGACAAGCTCCTCTTGGCAGATACAAGTACTGGGCTCGCGTTGGCTGAGCGTCATCGTCCGTCAAATATCGACTCGAGTAGTTTGAGTGTGCACCCAACGATCTGGGGGTCAAGTTCAGCACCGGAAGGAACGCTGGTTCTGCGGGGCGCAAAGCTTCATAACGTTCAAGACGTAGATCTCGAGATTCCTCTGGGGCTCCTAACGGTTGTAACCGGAGTCTCAGGTTCTGGGAAATCGACACTGATCCGCGGTGTACTATTCCATGCGCTAGAACAAGAGTTGGCTGCTAGGTCGAGTGTTAAACGCCATCTGGGTGAGCCGGAAGGCTCATATCACGCACTCCAAGGTGCTGGGGCGCTCGAAGGTGTGGTGCTCGTAGACCAACAGCCAATAGGGCGGACGTCGCGCTCGAATCCGGCAACCTACATTGGTGCATTCAAAGAGCTTAGGGATATGTACGCTGGACTTCCGGAGTCTAAAGAACGGCGCTTTGGGCCAGGACATTTTTCTTTTAATCGTCCTGGTGGTCGTTGTGAACACTGTAAGGGGACCGGTGAGGAGACGGTTGAGATGGTCTTTTTAGCGGATGTGTCCGTTCCTTGCGAAGTATGTGCTGGGGCCCGTTATCGGCCAGAGGTTCTCGATGTTGAGTACCGTGGACATTCGATTCTTGATGCTTTGAATATGACAGTAAATCAGGCGATCCGATTTTTTATCCGAGAAGATCGGCTTGGTAAACGGCTTTGGCACCTTCAGCGTGTGGGCTTGGGTTATCTGAAACTTGGCCAGTCAGCCACTACGCTTTCAGGAGGTGAAGCGCAGAGACTTAAGATCGCTCGAGAGCTTTCTCGTCGAGGGCGTGGAGGTAGTCGGGTCTACATACTGGATGAACCGACGGTGGGATTGGGTGTGGGCGAAGTGAAAACGTTGACCACCGTGCTCCGGGAGCTGGTTTCGGAGGGCCATACCGTTATTGTAATAGAGCATAACCTCGACGTTATATCTGATGCGGACTGGATTGTTGATCTTGGTCCAGGTGCCGCGATGGAAGGAGGTCGCATTGTAGCGGCGGGCCCACCTCTAGAAATCCTCAAAGTGGCAGAATCGAAAACTGGGGCACATCTCAGCGTTCACCTAGAGGGTTTTGATCGTCGAGGACCTCTAGCGGCCGAAAATTTTAGCTGATAGACGCTTATCGCAATGTCTTGTGGCTTGTCAATTAGAATGCCGCCTCGTTTGTGATTGGTTCAGAGCGGCCACGGGTTTCTATCCTCCTTCCGTGTCGTCAGGCCGAACCATTCCTTGAAGGATGCATTGCAAGTTTAGAGACTCAGACGGAGTCACGTTTTGAGGCTCTTGTCCTTGATGATTCTTCGGTTGATGGAACCGGAGACATTCTCGCTGCATGGGCTAAGCGCGATACGCGTGTGCGTATCGTTGAACCCGATGGTTCGGGATTGATTGCAGCCCTCAAACGTCTCGCAGGCGAAGCCCGGGCATTGTACTTAGCTCGTATGGATGCCGACGACATTGCTAGACCTGGACGGTTGGCCGCGCAGATCACACTGTTGGATGCCAATCCGGATTTGGCTGCGTGTGGAACAGGGGTTCGGTATTTTCCTTCTTCCGCGCGAGGATCTGGATATACGCGCTATGAGAACTGGATCAACTCACTCACCGATCCCGTTGCCATCGCACGGGACTTGTTGGTCGAGTGCCCTATTGCCCACCCTACACTGATGGTTCGCCGAAGAGTGTTCAATTCAGTGGGTGGATATCGTGAGGTGGATGGGCCTGAAGACTACGATTTGATACTGCGTTTATCAGAAGCGGGATATAACCTTGCCAACGTGCCAGAAGTGCTACATGAGTGGCGATTAGGCAACCATCGGTTATCTGAGCGATCTGCACGATACCATGCAACAGCCTTCCGACGTCTCAAGGTCTCCTATCTGCGCCAAAACGTTGTGCCTGAGGATCGGCCACTTGTGATTTGGGGGGCTGGTAAAGTAGGCAAAGCATTCGCTCGTGCCTGGTTGGTGGCGGGCGACCAACTTATCTCGGCATTTGTAGATCTGGATCCGAGGAAAATCGGTCAGACGATCCACGGGGCGCGGGTGATAGGAGTGACGGATTTGGCAGTCGACACAGAGGTGTCTCGTCGACCCTTCATCCTCGTCGCTGTAGGAACTCCTGGTGCACGTGAAGACATCCGTGCCGAACTGCACCGTCTAGGTTTTAACGATCAAACTGACTACCGAGTCGTTGCATGAGTGGTCATCTGGGTGACTATGGCGAGGCTTATTAGAACTAATTGACCAGGTTGAGTCTTGCTGAAAACGCTTCCCCTTACTGCATTCCGTCCCAGAGCTGTTTCCGCGGGACACTTTCCAGGATGGATAGAGTCGCGAAATGCCCCAAAAACCGGTATATTATACGGTCCCGCCAGCTCAGATGTGGGACCCCGGAAAATGCCGTTTTGCGGATTGTTCGTATCCTAAAATTTCATTAACATTGGCAACTTAAACGGGAGTCCATGGAGACTACTGATAGTGTCGATCGCATCGAGCCGCGATTATTAGAAGACGAGATGCGCGATTCGTTCATCGATTATTCGATGAGTGTGATTGTGCAGCGTGCCCTGCCAGACGTCCGAGATGGATTGAAACCAGTCCACCGTCGAATCCTCTTCGCAATGAACGAGTTAGGACTAAGTCCTACACGTCCCTATAAGAAGAGCGTCACGGTCGTCGGAGATGTGCTCGGCAAATACCATCCGCACGGCGACGGAGCTGTCTACGACTCATTAGTCCGTATGGCCCAGGATTTTTCGCTTCGATATCCATTGGTTGACGGACAAGGGAATTTCGGTTCGATCGACGGGGACTCGGCGGCAGCCTACCGCTATACAGAGGCACGGCTCGCCTCGTTTGCAACTGCGTTGCTGTCTGATATCGATAAAGAGACGGTCGACTTTGGACTAAACTTTGACGACCGTTTATTGGAACCGACGGTTTTGCCGTCAACGGTGCCCAACCTGCTTGTGAACGGATCCTCTGGAATCGCCGTTGGGATGGCAACGAATATCCCACCGCATAATCTCGGTGAAGTGGTAGGAGCCTGTAAGCTTTTAATCGAAAATCCCGATGCGACCGTGGAAGATCTCATGGAATCCATCCAGGGCCCCGATTTCCCGACCGGTGGTTTTATCTACGGTTCGGAAGGGATTCGAGAAGCCTATTCTGGCGGCCGCGGTCGTGTTGTGATGCGAGCTAAGGCCCATATGGAGGAAAGGAAACACGGTGGGGAGCAGATCGTTATCACCGAGATTCCCTTTATGGTCAACAAGACCCGAATTATTGAACAGATTGCTCAGCTCGTCCGTGATAAGAAAACCACAGATGTCGCTGATCTTCGCGATGAGTCTGATCGAGATGGGATCCGCATAGTTATTGAGCTCAAGCGCGATGCGATCTCCCAGATCGTGCTCAATCAGCTCTACAAGGCCACACAGATGCAGTCAACGTTCGGCATAATCATGTTGGCGTTGGTGGACGGTGTCCCGCAGGTAATGTCCCTCAAGTCCATGCTCTCGCACTTCCTCGAGCATCGGCACGAGGTGGTTGAGCGTCGATCACAGTTCGAACTCACTGCGGCCAAAGATCGTGAACATGTACTTGAAGGTCTTAAGATTGCGGTCGATAACATCGACGAAGTGATCAAGATCATCCGCGGATCGCCTGATGCGGAGATTGCTGGTGCGGAGCTTCGTGCCGCATTTGAACTTAGTAAGCGACAGGTTGAGGCTATCCTCAACATGCGGCTCGCTCGCCTCACAGGACTTGAGATTGAGAAGCTCGAAGGAGAACTCAAAGAGGTACGTGCGCGACGAAAAGAGCTCGAGGCAATTCTAGCCTCACGGGATCTCCGCATGGAGATCGTGGGTGAAGAGCTTGAGGAGGTGGCAGGGAAATTTACGGACGCACGTCGGACGGAGATCATTGATGTAGCAGCGAATTTCACTGAAGAAGACCTGATCGCTGAGGAGAATATGGTGATCACGGTTTCGCATTCAGGCTACATCAAACGCATCCAACCGGATGTATATCGCGCGCAACGACGTGGAGGACGTGGTATCGCCGGGATGGGGACCAAGGAAGAGGATTGGGTTGAACATCTTTTCCTTGCTTCAACTCACGACTACCTGATGATATTCACACGTGATGGAAAAGTGTATTGGCTCAAGGTGTATCAGATTCCGCCAGCTGGACGCACTGCTCGCGGAAAACCAATCGTCAACCTCCTAAGGATTGACAAGGATGAGGAAATTGCATCGATCGTTCGCGTCCGAGCATTTACCGATGAACAATCGCTGATTTTCGCTACCCGAAAGGGAATGGTGAAGAAGACGAGCCTGGCTGAATACAAGAACGTCAGGTCCAACGGAATAAATGCGATTAACATTCGAGAAGACGACCAACTGATCGATGTCAAGCTCACTGATGGGACCAATGATATCATCTTGGCGACTCGTGGTGGGATGTCGATTCGATTCAGTGAAACTGATGCGCGGAAAATGGGACGGGTTACGCAAGGTGTGCGGGGGATTCGCCTCAAACCGGACGACGAGGTGATCGGAATGGTTGTAGTCCGTCATACGGCCACCCTGCTTACGGCGTCGAAATTAGGAATGGGCAAACGAAGCCATCTGGATGACTATCGAACGCAGAAGCGTGGCGGAAAAGGCTTGATCAACCTCAAGATATCCGAAAAAACAGGAGAGGTTGTTCGTGTACGTGAGGTGACCGATGACGATGAGCTCATGCTCGTTACCAAGAACGGGGTGATTAATCGTCAGCCCGCAAATCAGATTTCTGTCATCGGTCGAAATACTCAGGGAGTTCGACTGATCGCACTCGACAATAAGGACACTCTCGTAGACGTTGCGCGAGTAATCGATAGGGTTTTAGAACTCGATGATGAGATAGAAACCCTCCAAGATAAGAATGGAAGTAACTCGTTGTCCGGTGAGGGGGTTCCAGTGGCCGACCCGAATGAGATGAAACAAGAGGACGCTGATCCAACTGGTGATATGTGACCCGGCCGGAACTTGTATCGCTTCAAGATGTTCAAGACGCACAGCTTCGTATCAGAGATGCGGTACGGAGAACGCCACTTGTCTCGGCGCCACTCCCAGAGGTTGGAGTATCACCAGTAGAAGGGTCGCTCGATAGACTTTGGCTCAAGTGTGAAAACTTACAACGCGTGTCCGCCTTCAAAGCTCGCGGGGCTTACCATTTTGTGACCCGTCTCACCCCGGAGGAAAGGGAGGCTGGCCTGCTTACCTACTCCTCCGGAAACCACGCACAAGCAGTTGCATTCGCGGCTCGTCAGTTTAAAGTCCCCGCAAAAGTTGTCATGCCTACAGATGCTCCGAAAGTAAAACGCTTAGCAACGATAGCACTTGGTGCGGATGTTGAGTTTGAAGGTACCACATCATCTGAACGGAAGCGGCGAGCCGAAAAAATCCAGCGAGAACAAGGTGGAACCATGGTGCCACCCTTTGATGACCCGGACATTATAGCTGGACAGGGGACAGTTGGGCTCGAGCTTGTAAGCCAGCTTGGTTCAAAAAAACCAGGATTAGTGCTCGCTCCGATCGGAGGGGGTGGTTTGGTCTCAGGAGTAGCAGTGGCGTTGAAAGGGCTCCACCCGGAAGCCAGAATGGTTGGTGTTGAGCCCGCAGGCGCCGCCTCTATGCTACGGTCGCGAGAAGGCGGAGGACCCATCACGCTGGACAGTGTCTCAACGGTGGCGGATGGACTTAAGCCGGTTCGGCCGGGTGACCTAACATTTGCACACTGCGAAAACTTGGTCGATGAGATTGTAACGGTGGACGACGATAGCATTCGAGATGCTGTCCGATGGTTATTTAGCCTTGGTCTTGTTGTGGAACCCTCTGGAGCAGCTACGGTGGCAGCGTTATTACAAAGTGTTGTGGAGCCTGGAGTTGAAGGTGAGACAGTGGCGATTCTTTCTGGGGGTAACATTGAACCTTCGCTACTTGTCGAATGGCTGCAGGAATGAGGTCTAACTCTGTTCTTCCAAGGGTCGGCGATTTCGTTTTGAGTGCTCAAAAACCGCTTTAATCCCATGCTAGTTTTATTTGATATCGATGGTACCCTAGTGCATGCTGGTGGTGCGGGTAGGGCGGCCTTAGAGTCTGCCATGATAGAGGTTTATGGTACCACCGGTCCTATCGATGAACTCCCGTTCGACGGCCTGACCGATCCTCAGATTGCCTACACACTACTTTCCGCTGCAGGGTTTGATGAAGGGTCGATCGAGAAGGGGCTCGATCTTCTATGGGTTTCATACCTGAATTGTCTCAGAAGTGAATTGATTATTCGTCAAGCCGACATGAAATCATATCCCGGTGTTTTGTCCTTACTCGATGCGCTTGACGAGATCGGAGCAACGTTGGGTTTGGTTACTGGGAATATTTCGGGTGGGGCGCATGGAAAACTTGAAGCGTGTGGACTTGGCGGTCGTTTCCTGTTTGGTGCGTTCGGTTCCGATGCGGTCGACAGGAATGACCTTCCCCCAATTGCAATTGAACGGGCGTTTACTGAGACGGGCGTTCATTTTGCGCCGGAAGAAACTTGGATTGTCGGAGATACTCCGCAGGACATCGCTTGTGCGAAGGCGTCAGGACTTCGGGTTCTCGCCGTCGCTACGGGACGCTTTTCAGTAGCGGCACTGAAGGAGGCCGATGCGGATTGGGTTGTCCCATCACTGGATCACACGGCTGACGTCATGACTATCTTGACCTCTAGCAGTCGCGCGGAATAGTGAAAAGCCCAAGATTTTCTCTACGAAGAAGCAATAGGGGGACTAGTATCCGTGGCGTTTGAGGGGGGGCATAGCAGTGGTGACCGGCACGGCCGAGAGGCCGATGGTACTGATGTTTTCACGTTCGATGTAATCGTCAACGGGACACCTAGGCTCTACAACGTTCCAGTAGTGTGCACAGACCTTGTGATCCGTGCAGCGGATGAAGAAGTGTCTCTTGATTCTGTATTCTGGGTCTCTCGCCGAGCTGGTCTCGTGCTTTTATTTGCGCGCACGCGTTCGCTCGCCTTTCTCGGCCACAGTGGTGACCTGGAGGAATTTGCTCGCACGATAGAACAGAAAACGGACCAGTCGAGGCAGCGAACTCTACTCCAGCCACTCGCAGCAGAGGTGGTAGTTTGCACCGCCGGCACAGCAGTGAACGGGATGTTATCGGGTTCCGACTTAAATGGGCTTCATCTCGCCGTGTTTACCCAACGTGCGGTTCATCTTTTTGCTGAGGATCGACACCATACAGTGCCCTGGCCAGTCGATCAGGTCAGCGAGATCAGTTCGGACACTAGGGAAGAGGGTAGGGCAGGTCTGCGGCTTTCCGCTCCGGATGTAGCCCTGGAATTTTACTATCTGTTTCCCGAAGAAATACAAGCCATCGCCATCGTCGCGCGTAAAGCTCCCGTGTCAGTTGGTACAGAAGATGAGTCGATTGAGATGTTCTCTAAAGGAGATGTGTCGCCACCTCGTCCCGCTGAACTTCCCGAGTTCATGATATCCGTTGAGACACTTCAGGCAGCCTTCCAGGAAGCAGCGCAGCGCGTGCGAGTGGACACATCTCTCGGGGATCGGTTAGATCGTCCCTACTTTGAGAGGCATTTTCAGGATCTCGGTGAGATTGCGTTGGGACCTCTCTTGCTCAGAAGATCGGCCGCCCTCGGGGCTGGGTCGATGGCACATGCAATCCAGGCGCTGGATGCGGAGCAAATGCGAGAGGACGCGATCGCCGCCTTTCATAGTCTTATTGAACAGCTTTTTAAAGTATACCGTGGAGAGATCGAAGCCCTTCTACTGGAAAAACGCCTCTCGAGTGAGATTGGAAGTAAATTCCATGCTGTCGATCAACACGCAGCCCTAGTCACTTCCGTGACACAGCGGATTGAGATGCTAGACTCAGCTTTTGGAAAGGTGTTAGCTAGACAACATCTTTTGCTTCAGAGGTTGCATGCCCGTGAACACGAGCCACCAGAAACAGAAGAAACCGGCTTGGAGGAGGCGACGAGCGATTGGAAAGCTCAAGTGGTGAAACTGGATGTTACATACGGTACTGCATGGAGTGCCGTGTTGAAGGAGGTCGCAGATCTTTGGTCTGATTATTTCATACCAAGTCTCCGGGAATTAGCAGCACGTCCAAGACAACGCTTGTCGAAGAACGCGCGATTAGCGATCCTCGTGATCACCGTGTTGTCTCTCGTGGGAGCGTTGGCGTTTTGGCTTTCTTGATCATCGGGTTCACACTGACCAGAGAGTAAGGATTTTGAATCAACGGACGAAGTCAAAATCATCTGAAGGAGGTGGGAACAAAGTCTTCCTGCTTCTAGGATTGTTGGTCGTACTTGCAGGTGGTGCCTGGCTATATATGGCAGGCCAGAGTAGTGGTGGGCCTGCCCAACCACTACCCACGCCGGATGAGTTTGAAGCCCTTTCGGCCCAGCTGCCTGGCGATGCTTCTGTCGGAATCTTATTGGGATCGGAGTCGGCCCCGATTACAATTGAGGAGTTTATTGACTATTCCTGCCCCGCATGCGCGAACTTTGCCGGTTTTACTGGCAGGCTCATCCGTCAAAATTATGTTGAGACAGGGCAGAGAGTGGCAAAGTGGATCACATACGATTTTGTGTTGGGGTCTTTTCCAAACTCCGTTCCGGCTGCGATGGCGGCTCGTTGCGCAGGTGATCAGGGTCAGTACTGGCCTATGCACGACATGATTTTCTCTCGTCAGACTCGCTGGTATACAAGTAACCGACCCGAAAATGAGTTTTCGGGAATTGCGGAAGATTTGGGTCTAGATATGGGCGCCTATCACGCCTGTACCGCAGAGAGCCGTTATCTACAAGAGATCGCTGTTTCCCGAAAGTACGGAGAGGAACGGGGTGTGGGGTCGACCCCCACCGTGTTTGTAGATGGACAAGTCGTTGATCTGTCGAGAGGTGATCCATACCAGGTCATCGAAAGTATGATTCAAAACAGGATGAATTCACTGTCTGCCGACAATCAGTAGTGGCGAAAAACTTCGGTTTCCGAGTCTTTTACCTATGCCACGCCTTCAGTGACCAGACTTAACCGACACCGCGCGGTCGCCCTCTTGGCGTTAGCTGGCCTTTTTCTCTCGGTATACCTATTTCTGTATGCCAAGGGGTTCTACGGTTCCTTGGCGTGTGGAGCTGGAGGCGGTTGCGATCTTGTTCAGGGCTCTCGTTGGGCTGAGTTCCTCGGTTTCCCCGTGGCTGGGTGGGGTGTGGGATGGTATCTGGCCGTATTTGTCGTATCGCTAATATCAGTTCAGGTGCGAACGGCCAACGCCGGCTGGGTGAATAAGGCCCTGTTATGTCTATCTATCGGCGGAGTCGGGTTCACGATCTACCTGACGGCGCTAGAAATCTTCGTTATCAGAGCGATCTGTCGCTGGTGTGTGGGCAGCGCTTTGTTAACGATCGCGATCTTTCTTCTCGTCTTACCAGAAGCTTGGTCGGTGCGGAAACAGACGACAAATACGTTACGCAACGCCGACTAAAACCGTAACTCTTTTTAGCTGCCGGGCGGCCTCATTTCATTCCATCGTTCGATGAAGGCCACTGCCCCATCTACGAACCGTTCGATTGCAGTTCGACCCCGCTCGACTGTCGCCTCTTGAGGATCACGTGTCCCCCACACACCAGTGGTTGACATCTCGATTGATGAGGTGCCTTTCCCGGTCGACTCATCTTTCAGGCCTTCTACGAGAAACACCGCTAGTGCGGTTGGGTCGCCAGCTAGTACATCTGGGAGCATGGCCTCAAGGTGCGGAGGCATCGACAGCTCCGCAGGTATAGCTGCCTCTAGGTCGACAAGGGTTGGTATGAGGTAGAGTGAATTTGCTGTCTCTGGAGTACCTCCGTGTCGGTCCAAGACCGATCTCGCAGGTTGGGGCTCCATTGTGCGACCGTATGTTATGAATGGGGCAGTGACGGCTCCTAAGTCCACTGCAATCCCTGCCGTCTCTTGATTGATCCGATCAACGATAAACGTTGTGATTGCACGGTTTCCTCCATGTGCGTTCATGATTAGAAACCGTTTGAATCCGTGTTGAACTAAGCTTTTTACAGCCTCGACGTAAACTTCTTGGATTAACGTTGCTGGGAGTGTGATAGTCCCCTCGAAGCCCATGTGATAGGGAGATTGGCCCGGGAGCAGGATGGGTGCGACCAAAACATCGATTTTTTGTGCGATCAGCTTCGCCTGCTCGACTCCATTTAGGTAATCTGTACCAATAGGAAGATGGAGACCGTGTTGCTCCAAGGAAGCTACTGGGATAAGCGCCATGTCAGACTTGGCTAGGAACTCTTGGACGTCAGGTACGGTCATATGCGGGAGGTAGTTTTTGACTTTTTCCTGACTCCATAAGGGATTTGTCTGTCCGAGCATTGGAGAGGCGGCAACAAGAACAACCACGAAAACGATCACACTTATTAAGACTTTTTTCATTGAACTCTCCTCAGAACACGGTTACTGGCATGGTGAGCAGGGCAGCGTAGAGATCGATTGCGTACCATAGGTTAGCGATACGAAGGTTCTCGTTGGGTGCATGCTGGTTGTTATCGTGGTTCGCTACTGGGACGTTAACCGCTGGTTTGCCAGCAACATCGGTAAAAAGGTAGAGTGGAAGTGTGCCACCCAACCCCGGTGCGAGAATCAACGATCCGGAACCAAAGGCACGGTCTGCTGCCACAGAGGCTGCGGAGATGACTTCCTGGACGTACAGGTTTGACATCTCAGTTCGAGCTGCGGGGTAGCCTCCTCCGCCTGTAACTTTCGCGATCCTGGAGTAACGAAGTCGTGTGTTAATGTCTGGATCTTCGGTGACCACATGGAACCCTTCCCGTTCAATATGTTTGATTACGAGCCGGCGCATCATTTGTGCATCATTCCCCTTAACGAGTCTAATTCCGAGGGAAGCGATGGCTTCATTTGGAATGACGTTGCGGGCGAGTGATCCAGTGTTGCCGCTCGTGATACCTCGGATATTTAGCGCTGGAAGTAGAATCCGCTCCGATAGGGTCTCTGGTTCACCCTCGGTCCATACAAGCCCGAGTTCTCGTTTTAGTTCTTGATCCACAGGCGGCATTGCCTCTAAGGCTGCCTGTTCTTCCGTTCCTAGTGGTTCTACAGTGTCGTACCAGCCATCAATCAGAACACGCCCCTCTTCGTCCTTCATTGTTGCCAGCAACCGAGCCAAAATATTTCCGGTGTCAGGAGCCCAATTTCCATAATGACCCGAGTGTAGGTTTCGTGTCGCACCATAGACAGTGACTTCCATGCCCATCGAGCCCCGCACGCCAAATGTGAGTTGTGGGCGACCACTTTGATGGGCTGGCCCATCGAAGAACAGCCAGACGTCGATTTCGCTCAACCGGTCGGCCTGCATATCCATATATTGACCAAGGTTTCGTGAACCCGCTTCTTCTTCCCCATCGAAGAAGAATATGAGATTTGAAGTCGGTGTAATGTTTCCTTCTTGGAACGCGGAAAGGACGGGAAGGATTGCGGCAATAGGAGCTTTGTCGTCTCCTGCAGATCGGGCGTACACCCGCCATTCTTCATTCACCGACTCTCCGGTTTTAGGGAATGCGCGGGGTTCTCCTCCCGCTTCCATCGAAGCGGTGTAAAGAGTGGGCTCAAACGGTGGATGTATCCAATTCGACGGGTCCACCGGTTGGCCATCGTAGTGAACATAAATTCCCAGTGTGCGCTCAGCTCCATCAACAAGTAACTCACCGTATACAAGTGGTGGCACTCCATCGATCTCTAGTAGTTTAGAGTCCACTCCTACACTGCGAAGTCTGTCACGGATGTATGTTGCGGCACGTTGAATATCTTCAGTGTCGCGGGCCCGGTTTGGGTAACTGAGCAGTTCGGCGAAATCATTTAAGATCGTCGCCTCATGATTCTCACGGTAAGAGCGGACAACCTCGAGGCCAGACTGGGCGTGAAGGGGAACTGCCACAGTGACTCCTGCTATAAAACTGATTGCAGTCAGTGTTTGGAGCGTGTTCATAGAATGCCATCTTTTTGGAATGATTTGGACAGTCGGCAGTAATCATTGAAATGCACGACACGAATTTCACGGTTTACACGATGTTGAAGGTCAGCGGTTGAGACTAGCAACCCAAGGCCTTCTCATAACCAGAAGGGGTCGCAAACAACAGTTTGCGACCCCTTCTTCACTCTTATATGCCCAAGCGTTTCTGAGAACTGTTTAAGCAGTAGCGGCTGCTCGCCAGAACCCTTCAAGTGCCTCGCCATCTGGTGAAGCACGCAATTTGTCAAAGGCCCGATTCCGGATTTGACGGATACGTTCTCGTGTTACACCCAGTAGAGATCCAATCTCCTCTAGAGTCATCTCCTCGCCATCATCCAGTCCGTAATATAAAACTAGGATCTTACGTTCACGTTCTGTCAAATATCGTTCAAACATTTTTTCTAGAAAATCGCGACGCGCTTGACCCTCAACATCTTCTTCGATGTCTGCGTCGTCTAGCCCCGCGAACCGTTCTCCGAACGAGGCGCTGTCACGGTCGGATTTGTCGAGTGGCGCATCGAGACTGAGTTCAGCAGAAGCTACACGCCGTAGGGCACGGACTGTTTTGACCGGCTCTTCCATCTCATCTGCGATCTCACGATCCGTGGGCGAGCGGCCTAGCTTTTGCGTAAGCGCTGTCTCAGTGCGCGACAATTTAACCAGGTTTGAATTCTGGTTGAGGGGGATACGAACGGATCGTGTCTGTTCCGCCAACGCCTGAAGCACCGTCTGGCGTATCCACCACACAGCATAGGAGATGAACTTCACCCCTTTGTCAGGATCGAACTTCTTTACTGCCTTAAGCAAACCCTCATTCCCGATGCATACCAACTCGGCCAGGTTCAAGCCTCTGCCCTGATATTTCTTCACATACGAAATAACAAACCTGAGATTTGCAGTGACGAGACGCTCCGCCGCAGGCCTGTCGCCGGCCCGAGCATCGCGTGCGATCTCCCGCTCAATCTGAGGGCTTTCAATGAGTGGATATCGTTCAACGTCTTGAAGGTATTGATCGAATGAGTCTAGGGCGCGTGCATCAAAAAACATCCGCCGTCGGCTCGTCTTGGTTTTGGCCTTCGCCTTGGTTTTGGCCTTCGCCATATGGGATCGAATCCTGGATCGGGTCGAATGATGGGGATCGCTTTGGAGGACGGGGGTCGTCCAGAAACTACGATCACCCGAAACGAAATTATTATTAACTTAGCATAATAAGTGTCTTGACTCTGAATCGCACGTTCCTGTCTACTATTCGTCTTCTTACTTACAACTCCAGTTTGTTCCTATTTGCGTGACGCTCACGTTGTCTTAGGTGGAAAAAGTACGCAACGATACCGATCCAGCAGATACCGTACCCTGCGATCAAGAACAACGTGTGGTTCATTTTTCCTCCTCTGGACCGGCCAATTCCAATGCGAGTTCGGCCTGTCCGAGCTTATAACGACGCATCACCAAGTACGTAAACGCAATTGTGTATGCGATGAGATTTAGAAGAAGGACGAGTCCAAATCCTGCAGCCATGGATCGAGGTGAGGACGGAGGTTGGTGGAGGCTTCGCCACCAGAATACAGAGAGGTATACGATGGGCACCTGTATAAAACCGATAACACCTATTACGGCTGCCCAGCGTGCTCGTTGTTCTGGATCCTCTGTCATAGAGCGAACGATCAGATATCCGATATAAATTATGAGTAGGAGGGCGGTAGTGGTGAGCCTCGGGTCCCAAGTCCACCAGATGCCCCATGTGGGCCGTGCGTAAAGTGAGCCTACGATCAAAGTTAAGGCGGTTGATAGGACTCCGATTTCTACGGCCGATACGGCCAGTACGTCCCATTTAAGCTTTCGTTGAACTAGATATAACAGACTCATCAGGAAAACGACGAGGAATGAAAGCATTGCTAGCCATGCAGTCGGCACGTGAATGTACAAGAGTCGTTGAATTTCTCCTTGGTACTCGTCAGCTGGAACAACGAACAGTCCGATGAAGCTTGCGACCGCTACGCTGGCAATGGCCAAGAATCCGATTGTTCTTTGCGTCTTCAATGCTGATCTCGTGGTTCAAGGGCTGTGTTTTCTATCGTCTATTCTGCTGTGATAAGGGTCCTACTCTTCGAGCACGACCGGGAAAATCCACACACACACAACAAACAGTATCACATCATAAGCTATCAGTAATTGTAACCACCCTGCGGCGCGTCCCAATGGGTCTCCACTAAGAAACGCGTCGGTTGCCCCCACGCTTCCGAGTACGACGGGAACGAGGGCAGGAAACAGGAGCAAAGGGAGCAAGAGCTCACGGGCGCGCAAATGTACCGTTAGGGTGGCAAAAAAGGTCCCGATCACTGAAAAACCGATGGTCCCCAGAGCAGCTACTGTGATCAAGGACGTTACATGCGGTAGTAGGTCAACATGAAATATTATGGCGGTAGCCGGAAACAATACCAGTTCAAGGGTAGTAAGAATAACCAGGTTACCTGCCAGTTTTCCAAGGTAGATCGCTCGAGCATCGCCTGGGTATAACCGGAGCAGTTGCACACCACCAGCTAATTCTTCGCTCTGGTAAGCTCTTCCAAGCGACAGGGTGCCAGTGAATACGATTGTGACCCAAAGAAGTCCTCCCGCCAGCTGAGTCAGCAGGTCCGTATCTGGTCCTACTGCGAAGCTGAACAGGAATAGGACAAGGGCGGCAAACGATACCATGGCGCTAAACCCTTGTCGTGTTCGGGTCTCGGTGATGATGTCCTTCCAGAAGATGGCTTTGGTCTGTCGCATGAGTGAGTTCATGCGGTTTCCTCCGAGGCCACCCTGCCTCGTTCTAGTCGCACGATACGGTCAGCTCCCGCAGTCGCAGTGGCGATGCGGTGAGATGCGATGATGACGGAAGTGCCCTCACTCCTCCAGTCGGAGATCTTGCTCTGAACGAGCTGTATCCCTTCTTCATCGAGGCTGACGAACGGTTCGTCGAGAAGTACTAACTCTGGTGTCCGTAACTGCATGCGGGCGAGTTCTAAGCGCTTACGCATGCCTGTTGAATAAGCTCGAACGCGGGTATTAGCTGCGTTCTCAAGACGGACGCCCATAAGGATTTCGTGCAGAGATGAATCGGACAGTGGTGGTCCGCTCATATGCGTGGCGAACCTCAGGTTCTCTAGTCCTGTCAGTTCTTCATAGGTATGGCCGGTGGGCGTCATGAGTGCCGTTTTCGCACGAACGTAGTCTTGGTCTCGCGGTAACACGGAGCCGAGCACCTCTACACGACCTGCTGTAGGGCGTAACAGTGTAGAAAATACCTTTAGGAGTGTGGTTTTTCCTGTTCCATTTGCACCGAGAAGCGCGACCACAGTGCCGCGCTCTACTTCGAGGTCGATACCCCGGAGTGCCCAACGCCTTCCGAATCGACGTGTGAGTCCCTGAACTCGGACGATAGGGCTCATCCAGCTAGCCGGGTGCCCATCGTACTTATACGTTTCCGTTTATGCGACTTGATCAAATTGCAGCACTGGCTCAGGGCAGTGATACCAAAGTGTTGCTGATCGTCTTGGACGGACTGGGCGGCCTGCCTCGCGAATCTGACGGCATGACGGAGCTTGAGGCGGCGGACACGCCTAATCTTGATGAGCTCGCCCGAGGCGGAACTTGTGGGCTCCATCATCCTGTGGCCCTTGGAATCACGCCAGGGAGTGGTCCTGGCCATTTGGCATTGTTTGGGTATGATCCGCTTGTCTACGAAACTGGGCGAGGTGTTCTCGAAGCGCTTGGGATCGAGTTTCCGTTGGAGTCCCAAGATATTGCCGTTCGGGCCAATTTTTGCACGCTTGATAGCGAAGGGTGTATCAGTGACCGCCGTGCCGGTCGCATCTCCACAGAAGCTGCAGCCCCCCTCTCCGAGATGCTCGATGAGATCCGCATTGAGGGAGCGGAGTGTTTTGTTCGTCACTTGAAAGAGCACCGTTTTGTGTTGGTGCTTAGACCAGATGCGGCGACTGGAGCTGAAGTGGGCGACACGGATCCAGGGCGTACCGGAGTTGCCCCTCTTATCGTGCGACCCAGGAACGAACATTCCGAGACTACGGCCCGTCTTCTCGACACGTGGCTTAAGGTGGCACGCGAGCGACTTGCCGACCAGAGTGGTGCTAACATGGCTCTCTTGAGGGGAGTCTCCGGACTTCCGGATTGGCCTCGTTTCGATCACGTATTCGGTATGCGGGCTGTGGCTGTGGCTGCAGATCCCATGTATCGAGGGGTGGGTCGTTTGCTTGGGATGGATGCTGTCACAGTCTCCGATGGGGTGGAGAACCTTGTATCGGAGTACCGGAGGACATTTAAAGCCTTTGATTTTTCCTTCCTCCACTTCAAGGCTCCCGATAAAGCTGGAGAAGACGGAGATTTCGATCGAAAAGTCGCGGTCATTGAGGAAGTAGACGAGATCATCCCCCAGTTGGTTGATATGGGGCCTGCCGTGACCTTGGTTACCGGTGACCATTCGACTCCGTCTATGCTCAAGTCCCATAGCTGGCACCCAGTTCCATTCCTTATTCACGGAGGATCTGCGCGAATGGACGATACGACCCGGTTTGGAGAGACTGCTTGTCGTAACGGTGTCCATGGCCTTATACGTGGATGTGAGCTGATGAGATTGGCAGCGGCGCGTGCCGGAAGACTCGCGAAGTTTGGAGCATAGGCACAAAGAAAAACCCAAGGGCATCTGAGACCGGGTGTATTGGTGCTCCATAGGATTGTACCGCCTCATGTCGCATGAGATGTGGTTCAAGCCGTACGGTGGGCCTCGTCTGAGCGCTCGATTCCGGCACCTCCCATGGCCACCCCCGTTCCCACGGTTACGACCCCGAAAATAAGATCGTTGAACAGTGCTTGTGCGTTACTTAAATAGGCATGGATGAACGGCGAGAGCATGCTGTACGCTCCAAGTGCGATCAGCCCCCAACCGCTGATCCGGTTGATTCCAAGATTGAAGGATATTGTGACAACGAGGATTGCACCGCCGAGTACTACGCTATGCCACCACAGGAACCCGAATGGGTATCCCCAGATGAATGGGGCTCCCATGAACCAGACTCCCAGTCCCATTCCCAAGAAGCGTGACGCCATCGAATCTCTCTCAGAAGTTGTTCGACATAATCCAGACGCCACAATCTTTGGTGGCATCCCCCGGGCAGCGGCTATGATGCGCTTCTGAAGGAGCCTAGGCAAACTGGACAGCGTAGGGGGAAACTGTTTTGGGTGCCTTCTACAGGGTTGTGCGTCGGAGCCGATTAGCGTTCGAGACCACCGTGATTGAGCTCAAGGCCATTGCAGCCTCCGCAATTATCGGATGCAGAAGCCCTAAAAACGCGATTGGAATTGCGACCACGTTGTAAAAATATGCCCAGAATAGGTTCTCTCGGATTTTACGGAATGTGGCGCGCGAAAGCCGGATAGCTCTAAGTACTGCTCCCAGATTCCCTTTTACCAGTGTGATATCCGCTGCTTCCATAGCGATGTCGGTTCCGGTCCCCACCGCCAGTCCGATATCGGCGGTCTTGAGTGCTGGGGCATCATTGATTCCGTCTCCTACAAAAGCCACAGTATGGCCCTGATCTTGAAGTTCTCGGACGACCACGACCTTATCCTCTGGAAGCATTTTCGCTCGATATTCATCGATACCCAGCTGATGAGCCACGGCCGCAGCTGTGCGCGCATTATCGCCGCTGAGCATGATTGTCCTCAAACCGAGCTTCCTCAGCCGAATAAGAGTTTCGGCCGCATCCTCTTTCACGGGATCGGCAATAGCAATGGAACCCAGCAGTTGATTGCCTTGAGCCACGTACACCACCGTTTGTCCAGCCGCTTCAAACTCTTCTGCGCGTGCGTGGGCCTCGCCTAGGTCGATGTGTTTGTCACGCATCAAACGAGCATTTCCAACCAGTACCGTCACTCCGTCAACAGTGCCAGTGATTCCACGGCCGATCAGTGCTTGAACGTCGTCGGCCTTTTTCTGAGGGTGTCCGTTGGCCCGTGCAGCATCGACTACGGCACGGGCCAATGGGTGTTCGGATCGGTTCTCGAGGGCTGCGGCCAGGGCAAGGAGTTCTCTTTCTTTCTCGAGGACATTGGAAGATGACGTTTCAGGTGAAATGAGAACATCTGTCACGCGAGGTTTGCCTTGGGTTAACGTGCCCGTCTTGTCAAAGACGAGGGTGTCCGCCTGATCCAGAGTTTGAACCGCTGCCCCGTCTCGAACCAAAACCCCGCGTGTCGCTCCAAGGCCGGTACCGACCATCAACGCCATCGGGGTCGCCAGACCCAGCGCACATGGGCATGCGATCACCAGGACTGCCACGGCCGCATAGAGGGAGAGGGAGAGACGACCCATCTCGGGGTTTATCCAAGGAAGAAACCCGCCTGCCCAAGTAGCAGCTTGAGCGAAAAAGTTTGGAAGCATGAGCCACCCGAGGAATGCAGCGACAGACAGCAGTAAAATTGCGGGGACGAAGACTGCTGTAACCCGATCGGCAAACTCCTGGATTGGCACCTTGCTTGTCTGGGCCTCCTCTACCATCCGGATGACGTTAGCCAGGAACGTGTCTTCACCGATGCCTGTGGCCCGCACGCGAAGTGCGCCCGTGTGGTTTACGGTTGATCCTATAACGCTATCTCCGGGCCCTTTTTCGACTGGGATCGATTCGCCAGTTGCGAGCGATTCGTCCACGGCACTGTGTCCGTCGATGACAATCCCGTCGGTGGGGATCTTCTCGCCTGGGCGAATGATCATAATGTCGTCGACTCGTACCTCGGCCGTGGCGATTTCCACCTCATGGCCTGCGCGTTCCACCCGAGCGACCGGCGCTTCGAGAGATAAGAGAGCCTGAATCGCCGATGATGTACGCCCCCGAGCCTTGGCCTCGATGAAGCGGCCTGTTAGGTGGATGGCGACGATCATGGCTCCTACCCCGGCAAAATTCATGATCCTGGGGGCCATTTGCAGGTCGTGAAGAATTGTCCATACCCCCGTAAGCACGGACAGACTCGCACCGAGCGCGATCAATACGTCCATGTTGGGGGTCCTCAAGCGTGCTGATCGCCATGCGTTGAGGATTGTCTCTCGACCGGGTCCGCCCAACACAGCTCCACCGAGTGCAACCAACCCTACGTCAAAAACAAGCTCGGTAGGCCATTTTATTCCCGCCACCATTTCCGGGATCATCCAAACCATGACGGGGGTCGTGAGGCCCCACACTCTCCACATGCGCTGCTTGGCTATCGTGATGCGGCCCTCTGCCTCGCGCAATTGGTTTCTTTTTGCCTCAGTTCGCCTGTCTTCTGCTGTGGATTCTAATTCAAACCCTGCACTCGCTACGGTGGCGACCAATTCTTCAAGCGCGACCTCGCGACTAAATGAAATGGTTGCCGTTTCAGATGGTAGACTCACCGAAGCTTCGACACCATCGAGAGCATTGAGTCTTTTTTCGACGGTGGAAACACAACCCGCACAGTGCATTCCTCGAACACTATAGACTTTCTTTTTTATGGCAGTAGCCATTTCATTTCCCTGCGAGTCGAGTGAACAGGTGTACGATTTCTTGCCGAACCTGGGCGGCCGTGTCGCCGCCCTCGGCGATGGCCGCAGTGGCGCAGTGTTCGAGATGGTTTGCCAACAATTCCTTCTCAGCAGAGCGCAGGGCAGAGTGGACAGCCGTAAACTGCTGCAAGATGTCGGGGCAGTAGCGTTCCTCCGTCACCATACGTGCGATGCCTTCGACTTGTCCTCGGATGCGAGCCAACCGCCGAGTGAGATCGGTTTTCGTGTCTTCGGCGATCCCCGTGGCGTGCGGGTAAGTACTCTTTAACGACATATGAAGCCTCCACTATACTATACTACAGTATAGTATTTATGGGCACGGCGATAGTAATCAAATAGTGGTTTGTTCAAATAGATTCCTCAGCCTTGGACACAAACTCTGGAATTTTTCTAGAATCAGCGCATGTTGGTCCGCACGAAGTGCATGATCAGTGCCGGTAAGAAGTACCAAGAGTGTAACACCAACAAATGCCTGACGATTATGTGCTTAGGTTGATATTGGCCGTAATACCGGTGTGGCTGACGCGTCAACTCGTCAGTTTACTAGAAGAAAGTGGGTAGTAGCGCTCATGAGTCTCCTGGTTATTGCCGTTATTGGTTACCCATTAGCTCTCATCGCTATTGGAATCTGGCGGTCTCGCGTCGTAAAGAGTCATGAAGATTTCATGGTTGCGGGGCGTAACGTTCCCGTTTCCATGCTAATCGGGACTTTAGTCTGCACTTGGATTGGTTCGGGATCCCTCTTTGGTGGGGCGGGGCTCGCTTACCGAACAGGGCTCGCCGAGCTCTGGTTTTCGTCTGGAGCGTGGATCGGCCTGTTGGTCGCGTTTTATTTAGCGCCCCGGGTTCGGTCGATCGCGAAGTACACGGTCCCGGACTTGCTTGAGCAGCGTTACAATGCGACGGCTCGTGTCTTGGGTACAGTGGCAATCATTCTCGCCTACGTTACGATCGCTGCCTACCAGTTCCGCGGCGGAGGGTGGATCCTAAGCATCGTAACAGAAGGGGCAATATCGCCAACCCAAGGAATATTGATCACGGCTCTGGCGATAGTGGTCTTTACTGCCCTCGCAGGCATGGTGTCCATCGTTACTGTTGATTTGTTCAACGGCATTATTATCACGCTGGGTATCGTAATCGCGTTGCCTTACCTCGTGTTGTCTAATGGAGGCGTGAACGCCATTGCAGATGCGCTACCTGAGGGTCACCTCACAGCGCTTGGTGGGCACAACGTGCTTTGGGTTGTGGGCGTGGCGATGCCAACTTTCCTTCTCATCCTAGGTGAGAGCGGAATGTATCAGAAGTTCTTTTCAGCAAAGGATGCCGGGTCTGCGAAGAAGGCTGTGGTTGGCATGTTCATTGGGATCGTTTTTATTGAAACCACACTGGCCCTGCTGGCTATCGTTGGCCGTGCCGTTTTCCCCGAGCTTGCAGACCCGAACCAGGTTTCGCTGGTTGGGCGTGCGGCATCGGAAACGATCATTCTCCACATAGCGGCGAACGGGCTACCCATGCTGGGTGGCGCAATTCTGCTTGCAGCGGCAGTGGCGATCGTACTTTCGACGGGTAACACATTCTTATTGGTTCCGTCTACTAATGTTAGTCGTGACATCTTCGAGCGTTTCGTGAACTCTGATGCGTCGGATAAACAAAAGCTTAACGTGCAGAGGGTGTTTGTCGTTCTGTTTGGCGGATTGGGGCTCGTACTTCTTACCCAATTTGACAGTGTGCTAGCGATGGCCCTGTACGCGTACTCGCTTGTCGGTGCCAGTCTGACACCTGCGCTGTTGGCTGCATTTATATGGAAACGTGTGACTCCCCAAGGGGGGGTCGCCTGCATCGCAGGTGGGCTCGGAAGCATCATAGGGATTGCCGCGCTGTCGCGTATGGGCGTTGGCTTCACGGCGACTATAAGCGGAACCGAGTTTGACTTCGCATCGAGCGACTACATAGTGATCCCTGGTGTCCTGATTTCTTTGGGACTCCTAGTCCTGGTGAGTCTGCTTACCGCACCATCACCCGAAGACAAATGGGCACCGTTTTTCGTGGAGAACCCCGAGGAAATTTAGTTGTTAGTTAGCAGTGCTCCTGAACTCAGTCCAGCTTTAGTGAAGGGGTAAGTCCTTACGGTACGAGCTGTTGGGCGCTGGCGATCAGCTGATCTCGATCAAGCAGCTCTCCACTGAGGACGACGGCATGGACGCGCCGTGTATTGGATATGTCTT
>CAJWLK010000012.1 GCA_913043255.1 uncultured Gemmatimonadota bacterium
AAGTATGCGCGATCTCTTTTGCCCCCTTGCCCGGAGGGAGGATGGAACTGTCTTGCTCTAGGTGCGAGTTGGTCTGGAGTCGGGAAGCCCCTCTCTCCCAGACAAGAAAAAGCCCCCCAAGCCCGGGAAGCCTTGTAGGGCATGCTTTCTTATGATCTCACTGATTTTTCGAGGGGCCTCTAGCCTTCTGATTAAGAGTCAGTTGAGCTAACGGCGCAAACGTCTTGATGTTACTCAGTCGGAAATAAAGGTGCGTCCCAATTGAAACAAACAGCGGTAAAGAGCCACTCACCGCTCTGCTTAGACATTGAGGCTATGCCTTTAGCCACTCCTGCCACTTCCTGTCCATCAACTTCGACGCTGAATTCGACGCTGAATCGTCCCACCGCCAACTCGGTGTCTCCCACGACGTCCACAACTTTTTGGATGAACGTTTTGATGCTTGGAAACCCATCGAGCCATGCCCGGGCCTCTTCTTTACCATGAAGAACCGGATGATCGGGAGGCATGTAGACAAAATCTTCTGTGCAGAGGGCCATAGTCGCCCCCCAATCTCGGGAGAGTCCTGCGGTGACCCATTTCTGTTCGACTAACTCTCGAATTTCACCTCTATCTTGATCAGTCAATGCAGCCATCATTTCTCCTCTTTTGAGCTTGGCCTTTGTCTAATGGAGCCGAGGGGGCTCGAACCCCTGACCTCTGCAATGCCATTGCAGCGCTCTCCCAGCTGAGCTACGGCCCCATGTTATTGAGGGGTTGTTTTGATTCCGGTCAATTTGTATGCCCCCAAGGAGGATCGAACTCCTATTACCAGGATGAAAACCTGGCGTCCTAGCCATTAGACGATGGGGGCTATTTTGTCGATAACCTCAAGTGCTCTCGTGAGATCTGTATGCGCGATACTACAACTTTCGGTGTAGTTACGCGCCCGGCAGGATTCGAACCTGCGACCCCCGGCTTAGAAGGCCGGTGCTCTATCCAACTGAGCTACGGGCGCCTGCCTCTCGTCCCAGAGCTCGCGGCGGGGATTGAACCCGCGACCTCATCCTTACCAAGGATGCGCTCTACCACTGAGCTACGCGAGCCGAGCTGCTAAGCCGGCTTACCTTATTAAACGACACAGGGGCGGAGGGACTCGAACCCCCAGCCGCCGGTTTTGGAGACCGGTGCTCTACCAATTGAGCTACGCCCCTCCACGAGTCATCATCGAATACTTCATCTCCCTTTCTAAGCCTTCCAGAGAGGTTCCATCAATCTCTGAATGGCTGGGGGCGGATTTGAACCGCCGACACCCGCGTTTTCAGCGCGGTGCTCTACCAACCTGAGCTACCCAGCCCGACCCATATATGTTGCAAGTGCGACAAAAAAACTCCGGGGGTGGGATTCGAACCCACGACCTAGTGGTTAACAGCCACCCGCTCTGGCCACTGAGCTACCCCGGATCATATTCTGCACCGGATGGAGAGCAAAAAGCCTCGCCGCGCAGTCGTGCGAGGCGAGGCGTGACATAGCGGGGGCAGGATTTGAACCTGCGACCTTCGGGTTATGAGCCCGACGAGCTACCAGACTGCTCCACCCCGCAACGCAATCGGCAGCATATAAAGGGTGCCCGATTATGTCAACCTCTTTTTCGCCTGCCCGAGGAGTGGTGTTTAGTTTGTTTAACCTGGTCCCTTTCGCTGAATTCTTCTGGTCAACGCCTCGCGAGTTTCGCCCCAGCCTGAAGGTTCCTTGCTGTGCCTTTGAACCGGTCCTAAGGTTTCCTCACCTAGAGTTGGGAAATTATGGCTCTGGGGCAAGTTCAAATACCGAGTTTGGGCAGAGGCAGAGATGGTACTGAAGTGAAGATTTACACACGTGGTGGAGATAAGGGTGAAACGACCCTTTTAGGCGGTGTTCGTGTGTCAAAAAATGATCCCCGTGTTACCGCGTACGGTACCGTAGACGAGCTGAACGCAGCTTTAGGGGTTGCCATTGCACTCGAAAAAGGAAACCCCTCGGGTCTTTCTTCCGACGATCTTCGCTCACTCCAGGAGGATTTGTTTACCATGGGAGCGCGACTCGCAGCGGCTGACCCGGAACGAGCTCTCCGAAAGGGAACGATTCCGGCTCTCGTTGAGGGTCGGATAGCGGAACTCGAAGCATGGATTGACCGGCTTGATGCGGATTTGCCATCGCTAGATGCTTTTGTGCTTCCCGGAGGATCCATCGTCGCCGCTCAACTTCATGTGGCCAGAACTATCTGCCGACGTGCTGAACGAACCGTGATGGAACTGCTTTCGGAACAACCAGATCTCGATGAAGTCGTTATTCCTTACTTAAATCGACTCTCGGATTTGCTCTTCATGTTAGCGCGTTACGTAAACCATCAAAAAGATCACAAAGACACGCTTTGGTTGCCACAAAGGCGGTTACGAGACGATAACCGGTGACCCGTCAAAGTGTATACATAAACTTCAGGACATTGTAGTGCCGATAAAATCACTTCCGTTTCGTCTTGCTCTACCAGGGGCGGACATCCGTGGCGATGTTTGGACTACTACCGATGCGATGGCAGATACGGCCATCCTGGTTTGTCACGGATTTAAAGGTTTCAAGGACTGGGGATTTTTCCCGTACTTGTGCGAACAATTGACGCAACGCTTAGGCATCACCGTTGTGTCTTTTAACTTTGATGGATCAGGTGTTCGCGAGACAGATTTCGATGATCTTTCTGCTTTCGCTCATAATACATTCTCTCGCGAACTCTGGGACCTTGAAGCGATTTTAGATGGTCTGGCCTACGGAAAACTCGGGGACCTCACGCTGCCTCCCAGCTCTCGATTTGGATTGCTAGGCCACAGTCGGGGGGGGGCGACGTGTCTCCTCAAGGCAGGGTTAAGAGCCCAGGTTAGCGCTGTTGTCACGTGGGCAGCGATCTCTTCAGTAACTCGATACGAAGGGTATCGAGAAATTTGGGAGTCTGGTGAAACGGTAATAATCCCAAACGCTCGCACGGGACAGGATATGCTGCTTGACCGGAATGTACTTGATGATATGCGTGCAAATCGTGAACGCCTCGATGTGTTAGCGAGTGCGGCCAGCCTGACGATCCCTTGTGCTGTGATTCATGGCTCAGAAGATGAGGCGGTCCCGTTCGGCGACGCGGAAGAGATCACTCATGCAATTGGCAATTCTGCTCAACTGGTTCGAATAATGGGCGCTGGTCACACGTTTGGTGCGATCCATCCGTTTGAGGGTACGACGCCTGAGCTAGAGACAGCTATTGACGCTTCAGTTGAACTCTTCCGAGACGTGTTCGGCTAAAGTGGGAGGCGGAAAACTTTGATGCAGGAGTTCGATTACCTCATCATTGGAGGTGGTCTCACGGCAGCTTCCGCAGTTGATGGCATTCGCGAACTTGACGATGAGGGCTCGATTGGGGTTTTCACCGAAGAACCTGATCCCCCGTACCATCGGCCGCCGCTCTCGAAAGAATTCCTCCAAGCCCCCGAAGCAAGTCGAGAATTGCTTCAGGTGAAACCATCAAACTGGTTTGAGGAACAATCGGACATAACACTATGTACAAACGTTCGGGTCGACCGGGTCGATCCACATAAACGCATAGTACAGACTGATGATGGAAACGAAATTTTCGGGAACCAGATTCTCATTGCGACCGGTGGAAAACCACGCCCTCTCGTGATTCCGGGCACTGAACTACATGGAGTTGCAACACTTCGTACAGCGGCGGACTCTGAGTGGCTCCGGGTGGCGGCAGCCAAAGCAAACCACGTGGTTCTCGTGGGAGCTGGATTTATAGGCATGGAGCTTGCTTCTTCGTTGAACAAACTCGATGTCGAGACCACGGTCGTCGATGTCGAGACAGAAGTGTGGGCTAACGTTTTCCCGAGTGAAGTTTCTGCCTTCCTGCGGTCTTATTTTGAGGAACGCGGGGTTCATTTTTTGTTAGGTGCTAAGGTAACGGCGTTTGATGGCGTGGGGACTTTATCACGCGTCATTGTGGAGACTGCTGACGAACTTGCTGACGAACTTGCTGCCGACTTGGCCATTATTGGCATCGGGATCAAACCAGCTGAGGAGTTGGCGACTCAAGCAGGGTTAGCCGTTCAAAACGGGATAATTGTCGATGTATATGGTGAGACCAATGCGGATCATGTCTATGCAGCGGGGGATGTGGCCCGATTCCCTGATCCCATATGGGGAGATCTGGTTCGCATGGAGCACTGGGATCATGCGAAAGCACATGGGAAAACCGTGGGCCGAAATATGGCCGGAGCTAAAGAGAAATACGATCACCTCTCATACTTTTTCACGCACATATTTGATCTAAGTATTAACGTATTCGGTCGAACGGGGAACCCTGATCGTGTCATCGTATCAGGCGAACTCTCTTCCGGCCGTTCGGTCATTTACTGTGCGAGAAATGGCTTGCTTACGGGTACCATCTTGATCAATGCCCATGATGCTATGGACGAATGTCGGAAACGGGTTCAAGGGGAGATGAGTATCGAAGATTTGCTGAAGACGTTAGATGGTCCTGACATGGACTGGACGTAAGTATGGTTGGATTTGTCAGCTGACTAATAGATGTGTGAACCCAGTAAACATAATGACTGAGAGAGCGATTGATGAGTGATGAACCAGTGGAAGTCCCGAGTGATGTGGACCCGTCAGATGAAACGCGACCCACGTCTACGGCTGCCGAAACAGTGAACGAAACCGACGACATGGCCGAAGAAGTGAAAACAGCGCTCCGGTCAGTAGTTGACCCGGAACTGGGTATCAATATCGTCGACCTTGGTCTTGTTTATGACATTGAGGTTGATGGTGGGTCGGCTACCATAACAATGACCCTCACAAGCCCAGGCTGTCCGGCTGGCGCGCAGATTATGGGTGGTGCGAAGGATGCGGCAGAGTCAATTGGTAGCATCGATGAGGCCGTTGTGAGCCTGGTGTGGAAACCGTTTTGGACACCAGAGCGGATCGACCCTAAGGTTCGGGCGATGATGGGGTTCTGAAGATGTTGATGCGCCTATTTCTTCTTTTCACTCTTGTCCCTCTCATCGAGGTAATGCTGTTAGTCCGAATTGGGCGTTGGTTAGGGGCTGGTCCAACGCTGTTGCTTGTAGTTGGAACAGGAGCAGCAGGGGCATGGCTAGCACGGCGGGAGGGAATAAGGAGCTGGCGTGCTGTTCAGGCCGAGTTGGCGCACGGCCATTTGCCGACCGACCATTTAGTGCACGCAGTCATCATCCTCGTAGCTGGAATCGTTCTCATTACGCCAGGAGTGATCACCGATGTGCTCGGCCTCCTACTGCTCATCCCCTCAGTCAGAAGCGGTTTGATCGTTCAGCTTCGTAACAGCTTCGCCCAGCAGATTGAACGGGGCAACTTCACGGTCAAGACTGCAACTCCCTTCAGCAACGAATCATTTGAAGAAACGGGTCGGCAGGAGAGGCATGGATCGGCTTGGCCATCTGGTCGGGAAATAGTGGTTGAGGATGAATCGAATCCCGACCGCTAAGACCAAACTTCCGTTAGACAGCAGGTCTGCTTGCAAGGGTGGAGTCGGGAATTGATCTTTCTGGTATGAGAACGGTCCATATTCGAGCAAGTGTGATTGGCGTGGTACCGCTTCTTTGGCTGGGGGTCGTGGGTGGACCAGTCGAAGAGGAAGTGCCCACCCTAAGGATGACTGGTGTCCATGTAACCTGCATGGATTCGCCGGTCAACTTGACTTGGCGTGATCCTGAGCTTGTGTCCTTACGTCCGACCCAGCGCGCGCCGGGTAGCCGGGGGTCGATGACTCTGACACAACCAATTTCACCATTTGGCGTCACAGTTAATCCCGTGGGCAACCACGTTTACAACGTGACGGTTCAGGTGGATCGACTACGCCGTCGCCAAGGTGCCGTATATGTTGTATGGGCCGCTATGCCTGAACTTGATGAATACATTCAGCTTGGTGCCTTAGGGGAATCGAACACCCTGACTGCCCCCCTAGCTTGGAACAAGTTCATGGTATTCGTTAGCGAAGAGGCCAACGTCGAGGTTGAACGGTGGGAAGGACCGATTCTATTGACCGGCCTTTCTCCTTCGGGACGTATGCATACGATGGCTGGACACGGGCCCTTCGAGGACGTGAGCTGCCAGCAGTATTATTAAGCGGGGTTTCTTGATAAAGCTTCTGGTCTCACTTGTCATAATCTTTTGCGGGATGGCGATAGGCTCGCCACTGGAGGCGCAAGAGATGGCGGGTCATCGGATGTCGATGGGAGACAGCAGCGGCGTATTCTGGCGCATGCCTCCACAGAGGCGACCCATGCAGATGATGCTACCGGGCCTAATGGGTGCCGTTCCGCTTTTAACACCGTTCCTGCCAGGGTCTAACCTTAATCCGGAAGACCTTCCAGATGCAGTGTTTAGAGAAATCGTCGAGATGGAGAACGGTGATACGCTGCGCCTGGAAGCTGGATTCGTTCGCCGAACAATTGGCACGCGAACCTTCACGATGTACGGATTTAACGGACAATATCCGGGCCCGCTAATTCGCGTAGCACAGGGCGCTGAAATCGTTGTTCACTTTACGAACCATATTGATCTTCCAACTGCGGTTCACTGGCATGGTGTTCGCCTCGATAATGAATTTGATGGTGTACCCGGGGTCACCCAGGATCCAGTGCAGCCTGGCGAATCATTTATGTATCGGGTCCGTTTCATCGACGCGGGTCTGTATTGGTACCACCCTCACCACCGCGAAGATATTCAGCAGGACTTGGGTCTTTACGGAAACATAATGGTTGACTCCCCAGACCCCGATTATCTGGGTCCTGTAAACGGTGAAGATTTTCTTGTTCTCGATGACTTGCTCATCGATGATGCGGGGATCTTGCCTTATGGTCTCGAAGGTGCGGTCCAAACTCTAATGGGCCGTTTCGGTAACCAACTGTTAGTCAATGGAGAACCAAGGTGGGAAGAGACGGTTCATCGCGGTGAAGTCCGTCGTTTATATCTCACCAATGTCGCAAACACGAGAACATTTAACCTCGTGCTGGAAGGAGTCCAGCTCAAACTGTTAGGAGCCGATGTGAGCAAGTTTGAGCGTGAAAGTTTTGTGGAGAATGTGATTCTTGCACCTGCTCAACGATATCTGGTCGATGCCCATTTTGATAAGCCTGGCACGTATGTACTTACAAACTCAATCCAGGCAATCGACCACTTTAACGCTGTGTTTTATCCCCAGGTTGATACGGTGGGTGTAATTACTGTACTCGACGAACCGGTGGACGAGAATCATGCAAACACGTTTGAGGAACTGAGGGAAAATGGGGATGTGATTGCCGACATTGACCAATTTCGGTCGGAGTTCGCGCGCCCCGTTGACCATGAATTGGAACTTGTGGTGCGTGCGGTGGACATGCCGAGTTCGATGTTGGCAGTGATGGCACTTGATACGCTTTATTATCCACCTATTGAGTGGAATGATGCGATGCCGATGATGAACTACCTGTCAACATCTCGGAATCTTACGTGGGTTTTACGCGATCCCCAGACAGGACTTGAGAATCGCGACACCCAATGGCGGTTCACTGTAGGCGATGTGGCCAAGATTCGAATTACAAACCAACGGCGTGGATTCCACCCAATGCAACACCCGATTCACATCCATGGACAACGCTTTCTGGTGATATCGAAAGATGGGGTTCCGAGCAATAATTTGGCCTGGAAAGACACGGTGGTAATACCAGTTGGTTCCACATTCGACATTTTGCTAGAGGCCTCAAACCCTGGCCGTTGGATGGCACATTGCCATATTGCCGAACACTTGGAAGCAGGCATGTCCATGGTTTTCACAGTAGAAGATCCATAAAACAGCCCCGGCACGTGAGCCCTTACGGGTGACAGCCTCGATCGGATCGATCAGTTGAAATGGAGGAATTATGAAAGTCGACGTAACCAAAATGCTGCCAGTAATGGTATTGGGACTGATCATGGGTCAGCCGACTACCATTACGGCACAGGTCGAAGTGCTCGAACGTGGAAGCCAGAACATGGAAGTTCTTGGACACACTCCACTCGGGCCTCGTCTCAGTATTTCCGACATGGATGTGGAGCAAGAACTACACCGGCCGTATGCATATGTTGGTCGCATGCAATATGGACCGGTTGGTCCAAAAGGTATGGATATTGTCTCCATAGCCGACCCCGCTAGCCCCGAAGTCATCTACCGTTGGAGAATTGAAGATCAGGATCTCCATCAGCCTACCGGAGGAATGGACGTTAAGCATTTTAAGTGGGGTGACCGCTACTACGTTGTTCAGTCACTCCAGTTTGGCCAAGGTGGCCCTGACTCAGATATGGGCGCGGTAATACTCGATGTTACGGGACTGCCGGATGCCTCAACGGTCAAAGAGGTGGCACGCATTCGCGAGCCTGACCTCCCCGGCGGTTTTCACAACATTTTTATCTACAAACACTCCAATATGAATGTATACCTAATCGCAACGATCTCCGGTCCATTTGCTGCGGTCTATGATCTTGGGGCCTTAGTCGATGGAAAGGGAAGCTCTCGTGTGGGAGAGATTCCGGTTCCGGATCAAGGTGACGGCGAGACACGGCGTCGTGGTTACCATGATTTTTATGCTGGGTATCATCCTGATACCGGAACAGATCGTTTCTACGGAGGCGGGACGGGTGGCTACTACATCTACGACATTACAGATCTCCAAAGCCCCACCCTATTAACCCAGATAGTAGGAGTCTCAGGAATCCGGGGGGGACACACGTTTACACCGACTCCAGACGGCAATTTTGCCGTGGCAGAAACCGAGTATCAGTATGCCCCACTTCGGATTTTCGATTTGCGTCCGGGCTTGTCGGGCGAGGTCCCGGCCATTAGGCGGCCAATCGCTGCTTGGACAGCCAACTGGGAGAACCTTGTTCACAATCATGAGATCCGCTGGCCGTATGTTTTTGTGTCAGGCTACTTAGACGGGCTGGTCGTTTTCAATCTGATGGACCCGACCAACCCAATTACGGTTGGGCACTACGACACATACTTGGGGCCGCCTAACTCTGACCGTACTCCGGTCTTCAACGGGACGTTCGGTGTAGATATTCGGAATGAGGATGGACTCATCGTCGTAAGTGATATGAGCACGGGCCTCTGGACCTTCAAGATGGATGGTTTCCAGGGTTGGAACGGAGCCGATTGGGGGATGCCGAACATCTCGAGCGCACAAGACTGGGACAACGGTCCCACTGGAGCAAAAGATCGGATCACGACCGATCAATAATAGAGTGCGTGCTGTCGCTCTCATCGGAACAATGTCGCTCACACCTAAGGCCCCTGGGAAAACCTAGGGGCCTTAGGTGCATCAATACCCTTTGGGAGAGTGGTTTACGAAATTATCCAGAGGGGGTTGAGAGCACGATTGGTTGAAAAAATGCGAAATCGTCCCAAGAACTTGGGGGTAACGTATAATGACGGTTCTTCCCAGTTCTCACCGTTGAGCCATCTCCTAATTTCTCATAATAGCTGTTTCTCAGGATGACCAAGTCCTTATCTGGAAAGATGTATATGTCATTATCGTGAAGACCTTGTGAGGAATACATATTAGCTGATTCACTCACCCACCATTGATAACCGTAGAATCCAACTCCGGGGATAGGAGTGGTCGAATCTTTGACCCATTGTGCGGGCACAATTTGTTCATCGCCCCACTTGCCATTTCTAGCGAATAATAGTCCAAATCGAGCAAGCGATCTTGGTGTTGCATCAATACAACAGTAGGTCATTACGTTCCCTTCCGTATCCAGCCACCACTCAACCTCCATGCCTATTTTTGAAAAAAGGTTTGCGTGGGCGTAAGTGAAGGGGTGCATTCCGGTCGCATTCTCGATGATGGCCCCAAGTAGCATGGAGTCTTCGTTCGAATAGTACCATGTAGTTCCAGGCGGCCCTACCAATTCTCGTTGCAAGCTGTAGGCTAACTGATCTCCTCCAATGCCTGCAGCTACGGCCTCAGAGCCATAAATCCACCCCGGGCGGTCGACTACAACTAAACTCGATCTCATCTCTAACAAATGGCGAATTGTGACAGCGTTATTAGCTGTATTTACCCAGGAAGGCAGGTAGATCGATGCTGATTCACTTATGGAGGAGATGAAATTCTGGTTTACAGCAATGCCTAACACTGCACTAATAATTGATTTGGCGGTTGACCAAGTCGTGGCGACACTGTCCTTGCTTCGTTCGCCGGTCCCTTGATCTTCCCCATTTTCATCGTTGTTTGGGAAAGTCGCATACCGTTCTGCAACAATCACGCCATGCCGAATCACTAAGACTGATTGAGTATTTCTCCCGGGGGTAAAGGCGTAATTCATCGACTGATCAATTTGTGCCTGAGACATGTTGACATCGACCGGGTTGGCTTCAGTCCAGGTCATTCCAGGATAAGTCGAACGATCATATTGGGGAGAGGTTGTTTCAGGGTCTGATGGATTCGCTGGGGCAGCGGGATTCTCAGCAGTACAAGATGAAACGGAAAAAATCGAGGGTGCGACGAGAAGACATTTCCATACAGCGTGCTTCATATGATTAATCAAGCGATTCCGTTGTGTTTGTCGTATCGATTAGACTGTTTTACTCATGATCTATTCTACGGCCTAGTGACACCGGCTCGCATGCTTGGCCTCAGTGTCGCATTTTTAACGATGATGTTTCAAAGGAGAATTTTGATGAAGAATCTTTGGGTGAACCCCCTTTTGGTTGTCGCAATTCTGAGTGTGCCAACGATTGCCGCTGGTCAAGTCGAGAACAGGGAAAATGCTTTGGCGACAGAAGAATCCCATGTGTTGGGTACCGTTCAGAAGTTATTTGATGCTATGGCTGCGCGAGATACAGTCGCAGCCGCGCTCGCCGTGATCGATGATGTGTCACTTGTGAGTACCGCAGAAACAGTTGATGGGCCAGTCATGAATAAAATGGATCGAGCGACTTTTTTTGCGAGTATCGCAAGTCCATCCAATTCGATGCTCGAGCGAATGTGGGATGCGACTGTGAGAGTCCATGGAGGTATCGCTACTGTCTGGACCCCGTACGACTTTCACCGAAACGGGGAATTTAGCCACTGTGGAATCGATGCTGCGAACTTGGTCCGCACGAAGGATGGGTGGCGAATCGCTAGCCTCGTATGGACGGCAGAACCAACTGGCTGTTCTCCAAGTCCCTTAGGCCCGCCGCCGAATTGATCCGGAAGCGACAGGACCATGTTTTTCGCGTTAAGGGTGTATGGGAGAGATCTTTTTTATAGGAAATAAAGTTATAGGTGTGAGCGGTGTTGTTAGAGTTTTCTCATGCCGTAACCATGAGTGCCGTCACATACATAATAACCATTCCAATAATTAGGCCCATTGCGTTGAGTGGCGTAAATAAACCTTTAGGCCAACTCCGTTGCACGAGTTTCGATACCTCGATGATTACCTGAAGGATGGCCCCTGCTCCCAGTGCGAGGAAAAAGGTGGCCGTAATCGGAGAATAAGAAAAGCCGCCGGCCCAAGCGCCAAGAATGGTTGGCAGTCCGGCGATCATTCCCATCGCGATAAAGTTCCATAATGCTGGCCGTTTATCAGCGATCGGTGCGACAATCGCTAAACCTTCCGTCGTATTATGAAGCGCGAATCCAATTACCAGGAAGCTTCCGAGTGCGATCTCGCCAAGCGCATACGCTGCACCAATTGCTAGTCCCTCACCGAGATTATGCAGTCCGATCCCGATAGCAATCATATACGCGATAGTTAGACCACTCGTTGGAGCCGATTTGTCTCGGCCAAGTTGCCCGATCGCGCGTAGTCCGACGACAGCTCCGAGGATGCCGAGTGCAATGAGTCCGACAGCTTCGAACCCCTCAGCGACCATTGCGGATGCCTCAAGGGTGTGTTCGAAAGTGTCAAATAACAGAAATGCCAAGAGGCCCAATGTGAGGCTAAGGTAAAAATGGACCCACTTCCGGTCGATTCGCCTCAAAAACGGATACCAAAGCAGCCCTAGAAGGACCGGCACGACACCGGCATATAGGCCTAAGAGTCCAAAAATCGTGAGGTACTGTGCATTGAGTCGGGGTGATTCGGTCGCAACTGCCACCTCGTACTCAAATGTGAGTCCGGTCGACGTGATCAACGAAATCAGGTGAGGTTCACCTTCGACCCATGGGTAGTTAAGCTCGAGTGTTGCGCTGTTTAATCTCGGCACAGTCGGGTCTCGATCGATCTTGAACTGCCAATACGCATCATCGACTAGGACCTGGGCAATTGTGACTGATTCTGGACCACCGTTCACAACGTGAACGCGCATGATCCCAGCCTCTGGGAACGATACTCGTTCAATTGTCAGTTCTTCGACTGGTGGGAAGGCTGCCCGAAACTGAGCCGTAGGATCGTTTCTTAGGAAAAGAACTGATATGCCTGCGAGGAGTGCCACCGGAAACAGACCCAAGATCCACCGATTAGTGCGGGAGGTTCTCTTAGCCTGCGGGTGTCCGGAAATCGGAGACTGAGCCATTGTTTGTTGGACCGTATCTTTTTCGATGTTGTGATCAGACATAAGAGTGCATGGGTGCACCTTCATCGGCCGCCAGATTCTCGACGGCCTCAAAAGCACCCAGCCATCCTAACTCTGCGAACTCACTTTGATGCGCATGGAACATGTGACTTCCGGGATTCTCCAAGTTGAACTCAAGAATATGCCGCTCCCCCTGACACATCATGATCGTATCAGTGAGTTCATACCTGTCCATTTGTGTGCCGGTTTTGTATACCCGGAACATCCCTGCATGAAGGTGAAAGGAGTTCACTGGATCGAATTCTGTCACATTAACGAGGTACACTCGACAAAGGTCGTTAACGCCAACTCGGATTGGGTGTTCATCGTGGTAGAATGCGGCCGTGTTGACTGCATACACCTCATTTTCAGTGTCGAGGTTGCTGTCAAACGCGTTCATCACCATCACCATCTCTCGGGCGGGCTCGCGGCCCTCGGGCGGGTCCACAATAAATGTACCGTAGAGTCCCTTATGTATGTGTCGTTTTAACGGCATGGTGTGGCAATGGTATAGATGCAGGCCAAATGGCTTAGCTTCAAACTCATACGTAAACTTTTCGCCCGGTTGAACAATAGGTTCTACACCATCCATTTCAGTTGGGTGAGTGCCATGGAAATGGATGGTGTGAGGATGAGAGCCCGCATTCGTGAATTCAACGCGAAGAATATCACCTTCCGTACAGCGGAAGGTTGGTCCAGGCACTTGACCGTTATAGGTCCAGGCGGGGAACCAGACACCAGGGGCAATTTGGATATCTCTATCAACTGCGACCACATCCCAATGCCTTACCGTTCGCCCATCAGAGCGAATTTGAACCTCACCGTAATCGAAATGCGTTAGAAAGGTGCCCGGATCAAAATCGTCTTGAGTTGCGGTTGTTCCAACCACGCCCATGTCCTGTTGGTGGTCAAGAACTGCTCCATGTTTAATGGCACCGCTGGTTAGTCCGTGGGCCGCAAGCGCGTTCCGAGCTCCGCCGCGCGAAGCGAGATCAAGTATGGTTGCGCCCGAAAGGCCTGCTGCGCCGGCCGCACCTAGTTTCAGCCAGTCACGTCGCGTGAGCTTCTCTGCTTTCACAGTTTTATTATCTACATTCCCGCATAGCCACGGTTATGTGCTATGCGATATGGAGGAAATCAATATTGATTATTATTTTTAGCCTAGGCTAAAAATTGCCTCCTAATCTCTCTCGGGAGCCGGTGTACGTCAACTAATGGAAGACTGCAAGTTTGATTGGAAATTCGGAGATTGCTGCGTAAAAACTCTTAATTATGGTTGAAGGGCTTTACTCGTGCAGGGTGTTTTCGGGAGATTCTTCTGTCTCACGTAACTGACGAATTGCCCAGCGCGCGTGTTCTCTGATCAGCTCTGATGGATCCTCCAACATGCGGTTGAGTAGCGGCAATACCGCCTTATCTTCTGAATTGCCCAAGCCTACGGCCAGGTTACGTAAGAGACCGTCACGTCCTGGTCGTGCCAACGCTGTCCCTTTGTATCGTTTTCGGAAGCTTTCGTCATCAAGTGCCAAGAGTTCCTCACTCCAAGTGGAAATCTCGGACACCGGAAAAACTTGTCCTGGTTCAAGAGAAAACGGCCATGCCGATGGTGTTGCGGCCTTGTTATTCCAAGGGCATACCTCTTGGCAGATATCACAGCCAAAGACGCGCTGTCCAACCGCGGGCCGAAGTTTTTCTGGGATAGGGCCCTTCAGTTCAATCGTCAGATACGAAATGCACAATCGTGCATCGAGTACCCGGTTCGGTAGGATCGCATCAGTAGGACACGCAACGACACAACGATCACATGTGCCACAATGGTCGGGGATAAATGGATCATCTGGAGGCAATTCAAGATCAATGAGTAACTCGCCCAGCATCACATGTGAGCCCAGCTGCGGATTGATTAGCATCGTATTCTTGCCAATCCAACCCAGGCCAGCCTGTTGTGCATAGTCTCGTTCGAGGACGGGTCCGTAGTCTACGTAACGTTTGGTACGAACACCTGGCACTCGCGTTTCAATTTCTACAGCGAAGCAATCAAGCCGCTCTTCGAAAACATCATGGTAGTCACGACCCATAGCATATCGAGCTATGATTGGTAAACGTCTCCCGCCTGACGATTTAGGGTTAGCTGTATTCAGCTCCGATATAGGTGTAGGACCGAAGGCAATGCTTGTTACGATGATAGTGCGACATTCGGGAAGTGCTTCGGTGGGATCTAGACGGCGTCGGACTGCGTCTTTGCGAGCCATGTATGCCATGTCGCCGTGGTACCCAAGATTAAGCCATTCTTGATATTCAGTGGTATGTGGGGCCGGTACTGCAGCTGCAAAGCCAATCTGATCAAAGCCACACGCGTATCCTGCCATGCGAATTGTTTCTTTGAGTTCGATGGGGTCAGCCACTGGTTTTAATCAAAGTCCCCTTTGCTTGGACAAAGGTTTGAAATCGGACACTCACCACAGAGTGGTCTACGCGCCTTGCATACTGTGCGCCCGTGGAGAATGAGTCGCCACGGAAATGCATGCCAAGCTTCATGCGGGAGTATCGTCATCAGTTCTTTCTCGATCTTCACGGGGTCCTTCGAATCCGTCAGTCCTAGTCGATGGGTGACCCGCTTCACGTGTGTATCTACCACTATGCCATCGTGAATTCCAAACGCGTTCGATAGAACAACGTTTGCTGTTTTTCGTGCCACACCTGCAAGGGTTAGGAGATCTTCCATGGTTGCCGGAACCTCTCCCCCATATGTATCTACTAATCGTTCGCCCATTTTATGAAGATGCCGTGCCTTGCTACGAAAGAAACCGGTGGGGCGAATCGCCTCTTCGAGTTCCGTAAGGTTCGCTTCCGCAAACGATGCAGCGTCCGGGTATTTCGGGAAAAGTGAGCGGGTGACCTGATTAACCCGTTCATCCGTACACTGAGCGGAAAGTACGGTAGCGACCATGAGTTGAAGTGGCGTCTCCCAATCAAGTGATATTTTGAGGTTTGGGTACAATCGGTAGAGCTCAGGAGTGAGAGCTTGGGCTAGCTCTTTACGTGTTTTGATCGATTGAGAGCGTCGCAAACGAAACTACACACTTTCTTCAAGGTGGGGCTGAACGACTGCTTTAGGATTCTGTTGGCCCAGAGATTCATCATCGCCCCACTTATCCTCTGATATTGCAAGCAATCCCAATTTTTTCACCCGCCCTGCCCACGTTCCAATTTCATTGAGATCTACCAGTCCGACGACACTTCGGTTTGTGAGGACGAGTAGGCATGGTCCCGCAGTTTCGGCACGTCCCAATACATCAGCTAGCGTCTCGTCAGGCCGCGCCGAGTTTTGTTTGGAGATCGGGTCCATTATTTCGACAACTTGCGTGACATCCCTCAAATGCTCTGGAACGACGGCAACCTTAGCAATATGAATGATGCCGGCTATCTTGCCGCCCATCTCGACGGGATAAGCCAGCTGTCGATTACACATGAAATATTGTGCGATCGCATCATTAAGAGATGATTCGGCACTCACACAGAGTGGAGTTGTTGTCATGACGCGAGAGATGCGAATTCCTCCTAAAAGCTGCCTGAGCTGAAAATGGCGAAAACTTGTAGAAGCCGCATTGACGACAAACCACCCAATTAAGATCGACCAAATCCCACCCAAGAGAATACCGCGACTGAGAGCAGTTAACCCGAGTACGATGAGGATGCCACCGAAAATTCGGCCTCCCCATGCAGCCCAACGAGTAGCTTGGACAAGATTGCCTGTTACGGCCCACACGATTGACCGAAAGATTCGGCCGCCATCTAGGGGGAATCCTGGAATCATATTGAACACGGCGAGCACAAAGTTGAGCAGTGCAAGGAATCCGAGCACTGTTACTATGGGGTCTGGGGCCGAGACCACTTCAGCTCCAAGTCGTGCTATATGAAATATGCCAGCAAGTAGAAGACTTGTAAGAGGCCCCGCTGCGGTAAGCAGGAACTCATCGAATGGATGTCGAGCTTCCTCGCGCGCCTGAGCGATTCCACCGAAGATGAACAAGGTAATATTGTCTACGGTTATTCCTCGTGTTCGGGCCACCACTGCGTGCCCGAGCTCATGCAACAGAACAGATATAAAGAATAACGCGGCCGCCACCGTCCCCATTGCCAGATATGTCGACTGCTTATGGTCAGGGAGTACACGTGGAAACTCTCTCCAAGTAAAGGTCCACACCACGAGTGCAGCGACAAAAAACCAGGAATAGTCGATTCGTATAGGGAAGCCAAACCAACGGCCAATGGAAAAGCCTCCGACGAGCGGCATGTGCTAGAATGCCCTCGTAGGTTGATGAGGAGTGCTGTACGCTAGTGTTTTGACAGTTCCCTCTCCATACAGTCTCCACCAAGGTCGGTGATAGTGCACCATTGTTCGACTTTCTTTAGGCATCTTTTTTCTTGCCTGCTCCCGAATTCTGGGGAATGGAAGCGACCGACCCATAATCTCCCCGAAAATACAGGAGAGGCAAATCGTTTCTAGGCTTAGCATGGGCTTCTAAAACCCGCCCGATGAATATCGTGTGATCACCGGCCGTTACGGCTTGTTCGACCGTGCAGTCACAATGTGCTAGCGCTATATCGATGATGGGTGCGCCTGTTTTGGCGACTGTGGTGTCGAGCCCTTGAAACTTGTCTGGACGGTTGGAAGCAAACCGTCGAGCTAGGCTCTCTGCACCAACCGCGAGAAAATTGATTGCGAATATGCCTGAGGCGTGAACTGCTCTGTGTGTAGCGGTAGCGTGGTTCATGCACACCATAACGAGTGGGGGATCGACCGATATTGAACAGACGGCTGTTGCTGTCATGCCACTGGCCTCTTCTTGATCATCCAAGGTTGTAACAAGAACCACTCCTCCCGCGAGATTGGCCAATGCTCTCTTGAATGCATCCGTGGTTACCACGACTAAAGATTCCTCCGTTCTCTCGCTTTTCTCATAGTTCTTATATTGGCTCTACATAACATCATAAGAATTTCTATCAATCAGGTGTCAGAACTGGTATTCCCTGCTGCATGAAAGGCAAGCCAGCGGTTTAGTCCGACAAACGCTGTAATAGCTATGCTCCATTGAATCAAAACCGTGCCAACGTTGAACTCCGAAATCAGCGTGAATGTAGCACGCAAATCTTCGAGGTTGACGGCTTGCCATAGCCACCAGGCGGTGATCACGATGGCTTGAATAGCGACCAATCGGATTACAGTGTTGAACCACCGTCCTATGACGATGTCGTTGCCCTCTCTGTTGATCAATGTCGAGCGAAACTTTTCAACTCCATGTCGCATCACGAGAATCGCAAAAAAGAGACCACTCACCATAAGACCAACGCCCCATACCCAGTCCTGATTCCGGAACACCTCAATCCAAATTGCCGAAGGTAAACCGAGCCCGAATCCGAGTGCGCCCACTACTAAAATCGCCTTCTGGCGCGCGATGCCCGCGTCGGTCAGTACTCTCGCCGCAAGTTCAATCATTGCGATCAGGCTGCTCCAAGCTGCGAATACCAGCGCGAGGAAAAACAGAACCATAAACGCCGAACCGCCTGGCATAAGCCCGAAGAGTTGTGGAACCCATATGAATGTGAGTCCCTCATTGTCAGCGTTAACTATCTCGTTTGCAGCGTTAGGTAAAATTGCGAATACGGTGCACAGCACCATGATCCCTGCAAGCAACGAGACTGAGTTGTTCCCGAACCCTAGCATAAACGCGTTTAGCGTTGTGTCTTCGCGTTTCTTTATGTAAACGGCGTAGGCTGTGATAAGTCCCCAACCTGCGCCAGTATCCCATGCGTTTTGTGTAAGTGCTTGTAGCCAGATGTCGGCGTTAGTCAGGTCACTCCAGTTTGGCGTAAAGAGAAAAGCTAGGCCCGCCTCGGCTCCTTCCAGTGTAACCGCACGGATCGTAAGTGCGACAACTAATATTAGGAGACTAGGGATAAGGACACGTGCAGCTCGTTCAATTCCCCGGACCCCTCGAAGAACAACAAGCACGGCCAACGCAATCGCAATCGCATGAGTCACGACGGGCCAAGGTGAGCCAATGAACCCATCCCAGAATTGTTGTGGCCCCACACACCCAACTGCACCGGTGTCACATGCTTCAGTTGGGACAGTTCCAGTGATTGCTCCGAACAGATAGCGCAGTGTCCAACCCATGACTACCGAGTAGTAGAACATGATCGCAGTCGAGACGAATGCGACCCAGGCGCCCATCCAAGCAGTCCCACGACCAGCGAGTTTTGCAAAAGCTCCGATGGGGCCAGATCGAGATGTTTTTCCAGCAGCAAACTCGACGAGAATTAGAGGTATGGACCAGAGAAGAAGGAACACAAGCCAGGCAACAAGGAAGGAACCGCCACCGTTTGACGCTGCGATTCGTGGGAATCGCCAGATATTTCCTGTCCCGACGGCCATGCCGAGCATAACGAGCATCATTGTTATTCGAGAGCTGAAAACAGGCTTAGTCATCCGCCATCTCCGTGAGAGTTACCCTTGCGATTTGGGTCATCTTCGGTACGTGAGGTTTGTGCTTCAAGGGGCATATGTGATCGATCAGAAAGATCACCTAGCCAAGCTTCGAGTGCCTGATTGAACGCGCCGGGACGAGAGATATGGGAGCAATGTCCAGTTTCGGGGATTAATATGTACTTGGCATCGGGTAATGCATCTGTAATCTCAATTGCCCAACTCACCGGACAATACACATCGCGCGGACCCTTTACTACGAGAGCCGGGGCTTTGATATCATTCAAAGCTGGTCTCAGGTCTAGGCCTTTCAGGTGATCAACCCGCCGATCTGATACTCTGGGTGGAACGGTTCGTGGGCCTGTGAATAGCGCGTAATCGATCAGCGCTTCGCGACCGGAGGAGTCATCAAAAACCCAAAGTCCGAGTCGGCTCCAGAAACGTGCCATTCTGCGACTTACTCCTGTGGGCAGATACCGAGTGGTCAACATCGCCAGAGGGGTGAGGATTGTGCGGTTAAACCCGACGTGGTCGTAAGAAATTTTGGCTAGCGGGTTACAGAGTACTAGGCCACGGATTCGTTCTGGGAAGCGCGTTGCAAAGCGGATTGCGATTGCACTTCCTAAGCTTTGTCCAATTACTACTGCGTGTGTGATTTTCAGATCATTCAACAGTTCTTCGAGATCTTCGACAAAGCGATCGAAGTTGGCGCCTACCGGGAAAGTTTCCCGCATGTCAGCGCAAATCACGCGGTAACTTTGAGCAAATCGGGGGAGTTGGTATTGAAACGTTTCCTTGGGTCCATCCGCCCCAGGAATCCAGACTAGGACGTCTCCTGTCCCAACGTCGACGTATTCTATCTCTTCTCCGTCGCTATACTCGAATCGTTTCACTGGTAACGGTGTGCCCGACGAGTGCCGGATTTTTGGTCTCACGAGTGCATTGTTTCGACGCTTTATGGATCGCACATATGCTGCTCCTGCAACCCCCGCAACTACGCCGAATGCAAATTTCTTCAACCCGGCCATTTGTCGATCTGTCTTAGAAGTGGTCCCAGAGTGAGATTCTGACCCCCCAGCTGTTGAGCCAGTTGTGTGGCATCGTCACGTTGACCGGCCGAAAAAATTTCCTTTAAAAACTTTCCGGCCGCGGGATCATGGTACCAATCTTGTCCGAAGCGGTCGTTCAGGCTGTCAAGCATTACAGCACTCAACATCCGCCCCCGGATCTGTTGTGCTGCCGAAAAACCTCGGTTTATATCTTCAATGTATGTTACAGGGTGATAGTGAAAGCCGGTCGTTTCGCTAAGGATCTCCCCGTATCGCCCAGCTAGATCTCCAGGGTTTTCAGAGGTGGCCAACTCCATCTCCCATAGAAATTGTGCTGCCTGCTGTCTAATGCGATACAACTGAAGAAAACTCGCCAGCGACATGTACTCATCAAGAGCTGTAGTAGAGAGTCCCGTTATTGATTCGATCCACGCCCGATCTAAGGTCAAGGACTCAAAGAGATACGCAAAACTGTCGGTGACAGCGGTGTCTCCGAGGTTACGCTCTTCCCATTCTAAGTCAGGTGACGTATAAGCGAAGTGGAGTGCATGTCCTATCTCGTAGAGCAGTGAGCGTACATCTACCCACCCGCCGACAGGAAAGATTACTGCCACGATATTCCCGGGAATTTGGAGTCCGGAGCAAAACGACTGCACTCGTTTAAAGCGTCGACGATCAAGATCGATTCGAACCGTGCCGTCGTACGGAAGTGGGAGCTTCATCTTCTCAAGGTCTCTTCGCAATCCAGTGAGAACTGGGCTGATTGCGAACGGCTGTGCGAGCCAGCGCATACCGATCAACCATTGGGCATCGGCACGAGTCGCTGGTTCAGTCTGCACTTCAATTCGGTCGTTAACCTCGTGCTGGAACATTTGGCGATAGGCTGAATCGGTATGGTTCAAGAGATCGTGGGCGTGTTGTTTGATCCCACGCAGGTTAAGGCCAGTGAGGCGCTCCCAAGATGCGATGTAGCTGCCCAGGCCGAGTTGACCTACGGCCTCCCGTTCACGATGAAGAATGTCAAGTCGGAGTGCCGTGGCCTCTTCCGCTCGTCTATCACGAACGGACTCCCAGGCAAGGCGTTTACTACGTTGATCCGTACGCATAATGGTGGCTGACACTCTTTGGAGCGGGATTTCGCGGTCGGCCAGCGAAATGGTTTGTACGGATTCCCAGGAGTAGAGCTCATCTTCGAGAGGGGCAAGTTGTGCTTCTATACGCTGGCACCCCACCCAGTTGAAAAGTGCCGTCAAGCGACGCCGTTCATCCCAACTTGCGGCTGCTAAACGACGTTGAATCGCAGGTAACACTCCAGGGGCGAGGAGGAACTGGTGTTGTTTATAAAGTTTTTCAGATGGGAGTCGCTCTTTAAGCCCTGCTTGTGAGGAGTACCGTTCGAAAGCGATCGCCCTTTTGAGTTCTTTGGCGCGATCACGTATTTCCGTAATGCTAAACGGCATGATCCCTACCGCGCCTAAAGTTTAAGTGAACTGGGGTATAAATCCTCACGACGTTTCAAGCGTGAGGGTCCGTCGCATGGATAGCCTCATGCAGATATTGAGAGACTTGTGACAACGGGACCCGTGTTTGATCTAGGGTGTCACGGTTGCGTACGGTGACCATTTGGTCTTCCCCAGTCTGTCCATCGACAGTGATACAAAACGGGGTGCCTGTCTCATCTTGCCGGCGGTATCGTCGACCGATTGATCCGGCAGCATCGTAGAAAATATTGAACTTTCCACGAAGATCTTCTGCGAGCTTCTCGGCGATTTCAGGCATGCCATCCTTTTTGACGAGAGGAAAAACTGCCGCTTGAATAGGTGCCAAAGATGGTTTAAGTCGCAGCACCACTCGAGTCGAATTCTCAACCTCTTCCTCATCATACGCGTCAGCCAGAACGACAAGTAGTGCACGGCTCAATCCGATGGACGTCTCTACGACGTATGGGGTATAACGTTCGTTTGCAGGTTGGTCGAAATATTCGAGTTTTTTGCCTGAGTGTTCCTGGTGGCTGCGAAGGTCATAATCAGTCCGGTTATGAATTCCTTCGAACTCCTGCCAACCAAACGGAAACTGATATTCGATGTCAGAGGCATCTTTACAGTAGTGTGCCAATTCATCGGAGCCGTGTTTTTGAAGTCGAAGTCGTTCATTGCTAATACCTAGTGAACGAGCCCAGTCCAAACGCCGCTCTTTCCAAGTCTCAAACCACTCATCCTCAGTTCCTGGTTTCACGAAAAACTGCATTTCCATCTGTTCGAACTCACGAGTGCGAAAGATGAAGTTCCCCGGTGTGATCTCGTTACGAAATGCCTTCCCTATCTGGGCAATCCCAAACGGAACCTTCTGACGTGCGCTTTCCTGTACGTTTTTGAAATTGACGAAAATCCCTTGAGCCGTTTCTGGTCGAAGGTAAACAGTGGCCGATTCTTCTTCGACGGGGCCCATAAACGTTTTGAACATGAGATTAAACTGGCGTGGGTCAGTGAACTCGCCCGTGGTACCACATACGGGGCACTGTTGATCGGTTGGGTTTTCTGCCTCAATCTCAGGAAGTTCATCGACACGAAAACGACGGTGGCAGTTACGGCACTCTACCAATGGGTCTGTAAATGCGCCGACGTGCCCACTTGCCACCCAAACCTCTGGGTTCATGAGGATGCCAGCGTCAAGCCCGACAATGTTGTTGTGGCGAAAAACCATATCCCGCCACCATACTTGTTGGATGTTGTTCTTGAGTTCAATTCCGAGGGGTCCGTAATCGTAGACAGACCCCACGCCGCCATAAATTTCGGACGATTGAAAGATGAAGCCGCGGCGTTTACATAACGACACGAGCTTATCCATAAGATCGGGTGCGTGGCCGGAGTCAGTGGTTGATTCGGGAGTCATAGAGGCCGAAAGGCTATAGATGCAAAGACCGGAACCGCTCTAAGTTCCGGTCACGGAACGCAACGATAGCCGGGCGTTGTGATGACCGGCAAGCAAAGAGCCTTAGTTTGTTGGCCAGCATAGTTCACAAGTCACATGAAAGTGCACTGTCGAAAACGGTCAACTTTAGTTGGGATTGGTCTCCAGCCGAATGCGCGCAGGGCCTTTCAGAACATGGCCAGGTTTAGCCCCCGTGACTGACCCTTCGTGGATCACCGGCACGCCATTGACGATTACATGGTGTATACCAACGGAGTAGCGGTGGGGGTCCACATAGTCAGCACGGTCAGCAATTTGATCTGCATCAAAGATTGTAATGTCTGCAAACATTCCTTCCGCGATTCGACCTCGCTCGTGCTGGCCAATCTCATCAGCCGAAAGCGACGTCATCTTTCGGATTGCTTCTTCAAGCGTCAACACGTTCAAATCGCGAACATATCGGCCCAAGATTCGAGGGAAGGTTCCATAACTACGTGGGTGTGGAAAACCGATACCGTATCCGACTGGGTCACCATCGGTCTCAAACATTGCGAACGGGTGTTGCATGATCCGTGTGACGTCTGTTTCATCCATAAAGTGATAGATAGCGCTAAATCCTCCAGCGAGCTGGAGTTCAATGGCGAGTTGAACTCCCGTTTTATCGTTATTAGGAAGCCCTCGGTCTGCAGCGAGATCAGACATCCTCTTTCCGTCGTACTCAGGGAAAGCACGGAGGCGACGGAACTGAATACGTGACAGGTCGCCTCCCGTCCAATCACGGTGCATCCAATCCTCCGTCTCCTTCTCAACTCGTGACCGGGTTGTCGGATCTGTGACGCGTACACGGAAAGAGTCTTGGCCACCAGCCAGGACCCACTGTGGGAAGAGAACGCTTGAACCGGCACTTCCTGCCATATAGGGATAGAGATCAACCTTAACATCAATTCCGCGAGCGCGCGCGGAATCCACGAGAGCCAGTGATTGGACAGTCTGCCCCCAGTTGTCCACGCCCATAGCCTTAAAGTGGTTGATGTGAACGGGCATATCGGCTTCGGTTCCAACCCGGATCGCCTCGCGGACCGCGGGAAGAAGCTGTCGTGCCTCATCTCGCATGTGAGTGTAGTAGATACCGCCGTACTCAGAAGCGACCTTGGCGAGTTCGATGACTTCCTCTGTCTCGGCATAGTTGGCGGGTACGTAGAGGAGACCTGTGGAGAGCCCGAGCGCACCATCTTCCATGGTACTTCGAACGTAGTCTTTCATCTTTTCGAGTTCTTCAGGGGTCGGTGCACGGTCCGCCATTCCTAGGACCTGTTTCCGGGTCCAGCTATGTCCTGCAAAAAATCCGATGTTGGGTGCTACTTGGAGTGTTGCCACGTATTCACTGAGCGGCCACGGTTGATCGCCACTGTGAAGTGAGGGCAGAATTGTTGTAATGCCTTGGCGGATGAAATTCTCGGCGAGCGGACGTCGGTGGACCTCGTTCTGCACATGATTATGGTGGTCAATAAACCCGGGTGAGACGATCAGTCCGGAGGCATCGATGACCTCAAGAGCACTGATCGAGAGGTCGTCGGTGTATGAGATTTCCACAATACGCCCATTTCGGATTCCCACGTCGCCGTGAAACCTGTCCGCCCCGGTGCCATCGATGATAGTACCGCCCGTGATGACCAAATCGAACTTGGTGGCTCCGGTCACATTCGGGATAGCATTGTCACCTGAACGAGGTGAAGGGTCGGACCTGCACGCAAGCATGCCGATCATCAAAACTGTGAAGACTCTCAAAGATCTTTGCATGTTCACCGGCCGCTAGTACTCGTCGTTGTTGACTTGGTCTCCCAGGTTGGGACTCCGTTTCGCTTGTAGATGATGCCATCCTTGATCACATCAGTGACGTAGCCCAACACATTGATGTTAAAAAGCGGATTTCCGTCGACCACTATAATATCGGCGAGTTTCCCAGGTTCGATCGTACCAGTATCTCTGAGCCCTAAGACCTGCGCCGAAACCTTAGTTGAAGCAGAGATCGCTTCGATCTCTGACATTCCCATTTCGACGAGTGCTGATACTTCTCGCCATGCTGACTCCGCGTGGAAGTTAAGCGGTGATCCGGTATCAGTGCCCATCGCCATCAAAGCATCCGCCTCAATGAACTGACGGGCTGCCTTCTTACTATTCCGGATTTGGCGTGGAGTGTTGTTAAAGTAACTTCGGCGCCAAAAATCGTGTTTGGTATACGAACTCAGAACCTCACCACGGATCGCTGGGGGGAAACTGTTCAAAATGTCTGGATCGTAGAGACGTTCGGGAAACTCTAGGGTGGCAGGATATATCCAGATGCGGTGCGATATAGTTTGGACTACCGGGATCCCTTCCATCGCTATGTGCTGAACAAGTTCATCTGAGTATGCTGGAACACTCCCACCTGATCCGGCATGCTGGAGCACATCGCACCCGCCACGAATTGCTGCCCACACTACCTCTTCTTCATACACATGGCAGTGGATTGGAACTCCTGCAGGGGCAGCGACAGACTTAATCGCCCTCATGTCTTCTTCTGTAATCCCGATCCAAGTTTTGATGACGTCAACCCCGGCATCGATCAGTGTTATCGCCTTATCACGGGCCTCGTCAGGACTCTCTACTATCGCCGTCAGTTCGTCGGGTAAGAAGTCCCATGCGTAGCGAGTGATCCACGGTCCGCTTACTAACAGACGAGGCCCGGGTACCTCATTGGCATTCGCTCGATCACGAAATTCGAGACTTGACATCGGTGCAGAGAGATCAACCCCAGCAGTAACGCCAGCGGCGAGCAACTGTTTGGCTGATGTCTCATAAACAAGTTGGTCGTTACCCTCGAACCAGGGAAACCAGTCTGCGTAATTTCCATGCCCGAGAATCATAATGTGCACGTGGGCGTCTACCATCCCCGGCATCATTGTCTTGCCCGCCGTGTTGATGATTTCAGCATCCGGCGGGATGTCGATCTCTGAAGCGGGTCCCACAGCGACGATGCGGTTTCCCTCGATTACGATGGCGGCGTGGTGAATGGGTGGCGCTTCATAGCCATCTAAGAGTTGCCCGCCCACGAGTGCGATAATTTGATTTTGGTTGGTGGATTGAGCGACCATGCCTGTGGTCAGGCATCCGAACGCGACAGCTGCAAGCAGCGTCGTCACCCATTGACGCGGCGCTACCATGATTCCTCCTCTTAGGTAGGTAACATACCAATTCAACGTGCGGTGGTGATTCGAGGGTGGCAACGGGTAGCTGGTTGAGGGGGAGCTTTCTTCAAGAGAAAGAGGAGAAGCTCCTTTTTTTTCTTTTGTGATGACGAGTGTTGCCTAGTACTTTTCCCTTTTCACCCATGGACTATCCTCTGGGAGCCTTGCTCGCCATAATGTTGGGGTCCCTGTAACGATCGGGCTATGGGTCTACCAGAGAGGCGAGATGGCGATTTTCCGCACCAAATCTTACTCAACAATAAGCGTGGGGAGTGGTGGGCGTATCACGATCCCGCAGGACATGCGTGATGATCTCCGAATTGCGGATGGAGACTCATTGACGGTTCGACTAGAAGAAGCAGATGGAGGACAACGGCAGATCACGGTTTGGAAGAGTGAAGGTGAAGGGCCAAATTGACCTGCCCTTGCCCGGGGTGACGGTTGTTCCCGGGGGAATCTTTAATGAGTTTTCTTTTGGCTAATTTGCAGGTCGGTTGCCAAAGTTAATTGCCATGGTTCCACATAGTAATTCTTCGAAACCGCAGGTCTCATAACCAACCGTCTGCATCATATGCATCACTTCCCGTTGACCGGGGAACCTCCGTAGCGACTCCGGGATGTACACGTAAGACTCTGGGTCCCGGTGGATCGCCCAGCCTACGATGCGTGTCGAGGTATTTAGGTATGCGTAATAACATCTCCGTATAAGTGGCATCGGTGGATGACCGAAGTCCAGTGTCAACAGTCGGCCCCCTCGAGCGAGGCAGCGAAGAATTTCACCTAGGCAAGCCTCGAGTTCCGTGAAGTTCCTCAGCCCGTATCCTATCAGTACGCGATCAAATGATTCGTCGGGAAAGGGTAGTTCGACGGCATCCCCGGCTACCCATTTTGTGCCCAATGAACCTGTTCGTTCTCGGCCCACCTGGATCATTTCTGGAGTCATATCGGCTGCGGTTACGTTGAGGTCAAGCTTGTGTCGTGTTCCCACAGCAAGAACCTCGCGTCCAAGGTCGCCGGTACCTGCAGCGAGATCCAGTACATTGTGGCCCTGCTGAAGTTCGGCAAGCGCAACCAGGTGTCGTTTCCAACGACGGTGCAGTCCCAATGACATGATGTCATTAGTTAAGTCGTATTTTGAAGAAACGCTGGCAAACAGGTTCCGAACATATTCACGCTTATCCTTCGGCTGATCAATCTGGTCGGAGATGCGTCGATTTAACGGCACGCCACCTGCCCTGTTTGTCTTGAAGTCGGGACGACTTGAAAGTGTCCAAGAAGATTTAGGCAACTTACTAAAGGATACCCTTCGTAACGAGCGCTTTTCTGTGACTAGTCATTTTTACGATAGATGTATACATTGTAGACATGCCTTTACCGCGCCCTCTTTGCACCCGACTGCCAATAGAAGTTGAGTCTGTATTGGAGCAACATTTTTACGAGCAAGGTTGGGCTCCATCAGAGGGTCTCCGAGCAATTATATTGGAATGGTTGGCTCTCGACCGCTATCCGAAAATTGAGTTCAGGGAGACGTCAGCAGGGCGTCGCTCTGCATTGCGTGAAGGACCTGAAGTATGGGAGATCGCCGCCTCAGCCGGGCCATCGCGAGCGATGAGCGCTGCGGTTGGGCAGTGCTTTGCCGGTGTTCGGAGCGATGCGCTCGAGGAAGCCCTCTCCTATGCACGCGCGCACCGTGCTGAGATTGATCCACTTGTGGCCCGAGCAGAGCGGCTCGCCGCCCTCTAATCAACCATTCTAGCTGAGGCCAGGGCTTGAAAGAGCACTTGTGCTTTATGCTCAGTTTCTTCCCACTCCCGGGTTGGATCAGATTCGTATACTACGCCAGCTCCAGCCTGAGCGTAGACGCGATCTGCCACGGAAAGGAGAGTTCTGATTACTATAGCCATGTCGAGATTTTGTGCGCCGTAGCTAATGTATCCCGCTGCCCCTCCGTAGGGACCACGCCGTGTGGGCTCAAGCTCATCAATGATTTCCATGGCTCGAATCTTGGGTGCTCCCGTCAAAGTGCCCGCTGGAAAGCAGGCACGGAATGCATCAATGGCACTGAGTCCGGGCTTTAGTGCTCCTACAACTTCACTGACAAGATGCATTACGTGGCTGTACCGTTCGATTTCCATGAATCGTGGTATTCGTACGGAGCCAGGTGTGGCTACTCGGCTCACATCATTCCGTCCAAGATCAACAAGCATTAAGTGTTCGGAACGTTCTTTTTCATCTGCCAAAAGACTCGCTTCGAACGCGGCATCTTCCGTTGGGCTCAGACCGCGTGGTCGTGTCCCAGCGATAGGTCGCAGTGTCACTTCATTGTCTTCCACGCGAACAAGTGTTTCAGGCGAGGATCCAATCAAGTGGGCCCCATCTAATTCCATGAAGAAAAGGTAGGGCGATGGATTGTTCTGACGTAGCGCTCGGTATAGCTGTAGCGGGTCTCCTACAAAGCGGCTGCTCGTGCGCTGTGAAATGACGACCTGATACGCGTCTCCTGCAGCGATGTATTTTTGGATACGGCTAACGGCTGACTCATAGTCATCTTTTGAACGGTTTCTAGTCAGTTCAACCTCATCGATATCATCCTCGCCAAGGGGTGGGAGCGTGTGGGGTTGGTCCAGTCGACTCAACCATTCGCCCAGTTGTTTTACGGCCTTCTCATATCGCGTACGTAAGTTGTCCAGATCTACTTTCTCTGTGTGGGGAATTGGGACGGACGTTACCCCAAAGGCACGTGAATATAGGTTGTCAATTATCAGTACGTTTTTGGTGGCGATGAACAATGCATCTGCGATGCCGACATCATCAGGAGGTGGATTAGGCAGCTTCTCACTCCAACGGACCATGTCATAGCCGAAATAGCCCACGGCGCCCCCCCAAAAACCCGGGATTTCTTCTGTCGGGACAGGTTCGAAATGTCCCATCCAATTTTCGAAATCAGCGTATGGGTCTTCGGTGAGTCTTGGAGAGTCCCACACACCGTCTTTCCACGTTTGAATCTCACCTCCCGTCAGGCGCCAAGCGTCGCGTGGCGATGATCCGAGAAAACTAAACCTTGCCCACCGTTCGGCCCCTTCCGCTGATTCGAGTAGAAAGGAGAAGGGTGGGTCCCGTAGCTTTTGAAAGGCAGTCACCGGGGTGTCTAAATCGAACGGGATTTCGATATAGACTGGTACGATCGCGCCGGGATGTGCGAGGGCGCAGAATTCGTGAAAATCCGGAGTGGGTTTTTGTTTTAACATGAGCGTTAGGTTACGACCTAACTAGTCGAAAACCTAGGTGTAAACCGTCGTTACCATAACTTGCCACCTGTGCACCCGTAGATTACTATACATACACAAGGCTGCATAACTATACATCATTGGCGCTCAAACTCCGTTTCTGAGTTGGGCGCCTTGCAGTTGATGGCTGCCAGATAAGGTCGTTGAACCAGTTTTCCGGATCAACCTGAGGAATGATGAATACGAACGATTACATTGCCCAAGTGGATCAGTATAGTGCTCACAACTACCACCCGCTTCCGGTAGTTATCGACCGCGGTGAAGGTGCGTGGGTTTGGGACGTAGAAGGTAAAAAATATCTGGATATGTTGAGTGCATATTCGGCGGTGAATCAGGGGCACCGGCATCCGAAAATTTTGCGTGCTCTCTCCGAGCAGGCAGCTAAGCTGACCCTCACTTCACGCGCTTTCCACAACGACCAGATGGGCCCTTTCCTTAAAGGCCTATGTGATGTGACAGGGTTTGAGCGAGCCTTGCCCATGAATACGGGTGCTGAAGCTGTTGAGACTGCGATTAAGGCTGCCCGCAAATGGGGCTATGAGGCAAAAGGTGTTGAAAAGGGTCAAGCAGAAATCATTGTTTGCGAACAAAATTTCCACGGGCGTACAACGACGATCGTCGGTTTTTCATCAGACGCACTTTCTCGTGATGGCTTCGGACCATTCACTCCAGGGTTTCGGGTCATTCCTTATGGTGATTCTGACGCTCTTGCTTCCGCAATTACACCTGAAACTGTGGGATTTTTAGTTGAACCACTTCAGGGAGAGGCGGGGGTGGTTGTGCCACCAGACGGATATTTTGGCCGTTGTGTGGAGATTTGTCGAGCCAATGACGTGCTCGTGATCAACGATGAGATCCAAACGGGTCTTGGACGGACGGGGAAAATGTTTTGTGGTGATTGGGATGGCCACCGCGGTGACATCATGATAGTTGGTAAAGCGCTAGGCGGAGGGGTCTTTCCTGTATCAGGCATCTTATCTGATTCGGACATTATGGATGTATTCACACCTGGGAATCACGGTTCTACTTTCGGCGGAAATCCCCTTGGTGCGGCTGTTGGACGCGCCGCACTTGAGGTTATTCAAGAAGAGAAGCTTGCTGATCAGTCGAATGATCTTGGGCAGTGGTTTATGGGTGAGCTTAAGTCCATTAATTCACCACATATTGAAGAAGTCCGTGGTCGCGGACTAATGATTGGAGTCGTAATCAAAGACAGTTCTGGCACTGCACGCCCATTCTGTGAGGCGCTCCAGCAGCGAGGTATCTTGGCAAAGGAGACACACGAACAAGTGATTCGCTTCGCGCCTCCGCTTGTAATCGAAAAAGCGACGCTAGAATGGGCTCTGCCTCATATCGCCGAAGTGGTCGAGGGGGCTGCCGTGGCTGTGGGGTAGTTCTGGTGATGGTACGGTTTCAAATATGTTCTCACGATAGTCGAATGATTGCTGACTACACCGTGTCTTAGTAGGCCTCCAGTTTTAAGTGGCAGACTCCACGTAAAACACTCGGCATACTAGGAATGGTATCGAACTGCCAGTAAGGGACTCGCTCGTTCGAAGCGATCCGGCTAACTTCGCGACCCCCTCCAACGCGCGATGAACACCGAGACGCATGCGGCGTAACAGGTTTTAATGAACGAGATCGAGCACGAAAAAGTAGGCCCATTCACGATTCGCATATGGGGCTTTTTGACAGCCCTATTAGTGTGGGCTCTCTACGTAATAACGATGGCTCCAACGACGGGATTTTGGGACACGTCGGAATACGTAACTACAGCACACATCCTCGGGATGCCCCACCCTCCGGGGAATCCGTTGTTTGTCATAACGGGTCGAGTGTGGTCATTGTTGCTTGAGTGGACCGGATTACCTGTCGCACTGCGAATTAACCTCCTGAGTGCTGTGCTATCTGCAGGTGCCACATTCTTTTGGTTTCTTGCTGTGGCGAGAATTGTCGCTCACTTTTGGCTCAATCGGACTACGGTGCTTGTAGCGTCCATCACATCTGTTTGGATTGGAGCCACTGCCTTTACGGTATGGAGCCAGTCAAATCTCAATGAGAAAGTATACACCCTCTCACTATTCGTTGTGGCCGTGGTCAGTTACTTGGCTATGCGTTGGAAAGACGATGCAGATACCGTCAGAGGGACTCGACTTCTCCTTTTAATCGCGTTCCTGCTTGGGCTCGGGTGGTCCAACCATTCGATGTCGCTCTTGCCCGGCTTAGCCTTAGTGCTGTTTGTGCTGTGGCACCGATGGAGAGTTGCGCTCCAACCTTTGGTGGTTGGATGCGGACTCGCACTCCTAGCTATTGGTTATTCGGTTCAGCTGCTTTTTGTCCCAATTCGTTCTGCGCAAAACCCAATCATTGATGAGGCTGACCCAGAGTGTCCAAGCCTTATCTCGGCCGTTACACCTACGAGGATTGAAGATCGGTTCGGCAACAAAAAATGGGCCGTCAAGTGTGAACCGCTCGCCTTATCACTCATCCGGGACCAATATGGCCCGGGTCCAGTAACTCAGCGTCAGGCCTCATTTCGGGCGCAGATGGCGAATTATTGGCAGTACTTCGATTGGCAATGGGCACGAACATTGGACCCGGGTCCACGACTTGCTGCGTCCATGGTGTTTCTTTTCCTTGCTCTTCTAGGGTTATGGACCCACCTAAGGGGGGATCGGAAGACCTTTGTCTATTCGGGAACCTTGTTGTTCACGGTGACTTTTCTCCTCGTCTATTATCTGAATTTCAGATATGGGTATTCATTGTACATGAACGAGATTCCCGATCTTTCCCAACATGAGGTTCGCGAACGTGATTATTTTTACATCATTGGATTCCAAATGTGGGGGATCTATGCAGGTATAGGGTTGGTATCCCTTTGGACCCAACTGGCGGAGTCGATTAGCATAAAAGCGGGAGGTCATCCGCTTCACCCGAACCTAACTAAGGCCTCACCTATTCTGGCGATTGCCCTGATCCCGCTTCTGTTCAACTACGGCCGGGCAGATCGCACAGGAGATTTTGCAGCTCGGGACTGGGCGTACAACATCCTCCAATCGGTGGAACCCTATGGCGTGCTCTTCACCAATGGGGATAATGACACCTTTCCACTTTGGTATCTTCAAGAGGTCGAGGGGATCCGCCGTGACGTTACGGTAATCGTGCACTCCTACCTCGGCACATCATGGTATCCAAAGCAGCTCCGCCAGCTTACAAGTCCGTGTGCCGATGGACAATCAGCGAGTGATACACCGACGACCGTCGTTTGCCAGAGGATGTTTGATATGGAAAACGCGGTGGAACCGTATAAAGAGCTTAATCCATCACAGCCGACCCGGTCGATCATCGCATGGGACGACGAAGAGATGGACAGTCTCGAACCAGCATTTTCCGTGTCGCCCGACACTACGTTTAGTATTTCACGCTGGGTGGAAGCGAGAGTTCGGGATGGAGTGGTTCTTTATCCGGATATTATGGTGTATCACATCATTCAACAGTCGTTGGGTGATCGGCCAGTATATTTTGCAGCGACCGCACCTCCCGTATACCAGAAATGGGGCTTGCAACCGCATTTGGTTCGACACGGGCTTGCATTCAAGCTTGTCGATGACCTGCTAGAGGAGACGGTGGATACGGTAAACCTCGCTGATCAGATGCCAAATACCCTCTCTCCCACTTGGGTAAATTCTACACGGTCACGCGAACTGCTGTGGAATGTGTTTCAAATCGATTACTTGCTCGACTGGAAAGAGTGGCGAGAGCCTTCGACTGAGTCGAGCATCCCCGCACAATACTACCTAGCCTACTTCCTTCAGGGCATGTCTGAGAGCCAGCTAGCGGATACCGTTGCAGCCCAACGGTCATTCGAGATGTCTGATCACTTTGCAGTGTTATCCAGAATCGGACTTGTTACGCAGTAGTTACACTGTCGCAATCAACCGGGTCGAAGTGCTCCCAATAGCGTTACTAGCAACAGGATCAGTCCGTTGAGGGAGCTAACCACCGCATTCCGTTTCTTGAACTGCTGAAACGATGTATTCTCTTCGCCCGTGCTGGCGATGGCTTCCGCAGCACTGGCCAAACGCCCCGCATTAGGAATTTGGACCAGCAACGCGAGGGCGAAAGCAACGATACCCAGCAGCTGCATCTGAAAGAGCCAGTGGTTGGGTGTGGGTTGAAAATAGCCAAACCCTCCGATGGCGGTTAGACCGAACCCTGACACAATGTTAAGTAGCATTCCGACCAGGACGGGTCCTTTCAGAATCTGAGAATTCGCATTATATGCGAAGGAGATTACGCTCCAGTTGTCGGTACGCTTTGCTCGTATGGTTAGGAGGGCAAGGACTAAGGTTGCCCCGAACCAGATGGCAAGTCCGACGAGATGGAGAAATAAAAATATTCCGCGTGTATCCATGTACCCAAGGTCCGGGGCAAGTCCAATGCGGTCAAGGGTCCGGGTGTTCTTATCTTGGGTGGTGTTGGGAGTTACACGTTGACGAACCCCCACTATGTGGGGCACCATCTCTAGCATGACTACTACTACTACCGCTGTGAATATGCCATTCCCCGAACCGCTTGTTTTTGAGCTCGAAGCGCTATTGGGTGACCGCTTCTCCATGACGGAAGCACTCCGTGCCCAACACGGGGCAGGTGAGTCCTTTCATCCGATTGAGATGCCTGGTGCTGTGACGTTTCCCCGATCAACGGAGGAGGTTGCTGCGACGGTCCGCGTTTGTGCTGCCCATGCTGTGCCGATCATTCCGTTTGGGGCTGGCACTTCACTTGAAGGTCATGTGCAGGCGGTTCAAGGTGGTGTATGTATTGCGACGAGCCAACTGACAGAGCTCATCGAATTAAACCCGGAGGATATGGACTGTCGCGTAGAATCAGGGATGACCCGCAAGACGCTTGAGGGACATCTCAAGGGAAGTGGTTTGTTTTTCCCGATCGACCCAGGAGCTGATGCAAGTCTGGGAGGAATGGCTGCAACGGGTGCTTCTGGCACCACGACAGTTCGGTATGGAACGATGCGTGAAAACGTTCTTGGGCTAACGGTTGTCTTAGCCGATGGTCGTGTTATCCGAACGGGTGGTAGGGCGCGGAAGTCTTCGGCGGGGTATGACCTGACGAAGCTGTTTTTAGGCTCGGAAGGGACGTTAGGAGTGATCACAGAGATTCTAATCAGGCTCCACGGAATACCAGAAGCAACCTCAGCCGCAGTCTGTTCCTTCTCCACCCTCAAAGATGCAGTGGACGCAGTGACTCTCACCGTGCAGATGGGGGTTGGAGTCGCTCGAGCCGAGTTGCTGGACGAGGTACAAATGGATGCAGTAAACCAGTTCTCAGATTTTTCGTATCCTGTCCAACCCACGCTTTTCTTTGAATTTCATGGATCGCCGGCAGGGGTTGAAGAGCAGGCAAATACTGTCGCCGAGATTGCCTCGGACTTGGGAGCCACTGACTTCGAGTGGGCCACCATGGCGGAGGATCGAACCAAGCTATGGACTGCACGCCACGAAGCTTACTATGCCGCATTGGCACTGCGTCCTGGGTGCCGCGGGTGGGCGACCGATGTTTGTGTCCCGATCTCCCGTCTAGCGGAATGCATGCTAGCGACCCGTTCGGACATCGACTCAGAAGGGCTAGTTGCCCCAATAGTATCGCATGCGGGAGATGGAAACTTCCACGTGAGCTTTATTGTCGATCCGGATGACGAAGAGGAGATGGGTAGGGCACGTAGCGTGAATAAAAAGATGATTATGCGAGCGATTGAAATGGGAGGTACGTGCACAGGAGAACACGGGGTGGGCTACGGCAAGATGCCTTATCTGCTGGCAGAGCACGGTGAAGCCGTTTCAACCATGCGATCTATTAAGCAGGCCTTAGATCCTCAGAAAATCATGAACCCAGGAAAGATCTTCTCATGATGAAACAAACTTTAGTAAAGGTCTGTGTCTTTGCCGTTTTGGCGACTTTTGTGGCTTGTAACTCTCCTGGCAACTTCAGTGCTAATAGCTTGGGTGAGGGAGCAGCGGATTTGGTTATCTTGGGCGGGCGTGTAATGGATCCTGAAACCGGCCTAGATGCTATGCGTAATGTGAGTGTCGCAGGCGGAAAGATTGTAGGGGTCACCGAAGCTACGGTTACGGGACGGGACACAATTGATGCATCGGGCCTCGTTGTCGCTCCCGGTTTCATTGACCTCCATGCGCATGGTCAAGATTCAGTGAGTGCACGGTTGCAGGCTCAGGACGGTGTAACTACCGGGCTTGAGATGGAGATTGGTGTCTATCCTGTAGCCGAGTGGATTGCCTCGCGAGAGGGTCAGGCGATCATTAACTACGGAGCCACTGTGAGTCACGCTGGTGCGCGAGTTAAACTTCTCACTGGCATTGATGCCGGACACCCTATCACCGCCCGTCCGGGCGAACAGAGTGCACTCGCGTCCGAAGCAGTATACGAGGAACTGGCTGATGATCAGATCCTCGAACTTAACGGCTTGATTAATCAAGGATTGAACGAGGGTGGGCTCGGAATCGGGTTTGGAATCACCTATACGCCCGGTGCATCGCGGACTGAGATTTATCGTGCTTTCCAACAGGCAGCATCTAGGAATGCGCCAGCATATGTGCACCTCCGCGGCCTTAACTCAGGGGGTACACTAGGCGCGTTCCAAGAGGTAATTTCTAATGCGGTGTCGACTGGAGCAGCAGTGCACATTGTCCACATGAATTCAAGTGCGGATGAAATGGCACGTACAACGCTGGAGATGATTCGTGGTGCTCGTGAAAGTGGAATCGACATTACGACCGAAGCCTATCCGTATACTGCGGGTTCGACGCGAATTGAATCAGCGCTATTCGATGCTTGGGATGACGAAACGGAGGAAGCTTACGGCCGTCTGCAATGGTCTGGAACTACAGAACGGCTTAATGGTGAGAGTTATCGCCGTTATCGAGAACAGGGTGGTTGGGTGGTCATCCATGGTCGAAGCGAAGAGACTAACGAATGGATTGTTGCTCAGCCCGATGTGATGGTAGCAAGTGATGGGATTCCTTATCTGTACGAGGCGGTGCACCCGCGTGGAGCTGGGACATTTGCGCGAATTTTAGGACACTACGTGCGAGATCGGTCCGTGCTAAGCCTTATGGATGCGTTGGCCAAGATGACCATTCATCCAGCAAAACGCGTCGAAGGGTTTGCGCCTATGATGACTAGGAAGGGAAGGGTTCAGGTTGGCGCCGATGCGGATCTGACATTATTTGATGCTGGCACGATCATTGACCGTGCCACTTATGCTGATCCCGATGCATCATCTGAGGGTATCTACCACGTGTTGGTCGAAGGGGTCTCGGTCGTTCGAGATGGGGATGTTGTTCCCGGCGTATACCCTGGTCGCCCGATTATGAGCGGTGCGTCTTAGGGATTCATCGAGAAGATCTGGTCATCAATGGGTATATTGATTTGCATCTCATCAAATATAATTGCCTGCGATCCCATCTGAGTGTCGGCCTCAACCAAGAATGGGAACAAAAGCCCGTCCACATTGCGATAGTCACTCAACTTTGTGGTGCTATTTATTCCCGCTACCATGGTCTTGATTTGAATTGGTAGGTACGTGTTCGCATCAAGATAGAAATGGCTTGGGCCTTCACGATTGACAAGAGTCAAGTGGATCGTTTCAATCCCATCAACCAACTCTGTTCCCACGACTTCGATTGAATGGCCATCTTCTCGCCACCCAATTAGGGGACCGTCAATATCCGCTTGCTGCATCAGGTTGGCTGTTGTCGCAGGATCTGCTTCTGCGGGTTCGGTTGAACCGGTCATTGGCATGATCTGCCAGGCCATTTTCCCATCATAGGCTTGGATAATGTTCATGCCTTGGATCGTAATCTCGATCCGGGTCATGGAGGGCCGTTTTTGGTGGACTTGGAACGGACCTTGAGCCATTCCGCCGGCAAGAGAAATAGTGCCGGACATCTCCATGCTCTCAAGTCCCGTCCACGCCTCAAGGCCGCCGATTGCCTCATAATGCTTCGCCAGTACGTCATCGAGACTTTGGCCGACTACGGGAAAGGCAAATCCTATTCCAACGAAAACAATCACGGCTGATGTTAATAGCTTCTTAAGCATTGGTGCCCTCAATTATGGGTCCTTGAATGTTTAATAAGAGTCATTTGATTAAGATCAGGGTATGATGCTGGCCTCTGCTATTCGGGCCCAGATCCTCAACGTGTGCCAGCTAGGCTCTTCAATTCTTGCATCACAGCGGTTCGGTAAGACGTATTCTGCACAAGCACAAATATGGTATTGTCGCCAGCGATGGTCCCCACAACACCCTCTAGACTGGCCACGTCGATTGCTTCAGCCACTACGTTGGCGCAACCACTCTGCGTTCGAATCGAGAGCAATACGTCACCAGTATCAATGTGAGTAGCAAACTCACTTAGAGCAGTCTTGAGCGCTCGCTTTGTGATCGGAGGTGGCGTGGAAAACCCTGATCGTACGTACCGGATTTTGCCATCGCCCGTTGTTCTTTTCACGATTCCGAGTCGCCGGATATCTCGAGAAACTGTGGCCTGGGTCACCGAACAACCCATACGGTCGAGGGCGTCAACCAGTTCTGTCTGAGTTCGAATTGGCCATTTTTGGATGATGTCGAAGATCATCTTTTCGCGCGCTCGACGCCCCGGTGGTGTCATGTCAAAATCTCATCAAGGAGTTGCTGGTTATCATGGGCACACCGAATTGGAGAATCGGTGCGCTTTTGTAGCCATTCTTCCAGTGTGGCGAGATTTTGATTTGTTGCCTGCAGCTGTTTAAGTACTTGCGCTGGTGCTGGCCCACCGGGCGAATCGTGCTCAATGACAGCTCGATGTGGTTTGAGAATCTCATGCACTTCGTCATCTATCTGGGGACAGCAGTCTTGGAGGGTTTTTATGGGGAGTTCCCATAGTTCCACACCCTCATTTTCTGCGGTTCGAACAGCTTGACCAACTTGTTCGTGAGCTGTTCGGAAGGGAACACCGCGACGCACCAGATGGTCGGCAAGCTCTGTGGCAGTGAGCATTCCGCCGCTAAGAGCATCTTCCATAACACCAGTGTTGAATTCCACACCGCGGGCAATCGCAATTGCAGCCGCCAGCGACCAGTCCGTAGTGTCGAGCGAATCAAATAGACGCTCTTTATCTTCTTGAAAGTCGCTGTTGAAGGTTAATGGCAGTCCCTTCACCAGAGTTAAAAGGGCTGTCACGTTACCGATGGCCCGGGCCGACTTTCCGCGCAAGATCTCTGCTGCCTCAGGATTTTTCTTTTGTGGCATGATGCTGCTGCCCTGCGACACAGAGTCGTCTAATTGGATGAATCCAAATTCCCTGGTCGACCAGAGAATAATCTCTTCAGCCCACCGTGACATGTGCACAAGTAAGACCGAACATGCGAACGCTACATCGAGCACATAATCGCGATCGCCGACCACGTGCATGCTGTTGGTAAATGTCCGGTCTAATCCCAAAAGTTCTGCTGACCGTTCGGGATCAATCGGGAAAGATGATCCAGCAAGGGCACCTGCGCCCAAAGGAGATACCCCTGCCAAGGTATGTGCGGCTCGGAGGCGCTCGACATCCTGTTCTAGTGCTGTGGTATGTGCCAGCAAGTGGTGTGCCAGGCTTACTGGTTGACCGCGTTGTAAGTGTGTATAGCCAGGGAGGAAAGTTTCATGGTGTTGCGAGGCCTGCTCGGCGAGCACTCGCTGAAAACCTGAGACGCCGGCAAGGATGTCTTCCAGGCGTTCACGCACGTAGAGACGCAGTGCGATAGCAGTTTGGTCATTTCGGCTTCGAGCTGTGTGGAGGCGTTTGCCTGCGTCCCCCACTCGACCTACGAGTTCCCGCTCGATCCAAGTGTGAACATCCTCATCTGGGCCTTCAACCTTGAGAGCCCCGGATTCAACTTCTAATAACATCTCAGACAAACCCATGAGTATTGGGTCGCTTTCTTCTGTCGACAGGATGCCACACTCCCGTAACATCCGTGCGTGAGCCAAACTCGCGAGCAAATCGTGTCTGACTAGGTGGCGATCGAAGTGAAGCGACCCCGTAAAGTCATGGATGGCTGGGTGTATCTGTGTACTAAAACGCCCCCCCCAAAGGGCACCATCTTCGCTTTGTGTCTGCATTGCAGAACCATCATCCGAGGTATGGTTCACACCTTTTCCTGTCCGATTGTAGATGGTCGTTGAGGAGAGGTGAGGTCGGATGGGAGGCCGGGGACAGGCCCGGCGTTAACAATTTGTGCTCCATCGGAGTCGATCGCGTTTTGTACTTCCGCTTCGCGAGCTTTTGTCCGTGCTGCAATGCTTGGTGGAAGGCCCCATAAACGAATGAATCCACCAGCGTCCGCCTGATCATATACGGCATCCTCGTCAAAGGTGGCCAGGTCTTCGCGATAGAGCGAATGAGGAGAGGTACGTGCCACCGGTTGAGCCATACCCTTATACAAGCGTACTGTGACTTCTCCGGTGGTGGTTTCATGTACACTTACCATAAAAGCGTCAAGTGCTTCACGCAGTGGTGAGTACCATAGTCCCTGATAGACAAGTTCGGCGTATCGCGACGACACGTAGCGTTTGAAGGCGACCGTATCGCGATCCAGTGTGAGTGCCTCAAGATCAGCTAAAGCGGCTAAGAGCACGCACCCGGCCGGAGTTTCGTATACGCCACGGCTTTTCATGCCAACCAATCGGTTCTCGACTAGGTCGACCCTTCCGACGGCATGTGCACCCGCAATCTGGTTAAGTGAGGAAATTAAAGGGGCAGGCTCTAGTGCAGTTCCATTTATGGCTACCGGTCGTCCTCGATTAAACGAAATGACAACATCTTCAGGCTCATCATCGGCTTCCTTTAAGTTGACCGTGAGGTCATGGAGATCATCCGGTGCTGGTAGGGCTGGATCTTCAAGAACGCCGCCTTCAAACGACGTGTGCCACAGATTCCGGTCAATGCTATATAGCTTTGTTGGACTGCCCGGAACTGGAATGTCGCGTGATTGTGCATAGGTAAACGCTTCTTCTCTAGAAGTAATTTCCCACTCTCGCCATGGTGCAATCACCTTCAAATCGGGTGCCAATGCTTGATATGTCAGTTCAAATCGGACCTGATCATTCCCTTTTCCAGTGCAGCCATGGGCTAAAGCATCACATTCGAACTCCCGCGCTACCGCTACTTGTGCTGCTGCAATAACGGGGCGTGCTAGGGCGGTCCCTAGGAGGTATCGACCTTCATATATTGCGCCGGCTTGGAGGGCCGGAAACGCACATTCCCGCGCGAACGAGTCTTTTAGATCAAGAACGCGGCAGGCAATGGCTCCTGTCGCGAAAGCCTTTGCTTGAATTGCGTCAAAGTCTTCTCGTTGACCTACGTCGGCTACGACTGCTACGACTTCGCATTCGTAATGCTCTCGGAGCCATGGGATCATCACCGAGGTGTCGAGTCCGCCAGAATAGGCCAGGGCGACTTTCTTAACGCCCGTACTCCCCATTTATGCCTCCTACATTTCTTTTCTGTTGAAGTGCCAATCGACTTGATATTCAAATCTATGGCGTATTATAAAATACATTAAACTGTATAACTATGCAATTTATCCAAAGGCGCCTGATTTCCTTGGCTATTTAGGTAAGCTTTGATTTTCTGGCGACTGATGGGAAGAGAAAGGAGTAAAACTAGAGGAGAGTGTGTAAGAAAATGTATAATCTAAGTGGTCGAAAGCGGTTGGGGTTGAATCCTTCAGCGCTTAAGATCGGGCTTGAAGACTCCGTACGGTGTGTTTTCGGTGTCGAAGTGCAATAATCGCATCTGCTGCGGCTGCAGCGGCAGAGAGGGTTGTTGTATAGGGCACTTTCCGAGTAACAGCCGCGCGCCTGATCTCGTAGTCATCGTGCTGAGCATGTTTCCCGAGTGGTGTGTTAATAAGAAGTTGAACATCTCCCGACACGATTTGGTCGAGCAAATTGGGGCGGCCCTCATGGATTTTGAAGATACGTTCGCACGGTATTCCACGGCGGATTAGATATGAGGCGGTTCCCTCTGTGGCGAGAATACAGAAGCCTAGTTCGTGAAATCGGCGTGCAATTGGAACAACATCGGGTTTGTCATGGTCGTGGACAGTGATCACGATGGAGCCTGTTGTTGGTAGTCCTTGATAGACGGATATCTGGGACTTGGCAAAAGCTAGGCCGAAACTGTCAGCGAAGCCCATTACTTCACCTGTGGATCGCATCTCAGGTCCTAGTATCGTGTCTGCATCGGGGATTTTATCGAAGGGAAGAACCGCCTCTTTTACAGCTACTTCCTGAGGGATCAGTTCGTCACCAAGCTGCATATCTGCCAGTCGCGTCCCAGCTAATACACGTGCTGCAACTCGGGCAAGTGGGACACCTGTCGCTTTACTCACAAATGGGACGGTTCGGCTAGCGCGCGGATTGACTTCGATCACATAGACGGTGCCATCATGGACGGCGAATTGGACGTTTATTAAGCCCTTGACGTCGAGTGAAAGTGCGAAGTCACGCGTAAATCGTCGCATCGCATCCATGTCGTCGTCGCGGAGTAAGTATGGAGGAAGTACGCATGCTGAGTCTCCAGAATGCACCCCTGCTTCTTCGATGTGCTGCATGACCCCACCGATCACTACAGTCTCCCCGTCGCAGACGGCGTCTACATCGGCCTCGAACGCGTCTTCCAAAAAGCGATCAAGAAGGACTGGATGCTCCGGCGACGCTTGCACGGCACGGATAAAGTACTCGCGGAGCGACGTCTCGTCGTAGACGATTTCCATTGCTCGCCCACCCAAGACGTAACTAGGGCGCACAAGTACAGGGTAACCAACATTTTGCGCGATCTTCACCGCTTCTTCCACATTCGTCGCCGTTCCACAATCAGGAACTGGCACTCCAAGTTCTCGGCAGAGCACTTCAAATCTTCGGCGATCTTCTGCCCGATCAATTGATTCAACACTCGTGCCTAAAATCGGCACTCCAAGCTGTTCGAGCTTTCGGGCGATACGCAGTGGTGTTTGGCCGCCGAACTGAACTATCACGCCTTCAGGGTCTTCTTGTTCGACGATCGCAAGCACGTCTTCGACCGTAAGCGGTTCGAAATAAAGCTTATCTGAGATATCAAAGTCGGTGGAAACAGTCTCGGGGTTTGAATTGATCATGATCGTTTCAAACCCTTCTTCTCTTAGGGCCAACGATGCCGAGACGCAGCAGTAGTCGAACTCGATCCCTTGTCCGATTCGGTTCGGACCACTCCCGAGGATGATCACCTTGCGTCGATCTGAACGAATGGATTCGTTTTCTGACTCGTAGGTCGAGTATAAGTATGGAGTGGCAGCGGGGAATTCGCCTGCGCACGTGTCGACAGTTTTGAACACAGGGCTTAACCCGGCCGCTCTGCGAGCTTTACGGATACCATCCTCGTCTATGCCTCTGAGGCGTGCTAACTCTCCATCTCCGAAGCCGAGCACCTTCATATGCAACAGAAGTTCATCGGTCATTTCGTCGGCAGTCGCGAACGCCTCTCCCTCGCGTACCAGCGATTCAAGTTGTGCGAGAAACCACGGATCTATGCCGGTCGTCTCCGTTATCTCCTCAAGGCTCATTCCAAGCGCAATCGCTCGGTAAAGCTGGAAAGCTCGTTCCGGTGTAGGAGTACGGATTGCCATACGAACGGTGTCGAGCTCGTCATCCTCCAGTCGGTCATCTGCGGGATCGGTACTGGGTAGCCACCCAGTACGATCATTTTCGAGGGCACGGAAGCCTTTAAGCCATGCTTGTTGGAAGGTTCGACCGATCGCCATTACTTCGCCTACCGCCTTCATCTGAACCCCCAAAGTGGGGTCAGCCGTCGGAAACTTCTCAAACGCAAAACGAGGAATCTTAACGACGATGTAGTCGAGGACTGGCTCAAAGCAGGAAGGAGTAACTTCAGTGATGGCGTTGGGGATCTCATCCAGTCGGTATCCAACAGCGAGCTTGGCCCCTATACGTGCGATTGGGAATCCGGTTGCTTTTGAAGCCAAAGCAGAACTGCGTGAAACACGCGGGTTCATCTCAATCACCAACATCTCACCTGTAGTCGGGTGAACAGCGAATTGGATATTGCAACCGCCAGCGTCTACACCGATCTCCCGAATGCACGCGATCGCCGCATCACGCATTGCCTGGTACTCGCGGTCTGAAAGGGTGAGGGCAGGTGCGATTGTAATGGAGTCACCCGTATGGACACCCATTGGATCGAAATTTTCGATCGAGCACACGACTACAACGTTATCGGCCTGATCTCGCATGACCTCGAGCTCGAACTCTTTCCAACCAATAATACTCCGATCGATCAGAACCTCTCCGATCGGTGAGTGACGTATCCCAGTCCGCACCAAGTCAGCAAACTCATCACTGTTGAATGCGATGCTTCCGCCCGTCCCTCCGAGTGTGAATGAAGGTCGGATGATGGCGGGAAATCCCGTTTCAGCAACGATGTCTTCGGCTTCCTCAACAGAGCGTGCGAAGCCTCCGTGAGTGAGTTCGAGCCCTATCTGACGCATCGCAGCCGCAAATTTTTCGCGGTCTTCTGCCTTATTGATGGCGCTCACATCCGCGCCAATCAATTCAACGCTGTATTTGTCTAATACACCACTTTCAGCGAGCTCCAGTGCTACGTTAAGTGCTGTCTGTCCACCCATCGTTGGAAGAAGCGCATCGGGCTGTTCGACCTCGATTACGCGCTCAATCCACTCAGCTGTTAATGGCTCGATGTATGTTGCATCAGCGATGTCGGGGTCCGTCATAATCGTGGCTGGGTTTGAATTTACCAGGATTACCCGATACCCCTCCTCACGAAGTGCACGACAGGCTTGTGTTCCGGAGTAATCAAACTCACAGGCTTGGCCGATCACAATCGGCCCGGATCCTATGAGGAGAATCGAAGATATATCGTCACGGCGTGGCATCGGACGGGGAAGCTATCCAGTTCATTTTCGCTGCGCAGCCCCTGGCAGAGATTTCGACTCGTAAGTAATGCTTATGAATGAGGTGTGTGGTCTACAGAAAGACCCTGGCCAGGTGTTGTTTACGTACACCAGTGTTATGCTGCAATTTCGGCGAAAGGCTTACTAGGAGGGCACTCTTTAGGCACACTGTGGAGCTTATTATCTGTCTTCTATCCCATCGACCATGTGCTTTGCGCTTTCCTTACGAACCGCAGTTGCGATTAGGAGAATGAGACCACCCCAGACAAAGCCTAGGACAAGAATCATCATTATGATGGTGGTTCCGGTCATGTCGTTTCGTCTCCGCTGAGGCCGAGTTCCCCTGCAATTCCCTGCATCGCTGCAATAACGAATGTGGTGTGTTCACTCATATCTTCACCCAATTCCTCGCAATTCTGTCGCATCTCTTCCCGGCTCACCGCTGCTGCGAACGCTTTGTCCTTCATTTTCTTGCGAACGGACTTGGCTTTCATCCCCTGAAGTTTGGTAGGGCGAACAAGTGCGCATGCCACAAGAAACCCGGTCAAATCGTCGACCGCGCGAAGTGCCCGTGCCATGAGCGATGATGCCTTAACACCAGTATAATCCGCATGTGCCATGATCGCGTGAAGGATGTCCTCATCTACATTTTTTTTACGGAGAATGGTTACGCCCGTTGTCGGGTGCTCCTGGTCCGGTGTCTGAGCATCGTTGGGCCAGCGTTCATAGTCAAAGTCATGTAAAAGCCCGGTTACACCCCATAGGTCAGCATCTTCACCGTACTTCTGTGCATATGCACGCATTGCAGCTTCTACCGCGAGCATATGGCGTCGGAGGCTTGGGCTTTCCGTGTATTCGTCAACTAACGCCAGCGCTTCATCACGACTTGGGACCATCTTCGTGAGTCTCCTCTCATCAAGAAGTAAGTGACGTTTCTCGTTCGACGCTGTAACTCCGAGCGTCTTTATCTTATGTCAGAAGATATATGAGGTGCTACTAGTTTGCGCTTTAGACCCTTTTCTTATGGTACATGTCACGCGGTCACATACCCGGGACACCTAGATACATGATTCGGCCCATTCTGGGCCGACGAGTACTGTCGACTCTTGAATCTGGCGCTCAGGGACTGACCAATAACGGTGCAGTAACCGACGAGTCTCTTTTCGAGATGTGAGCGTAAAGCCATGGTGTTCGTAGAAGCTGATGGCCCAGGTGGCAGCGGACCATGTGCCTACTAAAATCGATTGAGACGCCTGCAAAAGCAGATGGGTCAGGAGTTCGTGGCCGATACCCTGTCCTTGATGCGCTGTCCTGACATAGGCGTGCCGGATCAGCGTCACGCCGTGAACATCTTGTGAACCCATAACTCCGAGCAGTTCACCATGTGCTGTGTACCCGACGAACGATACCCCCGCCGCCAGCTCGGCTTGGAGTTCGTTAAGCGACATATAGGGTTCATGCCAACAGTCATCGGGAATCACTCCGAGGTATGCTTTCGATGCTTCGTTGATCACGTCGCAGATTTGCTGGGTGGCAGCGTTGGCGCACGGTGAGATCATGACTTTCCGCACGGTTGTTGCCGCTATTCCTGGATTTTTGAGTTTAAAAGGGCTGCTCTCGTTACAATGCGCCGTCCGAATCGATCCGACAGTGTATCTACGCTTTCGGCTAGCCGATGCCTCCCGGCGGTTTCTTTCGTGGAGGCCCCCTCCTGGTTGAGAAATGTCAACTGATCTGCTTCAGCCGGTTTGAACTTCGACAGGCTTACCCCTATAAGTCGTACGCGGCGAGATTTGTCATCGGATTCACGAAAAAGTGCCCGGGCTACAGGCCAAATGTCTTCCGTCGTAACGGCAGGTCGCTTCAACGTGCGCTGACGTGTATGGGTCTCGAAACCTTCCCAGCGGAGTTTAACGTGGATAGTACGTCCGGCTAACCCTTTCTGACGGAGATTTTGGGCTACGGTATCACAAAGATCGAGGAGGGTCGTCTCAACCTGGTGTCGGTCGTCTATATCGTTCGAGAACGTGACTTCTTTACCCAACGACTTCTGTTTCTTGTCTGTGCAGACGCTTCGAAGATCATGCCCATTAGCTAGCTCATGAAAACGACGACCCATGGCTTGGCCTAGAGCAGTCTCGAGAACCGTGGGTTTGAGGTTGGCGACATCTCCAATTGTCTTGACCCCTAGGGCTCGTAATTTTGTTTGAGCCTTACCCCCCGCACCCCATAAACGGCCAATTTCGAGTGGTGCAAGGAAATCGCGCTCCATGCCTCCAGGGACGACTGTCAGCCCGTCCGGCTTGTCGAGGTCACTCGCCACCTTGGCCACATATTTGTTTGTTCCAACTCCGACGGATGCGGTGAGTTGTTCACTCGTCAGAATTTGCTTCTTTATGCGAGTTGCGATTTGAGGTCCAGTTCCGAATAATTTTTGACTGCCTGTCACATCGATGAATGCCTCATCCAACGACAACCCTTCAACTTGGTCAGAGAAGTTGTGAAAAATGTTGAAGATTTGGGAGGAAACTTCCCTGTACAATTTGATCCGGGGTCGCAGAAACACCGCACGCGGGCAGCAGCGATACGCTTGTGAGATAGGCATGGCCGAATGCACTCCATGTCGACGCGCTTCATAGCTCGCAGTCGAGACGACGCCACGACCCGTACCCTTTTTCGGGTCGGATCCGATTATAACCGGCTTACCTTTTAAGGTCGGATCCTCACGAACCTCGACAGCCGCAAAAAACGCATCCATATCGACATGGAGGATGGTCCGACTCTTGGATGCTGTATTCATCTTGTGGTTTTAGCTTCTAACTCAAGCTCATCTAGGATACGGTGGACTCTGCCTGGCGCATCTGTTACGAGGCCATCCACGCCCCAGGCTAGGAGCCGTCTGATATCTTGAGGGCGATTAACCGTCCAGACAAAAACTCCGATGCCAGCAGCCTGTGCACGTCGGATGAAGGCGGGAGACACGACGCGGATCATGCCATGCTTCTCCGGAACCATCGCAGCGTTCACGCCGCTAGGAACAAATAAGCGCCCCAAGCCAATTTTCCCGAAGAGTACATATCCGCGCAGTTCATCTTGATATGCACAGCGCCAACGGGCGTGTTGGCCTGCAGGCTCGACTTCTTCTCGCTCGAACCCGCCCACGAGAATCTGCTCACGATTACGGCTGTTTCTAAGCCATCTGCCCATGGCATGACCGGCGGTCACAGATTTGATTTCTGTCACGACGGGGCGCGTTCCGACGACTTCAAACACTTCTTCAAGTGTCGGGATCCGAATTCCCTGCCCACGGAATGGGAATGTCTTGCCTCCGTCCATGGTAAACTGATACCCGGCGTCGAAAGTTTGGAGCTCGTGAAGTGTTCGCTCCTCAACAGGGCCAGCCCCATCGGTAGTTCTGGACAACGTAGGATCATGGATTACGACGAGATGTCCATCCACACTGCAGTGGAGGTCAAGCTCAACACCATGAGCCCCCACATCAATTGCGTGCTGAAATGAGGGAAGTGTGTTCTCGGGCGCGAAGGCAGCGGCTCCCCGGTGGCCAATAACACGGATTTCTGACCCTGGTCCGAAGAGGTCGTCCCGCAAGTCGGGCATGAAACGACTAGGCAGTTGCCGTGCCCGTAGCACTCGGACGTTCGGAGTCACCTCCCATCTCGGTCTGTTTTTGACCTAACCAATAGCCGATCATGAGCCAGACCCCCGCGACGGGTGCTGCTACAAAAGCAATGCCCGACATGGTGAGCCCCAATGCGCCTAGCCCTGCGTAACCCCAGGCGCCGACTTGGTCACCAAAACGGTAGACGAAAGTGTCGATGAGCGCCTTTGCTTTGAATCGGTCCTCGCGGTTGACAACCGTGAATAACGTTTCACGAGCTGGCCGTGCCAAGGAATAGTTCGCCGCGCGCCTAAGCGCTTGGACCACGATGATCACTGCCGCGGCAGGCCAGATTCCTAGGGTTGTAAATCCGACAAGGACGATGAAGGGAAGCACTGCTAGAGTCACTCCTACACCGACCCATTTGATGAAGCGGCCTGTAAGGAACATTTGGGTGATGACTGTTACAATATTGGTCGCTGAGTCAATCCAACCGAAAAAAGATATCCGATCACCACGATCGGCAATTTGACTCGCAATTTCAGCCTGTCCGAAGTAGAAAACCGTGCCGACAATTGTATAAATCAACACATAGAGGCAGATGCCAAGTAAATAGGGAGATTTGAGGACATGAGACAGTCCCGCCCATGCAGAGCCACCAACCGGCTCATGTGCGACAACCTTCTCTCCACGAGTCTCATTAAGTGATTCGAAGATTGTCGACAACCGGCGGACCACCCACACCGAAATTTCAAGGAAGACGATCGAAATCCATATGAGATTGGCGGGGGTCGACACCACCTGGGCGAGCTGTGCTGTGATGGTCGATCCTGTAATAGCCCCGAGCGTGCCTCCTACCCCAATGAACCCATAAAGGCGTTTGCTCTGATCCGTTTTCCAGACATCGCTCATGAAAGCCCAGAAAATTGAGACGACGAATAAGTTGAAAACACTCCCCCACCAGTAGAAGGCGCGACCCACCCAAATTTGCTGTTCTGGGGGCAAGATTTTCAGTAAGACAAAGAAGATGATGAGGTTCGCTATGAAAAATCGGTACGTAATCGACACGAACCGATTTCGTGAAAACTTTCCAACCAAGGCCGCGAAAGGTGGGTTGACGATGATCATCAGAATGAGCGTGCCCAGGAACATCAGAGGTAGGTTACGAACACCGCCGGCGACCGCCATCTCGTCGCGGATTGGCCGGAGCACATACCAGGATGAGAGCACGAAATAGAAGTATCCAGCCGAGAGGAGCAGTGCCTTCATTTCTCCTTCTTTAAGGACCACCAGCCGTCGAATTATTCGATCGGGTTGGCTTCCCCTTCCCGGGGGTTCATCTCCAAATCGATTCGTACCGGATGTTCCGCGTAAACATAGCAAAAAGTACCCATAACCTGGTACCAGACTAAACCACCCTTTGCGATCTGTGTCGTGTAGCCTCCGAATCATTACTGCGAGCTCTGGAATGATCGAAGCAATCAGCAAGAGGCTAAGGATGTCATAGGCTGTGGTTCCCGCCCACAAAGACAAAAGATACGAGAGGGCCCAATAAAAGATTTGGGCCCAGATTGTGAAACTCCAAAATTCTCGTCGACTTGCTCGTCCGCGGAATACCGCAAATTTCTTCCAACCGCGCAGCCACCAATGGATATGCATGAAACCGGGGTCAGGCGATGAATGGCCCGCTTTGGGGGTCAATGGACAACCGCAGTGCGGACAAGTGGTTGCGCGGGCACTGATTTCATTCCCGCATTCGGAGCAAGGCGAAAGAGTCATTTGATGTCTCCAGGTAAGTCCATGTGCTCCTTCTTATGGTGACTCTGTGCTTAGATTAAGAGCCGGTTCTGTTAGTTTTATAACCTTTCCGCGTCGGGCGGAATTTCTGAAATCAAATTGTGCACAACGCGACTGCGTCGTGTAGTGAACGAAGGGGGTCACTGCTCCGGGGGATGAACTCATGTGCCATAAATCCATCAAAACCGGTCTGATTGATCGCTTGAACAATTCGAGGGTAGTTGAGTTCCTGTGTTTCGTCGATCTCGGCGCGTCCTGGGACTCCTCCAGTGTGATAGTGTCCGATCCAGTCACGAGCCTCGGAGAGCGTGCGGATGATATCCCCTTCCATAATCTGCATGTGGTAGATGTCATAGAGAATCTTTACACGCGGAGAGTTTACAGCACGAATGATTTCGAGCGCATAACTCATGGTGTCGCCAATGTAATCGACATGCCCACCCGGTTTCGAGTTCAGTGCCTCAACCAGAATTGTGACTTCTTCGGCCTCGGCGATGGGCGCACATTCGCGGAGACACGCAATCGAGTTCTCTATGGCGGGCGTATCGGACATTCCACGTCGATTTCCGAAGAAGCAAATCACGTTAGGGACGCCATCTTCGGCTGCTCGTGGAATATGTCGTTCAAAAGCGCGGATTATTGTTGAATGATTTCCGGGCTCGTTTAGGCCGTCTTCGATTGTGCCAGCTTCAACATCTCCGCACGAAACAACGAGTCCTTGATCGTGGGCAACCGCCCATTCGTCAACTTTCAGGAGGTCTATAGCTGGGAGCCCCATGGTAGCGACTTCAGCGCAAAACTTGCCCAAAGGGATATCCTCGAAGCACCAGCGCGCCACCGATTGTTTTACGCCATTTGGCGGGTTCGGGGCGACTGCCGTCGTTTCGCGATCAATATGCCGGGCGTTGGTGGACTGGCCCAAGGCAAGCGTTGCTTTCTTCGTTCCAGAGGGTACGAAAATTCCGAGCGATGCTGCTCCTACTCTCCGAAGTGCGTCGCGCCGACTTACATCACTCATGACCTGAATCTTTGCCAAATGTGGAGTAACATACTCAAACCCTAAGAGAGGCCAGGTATTCGAAACTGGTTCGCACGGATTCGAGTGCGTCATCCGGCGTATCATGCTCTACAAAATAATGTGCTAGGCCCGCCGTTTCGGCGTGCCTGAAAATTTCGGCGAAATCGATGACGCCATTGCCGACATCAACCATTTTTCCGTCTCTCGTTCGGTCTTTGACGTGACAAAGCTCGAAGCGACCAGGATATCGCGTAAAGTAGTCAAGCGGGTCTGCACCACCGTGCACCATCCAGTAGAGGTCAACTTCGAAGGTGACCAGATCTGGGTCAGTGCCATCGATGAGGACATCGAGTGGTACCACACCCTCTATTGCACGAAGTTCAAAGTCGTGATTGTGGTATGCGAACCGAAGCCCCGCCTCATGACATGCCTCCCCGAATCTGTTCATCTCTCCTGCTAGCCGTTGATATCCATCGATGTCTGGGCGATCGACTGCTGCCAAGAACGGAAGAACGAGGTGTCGGTGGCCGATAATCGTGGCGGCCTCGATAGCTGGTTCGAGGTTCTGGCGGAACTCTTCGAGCGAAAGGTGTATGGCAGGTGCCACGAGATTTTCTGCTTCGAGCGTCATGCGGATCTCCTGCGGCGATCGGCCGAAGTACCCGGCAAACTCGACCTCTCGGTACCCGACGCGTGCTACATGGGCAAGCGTTTCTTCGACATTGCTAGCCATTAGAGATCGAACGGTGTAGAGCTGGAGGCCCCAGCGATCTATAGCCGAGAACCTTGGAGTTAGCGCGGGGAGTGGGATAGGGCCACCATACGTCAATAACGTAGCGGCTCCCAGTGATCTCTGAACGAAGTGGCGTCGATCCATGTTATACAATATGAGTGTCTAGTGTGAGTTCGTCGATCGGAGGAGTAATGAAACGAAGACGTGCATTACAAATTCTCGGGACAGCTGCTGGGGCTCCCTTAGTCATCCCGCGCGCTGGATTTGCGGAAATTGTGGAATGGGCTCGTGATGTTCGCGCAGGCATGGATTCGGTTGGTGACCGCCAGGAGCGCACTCTGACGGAAGCTCAGAATCGCCTAGTTACTGCGATTGCAGAGGTGATCATTCCACAAACCGATACTCCAGGGGCTAAAGTGGCCGGGATCGACGAGTTCATTGATGTGATCGTCACCGGTTGGCTGGACGAAGATGAAAAAAACCGATTTCTCGACGGAATTGATACGGTCGATGCGCTAAGTAACAACAAGTATGGGAGAAATTTCACAGATTGTTCCACCGAAGAAAAGATGGCGATCGTCGCCAAGTTAGACACCGAACTTGATGAATTGCGCCGAGATCCCACTTTCGACGAAACTGCGCACTTTTTCTATGACATGAAGCGTTTCACCTTGGCCGGATATTTCACCTCTGAGACAGGCCTCAGAACACTTGGATATCGGATCGTTCCAGGTGCTTTTGAGGGTTGTGTGCTCCTTGATCAGTATGGGGTGGGAGGTGGCCGATGACCGCCCCCTACATCCGCAGTCAGGAAGAATATGATGCTATCGTCGTGGGCTCGGGGATCACCGGTGGCTGGGCCGCGAAAGAACTCACTGAGGCTGGCCTACGCACCCTTGTGTTAGAGGCCGGACCAATGGTCATTCCCGAGCGTGATTATGTAGAACACGTGCCACCCTACCGAATGCCTTACCGTGGGTGGAACGATCGCAAGGCGCTCGAGGAAGAACAGCCCGTCCAGAAGGAGTGTTATGCCTGCGATGAGATGGCACGGAAGTTTTTTGTAAACGACATTGATAATCCCTATACAACTGAACCTGATGCACCATTTCTGTGGATCCGTGGCCGCCAGGTTGGTGGGCGTTCGATCATGTGGGCGCGGCAGTCCTATCGTTTGAGTGATCTCGATTTTGAGGCGAATGCTCGTGAAGGGATCGCGGTCGACTGGCCAATTCGATATGCAGACCTTGCTCCTTGGTACGATCGTGTGGAAGCGTTTGCCGGGATTAGCGGACGGGCTGAGGGTCTGCCGCAACTTCCGGACGGCCAGTTTCTCCCTCCGATGCCAATGACCTGTGTTGAAGAGGAGGTCCGCGATGCGATCGCCAGGAGTTTTGGCGATACACGTCGTATGACGATAGGGCGCACGGCGGTGCTGACTCGCGACCATAATGGGCGTAAGGCATGTCATTATTGTGGCCCGTGTCACCGTGGTTGTTCGACCAAGAGCTACTTCAGTTCGCTAAATGCTACCCTGCCTGCAGCCGAAGCGACTGGCCGAATGACACTGCGACCGAATAGCGTTGTTCATAGTGTTATTTGGAATCCATCCAAGGGTCGAGTGACTGGCGTTCGTGTCACCGACCGTGAATCGCGTGAGGAGTTGGAGTTTTCGGGTCGCATCATATTCTTAGGGGCCTCTGCGCTAGAGTCTACCCGGCTCCTCCTTAACTCAAAGTCTTCCGATTTTCCTGATGGGTTGGCTAACTCGAGCGGTGCTCTGGGTCGCTATCTCATGGACCACGCCATGAGCACTGGAGCAAAGGCCACTTTTCCTGGCTGGGAAGCGTACAAGTACACGGGAGAACGTCCGAATGGCATATATATCCCCAGGTTCCGCAACGTTACGGAGCCCACTTCAGATTTCCTGCGTGGTTACGGCTACCAAGGATGGTCCGCCCGTCGCGGATGGAGTCGGGGACTCGATATGCCGGGGTTTGGGGCTGGGTATAAGGAGAAACTGACCCGGCCCGGCCCATGGGAGTTCGAGTTGGGTGCTTGGGGGGAGTGCCTTCCACGGGAGGATAACTACGTTGAGTTAGACCCGGAGCAAACTGATGCCTGGGGGATTCCAACTCTACGGATTCACTGTACTTGGGGCGAAAATGAACGGATCATGATGCAAGACGCTGCGGAGCGGGCGGCGGAAATGCTTGATGCTGGGGGTGGACGCGACATTGAGCTGGCGACCGATCTAACAGCCCCTGGGCTTTGCATCCACGAGATGGGGACTGCTCGTATGGGTCGCGATCGTACGACATCTGTTCTGAATGGTTTCAATCAGTCTTGGGATGTGCCCAACCTGTTTGTCATCGATGGAGCTGCAATGACTTCATCCGCGTGTCAGAATCCATCTCTGACTTATATGGCTCTTACAGCCCGAGCCTGTGCGTACGCTGTGGAGGCAGGGGCTCGGGGCGAACTATAAGGTGCCGTTTAACTTAAACTTCGGCGGCTAAGGCGTCTGCAACCTGTCCCATTTCTTCCATTGTATTATAGACATGAGGGCATAGTCGGAACCCGGGGAAGGCTGCTCCGGTCCTGAAGAGGTTGCAGCTGATTCCGTGCTTTGTATAGAGGCGTTCATAAGCGTCACTGTAATCATCGGTATCACTGCCCGGATTCACGATGACGACCCCGCAACTTCGTCCTGGTACATCAGAAGTGTGGAATCTCGCACCAGGCAAACGTGTACGGAGTTCCTTCTTGAGGGCTGTTGCTAAGGCGCGTATTCGTGCCTCTACCGCAGCAGGACCAATCGCCTCGTGGAACTCGACCGTTTTTCCTACTGCTGCGACAGCAGCGTCGTCTCGTTGTCCGTAGTTGTCGAATTTGCTTGCCGTGCCGCTCGCTAAAGCACCTTCCCATCCCGGCGCGACGATGCTAGGCCATAGCTCATCCACCAGATCTGCTCGAATATAAAGGACGCCGGCCTCCTTGGGTCCACAGAACCACTTGTGTGCGCTCCCTGTATATGAGTCGCAGCCCATAGCATGAAGATCGATATTGATGGCCCCAAAACTCTGTGCTCCATCTACATGTGCGTGGATGCCGCGCTCACGTGCGATCGAACACAAACGTTTTGCTGGTAGCTGGACACCCGAGATGTTTGAGACGTGCGTGAAGGCAAGCACACGTGTTCGATTGGTGATAGCCTGTTCAAACGGGGCAACTAGTTCATCTGCAGTTTCAGGAGCTGGTGGTGTCGAAACATGAATGACCTTGTAGCCCCATCTCTCTGCCCGTACCTCCCACGCGACATTATTTGTTGGGTGATTCTGATCCCAAAGAATCACTTCGTCGCCTTCGCGTAGGTCAAGTCCATTGATCACGGTATTGTTAGACTCGGATGTGTTGCGGGTAATTGCGATTTCGTCACTTGAGGCACCGAGAAGCCTTCCCAATGCCTCGCGTGATTTTACACCTAATTGGGAAAACTTTGCCCTGTTTTGGAAAGAAGCGTCTTGGTCAATGTCCCTTGTGTACTGGAAGACGGTTTCCTGGACTGCATACGGAGAGGGACAAAGGTTGGCCGCGTTCATGAGTGTGAAATTGGGAGCCAGCGGAAATTGTTGCTTAACCAAATGCCAAAAATCTTCGTCTGTCGCGATTCTATTCCGACTAATGTTAGCCAGATCTGTAAGAGCGATCCCCTTTTGTTCTGAGCTATGGGCCCAGGCTGGAGTCGCGACGGCCGCAACAGCAGCGCCAGCAGCAGCACTCTTTAGAAAATGACGACGACTTGGGGTGCTTCCAGTATTTTTTTGTGACATAGTATCACTCGTCAGTGACAGTATTAGATGCCGCCCATCAACCCGCTCGCACAATTCTACCATGCGAGTCCCCGTGAACTTTTAACCTGTCAAAAAGGTACGCACCTTGCCCCGGTTAGGCACGACGCATCTAAGAACTGCCAGCCTAATTGTCTTCTTATACCTTCAAATTACTGGAAGTGGTTCCTTGTCAGAACCATGATGATTCTAGACGGTGGTGTCTTTTCTCCGGCGCTTAAAATCCACTAAAGCTAAAAAGGCGTCTCGGCGAAAACTTCGGAAAGATTTGAGATGAGCAAATCACCATCCGACTCAGAGAAGGTGAGGGGTGGTTTGAACTTGATCACATTGTGATCGGGCCCGTCCGTGCTCAGGAGAATGCCACGCTCACGCATCTTCTGAACGACACTGTCGGCGAGAGACGCGTCGGGCTCAATTTCATCATCTACACGGACAAACTCGATCCCGAGAAATAATCCGCGACCGCGTACGTCACCAACCCATGGATATCGTGCGCCAAGTGTGGCCAGGTCATCTAACAGTCGTGTTCCAACTCGGGCTGCGTTCTCCCGAAGCCCCTCTTCCTCAATAACATTAAGCACGGTTTCTCCAATGGCACAGGAAACCGGGTTGCCCGCAAACGTGTTGAAGTACTCCATGCCATTATCGAAAGAGTCGGCGATTTCTCGCGTCGTTATTACGGCACCTAGAGGGTGTCCATTCCCGATGGGTTTACCAAGGGTCACGATGTCGGGTACGACTCCTTGTTCTTCAAATGCCCACCAATCGGAGCCAACCCGACCGAATCCAACTTGAACTTCGTCGGCTACACACACGGATCCCTGAGCACGAGCCGCCTCGTATGTTTTGCGAAGATATCCTTCAGGAAGCGGGATCTGACCGCCACAACTCAGCAGCGATTCATGAAAAAAAGCGGCGGCTCCCGGGGGTTGATTGCCAAACCAGGTCGGCTCCGATTCAAGTGCTTCAACTGCCTGACGAACTTCTGCAGCGTAGAGAGGGGCCACCTCTTCTTCCTTGCCGCGATGCTGACCTCGATAACAGTCAGGCATTGCGGCTACCCGAACCCAGGGACGGAGCCCTTTACCGCCAGGCCCATTGAACTTGTAAGGGCTAAGGTTGATAACGGAGCTTGAATTTCCATGATAGGCCCCGTCTAAAACGACCGCGCCAACCTTGCCTGTATGCGTCCGAGCCATGCGTAGGGCTAGCTCGTTGGCCTCAGTCCCAGAACAAACGAGAAAACACACCTCGAGGGGTTTCGGGAAAAGTGAAGTGAGTCGTGCACTGTACCTAAGGATGTTCTCGTGCAGATAGCGAGTATTTGTGTTGAGTGTTCCCATTTGCTTTGCCGCGGCCTGCATTACTCGCGGATGGGAATGACCCACGTGCGCTACGTTGTTTACGCAATCAAGGTATGGTTGTGCATCGATATCGAACAAAACTGTCCCACGACCGCGTACGATGTGAAGTGGCTTTGCGTAGGAAAGGCTTAAAGATGGTCCTAAGGTAAGTTCTCGATCTTCCAGAAGTGCTGAAGTCTGTCGCGGTCGCTCAGCGGTTGTTTTAGCCGGAATTCCAAGCAGGCAATTCGGGTTTGGACTGATTGCGATCCATGTTTCCCGCTGGCTTGGTAGTGCAACCCCTGGAAACGTACCCTCATACCCTAAGCGATCTAGTAAAACCTGAAAATGTAGATGCGGTGCCCAATCACCATTCTGTGGCGGGCTTCCGATCGCTCCAATCACTTCCCCCGCTTCGATTCTCTGATCCACTCGGGTTTTTTCAAGTGTGTCGGATGTAAGGTGTCCATACAATGTCCAGAAGCGAACCGGCCCACTCTCGTCATCAATCTCATGCTCAACGATGACTGTCGGGCCATAGTCGAGACGTCCCGCATTATCGAGTACGCTACATACACGACCGGCCAGTGGTGATGAAACAGGCGTACCCGCCGGAGCGAATAAATCGATTCCGAGATGAACGGTCCTCCATTCGTCCGCGCCATCACTAGGCGAACAAAAAGGCTCATTTCTATAGCACGCTCGCACCTCATCGAATCGACCGATTCCGATGGTTGCCCCATGATCTTTTATAAGGCCGGTCACGTGTCGAGAGAACTCTGTGGGGTCGTTGGGATCGAACATGCCAGCATCTTCGCCTGACTCCACACTCAGATCGATCGTGACGGTTGGGGTATTTCTGGGGTCAGGGTTGAGAATTGCTCCGGCTTCTTTCGATGCCTGTTTTAGGATGGCAACAACTCTCTCGGTGTGAGCACATGGAGGATATCCGCATGCTTCGCGTAAACGGTAGTGTGCGAGTTCTTCAGACTCGCCGGAAAGTTGTTTGAGGAGATTCCAGGCAGGCCCTTCGCTGATGCGGAGATAATCGTTGGAAGGGTCCTGTGACGCCCGCACAGCAGATACGGTAACACTAAGTGCGAGGCGGATCCGTGCTAATTCGAACACCACGTCGGCCTCAGCTTCCGTTAGCATGTACTCTAAAACGTATCCGCGTGCCAGATCACAGAAGGCTGAGATCGGTGAACGCTTATCGAGCCCCGCGTATGCACATGCAACAGCGAGTTCTGCTACGGTCCACGATCTCAGTGAGTCTCCAAAATCGACAAGGCCGACAACTTTAGGCGTTCCCCGTCCCGAAGGGTCAATTCGGAGATTTTCTGGGTTCGCATCGTTGTAGATTAGGCTTTCTCGAAGTTCTGGTAACCGTGGTACCACGTGTTCATCATATCGAGCGAGACAACGTTGCAGGAGTTGGCGGCGATCGTCATTAGTTACGTGGTGTAAATTGTTTTCAATAAGAGTCCGAGCCCCGCGCAGATCCCAAATCATAGCTCGGTCGTTAGTCTGACTCTCCGAAAGGTTGCGATCCACGATCGCGAGCATTCGGCCTATTTGTCGAAGGAGTTCGGGGCTCTGCTGATAGCCACTTTCCACAGATGTCCCAGGCACTTCTTCAAGCAAGTGTACGAAATGGTGGCGACCGGCCAGTTTTGTCTCGACAATCTTCGTCTGGTCAGTTGCTGGCAGAAGTTTTGGGAACCGGTAGCATGTTTGGGCGTCTGCGAGTGTCTCGAGCATGGTGTTCTGTGTCTCGAGCACTGGTAAAGGTTCGAGCGCATTGGACACCTTGAGGAATGTGAGTTCGCCGGAGGTGGCGGTCAGTTCGAATACCCGGTCTCGCTCACTCGGAAGTTCTCGTGCAGTGGTGTTCCGGCTCCAGTACACGGCAGCCAAGCGTTCCGCAGCAGTCTTGCCTACCTTTGGTCGTGCGTCGGCATATGCAACATCGAGAGTTTCCATTGCGCCGAACATCAGACTAGAGTCCGCTGTGGTCAACCGGCGACCGTCTATAGAAGCATTTCGATCAGGGTCATCTTGCGCAGGATAACTGAGCTTCAGACTATGGCGTAGTTGTTATTTCATCCGCGCAATCAAGTTGGAGCCTCACCATGAATCGTAACTTTCGATCTCGTAACCTCGCATTCATACTCATCTTACTCTCCGGTTCTTTCGTTAGCCTAACGGCCCAAGAGGGAGCGGACCGATATCAACTTCCAGCTGCTGAGCTTGTGGCGCTTGTGGATGCAGCGCCCACGCCAGGTGTCAGTCTTAGTCCCGATGAGACAATGATGTTGATCAACGAATCCGCGTCCCTGAAGTCAATCGCTGAAGTTGCTGCGCCTGAGCTTCGACTTGCTGGGATGAGGATCAACCCGCGTACGAACGGTCCTAGTCGTGCGCGAGTAACGACGACGGGAATGTTGCTCCAGGTGATTGGTGGAGAATCACATCGTGTTACAGGCCTCCCAGCAAACCCGAGAATCCGAAACACTATATGGGCCCCAGATGGGAACCATATTGCCTTCACGAACGAAACCGAGGATGCCACTCAGCTCTGGTTAGTTGATGTTCAGTCAGCGGTTGCCCGCCGGATTTCGAGTGTGCAAATCAACGATGTGTTTGGAGAGTCTGTCAGTTGGGTTTCGGATAGTCAGTCATTGGTTGTGCTCGCAGTCCCCCGTAGTCGAGGAGGTGCCCCTGCAGCGCCGATTGTCCCCACGGGTCCTGTCGTGCAAGAGAATCAAGGTGAAGCCGCGCCGGCATGGACCTACCAGGATTTACTAAAGAACCGTCACGACGAAGAACTCTTCGAGTTTTATGGTCTGTCTCAGGTGGCGGTTGTCTCATTGGGTGGGAACGTGACGCCATTAGGCGAGCCGGAACTCATCCGGTCGGCCCACCCTTCACCTGACGGACAGCACATCCTCGTTCAGACTATACACCGGCCATTCTCATACATCGTTCCGGCTGCCCGCTTTCCCAATCGAATTGAGGTTTGGGACATGCAAGGCGCGGTAGAACACGAAGTGGCGAATCTTCCTCTCAAGGATCAAGTGCCTACTGTTTATGGTTCCGTACCTACCGGTGTACGTTCGATAACATGGCGCCCCGACGCTGACGCGACGTTGTATTGGGCTGAGGCACAGGATGAAGGCGATGCTTCTCGAGACGCGGAACTACGAGACGCTGTTTTCATGCATGCGGCTCCGTTCTTTGGCGAACCAACGCGGATCGCTTCTTTACCGTTACGCTTTGTGGGGGTTCGTTGGGCGGAAGGAAACTTTGCGTTGGTCAACGAGAATTGGTGGCTGACACGTGAGAGCCGGATGTATCGAATTACACCTGATGGCCCGCGTGGCATGGATGTAATCTTCGATGTTTCGACAGAGGATCGCTATAACGATCCTGGAATTCCGATGTCCCGAACAACTGATCGCGGGACGTCTGTTCTTATGACTGCGGACCGGGGACGCTCCATCTACTTGGCAGGTACTGGTGCATCTGTCGAGGGGAACCGTCCTTTCCTTAGGAAGCGCAATCTTTCTACTGGTGATCAAGAAGAATTGTTTAGGTCGCAAGCCCCCTACTACGAGGGGGCCGTGGCCATACTGGATGAAGGGAAGTTGCTCACTCGCCGGGAATCAAAGGATGAGCCGCCCAACTACTTTGTTCGTGACCTTCAGAGCGGAAAAATCAACCCGATTACAGACTTCCCGCACCCGTACCCACAATTCGCAAATGTCCGCAAAGAGGCGATTCAGTATCAGCGTTCGGATGGAATCCCACTCTCCGCGACCCTCTATTTGCCGGCAGACTACGAACAAGAACGGGATGGGCCGCTCCCCACATTCGTTTGGGCTTATCCACGTGAGTTCAAGGACGCAGCTGCAGCTGGACAACGGAATGACTCACCTTATGAGTTTACTCGGATCAACTTCTCGGGTGCCGTCCCCTACGTGACGCGAGGTTATGCGGTTCTTGATAATGCGTCGATGCCGGTAGTGGGAGAAGGCAATGAAGAGCCAAACGATACGTTTAGGGAGCAGTTGGTTGCCAACGCACAAGCGGCGATCGACGAGGGTGTGAGGCGTGGCGTTGTCGACCCGGACCGAGTTGCGATCGGCGGACACTCCTATGGTGCCTTCATGACAGCGAACGTTCTTGCCCACTCTGACCTGTTCCAAGCTGGGATTGCTCGGAGCGGTGCTTTCAATCGAACACTAACTCCGTTTGGCTTCCAGCGAGAACAACGGCTCTTCTGGGAAGCGCCAGACATCTACTTCTACATGTCACCATTTATGCATGCCGAGAAGGTTAACGAACCGATCCTCCTTATCCATGGAGAAGATGACAACAACTCAGGTACATACCCCATTCAGTCACGCAGATTCTTCGCGGCACTGAAAGGTTTGGGAGCAGTGGCTAGACTGGTGATGTTACCGGGCGAAAGCCATGGTTATGCGGCACGAGAATCAGTTTTACATGTCCTATGGGAAACTGACCGATGGCTTGAAATGTACGTTAAGAAAGCACAGGCGCGGACGACGACTGAATAAGAAGGAAGGTGACTGTTTCAATGGAGTCTCCGCTGCTCTGTGAGACGAAGGGTCAAATCCGAATCCTCCGTCTTAACCGCCCTGATCGGCTTAATGCAGTCAGCCTTCCGATGTATGAGGCGCTCGAAGTCGAGCTCGAAGATATTGCTACAGATGAACAGATTCGGGCCGTTGTTGTTACGGGTATGGGACGAGGTTTTTGTGTCGGTGCTGACCTGAAGGCACACCACGGGGATGAGCCGACCATCGAGGAACGGCACGAGTACATCGATACAAGCCAGCGCGTATTTCGAGCGTTCCAGACACTCCCTCAACCAATCGTTGCTGCAGTGAACGGGCACGCAATCGGAGCAGGAATTGAATTGGCCTTGTCCTGTGATTTTGTAATCGTGTCCGAAGATGCCAAGCTGCGGATTCCAGAAGTAACGCTGGGTACCTTCATCGGAGGTGGGACAGCGTATACTCTGAGACGTCGCGTCGGTTACGCACGGGCGGCAGAACTCATCCTTCTCGGCCGTTTTTTCAAGGCTACAGAGGCTCTTTCGTGGGGTCTCGCAAACCAAGTTGAACCAGCCGGTAAGGTGCTTCCGGCTGCACTTGATCTCGCGATTTCATTAGCGAAAAATGCCCCCATCGCTATGCGGCTTGCTAAACGATTGCTTGATCGTGCGGAATCGATTGGACCGGATGAAGCCTTACGTCTCGAATCAGAAGCGCTTTTTGCCTGTATGACATCGGAAGATTGGGTGGAGGGCTTAAAGGCGTTCGCAGAAAAGCGCGAGCCAACTTATCGAGGAATTTGACGACTTCCGTCATAATATTGGTCCAGCAAGAGCATATCTTCTAGTGATGCTTCACTCACATTCACAGTGTCTCTGATGACGTTACCACATGCCCTCACTCCGATACTGGAGCCACAATCTGTAGCGGTCATTGGTGCCTCATCTGATCCCGAGAAACGTGGTCACCAGGTCTTAGCCGCACTCCGTGCATCAGGCTTTCCTGGCACCATATACCCTGTTAATCCAAAGGGTGGTGAGATTCTAGATTTCACCGTATTCAGATCACTCACAGAATTGCCGGAAGCTCCTGATCTTGCTTATGTGGCGCTGCCGGCTGCTTTGGTTCCCAACGTCGTTCGGGAGTGTGGCCAATACGGGACTAAAGGGGCAATTGTACCCGCGGTTGGCTTTCGAGAATCTGGGAAAGAAGGCGCAGAACTCGAGGCTTGTCTTCTCTCCGCCGCCCAGGAGACAGGAGTCCGGGTGATTGGCCCCAATACTTCTGGTCTTCTCAACACGCACGCACGCCTTCATATGGTAGGTGGTGAGCCACTGCCTCCTGGTGGTCTCGCAATTCTTGCTCAGTCCGGGAACATTGCGCTTGATTTAATGACTGCGGCATCTACCCGCCCCATAGGTGTCTCGATCTACGTTGGTCCGGGCAATGAGACCGATATTGGATTTCATGAATATCTTGATTTTTTAGGAAGCCATGAGCCAACGCGTGCCATTGTTATGTATTTAGAAGGTGTGGCCGATGGGGAAGCGCTTTTTGAGATGGCCTCTAGGGTAACCCGATATAAGCCAGTTGTAGTTTTAAAAGGTGGGATATCTGGAGCAGGTGAACGAACGGCTCGCTCGCACACGGGTGCGGTTACGGGTTCTCACAAGGTGTTCAGCGCTTTAGCCAGAGAAGCACAGATGATTGAGGTGGTGCGCGCGGATGAACTCCTGGCTGTCGCAGAAACGCTTGCAACTCAACCACCTGTGAGACCACGGTCGGACGATACCGATGGTGGAGTCGTCGTGCTGTCGGACGGGGGCGGGCATGCGACTCTCTCTGCCGACCATCTTTCTAAGGCTGGGGTCCCGCTCGCCCATCTTAGCTCCACAACTCAGGAAGCTTTGCGTCAACGGCTTGGCCCCGCGGCAAATGTGAACAATCCTATCGATGCTGCAGGAGCTGCAGACCAAGCACCGACTGTCTTAGGAGACGTCCTACAGATCCTAGCCAGCGACCGCGGGTGCCATGCCATTTTGATCACTGGACTTTTTGGTGGCTATGCAATTCGGTTCGCTGAAGAACTTGCTACGGAAGAGTGTGAAGCGGCGGATCAAATTGTTGAAGCGGTTCGTAAGGAAGCTGTTCCGATTGTTGTACACTCGCTTTATGCGGCCCGCCTTCCACCCCCGCTCTTGCGATTATTGGAGCGCGAGATCCCGGTTTATGGGTCACTCGAGACGGCAATTCGATGTCTCACTTCGCTTTGTGTGCGAGGCGCCACGCCGGAGTCTCTGATCGGCATATCAGAGGGTCAGCCGAATGCCAACAGGAAGGCCAGATATGGTTCGGAAGATGTGAATTGGAGGAAGCGGTCGTCACAGGGTTCTTGGCTATCAGAGCTCGAAACACGTGAACTTCTTACACCGTTTGGCGTTCCGATGGTGCCAAGCACTTTCTGCCACGAGAGAAAAGATGTTGCCGCTGCAGTTGGGAAAGGACCTCATGTTCTTAAGCTTGTATCACGCCATCTCCCACATAAGACAGAGGCGGGGGCTGTCCGACTGGGTATTGAGGGCTCCGGCCAAGCGGACGTTGAGTTAAAACTTGCCGTCGACTCAGCATCGACCTATCTGGCAGAGCGTGGCCTTCCCTTAGATTTCGACGGTTTTCTTGTGTCGCCCATGCAGCCAAAACCCTTGGCGGAGCTTTTGATAGGAGCACAACGGGATCCCCAGTTTGGTCCTATCCTAACGCTTGGGATGGGTGGGGTCGAAGTAGAGCTCTTCGATGATGTCGCTATCAGAGGACTTCCCATTGAGGAAGATCAAGTGGTACGCATGTGCCACGAACTCAAGTTTTCTCCACTTTTGTTTGGATATCGTGGCCGAGCCTCTGTCGACATCAACTCCATAGCAAAAATCGGAGTAGCTGTAGGTGCTTGCCTGTTAACACACTCCAACATTCTTGAGCTGGAACTGAACCCTGTATTTGCTTACGTGGATCGTGTCGTTGCGGTTGATGCGACCGCGTACGTTGGGAGTATTGTTTGATGCGGTCTCTACTGTCGCTGTTACTGATTCCTTTGCTGGCATTTTTAAGTGCCGCGTGCGGTGATGCACGCACTCCCGTCATTCTTGCTGCGACCACATCAACGTACGATTCAGGCCTGCTTGAGGTGTTGATCGCGGCATTCAATCGAGAACACGGGACGATTCGGATTCGTACGGTCGTCATGGGCAGTGGAGAAGCTCTTGAGTTGGGCCGTCGCGGTGACGCCGATGTTCTCCTCATCCATGCTCCTGAGGCTGAGGAGCATTTCATTGAGGAAGGTTATGCTGATGAACGCGTCCCAGTCATGTATAACGACTTTGTGATTCTTGGCCCCGTCTCTGATCCGGCTGAAGTTGCGGAAACAGATACACCGGGTGCCGCGTTCGAAGCGATCGCTCAATCCCGAGCACTTTTTGTTTCACGAGGGGACAGCTCGGGAACCCATTATCGTGAACTCGCTTTATGGAAAACGGCTCGAATTGATGTGTTCGGCCCCTGGTATGTCGAGTCAGGCCAGGGACAGGGAACGTCTCTCCAGATTGCGAGCGAGCGAGCGGCTTATACGATTTCCGATCGCGCCACGTTCACAGTGTTACAAGACATTCTTGAACTCAAGCCACTCTTTGAGAGACATCGATCGTTGTTAAATCTCTATTCAGTGATCCGGCCGGAAGAGGCCTTACATAAAGGCGAAGCCCAGGTGTTTGTGGACTGGCTAACGTCGGAATCTGGCCAGGAAGTGATTCTCCGATTCAGGCACCATGACACAGAAGAACCTCTTTTTAGACCGTTAGTTCGGGGGTCAACAAATCCGGTGCTGCCTGTCCCCGATCTTGAGGAGATGTACTAGGTCCTGCAATTTCAATTGGTGGACCCTCTTCTTGAAGCGCTTCGACTGATCACCTCGGGTGACCTGTACGTCTGGAACGTAATCCTGCGTTCGCTCCAGATCAGCGGGCTGTCGCTAGGTTTAGCCGTCGTGATTGGGCTCCCTATCGGGGTAGCTGTCGGTCTTGCGAACTTTCGTTGCCGGATGCCGGTGGTTGCACTGATCAATGCGGGACTTGCGTTTCCTCCGGTAGTTGTAGGTCTCGCGGTCTTCTTGTTTTTGTCCCGCTCTGGGCCATTAGGCGAACTCGGCCTTCTGTACACTCCGCTTGCCATGATCGCGGCGCAGGCGGTAATCGCCGGACCCTATGTGGCGGCGGTCAGTCTCGCGGCTGTCGAGGGTATCCCCCCAGACATAGCGCTTCAAGCGCGTGCCCTTGGCGCGAGCCGTTGGCAAGCGATCATGCTGCAACTCCGCGAAGTGCGAACATCGCTTGTGGCAGCGGTCGCAGCAGGATTTGGTGCGATCATTAGTGAAGTGGGCGCTGTGATGATCGTAGGAGGTAACATCCTCGGTGAGACTCGGGTGATGACAACTGCAATCGTACTCGAGACGCGACGTGGAAATTTCGAGGTTGCGATTGCGATGGGTGTCGTTCTTATGTTTATCGCTCTTTTTGTTAATGTCCTGTTGCTGATCCTCGGCCGAAGGTCGATACGGAGACCGTTGATCGCATGAGCCAACGCGACCCACTTCTTATCGGGCAAGGGCTGCGGAAGGTCTACGGAAATCGCACCGTGCTAGAGGTCGACCAACTTGAGCTCTTCCGTGGCGAACTTCTTGCCGTGTTTGGTCCTAATGGAGCAGGCAAATCGACGTTATTGCGAACCCTAGCTATGCTTGAAAAGCTGACTGCTGGGCGGGTCGAATTCCACGGCAAGTCCGGAAAAAAGGGCGAAGAAGCTCTTCGGATGGCATCGGCTGTCGTATTTCAGAAATCCCATTTCTGGAATGATACTGTCGAGTACAACATTGGGATCGGTCTCAGGCTCCGCGGTATGTCACGGATCACATCACAAGAACGAATACACTCGATATGTGACCAACTCGCCATCTCTGATGTGCGAACTGCCCATATGTCAGAAGTGTCCGGAGGGGAGGCGCAACGGGTGGCACTCGCAAGGGCGCTGGTTTTGGATCCGGAGGTCCTCTTCCTTGATGAACCGACCTCAAACCTTGATACAGATGCGAAGCTTGATTTGAGAACGGACCTTGAACGGGTCGCCCGAGAGCGCGCCGCGAGCATCTTTTTAATTACGCATGATCGAACTGAAGCTTTTCATATGGCGGATAGGGTTGGTGTGATGCGAAAGGGTCATCTCGTACAGCTCGGGACGCCAACCGACATTTACGACAATCCGACGGATGTATATACGGCACGGGTTACTGGGGCCGAGTTTACACTTGCAGGGATTACGAAAGCGACGGAAGAAAGGATGGTGAGGGTAGACGTAGGTGGAGCGACCTTCCTCGCCCTTGGAGAGGCGCAGGTTGGACAGCCTGTAAAACTCGTCTATCGTCCGGAAGACCTAGTATTAGGCCCCCCCAGTTCCCCTCATCGTGAACTGAGCACGAGAAACCTTGTCTATGCGACGATCACGGATCGACGAGATCTGGGCGGGTTAGTGAGGTTGCGAATGCAGGGCCCTCCCGAGCTTGTGGCTCTCGTGACTCGAGATGCGGCCCGAGAATTATCTGTTGAGGTTGGAACACGTGTTGCAGTTCGGATCAAGGCAACGGCGCTGCACGCTTTTCCGACTGCCTCCGACAGAAATATCTAGCGTTAACGTGGGTGAAGATCACCCGTTCACCCCTGTCCAGATAACGATTGCGCCGCAACGACCGACAGAACCTCCAAATTCAGCAGGGATCTCCGATGGGCCGCGATAAACCTCGATACCTGCAATATCTGAGGTGGATACAAAGTTGTCGATCGAGTCTTGCAGGCCCTGATTGTCTCGGATGACGCGTATACCGTCGATATATACGTTTGCATTCACGCAACCCCACTCTGCCCGGCGGCTTAAACTTGGACTGCCGCCCGTCATGCGAATTGTGCAATTGTTATTGGCAGACCCAGTACAGTCGACTCGAACTCCACTAAGACGACTTAGGTAGTGTGTGACCCTGAGGGAATTTGCACGGCGTAGATCTTCCTTAGTTATAAAGACTCCATTCGCTATCTTCTCTCCCAGTTCTTTGCGCTCATAAAATCCGTTAAATTCTAAGCGCTTGTCCCGCACCGCTGTGACCACCAGTGGTGCGAGTTCGATCGGGTCAGCTGTCAGCTCGAAATTCACCTCAAGGGTGTGATCACTGGGGACATTAATCAGCTGGTCAATGGTCTCATACGCTAAATGCTCAACGGCGAGTCGATATACGCCCGGACTTAGGTTGTCGAAAGAAAACCGGCCGCTGCCGTTGGATAATCTTTGTTGATCTTCACCCGCGAGTACTAGGGCGGCGGCTTCAACTGGACGACCTGAGTTACGGTCCGTTATTTGTCCAACGACACGTCCGGGGGTGCGAAGTCTGGGGCGGAGATAGGCCTGTGCCACTCCGATCTCAAAGTCCCAGCCTGCCGGAGGTCCCGGCTCAATCGTCACCTCACGTGGCGTCGAGACCGAGGTGGCAAATGCGGCTTGAATGGATAGTGCTTGCCTACTTGGTAAACCGCAGAGCAAATAGGTGCCGTAGCCATCAGTCTCGGTGGTTGCGGTCTGCTGTTGCCCTGTTTCATCGGCCCAATTGGCAAGCACGCGCGCTCCCGGGATAATGATTTTGTCGGTCGATTCACGAACTAGGCCTGCAAGACCGGTCAATTCTGGATCGGTCTGTCCTGCACAAATAGCGATCTCTTGGTTTGGAGGAACAAGGTTGACCTGTGCAGTGATACTGGGTGTTCCGACTGCAAACGCGAAGATGGCCAACCAGTGGTTTCCTCGGCAGCGGTGAGTGTACTTCCTTCGGGTTATTTTTTTGTGCTTTTCTAACATCGTGAATCGTGACCTTAGGCTCTCTTGTCCCCTCGACTTTAGCACCTCGGCGCCGACTTGGTCAGGTCTCAACCGGCCGCTGGTTCTGGTATCGCGTTTGTAATTACCCCTAGACCTAAGATACGCTGCTAGGATCGGAACTGAAGCGAGGTGCAAGATCTAGTTCGCCAAGATTTTTATACGCTCTCGAATGGCGTTCATTTTTGTGTTGAATTCTAGGTCTGCTTTGGCCCATAGCTCTAATAGGTGTTTGTAAGCGGCAAGCGCCTGTTTCAAATGCGTTTCGCGGGTCGATTCATCGCCCGAAACCGCTTTCCACTCGTATAGCGCTCCTAGCCGGCCTAGCGAATACGGCACGGAAAACGATTCCATTGCTCTTTCCTTACCGGACTGATTACTGAGGTGGCGTTCAAACGCAGCGATCGCGGAATCTCTTTCTGCCAAGGCTTCGTAGGCGATGGCAAGATCGAAATTTGCGTGTACACCGCACCTATTTGGATCGGTGTGAAGCTTGCGAAGACGAGCGATCGCTGACATGGGGTTCCCCAACGCTATTGCAAGGAGTGCTTGAACATGGTCGTACTCGACGTGTGGCCCTTCTTTTCCTCTTGTCTCCGCCCACGCATCAACGAATGCTTGGGCGCGATTTGCTTGTCCCGCTCGTGCAAAAAAGTTGGCAAGCAGTAGTCCCGCTTCCATCCGAGTGGATCCTGAAGCCAGTTCTTCCAGAACGACATTCATGAATTCTATGGCTGCTTCTGCGTCACGAAGCCCGTATAGCATCAGATACGCTGGGTGGAGAGCCACACAGTATGTCGCATTGCTATCACCTGTGGCCCACTCAGTATGGACCAATTCTCGACTGATTTGGATCACTGTACTGAGTTGTCCATGCAGTCCGGCAATTCGCATCTGTTGATATCGAGGATCCATTAGCAGTCTCGCGTGCGTTGCGGTTCCCTGGAACTTGGATACCTCTGGTGTACTTATGCGCCCTCTTTCGTTGGTTGTTTTATGATCGGATTCCGAATCGGAATGATCCTGTGGTATGCACGAAACGGTCCCCAGGCTGCTCATCGTGCCGACCCAAAACAGGAAACTGAGAAATCGCTTTTTAGGCAACTTCATTTTTGGCCGTTCTGGGGAGTTGTGAGGGTCTATCATCAATGCTCACATGTGGACAAGGCTAACTGTGAATGACAGAACGTCATGGTCTCTTGTGGTGGTTGCAAGCGTTCCCAGTGGTGCCCGGGTGCGTGTTAGGGTAAGCCACCCTAAGTTTATCTAACCGTCGCGAACCACTCGCGGTTACAGAATTCGAGGTGACCCGTGCGCCCCAAACCCTTCTTTGTTGTCTTCACGATTTCAGTGATTGCCTTGGGCATAACGGCTTGTCTTGGTTTGGGCGTCGATCCGGCGGTCAGTGTTACGAAGTCGGTGGTGGTCGAGGGTGAGGCGCTGCCTGAATTTTCGCGGGTATCGGTTGGATATAACACCGCTAGAGTGAGTGGGCAGATCGTCGGTCGTCTACGCTGTGACACTTTGGACGGAGAGGTGAAGCAACGGGCGGACAACATTGAGATTATAATCACGGTGGTTTCTGGCTCCCAAGGTTGTCCCGGCCGGGTGCCGACTACGCTTTCTTATATGGCAAACGTTTTCAACCTCAAACCGGGCCCAACTAGTGTGGTTGTTAAGCATCGGTTCGAAGGCCTAGATGGGGTGTCGGGAGTTCGGTTGGACACTCTCATAACGGTTGGCTAGGTCTAATCGAGGGGTTGAGATTCCTGCAGAAGCTCCACAAGGCTGGTGTCGCTCATCTTAGATAGAGTCCGTGTAGCCTCGGCAACGCTGCGGCTACTGTGGGTGACCCAGCGGGGCCGTTCGAACGGATCTTCGAGGCAGACGAAATAGATTTTAGCTGCTGCATCCGTATTCGGTTGTCCACCAGAAACGTACGCTTCCCACCGTATCATACCCTCATCCATAAACTGCCGTGAGAGTGCTTTTTGACGATTCGTGGCTTTTTCGTTCATACTTTTACGGATCGCGCAAGTAACTCACGAAGATCTGCTTCACAGAGTTCTTGTACAGCCTCACGGGGCACTTTCGAGATCCCAGGAGGCGCCTGGTTATAGCGTTGCGGGGTGGTCACATTGTCCTGATTCCGGAACATGACCAATAGCCGGGGCGATTGAGGGGAAGTGCCTGAGAAGATCGAAAATTCCGCTTCCCAAGTAGCTCCCGACTCGCTCTTAAACTGTTTTTTGGCGCTATCTGCGGCGCCGTCCATTCGGAAAATAAGTTTTCTGAGAAGTGACATATCCAGATAAATTTCGTACCGCTGTTTAAGAATGCCCGAAACCGGCGTCGGGACAGTAGAAGGGTCAGGCTTTCCTCGCCAGGTTCGCGTTAACCCTGGCCGCCCCGGGCGGTTCACGCGAGCTTATCACTCAGCCGTGATTGAACGTGATGAATAACGGCTTTTTACTGGGTCGGGTGAGGGGTCGTCATCAAAAATGACTTCGTCGATTGTAGAGTGTCTCTGCCATTGACGACCGAGACCGGAGCGAAAGAGCAATGAAATACTCTTCAATCGTTTCGACCCTACGAGTTTGGGATATCACACGATTCCTGGGTCTCTTTTTTCTTTTTGCGGGTATCGCAACACCAGCGGCTGCGCAGAACCAGGATGTGATCGATGCGTTTGCGCGACAGGTGGCTGCCGATGTGGAAGCCGATGGCATCGGTGCGATTACAGCTGCGGTCTTCAAGGGAGACCAAGTGCTCTGGGCACAAGGATTTGGTTGGGCTGACCCGGACAAGCGGGTTCCGGCAGGGGTGCGGACGATTTATCGAACGGGCTCGATATCGAAGTCGTTCACGGCTGTTCTCATGGCTGATCTGATGGAGGACGGCGTTTTAGCATTGGACGATCCCATTGAAGCTACACTCCCGGAGGTCGCCCATTTTGCTGATGCGCCACCGGGCATGGAACCAATTACTTATCGACAACTCGCAAGCCACACAGCTGGACTCATTCAGGAGCCAGAGCTGGAGGGGGCGGCTTCGGGTCCGATTGAGGACTGGGGACACAAGATCCTCACCTCGATTCCCCACACCCGTTATTACACAATGCCTGGGACAAAGTATCAATATTCGAACATTGCTTACGGTGTTTTGGGGTACACCCTGCAGCGTGCGACGGGGGCCTCGTTCATAGAGTTAGTGGAAGATCGTATTTTCGGCCCGCTGGGAATGAATTCTTCCACTTTCATCGTCGGCCCGGATCTCTCACGACGGTTGTCCGTTGGCTTTGCGAACCGGTCACCATTTGTTGCCGACGGAGTTGTGGATGCTAGGACTCCTGCTCTTGAGCATGAGGGTCGTGGGTATAAGGTCCCCAACGGTGGGGTGTACTCGACCGTCGGAGACTTGGCGACCTTCGGTGCTGCGGTGATGGGTTACACCGAGTTCGAACTCTTGGAACCAACGACGCGCGAAGAGGTTATGCGCTGGCAAACTCCTCCTGACGGTCCAGGCTACAGCTTGGGGTTCTTCATCGATCGGGTCACGCTGCCAAATGCATCGGAGGTGCGATTCGTCGGACATGGAGGAGGGGTTTCTGGGTACAACGCTTACCTCGTGTTTGAGCCGGAGAGTGGGTGGGGCGTCGTCATGCTGAGGAATTACAATAGCGGTCAAACGAATCTTGGTGGCGCGAGCGATGCGCTTCTTACCCAACTCGTTGCGAACAGGTAGCATGCGCCTTGCTCTAGCGGGCGCGCTATTTCTTAGCCTTCCGGGACTGCTAATGGCCCAGGATGAGGAAAAGAAACGAGTGCTCCGAATCTGTGAGCGGATGGGGACCTCTGACCTTGAAGTTGGGATAGAAGGTCTAGTCCGTGATAAAGAGAGCGGTACTCCTCTTCCGCACGCCAGCGTCCAGATTCGTTATCGACCAGAGCGCGGCCGTTCTACCCCTGAGATGGTGACGGTAGAGGCCGACGAAAAAGGTCGATATCAAGCGTGTGGTCTCGCCGCTTTCCATGATGTGAGAGTCCGTGCGATATACTCGTCAGTTCGGGGTAAACAACAGGAGGTTACGCTTGAACGGTCTCAGTTTGTCGACCTCGAAGTTGACCTGGGCAAGAGCGCTTTTCTGGTGTTTTCTATAGTGGCAGCAGCGAACGGGGAACCGGTTGAGGGTGCTCAGGTTACGTGGTCCCCGATCTCTCTTGCCGGAGTTACAGACTCTTTGGGTCGCATTTCATTCCCCGCGATTCCACCCGGAATGTATGGGTTGACTGTCGACCACATCGCCTACGCATCTCGTGAAGAGAAGATCTCGGTTCTGACCGAGGAAACGGCAGAATATCGGGTCGAACTAATCACAGATGCCATCGCAGTAGCCCCTATTGAAGTACAGATTACGGGGCGTGATCCGTACCTGCTTACGTCTGGTTTTTACGAGCGTCGAGCTACGATCGAGGACGGATACTTCGGAACATACCCAGAGATCAAGCGGTACCAGATGTTTCGAACGCTTTTTCAGTTTAAGCGTGAGCTCACAATCCGATTCAGACGCAATCGTATAGTTTTGCTGAATGGTCGCCCCGCTAAGCGGCTAGGATATGACAACATCCGTTCACTCAACGAAATTGAGTTCGAGCGGGTTCGTGGCATCGAGGCGTACCCGTGCAATGACGCGCCACCTGGTATCGCTCGGTACTTGCCAATGGGAATTTCGTTGGTCGATTGCAATCTAATTTCGATCTGGACTTGGTGATTTTTTCGACAGAAATGCATTTTGCAGGAGATGTTGGTTGTAGCGGATCGCATTTCCTCGAGGGTCACTTATAAAAAGGATCACAGCTCTGTGATCAAGCCTCATCTAGCAGGTGTAAAGCCTCTTTGATTGTATCCATTAACGTATCAACGAGATTTGACCATTCGAATTCATCCACCTTGGTCACGGTAATAAAGTTGTCGATGATTAGAAGTGCGCGAACTCCATCCACCTCAAACAGTCGAGCTGCCAAAATTGTACCCTGAGCAGATGGTGCGTCGAAATAGCTAGCACTCCCTTCGCTAGGAACCTTGCGGTTTAGTACGAATTTGGCCGCGTTAGGGTTTGGTGTTCCTTCAACTGTGATTTGGATGTCTGGGCTCATGTGGTCATATGGAGTGATCGTTATATTTCCCCATCTGATTTTGGGATCTACCCTGACCTGCGCAAGAGGGAGGGCCTTCCAATGCCCAAAATTCGCGCGAACACATTTGCCGCTACCTTGTCGTTTGCGACTTTGGGTTGAACGCGTATATAGAGGTCAAGACGCTCGACAGGCCAGTCCGATTCGGGCGATTCAGCCACATACTAATTTGAGGTGATTCTTGTATTTGAACTTGCGATTGCGTAGAAAAATCAAATGGAACTAGCCAATAAGGTTGTCATGATTACTGGTGGTTCGGCAGGGCTTGGAGCCGCGCTGGCTCAGTGCTTCGTCAAAGCGGGGAGTGCCGTATCCATCTGTGGACGTCAGGCCGATCCGGTGACAGTGACTACTCAAACACTGCAAGAGCAAGGTGGTGCATGTATTGGGGTGGTAGCTGATGTTACTGATCCCGAAGAAGTGAACCATTGGATTTCACGTACCCGGAGCGAGCTGGGCCCCATCGATGTGTTCATCAACAATGCCTCGGTACTGGGTGAGCGGTTGAGTATCGAGCAGGCGAAGTTGGACATTTGGAAAAAAGTGATTGAGATTAATCTCACTGGCGCATTCGTTTGTGCCCGTGCGATCATCCCTTACCTGCGGGAAACGCAAGGTTCCCTCATCAACGTCTCTTCCGGGGTTGGTGATCATGGTCGTTCTTTGTGGGGTGCATACTGCGTATCCAAGAATGGCCTTGAAGCGATGTCAGAGATCATGGCGGGCGAGTTGTCTACAGACCGCATTCGTGTGAACACGGTAGACCCGGGAAGTATGCGTACGTCAATGAGAGCAGCAGCTTACCCTGATGAAGATCCCGAAACTTTACCGGAACCGTATGAAGTTGTAGGTGTGTTCGAGTACCTGGCCTCTGATCGATCGAAAGAAGTTACAGGCCAAAGATTTCGGGCCAAAGATTTCGAGGCGACAACTCTTTGACTACCAGTTATATACAGTCCACACCATACAATCGTCGGATGAGCATACGAGACGAATTCGAAATGGAGAATTGTCAGAGCGTGGGGCAGGGTGAAGCTCGACAGAGCGGACCATGGTCGCACTACACCTTGGACATCTCGGGTCTCCACCCTGTCCAGGGTGTTTACGATCATATCTTTCTAGAGTCTGACCTTCCTCAAATCCGAGTAATGGACCGACCTCGGCCTCACTGTCATCTAAGGCATCAAGGTTTTCCGTCCCTGGTTTTTGCTGCTGCTGATCATCAACCATGGAGGGGAGGATATTCTAGACTGCCACCCCTTTGCCAGCCCAGGTGATCTTATGGTGACGAATAGTAGCTCAGGTTCGGTTCCCCTTGAAGCCCGTTTTGACGAGCTGAGGGCCCAGTTCCCCATCCTAGATCGAAAGATCTACCTGAACTCGAATTCGCTCGGCGCACTATCGAGACGCTCGATGGCGGAACGGTCCGAGTTTGAGGAACTATGGAATGAGTTTGGAGCGAGTGCTTGGTACGAGATTTGGCTTGCAAAACTTGATGAGGTACGGGCGGGGTTTGGCCAAACGATTGGAGCAGAGTTGCCCACAATCGCACTTATGCCGAGCGTCTCAGCCGCCCTCACAGCTGTGTCCGCTGCAGTACTCTCTAATCTGAAGCGTAGTAACCGGAATAAAGTCGTCTTGACTGAGTTGGATTTTCCGACTGTAGGACACCACTTCCTGTCCCAGAAAGAGGATGGACTCGACGTGGAGATTGTGCCCAGCACAGACGGTGTGCGCGTCCCACTTGAAGCGATCGAGGCAGCTGTCGACGAAAACACAGCCCTTTTAGTTACTTCGCATGTATTTTTTACAAGTGGTACGATCCAAGATGCCGCAGAGCTAACCCGGATTGCCCATGCTGCAGGGTCGTACATTTTTCTGGACGCATATCAGTCAAATGGACAGATGGCGATTGATGCTCGGGGGTTAGGTGTGGATTTCTTGGCTGGAGGTGCCTTAAAATGGTTGTGTGGAGGCCCCGGAATGGCATACCTATACGTCAGATCTGACCTTTCTATCGACCCGGTCACTTTGTCTTGGTTCGGTGTGGAAAACCAGTTTGGATTTGATATTCAAGATGTGGTTGCGAGGAAGGATGCACGACGGTTTGAGCTCGGAACTCCCGCAACAGGAGCTGCTTACACAGCGGCCGGCGGTCTATCTATCATGCTAGAAACCGGCATTGATGAGATTCAAGCACGGAACGAAGTATTGTCCGCAGATCTGCGGGATCGTCTCAAGGCGGAAGGATATTCGCTTCACCAGTCCCCTGACCGGACGGAACGGTCCTCTCTCGTTCTTATCGAGCACCCGGATGCCGCCGGTGCGGTTGCCGGGTTGGCTAAAGGAGGTGTCATCGCGGATCATCGCGGTTCGCTCCTGCGTTTTTCGCCGCATTTTTATAATTGTTTTGAAGACAACGAGCATGCGGTTGAATTGCTCACTGACATTTAGCCAAGGTTCCGATGGTTCGAATAATTGAGGTCCACACCACGGGGCAAGGCTTGTTCGAGTTTACGGATCAGATACGGGAGATAGTAGCTACTTCAGAGATTGAGGAAGGACTCTGTACAATCATGATCCAGCACACATCGGCGAGTCTCACAATCCAAGAGAATGCCGACCCGTCCGCCCGGTATGATCTCGAGTGTTGGATTGAACAGTTGGTGCCAGAAGACAATCCGAATTTCACGCACACGCATGAGGGTCCAGATGACATGCCAGCGCATATCAAAGCAGCGCTGACTTCGACGACACTCTCGATCCCCGTTTATCTAGGCGAGCTTACACTGGGCGTGTGGCAGGGTGTTTACGTGTGGGAACATCGACATCGTGGGTCGACACGTCAGTGTGTTGTTCACATTAAGGATTGAAGGCTGACGGTAAACGTCAGGCTTAGCTTTCCTCCCTATCTACGCATGGGCTGGAACCTCAGATAGGACAACGACCGCCACAGCCA
>CAJWLK010000013.1 GCA_913043255.1 uncultured Gemmatimonadota bacterium
CAGCCTCTTCAGCTACTTCCTCCGCAGCCTCTTCAGCTACTTCCTCCGCAGCCTCGCTCTCCGAAACTTCAGGGGAGGGCTGATCATATTCTTTGGGTGCACGATCAGTCGGTGGTGGCCGTTGCGACGTTCCTCGCTCCCCTTCCGGCGGCCCGACCTCAACCATCCCCGATTCGAGTGTGCCCGGATCTACTTTTTCTTTAAATTGCTTCCAGATACCGGTCTTCTTAAGCAGCGACCGAACTGTAAAGCTCGGCTTCGCCCCCTCCCTAAGCCAATGAAGAGCACGAGCCGGATCGACACGTATCATTGCTGGTTTTGTGCGGGGGTTATATGTGCCTAACCGCTCGATCTCCGCACCCGAGCTTCCTTCTCGGGAATCTGTCACTACAATTCGGTAGGATGCCTCTTTTTTCGCACCCACTCTCTTCAGTCTGATTACAGTTGCCATTCTGCTTCTGTCTCGCTCCTTACCTGCCCCACTATACGGGGCCAATTATTTTCTCGGCTGGATGCCGAGCCCGGCTATCCGGTCATTTGGCTGATATCGGGGACCCTAGCCCCTCTCATCATATTTGGCGCATGCTTACTCATCCGCTTCATCATCTTCCGCATTTGCTTGAATTGTCCAAGCATTTGGTTCACTTCTTGAACCGGTCGACCCGAGCCACGTGCGATCCGCGCACGACGAGACCCGTTCAGAATCTGCGGCTTCTTTCGCTCCTCTGGTGTCATAGAGAGGATCATCGCTTCGAGATGTCTCACTCTCCGAGAATTAATATCGGCATGCTCAAGCATACCATCTTTAACGCCCGGAATCATCTTGAGGAGTCCCTTTAATGGTCCCATTTTCTGAATCTGCTGAATCGATAGCAAGAAGTCCTCAAGATCAAACTCGCCCTTCTGTTCCAGCAATTTCTTTTCGAGCTTCTTCGTCTCTCCTAGGTCAATCGTCTGCTGGGCATGTTCCACGAGACCGACGATGTCCCCCATCTGCAGAATCCGACCGGCCATTCGATGTGCTTCGAACACCATGAGATCTTCTGGCCGTTCACCTGTTCCTACGAACCGGATCGGGACACCGAGCACTCCGAAGATCGAAAGAGCAGCTCCTCCGCGCGCGTCGCCGTCCATCTTAGTCAACACCACTCCAGAAAGTCCTACCGACTCGTGGAACCCTTCGGCGACCCGGACCGCTTCCTGCCCCATCATGCCATCCGCGACCAACAAAACTTCGTGTGGAGATACTGTGCTTTTTACGCGATCGAGTTCTCCCATGAGTTCCTCGTCCGCCTGGAGCCGTCCTGCCATGTCGAGCAGAACATGCGTGACACCGACTCTTCGCGCTTCCTCCACCGCAGAACGTGCCATCTCTGTCACATCTTGACTGCTTGATCGCCCCACTATTGGAACCTTAATGGCTTTGGCAAGTGTTTCGAGCTGATCAATTGCTGCCGGCCGGTACGGGTCACAAGCAACTAGTGCTGGGCGTGCACCTTCCCTACTAAACCGACGTGCTAGCTTGGCAGCCGTTGTCGTCTTACCCGACCCTTGAAGCCCCACAAGCATAATAATGGTCGGCGGTACGGGTGCCTTAGCCAACGGAGGCGCTTCCTCGCCTAAAAGATTAACCAGTTCATCGTGGACGATTTTGACAATCTGGTCGCCCGGACGAACGGATTTAAGAACGGCTTCTCCAACAGCTCGCTCTTCCACCCGCTTAAGGAAAGCACGTGCCACTTGGTAGTTTACGTCAGCCTCTAAAAGGGCACGACGCACTTCACGTAGCCCTTCGTTCAACATCTTCTCTGTGATGACGCCGCGCTGTCGAAACATCCCCAGCACGCCGTCGAGTCGGTCGCTCAGACGCTCGAACATCCGCTGTCGCTCTCGCTACCGTTTGCGTCGACCTAGTTGACGCTCATCGGACGGCTGTAAACATCAAAAAAAACGCGACGGATACCTCCGTTCGCGTCTCAAAATCGTACAAACCCGATTTTGACGTGGCCGCCAACCTTAGGGGTTCAGCAGCTCGTGGGCAACGTATTCCCAGTGTCATGAGTTCTAGAAATCGAATCATGCTCCCGTGGCGTCGACCACCCCCGTGACTTGAATCGTCTCACGACGTGCAGGGCCTACGCCAACAAAACGGATCGGGGTCCGACACGCTCGCTCGATCTTCTCAAGATAGATCTGTGCAAGTTCAGGAAGTTCGCCAAACGTTCGACAATTCGTTGTGTCAGCATTCCAACCCATACATTCCTCGTAGACAGGCGTCACACCCGTGAGATCCTCAACGCTGTAAGGGAAATTCGGCACCTGCGCACCGTTCAACTCATACCCGGTTGCAAGTCGGATCGCCTCGAACGAATCGAGAACATCAAGTTTTGTAACAGCCAGTGCGGTGAGTCCGTTCACATGCGCTGCGTGACGTGCCACGGCGGCATCGAACCAGCCTGGGCGCCGTGGGCGACCGGTTGTTGCACCAAACTCGCCACCTAGTTGTCTAAGATGCTCTGCATCAGCACCAGACAGTTCTGTAGGTAGAGGACCGGCCCCCACGCGAGTTATATAGGCCTTCACAACACCGAGGACTCCATCGATAAGCGTTGGACCTATTCCAACACCGGATGCCGCCCCGCCAGCCGTTGTTGTAGAGGAGGTGACGAAGGGGTATGTGCCATGGTCAATATCGAGCAATGCACCTTGAGCACCCTCCAGAAGCACTCGTCCACCCGCAGTTATACCACTACGAATCTCATCTCCCGTGTCCGTTACAAGCGCGAGCATTGTGTTACGCACTTCCTCAATGGAAGCCATCACTTCATCTGTATCGAGACGTGAGTCGCTTCCAAACCCGGCAAGTGCGATGTTTGCACGCTCGACACCATTCGCGATGATCGTGTGCGTTCGATCGACAGCAACTAAATCTCCGAACCGAAGCCCTCTTCGGACAATCTTATCTTGGTATGCGGGGCCAATACCCCGCCCAGTAGTCCCGATCTTGCTCTTCCCAAGGCTGTTCTCCTCCGCTGTATCAAGCGCCCGATGATAAGGCAGTACAAGATGTGCTCTCTGGCTCACACCGAGACGACCCTCGAGTTCGATACCCCGTGCTCGAAGAGAGTCCATTTCTTCGGCAAGAACCCATGGATCTACTACAACACCATTACCGAGGAGACAGCGCACCTCGGGATATAGGATTCCCGACGGGATCAGGTGGAGGATGAATTCCTCTTCGCCAACACGAACTGTGTGCCCCGCATTGGCTCCACCTTGATAGCGGGCAACAATCGTGGCCTGCTCTGAGAGCACATCCACGATTTTACCTTTTCCTTCATCTCCCCATTGTGCCCCTACCACAACGAGGCAACGAATACTATCACTGAACACGAAAAACTACTCTCCGCAGAGGTGACTGAGATACGGACCCGGCAGGGTCATGATCATGTTGGCCCGTAGTGAATACTATGACTTCGCGGGCTGGAGTCCAGTGGATCAGCAGACACCAACCTCAGAATGCCTCGGAAGAGACTCCTAATCCAGCTGTTTTGAGCGCATCCTCGACTGTCTCTATCTTTTCATCATCGGCCAACGGGAGGGGCAACCGCGGAGTCCCCCCGAAAAGCCCGATACGATCCATGGCAATCTTCACGCCGGAGATCCCACACTTAACCACAACTGTCTTGTGAAGCGGGCCAATCCGCTCCTGCATAGCTCCAGCCTGTGCGTGGTCACCCACTCGCCAGGCGTCATAGAGTGCACACGACGAATGGGTGGCTATGACGGCCACCGCCAAAATTCCACCAACAGCTCCAGCCTCAAGTGCCGCATAAAGCAAGGCGCCGGATCCGACCAGAACCGAACCACGATCTCCGCAGGCCTCGACCAAAGCTCCTAGGTTGTGAATATCACCCGATGAGTCTTTGATACCGATGATATTCGGGTGCTCAACCAGACGCCCGACGAGATCCGGAACAAGTTCGACCGCAACAAATTTTGGGATATGATACAGAATGACCGGCACCGGAGATTCATCCGCAATCCTCAAGAAATGATCACGCACAACACCGGGCTTCATTGCCGGCTGATAGTAGTATGGGGAGCGAACTAGAACTGCGGTCGCCCCACGTTTCGCCACCTCATAATTAGCAGTAATAACATCGCGTGTCGCCTCTGCCCCGGTCCCAACAGTCAGATTCCGACCGCCAACGATCGGTGCCGCTATCTCTACGAGATCGAAGAGTTCCGGTTGGCTCAGGAGAGGAGCTTCTCCGGTAGACCCCGCAATAACGACACCTGCGATGGGGTGAGCTAACCACTCGCTCAGGTTGGAAGCAAACAAATCTCGAGCAACCTCCCCCGTATCTGAAAAGGGGGTGGCTACAGGTAAATGTACACCGCGAAGGTCTGGATGATTGTTCAAGGTCAGAACGCTACTCGTTTAACACGTCGAGGCCATCTCCGAGGTGCTATGGTATATAACAAAACCACTCTCGACCAGATCTATGATCTACTTGGCTTCCAAAATTAGCGGCAGACAATTCTGTCACTGGCCATACACACTTCGCTGACAATTTTGACCATGCCACTAGTGGCAGCACGTTTCACGGATCTGTTTCGTGTTCACCTTAATATCCGTGTTCCTTGTCTACCCTGTTCCTCAACTCCTCGCCAGAAATGTAGCGGCGAATGTTGCTTAGAATGAGTTCTGTTTGCCGGTCCCAAAACCTGACGGACGTGCCACCTACGTGTGGTGTTATGAGGATGTTGTCCAGTGTCCAGAACGGGTGGTCCGAGGGGAGAGGTTCTTTCTGGAACACATCCAAAGCTGCCCCGCGTAGTCGTCGTTCTGAAAGTGCTTGAATGAGTGCTTCATCATCGATCAAGGAGCCTCTCGTCAAACTGATCAGAACGCTCGTAGGCCGGATTAATGCAAGCTCGTTTGCGCCAATCAGTTGATATGTCTCACGGGTATCCGGTGCCGCAATCACAATGAAGTCAGAGGACTCCAAGAGTTGCGGCAAATAGTCAGGGCCCTCAATCCGCGTCAGTTCTGGTGGCAGAGGGCCAGGCGTCCGTCGAATTGCCTGAACCTCCATACCCAGTGCATGGGCCCGTCTTCCCAGTGCAGACCCAATACCCCCATAGCCGATAATCCCAAGAGTTGCACCAGCAATCTCACCAGCGGGACGCCCAATCATCAATGGGCTCTGGGGGTTCGTAAGATCCTCCTGGGCCCAGTGGCCCCGTGCTTGTGCCTGCACCGCAACATCAATTCCTCTCGTAAAATACAGAATGGCGGCGAGGGCATGCTCTGCAAGCGGTTCAGAGTACATGTCAGCTGAATTCGTAAAAATTACATCGCTCTCCCGCATCTCATCAAAAAGCGATGTACTCACACCAGCCGCTCCCGAATGAAACCATCGAAGTTTTTTTGCGGCCATAAATGCATCCTGCCGTATGCCCCAACCGCAGTAAATCTCCGCATTGGCAATTGCTTCGACGAGTTCCGGCGGGGTCATTTGGACGCCATCCCCCGTCGCATTGAGCGTCACTTCGACAGACTCAACTTCCCACTCGCTACCAAGAGCCTCACGAATCCGTGCGACTGATGTCGGTGGCATTGACCACTGCGGATTGTTAGGTGCGTACATCCAGACAACGAAACGGCGCATGGTTGAAATAAGACTCCGGTTTGGCACCCTTAGTTGCTCACAGACGTCCCTCTTCGACAAAGCCGGGGCGTGAGTTTACCAATCAACCTTGGGCAGTAAGTTTCCTAATACCTTCGCTGAGCGTCTTGCGACCAAGCCCCATACGCTCGCACACGACTGACATCGTTCGCTCAGCCTCTTCGCGTGCTCGGGTCGCGCCATCTGCTAGAATCTCAAGCACCTGGTCGGGCTTTGCCCTCAGCTCAGCCACCTTCTCACGAACAGGCTCGAGGTGCTCAGCAACGTTATCGGACAGGGTCTGTTTGCAATCAACACAACCCAGATTAGCAGTCTGGCAACGGATTTCAATGTCCGCTCGCACAGATGATTGCGTGAAAAACTCGTGCAATGCGAACACGTTACATACATGAGGGTTACCGGGATCGTTCTTTCGTACACGCGCGGGGTCAGTGACTGCGGTACGAATACGACTCCATAGCTCTTCGGGACCGGCAAGCATCGGAACCGTGTTATCCTTCGACTTGGACATCTTCGAAACTCCATCAAGCCCTAAGACACGACTCCCTGCCCCCGTAAGCGTTTCCGGTTCCGGAAAAAAATCGCCGAACCGCGCGTTCCATTTTCGTGCAATTCCACGAGAAAGTTCGAGGTGCTGGCGTTGGTCGTTCCCAACTGGAACGAAGTCTGCTCGATAAAGGAGGATGTCTGCCGCCTGCAACACAGGATAGTTGAGCAAGCCTGCATTCACAGACTCAAGTCCAGTCGACTTTTCCTTGAACTGTGTCATGCGCTGAAGATCACCGACACCTACGGCGATATTGAATAACCACGTCAATTCAGTGTGTTGGGGCACATGCGATTGCACAAACAAAGTGCACTTCTCAGGATCGATACCGGATGCAATAAGCGATAGAGTAAGATCAAAAACCCGCTGCATGAGTTGATCACGCGTATAGTCCTGCGTAATCGCATGGAGATCGACGATGCAATAATAACATTCATATTCGTCGACCATCTGGGCCCACCGTTGAAACACTCCCAGATAGTTTCCAAGGTGAGCGTCACCGGTGGGTTGAATTCCGCTAAAAACTCGCTTGCGCTGATCCATGTTGCGCGTAGTATCGCTCCACAATCGACTCTACGCGAGTCTAAGCCCTCAACCTTTTCTCCTAACGCGAGAGGATGCGTTGTGTCCATCCTCATAAATGGCGCTTCACTTGATCACGCCCTATTGGAAACCGCGCTTGAAGCGGCCCAGGTGGCAGCAGCGCTACAGCGCCCATTAGCGGGCAACTTTGAACCGGAACGTTGGTCTGAAAAAGCGACATCGGACTTCGTTACAGAGGTGGATCGCGAGTCTGAACAACTGATCTTGGCACGAATCTTAGCACGGTTTCCTGACCACAAAATTCTTGCGGAAGAAGGGATGATCAAAGAGCAGAAAATCTCCGCCGACCAGACTCACGACAAAATCGGGCAGGAAAATGAGCGGGCTTCAGGTGACGATTCTCCTATTTTATGGATTATAGACCCGCTCGATGGAACAACGAACTGGCTTCATGGTTACCCCGCTTACGCGGTCTCAATCGCAACCCTCGACGCGCAAGGTCTTCGGACCGCGGTCGTGCTTAACTCAGCCAACGGCGACGAGTTCATAGCCGTACGGGGAAACGGCGCAACCCTTAACGGCGACCCCATACATGTCTCCGACTTAAGTGAGACCCGCCTCGCTCTTGTTGGTACAGGATTCCCATTCAAGAAGACGGAGTTACTTCCAGGGTACCTGGCAGCCTTGGGGGGCATGCTTGAAAAAACCAGCGGTGTACGGCGGGCCGGTGCGGCTGCGCTCGACCTATGTGACGTGGCTTGTGGGCGGTTGGATGCCTTTTGGGAGCATTGGCTCATGGAGTGGGATGTGGCAGCTGGGGCTTTGATCGTGCAAGAGGCTGGAGGAACTTTCGGTTCGCTCCCTGAAATCACGGATCCGACACTTTCTGAAGCAATCGCGGGAGGCAAGAAGGTTTCGGCTGCTTTTTCTGGGAGCAGCGATCGACTCCCAGTAGGCGGAGGAGCGTTTCTAGCCGGTAACGGAAAGCTAGAACTTGAACTCGCGAGAATCTGGGTGGAAACAGTTCAAGCTAACCTGTAGTACCTCCATGTCAGCCATTCACGACCACGGCTTCCCACGTATCGCGGATCGCTTCGGCGAGAGGCTCCACGCCAAAGCGAACCGGATCAGTAGCAGGAAGCCCCGTCATATTGCGTGCGTGTTCGACTGCGCTTCGGGCCGCTTCTTCGTCCATATCGTACGTCGCACACGAGACCCCGATCACTTGACCCTCGACGTCTGGGCAAATCCATGACAGAGTTCTCTCATAACACTCAATCACCTCATCCAGGTCTGGAAGCTTTACCCAATCGTGATTAGAGCCATAGATATTGGGTCGATTTGGCACCCATGTGAGGATCATGGCCTGCGGAATGGCGCCGTGGAGAAGTCCCAATGTGACACCGGAGTAACCGGGATGCATGAGAGAACCCTGACCCTCCACTAGTATCACATCGGCACCATTGTCCGCTTCGAGTGTCAACCGCTCGGCAGCGCCTGCAATGAAGTCAGCGACAACCGCATCTACAGCGATACCGGAGCCCTCAAGCAGAATTCCGGTTTGTCCCGTGGCCCCAAAACCGGCCTGAAGACCTACTTTCTCAAGCCCACGCTTTAGCTCGATGGCGGTGGTCATTTTCCCGCTATTACAATCGCTTCCTATTGTCAGCACTCGAAGCGCAGCCGTTTGCTGTGCCTTCCCAGTTGCTACTACAAGATCATCGGGCGGCTTTCGGAGATCTACAAGTTGACATCCATGTTCCGCCGCATGACTTGCCAAATCGGGATCTTCCGACAGGAACGTGTGCAACCCACTCCAAACATCGAGTCCGGCATGGAGTGCAGCATGTACCATACTGCGCCACTCCTCCGGCAAGGCTCCACCCTGCGGTGCTATGCCAACAAGTAGAGCTTCGGGCTTGGGCTCAAGTTCCAGCACCTCAGACAGTGTCGCAAAAATCGGAATGTCACCACCGAAACCAAGCGCATCGTTGACCGTTTGTCCCGCAAATCTAGTGTCAACAACAGATAGCACTCGATCAGGAAGGTAGCGTACAGCAGACGCGGCAGTCTTCGCAGTCACAACTCCAAAGACTCCTTCGGCAAGGATAGTAAAGGTCGGTGCTTTCATACCCCCCCTTCTTGAGTCATCATCAGTTGAGTTCCTTGGATTGTGCCCCGGTTCAGCTATTGAATGGAATAAGTGACGAGTCTCGTGCGAGTGCGCAAGCGGACCCTTTTAACGCGCGATTGGCGAAGGTCGCGTCTCTCCCGTCAGATAGGTCTCCAACATTAGTAACTGCAAGAGATTCTCACCTGGACCACGCACCGCCCGTCGCATTTTGATTTCCTTACCTAACTCCATTCGAGAATCAGTTGCAAGTCCGTATGGGGTCCAGTGTGGGAGTCCTTCCCCATTCGGGTCACCCGAGGTGGCAAACCGAACCCAGTAGGTCATCATGGCCGTGGAGAGTTGCCAGTCAACATCTTCCAACAGAGTCGGGTCTCCAACCCCGAATATCCTATCTGTATCGCTACCTTCGAACGTGTTGAAAACGTAGCGCGTCTCAGTCGAATGAGATGCACCCCAGCGCTTCATCTTAGGGTCGGGCGGCACGCGAGAGAAAAAATAAAGATAGGCGTCAGAGCTAACGTTGGTCATCCAACGAGCTTGGCTACGGGCCGGTACGGTGAGGCCTACATCCGTTTGGTAGCGGATAAACGCATCGGTAAGATCACCCTCATTAACAGGATCATAGAAGGTAAGTACCTGGTCAGCTCTCGTACCGTATACATCGCGAAAGTACTCTTGGTATTCCTCATACGTGGAAGGGAGATGAAAACGCAGACCATCTCCCCACCAAAACGTCGCCTCATGAGCGTTTGAGCCAATAATCATGGGCACATCATGCTGGTCACCCTTTGCATACATCGCAACCGGATCCTCAGGAATAACCCAACCGTCTACGATGGGATTGGTGTTAAGGACCGACCGGGCCACCATCAGCTGTTCAAGCGACTTCCCTCGAAGACAAGTCAGTGCGTTGGAAATGTTACAACCAACGGCCTTGGCAATTTCGACCCCGATCTCCTCTCTCGAATTGAGTGTGAAACTCACGTCTCGTAGTGCCCCACTGTGACCAATAGCACGGTGGAACAAGCCTTTCGCGAGAGGAGATACCATGAGGGATGAAACGGAACGTCCTCCCGCGGATTGGCCGAAGATAGTTACGCGCGTCGGGTCACCTCCGAAGGCCCCAACATTTCGCTGGATCCATTTGAGGGCCTCAATTTGGTCCATGAGTGCATAATTGCCGGATGAGCCATGCGGCGACTCTCGACTGAGTTCGGGATGGGCAAACGCGCCGAAAAAATGGAGTCGATAATTGATTGTGATGAGTACGACACCGGCTTGGGCAAAACGAGTTCCATCGTATACCGGGTGACTTCCAGCACCACTGCTAAACCCACCACCATGGATCCATACCATAACGGGCAGTGATGCATGCAATGCATCGGCTGGGGTCCACACATTCAAGTAAAGACAATCCTCATTAGTCTCACACGACGGACCAAACTTGGTGGCCGGTCGCACTTCTTCCCAACGTCCTACACGCTTTGGTGGGCGCCACCTGAGTGTGCCGACAGGGGGAGTAGCGTAAGGAACCCCTTTGAATACGCTGACTTCCCCCGCTGCGACTGAGGACCCGGAACTGAAGCCCGATTCAGTTTTCACAACAGGACCCGTTCCACTTGTCTGGCCAAACAGTGGTTGGGAACTACTGAATGAGATTGCCGCCAAAAAACAAAGCAAACTGAGGTTGCTTCTCACATCGGCTCCTATGTTGTCGGCAAGCCTCACCGTTGCTCAGCAAGTCACCATAGTGAATCACGGGTGAAGTGCGAGAGCCTCAAGAAAAGGTTGTGCTAACTGTTGTGACAATGCATGCCGATCCTCTTGCCAACCACTAATGTTTGATATCAAGGCCACCGACACTCGTTCCTCAGGGTACATAATGAGCATCGTCGATCCGCCGACCGAACCTCCTCCATGGCTTACAATATTTCTGCCTCGATCGTCCACCCTTGTACTCCACCCAACCCCGTAACCTGTTTCTTCCCCAGAAGAGAGCTTTTGTGATGTGAACAGAAGGTCAAGGGTTTCCTGTTCAAAGAACCCTACACGTGAATGGGCATCGGCAAACCGGACTAGGTCCTCGGCTGTTGAAACAAAACCGCCTCCTGCCCATTTGTAGCTGTTGTCTACGTATGGAGAGTTCACAAGCCGACCATCTTCGCCATAGTCGTAGTAATTCGTCCGAAATGTAACGAGGCTATCGGTCCAATCAGCCTGTGTGTGCCAGAGATTGAGTTCTTCGAATACTTGCTCTCGCATGTACTGAAGAAAGGGCCTGCCCGATGCCCCTTCAATTACGGCGCTGATCAGGTTCCACGCGTAACTCGAATAGGAGTATCCGGTCTCAGGTTCGAACAGGAGTGGATCGTCTTCAAAGATGACGAGGCCATCAAGCACAGTCTCATATCGCACGTCGCTGAGATTCTCATCTCGACCCATCGCATCATCGCGGTAGTGTCGAATCCCGGACAAGTGCCCTCCTAACTGTCGAGTGGTGACTGGCCACCGTTTCTCAGGGAAACTCGGGACATACGTCTGGACCACAGCATCAAGATCAAGTTGATCCAACTCAACTAACCGACCGATCGCGGCTGCAGTTATAGACTTAGAGACGCTTCCAACTCGGAACTTGCTGATCGGTGTGACGGGGACCTGACTCTCGACGTTCGCGTAACCGAGACCCTCGGACCATACAACGTGGCCACCAACTGAAACCGCGACCTGAATACCGGGAAGGCCCTGCTCTCTAAGTGACTTTTCCAAGATCGGTCGGCCCTGGTTGATCGCCTTCTCAATGTCTGAACGCGACAGCGTATGCGAAGCAAGTGCAGGCACTTGGGCCTTCAGGCCATACGGTCCAAATGCCTGGGCCAACACAATGATAAGGACAGAAACGAGGCATGCTGGTCGGGCGAAGGGACTCAAACCGATCGCTGCGTGTTGGACAGTTCTGTACCACATAAAAAACTCCTTGGCATGTGAACAACTAACCGTAAAAAGAACGGTTTCAATTAGAAAGCTAGTGCACCTCAATAAGAGGGCAACCACATCTTATCTACTTCGCTTAAACGAGCTCAGAAGCCAATAGATTTTGACAGTTTCAGCGTAAGGACACGTTCGATTGTCTCACCTACCGATGTATTCCCGCGCTCCGTGTAGACTAGGAAAAGATCGCTCAGAGGCGAATACAAGTAGTTGACGCGCACGTTTGTGACGACCTGATCCGTGGCCGCGTTGTACTGCACAAATGCACTAGCAAAAAGCTTAGTCGAAAATCCGTAGTCCACTCGAGCTCCGAAAACATCTGCAGAAAACGACGCGTCCGGAAGGTCAATGTCATTGTGGCTAGCGGAGAGATCAAAGGATAGGTGATAGCTTGGCCTCCACAACAGATCGGCACGAAGAGATGTTTTGTCTCCATTGAAGAAACTGGATCGGGCGATCGCGAACTGTCCGGACAGCGCGCGCCCCGGACTCAAGCGATAAGACAACTGGGGCCCACCGAAGTCATATGAACCCACCGGAACAATGGCTTCAGGTTTAATAGTGAACGGCGCATCGAGCAGTTCGAACCGATCGCCGTACTTGAACGACAATCTGCCACCGTCGATAAAAGTCACATCGAGACCGAAGGCTCTCCTTCGAGTCACCAATTCGGATTCCAGATTGGTTATGTAATCTAACTCGATATACGGATTGATCTCTTGAACACTGGGGATATTTGGTCTGGGGTGCAGACCAACAGTCATGTATCCCTGCCTAATGTCTCTGCGTCGGACAAACCCTACCGTCGGGTTAAACGTGTCTCCCACATGCCGAAAGAGTGCGGACGCATCCCACATATTATCGCGCCAGCCCACCCACATACGTCCTGCTAGGTTGTTTCCGTCCAAGTCAGGTGAATGTGTGACTGCCAAGTAAGGGGCAATCAGGAGTCCTGAGAGAGGGCGGAAATTCGCATCGAACCCGAAGCTCCGATTGAAGCCGGGATATCCTTCGACTTCGGATCCTGTGGCATCGCGATTGATCACGATGGCGCCTATATCCGAGGTCCCCAATATACCGCGCCGGACGCGAAGCACTGACAAGTTCTCACCCGGAACCCCGTCAGCCGCCTCCGTTTGAAGGTTAAGGAGCCCAAGCTCAAAGCCTCCAGTTCGACCAGTCAGACGTCCACCCCCGAGGATGGGGACCGGTACTCCTGAGCCTCTGAGTCCGACACGACGCGAGTGGAACAATGTGAAATCTTGGAGCGAGACACCCGTCCGATAACTTCGCTCTGATTGGTCTCCAAACGCGAACGTGCCCGAGTTTTCAACGAAAAAATCACGCTTTTCCGGGAAGAAGAGGGGAAATCTCGTCAGATTCACTTGCTCTTGATCTACTTCGACTTGAGCGAAGTCGGTTTTATACGTCAAATCAAGCGTAAGGCCGGATGTGACACCTAATTTGAGATCGAGGCCAAGATCTGCCTGGGTACCGCTCTGACCCGACTCCAACAAGCTGCCTGTTGCATTATTCACGAGAGCGTATGGCTTGATGCGGAAGTTCAATCCCGGCTTAACTCCTCGAAATCCGGTTAGTGTCCCAGCCTTAGACATCTTGTGAACTTGATCTCGTCGATCCAGTGGAGCCCAAAATGTGTCTTCGTGATTGCGTCGAATCCGGCGGATGACTTGGAGTCCCCAGACCTGATCCTCCTCGGACGCATTGAAGCGAAGCGTAGAGAACGGAATCTCCATCTCGACGGACCAACCAGAATCATGCGTCACCGCTTCAACCCGAATGGGTCCTTCCCAGGCCTGATTTTCGGATCGGCTGTCGTCAAAGATCTGGACATCTTTGAGGGCACCCTGTGGATTGACCAGGAACATGAAACCGTTCTTACGGTCCAGATACGTGTCGAGTGTCACCCCAACCATATCAGATGAACCGCTATTGAAATCCTGCTTAAGACTGGGCACCACGAGACGATGGGGTTCGGAGTCGTGGCACAAGATACCGATGAACAGCGCATCTTCAGTATAAGCGAAACGAACAACCGTCTCTTGCGATGCGGGGGCACCGGTATCCGGTCTAGACTGAACGAACCCCGTTAGCGGCGTGACATCGCTCCAGACTGGTTCGTCCAACTGCCCATCAATTACGAATGTCGCATTCGTTCGCAGTGCCGTAGCTGAAGGCCGAGGAGCAGTTTCTACATCAATCCGATCAGATTGCTCAACTTCGCGGTTTTGTGCGAATACAATTGTTGGGACAAAAAATGCCGTAAGGACCCAGACTCGCCACATCGACCTGATCCTCACGATCCGCTGCGCTTTAGTAGACGTCCGGGACGAGAATCCGTTAGTTCACCATCATCAATAACCAACTCTCCATTCACAAATAAGTAGTCCACACCATCCGAATAGCGCATGGCGTTCCCGAACGTCGCGACATCCGTTAGTCGAGCCGGGTCAAACATCACCAGATCCGCCACCATTCCTGGTGCGACAGTTCCGCGATCGTAGAGTCCGAGCCGGTGGGCTGCCAACGAAGTCATACGACGAACTGCTTCTTCGATACTTATCACGCCATCCTCTCGGACGTATTTGGCGATCACACGAGGGAAAGCACCAAACGCGCGTGGGTGCGAGCTTACGCTGGTCGCAGGATTCACCGGAGAGGCATCAGTGTCGATCATGACGAACGGAGATCTTAGAGCTTCCCATTTCTGTTCTTCGTTCATGCTCTTGGGATTAACACTACCGCCGCCGGCTTGGACTATGTCAAAAAATGCATCCCACGGATCGAGTTCGAGGAGTTTTGCCGCTTCCGCAACGGAGTGATTGATGACGATGGGATCGACTCCATCAGCAACTTCCACAATCAAAACGTTGTCCCAATCCATGCCGACATGTTGAAACCAGTTTTCCCACTCAGAATCCGTCTCAACCTCACGTCTAAGCTCAGCACGAACCTCGGGATCCGAAAGTGTTGAAAGGAAGGCCGCAGTGCCACGCGCGTAGTGGCGCGGGTGGAGGAACGAATTGAGACCGATACCATTCCGGATGTACGGATATATATCTGCCGTGACGTCAAGATCTGCGGTACGTGCCGAATCAATGAGTGACAGCGCTTGGGTCATGAGCGGCCAATTTCGTTGGCCCGCTGCCTTAAGGTGATAGATATGAACCGGTACGTTTGCCCTATCCCCGATCGAAATTGCTTCTTGGATGGCATCGAGGACCGAGTGGCTCTCATTCCTCATATGTGTGAAGTAAACACCACCATACTCTCCTGCAACACTGGCTAGCGCGACCAACTCTTCAGTCGTTGCATATACCGCAGGCGGATAGATAAGTGATGTGGACACGCCCACTGCCCCGTCTTCCATCCCCTCCCGGACCAACTCTTTCATTCGCTCGAGCTGCTCCGCGGTTGGTTGCACATCTTCCACGCCAAGAACGACGCGTCGCACCTGTGTAAGCCCTACATTGTGTACAACATTTATGGGGATTCCGAATCGTTCCAAGATCGAGAAATACTCTGAGTACCTTTCCCAACGAAGCGTGTCACCATTCACAACGGCCGGTCCGCTTCCTGCCTCATATACTCGATCAGTTGGAATATTCCCATTGCCAGTGGTCTGCGTCTCTTTATTCCGCGGGGCTGGCGACCCTCCCTCTCCCGACAAATAGGTCGTAATACCCTGACGCAATTTACTCTCAGCACTGGGCGGGTCCGTGACGAGCACAAAACTCGATTGACCCATCATGTCGATGAAACCTGGCGTGACCATACGGTCCTGCGCGTCGATCGTGCGGCGAGCTTCTCTGTCAGCGAGTTGCCCCATAGCTACGATACGGTCGCCACGGATCCCCACATCGCTCCGAAACCATGGATTACCGCTACCGTCAACCACCTTTGCATTTACCACCAAAACGTCGAAAGGCAGGGGTGATGCGGGTTGGGAAGAGCTTGTGTTGGAACAGGCGGTAGCGATTGACCAGACGACAACCGATAAGAGTACCTTAACGGTTGATCCATGTACTCGTTGAATCACAGATTGGTCTAGAAGAATCCCCATCAACAACCTCCAGCTGAATCGATCATTGAGGAAACCTACTGGAAGCCTTCGCTTCAGGCTTAACCTCCATGACCCGGCGTCTAGGACTGACTCCAAGTTGTACTGCCTTGTGAGTCCATACATCAATACATGGGCACCTTTTCAACCATAGTCTTCCCTTTTCTCATCATTTCTCCCCATGTTGAATTTTCGACAACCTCAAGATGGTAGCGGATAATAGAACAACTCTCGAATGGAGTAGAGTGATGGTGTGGCGTTTGTTCAGCATATTGGCAGTATCCTTGGGCTTAAGCGTGGTCAAACCCAGTCCAATCGAAGCGCAGAGTTCAAAATCGTCTCTCGCTCTGCTCGAAGAGTTAACAAATGCGCACGGTCCTTCAGGGTTCGAAGGACCGGTCCGCAAGATCATGCGACGCGAATGGGCCGGTCTCGTATCCAACCTTGAGACGGATGGGATGGGGAATCTCCTAGGAACTCTTAAGGGCACCGCTGAAGGTCCTCGTGTACTGCTCATGGCTCACATGGACGAGGTCGGCTTCATAGTCCGCTTCATTGATGACGATGGCTTCATCTACTTCAACCCGGTGGGCGGTTACTTCGACCAAAGCATACTGACTCAACAGATGAAGATCATGACACCCAAGGGACCCGTTATCGGTTACACCGGGATGAAATCCGGTCATTCGTTCCAGGGCGACGAACGAAATCAAATGGTCGAACTGCGTGACGTATTTCTTGATATCGGGGCGCGCAGCCGATTAGAGGCAGAGGATATCTTTGGGATTCGTCCGGGGCTGCCCATCACGTACGACGCGGATTTTCGTGATCTGAACGGCACCGGCCGTTATTTAGCGAAGGCATGGGATGACCGTGCCGGGCTCGCAGCTATTACCGAAGTCCTACAGCGACTCCAGGATCGATCACACCCCAACACCGTCGTAGTAGCCGCAACCACGCAGGAGGAGATCTCTGGGCGACGTGGGGCATCGGTCGTATATGAGAGCCTGAAACCCGATATCGTACTCAACCTGGAGATTGGGGTCGCTTCGGATTTTCCGCTTTTAACATCACCCAAAGAAGCGCAGGGTCAACTCGGCGGCGGGCCCTCACTCTTCGTTTTCGACGGAAGTATGCTCCCGAATCAGAAGCTTATCGAGTGGATCATGGAAGTTGCCGATAGGAACGGGATTGACTACCAGTTTGAGTCCGTGAGCGGATATGGAGAAGACGCGTCCGTACTTCAACGATCAGGAAGAGGGATTCCAGCAATCAATCTTGGCATCACCACACGATATGCACACAGTCAACTAGGCGTAGTCGAGCTTACCGATTATGAGAAAATGGTGGACCTTCTTCATGTCTTGGTAATGGGACTTACGGAAGAACAAGCTGCGGCAATTCGAGACTTTGACTCATGATCGATCTCCGGAGCGATACGGTCACACAACCGACCGATGAGATGCGGGCGGCGATCGCAGCCTCCCCAGTTGGCGACGACGCTTATGGTGACGACCCCACGGTCTTAGAACTAGAAGCAAAAACTGCCGAGATCTTGGGCAAAGAAGCTGCGATGTACGTGCCTACCGGAACGATGAGTAACCAACTGGCAATTCGGACGCATACGCAACCAAGTGATGCCGTGCTCGTGGGTCCCGGTGCACATATCTGGTATGGAGAAGCAGGAGCCCCTTCTACTATCTCGGGCGTTGTGATTCAACCTCTTTCTGGTGAGCGGGGCACGTTCGATGCGGAGACTCTACGGGCCGCCCTACCAATCGAGATGAGTAAGGTTCGTAAGCGACATTTTTCACCTATTCGCTTGGTTTGTGCGGAGAATACTCATAATGGTGCTGGGGGAACCGTTTGGCCGCTCGAACGCCAACAAAATATGCTCAAGGAAGCTAAGACCGCTGGCCTAGCAACCCACCTAGATGGAGCACGACTGTGGCATGCGACGGTGGCAACGGGCATCCCTGAAGCTGAGTACGCGGCGGGCTTCGACAGTATCAACGTGTGCTTCTCGAAGGGGCTTGGTGCGCCACTAGGATCGGCGCTCGCTGGTTCCGCAGACTTCATCGAACATGCGCGGCGCTTCAAACAACTCTATGGCGGCGGATTTCGTCAGGCGGGAATGATGGCAGCCGGTGCGGTGTTCGCACTCGAGCACAACCGCGAGCGGCTGATCGAGGATCACCGGCGAGCCCGGATTCTTGCTCAAGGCCTCGCTGAGTTACCCGGCATCGAGATCGATCTCGATGGAGTGGAGACAAACATCGTGCGTTTCCGTTCGATGGATGTTCCGGCACCGGAGTTCATGGATCGATGTGCGCAGATGGGCGTCGCGGTGAACACCTATAACTCCACGGACGTACGAGCGGTTCCGCATCTGCATATTACAGATGACGACATTTCCGAAGCTCTAACAATTTTTTGTAACGCTGCTTCTGGTAAGACGAGCCCTTAGTTTTCAGAAAACAGGTCGTCCTGCCCATACGGCCGCACCAAGTGAACCCCAAATAAGTCGGGCAACTTCAGCCCTCGGGCAACACTGGAAGCAGAACGTACGATGGTCGCTCTTGGTCATGGTAAATGATCTGTTGAGCGTCTCTCCACTCGACGTCAGTCGCTACAGGATTACCTGTATTCTGATTCGGATTAATAAACGGGTGTGCACTTGACGTGATCTCAATCCGTACTCGGTGCCCCGGCAAAAACGTATGCCCCATATCAAATAATTCGATACGGTATTCTTCAACCTCTCCCGGGGTCACTAACACCTCTCGATCTCGTCCCTCTCGGTAGCGCGCTCGGATTACACCCGCAGGCCAGGTTCCAAGTAGAAGAGCCCGACCATCGGGGTAGACATCGGTGAGTTTTGCAACGAAATCGGTGTCTCGGGCATCGGTAGAAGCATGAATCACCACCCAAACCCTCCCAAGCATGCTCAAAGGAGCTTCGAGCACCTCTGTCGTGTATACCAATACGTCATCCCGACGCTGCACCACCCGTTGGTCTTCGCCGACTTGGGCAGGACCAGATGGAACGGGGTGTCGTGGGTTGTAGAGATAGCCATCAGACGGCTCATCTGCGGGTTCATTCCACGTCAGAGTACCATCTCCATAAAGAGTGTTTGCATGACCATTACTGTGCAGGTATAGCCTGCGCTGCTCCATATTGGGTGGGGGATAGTCGGCCAGATCTCGCCACTCATTTGTTCCGGTGAGAAACACGCGCGCTCGTGGAAAATCGAAAGTCTGGGGCTCCTGCTTTAGGCAGTGATTGAACCACGAAAGTGCCAGGGCGTCGATGTCGACCATTGACCGACTAGTGCGCTCCAGTTGACCAATCGTTGGACTCCCACCCGTTCTAGTCTCTCCGTGATTCCATGGCCCCGACAAAAAGTACTGCTGATCACGCGCGGGAGAGTATGCTCGCATTCCCTCCCAATAGTGCACAGCACCGGGCTGATCGGCATCGAACCAACCAGTCACTGTTAATGCTGGGATATCCATTTCCGCGAAGTCGCTCGAAGAGAAAAGAATGCGCTGCCAATACTCGTCAGCCGTGCTATGGGTCAACGCATCTCGGTAAAGAGGAATCGCTCTCCCCATTACCGAATCCATCGTGATCAAGGGCCGATGCGCGTAAACTTTGTCCCAATCCGTGCGGCCAGCGTTCGCTCCCTGCCCAATTCGCCCCGCCGTACCATTCATCCAGTCCAAGGCCCATTCCATCAGGAACGCCCCTCCCATGTAAGGGAGTTCATCGAAATACCGACCCGCGGCAGCTTGAGGGAAAAGGCAAACAAGTGGAGTAGGACGTTCTCGCGCGGCGAGCCACTGGACCGTAGCTCGATATGATCCTCCCATCATCCCAACCTGACCGTTGGACCAATTCTGCTCACCGATCCACTCAATCGTATCGAAACCGTCCTCTCCATCCGCGAAAAAGAAGTCGAACTCACCTTCAGAATCGCCACGACCTCGCACATCCTGCACTATGAAAGCATAGCCTTCTCGCGCAAAAGTGTGTCCAAGATTCACCCAACGTTCTTTTGCCTTGAGGTAAGGGGTTCTCACGAGTACGGTGGGGTAACGACCAGGTGTTTCAGGGAGCCACAGATCGGACACCAATTCAACTCCGTCGCGAAGAGGCGTACGCACACCAAATCGTTGCTGGACCTGTGCCATCGCGGGGGACCAAGCCACCGCGATCAAAAGCCCTCCCAGGAAAGCACTGATAACCATGTGGATGGGTCGACTATTCAAGATTCTTCTCCTATTCTCAAAAACCTGCAAATTCATTCTGCAGAGTCTTCTTGATCCAATATGTCGGACAGGTAGAGGTCCGCGACTCGACGCGTAAGCTCGCTCGGGTTGATGTTGGATGAGTTACAGAGGACCGCAACAGAGAAGTGCGTTTCCGGGAAACGGAGCAGATCAGCTCTAAAGCCCATCATGCCTCCGGAATGGTCGACCACGCTTTGCCCTCGATAGTCCATATTCATGAGCCCGAAGGCATATGCCCCCGTATCTAGCGCGGCGACCTCGCCATCGTTGAGCTTACCTGGTGTTAACATGTATTCCGTGAAACCGGGACCACCGACGCCATTTTCGTAGAAGTTTTGGTCCCATTTAACAAGATCACCAATCGTTGTGTAAAGACCGCCTGGGCCGACCCGGTTGAAGGTAGAGATGTAGTTCTGTCTTGCTTCACCAGTCTCTTCATCAGCCTCGTAGCTCATTGCGCGGCCCTTCACGATATGCCCCGCATCATCGTGGAAGTGTGAGTCTCCCATGCCTAGGGGTTCAAAAATGTTAGCATGAGAAAATTCCCTAAAACTCATCCCACTCACGCGCTCCACGATTTGGGTGAGCAAAAAGTACCCGCCGTTGCTGTAGGAGAACTGCTCACCAGGCTCAAAATCCAAGGGCATGTTGGCCAAGACCTGAATGGCCTCTTCCTCCGATAGCGGAGTAAACATGTCTAGTCCGCTTTCGCGTTGCGCACGGTATAGATCGCGCATGCCCCCAGTGTGGTGAACAAGATGTCGGATCGTTACCGGCGACGAATACTCGGGGAGTTCTGGCAGGTACTGCCGAATATCGTCATCAAGAGAAAGTGCCCCACCTCGTGCGAGGAGCGCGATACTGGTCGCGACAAACTGCTTTGAAACGGAACCCACGTAAAATACGGTAGATGGGTCGATTGGGATGTCCCAATCGAGGTTGGCCATACCGTATCCTTTACTGTACGAGATTGCTCCGTCCTGATAGACCCCGAGCACACAGCCGGGCGAGCCAGGACTATTAAACTCTGCAAAGATCGCGTCGACGCTTACTGGAGTTGGTCCACCCGCAGTGGCCGGAGGCACCTCTTCCGCACACCCGGCCAAAGTTGTGACAGTTAGGAACCAACAGATGTATCGTTTGTTCATAGTTATTCTCCCGGACAAGTCGATCAAATCACTGGTCATCCGCTTCACATAAGCATTGAAAGACACCCGTCGTAGTTCTAATTGGGCACCACCATAGAACTGATTATTGGCGCAACAGGGAGTGCATCAAGGTCAACAACCTGCCCATCTTTGACCACCAAATGGATGCTTCGGTAGTTTCGAGCATCCTCCAGCGGGTTTGCGTCGAGCACCACTAAATCAGCGATTTTTCCAACTTCCAACGTTCCAAACTCCCCATCCATCTTGTAAGCTCGGGCTACATGACTGGTCGCTGATTTCAGGATCTCCATCGGTTCCATGCCCATCTCCTCGAGCGCAACCAATGCGTTGAAGTGCCCCTCTCCAAGCTTGGTTCTTGCATCGACAGTGTCAGCAGCCAGCGTTGCCGATTCCGCGCGCAGAACTGGATTCTCGATACCCGCATCAGTTGATACCAATAGTGTCACACCAGCCTTGATCATATTGGTACGATTCACTTCGCCGATCTTCATGTACGGCGTCAGCGTCGCGTTCGGAGCATCCTTTTCCAAAGCGTCCATACGACTTCGAGTGATCGGCAAAATCGAGCACGCGATGTCTCGGTCGACCATCTTCTGAATCGTTTCCATCGGGATGGGCGTAGTAGGGCCAGAGATGCCACAGTGTGTAATGATGTCGACACCCGCTTCGATTGCCATGTCGAGGCTCTCAACAGATGTCGTATGAGTTTGAACCGTAATGCCGGCGCGGTGACCTTCCTCAACAATCACTTTCTGAACACGTGGTGAAAAAGAAACAAAATTCATGTCTACGTGACCACTGGCCCCATACTTAAGAAAATCCATACCTCGAGCGGCATACTCACGCATGATCGAGCGCACAGAGTCGGGAGACATCCAGAGCAACTCTCGCCCCGTCCTTTCCTCCCAAGTCGCATTGATACGCTTTACGAATGCTTTGCTGACATGTGGCGCAAATTGGGCTCGGAAGTCGGCTGATAACGGTCCGCTAAACCCAATGATATTTCCAGCGAAGTAGATACGACTCCCCGGCGCTTGACCAGCATCGATCATGTCCCGAGCCCTCTCAAGGGCAGCACGTGGCCCCCACGTGTCAAACACAGTTGTTTGGCCCGTCTTTAAAGTGATCTGAGCCGCTTCAAGGATGATCTCATGATACCGATCCTCGTACTTTATGAGGGTTTCCAGATCGAGATTGAGGTATAAATGGAGGTTCGCATCCATCAACCCGGGGATAACGTATTTTCCTTGCGCATCGATACGTACAGCCGATTCGGGTATCCTCACACTACCCAATGATCCGACGGCCGCGATTCGACCATCTTCGATAAGGAGCACGCCCTCCTTGAACGATTCGCCAGTGCCATCGATGATTGTGGCGCCTGTTACCGCCAAGGTTTGGGCTCCCACTGGCAGAGCAATTGCCATTAGAAAGCCACCAATAAGCCAACCCTTCATCTTAAACCTCCCGTAGACAGGTGAGCAGATTCACGGAATACGTGGGCTACGCACTCTGGCAATAATGTTGCCTATGTTTTGCTCTCCCAGTTTTTGGTTGAAAGCGGCCAGGTTAGTCGACACCACTTCATCCAGTTTCAATCGTAGGGTGCTAATTTCCTCATTGAGCTCCTCATATACAGCCAAAGCCTGAGTGGTGGGTGCGAAATCAGCATGTGCCACACTACTCGCCAAGTAGGTTAGTTTGGTCGCTAGTTGGGCAGGCCAACGGCCACCGTCCCCTTCCCCTGTGACCTTTAACTGGAAGAGTTTCTGTTCCACTTCGATGAACTGCTCGCCGAGATTAGTAGCGGCAACCCGGAGGTCGAGCATACCCTCATCGTTTCCAAGAAGTTCGACTAGATCGTAAAGTTGACGACGGATCGACTCTATTTCGTTGATCATGTCTGCCACCACTTCAAGATCAGCACGAATATCGAACAGTAACTCTACCTGCGATTCGATATCGGCCTGAGTCCCTTCGGTAGCAGGATCCTTGCGAACTTCTAGTTCCTCTATGAATTCCTGATCGTCCACCGACAACCGCACCATATAAGTGCCAGGGGGAACCACTACGGATAGGCGCCCATCTCCCGGGAACGGGCGCCACCTTTCGGGGCCTAGCTCAACTTCAGGCGCGTAAGGGGGGGAGGTACGCAGACGAATCTCGCTCGAGAGTTCACTCTGAAGGTCCCACCAAACCCGGTTAAAACCTATCTTTCCGGGCCCCCTTAGCGTACGAACTACCGTGCCATTTCCGTCAAGAATTTCTACGCTAACTGTTTCTTCAGGTTCACGATCAAGCCAGTAGTTGATCGAAGCGCCATAGGGTGGATTTTCTCCAGCTGTGGGATCGTAGGCGGCAAAATAAGAGGAGCTCATCGGACGTGTTATTGGTCGGAACCGGTAGGCAGCCCGTGGTTTAAATAGGTGTGCATTGCCCTCCTGTAATACCTCCTCGAATTGCTGGAGTGGCGTGAGATCATCCATGATCCAGAAACCCCGCCCATATGTGCCTACCACTAGATCATTGAAGTGCTCCTGGACTTCGATCCAGTGAACTGGTGCGGGTGGAAGATTGTTCTGAAAAGGCTGCCAATTCACCCCATCGTCAAAGGACACGTAAAGCGCATTCTCGGTTCCGAGGTAGAGTAAACCGGGTCGCACTGGATCTTCTCTAACACAGTGGGCGTAGCTTAAGGGACTCTCGGGAATCCCCGAGACAATTTTTGTCCAATTTTGCCCATAGTCGACCGTTTTATAGACATATGGGCGTCGGTCATTCACTTGATGAAAATCAACCGTAATATAAGCCTTACCCGCCTCGTGTGCGGAAGCATCAATGTTACTCACGGTGCCCCAATCCGGGAGATCGGGAATGTTATCGGTGACGTTTTTCCAAGTCTGTCCCCCATCTCGGGTTACGTGTACCAAACCATCATTACTGCCCGCCCAAATCAGACCTTTTTCAAGCGGCGATTCATCTAAGGCGAACACCACACAGCAATACTCCACCCCAATGTTATGCGGAGTAAGACCACCGGAGGGCTGCTGTTTACTCTTGTCATTAGTACTCAGATCGGGGCTAACCGCCTGCCAGCTATATCCTCCGTCGGTGGTCCGATGCACGACTTGGCTAGCCACATAGACCGTGTTTCGATCGTGCGGTGAGATTAGGATGGGAAAAGTCCAGTTAAAGCGGTACTTGACCTCACCCGCAGAGTGGCCGCTGGTGCTCTCTGGCCAAACCTCGACCCTCCTAAACTGACGTGTTCTCTCATTGAAACGATCTACGATACCACCAACTGCACCAGAACCACTGGCTGTGGCCCAAATAATGTCTGGGTCTATTGGGTCAGGTACTGCGAAACCGCTCTCACCTCCACCAACCGCATGCCACATTGCCTTTGGAATACCATTGAACAACATGCCGGCGGCGGGCTGAAGTAGGCTATTGCTCGGTCCCCGCACTGAAGGTCCATCTTGTCGGTTCCCATAGACGTAGTAAGGAATCTGGTTATCCACAGCTACGTGGTACATTTGGGCATTAGGGAGGTAGATTCGGTGCCAAGATTTTCCACGTGTGACTGAAATCGCGAGACCACCATCGTTAGCGACGATCATCCGATCACCATTGGTCGGATCGATCCATTTATCGTGGTTGTCACCCAACGGCCGTTCGGGATCGTACCACATATCGGTTGTCGACTCACCTCCATCTGTCGTCTTCGTATTGACGGTCGACATGAAGTAAGCCTCATCGGCATCTTCGGGGCTCACGACTACACGGGAGTAGTAGACAGAGCGCCCGGAAAGGCTGCGGTCGTGACTCACGACCGCCCAGGTATCACCCCCATCGTCAGATCGCCACAACTCACCCGTGTCAGTTTCACCATGTTTCCAAGGAACACCGTCACCAGTTTCTATCAACGCATAAATGCGGGCTGGGTCCGATGGGGCCACTGCCACCGCGATTTTACCCAGTGGCTTGTGTGGGAGACCTGGCGCACCACCCTCCTTAACTGGGCGAGTAAGTTCAACCCAAGTATCACCGCCATCTCGTGAGACCCAGAGGCCACTGCAAGAGCCTCCGCTTGTAAACCCCCAAGTCTGGATCTCAAGTGCCCACATACCAGCAAACAAGATCCGAGGGTTAGTGGGGTCCATCGCAATGTCTGAAGCACCACATTCCTCATCTACAAACAGGACCCGTTCCCACGTCCCACCACCGTCCCTGGTTCTATACACTCCTCGTTCCTGTTGAGGACCGTAGCTATGTCCCTGTGCCGCAGCATAGACCACATCTGAATTAGTGGGGTGGATGATTACCCTTCCGATTCGTCCGGTGTCCTCCAACCCCATGTGTTGCCAAGCTGCTCCACTGTCGGTGCTCTTATAGATACCGTTGCCAATCGAAACGTTGGAACGGATAGAGGTCTCTCCGGTGCCCGCCCAAATCACATTGGGATCCGATAGTGCCACAGCCAACGAACCGATGGACGATACCGACTGGTCGTCAAAGATTGGTTCCCAGTGTGTTCCCCCGTCAGTGCTCTTGAATATTCCGCCAGAGGCTGAACCGGCATAATAGACCCTCGGGTCGCCCGGAATTCCGGCCACGGAGATTACCCGATTCCCCTCGGGCCCAATAAACCGGTAATCGAGTTTCGCATACTGTGCTGGATTGATGCCTTGGGCAGCTGCATGCGTTGCGATATGAAGTTCTGTACAGAGGGCCATAAAAACGAAGACAGCAGAGGATAGCATGTGGGACCGAAGAGTGTAGCGCATGATGTACCTTCTCAGCAGGGCGACGACACCAAGACGCAGGCAGGACAGATTCGGGGTCAAATGGCCCCATAGCTGTCGGCCTCGTGACTCCAAACACCGATTCGCTCAGGCGGAGACGCATCGATCGCGTAACTGGATGCTGTCATTAGTCGGCTCAGAACACTGCTTGTCAAAATCCGTTTAAAGCACCTGAGCCGCATGACAGGTGACTGCTTCCCAAGAATAAAGACTAGTGGCCACCTCATCTCGGATCAATACAATATCCTTAAGCGTTCGAACCCTCAGTGGCTACCGCCCGAGTACGGCATATGCTTACTGACAGACTTTCATAAACGCCATTGAGTCGGCACCCATTAAGTTGGTAATATCAAGCAAAGACACACGATCGTCGGCCCCGTAGCTCAGGTGGATAGAGCGCGGGATTCCTAATCCCGAGGCCGCTGGTTCGAGTCCAGCCGGGGTCATTTACAGAAGCATGTTTGACACGCACACAACAGTTAATCCCTAAATTCCAAAGCCTTGCGAAATATTTAGCCTAGACTAAATATTTGCTCTACATGAACACGATCGCCGTCTACGACGGTTTTTTTGCGCACCTGCGACCCACCATCCTTCTCCTCTTTATGGTTCTAGTAGGACCGCTTGATCCTGTGCCTGTAGTAGCACAGGACCCGGGATCAATTGTCACGGATCGACCAGACCAGACAGAATCCGCTGAATCAGTACCTGCTGGCTTTATTCAACTCGAGTTAGGGTGGGTATTTACTCGCGAAGAGAATGGAAACGAAACGCAAGAGATCCACTCCCTGCCTGAGACTCTTTTGCGTGTGGGGATGGGGCACGGCCTCGAAGTTCGTCTGGGATTTTCCGGTTTCGTATTCGAAAACCAGTTCGCGACGGGTGAGTCCCAGCAAAATACTGACACCTCCGAAACTGGAGACGCCGAGATCGGTTTCAAGTATGAATTGGGAGGATGGTCAGGCGGTCAGGTGGCCTTCTTGGGAGACATCTCAATTCCAATGGGCCAGAGTGATTTCAGCAACCAATATGTTGACCCATCTTTCCGGCTGCTCGTTGCACACTCACTCGGGGAACGATTATCGCTGGGCTACAATATAGGTGTTGAGGATATCAGAACGAAGATGAAAGCACCCTACACGATCGCTCTTGGGGTGAGTTTATCCAATCGTTTCGGCGCATTCATTGAGAGCTTTGGTGCTTTTGGGCTCACAGAAAGTCTCGGTGCAAGCCATAGTCTTGATGGTGGATTCACGTTCCTCGCTTCTGATGCCCTCCAGTTTGATGTCAATGTCGGAGTCGGCCTCAACGAAACTGCCGAAGACTGGTTTATTGGTGGCGGATTCGCTTTTCGCTTACCTCACAAAGACCAATCTCCAAGCCTGAACCGGGTTCCAAAATCGAGGTTAAGCAGGGTCACAAGCCGCGGAGAGCACGAATCAAAACGAAGTGCGGATCTTCCATAACGTAAATGCATTACGAAAACTCACCCTAACGCTTCCGGGAGAGGTGCTTGCACGATGTAGATTTGTTGATACTCGGTCCGCTCATTGTCACGATGGACAAAAACGAACGGCTTATCGAGGACGGGGCCGTCGCCATCCACGAGGGTGAAATTGTGGCGGTTGGAAAGCGCACCGAATTTGAGAGCCAAGCCGCCACCGAGACGATCACAGCATCCGGACAACTCCTTATGCCAGGGCTCATAAATGGCCATGTCCACATGGGCGACTCGCTATTTCGGAGCCTAGTAGAGGACCTGCCTCTCGAACCATGGTTGGAGCGTTTGTGGGCCTCAGAACGTGAATTCGTCAGCTACGAACATGTTGCACTAGGTGCCCGGCTCGCACTAGCTGAGATGATTCGATCTGGGACCACATGTGCACTTGATATGTTTTGGTTTCCGGAAGCCGGGGCGGACTCGGCGATCGAGGCGGGATTCCGGCTCGTCACGGGGCCAATATTCTTCGATTTCGATTCCGCCGACGAAATTTCGAACGAAGACCGTATCGTCACCGGGGAACACTGGCTCACAAGGTACCAAAATTCACCTCTGATCGGGCCGTGTGTTCAACCGCATAACCATCTCACAGTGTCGCCCGAGATGATGAGGGCCGCACATACATTAGCAACCGATTTCGGGGCACTCTTCCACACCCACTGCTCCGAGACGACAACGGAAGTGACTGCAACACTCGAAAAATTCAATCGGACTCCCGTTGCACACTTGGAGGAGATTGGTGTTCTCGACAGTTCTTCGCTGTTGGCCCATTGTGTTCATCTGACGGATGATGACTTTCGGCGCTTAGCACGCACGGGAGCCTCCGTGCTGCACAACCCCTTATCAAATCTAAAACTTGGATCCGGCATCGCACCCGTAGCACGAATGCTTGACGCGGGCATTCCAGTTCTAGTCGGCACAGATGGTCCGGTGAGTTCAAACGATCTCGACATGTGGACAGCAATGAGGTTCGCAGGACTCCTTCAGCGCGGAGTACACCGCGATCCAGTTCTCACTCCGGCACGTGACATCATTCGGATGGTAACAACCGTAGGGGCAGCAGCGCTTGGCCTAGGGGGCGTCACAGGCAGAATCCAGAAAAATCATCGTGCAGATCTCATTCTCATCGATCTGAATCGACCACACCTAGCGCCGATGTACGATCCGTATGCCCACCTAGTTTACTCGGCGGGTCGCGACGATGTACGCTCCGTAATCATCGATGGAACGTTTGTCATGAGGGATCGAAAGTTGTTGACCATTGATGAGAGGGCAGTACTCGCCGACACCAAGTCTCTGGCCATAGAGATCGAACGGCATGCTGCCGTGCTCTCCCACACCTGAGAGCAGTCTCGTCAGGTCTCCTAAACACCAGCCGCGTTTACTTGGCGGTGCAAATTTCTCATGATCCTTTAGGATTCGCGGCGACCCGGCGCATACTGTGCGTTATGGAGAGATGCATGATCTGGCGCGTAATTACAATCACATATCTACAATTCGTCTTCTTGACCCTCATGAGCACAACACATGCCATAGGACAAGATCGAGTTCCAGCCGGTGCCGGATTGATCGAAGACGTAACGGCCCTTCCCCGCCCAGAAATCATGGCTCAGCACGCTTCAGCCCCTGTCCATCTCGATGGCGTACTCGACGAGTCAGTTTGGCAGGCGACTCCCGTTACGAATTTCATCCAGGCTGAACCCCGTGAGGGTCAACGGGCGACTGAGCGCACGAACGTTTGGATCGCGTACGGTGATGGGAACCTCTACGTCGCTGCCCACCTCTACGACTCAAAACCAGACAACTTGGTCGTAAACGACATCCGAAAAGATTTCAGCGAACGGGCCCAAGACGTCTTTTCGGTCATCCTAGATACGTTCCACGACCGTCGGAACGGGTACGTTTTCATGACTAACCCAGCTGGAGCTCGTGGAGACAGGCAAATCTCGAACGAAGGTAGAGAGGTCAATGCAAACTGGGACGCGATCTGGCGCGTCGAGACGCGACGCGTGGATAACGGCTGGACGGTCGAGATGGAAATTCCGTTTCGGGCTATCCGAACAGCGAAGGGAAATGGCGTATGGGGAATCAACTTCAGTCGCCGAATACGACGTAACAACGAGCTCGCCTTTTGGGCCCCTGTCCCGCGCGCGTACGGTCTCACTCGACTCTCGCTAGCAGGTACCCTCACAGGGTTGCCAGAAGCGGACGCGGGTAGCCGTGATCTCCGCGTCACCCCCTTTGCGCTCGCTAACACCGTGCGTGAAACCGGCGGAACCGAGTTTTCTGAAAACCTTCAGGCCGGCGTTGACGTCAAATGGGGTGTAACGAGGAGTCTAGCGCTCGATCTGACCGTCAATCCTGACTTCGCTCAGGTCGAAGCTGACCAACAGAGGGTCAACCTGACACAGTTCAGTCTTTTCTTCCCAGAAAAGCGCCAGTTTTTCCTTGAAAACTCAGGCGTTTTCTACATGGGAGACGCGGCCCGAAACACGCGCGCATCGACGAGTATCCGGCCGGACGAAGATCTTCTGCCTTTTTTCAGCCGTCGAATCGGATTAACGGACGACGGACGCACCACGCCAATCCATGGAGGAGCACGCCTCACGGGAAACGCGGGGGGATTCCAAGTCGGCTTTATGACCATGCGCACCGGCGACGTCGAGGGCACACCGGGGAATAATTGGGGGGTATTTCGCGCACGAAAAAATGTTTTTAGTTCTTCTGATATCGGCGGGTTGTTCATGATTCGGCGTGCAACGGCTGGCGGTGCTGACGACTTCAACCGTGTGTACGGCGCTGACGCCTACATCCGTTTTCCTGGAGAGATCGACTGGAGTATCTACCAGCTATGGTCCGATGCTCGAAACCCCAACGATGAAAATGCGGACGAACCGGTTTCACGTTCGACCGAACGGAACGGGTACGCTTTCCGAACCTCACTCAATCGCGAGGGTAATTTTCACCACATCAAGTTCGGGTTCATGGAGATGACACCCGATTTCCAAAATGATCTCGGATTCTTCCGCCGTACTGGGTTCCGCAAGTACTTCCTCGATTGGGGAGTACGACCTCGGTTCACATTCATGCGGGAACTGGGTGTGCGAGAGATTCACCCACACGTTACGTGGAACTACTACGAAGATCTTAACAACCGCATCCTCGCCAAATGGCTTCATACAGGAATCACATTCTTTTTCAACAATGGAGGCAACGTTCAAATCCAAGCCGATCCGCGATTTGAACGTATTGACAAACCCTTCAACATAGACTCACGCATTGATCCAATTCCTGCCGGCTCTTACAGCTGGAATGCCTGGGCACTCACCGGTGGCACGGACGCAAGTCGAATGTTTTCTTTAAATTGGAGGGGGACGCTGGGAGAGTTATGGAGCGGAACTCAAAAAACGTTCTCTTTCACCCTGAACTTCAAACCATCTTATGCATTTCGGACATCGATTGGTGTCCAGCGTACTGACGCCAAACTGGACAAACCTGACGACAGCTTTGTTCGAACATTGTGGACCTCCCGCACAAACTATTCGTTCAACCGGGATATGTTCATCGATGCGCTCGTTCAGGTCGACGCAGGGAAACAAACTTTCAATTCAAACGTTCGCTTTAATATCATCCACGCACCGTTGAGCGATTTCTTCATCGTTTGGAATGAGCAACGCTTCACGACAGGTGACGGGACCCCTCCCGGACGAAGCTTGACGCTCAAGTTGACGCGTATGCTTTCGTTCTAGGGAGGGGGTACGGCCCACACCCGCATCATTGACCTCACCCTGCCGTAGTTACCGTTTCCTTCTTGTCTGGGTGAACAGGCGACTGTTCCCAATCGTACTCCTCACCAAGCACCCACTGGTAGAACCAATCAAGTTCAACGTTCCCCTTGTATAGGCGTTGTTGGAGCTCTCTCCAACCATGACCCTGTTTCGGTGCCACGTATAGATGCGTGGGTACACCGTTCGCCTTGAGTCCTTGAAAAAGCTCAACAGACTGCGCCATAGGCACGCGGTTATCGTTCTCGCCCACCAGAACGATTGTCGGCGTGGTAACCTTGTGAAGATCGAACAGTGGCGAGTCGGCCAGGTATTGATCGACGGGTGCATCCTCCGTCCAAGGCGTCCCTCCAAACCACGGAGTACGGTAAATACGAACATCTGACTGGGCATACATGGACAACCAGTTGATCGCACCCGCACCCGAGGCTGCAGCCTTAAAACGGTCCGTGTGTGTGATGATTTTGTTCGTCATGTGACCGCCTGCACTCCAACCCATCTTTGCCATGCGATCGCCATCGACTAAACCACGTTCGATGATGTGGTCGACACCAGCCATAACATCCTTGTGTGCCTGATCAAAATAGTGCCCGATCATGTTTCTCAGAAACTCGTCACCGTATCCGGTCGATCCCCTGTAATTGGGTTTGAATACGAACCAACCGCGTGCAGTGAGAACTGACTCGTAATTGCTTGATCGCGGAAAAGAAAACTTGTCCGAAGATGGTGGACCACCATGTGTTTGGACTACGAGTGGGTACCGCGTACCCTCACGGTAGTCGATCGGATAGTAGAGGAGACCTTCAACTTCGACCCCATCTTCGCCCGCGTATTGGACCGCCTCAATTTTCGGCAGATGAAACATCTGAGCGAGATAATCAAAGACGTGAGTAACTTGGCTTGGGCTCCCACCATCCTGTGCCAATGCCCAGAAATCGCCCGCATTTGTAGGGCTATTGATCGAGAATACATGCGTTTCGGAAGCTTCATCGAAAACCCAGGCACCAATTGCATGGTCACCTTCCGTCAAAGCGACCGCAGCACCAGCATCGGTCGCATCAGCAGGGACAGTGTAGATCTGCTGCCGAACTCCTGTATTAGCTCGGAAGTAGATTGATCCACCGTCGGCTGACCAAGCCGCCGCGTTTACATCAAAATCTCCGTGCGGCACTACTGATACGGGATCACCCCCAGCGACAGGGACAACAAATAGTCGCTGATTGTAATAGAAGTCATTCAACTCATCATTTGTGTTCGCGACAAAAACAGCCAAACGGTTATCTGGTGACAATGTTGCGTTGTTCTCGCCAACATGATTGTCGGTTATCTGCGATGCTCCGGAACCATCAACCCCCATTACCCACAACTCTGAGTTGAGCATGTCATCGTAGAGTGGTGTAGGTGCCAACTGTACGAGAAGCACTGTACCATCGCGTGATAGCGAGTAGCCGCGCACCATGGTTCCGCTTTCTGTTACACGCTCTGCTTCACCGCTTTCCACTGAAGCACGCCACAGTCCGTTTGGGCGCTGGTCTTCCTCGTATCGAAAAACGTTGTCGTTGACCGCCTCGCGGGCCTTCTCGAAGTCAGTTTTCTCATCCACAGCGACGAAATAGACCCACTCTCCATCCCTCGACCACTCAATCGCTCCTACCGGTGTCGGGTGCTGTGTGAGTACGCCTGCTTCCCCTCCATCAGTGGGCATAAGATAGACCTGTTCATGCTCGGTATCGTGTCTGTTGGCCACAAACGCGACATGCGATCCATCTGGAGACCAGCGTGGGTTTGACTCTCCTCCTTCGCCATTCGTCAACTGGACTGAACCGGTACCATCGAGGTTAACACGCCTGATGTGCGACATGGTACTGTTTGCATCCCAATCCGGGTCGGTTTGGACGAAAAGCAGTTGTGAACCATCGGGCGAGATCTGTGGATCACCCAACCCGGGCATATTAATCAGATCCACAATTGTCATAGCACGTTGCTGAGCAGTGAGCGGAAACATGGATGACACGGGGAAAAGCGCGATGAGAAGGTAAAGCCAACGGCAAGACATATGATTACTCCTGGTGCATGGGTGATCCCAAAGATGTTGGCGGCCGTCTTGCTGTGGGACAAGAGCCTGGGGCACAATCAGCCTAGGGAAGCGGGGCGCATATAAAGATCAGAGGTGCTGCTACAAGACCCACACAGCGGCAAGTATACCCTTGTTCAGATGTCAGTTGGCAGAGGGGAACACATCAAAAATTCCTGATATGGCGGGCGTATTGAAAGCCAAGGCTCCATCCGCATCCACTATCCAAACATTGACTCGGTAGTAGCCCTGAAAGGCGAACGACACCAACTGTAGGCTATCAGAATTTTCCTCGCTTGGCGCCAATTCGATCATATTCGCAACAATATCCTGTACGCCGGCATTCGACCCACAGCGTAAGGTTGGATCGAAAACTTCATCGAAAGCATCATCTCCACCCGTATTGCCTACAAGTTTGGTAGAGCAGTTATCCTTGTAGATCGAAGCTCCAGTCATATTTCGAACGGTGAAGCGAACAAGATCCCCTGGGCTGTATTGAGCAGCCCCCACTACACACACTTCAACTCCATTTCGGGTAGCACAAAGTGATTTTGTCGGTTCAGTAATTTCTGAACCACATGCAGTCACTACAGCCACCGCGAGCGCCCGGATTAAGGGCGTGCTATATATGCGAGCACCGAGCAAAGGATCAACCATCCGTTATAATTTCCACATCGCCGTAATGGTACAAGGCGACCTGGCCGTTGGCACGGTTGACCTGCCGCGCGTTGTAGCTAACTGTATCACGAAACGTGGGAGGGAATCAGGAGGATGGTCCGTGCGATCACACCGACCCTGCATATCGGCACCTTCAGGAGCTATAAGATGACACGCAGACAAAGAACCACGTTACAATTTGTAACGGTGATCCTTGCCGGGATCGCCGGAGTATCGTGGTTCAGTCCACTCTTGGGACAGCAGGGTGTCGCAGACGGAGAATGGCGGTATTGGGCTGGAGACGCTGGATCGACCCGTTACGCATCACTCGACCAGATCGACGCAACAAACGTCGCAGAGCTTGAGATCCTGTGGCAGTGGAAGTCACACAACTACGGACCAAGACCCGAAGCGTACTACCGGGTTACGCCGCTATACGTGGACGGTATCCTATACACCACTGCAGGATATCGGCGGACTGTGGTAGCCATCGATGCAGGCACCGGCGAAACCCTGTGGACATATCGGCTCGACGAAGGTGAACGAGGTCGAAGTGCGCCGCGCCCCAATTCTGGGCGCGGGGTCGCATATTGGGAAGATGGAGATACCAGGCGAGTAATCCTGATCACGCCTGCATATCAGATGATATCGTTGGACGCGAAGACAGGGATCCCAGATCCAAACTTCGGCAACAAAGGCATTGTCGACCTCAAGCAGAACCTGGGCCGCCCTGTGGATCTCGTGAACGACCGTATCGGATCAAGCTCACCAGCAATGGTTGTCAACGGAGTCATAGTGGTTGGCGCAGCACTCCCTCAGGGCGGTCGCCCTCCTACTAAGGAGATGCCGCCCGGACACGTTCGTGGGTTTGATGCTATAACGGGTGATCTGCTCTGGACCTTCCATACGATTCCACAGCCTGGAGAATTCGGTCACGAAACGTGGGAGGGAGATTCGTGGCAGTTCACTGGAAACGCGGCTGTGTGGACTCCAATGACAGCAGATCATGAACTGGGGTACGTCTATCTGCCTGTAGAATCGGGCACTGGCGACTACTACGGCGGGCACCGGCCTGGTGACAACTTGTATTCACAAAGCCTAGTGTGCCTCGATGCGAGCACAGGTGAAGTCGTATGGCACTTTCAGACCGTACACCATGGGATCTGGGATTTTGATCCTCCAGCCGCACCAATCCTTATGGATATCACAGTGGATGGGCAAGAAAGGCAGGCGGTTGCACAGATCTCCAAGCAGGCCTTCACGTATGTTTTCGATCGTGCGACCGGTGAACCGGTGTGGCCGATCGTGGAAAGACCTGTACCCGCAGGTGATGTTCCGGGAGAATGGTATTCTCCAACGCAGCCCTACCCCACCCTACCCGTACCTTACGACCTTCAGGGGGTAACTGAGGACGACCTCATAGATTTCACTCCAGAACTAAAGGCGGAAGCACTTCAGATCGCTGAAAAGCTGGTGTTAGGACCGTTGTTCACGCCCCCCTCTGTAATTGAGGAAGATGGAAAACAGGGTACACTTGTCCTGCCAGGCAGTCTCGGTGGCGCAAACTGGCCGGGCGCTGCGTTCGATCCGCAGATGCAACTCCTGTTCGTACCATCGGCCACTGCCCCACGAGCAATTGGGCTCGTCAACGACCCCAATTTCTCCAACATGGACTACGTTCAAGGGCAGTCACGGGGCGTAGGGGGGCCACGTGGGCTTCCAATTATCAAACCGCCCTGGGGGCGTATCACGGCGCTCGACATGAAGACGGGTCAAAAGGTGTGGATGATCGCAAACGATGACACACCGTCATACGTTCGCGAACACCAGGCGCTTCAAGGTGTGGAGATCCCCCGCACAGGTCGTCCAGAGCGGGCAGGCCTATTGGCCACGAGCACTCTACTATTTGCGGGCACTGGTGGTGGCAGTATGTCGCGAGCAATTACCGGTGTATTCCGCGCACACAACAAAACAACCGGCGAGATCCTAGCCGCGATCGAACTCCCCTCCCACCAGACGGGCGTACCAATGACTTATATGCATGAGGGACGTCAATTCATTGTGGTCGCGGTGGGGGGGCGCGGTGTTCCTGGAGAGCTAGTGGCACTGGGTTTGCCAAACTAATGCGGCCAAATTGAACCGAACGGGCGCGGGCGCACCAACCGCCGTTAAGGGGACCCCCTTCCATGAACGTACACAAGCGCTGTGTCAAGGAAAAAACTGGCGCCGTTGGTCGGGGTTCGTGTCGGCCAGTTCATATGACCTTACTCATGAACATGAGTATCACGCGATACGGTCGGCTGCCGGTCTCATCGACATATCTCCCCTATACAAATATCGGATCTGTGGAAGCGATGCGGAGACGCTAGCGGATCGAGTCGTCACCCGAGACATCACGAAGCTCGCGGTCGGACAGGTCTGCTACACCCCGTGGTGTGATTCCGATGGTAAAGTTCGCGATGATGGGACACTGCATCGGCTCGCGGACTCCGATTTCCGGCTCACTTCTGCTGAGCCCACACTCCTCTGGCTGCACGAAAACGCTGAAGGACTCAAGGTCGAAATCAAGGAAGAAACCGAACAGGTCGGTGCACTTGCACTTCAGGGACCACGCTCCCTCAACATTCTGAACGAAATCACAGACGGAGCCCTTGCAGAACTCCGCTATTTTCATGTCATTCAGACCCAGATTGAAGGAATTTCAGTTCACATCTCTCGGACAGGCTATACGGGAGATCTCGGCTACGAGATCTGGGTCGATGCAAGCGACGCAGTACCACTTTGGGACACGATCTTTCGGAACGGAGTGAAGCACGGCCTAGCCCCAGCCGGGCTTCTCGCACTAGACATCGCGCGGGTTGAGGCGGGGCTCTTACTCATCGATGTGGACTATATGCCTGCTCATCGGGCAGTGATCGAGTCACGAAAATCATCGCCATTTGAACTCGGACTGGGGTGGACAGTTTCGCTCGACAAAAGAAATTACGTTGGACGGACTGCACTTCGCGAAGAACAGAGCCGCCCTACTGAGTGGGAGTTTAGAGGGCTTGAAATCGATTGGTTATCACTTGAAGACGCCTACGCTGAGGTAGACCTGCCCCCACAGATCCCAGGAATGACACTGCGCGAGAGCGTGCCTGTGTATGCGGAAGAAGAACAGGTCGGCTACGCGACGAGCCGCAGCTGGTCTCCTACGGTCAAAAAATACCTCGCCCTAGCCCATCTACAAGCCAAGTATGCGAAAATCGGAACTGAACTAAAGATAGAGATTACAGTCGAGCATCAAAGACGAACCGCAATCGCTCGGGTCGCCAAAACTCCGTTTTTCAATCCCGCACGCAAGCGGGCGACATTTGATGTGGTAAGAACCCCATGACCACAGCACGAGAGTACGATGCGATCGTCATCGGGGGGGGACACAATGGGCTCGTAAACGCCGCCTATCTCGGCAAGGCAGGCCTCAATACGCTCGTCCTTGAACGCCGCCATCTCGTGGGAGGAGCAACCGTCACCGAGGAACTTTTCCCTGGATACAAATATTCTGTTGCCTCATACGTTGTCAGCCTACTAAGGCCAGAAATCATTCGAGATCTTCAACTCCCTCGACACGGGCTAGAGATCCTCCCGTTGGAAAGCACAATCACACCCCTACCAAACGGAGACTACCTCGGCAGGTGGGCTGATCACGACCAAACCCGCCGTGATCTTTACCGCCACTCGCCGAAAGATGCCGAAGCATATGATGACTTCGGTACGCTCATGTACCAACTCGCGTGGGCGGTGAAACCAATTCTCGGCATGATTCCACCAAACCCCATTTCGCCTAGCATACGTGATCTGCGCACAATGCTTAAGCTCGGAGGCCACCTCCGCAATCTTACCGAAACACAGTTCCATGCGCTGTTCAAGCTCATGACTATGAGCTCTGCTGATTTTCTTGATGAGTGGTTCGAGTCCGAGGTCCTTAAGGCTACGATGTCGGCAAGCGGAATCATCGGAACGTTTCTTGGACCGAGATCACCGGGCACGGCCTACGTACTTCTACATCACTACTTAGGAGAGATTGACGGCGCATTCCGCGCATGGGGTTTTGCGAAGGGGGGAAACGGAATGGTTGCCGAGTCCATCGCATCCGCAGCTCGAAGCCACAGTGTTGAAATCCGAACTGAGGCCGCGGTAGACCACGTGTTGACCCGAAATGGCCGCGCTGTCGGAGTAGTTCTTGAAAGCGGGGAAGAGATTCGGGCAAAAACTATTATCTCTGGCCTCGACCCCAAGTTGACCTTCCTCAAGTTGCTCGAGCCAAATGATCTTCCCGACGACTTCCTAGATTCAATCCGTAAGTACCGGATCCGTGGCTCGTCTGGAAAAGTCAATCTCTCCCTCAGCGAGCTTCCCGACTTCACATGCCTCCCCGGTGTAGGACCACACCTCCGAGGTGCAATTTCTGTCAGCCCGAGCGTCGAGTACCTGGAGCGTGCTTACGATGACGCGAAGTACGGTGCATTCTCTCGACGCCCGTACCTCGACATTGTGATCCCTTCGATGATCGATCCAGGTATGGCCCCTGCCGGCCGGCACGTAATGTCGATCTTCGTACAATATGCTCCGTTCCACCTCAAAGGTGGGTGGACTGATACGCAGCGAGAAGCTTTTGGTGACACGGTAATCGATACACTGGCTGAATATGCACCGAACATTAAGGACGTGATCCTCCACCGTCAGGTCATGACCCCGCTAGATCTCCAGGAGGAAATGGGACTCACCGAGGGTAACATCTTCCATGGAGATCTTTCGTTAAATCAACTCTTTTTCTTCCGCCCGACGACGGCGTGGTCACAATACCGAACCCCTGTGCGAAATTTCTATCAGTGCGGCTCAGGGACGCACCCAGGGGGCGGCGTGTGCGGGGCACCAGGACGGCATGCGGCCCTTGAGATCTTGAAGGATCTCAAACGATGAACAACTACGACGCTATCGTGATCGGGGCAGGTCATAATGGGCTCGTCACCGCAGCCTACCTGGCTAAGAGCGGCCTTTCAACGGTGGTGCTTGAACGGAGTGCCACCCCCGGAGGTTGTGCGGCAACTGAAGAGCTATGGCCTGGCTATCACGTGGATACTGGTGCGCACAGCTTCACAGGGATCGATCAGCGTGTCTTATCAGATCTGCAACTTTCGAGCGGAGAACTCGAGATTCTGAGCCCCGACCCTGTCCTGGTTTCACCGCAACATGGTCGTCGGACACTGACTCTCCATCATGAGCCGGCCAAATCAGCACAAAGCATCCAACCGTTCTCCGACCGAGATGCGGCTCGGTGGCCAGAGTTCCTAGAGGCAATGTCATTGGCAACACGTGTCCTTGAGGTGCTTTACGAAACGCTGCCTCCCCGCCTGGCAAAAGCCAATAAGGGTGATCTTTGGGAACTCGCCCGCCTCGCCATCCGACTGGGTCGTGTTGGTCGGCAAGATGCCCTTGAACTAATGCGCCTTATCCCGATGACAGTAGAGGAACTACTGGACGAATGGTTCGAGAGCGATGCACTCAAAGGGACTCTCGCCACAAGCGGGATCACAGGAATCTGCCAAGGCCCTATGGCATCGGGCACTGCATACCTACTTCTGCATAGCCTTGTAGGTGGAGGAGGCGTAGTGCGACACCGGAGTCAACTGCGCGGCGGCATGAGGGCGCTAGGCACAGCACTTCAGCAGGCGGCGGTAAGGTTCGGAGCCGAGGTTCGGCTTTCTTCACCTGTCTCCTCAATCCGAATCAAAGAAAGATGTGCGACCGGGGTCAGCCTCGAGTCGGGAGAAGATCTTGAAGCACGAGTTGTGGTCTCAAGTATTGACCCAGCACAGACATTCCTCCGTCTGATCGATCCAACAGAGCTCAATCCGGAGTTCGTGCGCGCGGTCAAAAATATCAAATATCGTGGCGTTTGTGCGAAGGTGCACCTTGCTCTCGACGATGCACCGGTTTTCGGGAGGGGCGAAGAAAATGGAACGCAGAGCGCCGTCTTACAGGGAGCCTCTATCATCATCGCCCCGAGCATCGAGTACCTGGAACGAGCATACGACGACGCCAAGTATGGCGAATCGTCGAAGGCTCCCTATGTGGACGCCGTAGTCACTACTGCATTGGACCCATCACTGGCCCCGGAGGGAAACCACATCCTCTCGGCTGTCGTACAGTACGCACCCTTCAAGCTAAAAACTGGCAATTGGGATGAGAGTCGCCGAACAGTACTTAGAGATTCGGTGATTGATACACTCAGCACCTACGCACCGAATTTGCGAGATGCAATCGTTCACTGTCATGTGCTCACGCCGGCTGATCTGGCCGACCAGTTTGCACTCACTGAAGGGAATATCTACCAAGGCGAGATGACGCTGGATCAAATATTTATGATGCGACCAGCACCGGGATGGGGACGCTACCAAACACCTGTAGAAGGCCTGTATCTCTGCGGTGCCAGCGCACACCCGGGTGGCGGTCTAACCGCCCGCCCAGGAATGGCGGCGGCACGAGCTGTCTTGTCTCACTCTACCAAGAACCGCTGAAACGCAAGTACTCGATGACCTGAAGGCTACTCCAGTAAATCTTCGACGGCGGCACGTTCTTCTCGGAGTTCGTCCTCTGTCGTATTCATGCATCCGCGGCTGAATTCGCTCACTTCAAGATCTTGAACGATTGAGTAACTGCCGTTCGAACAGGTGACCGGATAAGAGTAGACGATACCTTCTTCAACTCCGTAGCTGCCGTCAGATGCCACCGCCATACTCGTCCAATCACCCTCAGTAGTTCCACGGAGCCAAGTCCGGACATGATCAATGGCCGCAGACGCAGCAGAAGCAGCCGATGATGCGCCACGTGCCCGAATGACCTCTGCCCCTCGCTTTTGGACTTTGGGGATAAAGCTCTCGCGACACCAGGTTTCATCCACCAATTCTGTCGCAAGAGTCCCATTCACCGTGCAGTTACTGAGATCCGGGTACTGCGTGGCGGAATGATTACCCCAGATGGACATACGACGAATTTGAGTCGAATGGGTTTGCGTCTTCTCTGCTAGCCAGCTAATGGCGCGATTATGGTCGAGCCGAGTCATGGCCGTAAACTGATTACGGTCGAGGTTCGGGGCACTGGAAGCAGCAATCAGGCAGTTTGTGTTGGCCGGGTTTCCAACCACAAGCACACGAACACCAGGCGACGCATTATCGTTGATCGCTCTCCCTTGTGGCCCAAAAATCTTTCCGTTGTCCGCGATGAGATCACCGCGTTCCATACCTGGTCCACGCGGTTTCGCTCCGACCAACAGGGCATAGTCCACTCCCTCAAACCCCTCATTTGCGTCCGCTGTGGCTACAATCTCTTGAAGTAGAGGGAAGGCACAGTCGTTGAGTTCCATTGTGACGCCACTTAATGCGTCCAGAGCCGGTGGAATTTCGACAAGATGAAGGATGACAGGCTGATCAGGTCCGAACATGTCTCCGGCGGCAATCCTGAATGCAAGCGCGTATCCGATATTGCCGGCGGCTCCCGTGATGGCGATCCGTACTGGTAAACTCATGATATTTTCCAGACCTCGCTGTATATGTTTGGTATCAATTCTACTGTAGACCGGGACGCAGAAACTCATAATAGCGACCGCCGAAGTCCAGTCACTTAGCTAAATTCGACATGCCACTGAAGTTAAAACAATCGATAAACACTCGCGCCGTGGCAAAATAGATGACAAACTCTTCCCTTCCCTAAACATGGAGGCCCCGGTCCAAACCACACACAATCTCAACCGATTAATGGGTGTGCTGTTAGTATTTGCGGCCATGCTCCTCGTGTTGCTCATCGCTGGTCTGGTGACAAACGTCGGCCAAGAAACCGCAGTTGCACATCCAAAGTTTGCCCCCATGCAGCAGGGGATCGATGCCGGCACTCTTGGGGCACCAGTCTGGACTGGGTATGCGGTCGGAGTGCTCATCATCGGTATGCTTTGGGTGATGATGCAGGTTGGTGTCCACAGTCAACATTGGCTCCGAACCGCGATCTCCGTGTGGACCATTTCGTACGTATTGGTCTTCATCGCCTTGATGATTGCTTACGATGGCTACGAGAAAGGGGAAACCACGATTGTAGCAGGCTTTACTGAACCAACAGCTTGGCTCGTATATGGGGTTTCTATCTACCCGTGGATTCCTCTCCTCATGTTCACCTACGCGTTCAAACAAGCGTATTTTGGACCTGAAGAGCAGGCACGGTTCGATGAAATCCTCATGGCTTATCGGTCTGATCATATTACGGAAGAAAACAACTAGTGCAGCAGGCACTAGAGAGTAATCGGGCCTTGATCACACTGTTGGCCGTGCTTGCCTACCTCGCCCTGTGTATTGGTATCGGCCTGTGGTCACTGAGACGTACTAAATCGTCTAATGACTTCTTTGTGGCTGGCCGTAACCTCGGCATTTTTGTCACCGCCTTTGCGGTTTTCTCGAGTACGATGAGCGGATTCGGGTTCGTGGGTGGCCCCGGACTTATGTACTCGATGGGAACAAGTTCAATCTGGATCCTCGCCTCAACGGTGATCTCAAACATTATCGTCATAAATCTCGTGGCAAAGCGGATCCGGATGATAGCCGAACTCCACGAGTGCGTCTCACTCCCTGACATTGCTGCTGCCCGGTATGGATCCGAGTCCGTTAGGGTTTCGGTGGCAATTGTGATTTTGCTTGGAGTCCTCGGCTATCTCGCAACACAGATTCTCGCCATGTCCATCGTTCTTCAGGGCGTGTTAGCGGACGCACAAGTGCTGGCAAACCCGAGTCTGGGACTGTGTGTAGCCATCTCCTGCTCAGTACTGATTTTCTATTCGGTCACCGGCGGAATTGTGGCCTCGGTATATACCGATCTGATCCAGGGCACAATCATGATCGCTGCGTCTGTACTGATTTTTTTCACGGTGCTCGGAACATTTGATGGCGGGTTGGCCGAAATCACCCAAGTCGTAGCACAGGACGACCGCGCAGCGGGTGGCCCATGGGGTACAATTGGCATGCTAAGCGGCCTCTCGTGGTTCCTCATCTTTGGTCTCGGGGTGGTCGGTCAACCTCACATCATAACGAAGTACATGATGATCAAACGGGTGAGCGACTTACGTCATGTGGTCCCGCTTGGAGTGTTAGCATACGGGATCACTGCACTTCTATGGATCGGGATCGGAATCGCCATGCGGGCCCTGGTAATAACTGGCGCCCACCCGGCACTTAGCACACCGGATGCAGCGTCACCCGACTTTCTCCAAGTGTTCACGAACCCGATCTTGGCGGGCGTAGTATTCGCAGCGCTCTTGGCCGCGATCATGTCTACCGCCGACTCGTTCCTAAACATTGGGACTGCAGCAATCGTCCATGACATTCCGAAAGCAATTCGTGGCCGATCGATACCAAACGAACTCAAATGGGCTCGTATTATAACGGCACTGTTAGCTGTCACCGCAGCGTTCGTGGCAGTTTTTTCGGGGGATCTCGTTGCACTACTTGGCGCATTTGGGTGGGGAACTTTTGCGGCTGGACTGGTACCTGTTATCGCGATTGGACTCAACTGGAAACGTGCGAGCTCACAGGCTGCTAACATTGCTATCGCGAGTAGCCTTCTCGTCAACTTCGGTTTTCGACTGGGTGGAATCCGGCTCCCCTATGGGATCGACCACGGCGCTGCAGCGCTTGTAGTGTCGCTCTTCCTCTTCCTCTCTATTTCATTCCTCCAGAAACCTCACCCAATTGCACCCGACATAGAGCGCGTGATGGATCTTTAGGGAGAGATAGATACAGAACTTCCATTAAGTCCAGGTGAACGGAGCACACACTAGACCGAAAGATGTGCGCTACAGTCCTGGGGTACCGGCCTCTGAAAATGGTCGCGGCTCTGGATCAGCTATCTCCTTGTTCCGTCGCTGTTTCGCGAATCCTTTTCTGTTCCTCGACCATCTTGGCAACATCGGCAAGCAGCTGTTTCGCATCGTAGACAATTCCGTCCTTGATCGTGTAAACAACCCCTCCGACGTTTTCAACTTCACCCGTCTCATCGTTCAGACGCCTCGCACCTGTTCCGTAAAGGACTTTGAGGTTTTGGATTGGATTTTCTTCGACAATCACGAGATCAGCGAGCAAGCCAGCGCGCACCACACCAAACTCAATCGGACGACCGGTGGGTTCAAATAGGGTTTCGGCTGCATGCATCGTCGCACCACGGATGATCTCAAGCGGGTGAAAACCAGCGTGCTGGAGGAGTTCCATTTCCTGGATCGTCGAGAAACCCATCAAGTTGTAGATGTAGCCTGCATCTGAGCTGACCGTGACGCGCCCTCCCATATTCTTGTAGTCGTTCAAGAGGTCGTGCCATACTTCAAGAAAATCTCTCCAAGCTACTTCTTCCCATGTGGTCCAATCATAATAGTACGAACCGTGGTCCTCACGATTTGCTTCATAGAAATCCCAGAGTGAGGGAAGCGTGTATTTCTCATGCCATGGTGCGTATTTCTGCGCGTCCACATCCCAACTTGCCTGATACGCCGACATAGTTGGATCCAGGGTCACATCCAGCTCGAGTAACTCTTCCAGAAAAGCTTTCCATTCGGAGCTGCCTCGCTCGTGGATGAGGTTTGCCTGACGAGCCACCTGGCTGAAACGGTGCTGTTCATCATTGTAGTTTACCCAGGATGGCCACGGCTGAACGTCGTGCCCGTTATAGAGCGATTCGAACAAACCATAGAAGTGTGTAATTGTACCAAGGCCAAGACGGGCAGCATCAATCCCATTCATCTGAGCGACACCCATCTGGTTTAGGTGTGCTGTGCTACCAAGACCCAGTCGTTGTGCCTCATCGAGAAGAGCCTCCATAATTTCTGGCCGGTGTGCCCCAAGCTTGAGGCCATCCCCTCCCGTCTCTTTCACATAGCGGACCCATGCTCGAGCGTCGTCAGGAGTATGGATGTTGCGATCGCCCCATCCTTCACCGCCAGCTCCGGTGAAGGGGTATACCCACATACGCGGGGCGACAGTCTCATTCGCCGCACTCCGGTTCTTTTCTTGGATGGTCCAATCATGCGGGCCAAACCCCACTCCACGACCTGTCGTGATCCCGTGCGCCATCCAAAGCTTGTAGGTGTATTCCGCCTGCGGTGCCTTAGGAACACCTCCTGTATGCAGGTGCAAATCAACGAACCCCGGAAGAACGAACATGCCAGTGGCATCGATTTCGTGAACAACCGCGTTGGCATTTCCAACCACACTCAGGTCTGGTCGACCATCCAGGTCAATCGGCACGTTCGGGGTGCCGACCCCTTGAACGCTAACGATACGATTGCCCTCGATTACAATATCCATAGGGCCGATCGGGGGCGCTCCAGTCCCATCGATGACTGTAACTCCGCGGATGATTAGGCGATCATACGGTCCTGCGCCCTCACTCGGGCCGCGGTCCGGAGCACCAATCATCCCAGCCGGATCCTGCCCCGCCATCATTTCAGCATCGAGCATCTGATGTGGCCGATTCTCAGCTAGCACCGGAACAGCATCGAGTCCTGCAGCAAGGCTTAGGACCAGAATATGCCTACAAACGTGTCGATTCAGAGCCTTTGCAGTGAGCATGGATCCTCCGTTGGTGAGTTATCTGAAGATATGAAAAGATGATGGGTAACGTGTCTTAACCATCCGATCCAATCGAAAAAACCCTTTCAGTTTCCTCGCGTGAGTAGACTCGGAACGCAATCACGGTTTCAGTCTTCATAATTCCATCGAGCTGTCTCATGTCATCACCTACGACGTCCGCCAAATCCTCATTTTGAGGCACACGTACAATTGCCACGAGATCATACCGACCAGCAACTGAGAAAACTTCCGTGATTGCGTCCATCGCAACCAACTGCTCTGCCAGTGTGTTGATTTTCTCGCCTTCTGCCTCAATTAGTACGACTGCTGTCACCATTAATACTCTCCTTCGCTGACCTTCCGACCCAATAAAAAGTCGTAAAGATCACTCATCTCTCAACTTTAACCTGCCTTAAACCCCCTGGGAGATCGGGAGTTCGTGCTTGAATCACATTAACGAGATTCTCGCGCTTGTTCAGTGGATGCAACCCAACTAGACGAATTGCCACCCAAAGCACAACTTACGTACTTACCAACCTCCGGCACTTCGGCATCGCGCATCCGTAGCTCCAACACCTAAAATAGAGACCTATTAACCATCCTGTCCTTAGAGGCGAGTTATGAAGATGTCACGACACTTATTACCCCTTTTCGTGCTGCTGCTCGGTGTTTCACCGGTCGAGAGCCAGGAACGATGGCTGGCAATCGAGGGCGGGACCGTCTTCGAC
>CAJWLK010000014.1 GCA_913043255.1 uncultured Gemmatimonadota bacterium
CCGTTGAGGAAGTGGCCGAAGAGGTTGCTGCGGAGGCTGAAGCCGTTGAGGAAGTGGCCGAAGAGGTTGCTGCGGAGGCTGAAGCCGTTGAGGAAGTAGCCGAAGAGGCTGCTGAGGAGAACGAATTAACCTGAGTTAGAGACCGCTGCTATGACAGGCGGCAAAGTCAAGTACGCATAGGATCCAGGGAACGGAATAACATGTCGAAAGTTGATGATCTTTTAGAGACAATTGGCTCGCTGACGATTCTCGAGGCAGCCGAACTGAAGGACAAGATGGAAGAGAAATTTGGCGTCAGTGCAGCCGCGCCCGTAGCGGTGGCGGCTGGCCCTGCTGCTGCTGCTGAAGAGGAGCAGACAGAGTTTGACGTTGTATTGACGGCCATCGGCGACAAGAAGATTCAAGTGATCAAGGTTGTGCGCGAGGTCACAAGTCTCGGTCTCAAGGAGGCCAAGGACGTCGTCGATAATGCACCTGGAGCCGTCAAGGAAGGTGTCACCAAAGAAGAGGCGGAAGAAGCCAAAGCCAAGCTTGAGGAACAAGGCGCTACGGTGGAGCTCAAGTAGAGGTTTTACTGAGCATGACCGCACTCTATTTCGACCTTTCGCACCTTCACCTCGAAGTTACTGGGGGAGAGGAACGAAGCTTGACGTCGTGCTGTGAATCACCCGGAACGTCCCTCATCGGACGGACCTCACCCCCGGGCTATAATACTGGTATGCCCCTGCGCTTTGAGAGCTTTTAGGAGAGGTACATTTTGACGACTAACGGCAGACCCGCAGTCTCTTTCGCGAAGCTGGACCGTATGATGGACATGCCGCACTTCCTTGATGTTCAGCGGGAAGCGTTCGATCGGCTACTGCAGTTAGAAGAGCTAGCCGACGTGCGACGTGACCTCGGTCTCGAACGTGTCTTTAATGAAATTTTTCCAATTGGCGATGCGAACGGGAATTTTTCACTGGAGTTTATCAGTTATTCGCTTGGTGAACCCAAGTATGGTGTAGAGGAGTGCATCGAAAGAGATATGACCTACGCTGCACCACTCAAGGCGCGATTGCGTCTCATCGCCTTCGAGACAATAGGTGAAGATCCGGAAAAGCGGCCTGGAGATATCGTCGAGAAAGAAGTTTATCTCGGAGAGCTGCCCCTTTTAACCAGCCAAGGTACATTCGTTGTGAACGGTGCTGAACGTGTAATCGTCAGCCAACTTCATCGGTCACCTGGTGTGGTGTTTGAGGAAAGCGTCCACCCCAATGGTACTCGTCTATTCTCCTCAAGAATCATCCCGTTCCGAGGGTCGTGGGTGGAATTCACACTCGACATTCACGATGTCATCCACGTCCACATTGACAAGAAGAAAAAGTTTCCTGCTACTGCTCTTCTAAGGGCGTTCGGATACGGTCGCGACGTAGACATTCTCGATTTGTTTTACAAGAGGCGAGAAGTTGTAGTTGAATCTTCAGACAGTGATTCGGTGGCACGGCGTGAAGTCACTGGAACCTTGATTGCCACAACAATTCTCAACGAAGAGTACGAGCCCGAAGCGGAACTGCTGGAGCTTTCTGGATATGAAGTTGATCCAGAGGCTCTGAGCTGGCTTGCTGTAAGTGTCCTCGATCCAAGTTCCTCTGAGATAATTGGCGGTGTAGGGGATGTGGTCGATGCAGAATTGATCCGAAGATTCGAAGAGGCTGGCATTGAAACGGTCAGCGTTTTTAAGGAAGAGGAAGCGTTCATCATCCGCCGTGGTAGCATGTTAACTGAAGATGCTATGGATCGGCTGGAGCGAGCTGGTGTTACTCAAATAGAAGTCTACTCCAGTGCCACGTTTGTTCCACTTCGCGGATCGTACGAAGAGTTGGCTATGCGCCGCGATTGGTCCTCTAGTCCACAACTCGCCGCCGACGTTGTCGCTAATGATACAGGTGAAGTGTTAGCTGACAAGGGTACACATTTTGACGCAAAGCTCTTCGAGAAACTAAAGAACAAAAAAGCGCGAGAGGCCCTCGTGTTCACAGGTGGTCCACGCGGAGAGTCTCCACTTCTGCGTAACACATTGGCTAAAGATCCTACGGGCAGTGAGGCAGCTGCATTACACTCGATCTACTCACTGGTCCGTCCGGGAGAGGCCCCAAATTTGGAGACTGCGCGAACTGCTCTTGATGGATTGTTTTTTAACCCCACCCGGTATGATCTGGGTCTAGTGGGTCGGCATAAGGTTAATCACCGTCTCAAGGATGTATATCGGTTGCTTGATTTCCCTATGCCGGAAGATGGTTTGGTCGTTTTGGCCCCATCGGACTTTGTGGCAATCCTCCGATATCTCATCGAACTTCACGAAGGTCGCGGATACACAGACGATATCGATCATCTAGGAAACCGACGCGTCCGTTCCATTGGCGAACTGATTGCGAACCAGTTTTCAGTTGGCCTGTCTCGGATGGCGCGACTAGTTCGTGAGCGCATGTCGATCAATAGCGGTGATGAGGGCGGAATATCAATCGATGACTTAGTGAACGCCCGCACCGTTAGCGCTGTGATTCAGGCTTTCTTTGGAAGCTCACAACTCAGTCAGTTTATGGATCAGACGAATCCGCTCTCTGAGTTGACACATAAACGTCGGTTGAGCGCTCTCGGGCCAGGTGGACTGACTCGTGAGCGAGCAGGGTTTGAAGTACGGGACGTGCACTATTCTCACTATGGTCGCATGTGCCCCATTGAAACTCCAGAAGGACCAAATATCGGGCTCATTACGTCGATGACTACGTATTCTCGACTAAATGAACTCGGATTTCTAGAAACCCCATACCGAAAGGTTGTCGAGGGTAAAGTTTCAGAAGATCTGACTTGGCTCTCTGCGAGCGAGGAAGAGGAATTTGCGGTGGCACAGGCCAACGCAAAGCTGAACCCAGACGGTACGTTTGCCCGTGAACTCGTGCTTTGTAGGCGCCGAGATGACTATCCGCTTTTACCGCCTGAAGAGATCGACTACATGGATGTGGCGCCTGACCAGTTGGTTGCGGTATCACCAGCGTTGATCCCCTTCCTTGAACACGATGACGCGAATCGCGCGCTTATGGGGTCAAATATGCAGCGCCAAGCCGTGCCTCTTTTATTTCCAGAACGACCCCTCGTTGGTACTGGGCTCGAGGGGAAGGTCGCGGAAGACTCCGGTGCAGTCGTACTTGCAGGACGGCCGGGCAAAGTCACTCGGGTTACAGCGGATGAGATTGTCGTTGACACAGGTAAGAGTAGGAAGGCGGCTGGAGCGATCCCACTCGCACGGCTTTCTCAATACGATCGGTACCGACTGAGGAAGTTTTGGCGCACAAACCAAGACACTGCAATCAACCAACGGCCACTTGTGCGTGTGGGTGATAAAGTCGATAAGGCTGATGTGATCGCCGATGGAGCCGGAACGGATGGGGGTTCTTTGGCCCTTGGCCGAAACTCGTTAGTTGCATTTATGCCGTGGTACGGTCACAACTTTGAAGATGCTATCGTAATCAGCGAAAAGCTGGTGAAGGGTGACGTATATACGTCGGTACATATTCAGGAACTCGAACTCCATGTCCGAGACACAAAACGAGGGATGGAAGAGATTACACAAGAGATCCCAAACGTGTCGGAAGAGGCGCTCATTGATCTGGACGATCGCGGAATTGTCTTCGTTGGCGCAGCTGTAAAGTCAGGGGACATACTGGTCGGAAAGATCACGCCTAAAGGAGAAACGGAGCTTTCACCGGAAGAGAAGCTTCTGACCGCGATCTTTGGAGAGAAAGCCAAAGACGTAAAGGATAGCTCGCTTCGGGTTCCGCCAGGAGTTGAGGGTACGGTTATCGATGTGAAAATCTTCTCGCGGCGAATCGACGATCCACTTCTCGAGCGGGAACATGGTGAGCGAATTGCCGATCTTCGGAAGAGTGAGCGTGAAGACATCTCACGTGTCATCGAAGCTCGAGATGAAGAGTTGTATGAGCTCATGGAAGGAAATACGGCCACTCTCGTTTTGAAGCAGGGCACGATCGAGCCGTATTTTGCAGAAGGAAAAAAGCTTACTAAAACCGCACTTAAGGATTTTGACCTCGGTGAGGTAGATCTTACCACTCTCAAGGTTAAGGATGAACAGGTGAACAAGCTGATTCGTCGAGTGGTCGATGAGGCAAAGGTGCGTATTGAAGGGATCCGTGAACGTACGGAGGATGGGATCGACAAGATCTTCCAGCCTGATGAGCTATCTCCAGGTGTCGTGCAGCTGGTCAAGGTTTATTTGGCTGAGAAGCGCAAGATATCGGTCGGAGATAAGATGGCTGGTCGTCATGGGAACAAAGGCATTATCGCCCGCGTTGTCCCAGAAGAAGACATGCCTGTTCTTCCTGATGGACAATCGGTTGAGATCGTTCTGAACCCCTTGGGTGTCCCAAGTCGTATGAACGTCGGTCAGGTTATGGAGACGACGCTTGGTTGGGCCGCCGGCATTCTTGGTTTTGAGGCTAATACCCCAGTGTTTCAAGGTGCGAGCGAACACGAAATTGGCGCCCTGGTGAAGATCGCGGGTGCGTATTGGGCTGCCGAAACTATCGGGTCCGATATCAGGCCACCTGAGCTTACTTATGAGCTAGTTCAAGAGCTTGTTAACGAGATTCAGAGTTTCGTAGAAGTGGGACCTGCTGTTTCTGACGACGATGGCCTTGGTCGTTCGATCGATGTTTATCTAGGGCAGAGAGGGAGTCTCAAGGCCTTCTTAACATCACTCTCTAAGTTTGTTGTTGAGGTGGCGAGAGACACATCAGGCAAGTCCACTTCGCCAAAGCTCAAGGCTGCAGGATGGCCTGCGGCTGCTAGTCTTTCTGGGCAACGTTCAGTAACGAAGGGGCTCGATGCAGCTGTCGTTGAATTGATGGGTAAGGCTGGACTCGATGCGAACGGAAAGATGCGGCTGCGTGATGGCCGGACAGGTGAAGAGTTCGATGCTGATGTCACAGTGGGTCAAATCTATATGATGAAGCTTTCGCATCTTGTCGACGATAAGATCCACGCCCGTTCGATTGGGCCATACAGCCTCGTTACGCAGCAACCTCTGGCTGGGAAAGCGCAGTTTGGAGGACAACGTTTTGGCGAGATGGAAGTTTGGGCACTGGAGGCGTATGGAGCTGCGCATACGCTTCAAGAGATGCTTACCGTCAAATCGGACGACGTCACGGGACGAAGTCGTGCTTACGAAGCGATTGTAAAAGGGGAAAATCTTCCGAAACCGGGAGTCCCAGAGAGCTTTAACGTGTTGGTGAAGGAGCTCCAAGCACTAGGGTTGAGTGTAACCCTTGGAACTGATGAGAGCGACGCAATCTTCTGATTCTGTGGCCTAGATCAAAAAAACTAGTAGAGGTGTGTCACGCGGTGACGCGCGGACACCTCACGGTAGACAGAGACGAACGACCTTGAGGGTGTGAAATGATTGATTTTCCGCGAAATCCCGGTAGCGGCCCAGCTGAGTTTGATTGGATTCAGATCAAACTTGCCGCGCCTGAAGAAATCCGTGGTTGGAGTCACGGAGAAGTGACGAAGCCCGAAACGATCAACTACCGCTCGTTTAAACCTGAGCGGGACGGGTTGTTTTGCGAACGGATTTTTGGGCCCGTGAAGGACTGGGAGTGTCACTGCGGGAAGTTCAAGAGGATTCGCTACAGAGGGCATATCTGTGACAAATGCGGTGTAGAAGTAACGCTGTCCAAAGTTCGTCGTGAACGGATGGGACACATTGAACTTGCTGTTCCAGTTGCTCACATCTGGTTCTTCAAAACCTTACCGTCTCAGATGGGGTATCTCTTAGGAATGAAGCTGCGTGACCTGGAAAAGGTCATTTACTACGCAGCTTATGTGATTACTGACCCTGGAAATCAAGAAGCTGAGTTCAAGCAAGTCTTGGAAGAAGATGAGTATTGGGAATTAACAGAAAAAGCCCGAGAGGAAAACGATACTGAGTTTCGGGCCGAGATTGGGGCTGAGGGTGTCCGAACACTGCTTAGCCAACTCGATGTAGATGAACTGGCTGAGCAGCTTCGGTATGAGGTTGTACATGAAACTTCAAAGCATCGTAAGAAACAAAAGCTCAAGCGACTCAAGGTTATAGATGCGATTCGTTACAGCGACGAAAAAGTTGCTAAACGGAACAACCCTGAACACATGATTATGGATGTGATTCCGGTCATTCCGCCGGATCTTCGTCCATTAGTCCCGCTTGATGGGGGTCGTTTTGCCACCTCGGATCTCAATGATCTGTATCGTCGAGTAATCAACCGAAACAACCGCCTCAAGAAGTTGCTTGAGATGCGGGCACCGGAGGTTATTCTCCGGAATGAGAAACGCATGCTGCAGGAAGCTGTGGATGCGCTATTCGATAATGGTAGGAGGGGGAAGGCGATCCGAGGGCGTGGTAAGCGCCCGTTGAAGTCGTTGTCTGACATGCTCAAGGGGAAGCAGGGGCGCTTCCGGCAAAACTTGCTAGGAAAGCGGGTTGACTATTCGGGTCGTTCAGTGATTGTAGTAGGACCAGAACTTGAGCTGCATCAATGTGGACTGCCCAAAAAGATGGCAGTCGAGCTTTTCAAGCCTTTCATAATTCACGAGTTAGAGCGTAGGCTTCACGCGGAGACCGTTAAACAGGCCAAAAAGCTTGTTGAGGTTGATGATCCAACTGTGTATGAAGTGCTTGAGGACATCATTAAAGACCATCCAGTCCTGCTAAATCGGGCACCTACACTGCACCGACTTGGGATTCAAGCTTTCGAACCGGTATTAGTAGAAGGTAAGGCGATCCGTATTCATCCACTCGTATGTGCTGCATTCAATGCAGACTTCGATGGTGATCAGATGGCTGTACACGTTCCACTGTCCTTCGAATCACAACTCGAATCTCGAGTTCTCATGCTGTCGAGCAATAATATCCTGAAACCTGCCAGTGGTCGGCCAATCGCAGCGCCGTCACAGGACATGGTTTTAGGGTCTTATTATATGACAAAGGTGAGGCCTGATTTTGACGAGTTGTCGGAACGTGAAGATCTCCCCCGGTTCGCAGATGCTGCACAGCTCGAGATGGCACTTGAGTGCGGATATCTGCGTTCGGATCGGGGAACACCCGACTATCATCTCCCAATCCGCTTCTTGGCCAATGTGCCGAATGAAGATGGCGAACTCGTTCAAATGTGGGTTGTTACTAGTGTGGGTCGCGCCCTATTCAACGCAATTTTACCCGATAGCGTGCCATACGTGAATGAAACAATGGCCAAGGGGTTGTTGGGGGATCTGGTATTCAGCTCCTTCCGACTAGCTGGCCTTGTGGAAACAACCGAGTTCCTTGATAAACTCAAAGACTTTGGGTTTCGCCACGCCACGCAAGCTGGAATATCGATTGGACTCGACGATATGGAGATTCCGGCTGAGAAGCAGGAGATTTTGGCTGATGCGCAAGGTCATGTTGATCGATTCACGCAGGCCTATCATCGGGGGATAATTTCGTTTGGCGAGCGCTACAACAAGGTCATTGATGCGTGGACTCACGCAAATAATGACGTAGCTGACGCGATGTTAGGCAATCTTGAATCGGCCGATGATGGATATAACCCAATCTACATGATGTTTGACTCGGGGGCCCGAGGATCCAGAGACCAAATCCGACAGCTAGCGGGTATGCGGGGATTGATGGCGAAGCCACAAAAGAAACTTACAGGTGGCATCGGAGAAATCATTGAAAGTCCAATTCGCTCGAATTTTCGCGAAGGTCTAAGTGTATTGGAATATTTCATCTCGACACATGGTGCCAGAAAGGGGCTTGCCGACACTGCGTTGAAAACAGCCGACGCGGGTTATCTCACACGCCGCCTGGTGGATGTGGCCCAGGACGTTACAGTTGCAGAGGAGGATTGCGGAACCGTACTGGGTCTCGATGTGACGGCTCTCAAAGAAGGTGAAGATATCATCGAGCCACTGTCTGATCGGGTGGTTGGAACAATCGCATCTGAAGATGTTGTAGATCCAATCGATGAAGAAGTTATTGTTGCCTCAGGTGAAATGATCACTGAGGCTAAATCTCGCGCCATAGACGAAAGTGGTGTCCAGCAGGTTCGCATCCGATCGGTGCTTACATGTGAGTCTCGTGTGGGCACATGCCAGCAGTGTTACGGTCGAAACTTGGCAACCATGGAACTGGTCGATATGGGGGAAGCAGTCGGTATCCTCGCGGCGCAATCAATTGGCGAACCGGGGACTCAGCTCACGCTGCGGACATTCCATATCGGAGGAACTGCGGCCCGCATTGCCGCCCAGACGCAGCGTCGTTCGAAACTTGAAGGAACGATGGCGTTCGAGCGTGTGACCACAGTAAAGAGTTCGGATGGAGACATCATCGTTACGAGTCGTGAGGGTGAGTTGCTAATGCGGACGGATGAAGATCGAGTCATGTCGCGTTTGGCGGTTCCTTACGGTGCGACCCTCCATATCAAAGATCAGAAAAATGTTAAGGTAGGCGACCTCTTATTCAGTTGGGACCCCTATTCTGAACCTATTGTCGCAGACAAGAAGGGAAAGATACGGTTTGCCGACATTGTGCCTGAAGAGACAGTTCGCGAAGAGCTTGATGAGGCAACCGGTCGGCGTCAGCAGGTGATCATTGAGGATCGGGAGAAACAACTCCACCCGGTCATAGAAATTGTTGATGGTCGAGGTAAGAAGCTGCGTGAGTTTATTGTGCCGGTTGGTGCACAACTCCTGGTGCATGATGGTGAAGCTGTTAATGAGGGGCATACGCTCGCTAAAATCAGTCGTGCAGCCTACAAGACCCGAGATATCACGGGTGGTTTGCCGAGAGTTGCAGAACTGTTTGAGGCAAGGCGGCCGAAGGATCCAGCGACGATCAGCGAAGTCGATGGCCGCGTGTCGTTCGGTGGGATCAAGCGTGGAAAACGCGAGATCATAGTTACGATGGAGGATGATGAAGAGGTGATATACCAGGTCGCCGTAGGTAAGCATCTGCGAGTTCATGAAGGTGACCAAGTGCGCGCCGGTGACCGGCTTTCCGAGGGCCCTGTAAATCCACATGACATCTTGCGAGTCCGCGGGCCACGTGCAGTTCAGGAATATCTTCTGAACGAGATTCAGGAGGTTTACCGACTTCAAGGGGTGCGGATCAACGACAAGCATATTGCTGTGATCGTCCGTCAGATGCTCCAGAAGGTCCGTATTGCCGATCCGGGGGACACGCAGTTCCTAGAGGGGGAGCATGTGGATCGCATGGAGTTTCGTGACAGGACTAACGAGGCCCTCGAGGCAAAGACCAAGCCGCCGCGAGCAGAGCCAATCCTGCTGGGAATCACGAAATCGAGTCTGACTACTGAGTCTTTCATTAGTGCAGCTTCATTCCAAGAGACGACACGCGTACTCACTGATGCGGCTGTCCGGGGGGCAAAAGATCGGCTCCGCGGGTTGAAGGAGAACATTATCATTGGACACCTTGTCCCTGCTGGAACGGGTACACACCGCATTAACGACGTGGAGTTCCTAATCGACGACACACTGCAAGAGGAGATTGATTCGATGCGGCGGACAGTGCCGGTAGAGGAGTCGGCTCGGAGTCTGTTTTCAGATCTTCGCGAAAAGGCCGAAGAGGGAACGCCGGTGAAAGGGAAGAAAGCAACAAAAATCACCACTTAGCCCATTTTGTTGACCAGGTCTAAGTAGAGGGTTGAAACCATGCCTTGGTTGGGATCGTTGGCAACCCGCTCCGTCCGCTTGTCAAATCCCTCCAGTGACGGACTGACAATAGTGATTGTTAAGCGCCTAGGAAGCACCATTTTCGCTTGACACACGTCAAATCGCAGTATAATCTCCACAGGCTATTGACCGATTGGTCGACGGTTACCGCGAGTGCGGTTTTCCGTCCCCGTTTTTTATCCCGCAACGGCCGGACCCTGAGTTCGGTAATGGACGTATCGGTGCGGCTAGAAGGAACGATGGAGTGTAGATGCCGACCATCAATCAGTTGGTCCGAAAGGGCCGAAAGACGGTCCGAAAAAAGAGCAAGTCTCCGGCGCTAGAGGGTAGTCCTCAAAAGCGTGGTGTTTGCACGCGCGTGTATACAACGACGCCCAAGAAACCCAACTCGGCCTTGCGTAAGGTAGCCCGTGTAAGACTTACGAACGGCTATGAAGTGACAGCTTATATCGGGGGAGAAGGCCACAACCTCCAGGAACATAGTATCGTTCTCATCCGTGGTGGTCGTGTGAAAGATCTCCCAGGTGTCCGATACCATATCGTCCGTGGAACGTTGGACACTTCGGGTGTGGATGATAGGAATCAAGGCCGATCAAAATACGGCTCAAAGAAGAAATAGCTCGGAGGGTTTTCTAGGAAATCTGAAATCTGAAGGATCGGGTGGATTCTCCGCCTAAATAAGCTTCGCCAAGTTTGGCGAACTGAGTCCGGTCTCGGACACCGTGGCCGGGCTTTGTGCGTGAAGTACTAGAGCAATTTGAAGTTAATTTTCGATAAAAGTAGTAATCAACAAAATGGAACGAGATGCCACGAAGACAGAGTGCCGAACAGCGTGAAGTGATTCCGGACTCTCGGTACGCGAGTACCGAAGTCACGAAATTCATCAACATGCTGATGTTAGATGGAAAGAAATCCATTGCCGAAGACATTTTTTACGGTGCGATGGAACAGGTTGAGGAAAAGACAGGCCAACCGGCGATGAATGTATTTCGGCAGGCTCTTCAGAACGTGAAGCCGATTCTAGAGGTACGTAGTCGGCGCGTTGGTGGTGCGACCTATCAGGTGCCTATGGAAGTTCCTTACCGTCGCCGAGACTCACTCGGTCGCCGTTGGTTAGTTGAACATGCGCGTGAGCGCTCAGGTAAGACCATGATTGACCGCTTGGCCGGCGAGTTTTTGGAGGCGTCTCGTGGCGATGGCGGGGCAGTTCGTAAAAAGGAAGATGTGCATCGGATGGCTGAAGCCAATAAGGCATTCGCCCATTACCGATGGTGAGTTTCAAATGAGACGAGCCAAGAGGATTCGACAAGCTATGAGGACTGACAGCTAGATCGATGGACAGAAGAACACCGTTAGAACGGCTCCGGAACATCGGTATTATGGCTCACATCGATGCTGGGAAGACGACAACGACTGAGCGGGTTTTGTATTACACTGGTCGAACGCACCGTATGGGGGAAGTGCATCACGGCGATGCTACTATGGACTGGATGGAACAGGAGCAAGAGCGCGGAATTACGATTACATCTGCTGCGACCACTTGTTACTGGGAACACGATCAAAATGACTATCGAATCAACATCATTGATACACCTGGGCATGTTGACTTCACCGTAGAGGTTGAGCGTAGTCTTCGGGTGCTCGATGGCGCGGTCGCACTTTTCTGTGCTGTTGGTGGAGTTGAGCCCCAGTCGGAGACAGTCTGGCGACAGGCAGACAAGTATGGGGTCCCCCGGATTGCGTTTGTCAACAAGATGGACCGCGTTGGTGCTGATTTCATGAATGTCGTCAAGATGATACGCGAACGTCTCGGCGCAAATGCGCACCCGCTCCAGATACCTCTCGGAGAAGGCGAGCTCTATACAGGCCTCATCGATCTCATTCGTCAGGTTGAAATTGTATATAACGATGAGTCACTCGGGTCCGAATGGACGGAGGGGCCAGTGCCGGATGCGCTGGTGGACCAAGTCGCTGGGCTCAGACATGAACTTATAGAAGCGGCGGTAGAACACGATGAGGAGCTTCTCGAAAAGTACCTTGAGGGTCAGGAACTTACTGAAGACGAAATTCGTCAAGCAGTCCGAAAGGCAACCTTAGCTAATGCGATCACCCCGGTTCTCTGTGGGTCTGCGTTCAAGAATAAGGGAGTCCAACGTCTGTTGGATGCAGTGGTTGAGTTCCTCCCATCGCCAGTTGATGTTCCTCCGGTTGAGGGGCACTTGCAACACAGTGAAACATTATCGTCGCGAACGGCTGAGGATGAAGCGCCGTTTTCGGCGCTCGCGTTCAAGATCGCTACAGACCCGTATGTGGGCCGACTGACCTATTTTCGTGTGTATTCTGGGATGCTCGAATCCGGTTCTTACATACTGAATTCGACAAAAGATAAGAAAGAGCGGATTGGACGACTCCTCCAAATGCACGCGAACAAGCGTGAAGAACGCGAAGAAGTGTTCGCTGGAGATATTGCTGCTGCAATTGGACTTAAGCACACGAAGACTGGGGATACCCTCTCATCAAAGGATGACCCTATCGTCCTGGAGTCGATGAGTTTTCCTGAGCCTGTCATCCGGGTTGCAATCGAACCGAAAACTAAAGCTGACCAGGATAAGCTCTCTGAGGCACTTGCTAAACTTGCAGAGGAAGACCCGACCTTCCGTGTTTTCACCGACGAGGAGACGGGACAGACGATTATCAGTGGGATGGGTGAACTCCACCTTGAGATCATAGTCGATCGATTACAGCGAGAGTTCACGATCAATGCTAACGTGGGTAGGCCCCAAGTTGCGTATCGCGAGACGATCCGGAAGGCTGTAGAGAAGATCGAGGGTCGATTCGTCCGACAGAGTGGTGGAAGAGGTCAGTTCGGTCATGTCATCATCAACCTTGAACCTACAGAACCAGGTGGTGGGTTTGTCTTTGAATCGGCGATCCGTGGTGGAAATGTTCCTCGTGAATATGTGTCATCGGTTGAACAGGGGATCCGTGAAGCCCTCGACTCGGGTATCGTTGCGGGCTATCCCATTATCGACGTCAAAGCGACCCTTATAGATGGGTCCTACCATGAGGTTGATTCGAGTGAGATGGCGTTCAAAATAGCGGGTTCTATAGCTCTCAAAGAGGGCGCACGTAAGGCAAAGCCAGTGTTACTTGAGCCCGTTATGAATGTGGAAGTCGTCACGCCCGATGATTATTTGGGTGATGTGATGGGTGATCTTTCGAGTCGACGCGGTAAGATTGGAGGGATGGTCCAGCGATCGTCTGCTCAAGTCGTAGGTGCGTCCGTACCACTGTCTGAAATGTTCGGATATGCGACAACCCTACGCTCACTGAGTCAGGGTCGGGCCGTCTTCACCATGCAGTTTTCTCACTATGAGGAAGTGCCCAAGTCGAAGGTAGAAGAGATCATGTCGGCGAACGGTGCAGCTGCGTAGCCTATAGATCGCAATATTCTATGTGATGTTGGGGTGACTAGGAGATAGAAGGAACTTAGATGGCGCAGAAGATCAGAATTCGACTGAAAGCTTTTGATGCGGCGGTCATTGATCAGACGGCTTCGGACATTGTTCGAACAGCCCAGAAAACAGGAGCATCTGTAAGCGGCCCTATCCCGCTACCGACCCGTCGTCAGCTTTTCACGGTTTTGAAAAGTCCGCACATCGACAAAAAATCGCGAGAGCAGTTCGAACTCAAAACGCATAAGCGTCTAATTGATATACATGACTCACGGCCGCAAACGATCGACGCATTGACCAAACTGGATCTTGCAGCTGGAGTCGATGTTGAGATCAAAGTCGAGTAATGATATGCCGGGGATGATTGGCCGAAAAATCGGTATGACTCAAATCTTCGATGATGATGGGTTTGCCGTTGGTGTGACTGTCTTAGAAGTGGGACCTTGTCCTGTCGTTCAGGTTAAAACGGTAGAGCATGACGGTTATGATGCGGTTCAACTGGGCTTTGGCCGCGTCAAAAATACAAGTGTCCGTAAGCCGAAAGCGGGTCATGCGGCACGCGCCGGGCTTGATTACGTCCCTGAGATCTTAGCTGAATTTAACTTTGACGGTGAAGAAGTGGAGTTGGGTCAAGAAATCACTGTGGAGATGTTTGAGGTCGGATCAAAAGTGAGCATCTCTGGCCTTACCAAGGGGCGTGGGTTCCAAGGCGTGGTCAAGCGACATGGATTTGGGGGTGGTCGGGCCTCACATGGTGGAAAGTCAGTCCTCCGAAGCCCGGGTTCCATTGGAGCGGGTACAGACCCATCCCGTGTGATTAAGGGACTCAAGATGAGCGGGCGAATGGGTGGTACAAAGCGAACGGACAGGAGCTGCAAGGTCATTAACGTCGATGCGGAAAAAAATCTGTTAATGATCCGTGGGTCTGTTCCTGGCGCAAGACATAACATCGTCATCGTAAGGTCGGGTTGATGAAAGTCGACACGTATGGTTCCGGCGGGGAAACAGGTGCTCAAAGAGTATTGCCAGCCGAATTGTTCGATGGCACGGTGAACGAAGATGCGCTCCACCAGGTTGTGACGGCGATCCGTGCACACGGGAGACAAGGGACGGCATCGACAAAAAACCGAGCTTCTTTCACGAGCGGATCGCGGAAGCCGTGGCGTCAAAAGGGAACAGGTCGAGCTCGGGCTGGAACGATTCGGTCTCCGCTCTGGCGTGGTGGCGCTATAGTCTTCGGTCCGCAACCACGGTCGTACAGTCCGAAGATTCCTAAGCAGTTGCGCCAACTTGCGATTCGATCGGCGCTTAATGCACGTGCCCTGGATGGCGACCTTGCATTGCTCGAACCAGTGGAGTTTCCTGAGCCCAAGACTCGTCAGCTTGTTCAGCTTCTAAGCAGCATTGGCGCTACGGATGATAACGTTCTCATTATGACTACAGGGTACAAACCGAACGTCTATCTTGCAGCTCGGAACTTGAAGAGGGTGAAGGTATTACCCTGGGGTGAAGCGTCGGCATACGATGTGCTATGGGCCGATATGGTTTTGGTTGAAGCGGATGCTTTCGAGGAACAGGCTGAGGATGCAAGCGAGGAGCCTCTTCCAGCCGAGGATGTCGCAACTGCAATCACCCCGGAGGCAGACCTTTCAGGGCTGGATGCGGACTCGGCTCAAGCTGACTCACGCGATGATTCAGAGGTTGACGAATGAGCCGTTCTCCCAGAGAAGTGATCCTTCGGCCATTATTCACCGAAAAGAGCTCTGCGCGCCTCCAGATTGAGGGAACAGATGCTGGAGGCCGTCGGTTGGATGCGCTCCGAGAAAAAGGTGTTGAAGCTCGTCTAAAGTACACGTTTGAAGTCGCTCCTGACGCTAATAAGATTGAGATTCGTAAGGCGTTCGAGGCAATGTTCGAGGGGCAGCGAGTGACGTCAGTTCGCACGATGAATGTGCGAGGTAAGAAGAAGCGAATGGGGCGGACGATGGGTCGCCGTCGTCACTGGAAGAAGGCGATTATAGAGATCGCCGACGGGGCTGTCGTCGACGTCCTCGAAGGGGCCTGATCAATGCCAATTCGTAAGTTCAAACCGGTCACATCGGCGTCACGCTTTAGGAGTGTGTCCGCTTTTGATGAAATCACTCGAAAAGAGCCCGAAAAATCGCTCACCGAGGGCATTTCAAAGAAGGCAGGTCGCAATCACCACGGAAGAGTTACAAGTAGACGACGAGGAGGCGGGCACAAGCGTCGTTATCGTAAGATTGACTTCAAGCGAACTAAGGATGGGGTGCCAGGTCAGGTAGTGTCGATCGAGTACGATCCCAATCGGTCTGCGCGCATTGCGCTCATCCAATATGCGGATGGAGAGAAGCGGTATATTCTCCACACTCGCGGCTTGACGCTTGGTCACACGATCGTCTCAGGCCCCGGTGTCGATCCGAGTGTTGGAAACTGTTTGCCGCTGGGGGAAATGCCGCTTGGAACCGTCGTCCATGCCGTCGAATTTGTACCAGGTAAAGGTGCGCAGATGGCACGCTCCGCGGGCGCTTCAGTTCAGATTGTTGCGAAAGAAAGCGGTACGGTCACACTGCGGCTTCCGAGCACGGAAATGAGAATGGTTCCAGAAGCTTGTCGCGCTACTGTCGGACAAGTGGGGAACGTTGATCACGAACTTGTGCGTTCGGGTAAGGCGGGACGCTCGCGGTGGAAAGGTCGCCGACCCAAAGTTCGCGGAGTCGCTATGAATCCGATTGATCATCCATTAGGGGGAGGGGAAGGGCGAAGCTCGGGAGGGCGCCCTCCCGTATCACCATGGGGCAAGCCAGAGGGGAAGAAAACGCGCAAGCGGCGGAAGCAGAGTAATAAACTCATTGTACGCGGGCGCAAACGCGGTAAGGCCACAAAGTAGGAGATACGATGCCGAGGAGCGTCAAAAAAGGTCCATACATTGACGATAAGCTGCTCCTGAAGGTGCAGCTTATGAACGAGTCTGGCGAAAAAACAGTCATTAAGACTTGGGCACGTGCGTCGACAATTAGCCCTGATTTTGTAGGGCATACTGTAGCTGTACATAATGGAAATAAATTCATTCCAGTGTACGTGACTGAGAATATGGTAGGTCATAAACTTGGCGAGTTTGCACCCACACGTCTCTTTCGTGGGCACTCCGGATCTTCTGCTAAAGATCGGCGTGGTGCGATCTAATGGAGGCGACTGCGAAGGCGAAGAATGTTCGTATGTCGGCTCGAAAAATGCGACTTGTCATCGATCAAATCCGTGGGCGAGACGTAGATGAAGCGTTTGCAATTCTCCAATTCTCGAAGAAGAAGGCCTCGCAAGCTATTGATAAAGTGCTCCGATCAGCCGTTGCAAATGCGAGATACAGGGCGAATGAGGGTGGAGAGCCATTAGATGTTGATGATCTCTTTGTTCGAGAAGCATATGTGGATGAAGGTCGAACCCTTAGGCGCTGGCGGGCTCGTGCTTATGGAAGGGCCACGCCAGTGAACAAGCGGAGTAGTCATATAACTGTCATCGTTGATACGAGGGAATAACGTGGGGCAAAAGACACACCCTTATGGGTTCCGCATTGGTACGGTTAAGCCCTGGCGCTCGCGCTGGTACGCGCAAGGCAAGGATTTCCCCAAGCTTCTCCAGGAAGATGAGAAACTTAGGAAGTACCTTCATGCACGGCTTGGTCATGCGGCTATATCACAGGTCGAAATAGAGCGTAAGCCCACGAAAATTGTCGTGACGATCCACACTGGTCGTCCTGGAGTTGTTATTGGGAAGCGTGGTGCGGAGGTCGACAAACTGCGTGATGAGCTTTCATTGCTCACCGACGCTGAGGTTTCGGTTAATATCGAAGAGATCAAGCGTCCTGAAACAGACGCACAACTGGTGGCTGACAATATCGCACATCAGCTAACACAGAGGATTAGCTTTCGACGCGCGATGAAGCGCGCTGTGCAGGCATCAATGCGGGCCGGTGCTGGTGGTATTCGGATCCAATGCGGTGGGCGATTGGGTGGCGCTGAGATCGCCCGAACTGAGAGCTATAAAGAAGGTCGTGTTCCTCTGCATACTCTTCGGGCGGACATCGATTATGCTGAGACACAATCGCGAACCACGTTTGGAACGATTGGGGTTAAGGTTTGGATTTTCCACGGAGAGGTTGTTGAGGATCGTAGGGGCCAGACGTATACGGCAGGTGGCCGGCGAGGTCGAAGCCGAGGTCGAGGATAGATAGGTATGCTCCAACCAAAGCGGACTAAATACCGAAAACAGCAGAAGGGGAGACTGAGAGGTAACGCCACTCGGGGAAACAAAGTCTCGTTTGGGGACTACGCCATGCAAACTGTCGAGCCGGGTTGGATCACGAATCGGCAGATCGAGGCTGCCCGTGTGGCTATGACCCGTCACATTAAGCGGGGCGGCAAGGTTTGGATCCGGATTTTCCCAGATAAGCCGCTGACCAGTAAACCTGCTGAAACCCGCATGGGCAAAGGAAAAGGTAATCCAGAATACTGGGTTGCCCCCGTTAAGCCTGGTCGTGTGATGTTTGAGATTGAAGGTGTCTCCGAAGAGTTGGCACGACGTGCAATGGAGCTTGCCGCAGCCAAGTTGCCGGTCAAGACCCGTTTTATGGTTAGGGAGGATTAAGTGGCTCGCGACGCAATGTCCGTCCGTGAACTTTCGGATGACGAAATACATGAAGAAGTTTCGCAGGCCAAAGAAGAATTGGCGCGGCTGAAATACCGTGCGGCTTTTGAGGACCTGGAAAACCCATCACTGCTTCGCACCTTACGTCGCGATATCGCTCGGTTAAAGACTGTAGAACGTGAGCGTGCTTCAATAGAGGACGAGAAGAACGATACTGGCGAGGAAAATGATGTCTGATCAGGCTAGAACGAAAGGCCGTCGCAAGTCTCGTCAAGGGACGGTCGTCAGCGATCAAATGGATAAAACTGTCGTTGTGTCTGTTGAACGACAGTTGGCACACCCGTTGTACGGTAAACAGGTGAGTCGACAAAAGAGGTACCAGGTACACGATGAAGAAAACAACTACCAAGTTGGTGATGTCGTACGCATAGAAGAGACTCGGCCACTCTCGAAAAACAAGCGGTGGCGGGTGCTGGAACTCATCAATCGCCCGGAATAGAGAGACTAGAAGATGATCCAGCAAGAGTCGGTGGTCCGCATTGCGGATAACTCAGGTGCACGCCGCGCACTTTGTATTCGCGTCTTAGGTGGATCTGGACGACGCTACGCGCGTGTTGGTGACGTGATTGTTGTGACGGTCAAAGACGCTATTCCAGGAGGGAACGTAAAAAAAGGTGAAGTGGTGCGTGCGGTCGTAGTACGGACGGCTAAAGAGAGCCGCAGACGTGATGGAAGCTATATTCGATTTGATGAGAACGCCGCGGTGATAATCAATGAGGCTGGTGAGCCCACGGCTACCCGCATCTTTGGTCCTGTAGCCCGGGAACTTCGCGATAAACGGTTCATGAAAATAGTATCCCTCGCCCCTGAAGTGATCTGATGGTGTGGATGCAAGGAGCGTAGTGAGAAGGTGGAGTGAAATATGACGCAAAAAAAACTCAACATCAGAACTGGCGACACTGTTAAAGTTATTTCTGGTAACTATAGTGGTGCTACCGGACAGGTCCTGCGCACGATTTTAACCAAAGGACTTGTCGTTGTTCAAGATGTGAATATGCGAAAACACCACCAGCGTCCAACATCTTCTAGTCAGGGTGAAATTAAGGAAGGTGGCATTCTTACTTACGAGGCTCCGATCCAAGTGTCGAACGTGATGTTGATCTGTCCTCATTGTGACGAACCGACCCGAACCACCAGGCGACATGATTTAGATGGGACAATTGAGCGAATCTGCAAACGATGTGACAATCCCGTTCCGACTGTCGGATGAGGGAAGATAGATAACAATGAGTTTGATTAATGGGAAACCGAGACTTCGCACGCACTATGAGGAGATTGTGCGGCCAAAGCTGACCGAATTTTTTGGTTTTGAGAATCCACACCAGATACCACAACTTGAGAAGATTGTTGTGAACGTCGGACTTGGTGAAGGGAAGGACAATCCAAAACTAATTGAGTCTGCCGCTAACGAATTGGCCGTAATTACAGGCCAAAAACCGGTGATTACTAAGGCACGGCAGTCGATCTCAAACTTTGGTCTCCGTGAGGGGATGCCAATTGGGGCTATGGTCACACTACGTGGGCCGCGTATGTATGAGTTCTTAGATCGCTTTATTAGTACAGCGGTGCCACGTGTTCGTGACTTTCGCGGCTTTAATAGTCGAGGGTTTGACGGCCGAGGAAATTACACTATAGGGATCAAGGAACAGATGGTATTCGCAGAGATCAATTACGACGATATTGCTAAAATCCACGGGCTCAACGTTACGTTTGTCACGAGCACCTCTCACGATGATGAAGCATTGGCTTTGTTGCGGGAGTTGGGGTTGCCGTTTCGTGATGAAACCCCTGTAGTTGTGTAACGGAACCTGTGAAATTCAGTATAAGTGTCGTGCAACCTCAGTAGAAGTTCGACTATAGGAATCGTCATGGCGAAAACATCGCTAATCGAAAAAGCGAACCGAAAACCTAAGTTTAGCTCCCGCACCGTGCGGCGTTGTAACCGATGCGGAAGATCGAGAGCTTATATACGAAAATTTGGTCTATGCCGGATTTGTTTCCGCCAGCAGGCGCTGCGTGGAGAGATTCCAGGTGTCCGAAAGGCGAGCTGGTAAGATGAGCATGACCGACCCAATTGCCGACATGCTCACCCGGATCCGTAACGCGGGGCAGGCTGGGCATCGACGCGTAGACATTCCGCCATCAAAGATCAAGGTCGAAATTGCTCGGATCTTGGAAGAAAACCATTTTATCCTTGGCTACAAAGTGCTTGACGATGGAGCGCATGGTCGACTTCGAGTATATATGAAGTATACGTCGGACGACCGGCCGGTCATTCGTGTATTGGAACGCGTCTCGAAACCAGGATTGCGCAAATATGTTGACTATGCCTCAGCTCCCAAGGTTAGGGTTGGGATGGGGATATCAATTTTGTCTACGTCAATGGGCTTGATCACCGACCGTGATGCACGAAGGCTTCGTGTGGGTGGTGAGGTTATCGCAAAGGTTTATTAACACGCACGCAAAACAGGTGTGACCGCCAGGAGGTAAAGAGCGTGTCGAGAGTTGGAAGACTTCCGATCCCGGTGCCGGATGGTATTGAGGTGAGGATCAACGGAGCAGAAGTGTCCATAAAAGGGCCGAAGGGCGAGCTTGAGCGTTCGTTTGATCCTGATATGCAGGTTAGTCTGGCTGACGGATTGATCAGCGTCAGTCGACCAACGGATGAGGCAAGGCATCGTTCTCTTCATGGACTGACGCGCACCCTTATTGCAAACATGGTAGAGGGTGTTTCTCAAGGTTATGAGAAGCAATTGGAAATCCATGGTGTAGGATATCGAGCCAAGAAAAAAGGCAAGACTCTCGTGTTGACCGTCGGGTTTAGTCACCCCGTTGAGATGGAGCCTCCTCAGGGGGTTGAGTTTAGTCTTGACTCTCCAACGGCAATCAAGGTGGAGGGCATCGATAAAGAAAAAGTTGGCCAGATGGCGGCTGAGATCCGAAAAGTCCGACCACCTGAGCCATATAAGGGGAAGGGAATTCGATACGTAGGCGAACACGTCCGGCGTAAGGCGGGCAAAGCTACAGTTACTGCCTGATTTGTCAGGCATGCGAGATACATTGGCCAAATCGAAATCATGAAGAACAGCGCAAAAGAACGACGACATCTTCGACAGCGTCGTCATAAGAGAATCAAGAAGAAGGTTCGTGGAACCGCGAAGCGGCCTCGACTTGTAGTCTTTCGGAGTCTGAAACACTTGGATGGGCAAGTGGTAGATGACGATAAGGGGATGACGCTAGCCGGTGCTTCTACGCGGTCCGGCGGATCAGGCGATGCCAACGATCGCACGGGTAAGGTGGCAGCATCATATGTGGCCGGGGTTCGATTGGCCGATCAAGCGATGCAAGCGGGTGTCACAGATGTTGTCTTTGATCGTGGAGGATACCCCTATCACGGTCGAGTGAAAGCTTTCGCCGAAGGTGCCCGTAAGGGTGGCCTCCGCTTCTGACGAGAGGATACATGGCAAGAAGAAGAGGAAAGCGACGAGATGAAGGTGACAACTTTAAGGAGAACGTGATCTATATCAATCGCGTCTCAAAGGTTGTTAAAGGCGGGCGACGCTTCTCATTCACAGCACTCGTGGCTGTTGGAGATGGGCAGGGTCGTGTGGGTATAGCACTTGGTAAGGCGAACGAGGTTGCCGAAGCCATCCGCAAAGGGTTTGAGCAGGCTCGTAGCGCAATGGTTGATGTGTCAATCGTTAATGGGACAATCCCACACGAAATTCTCGGGAGGCATGGCGCAGGGCGAGTATTATTGAAGCCGGCGGGTCCTGGAACAGGTGTGATTGCGGGCGGGCCGGTTCGAGCTGTTCTCGAGTGTGCGGGAGTGCAAGACATCCTCACCAAAAGTCTCGGCACTAACAATCCACTCAACATTGTACGAGCGACGATGAGTGGACTTCTAGATCTTGTAACACCGGAACAAGTGGCTGCGGAACGAGGTGTGGACGTTTCCACGATAAGAGAGGCCATGAGTGGCTGACCAACTTAAGATTAAACAGGTGAAGAGTGGCCTGGGTGCAAAACGGAAGCAACGAGATACGCTTCGCGCACTCGGGCTTAAACACCACCAGGATCAAGTTGTACAAGTGGATAACCCTGCCATCCGCGGAATGATCCATGCCGTTCAGCACTTGGTCGATGTGGAAGAGGTGAGCTGACGATGGCAGAACAAAAGCGCATCGGGCTCAACAACTTGTCACCTCCTAAAGGGTCTAAGTCCGCCGCCAAGCGACGAGGGCGAGGACATGGGTCTGGACTGGGGAAAACGTCAGGTCGAGGCCACAAGGGACAGAAATCACGAAGTGGCGCGACGAGCCCTGCATGGTTTGAGGGGGGGCAGATGCCACTATATCGGCGGACGCCTAAACGTGGTTTTACACCATATCGCCGAAAGAAATGGAGCATCGTGAACCTGGCGGACTTTGCACGAATCACTGGGACGGATGTCAACCCGGACACGCTCTTTGAGAGTGGACTGATCCGGAGTGTTAATGGTCCAGTTAAAATTCTCGGTGAGGGCGAAGTCGATCGTGCGGTAACCGTTAACGCTCACGCTTTTAGTGAAACAGCGCGCGAGAAAATTGAAGCTGCTGGCGGCACAGCACAGGTGATCGAGTAGCCGATGGCGAACGGCCAGAGTGCAGCGGCGGCGGCCGCAAACATTTTCAAGGTTCCAGAGCTCAAGGAAAAGATTCTTTTCACTTTGCTCTGTCTCGCGATCTATCGCTTAGGATCGCACATCACGACCCCCGGGGTTGATGTCGTCGCCTTACAAACGCTGGCAGGTCAGCTTCAAGGGACGATCTTCGGAATCTATGACTTATTCGTTGGCGGTGGTCTCCAGCGGGCGACTATCCTGGCACTTGGCATTATGCCGTATATTTCTGCTAGCATCCTCTTCCAGTTACTTGCCACAGTGGTCCCGACTGTTGAAAAGCTCCAAAAAGAAGGAGAAGAAGGTCGGCGAAAACTCACTCAGTGGACGCGCTATACGACGGTTGTTCTCTGTATCGGACAAGCATATACGTACGCACTGTTTCTAGAGTCACAACCAGGTGCCGTACTCTATCCGGGCTTGGGTTTCCGGCTTTTGACCGTTCTTATGCTTTCCACGGGTGGTATCTTTGTGATGTGGCTGGGTGAGCAGATTACGGAGCGGGGAGTCGGGAATGGGATGTCGCTCTTGATCTTCTTTTCCATCCTGCAAGGTTTCCCTGGAGCGGTAATTAATACGTACGAACTCTTCCGGGTCGGTGGGATTTCGCTTTTCCGTTTAGCCGCCCTCTGTGTCACGCTGGTTCTTGTGATGGCAGCGGTGGTTGTACTAACGATGGCAGCCCGGAAAATACCAGTCCAGATACCTAGGAAGGTTGTGGGGCGAGGCAGAATAAGAGAAGGGCAGCGTTCGTTCATTCCGCTCCGCGTTAATTCGGCAGGCGTGATGCCGATAATCTTCGCGCAGGCGATCATCATCATACCAGGGACTCTGGCGGCATTCACCGGAAATCCTGGGCCTGGATCTACTGGAGTCCGGGGTTTCTTCTATGACCTAAGTCAGCTTTTTCAGGTTGGGACGCCTTGGTACTACATAACCTACGTTGTTCTGATCGTATACTTCACGTACTTCTACACATCGATCATCTTCAACCCGGTCGATTTGTCTGAAAACCTGAAGCGTCAGGGCGGATTCATTCCTGGTGTCAAACCGGGGGCGAAAACGGCGGACTACATTGATCATGTGCTTACCCGCATCACGCTGCCTGGCTCTGTTTACCTCGCTTTGATTGCGGTCCTACCATTCGCAATCTTCGCAATGTTCGATTTACAGACTTTCTTTTTCGGTGGCACTTCGCTCCTGATTGTCGTAGGTGTTGCTCTCGATACAGTGCAACAGATGCAGCAACATCTACTGCTGCGACAGTACGAAGGCTTTATGAAAAAAGGGCGAGTCAAATCTCGAGGTAAGCAGAAGTACATGTGATGGTTGTTGACGAACGACTCTTTCAGTGAGGCTCATCCTCATGGGCCCGCCGGGTGCAGGTAAGGGAACGCAGGGAGAGCGGCTTGCCGCGTGGTTGGAGGTTCCGTCACTGGCCACCGGCGACATGATTCGCATGGCACTCAAGGAAGCCACACCTATGGGGGAGAGGGTCCGCATTTTCTACGAGGCCGGTGACCTCGCCCCTGATGACGTTGTTTTGGGGTTGATCGCGGAAGCATTAGATCGTCAAGAGAATGCAGGGGGATTTTTGCTCGACGGGTTTCCACGTACCGTTGCGCAGGCAGATGGGCTCGCTGTGCTACTATCTCAACGAAATCAACGATTAGATGCGGTTTTGTCGCTCGAGGTTACGGATGAGGAGCTTGTAGATCGCATCTCAGGTCGGCGCGTCTGCGAGAGGTGCAATCATGTGACCCACGTTCGAAAAGTTGGGAGTGTACTAGAATGCCCTGACTGTGAGGGGCAACTTGTTCAGCGGTCCGACGACGAAACTGCGACAGTCCGCAATCGACTCGCGGTCTATCGAGAAAAAACACAACCACTGCAGGAATACTATGCGAAAGATGCCGTTGGCTTGACGGCTGTCGATGGTATGGGGTCTATCGATGAGATTCAAGAACGGTTACTCGCGGCCCTCCGTGATTTGAGGGTGAATTAATGATTCGGCTGAAGTCTGTAATGCAGATCGAGGGAATTGCTGCCGCGGGCTCGATTGTAGCAGAAGTACTTGAAATGGTTTCTGAGGCAGCTTCCCCGGGAGTATCTACCGGCGACTTGGATGAGATGGCCGAAGGTTTGATTCGTGGCCACCTTGGTGCTACACCTGCATTTAAGGGTTTGTACGGGTTCCCGGGGACACTCTGCACAAGCGTAAATGACGAAATCGTTCATGGGATTCCTTCGTTCGATCGCGAGCTGATGACTGGAGACATTGTGAGCGTAGACTGCGGGGTGCAGCTAGACGGACTCTTTGCGGATGCGGCGGTGACAATCCCAGTAGGAAAAATAACGCAAAACGCACAGCGACTGCTTGACATTACAAAATCATCGTTAGATATCGGCGTGGCTGCAGCGAGATCAGGGTCTCAACTCGGAGATCTTGGTTTTGCGATTCAAACGCATATTGAGTCTGCAGGCTATAGCGTGATCCGGGAACTTGTGGGGCATGGAGTAGGCGAGGGCGTACATGAAGAACCTCAAGTGCCTAATTTCGGAACCCCTGGCTATGGTGTTCGAATGGAGCCTGGACTGGTGATTGCTATAGAACCAATGGTAAACGAGGGTGGGCGGTCGATTCGTACACTTGATGATGAGTGGACTGTGGTAACTGCGGATGGGACATTATCCGCTCATTTTGAACATACCGTTGCTGTAACCCCAGAAGGTCCGCGAGTATTAACAGGCGTACACAGTCTGACCCCGGCTAGGGAGAGCTGATTTGGCGAAGGAAGAGCCGATCCAAATGACTGGGGAGGTCGCTGAGGCACTCCCTAACGCAATGTTTCGTGTACTATTGGAGAATGGACATGAAATTGTGTGCCATGTCTCTGGTAAGATTCGAATGCACTATATCCGAATTCTTCCAGGGGATAAAGTCTCCGTCGATTTGTCGCCGTACGACCTTACCAAGGGCCGTATTACGTACCGATACAAATAATCTGGGATTCGTCCCCAACCCGGGGCTAGTCGCGATTTCGTTGTTTTGCTATATGAAAAGTGATACATTTACGGGCTTGCATTGAATCGCTGCGTACGATGGAGATCCTCCAAACTGCGGGGCGTTTAAATACGACTAGGCACATTGCCACACGTAAGGAATAGCGCGACTTCGGTTGCGGGAAGAGGTCATGATGAAGGTTCGTTCGAGTGTAAAGCGAATCTGTGAACACTGTAAGATTGTCCGCCGGAGGGGTGTGGTGCGGGTGATTTGCAGTCGCGACCCCAAGCACAAACAGCGGCAGGGTTAGATGGCACGTATAGCGGGAGTTGATCTTCCCCGGGAAAAGCGCATCGAGGTAGGGCTCACGTACATCTTCGGTATTGGTCATTCGTCAGCCAGGAATATCCTGACTGAAACAGGGGTAGATCCCGATATCAGAGTTCATGAACTCTCTGATGATGACGTAAACAAATTGAGGAAGGTCATCGAGAACCACTATAAAGTTGAAGGTGCCCTCCGCACCGAAAACTCGATGAATGTCAAACGACTAATGGATATTGGCTGCTACCGCGGTTTGCGTCATAGGCGTGGATTGCCGGTCCGAGGCCAACGAACACACACAAATGCTCGAACGCGAAAAGGTCCACGGCGAGCTGTCGCGGGCAAAAAGAAAGCTCCTCGAAAATAGAAGCGGCTAGGCCTCTGAGGCACAGAGCCTCAGTGCTTGAGGTGTGTCGCAGCAGAATTACTTGAACGGAGAGACGCGTAGGTAATGGTGAAGTCGGTTAGACGAAAGAAACGTCAGGTCGATGCTGAGGGTGTCGCCCATATTAAGGCGACATTTAACAATACGATCATTACTGTCACTACGATGACAGGCGATGTCGTGGCTTGGGCTAGCGCTGGCAAAGCGGGGTTCAAGGGGTCTAAGAAATCAACCCCGTTCGCGGCGACAATTGCAGCGGAGACGGTCGGTCGTGAGGCAGTTGGGATGGGTATGCGCCGTGTCCATGTGGAAGTGAAAGGCCCGGGGTCAGGACGTGAGTCGGCCATCCAAGCGTTACAGGCAGCAGGGCTCACAATCCGTTCTATAAAGGATGTTACGCCAATTCCGCATAATGGTTGTCGCCCGCCCAAGAAGCGGAGGGTCTGATGTCTCGATACACTGGACCAGTATGTCGGCTGTGTCGACGAGAAGGCGAGAAATTGTTTCTGAAAGGTAAGCGCTGCTTTACCGAAAAATGTGCCATAGAACGCAAGGCGCATCCGCCGGGACAGCATGGAACGGGCCGCCGCCGCCGCCGCCAATCTGAGTACGCGGTCCAGCTTCGTGAGAAGCAAAAGGTGAAACGTATATATGGGATGGCCGAGAAACAGTTCCGTGCCTTGTTTGTGAAAGCAGCTCGCGTTCCTGGGGTGACGGGTGAGAACCTATTGGTCGCATTAGAGAGCCGTCTTGATAACATCGTGTATCGGCTTGGTTTCGCGCCTTCTCGTAAGGCAGCACGACAATTAATTCGCCACAGGCACGTGCGTGTGGATGGACACATGCTCGACGTCCCTAGTTATGTAGTTACGCCTGGAGCGGAGGTGTCGGTCGCCCCCCATGCACGTGGGCTTCCAGTTGTGAAAGAAGCGATTGAGGACCGAAAGTCTCGAGACCAGCTGTCATGGCTCGGCGTGGACTACGATACTGCAACTGGGCGTATGCTCGAACGTCCATCAAGAGCAGATATTCCTCTCGCAGTAGAGGAACAATTGATCGTAGAGTTGTACAGTAAGTAGCTCGGATTCAATTCAGACGTCGGTGGCGTCGAATCGGCACATATTATAAACCACGAGGTGGAATAGATATGACGGTGCAGGTTGATCTAGGCGGTTTGGTCCTGCCAGAAGCTATGGAGGAGCAGAAACGTTCAGTAGGAGGAGATGGTACGCGTGCCGTGTTCGTTCTACAGCCTCTTGAGCGTGGGTATGGTCACACGATCGGAAACTCGATACGGCGGATTCTACTCTCTTCGCTGCCCGGAGCCGCAGTATGGGCTGTTCGGGCTGACGGTGTTCAGCATGAACACCAGACGGTCGGTGGAGTGGCGGAGGATGTGCATCAGATTATCCAGAATCTCAAAAAGCTCGTTTTGGTGATGGATGAAGACGTGGATGAGGCGCAGTTGGAATTGTCTGCCCACAAGGCGGGTCCGGTGACGGCAAAAGCAATTAGCAAGAATGCGTCTGTGGATGTGGTGAACCCCGATCTCGTCTTATTCACACTGCAAGAGGATTTATCTGAAGACCGACCCCTTAATATGGAGCTATGGGTGAATCGAGGTCGCGGATTTCTCATGGCGGAGAGCCATGAGAAATCTGAAGATGCGGGAGAACAGCATGATCTGCCTGTAGGAACGATCTTGATTGATTCTGTATATAATCCGGTTACCCGAGCTAACTTCTCAGTGCGTGAGACTCGAGTGGGCCAAAGAACTGACTTTGACCGACTTGAAGTTCACATTCACACAAATGGAGCTCTGGATCCAGCAGATGCAGTGGCGCAGGCTGCGGAGATCGCACGTCTTCACCTCTCATATTTCGTACAGATGGGGACAGTTCCCGGGCTTCCTGAACCAGCTGATGCAGTAGGGGTTGGGAATGGTGCTGTGCCAGTGGATCCAAGTATGGTGGAGTTGCTCGAGCGCCCACTGGCCGAGTTCGGAGAGATCTCGGCTCGTTCGCGGAATACGCTTGAACGTCAGAATATAAGTACAATCGGTGATATCGTTGTGCGGTCTCGAGATGAAATATTAGGGCTTGACAACTTCGGCGAAAAATCCCTTGAAGAGATTGCAGAAGTCCTTGGTAGAAACGGGCTTCACTTTGGTATGACATTTGAACAAGATGCAGAGGGGAACCTCTACGTAACCGAGTACCTAGCAGAAAACGGTGATGATGAGGCATAGGAAGAAGGGACGTGAACTCGGGCGAACACGGAGTCATAAGAAAGCAATGCTCCGAAATATGGTGACGAGTCTTATTATTCATGAACGAGTTCGAACAACTGAAGCTAAGGCAAAAGAGTTGAGGCCTTTCGCAGAGCGATTGATTACGCTGGCTAAAAAGGGTGACTTGCATAGTCGCCGACTCGCTGGCCGTCAGATTGCGGACAGTGAAGCGTTGCGGAAGCTCTTCGATCATATTGGACCGCGTTTTGAAACGCGGCCGGGTGGATATACGCGGATTCTCAAGCTAGGTGCCCGGAAGGGTGACGGTGCCGAGTTGGCACTTATCGAGCTTACTGAGAATGGTGCTTGAGGGACCAGGAGAGGAGAGACATGTCCAACAGAGCTGAAGGTGGGCTGCGAGCCATACTGACCATAGTAGCACTGGGTTCTATCGTCACCTTGATGTGGTGGTTGAACCAGCAGTCTCAACAGATTGAAGAGGAACGCGCAGCTATCGCTGCTGCAGCAGCCGAGGCAGTACGTGATTGGAATGCCGGTGATCTTCTGACAGATCCTCGAGGTGCTGTGGGTCGCCGCGTTGTTATCGATGAGATCACTATCGCCTCTGGACTTGGAGAGGGCGCTTTCTCCGTAGCGTTAAGCGACGCTGTCACATATCCCGTGTTGATGGAGTCAGACCCTATTCAACGGCTTCGGATGGCTAATATCACAATCTACGGTGGTGACAACATTTACGTGTCTGGACAGGTATATACGTTCAACGACTCAATTAGCGCGGTGTGGGTCGATCAGGGTGCCGTCAACGAGGGAATGGGAGATCAGATCCCTGTGTCTCCCACTTTTCTGTTAGCAGATTCAGTTTTGGTTCGTTGACCTGATCATGGCTAAATTCTGCTACGTATGCGGTAAAGGCCCTGCCACAGGCAATCGGGTCAGCCATGCGCATAACAAGAGCAAACGACGTTTCATGCCGAATCTGCAACGCGTAAAAATCCTTGAAGATTCGGTGCGGCGACGTGTGCGCGTATGTACGCGCTGTCTCAAGGCGGGAAAAGTTGTAAAAGCGTCCTGAGGACGCTGCCCCTTAGGCCTGGTTGGTGACCGGCGGCGTTTATGACGTGGCCGGTCGTGTCATGTAGGTGATTCAGTGATCGAGCATTCTCCACTCCGCGGACAGCAGATTCTGGTTACACGACCGGTGCCGCAGGCAACCCCTTTATGCAATGCTTTCGAGCGTGTTGGTGCAACTGTAACGGTCTTACCGACGATTCAAATCGGCCCCCCGACTGATTTGAGCTATCTTGTCAAGGCAGTTCGAAAACTATCTTCTTACGATTGGGTAGTTGTATCTAGTGTGAATGGAGTCCAGGGGTTGGCGAAGATACTGGAAGCAGAAGGTTGTTGGGGAATGTTTTCCAAAGCTCGTATAGCGGCAGTTGGTTCTGTGACAGCTGATGCGGTTCTGGCTTTAGGGTGTGCAGAATGTTTGGTTCCAGAAGTTTTTCGAGGAGAGGCCTTGGCCGACGCTATTTTGGAAGCAACTCCGCAGGAGGAACACTCCGGAATGCGAATCCTCATCGTGCAGGCCGAAATTGCACGCCAAGTGTTGTTTGAACGTTTGAGCCAGGCAGGAGCTCTAGTTGACGTCGCCCCAGCTTACTCGACGATGATAAATTGGTCTGTCCAGGACACACTCCTAGACTTCATAGAGGTTGGGGCACCCGATTGGCTCACTTTCACTGCGGCTTCAACGGTAAACGCTTTTGTGGAACTCGTAGGTCCCCAAACTGGAGGTGCGTTAGTGGCGGCCATTAGTCCTGTAACTGCTTCCGCAGTTGTCGAAGTGGGGCTTCCTGTACACTCCATTGCAGTAGAACATACTTCAACAGGTCTGGTCGAAGCTCTGATTCAGGCGGTCTCAGTATCATGAATCACGCGTCCTTCCCTGTGACTCGCCTTCGTCGACTCCGGCACACCGCGACATTACGAGAACTAACGCGCGAGACTCGCCTCGAGATCTCCGACTTGGTTTACCCTATGTTTGTTGATGATTGTGAAACTCTCCGGCAGCCAATTGAATCAATGCCTGGGATTGACCGTATGAGTGTGCAGGAAGCCTTAGTGGAGGCGAAATTGGCCTGGGCTGAAGGCATACGGGCTGTTCTCTTGTTTGGAATACCTCGTTCGAAGGATGCAAACGGATCCCAAGCGGATCACCCTGATGGTGTTATTCAGAGAATCACAGCAGAGATTAAATCTGTCTTGCCTGATTTAGCGGTAATTACTGATGTATGTCTTTGTGAATACACAGACCACGGACACTGCGGAATCTTAGACGGGAATGATGTAGCAAATGATACGACGCTTGAGAGGCTTGCCAAGCAAGCTGTGAGTCACGCAGAGGCGGGTGCAGACATTGTTGCCCCATCAGATATGATGGATGGACGGGTCGGTGCAATCCGGACTGCCCTTGATGATTTCGGGTTCCAAAAGACTGCGATTCTATCTTATGCAGCGAAGTATGCGAGCACGTTCTACGGTCCATTTCGGGATGCCGCTGATTCGACTCCCGCATTTGGAGATCGTCGTTCATACCAGATGGACCCGAGAAATTCAGACGAGGCTCTGCGCGAAGTTGCGCTCGACCTTGAAGAGGGTGCCGATATCGTGATGGTCAAGCCGGCGCTGCCTAGTCTTGATGTTGTAAAGCGAGTAAAAGACTGTTTTGGGGTGCCCACAGCCGCTTACCAGGTGAGCGGAGAATACACGATGATCGAAGCTGCGGGAGCTAATGGCTGGTTGGATGCTGAGGCAGCCCACCTAGAGGCAGTTTATGCGATTCGCCGGGCAGGCGCGGATATCATAGTTACCTATGCGGCGCGTAAACTCGCACGCGCCCTTGCGGACCGTTGAAAAATTGAGGGTTTTGGTCACCGGTGCGGATGGTTTTGTAGGACAGCATCTAATTTCCCACCTCTTAACCGCAGGGCATGAGATTACTGGTGCCGTGCTGTCAGATTTACCACGACGCGGGACGTTGAGTGATTCTGAACGTGCAGGTGTCGTGTGGTTCGGTGTGGATATGCGGGACTCAGATAGGCTCCAAAGCCTGGCTAGAGAGGCTCGACCGGAATGCGTGTTTCACCTCGCAGGAGTCTCATCGAGGGCTGAGGCTCAAACAGCATATACTGAGGCACTGGCAGTCAATTCACAGGGAACTTTTCAGTTGCTTTGGTCGCTTGCTGATGCAGGATTGGCGGATGCTCGCGTTATCATAGCTGGATCGGCCGAAGTATATGGAATGGGAGGGCAGGGTAGAATTACAGAGACTGCTGCGCTTCACCCCAATAGCGCCTATGGCATCTCCAAGGCAGCGCAGGACGTGGTTGCCCGTGCAACCTCAGAAGCGTTGGAACTGGATGTTCGCGTGGCTCGATTTTTTCCGCTCGTTGGACCAGGTCAGCGAGACGTATTCGCTCTTCCGAGTTTCTGCCGTCGCGCGTTCCGTATAAAACGAGGAGGTGTTGATTCCACCATGCACGTCGGGAATTTAGATGTATACCGTGATTTCACGGATGTGCGAGATGGAATCATGGCGATGGCACGTTTGGCGGACTTGGACCAAGTCCGCCACCGGGTCTATAACATTTGCTGTGGTGAACCGACTTCGGTCCGGCAATTACTACAATTGGTATTTGATATTGCTGGAATCGCTCCCGATATCGTCATGGACAAAGAGCTAATCCGAGCAGACGAGCCAGAACAGATTGTGGGTGACCCCAGTAGAATCGAAGAAGAGACCGGTTGGCAGGCAGAACTCGATTTGCGAAGGACGGTAGACGATACCTTCCACTGGATGACTCAATTCAGGCCCACGTGACATAATTCAAAGAAACCTGCTGTTGCTTGATAACGGCAGATTAGGAACGGAGACTGTGATGGAAGTGACGGTAATCGGCACAGGATATGTGGGACTTGTCGTCGGATCTTGCCTAGCAGAAGGTGGGAACCGTGTGACCTGTGTTGACATTGACGTCGATAAGATTGCGCGGCTTAACTCTGGTGAGATTTCGATTTACGAGCCAGGTCTCGACCGACTTGTCTCACACAATCTTGCATCGGGACGGTTGCGTTTCACCACAGATGTTGGGGAAGGGGTTCGCACTGCAGATGCTATCTTCATAGCTGTCGGCACACCACCTGGGGAAGATGGGTCGGCTAACCTTGCTTTTGTGTTGGAGGCTGCCCGTACCATCGGAGACCATATTCGACCAAACACCGTAGTCATCATGAAGAGTACCGTACCTGTGGGGACAAGCGAGATGGTACGATCTGAAATTGCTTCGCGAACTGATACACCTTTCTACGTCTGCTCTAATCCCGAGTTTTTGAAAGAAGGTGATGCTGTCGGAGACTTCATGTATCCCGACCGTGTTGTGTGCGGAGTGGATGCTGACGAGACTCGCAGTCGGATGGAAGAAATCTATGAGCCATTTGTTCGCTCGGGAAACCCTTTCATTTTCATGGATATTGCGTCAGCTGAGATGACGAAATACGCGGCAAACTCAATGCTTGCGACTCGAATAAGCTTCATGAATCAGATTGCGGAATTGTGTGAGCGAACTGGAGCTGACGTGGAAATGGTGCGTCGTGGAATCGGATCTGATAAGAGAATCGGTCCTTCCTTCCTATATGCTGGCACGGGATATGGTGGCAGTTGTTTTCCAAAGGATATCCAGGCATTGATGCAGACCGCTGACGATTTTGGGGTGGATCTTAAAGTGCTGCGGGCTGTGCACGAATCAAACGATCGGCAAAAGACCGTTCTCATTCGTAAGATTCAGAGCCGCTTTGGAGATGATTTGTCTGGCATGCACTTCTCTGTATGGGGTCTTGCATTTAAGCCGGAAACAGATGATATGCGGGCGGCGCCCTCTCTCACTGTCATAAATGCGCTGCTCGAATCGGGGGCGACTGTGTGTGCTCATGACCCCGTAGCAATGAATGTGGCCCGTGAATTTCACCTTAAGAACACCATCGATTATGGCAAGGATGAGTACGAAACGCTTATTGGCTCCGATGGGCTCATTATTACGACAGAGTGGCTCCAGTATCGTCGCCCGGATTGGTCGGTTGTGAGCAAACATATGGCACGAAAGATCATTTTTGATGGCCGCAATATTTTTGACCCTCTGCGAATGGAAGCCCTTGGCTTCGAGTATTATTCGATCGGTCGTTATCAGGTGGGTTCCATTGGCCAGCGCGCCAGGTCTGACATCAATGATGGATCATCAAACTCCTCGAGATCTAACGGCGGATGAGGGTTCTTGTTACGGGGGCCGCCGGATTTCTTGGTTCGCATCTGACAGATCGCCTTCTGCAAGAAGGTTTCAGTGTTCTGGGCATGGATAACCTGATCACGGGCTCGTTGGAAAACATCGCCCACTTAGAAAATGAGCCACATTTTGATTTCATCGAACATGATGTTAGCAAATACATAGACGTCCCAGGTGGATTGGACGGTATTTTCCACTTCGCATCACCTGCGAGCCCTATCGACTATTTGGAGTTGCCGATCCAGACGCTCAAGGTTGGGGCTCTCGGAACACATAACGCCTTAGGGCTGGCAAAAGCGAAAGATGCTCGACTCCTACTCGCGTCCACCTCAGAAGTGTATGGTGATCCATTAGTCCACCCGCAACCCGAGTCCTACTGGGGAAACGTAAACCCAATTGGGCCGCGTGGTGTCTACGATGAGGCGAAACGTTTCGCCGAGGCCATCACGATGGCTTATCATCGCTGTCACGGGGTTGACACTCGCATCGCTCGAATCTTCAATACTTACGGGTCGCGGATGCGTCCTAATGATGGTCGCGTCGTTTCCAATTTCATCGTACAGGCCCTGAGTGGCGAACCCATTACGGTCTACGGCGATGGCTCTCAATCTAGAAGTTTTTGTTATGTGTCAGACCTTATTGAAGGTATTTGGCGTCTTTTTAATGCTGACATTCATAATCCGGTTAACGTGGGAAATCCGGATGAGTATACGATCCGGCAGCTGGCCGATGTCGTTCTAGCCGCAACTAGCTCTGGGTCTAAGTTGGAAGCCATGCCTCTACCAATTGATGACCCTATGGTGCGGAAGCCGGACATATCGCTTGCTGCTTCGGTGTTAGACTGGAAGCCTGAGGTGGTGCTAGAGGTCGGTTTGGGGCACACGATCGCGTATTTTCAGGAATTACAGGCTCGGGGTGCATTGAAAACGTCTCCGGAATCAACTGGTTGAGGTTTCTCTGACAGATTTAGGAGGGTGCGTGGACGAACTGAGTGGCGTTCAGGTCTCAGTCGTCATGCCTATATACAACGAGGCAGAGACACTTGAAATAATCGTTCGGAGGGTAAAAGAAGTTGCCCCAGATTTCGAACTGGTGGCCATTGACGATGGCTCTTCTGACGAGTCTGCGACTATCCTGGCTGAACTCGCCGCCAAAGGACTGGTGGACAAGGCTTTGGCCCACGAGAAGAATTTTGGGAAGGGAGCCGCCTTGTCTTCAGGATTTCAAGTTGCCACGGGTGACATCATCATTGTACAGGACGCTGACCTGGAGTACGATCCGGTCGAATACCCCAGGCTTATCGATCCTATCATCGCTGGAAAAGCTGATGTCGTATATGGGTCGCGCTTTATGGGTGGGCGACCTCACCGGGTGCTCTATTTCTGGCATCACGTTGGGAATCGTCTCCTTACTATTCTGTCTAACATGGTTACGAATGTGAATCTGACGGATATGGAGACATGTTATAAGTGCTTTCGAAAAGAGGTTCTCAATCAACTTACGATTGAAGAGCGCGCGTTTGGTGTAGAACCAGAAGTTACGGCTAAGATCGCATTAGGTGGTTGGAGGCTTTACGAAGTAGGGATCTCTTACGCCGGTCGAACGTATGCAGAGGGGAAGAAGATCACCTGGCGCGACGGCCTATCCGCCATACGATGTATCATTAAGTATGGTTTATTCCGTCGCTGGACAAAGAAGGGGATTCCGAGGGCTAATGCTGCTCTACTCAGAAATGATTATGAGGTTGGTTGGTCGTCTGTGCCGGACCGCACCTCTACGCTGTCGAGTGCTACTGATCCGCTGGCAACTCAAAAAGATGTCGCGCCGGTCGAGCTTCAGGAGCCCTGAGCCGTTTCGGGGGAATACTACGCCAGAGAGAAATCGATTGTCGCTATTGACCCGATACTCAATGTGGTTGCTCTTGGTCTTCAGTGTCGCTACTGCTGGTTGTGAGGATCCGGCATCCCGGTCTGTGACACGGGGAGATCGGCTTTTGGCTGTAGGTGACACGGAGGAGGCGATCGCAGAATACAAGCTGGCCCAACGCCTACGGGGCGAGACAAATGAACTCCTACTCCGACTGGGTCACGCATACTCATTGGGCGGAAACGTAAACGAAGCCTTGGGCTATTTTGAGAAGGTCGTTGAGCGAGATACGGGGGTCCGCCACCAAGTGGCGTCAGATCTTGTGGCCCTGGCGGTTGAAGCTCGGGGCCGCGGTGCAACGGAGAACATGGTGGGTTCACTTGAACCTCTGATGGCCTGGGGTTTTGGTTATGTTCCACCAGATCTCCAGCGTTCACTTGCTAGGGGATACGCGAATGACGGTGACTATGTTCAGGCACTCTCCCTCTATTTGGCATTGCTCCAAGATGAAACAAAACCGGCAGCGGAAGATCTCTACCGGACAGGCAGAGCCTACAAAGAATTAGGTGGTTGTGACCGCGCACTGCCGTACTTGGAGCGATACGTTGACCAGGTGAGACGTGGAGATGAAAACCGCGATGCGGCTCGTTGGCACTATGGAGATTGTCTTTTTCTGTCCGCGGATGAAGATCGTACATCTGGGCGACCGGATGAAGCGCTTGGCAAGCTCGACAAGATGGTCGAACTTGGCGTGCCTCGGAGTTATATGGATGAGGCACACTTCTTTCGTGGCGAAATGATGCTTTCCAGCGGGAACACAGAAGAAGCGTTGCTCGCTTATGCTCTCGTTCTTGAACTAAACCCGACGAGAACTGGGTCGCTTGTGCGCCGTGCTGAAGAGCGAATCAGACAGATTCGGTTCGGTTTCGATTGACTAGTCTTGGCGTGAGACTCCTTGTGACGGTCGTCCTTATGATGACCGCATGTTCCAGTGCAGGACCACCGGGTGATTTAGAGCCTCCCGATCTATTCGCGTGGTCACAAGAAAAGTTTGAAATGGAAGAATTTGAGTCTGCGTCTGTTGGTTTTCTTGCGTACATGATTCGCGATCCTCTCAGTCCTTTGGTTGATAGCGCGCAGTATATGGCCGCGGAGGCTCAGTTGCGCGATGGGGAGGCACTTGAGGCTATACAAGAATTTCGTCAGCTATCTTCGGGACGACCTAACAGCCCGATGGCAGACGATGCCCAATACGGAGCGTGTAAGGCGTATCTGGCCGCCTCTCCAGAGGTGTCGCTTTCACAGGAGTTCACTCGCCTTGCCCTAGAAGAGTGTCAGCGTTTATTACAATTTTTCCCTGCAACTCCTTTTCGATCTGAGGCAGAAAAAATAATTGCAGCGGCCCGTGCAAAACTTTCGCGACAGAGTTATGAGATCGGGAAATATTATCAGAAACGAGAATTGCTGGAGTCAGCAATTGTTTACTACGAAAAATCTCTTGCTGAAGGACCATCTGACGCTTTTTTGCCAGACCTTCTCGAGCGTTTATACCGGAGCTATAGCACAGTTGGGTTTGACACCGAAGCAGTGTCAATTCGCGAGAGGCTGGTGAGCGAATTTCCTGATAGTGAAGAGGCTCATAAGGTCCGTGAAGCTGGGATAGATCCGCTTGAAGAAATCGTGGAATATGAAGGCTCGCTAGATTTCGTTCGGTCATTTAGATGTTCGCTCGGTCCTTGTCCTCCCGGTTAAACACCCTGACCTCCGACGCGCGAGTAGGTGTTTTCGGTGGGAGTTTTGATCCGCCTCATGTTGGGCATGCCATTGTGGCCAAGGATCTACTCGAGCAACTACATCTTGACCGGCTCCTCGTGATCCCAGCAGGTGTCCCCCCCCACCGATCCGTTGCTCTTCCGGCTTCAGTTCGACTCGACCTGGCGCAGAAGATGTTCCGCGGCTTGGCCTCAATTGAGGTCAGTGACTTGGAACAGGATTTAGTCAAACCATCCTATACTATCGATACGCTACGGGCACTAGTGTCACGTTTCCCTGATTCGAAATTCGTTCTGGTAATGGGGGTAGATCAATTTTCGGTTATCGACACATGGAAGGATTTTGAAAAGCTGCCCGAGTTGGCTGAGATTGCTGTGATGCGTCGTGATGGTGCTGAGCCAATGCGATCCGCCAGGACAGGAGAGATCGAGTATATTGTGGTCGATGTGATGAGAATGGACGTATCCTCGAGCCAAGTTCGCCAGCGCCTTCGGGAGGGGCGTTCGATCCGTTTCTTGGTTCCGGATTCAATCCTTCAGGACATAGAACGTGCTTGGACGGAGCACGTTCCCAAGCAGACAAGCGAGTCAGAGAGCACTTGATGCTAAAGAACGCTGTTACACAAGTCTTTGGAACGCGCTTTTCCCGTGAGATGAAACGGCTACGTCCAATTGTCGAACAGATCAAAGAACATGAATTGCGTCTCTCGGGGATAACTGAAGAGGAGTTAAAAGAACAGACTGAGAAATTCCGCAGCAAAATCCGCGATCGAACTAAGGACCTAGAAGAAACTATTGAATCCCTTCGTGATAAACGTCAGCAGACTGACAACTCTAGTCGTCGGGTTGATCTGACCGAACGCATCGTGGCCACAGAGGCTGAACTTACCGAGACCATTCAGACAATCTTGGATGAAATCTTACCGGAGGCCTTTGCCACAGTTAGGGAAGCGTGCCGGCGGCTCTTGGGAAAACCGATCACAATTACAGGGACCGAGATGAGTTGGGACATGGTTCCCTATGAGGTGCAGTTGATCGGAGGTATCGTGCTGCACCAAGGCAAGATCGCCGAGATGGCTACAGGTGAAGGAAAAACGCTTGTTGCAACAATGCCGCTTTATCTCAATGCCCTTGCCGGAAAAGGTGCGCATCTGGTTACCGTGAACGACTACCTTGCGCGCCGTGATTCTCAGTGGATGGGCACAGTCTATGAATATCTCGGTTTGACGGTTGGGCTCCTCGATGACACCCAACCAGGGACTGAAGAGCGTAGAACTGCTTATGACGCTGATATTACATATGGTACGAACAATGAATTTGGATTTGACTACCTGCGTGACAATATGGTCATTGAAATGTCACAGCGGGTCCAACGTCCACATTCATATGGGATCATTGATGAGGTCGATTCTGTTCTTATTGATGAGGCACGCACTCCCCTCATCATCTCAGGACCTGCCGGGCGAGATGAACGTGATGTGTACCAGAAATACAACACGCAGGTGGCAGCGCTTGCGAGCAAACAGACCCGCCTAGTCAACACTTTAATTGCCGAAGGAACAGAGCTTCTCGAGCAGGCTGATGACAAACACGCGGATGAATCGCGCTTGGAAGCTGGTTTCAAGTTGCTGGCCGCTCAGCGTGCCGCCCCCAAGAACAAGCGTCTACTCAAACAACTCACCAAATCTGGTGTAAAGCAGCTTGTCCAGCACACGGAAGCTGACATGATGCGTGACAAACGGCTGCCCGAAGTCGATGAGTTACTTCTCTACTCGATGGATGAGAAGGGACAAACAATCCAGATTTCAGACCAGGGTTTGGACGTTCTTTCACCCAACGACTCTGAGGCGTTCGTTGTCCCCGACATCTCTGAATCCGTGCAACGCATTGAAGATGACGAGAAGCTTGCGACGGATGAAAAGAGAAAGAAGATCGAGAATCTCGAGCGCGAATATGCGGAAAAGTCTGAGAAGATCCACGTTATCCATCAACTCGTGAAAGCCCACTCACTATATGAGAAAGATGTTGAATATGTGGTGGAAGGTGGGGAGGTCATCATCGTCGATCAGTTCACCGGTCGAAAGATGCATGGTCGACGCTGGTCTGATGGCCTTCACCAGGCTGTAGAGGCTAAGGAGAAAGTGACCGTGCGCGGTGAGACTCAGACTCTCGCCACGATCACAATCCAAAACTACTTCCGTATGTACAATAAGCTGGCGGGAATGACCGGAACTGCCGAAACAGAGGAAGGCGAGTTCCATGAAATCTACGGTCTTGAAGTTGTTGTTATTCCGACAAACCGGCCAGTGCGTCGTGTCGACCACAACGACGTAATTCTTCAGACAAAACAAGAAAAATACAGTGCGCTTATCGATGAGATCGAACGGATCAATGAACAGGATCTCCCAATCTTAGTTGGGACGACCAGTGTCGAAGTGTCCGAAATCGTCTCGCGGATGTTGAAACGACGGGGGCTCGCGCATGAGGTTCTCAACGCGAAACAACATGAACGCGAAGCGCACATTGTCCTGAACGCGGGACAGCCCAAGGCGATCACGATCGCGACAAATATGGCGGGACGCGGAACGGATATTAAGCTCGCGGATCCATGCGTGCAGTGTAAAGTGTGTGGGATTCGATCCGATACACCTGCTTTTGGCCAAGTGGATGAAGAGCCTGACCTTTCACGGGCGGAAATATCGAAGCGTGGATGCGAGGATGAGCCGCCCTGTGGTCTTCAAATATTGGGCACTGAGCGACATGAATCACGCCGGATCGATCGTCAGCTGCGCGGGCGGTCAGGTCGTCAAGGCGATCCGGGTGGAAGTCTGTTCTTCTTGTCGCTCGAAGACGATTTAATGCGCCTGTTCATGCCAGAGCGCGTATCGAAGATCATGGACAAACTTGGTGTGGAAGAAGGCGAAATCATCACACACCCATGGATTACGCGGTCGATCGAACGAGCTCAGAAACGTGTCGAAATGCAGCACTTCGATGCTCGAAAACGGCTTCTCGAGTATGACGACGTAATGAACCAACAGCGCGAAGTGATCTACGATTTACGGCTTTATGCCCTTGAGGGAGGTGAGGACCTAAAGGGTGAAACGTGGGAGATGATCGAAGATGGGATCCGTGAAGAGTTAGATCAATATGTTCCGATTGGAATCGAACAGGACGAATGGGACATAGGTGCACTTCGAGAACATTTATTAATTGAATACTTCCTCCACAACGATTTCCTCCCACGTGACGCTGCCGCGAGCGCGGATGATTGGACTGATTCCGAAGCTCTACATCAGGAAGTGATAGAGAGCACGCGTGACCAGTTCCACGGTAAACTCGAGAGCTTTGGAGAGATGTGGGAACAGGTGCTTCGTTTTATTGTGCTCTCGGTCTTAGATGAGAAATGGAAAGACCACCTTTACGATCTTGACCACCTACGTTCCTCGATCCACTTCCGGTCATGGGGACAGAAGGATCCCCTCGTTGAGTATAAGAGGGAAGCATATGAAATGTTTGTTCATCTCATTACGGATATTCGAAAGACCATTGCAAATCGGTTCTTCCGTGCCCGTATTGAAGTGAAAGGCCCGGTTCAGCCAAGTGCCCCCCTGATCACGGGTACGAGTGGTCCTTCGGAGCCAGGTGTTGGCGACCCGCGGACTCCAGATAATTTGGCTGCCGGGCAGTCAAGTTTGGATCAGGCGTCCGGCGGTCGGCCAGTGCGGCAGCCCGCCTTCTCCGCTGCGGGTGTTTCTTCGTCAGCTTCGATGGACCAATTAGAGCCGGATGATACAGCGGCGCGCGCCGCACTGGGAGTTGGTCAACCGAGGCAACCAGGTTCACCGATTACTGCTGATAAGGAACCTGGGCGAAATGAACCTTGCCCTTGTGGTAGCGGCAAGAAATATAAGAAGTGTCACGGGAGATTGGGCTAGAATAATGGTCAAAAAGACCGCCCGGCTGTGCTATGCAGGCCATGAACGCTGGGACCTCGGTGGGCGTGTCTTTGGCGTTTTGGTTGTTGGGGTAACAATGGGTGCCTGTTCCGGAGGTGAAACTGACCAGGCGATCCCGGTCAGTGGGGCCCCGGTTAGCGTCGTTTCTGAAAGAGTTGTGGCCCCGGGGAGTACAGATACGATCGAGGTGGCATTATTGGAATACGCGATAGGAATGCCAACTAAACTGTCTAGTGGTGAAGTGATTTTGAAGCTGAGTAACCAGGGTTTCGAGGATCACAACCTACGAGTTTTTCCGAGCAATACGGATTCTCCGGTTTGGGAGACCGAAAGCGATGTGGCCGCGGGAGAGACTCGTTTTGTCGAGTTAGAACTGGGACCTGGGCAGTACATGGTGATCTGTGATGTTGCAGGCCATGATACGCGTGGGATGTCGGTCACGATTAATGTTGAGGCTATTGAAGGTGACTAACTTGGTGCAGCCATGTACGCCCCAGCCTCCTGAATCACACTCAATTGCACGAGGGTAGAAACCAGATGTTTCTTCGACATGTGCCTCCAATGGGCATTTATGAGACGTTGTATGCGTTTCTGGGATCATTCGGAAGTTACATGGGTGAACCGGGGACCCACCCGTGGAGTCAAGGTTTTCCACGCACCGATAAACTCCCGAGTGGTCCGGAGTTACCGAGGAGCGTTCAAGTTGAATCGGAGGACCTCCGGTACCCAAAGGCATGGGGCCTACCGTCACTCCGTGATGCTATCGCTCGCTACTACCGGACGTCTTATGGCTCGGATATCTCAGCCGATAACATCATGGTGTTTGCGGGAGGGCGACCTGCAATCGCAGCGCTGCTACTCTTTTTGGATTCTGATATATTAATCCGCATCGCAGAAACGGAGTACACTCCATATTTCGATCTTCTGAAGTGTCTCCACCGCGACTATGCTCTGGTAGAGAGTTCCGTAGACAATGTTTTTAAGCCTCCAGTCGCTTCCTACGCGAATGATTCAATTGATGGTCGTACGCTTATGATGCTGAGTAATCCGTGTAACCCAACGGGGGTGACCCGGACTGGTGCTGATCTCAAGTCTTTGGTTGACGCGACTAACGTCGATCGCGGGCTACTCGTCGATGAAGCCTACGAACTATTCCACGATGAACCTGTTAGTGCACTTCGCTACATCAAAGATATTGATGAATCGAACGTTTTCGTGATTGGGGCAGCAACAAAAGGACTTCAGGCCCCAGGGATTCGTATCGGATGGGTCGTAGCCGCAAAGCAACACATTGAGATATTGGGGAACTTTTCTTCTTTTGGCATGGGAGGGGTTTCTCACCCATCTCAATGTTATGCCGTTGCGTTGTTTGAAGAGGAAAGGATGGCGCTTGCCCGAACAGCAGTTCCTGATTTTTATGGTTCCCAGCGGGCACGGTATGGAGTTGCTTTCGAGTCTTTAGGCCTGGACTTGTTTTCGGGTGAAGGTGGCTTTTATCACTGGTGCCGGCTTCCAGGCGGTGTGTCTGCGGAGGACCTGAATAGCCGCTTATTCCAAGAAGGCGCTGCGGTCTTAAAGGGTGTTGATTGCGACATGCTTCGCCGAGGAGATGACTCGCCCCTCCGAAGCTTCTTTCGCTTCTCGTTCGGTCCGTTGGCTCCAGAATCCTTTGAATCGGACATAAACATTCTCGAGCGAGCGATTTCAGCCCTCACGTAACCTGTTTCCAGGATATCATTGTGCGATCACACCGACTCTAGTCACTACTCAGAGCCGGTGTGATCAACTCATTGACTCCCGCCCGTTAGTCGTCGTTACATCCTCCGATGCCCACCACGAGAATGATGGCTACCAATATTGATCTCTTCATCTAGCTCGCCCTTCGCTGAATTCACCTCGCGGCTGGTTAACGAAGAAATTCCCTGATTGTCGTATTGATAAACGCCGCGTCTTCTGGAGACGATCCTCCTCCTGCAATATGTCCCCATAGGGTAGGTATAACCGTGAACTGCACGTCCGGGATAAACTGTGCCTCATGACGCAGCGCATCGATATGGAAATACATATCAGTCTCGCAGGGCATATATAGAACCCTGGCTTTAATTGAACCCAGTGCCCGCTCGTAATCCCCATCAAATCCCGGAGTGTCGCCGACGTTGTTGTTCTGCCAGGTGCTGGCAAGCCAGATCATGTCGTTGGCATCCCCGGCAAACACTCGTCTAAAGAACGCATAGACTTCATCGAGATTATTCATTCCCAGTTGCCGATACAGCTCATTTCGATACCACTCCTGAGAGAAACCCCAGGCTGCCCAGTGGGTTGCACCTGCCGCTAACCCAATCTCCGGGGGGGTGCTATAGTTGCCACCGTTATAGGCTGAGTCTGCCATGATCGCCGTTTTAAAACCTTCGAGTCGCACAACACCGTGTGGGTACTCAACAGCTGAGCCGCAATAACCAACAGCATTATCTACAAAGTCGGGATAACTCACCGCCC
>CAJWLK010000015.1 GCA_913043255.1 uncultured Gemmatimonadota bacterium
TTGACGAAGTCCACGCCCTTATCAAGATAATCATTGATCGCAACACGGAGTTCCTCCGGATACATGTCCAGCATGTCTTCACCCGCGCCCTGGGCCAAGTGATCAGAGAATTGTTCTTCCCAAAGTGATAAATCCGTATCAGGAATGAGCGCGAAAGTGATTGAAAAGGCTCCACCCCACCCAACGATGTTGCCCGCCACCTGCATACGCGGGCCCACTTCTGTTCCTGCCGCAATAGCATCGCGCACTTCAACCAGTTGAGGAAGCTGACCGTAGCTGTCCCGAATATGTGTAACACCATACTTGAGGTGCATCTGAGCCGATTCAAGCGCAATCTCGGCACCCCGTTCCCAGTAAAACACAGCAGTCTCTTTTCGGTGTTTTCCAAAACCTGCACCGTATAAACTGACGTGGACATTCGTATCCACAAACCCAGGTGTCACAAACTTCCCGGCCCCGTTGATCACCGTTGCTCCGGAAGGAACATTGATGGTGGCACGTGGCCCGACCGATACGATACGCGCTCCGTTGACCACAACCGTGGCATCTACTAGCGGCGGACCACCATTACCATCAATCACTGTCGCGCCAACAATTGCAGTTGTGCCCTGCCCCACTGCCTCGGAGGCGAGTGAAACGAAAGTCAACGTGATAATAGCTAGAAAGCCCAAAAATCTTGTCACCGACATCATATGCAAAATTCCATTTCGGTTGAGTAGATTTGCTTCTTTTGAACGAACACTAGGGACTGTCGGCCTCATAGACGATCTGGCCACCTGCGATGGTCACAAGTATGGGAATGTCCCGAATCTCATCGACGGGTACGGTAAGTGGATCACCACCTAGAATGACTAGATCGGCCAACTTTCCCACTTCGATGGAGCCGAGCATGTTTTCTTGGAAAGTGCCATAGGCACCGTTAATCGTGTACATACGTAGTGCCTCTTCACGGCTCACACGCTCGATCGGGTCACTCACTGCACCCGTAATATCTTCCCGAGTAACATAGGTCCATAACCCAAGCATGGGGTCGATGGGAGCCACATCGGAACCACCCTTTACAACGACACCAGCATCCACCCAAGTCTTATTTGGCATCCAATTGCTCCCCAACTCATCTCCCCACACCCGCTTGAACGACTTCCCAATAGTCCAACCCATGGGCTGCTGAGTTGAGATTACAACACCAAGCCGTTTGGCCTGTTCAAGATTGCGCTCTGTGGGTTTGAGGCCAGCATGCTCGAGCGTCCACCTGAGACCCAACAACGGAAGCTCGTCGTCCACTTCATCCATCGCGTCCAGTGCTAAATCAAGTGCAGCATCTCCGACACAGTGTACAAACATGCGTACGCCGTATTTATGTGCAGATCGCATCACTAACTTCAGGCTCTCTTTGTCCCACCCGCGCAAGATCCCGCGATAACCAGCACCAAACTGTTCTTCCGCATATGGCTCTCGCATATAGGCACCCTGCACACCTCCATCTAATGACAGCTTGATCCCCGCAATCCGAACCCACTCACTCCCAAAGCCCGAAGGTGCCCCAATGTCACGGACAGCTTCGTCGATCACTTCGGCACTCGCATTAGCGTACTCAGTCCCTCGGAATCGAGTAAGAACATGCCACCGTATTGTCAGATCTCCGTTCGCTTCAAGCTGATTAAGAATTTCGATTTTATCACGACTCTCGCTGAGTGGCCCATCCATATCGACAAGGCTGGTAATACCTGCCGCATTGAGTCCTTCCACAGCGAGTCGAGCAGCTTCCACCATGTCCTCTCTGGTGGGGACTGGAGTCAGTCGCTCTACCGGTCCCCAAGCGAATTCTTCCAACAATTCTCCCGTCGGGACACCATCTTCGTCGCGCACAATTGTCCCTCCCACCGGATCTGGTGTATCCCGTGTGATGCCAGCCATCTCGAGCGCCAAACTGTTCACATTTCCATCATGCCCCTGCGTATTCATGTAAAACGGGTTATCAGGCGCCACTTCGTCGAGTTCGTAGCGATCAGGGAGTCGACCTTCCCTAACGAATTCAAGGCTAAAGGGACCACGGGCCACGATCCATTCTCCCGGAGGTGTTTGAGCAGCACGTCCTCGGACATGTTCCAGTATCCCCTCCAACGTCAACATCTCACCTGTGGCGAAGTTGAGGGAACTGCGGTCGAGGCCATATCCAAAAGCATGGATGTGTGAATCGATTACACCGGGAATAACGGTCCTGCCCTCCAGATCAATTACCTGAGTGGCCACTCCCCCGAGGGGTAGTATCTGGCCTTCGTCACCGACAGCGACGAAACGACCATCTTTGATTGCAACGGCGCTGACTACACGAAAATCGTTATCAACCGTGATGATTTTTCCGCCGTGAACGACGAGATCGGGAGCCAGCATGTCGGGAACAGAAGAATTTTCGCTGCACGAAACCACAGCCAAAGAGGCGAATACCACCAATCGTGACCAATGCTGCACCGAAGAAAAAAGATGGTTACGAAGGCCCATCACATTACCTCCCGCGTCATCCACTTTACCGTTTCAACGAATACACCGGCGAGTTCCTTGGGAAGTTCTAGATTTCCGACATGCGTCATAAGGAGATCCAACACAAGAATCCTAACTTCTGCATCAGGAAGCACCTGGCGGAATTCATCTGCGATGAATACCTCCCAAGATTCATCGGGAGCTTCGGGAAGCCAGTGATTTCGGTCATAATTTGCAACCACCCAGACCATCGTCTGAAATCCATCCATACGAACGAAGTGAGTTGCGTACAGGTCCTCTGCCACGTCCTCAATATCGATTCCCCACGGATTTCCTACATCTGCTAAAACTTGTTGGATCTCCAGTTCCACCTTTCCCTTAAGGTCTATCCTCGCACCGTGTTCCAGATTTTGGAGCGGTTGCTTAAACCATGGGTGCGTAACGTACTCCTCCTCATACCACCGAAGTGCAGCAGCATCATAATCTAGATCTTCTGCCACATAGGGATTAAGGGGACCTACGTAATCCGACTGAACAAACTCTTCCGCACTTCGCACTGACATCTGCCACACCGGAGGGTACTCAGATAAAGAGAATGCTCCCTGGCTGTAATTTGTGTGTCCGGGATTCTTGTGTTCACGGATCCCCTGAATACGAGCGGGGCCACCGCTCCCCCACCCCAGGAACCGTCCGTTAAGGCGTGCACGCAATTCGGGCTCTTCTTGGGCCAAAAAGGCCAGCTCTCCCGACGTGGAATGGCCGATGATCAGAATTTCACCATCTGTATGCTTCAGAATCAGTCGTTTCAGTCCCTCCAAAATAAGCCGATTTGTGAAGATGGAATTTCTGACCTTTGCCTCATCGTCTGACAGCTCTTGATCAAGGAGATATGCGGCCTGTCGGTCCACGGGTGGTTCTATCCAACCACCATATCTGAAGTTTCCGGGAATTGTGACAATCATCACGTTCATCACCTGGGCTAGGTATTGCGCCCAACCAGGTTGATTAATGGGTGCCATTAGGTAGTCATAGAAGTTGACGGAACCTCCATTGATGATGATCAGCCAGGGGTACTGATCGGCCATAGGGTTCAAGCTCTTTAAACGAAGACCTGTAATGTCCCAGTCGAGCTCATAGAAAGGATATCTTTCGACGAACCACTCAGCATCGTAGCCCAACTTCTCTGGGGAAATCTGCTCGGCCTCGCGGGGGTCAAATGCACCACCTGGAGACGCTTCTGCTAGATTGATAAGGCTCGTGCCACCATCCGGCAGGGCCAGCATTTGGCCATGAGCCATAAAGTCTTCCTCAGACAAATAGGCGTACGACTGGTCCAAACCTAGGGCCTGCCACACAGGCTTCGTGTCCGAAGTTGATGAAGATACACCTTGAGGAGGAAGCTCCTGTACCCCACACCCCGCGCATAAAACAGAAACCAATACCAGCCCGGGAACCGACCTGTTTCTCATGAGCCACCTCTCTTTTGGGTCCGGACGATATGACATATCGTCACTTTAAGTGAGATGAGATCCGCTTCTCTACATTATTGCCTTCAGAAGCTGCCCCTTTATAGCTATGCTTCGAAAGGGGGTTAGCTTGATCAATGAAACAGAGGCGACCATGAATTATCGCTGCTTAAACATGACATCCGTCTGGGGACTTTTCCTCGTTCTAACCCCTGGATTTTTGATAGGGCAAACTCCCAACGTCTTCCTTGGGTCGGGATTCAGTGAGGAAGATGGCATCGTCACTACAAGGCACGAGATCACTCTAGATGGGCGAACGCTGGGGTACACGGCTCGAGCTGGGCTCATCCCAATCCGCGACAATGCTACAGGTGAAGCGCATGCCCACATGTACTTCATCAGCTATTCTATTGAAGACAACCCCAACAACCGACCACGGCCACTAACCTTTCTCTGGAATGGTGGCCCTGGCTCTAGTTCCTCCCTCGTTCATCTGCTTGGTTTTGGTCCAAAACGAATCACCTCCGAAGGCAGCCCCCAGCCTAACGAAGGCACGTGGCTCGAGACGAGCAACCTGGTATTTGTAGACCCCATTGGTACCGGGTATAGCCGGCCGATTAAGAAAGATTACACTGCCGAATTTTATCAGAATCGCGGCGATGCTGAATCTGTGGCGGAGTTCATTCGCGTCTACCTGACCAGGGCGGATGCGTGGGACGCGCCCCTCTTTCTTGCCGGAGAAAGCTTTGGAGTCGAACGAGCAACAAGAGTTGCGGACATCCTTCAACGCAACAGAATTCCTGTCACCGGGATGATGCTCATCGGTCTCGTCCCTCGGCTCGCTCCGATTGCTGAGGAAATTGAAACCGCTCTGGCATTGCCCACTTATACGGCGAGCGCGTTCCACCATGAACGCCTAGATGACGAGCTTCAGCGTGATTTTGACGCGGCACTGTACGAAGCAGAAACTTGGAGCTTAGAGCAATACGCACCTGCAATCGCGGGCCATAAGAGCTTAGGCGACAAGGAGTTGTCGAACCTCCTCGCAGGCCTATCTCGACTCTCCGGCGTGGACAAAAAGATACTGGATGGGGGCGCAGTCGATTCAACCCTAACATTGGGACTAGGCGCGTTCGCGCAAACACTGCTCTACGAGCAGGGACGGGTGCTCGGCCACTACGACAGTCGCATGACTGGCATTCGGGATACGACACAGATTATGTACGATCCGACGACTGACCCGAGCCTACAGAACATGTTCGATGAGGTTCCGATCATTCGGTATATGCGTGATGAACTCAGATATGAAAGCGATCTCCGATATCAGGGTCCTTTCGGGGGCAGTTATCCCCCGTCCAAGTCCTTTCGAGGGGACTGGATGTCTATGCGATGGGATTGGTCGGGACCGTCTTTGGGGTCAGGGCCACCACAAGTGGAAAACCAAACGTCTGATCCGACGCCTGCGGTGGAGCGCATAATGCGGGCGGATGAAAACCTTCATGTGTACACCTCATGTGGCTATTACGACCTAGTGTGTAGTTACGCCGTGATAGACCATATGGAAGACCTCCTTGACCCGTCGCTCTCATCTCGCGTCACGGTCCGCACGTACCACGGCGGACACGCCACCTATCTTGACGATAAGGTTCGACTTCAGATGAGGGCAGATGTCACCTCGTTCATTCGCGAAGCTGTTCACAAACAACTTCCATGAAGCTTTTTAAGGTGTCGTTCCACGCCGCGATCCTTCTATTCGCCTTTGTAATTCAGGCGAAAGGGATCAGCCAGGAACCGTTGATCGACGGGCAGGGCATTGTAACCACAAGGCATCAGATTAACCTCGCTGGTAAAACTCTGAGCTACACGGCGCGAACGGGGCTTCTTCCAATCCGAGTGAACGATACAGGTACACCGCATGGGCACATATTTTTTACTGCCTACACCGTGGAACGTGGTGCGGAAGAGCCACAACGCCCGCTGGCTTTCCTCTGGAACGGGGGGCCCGGATCGAACTCCGTACTTGTACACCTTGAAGCTTTTGGTCCGAAACGTTTCAGTCCGGAAGGGGCTGCGGGGAAGACGACCATTCCACTTGAAACCAATCAAACAACTTGGCTCGACGAGATGGACCTCGTTTTCGTGGATCCCGTTGGAACGGGCTACAGCCGGCCTACAAGAATCGTCTACGGTCCAGAGTTCTTCAGCACTCTAGGTGACATCGCATCCATTTCTGAGTTTATCCGAGTCTACTTAACGCGGTTCGATGCCTGGGATGTCCCACTCATCATAGGTGGCGAGAGTTATGGGGCGTGGCGTGCCGGTGGTGTGACTGAAGCCCTTGAACGTGCAGGGACTAAAGTGTCAGGAGTCATCCTCATATCGGGTGGAATCCCTATGGGACCCGTCGTTTCAGACGCAATGAGGGCGGCACTTTTCATTCCAACGAGAACTGCTGCTGCTTTTTACCATCAACGGCTCGAGCCTTCACTACAGACTGACCTCCAGGAAGCGTTAGGCGCCGCGGAAGATTGGGCACAAACGCAATATGGGCCGGCGTTGGCTGACCCCAGCATCCGGAGTGCCGAGATAAACGCGGCGATCGTTGGTCAACTTTCTCGTTTCACCGGCCTGAAAGCCAACCTAATCGATGATCAAACCCTTGTGGTTCGACGCCGACAGTTTGCAGAACAACTCCTTCAAGATAAAGGGAGCATTCTGGGCAGATTTGACACAAGACAAAAATCGCCTGCCACAGGGGAATCTGATTCCCACAACGATGGAGTGCGGGCCCGGACCGTCGTGCGTTACTTACGACAAGAGTTGGGATTCAAAACTGATCTTGCCTATCAAGGGATGGAGACCGGATACATTCCCGTCACCCCAGAACGACCAGCTCCACGCTGGGATTACAACCACAGTCGAGCAGTAGCGGCAATGTCGGGCGCCAGCAAAGAAAGCCCACTTCGCCGGCTCGTCTATGACGGGCCGCCAGGTGGGAGCGATCCCTGGTTACAAAATGCGTTGGAAATCAATCCGAACCTCAAAGTATTCGTGGCTGCAGGGTTGTATGATTCGCTTAACAGTTGCCCTTTCAACGAATATTTGGTCAGTCAGCTAGAGGCCGCTATCGCAGCCAATTTTATGACTCGCTGTTATGTAGGGGGGCACATGATGTACGAAGATGAGGAAACCCGCGCCCCCTTAAAGCGTGACTTAGTGGAGTTCATTCGAAAAATCGTTAGCGTTAGATAGAAAAAGTGCCAACCAGCTATCCCCTTGCCCTTGTCTACACATTTAAAAACTCTGCTAATTTCTTTCGATGAAGGCATCCCCTATTTGAAAATACAGGTCACCGTATTGGGCTCCTGTGAGGTTGCACTGTATCGCCACAACAACCTCTTCGTTCGGATACAAGAGGACGAACGATGTGCCTCCGACTGACCCGCCAGCGTGATGATAAATCGGTCGACCTTTGGGATCCCTGTCGATAAACCAGTTCATGCTGTACGGAGTTTCTTCACCTGAGCTTGTTCGCTGCGCTGTAAACAACAGCTCAAGCGTCTCGGCACGAAGATAGCCCGGCTTCAAATGTGCCAATCCAAAACGTGCCAAGTCTTCGGGTGTAGTTAGAATGCCACCGCCTGGCCACTTGTTACTATTGTCAGCAAACGGAGCATTCAACAACTCTCCCAATCCGGTTCCGTCACCCCATGAGGCGGGCTTTTGAAAAAAGCTGGGGAGCCGTCCACTGCGCTCATAGTAGCCCGTGCGATAAGCAATCAAGCTGTCAGAATGATCCCCTACGGTTGAGAGCATTCCAAGTGGATCGAAGACCAACTCTTGGAGGACAGTCAGGTAAGGTTTACCTGCAGCACCCTGGATGGCTGCTCCGAGAAGGTTAGTACCGTAGGAACTGTAGAAATATTCTGTTCCCGGTTCCGATCTGAGCGGATCATTTTCGAAGATTTCCAACGCATCAACAAGATCAGTATAGCGCTTCGTATTAAAGAACTCGTCTCCATCCGGCGGATAGTACCGCATACCAGCCTGATGCCCTGCGAGTTGGCGGGGCGTGATCACATGTCCTTTATCCGGGAACGAGGGCACATACCGTTGAACAGGGACATCAAGCTCAAATCGACCCCGTTCGTGTAACACCGCCATGGCAGCCGCAGCCAGGGGTTTGGCCGTGCTCCCACTACGAAACTTTGTCAATGTAGTTACAGGAATCCGGTGTTCAACATTTGCGTAACCGAATCCCTCGGACCAAACGACCTGACCATCCACAGCCACAGCCGCAGCAAGACCCGGAACACCTCTGGCACTCATAAAAGCCTCGACGAGTGCACGTGAGGTATTAGCGGCTTTCTCAAACTCTTCCGAGACGGTCGCTATTTTGCCGTAGGGAGCGCCATGTGACTGAAAGGCATCGAGGGGTGACGTGGAAGAAATGAGACTGAAGAACAAGCATACCAACGCGAAATTCCTGCGTCGATCGGATATGGCCATGAGTAACCTCATATCTCCTCCTAAGTGAGAACCAGTCCGTACCTAAGAGCTTAGCAGACCATTGGCTCATACCCCAGAGGGTGCACTCCTCTGAGTCCGAGTGTGGCGTTGTACATCTAAGATATTTAGTGGAATGAACGCATGGTACAGGACTTAAAACCGATACGGAGGGGGGGGGATTCGAACCCCCAAGCCCGTGAGGGCGCCGGTTTTCGAGACCGGTGCATTGCCGTTCTGCCACCCCTCCAATTTCAGGGCACTTGAATACCTTGAGCACAGCAACCGAACGGGCCGTGCGCTCTCACCGACTAAGCGGCGCGCGCGGCCCGCAACGTCATAATGATCTTCGACTTCTACAACCAACGGACGGGGTGGGATTCGAACCCACGAGACACGTAAATGCCCACACGCTTTCCAAGCGTGCGCCTTCAGCCACTCGGCCACCCGTCCAAAGCCTCCCGGTGTACCGGAGACAAAACAAAGCGGAGGGGGTGGGATTCGAACCCACGAGACTCTTTCGAGTCAACGCCTTAGCAGGGCGCCGCCTTCAGCCACTCGGCCACCCCTCCATAACGCGTTTCTATCATTCATTGGCCCGCCAGGATTCGAACCTGGAATCTTCTGGTCCAGAGCCAGACGTGTTGCCAATTCCACCACGGGCCAACGCCGTTTTTGCTCGAATCTGTGCGGTCACACCACAGCGGACGGCGCTCAGAAACGCACTTGATACGCGGCTAAACGGGCTGTCGAGTATAGTGGCATCACTGAGGCTGTTCAAGTTGCAGGATACTAAGTCAACCGTAGAAGCGCGGTACGAAGATGGGGACCGAAGTATTAGTCAGGCGATTCCAATATCTATCCGATCCCCGTTAAAAAGTCGTCGATACTGCGCGTATTGAGAACGTGTTGGGGGGTCAGCCACGCACGCCGCGCCTGCTCAACACCGTAATGTGCGAGATCAAGCCCCTCAGTCCGATGCGCATCGGTAGTAATCAGGACTGGGATGTTCAACTCGCGGGCACGCCAGAGATGTGTGTCGCGGAGATCAAGCCGGCTCGGATTCGAATTCAACTCAACTGCGACACCGAACTCGGCGCAGGCCTGAAGGATTTCTTCTATGTCAATCTCGATTGGGCTACGACGATTAATAATCCGTCCTGTCGGGTGCCCAAATATCATGGCCTGTGGGTGAGAGAGTGCCTTGAGAACTCGCTTTGTTTGCTCTAATCGTTCTAGCCTAAAGTGAGAGTGGATGGAAACGATGACGATGTCGAGACGATCCAGCAGCTCATCTTCAAGATCAAGTGACCCGTCACGGAGGATGTCCACCTCCATTCCTCTAAGGATCCGTATGTCCTGATGCCGAGACTGCACTTCATCGATCTCAATCCATTGCCGCGAAAGCTTCTCAGCGTCGAGTCCCTTAACCATGGCGAGTGCTTTTGAGTGGTCAGTGATTGCCATGTACTCGTAGCCTCGTGATTTGCACGCTTGCACCATCTTTTCAAGTGAATCACGTCCATCAGACCATGTCGAATGCATGTGCACATCACCCTTAAGGTCTGACAGTTCAATTAAGTTCGGGAGTTGGTTCGCATCTGCAACGGTCAGTTCACCTCGATCCTCACGCATCTCGGGTGGAAGCCAGGGAAGTCCGAGAGCCTCATATACGCTTTCTTCACTATCCCCAGCCACCATTTTTCCTTCTGAGGCTAACCCCCGTTCCCCTATCGTATCGCTCAAAGATTCATCAGGAATCTCGAAAACGCCGTACTCAGACACTCGGAGTTGTTGTTCGAGAGCTCGCTGCCGGAGCTTAATGTTGTGCTCTTTGGATCCTGTGAAGTAGGTCAGCGCAGCCCCCCAGCTGTCCGCAGGAACCACACGCAAATCAACCTGGAGCCCACTTCGAAGTACCACAGAGGTTTTCGTGAGACCCGACCCAAGCACTCTATCGACACCCGAAAACCCAACTAGTCCCTCAGACACTTTCACAGAATCTGAAGCCAGTGCAAGCAGATCAATGTCTCCAATCGTCTCGCATCGACGTCGATAGCTCCCTGCTACTTCTATGCGCTGAATACCTGGGACCGTACGCATGTGCTCGAGCAGTGGGGATAGAAGGTCATCAACCTCCCCAATACGGAAACGACTAGTGTTGGTGCGGAAGTTTTCAATCTCTTCCAGGATACGCTCTTCAGTCTTCGTGCCAAACCCAGCCAGTTCCGCAACGCATCCTTCAGCAGCAGCCTTCTCTAGATCTTCTATTGACTCAATACCGAGTTCATCCCATAGCTTTCGTGCCTTTTTTGAACCAAGACCGGGAAGCTTCACGAGATCTATGAGGCCTTCGGGGACTTGCTCAGATAGCTCGCTGAGCACTCCAAGATAACCAGTTTGAACGATCTCTTCGATATTTTCGGCCATCCCTTTCCCGATCGCGGGAAGCTCAGTCAGGTTAGCACCCTCTTCGACAAGCTTTCGCATGGGTACAGTCTGAGACTCAATTGTGCGCACAGCATTTCGGTACGCACGAATGCGGAATGGATTTGCGGCCTGAATTTCAAGGAGATCCGCAGTTTCGCGAAGAACCCTAGCAATCTCGATATTTTCCACTTGTTACCAATCGTCGTTCTAGAACCGTTGGCACTTCTGTCTGAGCACAACACGACTGAACCAAGCGTGTCGCCTCACAAGATCTCTACACCCTGCGTTTTCAAAAACGCTATGAGTTCCTCTTCGTCCAGCACTTCAATTCCTAGGACCTCGGCTTTATCGAGTTTCGATCCGGGATTCTCTCCCGCAACTACGTAGTCAGTATTCTTGCTCACCGAGGTAATGATCTTTGCCCCTTGGCCCTCCAAGAGTTCTTTCGCATCTCTTCGACTGAACGATTGCAACCCTCCAGTAAAGACAAACCGAAGACCAGTCAGTGCATTTCCAGCCCTTTGTGGCGGGACAGGTTCAATAAATCTTCGAAGCTCATCGACAACCGTTGACACTTCAGAACGAGCCAAGAATTGAGTGATTTGTTCAGCCATTGTGGGGCCTATCCCATCGACCTCCTGTAGCGTCTCAGAGTTTGCCAAACGAAAGTTTTCAAATGATTGGAAATGGGCTTCCAGTTCACGTGCGACTGCAATACCAACCTCAGGAATTCCAAGCCCAAAAATAAATCGTGCCAATTCTGTTTTTCGTGCAGCCGCAATTGCTTGGACAAGATTGTTCGCAGACTTTTCCGCAAATCCCTCTATCGTCAACAATTCGTCTACCCCAAGTTCAAAAAGCTGTGGCAGATGATCGATCACACCCTCGCGCACAAACAAACGGGCCGTCTCATCTCCTAGACCTTCAATACCAAGCGCTTGTCGCGAAGCCAAATGCTGGATACGTCCTGCAAGTTGAGCTGGACAGTCGAAAAGATTTGGGCAGACGGTATAGGGCCCACGTTCAACAAGTTCCGTTTCGCACGACGGGCACGTCACCGGCATGATCCAGGGGTCGACGCGTTCGCGACCCTCCTCTTCGATGCGCTCAATAACCTGCGGGATGACATCGCCGGCACGCTGGACCCGCACGAGATCTCCTTCACGAATATCCTTGCGCGCAACCTCCTCACGGTTATGGAGGTTTGCGCGACTCACAGTCACTCCACCCAAGTCTACAGGACGCATGAAGGCGATAGGGGTCACTACACCCGTACGACCCACGCTGGGAAAGATCGAGAGCAGGCGTGTCACCTCCTTGCGTGGGGGAAACTTAAAGGCGAATGCCCAACGCGGATGATGAGAGGTTTCCCCTAATTCATCGCGACCCGCAATGTCATCGAGCTTGATAACGATGCCGTCGATCTCAAAATCGAGATCGTCACGATGTGCTTTCATCTCACTGTGAAAAGCGAGGATGTCCTCCACGTTTTGGGCAGGGCGACACCAAGTGCTCACACGGAAACCCCAATCTTTGAGCGCCTCCAGAGTGTCACGCTGAGTATCGGGACGCTCTCCCTCAATCGAAAGAATATCATAGACGTAGACGTCGAGCGGTCTGGAAGCGGTCACTTGTGGGTCAAGCTGTCGTAGTGATCCAGCAGCAGCATTCCGAGGATTTGCGAAAGGTGATGAACCCCGTTCAAGAAGATGGGCATTGAGTGTTTCAAACTCACGTACCCGCATGACCACCTCTGCCCGGAGTGCCAAGAAAGACGGGACATTACGATCATCGTTTCGCAGCGTGAGGGGGACCGATTCCACAGTTCGGATATTCTGGGTGACCCCCTCCCCTCTCTGACCATCGCCTCGAGTCGAAGCCCGCACTAAGTACCCGTTCTCATACACGAGTTCAATTGAGGCACCATCAAGTTTTGGCTCAACGAAATAGCTTACCTTGTCATCCAACGCTTTTCGCATGCGTTCGTCAAATCGCTCGAGCGCGGAAATATCACCCGCGGAGTCAAGACTCAGCATTAGCTCCGTGTGTTCAATTGTCTCAAACCGATCAAGTGGCTTGTCACCAATGCGCTGTGTTGGCGAGTCTGGTGTAATAAGGTCAGGATACGACTCTTCGAGAGCTCGGAGTTCGTTAAATAGGCGGTCGTAGTATTCGTCGGAGATCTCCGGACGATCGCGGACGTGATACAAATAAGAATGGTGACGCAAAGTCTCGCGCAGCTTGCGAACCCGTGTCACCAAATCGGCGGGCTGGGAATCTGCCATGACCATAAATATACCCATGAATGTCAAGACAAAACAGGACGTTCCGGGTCACATTGTTATTAAGACCTACGTGAGCCAGCGACGACTACATTGGACATAACGGAAACCACAACGGACATGCAAAAATCTCGTCTACTTTCCAACTCTAGATCTTTTGATGCGTCGGAGAATGGACATGGATAAACCGCCCTTAGGCTATACGGCTATCGGATCAAGCCACAACTCACCAAATTGATGACATGCGAACAGCTGATGCCGCGTCTCAACGAACGGGTCACACCAAACTTGCATTTGCAGAAGATGATGCCAAGATGGTGCGCCGCCGTGGGGCAAAAATAAGACGATAGAGGAAATGCCGGCGCTAAAATTCAGCAGGGACGTCGCTGAGGCGACTGACCACGTATACGAAAAGATCAAGGCTAGCGTCCCTAGGTTTGAGTGGGAGATGCACGCCCCTCTTGTCGCCGAAATCAATCGGCTCAAGAAGATCCATAACGCTATTATACTTGGACACAACTACATGGTGTCTGAGGTTTTTCACGGCGTATCAGATTACACCGGCGACTCTCTCGGGTTGTCGAAGGTCGCTCGCTCGGCCGATGCTGAGCTGATCATTTTCTGCGGCGTTCATTTCATGGCAGAGACCGCCAAGATCCTCAATCCGGACAGTACCGTTCTGATCCCAGACTTAGACGCTGGTTGTTCACTATCCGAGAGCATAACTCCAGAGGACGTTCGGCTACTCAAAGATCGTTACCCAGGCGTTCCAGTCGTCACGTACATGAACACACCAGCCAGTATCAAGGCGGAATCAGACGTTTGCTGCACTTCCGCGAATGCTGTTTCCGTCGTGAACTCACTCGGCGAAGAAAGAGTGATTTTCATCCCAGACGAGTACCTAGCGCGCAATGTAGCAAAAGAAACTGACGTGGAAGTCATTGCATGGCATGGACGATGCATGGTCCACGAACAGTTTAGCGTAGATGAGATCCGATCCTACAGAGAGCAATATCCCGGGATCGAGGTAATTGCGCATCCGGAGTGCTCTCCCGAAGTGTGTGATGAAGCAGACTTTGTGGGCTCGACATCAGGGATGATTGGGCATCTCGATCGAGCGGAGTCAAACCGAGTGATCATGGTCACCGAGTGTTCGATGTCAGATAATGTTCAAGAGGCACACCCTGATCTCGAGTTCGTCAAGCCGTGCACAATTTGCCCGCATATGAAGAAGATTACACTGGAAAAAACGTTGGCATCACTTGAGAACTTCGAGCATGAGGTGCTCGTCCCGGAAGAGACTCGAATCCGAGCGCTAAGGGCCGTCGAGCGAATGATCAGTATCGGGCGCGACACCAACAACTAAACAGTGATCAGCTCTGCAGCGCGGGCCCAGATTGCGTCGAACATTGGCTCCGTCAAAGTCCCCGTGAAGGTGTTTTGCTGGCTCGGGTGATAAGAAGCCAGCAGAACTTTCCCATCGATTTCAACCTCGACCCCATGCCTAAACTTGGGCATGGGACGATCAATACTAGCTCCGCGTGCACGCTGGATCCTGAGTAACGACGCAAACGCAAAACCGCCTAAGGTCACAATGACGCGGGCGGAATCGAATAGGTCCAGTTCAGACTCGAGGTAAGGTCGACACGTTTCCCGTTCCTGTGTCGTGGGTTTGTTTCCCGGTGGTGCACAACGGACGGTCGCTGTCACCCACGCGTCTTTCAATTCCAAGCCATCTTCACGATCCTCGGCTTCGGGTTGGGTGGCAAAACCGGCCCGATACAGGGCTCGATAAAGCCAATCTCCGGATCGATCTCCCGTAAACATTCGGCCCGTGCGGTTGGCTCCATGCGCGGCAGGCGCGAGTCCAATGATTAACAAGCGAGCCGCTGGATCACCGAAGCCCGGCACGGCTTTCCCCCAGTACTCTTCATCACGGAACGAAGCTCGCTTTTCAGCCGCAACGCGTCGCCTCCACTCAACAAGCCGTGGGCAAAGCTGACATTTAATGACCTCACGTTCGAGAACAGACAACCGTGAGGCCACCTCTTTTTGGCTAAAACTTGACTGAGGCATCGTTGTCACTTGGAAGACATGTCTTCATCCAGTTCGAGATCTGCGCTCTCCTTGGCAATGGATAGCACGATCGATGTATTGGTGCCTTCAATGCCTTCGAGACCAAGCATGCGTTTGATCTCGCTATTCATCTCTGCCTCATTCCGAAAACGTCCGATTACAAGCACATCAAAATCGCCAGTAATTTCGTATACATGTGTTAGCCTCGGATCCTTCGCTAATGCTTGTACGATTGCAGGAAGCGCATCACCTCGCGCTTTTATTTTAGTCACAGCGACCAAACCCATACCCAGCTGTGCATAATCCAGATCAGGTTTGAAGCCTCGGATGACACCTCTATCCACCAAATCGTCTAGACGATGCCCTACGGTGCTCGGCGCGACACTAAGCTCGTGAGCTAAACTCCGAAGCGAACGACGTGCATCACGCTGTAACGAACGAATCAAACGCATGTCCAAGTTCCGGTAAGTCATCAGTCCTCCGCAGTATGCTGGATCTTGGTCTCCTCAAGCCACCCAAAACTTGGCCGACCATACTTGAGTCGATACAAAATGGTTTCAAGCTGTTGTGACAACTTCACAGGAATCGGAAAACTGGACTGTTTCATCGTTGGGACCTTGGCGGAACGAACCCCCACCAAGTTAGCCGAAACGATGTCGGTGAAGTATTGATCTCCAACCAATAGCACGGCTTCCGGCTCATTAGACATATTGAGTTCTACCAAAGCAGATTCAATCAGTTTTGCACTGGGTTTCCTAATCGGGGATACTATTTCTGGTTTACCAAAAAGACGGCCATGATCCGGACTCCACCACTTGGTCTCAACATCACGGGTAATACGAAAAACGCAACCAACTTTCGTTTCGTAGCCGAGGACCACAGGCACCTCCGGGAACATTTGCCCAAGCTCGGCAGCCCGAGCCTCCTGGCAGTTCGAGACGATCGCATGTCGTAGATCCGTAGCTCTCAATAGAGCCGTAAAAGCACCTGCTATAGATGGGTCTACTCGGCCAGCATGGTGAGCCATCAGAGTGCCATCCACATCCCACAGGATCGCCTTGATCCCCTCACGGTTCAGCTGTTCTAAGCAAATATCCGAAACTGATGACAGATGGATCGTCGGCCGAATTTGCCGTGACAACCGCACAAGGTTCGGGAGCACTCGCCGTGCTGTCTGCAGCCAAGTTTCACTCATAATGCCCATGCGCATTTCCCCGCTCATGTCGTTGCGCCGGCTTGATGAAGTATAGTACAACCCCGTCAGACGGCTCACGTACGTTATGGATCCTTAAAAACAAGGAGCTTTTTTCAATCTTGGCTAAGGTCTTCAGAGCGTTAAGATATGGTATCTTGCATCCACTCTTTCGCACACCCTAACCAATAACCATGCCCAAGCCTTTGTTTAAGATGAGGGAGGTGAACCTATGAGCGTTCCACTCCTAGATCTCTCCGAGCAACACCATCTGATTCGTCACGAACTCGATGTCGCGCTGGCTCGGGTTATGGATTCACAGCGCTACATCTTGGGCCCCGAGGTTGAGACCCTAGAGAATGAAGTCGCGCAGCGGTGCAAAGTCGGCTTTGGCGTCGGGGTCTCATCAGGCAGCGATGCGCTTCTCGTAGCATTAATGGCGCTAGGCGTGGGACCAGGCGATGAGGTTATCACAAGCACATACACGTTCTTCGCAACCGCAGGTGCAATCGCAAGATTAGGCGCCACTGTCGTGTTCGTGGATATCGAGCCTCACAGCTTCAACCTAGATCCGCAGGCAACTATTGATGCGATTAGCGAGAAAACCAAAGCAATCATCCCGGTTCACTTATTTGGCCGCTGTGCCGACATGGATCTCGTTGCACGAACAACTAAAGAGAGAGGTATTGCTGTAATCGAGGATGCAGCCCAAGCGATGGGGGGCGAAACAGCTGACGGTAAACCGGTAGGCTCAGTCGGCGACTTAACGTGTCACTCCTTCTATCCAAGCAAAAACCTGGGCGGATTTGGTGACGGTGGGATGGTGGTGGGAGATGATAGAAAACTCACAGGAACGGTGCGTTTACTCCGCAATCATGGTGCGGATTCAACATACTCTCATCGCTTTGTGGGCGGGAATTTTCGACTCGACGCTCTCCAAGCAGCGGTGCTGTGTGCAAAGCTCCCACATCTCGACACTTTTCTCGAAGGGCGAACAACGGCTGCCAAGCGATATCGTCGTCTTTTTACAGAATACGCCGCTGGATTGCCAATTCGTCTCCCGGAGGATGTGCCCGGCCATTCATACAATCAGTTTGTAATTCGTGCCGCGCATCGAGATGACTTACGGGTTCACTTGAATAAGCACGGGATCGGAAACGCAATCTACTATCCACGACCACTCCATATGCAGGAATGCTTCGCGCACTTAGGACTACGCTCCGGTGATCTTCCCGTGTCGGAAAAGGCCGCTGAGGAAACACTCGCAATTCCAATTTTCCCAGAGATCAATATTGATCAGCAGCGTGAAGTCGTTGAGGCTTGTGTTCACTTCTATGAACAGATGTCCGTTAGCAAATAAGAGTCTCAACCAGGAGTGCTCACCCACCCATCGATCCCTGGAATTGGACTGACAAGCCGATACGAACCATAGCGGCCCCATACGGGAACTGACTTTCCCGATTCCAATTCAAGTGTCTCCGCAGCTTCGGGATCAGGCCGCGAAAGGATGCTCTGGCCTGACTTTAGCACCACATGGTCGATAGGAGCTTCGATGGGCTCGAGCGAGGCCCTTTTCAGGCTAACCAAGCTACCGTCGGGTAAAAGCACCTGCAGATTATGCCTATTCACGCTAATCACCCTCACAACCGTGTGGCGAGGAATCAGCGTAAGATCAGCCGGTCGGTCCGGACGATTTTGATCCGTGGACTCAAGCTTAACAACCTTGTTATCAGCGATTTCAACACGGGCATCCGTGCCGAGGCGAACCCAACTACCCAACCACATAGAATCGACAGGCACCTGTGGTAAACGCTTCGGTGGCGGGTCCACAAAAGCAAAGGGGTCGAGAGGGCCTTCACCACGAGCATAGATCCCAAAGTGGAGGTGAGGCGGCGTTCTCCTCGCATTCCCGGTATTACCAACCAGTCCAAGCGTGTCGCCTACACGCACCATCTGTCCACTTTCGACGAACTGTCGATCAAGGTGCGCATAATAGAGCGAATGTCGTCGTTTCTCATCCCGTAGCCAAACCACACGTCCACCCATTTTTGTCTCTTGAACTCGAGAAACACGAGCATCTGTAGAAGCAACCACTGGTGTCCCACGCGGGGCAAACACATCTATCCCGTCATGGCTTCGACGCCCACCTTCACGTGGTGCTCCAAACCGACCTCCAATGTCACGCATGTGGCGACCCTGCACCGGGAAGGCAAGCGTTGCTGCGCGAAGAACGCTGAGTGTGACGCGAACAGAGCGAAGCAATTCAGGCTGTACGCGTAGAACAAATGTTCCACCCTTCCTTGGTTCAAACTCGATATGTCGCGATCCACGACCAGCACTAGCTACGTATGTGAGCGATCCGTCAGTAGAGCGTTGAAATACATCGAGAAAAATGCCAGTGGTGTCTGTCGGTTGTATGTCGAGGATGGCTTGAAGTGACTGCCCTCGTTTTATAGACACGATATACGCTGTTGCGGTCGGATCATCGCCGGGGTAGAAAACGGCCTCGCGAAATGGAGGATCGATCGACAATGGGTGACGCACCGCGGCTACCGCCGCTTCACGCCACTGTGTCACAAGCGGTGTGCCTTGGAGCCCTGCTTGTTCAAGAGACGCTACGTATGCTTCGTGCGGACTGAGCGTCGGCTCGCCAATTTCATCAAGAACAGTCTCTATCTGGGAGCAACCTCCCAGGATGATGGATAGGCCAGAAAACACCCATTTAACGGCGTACTCCCGACCAATTTCTCTATGACTGCGACAAAACCGGGTCATTTTTTAGATCCGAAAAATCGCCTGCGTGAGCTTCCCCGAGTTTTATTAAAAACACCCGTGCGGAAATCAGAAGTCTTCTTCTTTCTCCTTCATCAAGCTGCGAAAAGATAGATGTTCCCACAATGAGTTCGGTTCACTCATCGGAAAATTATCAGCAGAGTGAGGGTGTTGGACGATTGAGCACAGAAGGTCGGGCCAACTATGTTACCTGGTCCAGCCCGAATCCAGCAGAGGAGGTATCATGAATCGATCCCTAACTCTCGCTACAGCGTTGTGCTTAACGATGACACTAACGAGTCACGTAATCCATGCGCAGAGTAGCAACCCTGCCCTACTCCAACCTGAACACATTTTCGAACTCGAGTACGCCGATGACCCTCGTATCTCACCCGATGGAAGTGAGATCGTCTACGTACGGACATCGATGGACATCATGACTGATCGTGCGCAGACCAACCTTTGGATAACCAACTATGATGGAAGTGGACACAGGCCACTGGTTACCGGAGATGGGAATTATACGTCACCGCGCTGGTCTCCCGATGGCAAACGGCTCCTCTATATAGCAACCGATGAGCGCGGCAAACGCCAGATCTTCTTGCGCTGGATGGACAACGGACAAACAACCATGCTTACCCGCCTACAAAAATCACCTGGCGGCGTATCATGGTCTCCTAATAGCCAGTGGATCGCATTCAATATGTTTGTTCCAGAGCCGGCAAAACCTTTTGCAGATCTTCCGAACCAACCGGAAGGTGCAAAGTGGGCGCCACCTGCGACGACATATGAGCGGCTGATATATCGACGCGACGTCGGTGGGTTTCTCCCGCTCGGCCACTCTCAAATCTTCATTATTCCGGCTGAGGGCGGAACACCACGGCAGATGACCGCTAGCCCATACAACCATGAGGGAACCCCTCAGTGGACACCCGATTCCCAACACCTGTTGATTTCGGCCAACCGCCGTGATGACTGGGAGTATCGGTCACTCGACTCCGAAGTGTACGAGATCGATATTGTGGACAAATCAGTTCAGCAAATCACTGATCGGCGGGGACCAGACAATAACCCTGTAGCCTCACCAGACGGACAGCTGATCGCATATACAGGCTTTGACGACCGTTTCCAAGGCTATCAGGTGGACAAGTTGTATGTGATGAGTCGCGATGGTTCAGGGTCAAAGCTTATTGCTGACCAACTTGATAGAGACATTCAGAATCTCCAGTGGTCGGCCAATGGCCAGGGACTCTTCTTCCAGTACGATACGGAGGGGAATACTCGCGTAGCGTTTGTAACCCTCGATGGAGAAGTCACAGACTTAGCAACTAACGTGGGCGGGCTATCACTCGGACGACCTTATAGTGGTGCCCTGTTTACTGTCGCGAGGGATGGTCGCTTCGCGTTCACTCACAGTACACCGAAGCATCCTGCAGACGTAGCCACCGGGGGAGTTGACGGTCAAACGCGACGGATCACGCACCTGAACGATGATCTCTTGAGTCAAGTGGATCAGGGAGAAGTTGAAGAGGTTTGGTATTCGTCATCACACGATGGCCTCTCTATTCAAGGCTGGATCGTCAAACCCCCAGAGTTCGATACCAACCGAAAATATCCGCTCATACTTGAGATTCACGGCGGACCATTTTCGAATTATGGTGATCGGTTTGCTGCTGAATACCAACTGTACGCCGCAGCTGGTTTCGTAGTTCTCTACACTAACCCACGAGGAAGCACCAGTTACGGCCAAGATTTTGGAAATGCAATCCACCACGCATATCCGGGTAACGACTACTACGATCTTATGTCGGGAGTAGATGAGCTTATATCCCGTGGTTATATCGACGAAAAACAACTATTTGTTACCGGTGCATCGGGCGGTGGAGTGTTATCGAGCTGGATTGTTGGGCACACCGATCGCTTTGCAGGTGCGGCTGTTCAGAAACCCGTGGTAAACTGGTACAGTTGGGTTCTCACAGCCGACATGGGTGGAACGGGCGGCCTAAATTATTGGCTGCCAGATGCACCTTGGAACGCACTCGAACACTATATGCAGCGGTCACCCATTCACCACGTGGGGAACGTAGTTACACCCACCATGTTGATCACGGGCGAGGTCGACTGGCGGACACCAATGTCTGAATCTGAACAGTTCTACCAAGCACTCAAAATCCAAAAGATACCGGCAATGCTGGTCCGGATTCCCGAAGGGAACCACGGATTCGAATCACGTCCAAGTCACCTTATCTCAAAGGTCCAACATATTTTGGGGTGGTTTAATAGGTATCGGAATTAAGAGATAGCGAAGCGTCGTAAGGGTCGAATTTGAAAATGTATGATGAGTAAAAAGGGGTATAGACATGACAAGCACACACCAACGTTACTGGTTCCGTGGAGTTAGCAGAAAACAAAATCGTAGATTGGCCACCCTAGTGGCCCTAGGCGCGGTTATTGTTGGACTGGGAGTGGGATCAGCCTGCGTAGATCAGCAAGCCACCAATACTGCTAATGGCACCGAAGTTCCTCTGTTCGAGGTCGACCCTCTGTGGCCTAAACCATTGCCCAATCATTGGATTCTCGGCTCGACAATCGGCGTATCGGTCGATTCTCGAGATCACGTCTGGATCATCCACCGCCAGACGAGCTTTACTGAGGGGACAGAACTCAACGCAGCCCAAAATCCACCCACCTCCGAGTGCTGCCTGCCGGCACCGAATGTCCTTGAGTTTAACCCCGAGGGCGATCTGGTTGGCTATTGGGGCGGACCCGGTGAGGATTATGATTGGCCAGAATCCAACCATGGGATCACCGTAGATCACATGGACAATGTCTGGATTGGTGGAAACGGTGCGGACGATTCGCACATACTCAAGTTCGCACGAGATGGGACCTTCCTATTGCAATTAGGCAGTCCTGGGATGCGCACAGGGAGCAACGACACCGAAAACTTCTGGAGAGTCGCAAAGATCTCAGTCGACCCTATCGCCAATGAGGCCTACATCGCCGACGGCTATGGCAACAGGCGAGTCGCAGTACTCGACGCTGGAACGGGCGAATTCAAGCGATACTGGGGAGCTTATGGGAACAGACCCGATGATTCTCCAATTCCTCTTTACAGACCGGAGGATCCACCAGCCCAACAGTTCCGGAGCCCAGTCCACTGTGCTGAAATTTCGAACGATGGACTTGTCTACGTATGCGACCGTGCGAGTGATCGCGTACAGGTGTTCCAAAAAGATGGCACATTCGTCGAAGAAGCTTTCATCGCACCGAGTACATTAGGAGCCGGATCGGCGTGGGACATCGCCTTCTCACGTGACCCCGAGCAACGATTCATCTATCTCGCTGATGGTAACAACAAAAAAGTCCACATAATTGAACGCGAGAAAATGCAGGTCCTAACAACCTTCGGAGACGGTGGGCGACAGCCGGGCCAGTTCTTGGGTGTACATAGCATTGCGACCGATTCGAAAGGCAACATCTACACAACCGAAACATATGAAGGAAAACGCATTCAGAAGTTTGTGTTTAGAGGGTTGGGGCAAGTGACCGAAAAAGACCAAGGGGTTGTTTGGCCTGCACCGAGCGATTGATGTTGCTCTCGGGACGACTTGGGGGGTAAATGATAGAATCCACGCAGGATGTCAGCATTCTAAATAGATCAAAATCCCGTGGCCAACGGGACGATAAAGGGGTGCCGTGAACAACCATTCGCTTCGTGTTTACGACTCGATCCTCGGGTTACTATGCAGCATCGACAACCCTACGCCCCTTGTTCGTCTCAATCGGGTCACTCCGTTCCAGCATACACAACTGTATGCCAAACTCGAATGGTATAACCCGTTTGGAGCGATCAAGGACCGGGTAGCGGCTAATATGATCGCTGATGCGCAAGAGCGGGGCGTAACTGAAGAAGAACAAAAGCTAGTGGAGCCCACCTCGGGGAATACTGGTCTCGGGCTCGCCATGATTGCCAATGCGAACAGATATTCGCTGACCACACCCCTGTCCAACCAGATCCCACAGGAGAAGCGGACGTTATTGCGCTTTTTCGGTACAGAAGTGCTCGAATTAGAGGATACGCTGTGTCCGGCTCCGGGGGCACCAGAAGGAGCAATCGCTAAGGCCCACGAGATTGCTGAACGGGCGGATGTCATGATGCTGAATCAGTACGCAAACGAAGCCAATCCCAGCGCGCACTACAAAACCACAGGGCCGGAGGTCTGGAGTCAGACGGAGGGGCGAGTAACTCACTTTGTGGCTGGTCTCGGAACATGTGGCACAATCACAGGAGTGGGGCGTTACCTAAAGGAAAAGAACACTGATATTCAAGTGCTCGGCGTCCATCCAAATGAAGGTCATGACATTCCTGGAGTACGCAGTGTTAGGCAACTGCAACAAACTCGGTTCTTCCACCCAGAGGAGTATGATGGGCTAGTGGAAATCGGGAACCAAGAAGCCTTCGATCTTTGCCTGCGGTTAAACCGAGAGGAGAGTCTGACTGCCGGCCCAAGCTCTGCGATGGCTTTGATGGGTGCCTTCCAGCTAATCCCTGATGAACCGGACTGCTTGGGGGTGGTGATCTTTCCCGATAGCACATTCAAGTATGCCTCATCAGTCGTCACCCACATCGCAGGGTTAGGCTCTCCACAGACTGGAGCAAAAAGCTCACGAGAGTTGTTACTCGATGAGATGATTGAGCATGCCAGATTCAATTCAGACCTCACGACGGATATTATGGAAGCTCACAATTTGTGGGAAAATGCCGACCCGGTGGTGATCGATGTGCGAACGATAGACGAATACCAAGAATCGCACGTTCCCGGGGCCGTAAACACTCCACTGCTTGAGATGTCCAAACACCTGTCAAACTTTCCCGAGGACCGTGACACACCGATCCTTACTATGTGTCAGCGGGGCAACCTCTCACTATCTGGCGTTCTCTTCCTGAATAGCATCGGCTATAGGAAGGCGAAAAGTGTTACAGGCGGACTCGACGCCTGGCGAGAGAAGGGATACGCCACCGATCCATCCTAAGTAGAGGCAACTCTTATCCAAATGCTATTCAGCATCCATCAGAACACTTCTCGCGCTGCCGGGTATCGTGGATCGCTCGAGGGTTGGGCAAAGGCCGGAGTCCAACACGTTGAGCTAAGTGACCATCAACTCGATCGTTTCTTAGAACAGGAATCGTTAACTACGGCCAAGCGTATCCTCAGCGATCTGGATTTGACCCCGGTTTCCGCTGCCGCGGTGCTGCCAGACATCTGGATCCCGGGTCCAGAAAGACAGACCTCCCTCGATACATGGAGGAGACGGTGCGAGCAGTTCTCAAGCCTTGGTTCGGATAAGATCTATGCTCCATCAATCACGACCCGTGAAGTCACCACCGAAGAAATCGCAGCAACTCCCGACTGCATCCGAGAAACAGGGGAAATCGCCGGCGAGTATAACCTCACAGCGATGATCGAGTTCATGCGCACTTCAAGTCATCTGGCAACTTTGACTGACACTCTCCAAGTAATTCGAGAGGCATCACACCCTAATATCCGACCGATGATTGATTTCTTTCACTTCTGGACAAACTCGGCCGACTTTCAAGAATTGGAGATTCTCCAACCATCAGAGTTGGCTCATGTTCATTTTCAAGATGTTGTCGACACACCCCCAAAGTTCATCGATAATGATTCAAGGGTTATTCCTGGTGATGGTGCCGCACCACTAGTGTGTTTCATTCGGAAATTGTCCGAGAAGCAATACACAGGTGCTCTTTCGATCGAATTGTTTCGGTCCGATTTCGTGAATGGAGATCCATTCCGAGTCGCTAATGAAATCCGAAAAAAGTGCGAAACCATCATGCATGAGGCCCAGAAAACTTAACGGGTGGACTGTCACACCTCCCGTCGAATCGCCTGGACGGTTTCGTCGAGGCGCTGAAGAAACGCCGAACGATCAGATTTTTGAAATGGCTTTGGCCCACCTGTCGCTACCCCAGCCTCACGAAGATCTGCTAGTAAATCTCGTGTTGCCACTGCTTCACCAATCGAATCACGCGAAAACACACGTCCTCGCGGACTTATCACACGAGCCCCCTTGTCCAAACAACGCGACGCGAGGTGTACGTCCTCCGTGATCGCAATATCATTGGCTGTGATTTCTTCGACGATTCGGTCATCTGCGGCATCCAGCTTGCCCTCGTCCCTTACGAGAATAAAACGGACTCGCCTATCGTCTGGAACTTGCATCCACGAAGCAGCTACAAGTATGACCTCTAGGTCGTACCGTTTTGCTACACGGTAAACCTCACGTTTCACGGGACACGAGTCCGCATCAACCACAATCATTCGCTACCACTCAGAAAAAAGTGGCAATGGGTAGACAACTCAGTGTTCACTTGCACTGCCAAGAATCTCGTGGCGCTCCCCTGTCATCTCCCAGCGGGTGAGTGTGATTGGAATCACCCCTGCATCAAAAAAGTCATCAAAGAACGCTTTGACGGTAAAATCCTCTCCCCGCTCCAGTGCTTCCTCAGCGAGAAGTTCTTCAATTTGGATTTTTCCCGTGACGTAGCTTGTACCGTAGCCAGGTTGGCGTAGGTAAAGATGCTGTTCACCCCGAACCAGGTCACCGTCAGGAAGCCAACCTCGGGGAGTCCACGTCATCGCATGCGCGACAGCTTCCTCCATGGTGAATTCGTTGGCATGGAGATAGAGCCCACTCAAGGCCCGTGCGGCACGTTGGGCGAGCATGATCCACACGAGTTCACGGGATCGTTCACGACCGTCGATTAGCCCGGCATGCATGAACATCTCCTCTACGCCCGTAGCCAAACCCTCAGAGCGTGCGTCAAAAATGTTGTATAAGGAAGGGATCCGGCGTATGAGGCTGGGGTGAGGATCATATCGCGAACGTGCAAGCTCGATCCAATGGTGCATGTGCGGACGGAAGGCGAGAGGATCGCGATAATTCACTTCGCTGAAAAAGTTGCGGATTGCACCGGGATCAGCAGGAACATAAGTGCCATTCACCGCAGTAAGAGCGGAGGCCATCCATGGCTCGATCGATTGGATTTCCTCTTCCTCAAGAAACCGCATATAGTCGGTTACGGATTGAGTTAAACGATCATCGTACTCGGCGGGACTTGCAATGCGAGTGAGTTCTGGCAGGTTCCGATTCCGGTTCTCTTCAAGCCGGAGTGACGAGTGGGCCCGTGCGAGTTCACGGCGCAATAACGTCACCTGCTCATCCCATGAATACGGAACGAGGTGGACGTTTTGCATGTACCACGTGTAATTGTCCTTACCCACACCAGAGAGCCCCGTTTTGCTTGGAGCCTGCTCTTCCAACCATGCCCTGAACGCGGCACTTGCATCTCTCGCCGCAATGATAGCCGAATCAAGATCAGAGCTGGTCCCAGCCACTCGTTGCCCCAATTCCATCAGATCCGCGCTCTGTTGGTCAAAAGACCTATAGCCGGCCAACCACAGATCCCGCGCGTTACCAGTCAAATTAGTTCGAGCCTGTTCAAGCAGACCCGGGATTGTCCTGATTCGCTCTGTCAACTCATCAGCACTCGACCGGGACAGCGGATAGTCAAACGTCCACAAGTCAATCCATCCGTGAATAACTGTGCCTTCGTGAGCCGGGACATCGCTCTCGGCAGGATAGATTGTCATGTAAAATGCTGGGTCACGAGCCCAGGGTTGACGTACACGGTGATCAAATTCGAGCCCATTCATCTCGGCGCGAGCCAGATGCCAATCGATCTGCTCCTCAACAGACCAATCAACGGGATCCAGTGCATGAAGTCGTGCTTGCCAATTCACTAATTCATCACGCTGTGCGTTCATGGAACGGGAAGAGTAATCTGGAATGCCGTTAATAAATTCAGGTTTTTCGAATTCTCGCCATTCTTGGAAGAGAACTACGAGGTCTTCGTACGTCCCGCTGGAGTATTTTGCTGGAGTCCCACAAGAGGTGACCAACACCGCTATTGTGAGGGTCAGCAATGCGACCCAACCTCTAAACCATGACAGATTAATGGAGCACAACATAGGCAAAACTCCTCAACACAGCGTTTAATCTTGTAAGAGCTACTGACGGCACTATTCTGAAACCGTAGGAAGTCAGGTATCAGTTAGGCAAGCGGCTTCTATACTCTCCTTGGAACATTTTTTTCTCTACCCTCTACCAGCGGCACGATATGTGCCCCATATTTCATATTAGTTTCCATGTATTTGATGCCTTTCGGAGGTCACGATGAAACAGGCCGATTTCCTTATCCAACCTCTCTTCCCGAAATTTTTCCGCTCAGTCTTCGGACTCGTTTTGTTATGCACGCTTGCTGCTCTTCACCCCAATGAGGGTAAGGCCCAAGATGGGAGGCTAGCGCTCGAGACGTGGCTGGACTGGGAGCGCGTGTCAGACCCTCAGATCTCTCCCGACGGTTCTGAAGTCGTGTATACTAAAAGCTGGGTAAACAAACTTGAGGATCGGTGGGATTCATCGATTTGGATCGTCAACAGTGACGGTAGCAAAACTCGTGATTTGATAAAGGGGTCTTCACCACGCTGGTCTCCAGATGGAACACGCTTAGCGTTCATAGCTCCCGATGACCAAGGACAAGCGCAAATTTTTGTGCGGTGGATGGATGCAGAGGGCGCTATATCACAGTTAACTCGACTCCAAGAGAGTCCGGCCAATCTTAACTGGTCACCTGATGGGTCCCACCTGTCGTTCACCCTGCGGGTGGATCCAGAAAATCCAACCTCACGACACTGGGGGATATCTCTTCCCAAACCAGAAGGTGCTCAGTGGACGCCAGATCCTAGAATTGTGGAACAGCTCGCATACCGGGCGGATCGAGTAGGATTCTTGGATGAAGGCTTCCAACACATTTTCGTAGTGCCAGCGGAGGGGGGGACCCCACGTCAGCTTACGAATGGGGACTTCAATTATGGTGCTCCAATCTGGGAGCCAAGTGGCCACGCACTTCTATTCAGCGGCCTACTCATAGAAGACGCAGATTACCGCTGGCAAGAAAGCGAAATCTATCGACTTGATGCTGAATCTGGTGATATAAACCAGGTGACGAGTCGGAAAGGACCGGACACACGACCTGTTCCATCGCCTGACGGCAGCATGATCGCATACGTAGGACATGACACCACGACATTCGACTACATCGAATCAGCCCTTTATGTAATGAACGCGGATGGATCAAACCCGAGAATACTCACCGAAGGATTGGACCGAACCCCGTCGGCTCTACACTGGGCTCCAGGTGGACGCGGCATTTACTTCAACGTCTCCGCAGATGGATACGCCAACATCTTCTACTCTTCTGTCGGGGGCGACGTACGGGCCGCCACCGAAGGGCCACAGATGTTCAGGATCAACGACGCAAGCTCAGAAGGCGTAGCCGTAGGCACGTGGGGGGATGCTCATGAGCCTGGCGACATATATGTGTTCCCACTAAACGATCCCAACCGTCGAACCCGACTCACCCACGTGAACACCGATGTGCTGGCCGGGATAAAACTCGGCGAAGTAGAACAAATCTGGAGCGAGTCATCATACGATGGTCTGTCCATCCACGGATGGATCATTAAACCGCCTGATTTCGACCCATCTCGGAAATATCCGATGATGCTGGTAATCCACGGCGGACCGCACGGCATGTATAACGGCGGCTTCAACTACAGTTGGCAAGAGCACGCCGCTAATGACTACGTCGTCCTCTATACCAATCCGCGCGGCAGTTCAGGGTATGGCACAGAATTCGGCAATGCGATTCAATACGACTATCCCAACCATGATTTCGACGACCTCATGTCAAGCGTGGATGAGGCTATATCACGTGGTTATGTGGACGATCAGAATATGTTCGTCTATGGATGCTCGGGCGGCGGAGTTCTCACGGCCTGGGTGGTGGGCCATACAGACCGTTTCCGCGCAGCCTCATCTAACTGCCCGGTTGTTAATTGGTTCAGCTTCCCAGGTGAAGTAGATGGTAACTACCTCCGCTGGTACGCTGATTTCGAGAAGTTCCCGTGGGAAGACCCAACAGAACACATCCGGCGCTCTCCCATCAGCTATGTGGGTAACGTGACTACACCAACCATGTTGATGACTGGAGTCATGGATCTCAGGACACCGATCTCGCAGAGTGAACAGTTCTATCAAGCACTCAAGGCACAACGGAAACCGACTGCCATGGTACGATTCGAAGGCGAGTGGCATGGTACGTCGAGTAAACCGTCGAACTTCCTCCGGACTCAGCTCTACCTGCGAAAGTGGTTCGAACGATGGGGGACCCATGATGGAAATGGGGACGCGACGAGCTAAGGCGAACAGTGACGACGATCAGTGAAAAATGGCACCCTTGATTTTCGCGCGCAGGCATAACCTATGGTTATAGATTACAGTCAATATCACCGTTCAATGGTATGTAACACTGTCCTGACATTGAGGGGCGGATGAACTCTCATTTAAAGGTGAACGTAATCGGTGGACTCTGCCTCACGGCACTTATCACAGTGGGGCACGCACCAGATTCACCTGTAGCCGACGCAGCCATGCGCGGCGAACATGCTGCACTCTTTCAATTGCTTGAACAGGGAGCAGATGTAAATGCCGCTCAAGGAGACGGCATGACGGCGCTCCATTGGGCTTCCGAACGCGACGAACCACAGGTGGTGGACGTACTACTCCTTGCAGGAGCCAATACAGAGGCAGTCACTCGGATCGGCCAGTACACACCTTTGCACCTGGCGAGTAAAAGTGGGAGTGCTTCGATTGTTGAAAGATTGCTTGAGGTCGGTAGTGACGTGCACGCAATCACATCTAATACTGGTGTCACTCCACTCCACTTGGCTGCTGTGTCTGGAAGTCCTGAGGCTGTTGCAGTTTTATTGCAACATGGTGCTGACCCAAACGCACGTGAATCTGAGTGGGACCAAACCCCTCTCATTTTCGCAGCCGCAAGCAACCGGGCCGGCGCGATAAGGGTTCTCCTGGAGCAAGGCGGAGACCCAGAGATCACTTCCAAAGTGTTGGACTATGATACTCAAGACGTCTTGAGCTACAAGGCACAAAAACACGAGACGGAGGTTCTGGAGGCACTTACGGGCGGATCCGGCAAACCCACCCCGAAGCAGCTCCAAATCGCAGTCCGAGCAGGGCGAGAAATTTATCTAGCTGGCGAGATTTCCGAAGAGGACATCGAGGAAAAGAATTCGAACGAGAGCGGTTTTAGCAATCCTTACCTCCCTCTTGTCCACCGGATTGGAGGTTTCACGCCTCTGTTACATGCGGCGCGACAAGGGCACATCGAAGCAACACACGCACTCTTGGACGGTGGAGCAAACATCGATGGCGGAAGCGCTTCGGACGGTACTAGTCCACTACTAATCGCTGCGCTCAACGGCCAATTCGATTTAGCTATAGCTCTAGTGGATAGAGGCGCAAACCCAAACATCGCATCCGACCTTAATGGTGCAACACCGTTATGGGGAGTACTGAATTCGAAGTGGCAACCACGGACAAGGTTTCCACAACCGCAGGAACGAGAACAACAAGAAGTCAGTTATCTAGACCTTATGGTTGCATTACTGAAGGCTGGTGCCAATCCAAACGCCCGGATAACGAAACAGCCTTGGTACATGATGCATACGGGGTGTGGGAGCCTGAATTGTGGTATGGTGAACACTAGCGGATCAACCGCCTTTTTCCGCGCCGCATATGGTACAGATGTGGAAGCCATGCGCGTGCTAATGGAATATGGAGCAAATCCCAATGTGCCAACATCTGCTCCTCCTGAAATCGAACGAGTGACACTAGACGGCTATATGGAAACCAGCATCAAGCTAGAAGCCCGCGATCAAATTCGGCGCGATGACTTTGCCGAACTTCCCGATTCGGTGCGTCTAGAAAAACTTATAATTGTTCGGAGAGAACTTTCTGAAGCGGCCCGAACCACTTTTCCCGACGAGGCACTTGGCCAATCGCCAAACTCAATCCGATTTGAACTCTTGGCTGCCGTTGAAAAAGCCGACTCCATACGAGCAGCAGCACCCGATCCGTCCGGACTACCAACTATTCCCCCCGGGGGGGCTGGCGTGTGGCCGATCCATGCAGCCTCAGGCGCCGGATATGGTGAAGGCTTTGCAGGTAATGCCCATCGCCATGCACCAGATGGTTGGCTTCCTGCCGTAAAATACCTCGTGGAGGAACTCGATGCTGATGTGAACACGCGCGATTTCAATGGCTATACACCACTTCACCATGCCGCCGCGAGAGGTGACAATGAGTTGATTTTATACCTCGTCGAGATGGGCGCTGATGTCACTACTGTAAGCCGGTACGGCGAAACTACTGCGGACATGGCTAACGGCCCGGTCCAACGACTCGCACCGATCCCTGAAACTATCGCGTTATTAGAGAGCTTAGGTTCACAGAACAATCACAATTGCTTTTCCTGCTAGAAGGACTCAGCCCCCTTAACAGTCATCACTATCACTAGCCCACGCACTACAGTAGTTACGCTTACCGGGGAATCACCGGCAGCACGATACGTGATGAGTATGTCGCATCGTGATAGATCGTCTGTGTCGCAGGTATCATTTGCACTGCCGTAGCTACGGGTTCACCCGTGTTCGGATTCCGAGCAAACCTCGGGAAGTTGCTGCTGGAAACCTCGAGTCGAATCTGGTGGCCCTTCTTAAACATGTTTGCCGTCGCCCATAGGTCTATCGTGTACTCGTAGATTTCACCCGGTATGATCGGCGAAGGATTTTCCAGTGATTCTCGGTGCGTGGCCTTTACGATTCCATCCGTAAGATTTACGGCATACCCATCTGGGAAAACATCAACAAGCTTAGCAGTGAAATCAGTATCTACCGCAGTTGAAGCAGCGTAAATCTTGGCGACGATTGGCCCCGTGATTTCGATGTCCTGCTCAAGAACAGGGGTACTGAAAACGAGAACATCCTCACGCTGTTCAACTGGTCGTTGATCGTGTGGCCCTTCTGGTCCAGGCCAGCAACATATCTGACCACCCAGCGTGGGTACTGGATCTTCGGGGTCATAAACAAAAGTGTCGAACTTTTCGTCCCCCGGGGGGGCTTCAAGGCTCAGCACACCATCGCCGGATACCGAGTTTGCTTGGCCATCACTGCGTAAATAGTAGTTTACATACTGCGTTCGAGAGAGGGGCCATTCGTTCTCAAATCGCCACACATTCTCACCCATAATGAAGAGCATTATGGGCGGTTCGTCCATGATGCCGTTCTCGATACCCTTTAACCAGTAATCGAACCAGCGTAATTCGAGCGAACGGAGATCTACCATCGCCTTAGGGCCAAAGTCGATGCTACCGACTTTCGTGGTAAAGGAACGAGTTAATGCGTGCGTCCATGGACCTTGAATCAACTTCTGGCTACGACGTGCCTCAGGACTTAGGGCATTTTTTCGCATGCCATTGAAGTTGACGAATGGAGCATTGGCATAGAGATCATACCAACCATCGAAACTGAAGGCTGGCACATCCATGCGCTGGAAATGCTCCGGATTACTGACCTCTTTCCAGTAATCGTCATAGTCGGGGTGCCTGAGCCACTCCGTATAGAATCGGTTCTCATACCCGACTGAAGCCATGAGATCGATAATTGGCAGATGCCGATAGAGACGCTCCCAGTCAAACACACTGATATCTTGAGCAGTTCGGGTAGTCATCCCCATACCCCAACCAGCACTCAGACCAAGTTGGAAGGCGCCTTGCGTGTAATTCGGACTTTGGTAAAAGTCTGAGGGTGCTACCCAGGGTGCGATAGCCTTCAGATATTGACTGCCTTCTGGGGCTGCGAGCCATTGGACCAAGCCGCTGTATGAACTGCCAAACATCCCAATTTTCTCATTGCACCATGGCTGTTGTCCAATCCATTCTAGCGTGTCATACCCATCAGCGGGGTCGTCATGCCATGCGTTAAATTCTCCTTCCGAATCGTAGCGGCCCCTCGTATCCTGAAGTACTACCGCATAACCACGCTTCGCATAATAGACACCCCACTCTACTGTACCCCATGGAACGTTCGAACCAGCGTTATTGTCGTATGGGCGGCGCATCAACATCGTTGGGAACGGCCCGGGCGCATCCGGAAGATAGATATCGCTGGAGAGGTGGACTCCGTCGCGCATGGGAACCATAACATTGAACTGCCGTTTAATTTCATAGTCGGGCTGTGACAATAACGGCCGCCATATTTCCTCATCTGGCAGGGGATAGAAAACCGGCCCCGCCCCCTCATCCAGAGTTGGGCGCTCCGATGGCATGGAACACGCAAGTGTAGTCGACACAAGTACGCCCCCTACTACACACAATTTTTGGATCGATCGCGAAATGCCTAGGGTCATTGAAATACTCCTGTACGAAATATGCCGATCATGAGCAGCTATGCTCTCCACTCGCAGTGCGACAGATTGTGATGACCTTATATAATCAGTTTGATCATGCTCGCCTGGTCAAGAGTCCCCGGACACTAAACCGCGGCATTGGTGGCGGTGATAAGCAAAAGGCGCAATTTTACTTTCAAACCAACTTGCAGTTGGTACCCTGTGTCCGAAGGATTTCTCTAACCTCTTTGTAAGGTGATTGAGTAGTACAAAAAAAGGGGCCGTAGCTCAGTTGGGAGAGCGCCTGCTTTGCAAGCAGGAGGTCGTCGGTTCGATCCCGATCGGCTCCACCATAAAATGGTAAAAGACCATTTATCCCCCGGGGGCCCAGGCAGTGCCAGACAAGAGGAAACATGAGAATTACGGGGATCCAAGTTTTGATCTCTGGTTCTAACTTATCGTGAATGAAAATGTGATTGCGGCAGTACTTGTATCGAACGGAGTCTGTCGTGTGCGGGGTTTTATCCCTGTGTGCGATGGATTCAGACTGATATGAAAGATCAAGCGTAAAAAGGGCATTTGGTGGATGCCTTGGCGCCAAGAGGCGATGAAGGACGTGATAGGCTGCGAAAAGCTGCGGGGAGCCGCCAATAGGCATTGATCCGCGGATATCCGAATGGGGAAACCCGGCCCATCTGGGTCATTGTGTGGTGAATACATAGCCACATGAGGCAAACCCGGCGAACTGAAACATCTCAGTAGCCGGAGGAAAGGACATCAACCGAGACTCCGTTAGTAGTGGCGAGCGAACGCGGACCAGGCCAGTGGCAATGGAAAGAAAAATGGAACCGTCTGGAAAGTCGGGCCGTAGCGGGTGATAGCCCCGTACATGTAACTCGATCCATTGTCCTTGAGTAGGGCGGGACACGTGAAATCCTGTCTGAACATGGGGAGACCACTCTCCAAGCCTAAGTACTCGTGCATGACCGATAGCGAACAAGTACCGTGAGGGAAAGGTGAAAAGCACCCCGACAAGGGGAGTGAAATAGTACCTGAAACCGGATGCCTACAAACAGTGGGAGGCCGCAAGGCTGACCGCGTACCTTTTGTATAATGGGTCAACGACTTAGTGTACCATGCAAGCTTAAGCCGATAGGTGTAGGCGCAGCGAAAGCGAGTCTTAATAGGGCGATTAGTATGATGCATTAGACCCGAAACCGAGTGATCTAGCCATGAGCAGGTTGAAGGTTGGGTAACACCAACTGGAGGACCGAACCCGCATCTGTTGCAATAGATTGGGATGACTTGTGGCTAGGGGTGAAAGGCCAATCAAACTCGGAAATAGCTGGTTCTCCGCGAAATCTATTTAGGTAGAGCGTTGTGTGTTTTCCGCCGGGGGTAGAGCACTGGATGGGCTAGGGGGTCCTACCGACTTACCAAACCTAACCAAACTCCGAATACCGGTGAGAACAGCACAGCAGACAGACTACGGGTGCTAAGGTCCGTGGTCGAAAGGGAAACAGCCCAGACCTCCAGCTAAGGTCCCCAAGTTATGACTAAGTGGGAAAGGATGTGGGAAGGCCAAGACAACCAGGAGGTTGGCTTAGAAGCAGCCATCCTTTAAAGAAAGCGTAACAGCTC
>CAJWLK010000016.1 GCA_913043255.1 uncultured Gemmatimonadota bacterium
CGAGGGTGGAGATAAGCCAAAGCGAGCATCGCTGCCGAAAGGCGTTGAACTTGAAAATACTACGCTTGAGATGGCCGTCAAACTTCTGGCAATGCCATCTGAACTGGGGAAACATCCTGACTCGGGTAAGCCCGTAAAGGTTGGTATTGGACGCTATGGCCCCTACGTCGTCCATGAAGGCGACTATCGTTCATTAACAGAGGGCGATGACCCTCTGTCGATACAGTTTGATCGTGCTATGGAGCTGCTCGCGATACCTAAACAGCGTGGCCGGGGTGCCACCCCAATTCGGGAAGTGGGTAAACACCCTACCGATGATCAACCTATTGAACTGTACAATGGGCGTTATGGTCCCTATGTAAAGCACAACAAGGTGAATGCTTCGCTCCCGAAAGGTGTAGAGCCAGAGGACATAACTATTCCTGTCGCTGTCGAACTCCTTCAGAAGCGTATTGAACGCGACGCTGCCAAAAAAGCCAAGTCGAAACGCGGTGGAGCAAAGAAAAAGACATCTAAGAAATGAGCCGCCCGATCGAATCGGCCAACTCAGGGGAACAGGTTCAGGAGAGCACAAAAGTGCTCAACGCCCGAAGTGAGTGGGTCTCCGACTTTTTGCGTTATGCAGAGCACGAACGCCATCTCTCCACAAACACGGTAGCTGCATATTGTCGTGATCTTGATCAGCTGTCGGCCTTCATGGGACAGTATGAAGGCAGTAATTCCTGGATTTGGGATGACGTGGATCGTGTCTCGATCCGATCGTTTCTCCATGAACTGGAGTCACGTGGGTTACGCCGTTCGTCTATGCAGCGGAAGCTGGCGGCGATCAGGGCCTTTTTCGCGTTTCTGCAGCGAACAGGCCGTCTATCTACAAACCCAGCCCGATTGATTCGAGCTCCGAAACGTGAGCGGACCCTACCCAGTTTTATCAGTGAAGACCGCGTCCGTAACCTGTTTGAATGCATCGGAGATGCCGCAGTTGTAGACGGTACATTCCTCCCTCTCAGGCGTTGGGCTCTACTTGAGATTTTTTACTCCTGCGGGTTGAGATTATCCGAGGTGTACGCTCTGGATCGGCCCGCGCTGGACTTGGATGAGAGGCAAGTTCGTGTCCTCGGGAAAGGGAAAAAGGAACGGATCGTGCCCATTGGCGGTCCGGCTATCAAGGCACTCCGCGCTTATTTGAGGGTGCGCCCTCCCGCATCTACCAGGGCAGTTTTCGTTTCCGTTAAGGGCAATCGGCTATCACGTGACCAGATTCAGCGTGATGTCACCAAGGTTTTAGCAACGGTAGCCGATGGCGACCGACTTACAACACACTCTCTACGACATACGTTTGCGACCCACCTATTAAATGCGGGAGCGGATCTCGTATCAGTGAAGGAAATGCTTGGGCATGCTAGCTTGAGTACTACGCGCATTTATACACACACTTCCGTAGAGCGTCTAAAACATGTGCATGCCCAAGCTCACCCTCGCGGAGGCGAATAGCTGGACGGGCGTTAACCCAATCAAGAAATTGGTTCATTGGTAATAGTGGTCGGTCCGCGAAGGAGTCACCCTCATTTTGCGGATTGACGAAGGAGATGGTATGGATCGAACTCGACATTTTCTCTCAATCGCGGACTGGTCGACCGACAGGCTGATCGAGGTCTTAGATTTGGCAGATCGACTCAAGGTCGATCCGACGGCAGCTGGCCAGCCCCTAATTGGGAAAACATTGGCCATGATCTTTGCAAAGAGCTCGACCAGGACCCGTGTGTCGTTTGAAGTTGGTACGCAGCAGCTTGGTGGGCAGGCCCTATTTCTATCGTCCAGAGATGTGCAACTGGGCCGTGGCGAGCCGATCGCGGATACGGCCAGGGTGCTTTCCCGCTACGTCCATGGGATCATGATACGAACCTTCGAACAAGAAGATGTTGAGGGTTTAGCCAAACATGGTTCTATCCCTGTTATTAATGGCCTCACCGATTTGCTTCACCCGTGCCAAATTATGGCCGATCTTCAAACCATTAGGGAAGAGTTTGGCCCATCTCTTCAAGACGTGACAGTGGCTTGGGTCGGTGACGGTTGCAATATGGCAAACTCTTGGCTAAATGCGGCCCGAAAATTGGGCTTTTCTATCCGGTTGGCGTGTCCGGAAGGTTATGATCCGGACGAAGATATCCTGAGTTCCGCTCGCGAGGTGTCATCTGTTAAGCTTTTCCGAGAACCAGGCGAAGCAGCGTCTGGAGCGCAGGTCGTAACGACGGATGTATGGGTCTCGATGGGCCAAGAGGAGGAGGCCGCAGAACGGGCCCGCGCCTTTGAGGGCTACCATGTGGATGAGAAGATGATGTCAGGAGCTGCCGAGGATGCGATCTTTCTCCACTGTTTGCCAGCACATCGAGGCGAGGAGGTTGCCGACGAGGTGATAGAGGGTTCACAGTCGCGTGTTTGGGACGAAGCCGAAAATCGACTCCATGCGCAAAAGGCAATCCTTACTACACTAATGGGTTGAGAGTCTTCATTAGAGAGTGCCAAGGTACCACGGCATAGGTCAAACGCACTGCCCAGGAAACCACAAAGTGAAAGAAGATCTTAAGAAGACACCGCTATTCGCCGATCACGTGCGGTTGGAGGGAAAAATTGTGCCCTTCGCTGGCTATGCTATGCCAGTGCAATATCGCGATGGAATTCGGGCTGAACACCAAGCTGTTCGCGAGTCAGCAGGGTTGTTTGACGTATCACATATGGGTGAGTTCCGAATTGCGGGGCCGGATGCCATGGCCTGCGTGTCCTACGCCACTACAAATGATCCGCAAGTGTTGGCAGTTGGTGAAGCGCAGTACAGTGCTTTATGCCATGAAGATGGCGGTGTGGTAGATGACCTCCTCGTTTATCGTATGGGTGAGGAGAACTTTCGACTTGTGGTCAATGCTGCGAATATCGAGAAGGATTGGAACCATATCTCGTCTTTTATTGCCCAGTTCGATGTAAGCCTAGATGACGAGAGTGATGCTCTCGCCTTACTTGCACTCCAGGGGCCACAAGCAGCTTCGATGTTGGCAGGACTTACTAATCAAGACCTGGACGCCATTGCATATTACGCTTTCGCAGAGGGTGAAGTCGCAAGCGCTCTCTGCCTGATCAGTCGAACTGGCTATACGGGTGAAGATGGATTCGAATTATACCTTCCCGCACAAGACGCTCCACTTGTTTGGCGTGCACTCGAAGAGGTAGGAGCAACGCCGGCTGGTCTGGGTGCCCGAGACTCGCTTCGTCTCGAAATGGGCTATGCGTTGTATGGAAACGACATTGACGATGATACGACAGCCCTTGAGGCGGGACTCGGCTGGCTCGTCAAATTTGATACGGGTGAGTTTGTAGGCTCCCAAGCCCTAGCAGCCCAAAAGGCTGCTGGCGTAGATCGAAGGCTCAGGGCGATCCAGCTTTTGGAAAAAGGGTTTCCACGACCTGGATACGACCTTCGGTGGGATGGTGAGGTTGTAGGTCGGGTTCGAAGTGGTACCGTGAGCCCGAGTTTGGGTTATGGTATAGCTACGGGATATCTGCCGTCGAAGGCTGGATTGGGCGACTCAGTGGAAGTCGTGATTCGTGACCGATCTATTCCGGGTAAGATAGTGAGACCACCATTTTACACGGAAGGTTCACTCAAGCGATGAACCCTGCCGTTCGTGTAGGTGTGCTTACAGTGTCCGATGGGGTCCATGAGGGCACCCGTGAAGATCTTTCAGGAGGTCTGATTCGTGATTGGGTTGATAACAACCGAGGCTACGTGCTCGCCGGTGCCACCGTTGTCCCTGACGATTCCTCGGCTATTGTCTCTCGCCTTATAAACTGGTCAGACTGCGGGGAGATCGACTGCATTATCACGACTGGAGGTACTGGTCTGGGAGCGCGCGATGTTACACCGGAAGCGACACGGGTTGTTTTGGAGCGTATAGCACCTGGAATTGCCGAAAAGATTCGGCTGGCTGGTGCTGAATCCACCGTGTTCGCCGCACTTGGACGCGGAATGGCAGGTGTACGGGCACAGACACTCATTGTGAATTTGCCGGGGAGTCCTGGTGGTGTCGGTGACGGTTTGACAGTCTTAGAGTCTGTGCTTGAGCACGCCGTCGAATTGCTTCGCGGAAATACAGAACACTTCTCACCAGATCATCCTTCGAGAAAACCGTCGAATCCGGTGACCCTCTAATGGCTCGGGTATTTGTCGACGCTCGGTCCGTGGAGACTGCGATTGCGATTCGAGAGGCTATCCAGCCCGATGGACACGAGGTGGAACTAGTAGAGGCAGCGCGTCAGATAGAGGGAAGGTTGGGTGGGGCGGGTGAAGATGCGTTGGTCCTCACCGCACCACCGGACGAGTCGGTGTCGGCAACTATGCGTGCGCTGTTTGAAGCACAAATCCCACGTCCGCCCGTATTGGGGGTCGCGGACGGACTCGATACCGAAGGTCGCCACCAGTTAGCTCAGAGTTTCGACCTAGATGAAGTGTTACCACTGCCACTTGATCCCGAAGAGGTCCGAGTCGTTCTCGAGGCTCAGCTCGACCGATACGAACTGCAATGTGAGACAGGCATCGTTGGACGAACAGATGTAATGCGCGAGATGTTTGAGCGTATCCATATGATTGCACCGGTCATCAGCACGGTGCTTTTGACAGGAGAGAGTGGTACTGGGAAGGAGTTGGTAGCACGCGCCATCCACCGACTGTCACCACGGCGAGCTAAACCGTTTATCCCCGTGAATTGTGCCGCTTTACCAGAATCACTTCTTGAGTCTGAGCTGTTCGGCCATGAGAAAGGGGCGTTCACCGGTGCAACGTCAATGCGGCGTGGCATGTTCGAGCTTGCAGATGGGGGCACGTTACTGCTTGACGAGATCGCTGAGATGCCATTGCCAACCCAAACTCGGTTACTTCGCATCCTTGAGAGCCGTCGCTTCATGCGCGTTGGTGGAGATCGGGAACTTGAGGTCAACGTCCGAGTTGTTGCGGCCACAAACCGCGAACTGCGCCAAGCGGTTGAGGCAGGGCATTTTCGAAGAGATCTCTACTATAGAATCAATGTTTTAAACATCAAAGTCCCGCCGCTTCGACATAGGCGAGACGACATTCCTGTGCTCGTTCGCCGATTTGTAGCTGATCTCAGCCAGGCACATGACCGTGATTTTAGAGGTTTGGCGCCGGAGGCACTCGAAATTCTTCTTGCGTACTCATGGCCTGGTAATGTTCGTGAGTTGCGCAATCTGGTCGAATCAATGGTTGTTCTAGCCCCTGGAGCAGTGATTCGACCAGAGGACATCCCGAGCGAGATCCGCTCTGGGGGTAGTGATGTCTTGTTGCCAGGTACTGAGGTCTCCGTACCATCGTTCCAGCCGCCGGGCAGTGATGTTGACGGCATCCCGCAGTTGGAGTTTGTGTTTCGTACTCTTATTGCACTCAAGGTAGACGTGGAGGACTTGAAACGTGAGTTCGAAGCATACAAGAGCCGACGTTTGCTAACAGGGCGTGATAGGGTTCGAGAGGGTGTAACGATTGAGGTTTCTGAAAGAACCAGCCTGTCGGATGCTTCAGAATCGGTTGAATGGGAAGGAGATCCCACCACAGAGTCTCCTTCCGGATCGCTTGATCTTAGCACTGCAGATACGTCTTCAGGTCAAGAAGATATCGCTTTTAGATCGGGGATGACGATGGCTGATTTAGAGTGTGCAGCAATTATTGCGACATTGCGAAGCGTGGGTGGCAACCGGCGTAAAGCTGCAGAACAGCTACAGATCGGAGAGCGCACTCTTTACCGGAAAATCAAACAATATGAGGTGGATCGCTAAATGTAGGGGGGCTTCTAAAATCGTCGGCCGTAGTCAAGGTGATTCTAGCAGAGCGTACAAGCTTTCCAACAGTGTCCCGATCCCTTCACCGGTGCGAGCTGAAGTTTCCACGAGCTGATCCGCATCGATCCCAAGCGTACTAATCAGTTGTTCGCAGGCCTTCTTACGTGCTGGGCGTTTTAGTTTGTCCGTTTTCGTCAAGGCAAATAATGTCGGAATCCCCAATTCTTCGATGTATTCTACCATTAGGTCATCATCGGTTGAGAAGCCACGCCTCGCATCAACGAGTAGAACGATACCCAGGACTTGTTGACTGTCCCGGAGGTAGCTTTGAATAAGACGGCCCCAACGCTTCTTAATGTTTTTTGGGGCGCGGGCAAATCCATAACCCGGGAGATCAACGAGTAGAAAGCGATCGTCGACCAAGAAAAAGTTGATCTCTTGGGTTCGACCGGGACGTTTTGAGGTCCGCGCCAATTTTTTGCGCCCAACAAGTCGATTCACGAGCGTTGATTTCCCAACATTCGAACGACCCGCGATAGCAATCTGTGGGAGCTTACTCGGAGGCTTTTGTCCCGGTGCTCCTATTGCACCGACGAATTCTACCGTTCGAACCGTTGGAGTGTTTTTGTTCAAGGGAGTGTGGATGGGTGAGCGGATGTCCTTTGTTTCGGACTAAGCCTCTTTCCGCGCAGCCTCTGGTTCAAGGATCAAAAGTGGTTGGTTTTCAGTTTCAACAGTGTCTCGAGTAACGACGACCTCTCGAATATCTGTTCGGCTAGGAAGGTCGAACATAACGTCGAGCATGATCGATTCCAGGACAGCTCGTAGGCCCCGTGCTCCTGTTCCTCGATCGATCGTTTTTTCGGCGATAGCATGCAGAGCGTCGAGGTCGAACGTCAGTCCGACGCCCTCAAGCTCAAACATCTTTGTGTATTGCTTGATGAGCGCGTTCTTGGGTCGGTGTAGAATCTCCACGAGCGCGTCTTCATCCAGGTCATGGAGCGATACAAGTACAGGCATTCTTCCAACGATTTCTGGGATAAGACCGTACCGAAGCATATCTTCGGGTTCGACATGTGCGAGGATGTTCTCCTCGTCTGTCACACCGGCCGGTCGTGTGGCTTCATCTTTGAAGCCGATCCGTCTACGGCCCTGCCGTTCCTCGATAATGTCTTGCAGACCGTCGAACGCGCCGCCACAAACGAATAGAATGTTCTTCGTATCAATTTGAATGTATTCTTGCTGTGGGTGTTTACGGCCACCCTGTGGCGGCACGGAAGCGACTGTGCCTTCCAAAATCTTTAGCAATGCCTGCTGTACCCCTTCGCCCGAAACATCTCGGGTGATAGACGGGTTATCAGCTTTGCGCGCGATCTTGTCAATTTCGTCAATATAAATGATTCCACGTTCGCACTCAGCGACATTGTAGTCGCCAGCCTGGAGGAGCCGAACGAGAATGTTCTCGACATCTTCTCCGACGTAACCGGCTTCGGTGAGTGTTGTTGCATCCGCAATCGTAAAGGGGACTTGGAGAATACGAGCGAGAGTCTGCGCGAGTAGCGTTTTCCCCACACCGGTAGGGCCAAGAAGGAGAATGTTCGACTTCTCGATCTCCACATCCTCCACCAGGTTGTGGTGATTAACTCGCTTATAGTGGTTGTAGACGGCGACGGAGAGTGTTTTTTTGGCCGTTTCCTGCCCGATCACGTATTCGTCGAGTGTTTCCTTGATCTCCGAGGGGATGGGGACTTCCGTGAATCGACCGGTTTGTTCCCGCTCTTCTTCCTCTGCCAAGATCTCGTTACAGAGGGCTACGCACTCATTGCAGATGTACACATTAGGACCAGAAATGAACTTTTTAACTGCGTCCTTAGACTTCCCGCAGAAAGAGCAGCGCAGGTGTTTATCACTGGACATCTTTCTCTCCGACTCCTATGTGGCTGTTTCTTGAAAAGTACGGGGTTAGCTAGAAAACGTTCCCGCTGTGCTAGTCAGTTGCTGCCGCGGCCGGTCGTCCATTTTCTTCCGCTACCTCGGATTGACGCTCCACTACGTGGTCAATTATCCCATACTCGAGTGCCTCTTCCGGCGACATGAACCTGTCCCGATCTACATCTTCTTCAATACGCGCGACGGGTTGCCCTGTGTGGTTCGCCAGTATCTTGTTCAGCCGTTCTCGCGCGTGAAGGATCTCTTTTGCCTGGATCTCGATGTCTGCTGCTGTGCCATATGATCCACCTGACGGCTGGTGGATCATAATTCTTGCATTGGGTAGTGCCCGTCTCTTTCCTGGGGTCCCAGCCGCGAGTAGGAATGCACCCATCGAAGCTGCCATACCCATGCATATTGTAGCTACAGGCGCACCTAAGAACTGCATAGTATCGTAGATCGCAAGCCCAGCCTGAACGCTTCCACCTGGCGAATTAAGATAGATGTTGATGTCACGTTCAGGATTGTCCGCCTCTAGGAACAACAGCTGCGCGATAACGACATTGGCAACGTCGTCGGTGATCGGAGAACCAAGGAAAACAATCCGATCCATGAGTAAACGTGAAAAGATGTCGTACGTTCGTTCTCCGCGACTTGATCGCTCGATCACGTACGGTGCGAATGTCGGCATGACCCCTCTTTGGTTGTCTGGCCTGTTGTTGTTTGACCCAAGCGCAATCAATTTGTGCCCGGGCTCGGTCGTAAGTTGCTATATCTTTTCAGTTAGTGGCGTTAATAGCGTCAGGTAATCTCCGAGCGATCGCCTAGGAATCGAAAGGCCCTGTCGATGGCGAGGCGATGACGAACAGCCTCTAGCTGTTTCTCCTTCGCTAGCTGACGGCGCACCTCGACCAGGCTAAGCCCCCTAGCTTTTCCCATCTCTGACAAGTGTTCATCGAACTCCTCACTCGATGGTTCAAGCTCCTCACTCTTAATCACATTTTCGAGAATAAGGTCTTTTTTTATCTGACGCTCGACCGCTGGCGTTACTGATTTTCGAGCCTCTTCAACCTGACCGGCATCGGCATCATCCGGCGCGTCCAATACTCGTTCAAGATAATGCGACAAGAGGCTGGGTGGCACCTCGAACGGATTTGCGTCAATGATTGAATCGATCAGTTTTTCTTGGACGATATCATCGGCTTCACGTTTTTTATGGGCGAATAGGTCTTCTTCAATGGCAGCTCGCAATTCGTCCATTGTTTTGAAGTCGCCCACTTCACGTGCAAAATCGTCATCAGCCTCAGGTAACCGTTTGGATCGTACATCGTCGAGACGGATGTTGAGTGACTGCGTTGTTCCAGCGAGTGTCTCCGCGCCAAAGTCCTCTGGGTAGGACACTTCAAAAGTCCCATCCTGGCCAGGCCCAAGTGTTCGGATGGCGTCCTCCACATCGGGGATTGCGAAGCCCGCCCCGATCTCGAAGCTATAGGGCTTTTCTTCCGACAAGGCTTCCGTAAGGGAGTCCTTACTGTCGGGGGCGGCTTGGATAACGACTGATACGACATCTCCGTCTTCGGGTTTGCGTTCGACAGGATTAAGTATCGCCCGATCAGAGCGGACTTTTTCTAACATCTCCCCTATTGCCTCTTCAGTGATTTCTATTTTGGGGCGTTCAATTCGGAAATCACCTATGCGCACCAAGTTGATCTGAGGCATAACTTCCACATCTACCCGGAAGGACAACCGCTCTCCGGATTCGTAGTCCACCTCACTAACGACAGGTTCTCCAATCGTAGCCAGATTGTGTTGTTCTACGGCTAACCGAAAACCTGTATTCACCAGCGCAGTAAGGGTCCGCTCGTCAATCAGTGGACCATAGCGTTCTTCTATAACATGGGTTGGAACCTTGCCTTTACGGAAACCTTTAATACGTGTTGTTTTGCGGATTTTGGTTAACTCTCTCCGCCGTTCGGTCGCGACTTTTGTCGACTCAACCGTGAAAGTCAATTTTCGCGAATAATCGTTCTCGTGCTCAAGAGCGATTTGAAATGGGTCGTGTGGTTCTGTTTTATTATTTTTGCTCAATGGAAGTGCTCTTCAGATAGTCCGACGTTCTAGGTGGAAAAGATGGTTTAAGCGACTGTTCTTGATTTGGTACAGCCCCGAAATGCGAAAGGGGGGACTCGAACCCCCACGGCCAAGGGCCACCAGCTCCTAAGGCTGGCGCGTCTGCCAATTCCGCCACTTTCGCCTAAGTGTTGAAACAATCCAGCCGACGCCTTAAACCTCAACAAATCTCGTGGTGACGCACTGGATCGGCAAGCAAGTGTACCCTAGGCCCTTCAGTATAGAAGACAAAGGGCGGTGAGGGTTCCGCCGCCCTTTGTCTTCGCAATTGAGGTTGTTACGAGTAGAGGTCACGAGTGTGTTAACGCAAGGTTAACTATTGTTCAGGTACTACGATGCTGGCGATTTGGCTTGGCCAATCCCCACCCCCAGGAGGCCGCAACTTAAACATGATGCTCACTGCGTCGCCCGGTTTTAAACTCGTAACGGCGTCCTCATAATCTTTAAGTGTGTCGATATTTTGACCATTTATGTCTGTTATGACGTATCCTGCTGCTCCACTTGGGAACAAGCGTGAAAATGCACCATTTCTGTCGCTGTCGACTATGATTACGCCTGACAATTCAAGGTCAGGTGTGATGCCGTATTCTCGCAACTCAGAACGACTCAGTTCGTCTAAACCAAGGACTTCGACCCCAAGAGGGTCATTGCTTACGGGACCTTGTTCCCGGTTCGTAGGTGCTGTCGCGATCGCATTTTGGTCAGCGGCGTCAATCAACCGAACTTGAGCCTCATCTTTTTTTCGCGTTGAGCGGCGTACGATATTCAATGTCACCGTCTCGCCGGGCTCGTACGCCCGTATGCGGCGTTGAAGGTCTGACACGCCCGACACATCTTGTCCCTCCACCCCTACGATTACATCGCCGAGTTCAATCCCAGCCCGTTCCGCCGGGCTATTCTCGCCTGAGAATGACTGGACGAGCGCACCAGCGACACGTTCTAGTCCATAGAATTTCGCGTCGGCTGCACTTACATCCATGATGCTTACACCAATCAGGGCTCGTCGGACTTCGCCGAATTCAATGAGATCATCAATAACTTCGCGTGCCAGTTCCATCGGAATGGCAAATCCATAACCCTGGTAAGAGCCGGTCTGGGATAGAATCGCGGTGTTGATTCCGATCACCTCACCTGAGGCGTTGACTAAAGGGCCTCCTGAGTTTCCACGATTAATGACTGCATCGGTTTGAATAAAGTCTTCGATTGCTAGCTGATTGTTGGCTCGAAGGATGTCGATGTTACGACCCTTCGCGGAGACGATACCTGCAGTGACTGAAGTGGAAAGGTTGATTTGTCGCAAGCCAGAGAAACCGGGGCTCCCAATCGCGAGCACCCACTCCCCTACGCTCGTGTCATCACTTGATCCGATTGGTAATACGGTAAGTCCTTCTGTGTCTATCTTGAGTAGTGCGACATCTGTTTGAGGGTCACGTCCAACCAGCTCAACGTCATTGAATCTTTGCCCATCTGCTAGCTCGATATCTACTCGGTCTGCATCCGCAACCACGTGGTTGTTCGTAACCACATATCCATCACTTGAAACGACAAAACCGGAACCGCTCCAGCGTTGCATCTCGGTCTGTTGGTCGGGTTCTTGAGGTTCGTCAAAAAATCCTGGAGGTAGCTGAAAAGGCATCCGCCGAGAAGACACCGATCTCTCGCCCTCGAGGTAAATAGTTGCCACTGCTGGTGAGGCCCGCTCCACGACTTCAGCAAAACCTGAACTTTGTTGTAGGGCAGGTGCGTTTGGCGCTCCAATGACCCATTCGGGCCCCCGTCGATCAGTGGCGGCGACCGAAACAGGCGTCAGATCCAATGCCGAGGCCAGTCCCAGACCGAATGTAAAGGCTATTGTCGTCGCAGTTAACAAGTTAAGTCGCGTGCGAATAGAATTGCTGATTTTCTTCATCTACTTCTCCCGCGAAACGGATATCTTTCGATCGGTCAAGTGCCGTCGGTCGGCTAATAACAGGGGTTCCCCACTGGAACAACCTAAGTTCTTCAAATGGCCTACTCTAGGATGGGCCGCCCATAGGGAAGTCACTTTTTTAGCATCTCAAAGCTTAGATAAACGACCAAAACCTGGGGTTGCCTCACGAAAGACGTCCCCAGGTCTGATTTGGCGCCAGATGAAACGCTGCCACGTTACTCAGAATGGCGAAAGAGGTCGCTTGGTGCGAGCATGAGCGGTCATTCAGTCTCTTCAACGATTTCGTAGTCAGCTTCGATAACATCCTCTTCTGTTTCTGTGTCCATCTCAACATCGGAGCCGTCAGTACCCATACCCATATCAGGCCCTCCCGGGGAACCAGCAGCCGTATACATCTTTTGTGCAGCAACGCCGACCGCATCTTCGATTACCTGAGCTGTCGCGACTATTTCATCATGGTCGTCTTGTTTGAGTGCTGCCTTGCCGCGTTCCATAGCTGCTTCAATTGCTGTCTTATCTTCATCTTCTAACCCTTCTGCCCAATCGTCGAGGTTCTTTTCCGTTTGATATACTAGGGAGTCAAGTCGGTTCCGTGCTTCAACGCGCTCCCGTCGTTCCTGATCCTCGACCGCATGTGATTCCGCATCCTTGACCATGTCCTCGATCTCGGTATCCGACAGACCAGAAGATGACTCAATCCTGATCGTTTGCTCCTTACCCGTGGCGTTGTCCTTTGCGCTCACGTTCAAAATCCCATTTGCGTCGATATCAAACGCGACTTCAATCTGGGGTACGCCCCGAGGCGCTGGTGGAATGCCAGTCAGCTGGAAGCGGCCAATGGTCTTGTTGTCATCTGACATTTTCCGCTCACCCTGGAGAACCTGTATGTCGACTGTGTTTTGGTTATCCTGTGCTGTTGAAAAGATCTCCGACTTCTTGGTGGGGATTGTTGTATTTCGTTCAATTAATGGAGTCATAACCCCACCCAGCGTTTCTATCCCAAGGGACAAGGGGGTCACGTCAAGTAGGAGCACATCTTTTACGTCTCCGCCAAGAATGCCACCTTGGATTGCCGCCCCGATTCCGACGACTTCGTCCGGGTTTACGCCTTTGTGTGGGTCTTGTTTGAAGAATTCTTTTACGACTTCCTGGATTCTAGGAATTCGGATCGAACCACCGACCAGGATGACTTCATCGATTTCTTCTACTTTGAGTCCCGCATCCTTAAGTGCCCGCTCCATTGGTGGAATTGTGCGCTGGATAAGGTCATCTACAAGCTGTTCAAACTTGGCGCGTGTAAACGTAAGGTTGAGGTGTTTTGGTCCCGATTGATCTGCTGTAATGAATGGCAGGTTTATGTCAGTCTGCATCGTCGAGCTCAACTCGATCTTAGCTTTCTCTGCAGCTTCTTTCAGACGCTGGAGAGCCATCGGGTCGGAAGAAAGATCGACACCTTGGTCCTTCTTGAATTCGTCGACGAGCCAGGCAATGATGCGTTGATCAAAGTCATCGCCTCCTAGATGTGTGTCACCGTTCGTGGCCTTTACCTCGAACACACCATCTCCAAGCTCAAGAATTGAAATATCGTAAGTTCCGCCGCCAAGATCGAAGACCGCGATCTTCTCATCAGCCTTCTTGTCCAGGCCATATGCGAGCGACGCAGCTGTGGGTTCGTTGACAATCCTGAGTACTTCTAGGCCGGCGATCTTACCCGCGTCTTTGGTTGCTTGGCGCTGCGCATCGTTAAAGTAGGCGGGGCACGTGATCACAGCTTGTGTGACTTCCTCCCCTAGATAGTCTTCGGCCGTCTGCTTCATCTTCTGAAGTACCATGGCTGAGATTTCTGGTGGAGTGAACGTTTTCCCGGCATGTGGAAGTTTAACTTGTACCCGATCTTGGCTATCGCCTTCGATTTCGTAGTGGACGACCTTCATCTCCTCTCCGACCTCGGATCGCTTGCGACCCATGAACCGCTTAATTGATGCAACTGTGTTGACCGGGTTCGTGACGGCCTGTCGCTTTGCAACCTGACCTACGAGTCGTTCTTCTTCTTTCGTGAAAGCGACGACGGACGGTGTTGTCCGTGCCCCTTCAGCGCTTGGAATTACGACTGGGTCGCCTCCCTCCATCACAGCAACAACGGAGTTTGTAGTACCGAGATCGATGCCGATGATCTTGCCCATTGGATATCCTTTTTGTGTTCAAGTCTCGCCCGGTCGCGTTGTGATTTTTTGGTCGCGCGACGACTCACGGAATCTGTTGGGCGAAAGGTTCGTGAATCAGCCTATCCAAGTGCAATCCGCATGCCGGATATAAAAGCCAGAAAGCACCTTTTTTCGCGACAAATTGGCATTTTTGGTATGCGAAATAGTCGGGCGGTGCCAGATCGGCAGGCGTGAGATTCAAGTAGGGGTGGAATCCCAGGTATAACTTCCTACCGTATCGTCCTGTGGTGCAGGTTAGATCTCATTCTTTTTTTGTTTATAAAGGAATTTGATCATGCCACAGTATGATTTCGCATTGTTCTTCGGTGCAGATGCTTGAAGTGTCAATTATCTTCCGATGGTTCTCATGGTTATAAGCGGGGTCGTTGACCTCTGAGTGCATATGTTTAGACAAAGAAACCCCATAACCCTAGTCCGTCATGTTTCCTCTTCGCGATGAAAATCCTACCGAGCTTACGCCGTATGTAACACTCGTTCTCATCATAACGAATGTGCTTGTGTGGTTGTTCGTTCAAGGAATGGGTCAGACCGAGACTTTTCTGAACTCACTCTGCATGTATGGCTCTATCCCGGGTGAGATTACCGGCCAAATCGCTGACGGACTTTCTATTTTATTGAGCCCAGGTGTTCAGTGTGAGGTGGGTGGGTTGGCATGGGGGACCATTCTAACTTCCATGTTCATGCATGGTAGTTGGTTACACCTGATTGGAAATATGTGGTTCTTGTGGGTTTTTGGGAACAATATCGAGGACTCGATGGGCCACATGAGGTACCTCGTTTTTTACCTGTTCACGGGTGTGTTGGCATCTCTTGCTCACATTTTCACAGGGCCCGGCAGTGGAATCCCGACTGTAGGAGCTTCAGGTGCGATTAGCGGCGTCATGGGCGCTTATCTTGTCTTATATCCCAAGGTAAGGATACAGACACTCCTTTTTCTCTTCTTTTACGTTCGAGTAATTCCCATGACTGCCTGGGTAATGCTGCTCTATTGGTTTGTGATCCAAGTTTTTTCAGGCGCTGGGTCAATTGGTCTAGAAGAGGGTGGAGTAGCATTTTGGGCCCATGTGGGCGGGTTCGTAGCTGGCCTCCTTTTGATCAAACCCTTTGAGCGGCGCACACTTGTAGATGCGAAGCGGTCTGGACGAAAACTCTCTCGTGAGGAGGTCCGTGATCTTGGTTGGTTCTAAGCAATGGTATCCTTAAGGAGATTCGGCTTGAATTCTGAGGACATCTCAAGGGCTGTCGATAATGCAGCGACTGCGCTCATCCCTCGTATTAAAGAGCGTTTGGGTAACGATCAGCCAGTTGCGGCCGTTACCATGGGTTCTGGGCTGGAGAGGCTCGCGGATGTGATTTTGGATCCGCTTGAGGTGCCCTACAGTGAGCTTCCTGGCTGGCCCAATCCGACTGTACCAGGACATGCAGGACGCGTTGCCATCGGAACGCTTGGTGGCACTCCGGTGATTGGGTTGAGCGGTCGAGTTCACCTCTATGAAGGAGGGAATGCGGGTCGAACAGCATTCTATGTCCGTGTTATGGGCGAACTTGGAGTTCAGATCCTTTTTCTTTCAAATGCAGCAGGCGCGATCCGCGAAGATTGGCAGCCCGGCGAGCTGATGTTATTGACTGACCATATTAATCTTACCGGGAATAGTCCCCTGATTGGTCCTGTTGTCGGTGCGGAGAACCGATTCCCCGACATGACGGTGGCTTATGACGCTGATTTGTGTGACATCGTTCGAACAGCTGCGGCTCAGCAGGGTATGACCCTCCGTGAAGGCATCTACGCAGCTGTACACGGTCCTGCTTTTGAGACCCCGGCCGAGATCCGCATGCTACGGTCGTTGGGTGCGGATGCGGTCGGTATGTCAACAGTTCCTGAGGTCATCACAGCTCGTGCGTTGGGCATTCGTTGCGTCGCGGTTTCGTGTCTTACGAATTTTGCGGCTGGGTTAGTCGAACGGCCACTTGATCACATAGAGTTACTTGAGACCACGAGATTAGTGGAGAAAGATTTTCAGCGTCTTGTTGAGTTTTCAGTTGCTCGGTTCGCGTAGACCCAGACGTTCTCAAAGAGTTGGTTTTGCCCAATGGTCGAGAGGGCCTCGACCTGACCCCAGCCCGGGAGCGCCCGCGATCGCGGCACGTGTGAAACTGAGGCCAGTTTCCACAGCTTTTAGGAGCGTCATTTTGGTCGCAAGTGCCGCGGCGATCGCTGCTGATAGCGTACAGCCGGTGCCATGCGTGTTTGTCGAGTGAATACGTGGTGCCCGCCATATCTGTTCAGTCACTCCATCCCAATAGAAATCTATGACCTCATCTTCTTCCATATGCCCTCCTTTGATTAGCACTGCCCCACCGACAGAATCTCGTATTTTGTGAGCGGCGACTGCCATCTCATCTAAATCCTGAATGGCAGATCCTGAAAGTATTTCTGCTTCAGGGATATTTGGTGTCACGATTGTTGCCAACGGTAGCAGTTCGGTCCGCATAACATCGACAGATGTTGGGTCGAGTAGGCGATCTCCACTGGTCGCGATCATAACGGGATCGACTACGAGTGGGGTTAGGTTCCAGTTGCGGACCCCGCCTACCACGGCGCGGACCCCTTTAGTGTTCGCGAGCATCCCGGTCTTTGTAGCGTCTGGGTATAAGTCATCGCATACAGCGTCGATCTGAGACCGAATCATACTGTGATTGCTGACTTCGACCGCCACCACGCTTTTGGTGTTTTGTGCTGTGATGGCGGTTATTGCACTGGTTCCAAACACTCCGAAGGAATGGAACGTTTTGAGATCAGCCTGGATGCCGGCACCGCCCCCAGAGTCACTTCCCGCGATTGTCAAAGCGATTGGGCGATTTTGAGTAGTTTTAATCAAAAGTATTACCTCCTGGAATGCCAATTCCCGGCGGAGTGTAGGGGCCGAATGAATGACAAGGGAAGTTTTGAGTTCTAAACTAAGTTTATGTTTACCCAAGCTGAAACAAAGATCTGGCGCTCACTGCGCCGAAGGAAGGGACGCGCTGCCACGGGTCTGTTCCTCGCTGAAGGGCTCCGGGTGGTTGCTGAGCTTGTTACTGAGAAAAGTGTCAAAGCGGTAATACTCTGCGCAGAGAGTGCTCGAAACCAAACTGTAGTGATGGATCTTTTGGAACGGGCCAGGAATCAGGATCATCGAGTTGAGGTCGTGCGCGATGCGTTAATCGATTCGATTGCGGACGCGGTGACTCCTCAGCCGTTGCTAGCAATTGCGGAGGTGCCCGAGCGAAGTTGGGACAACATTGAGTCAGGTTTGATTCTGGTCCTAGACTCAGTGCAAGACCCGGGAAACGTGGGTACGCTGATCCGGACAGCGGCCGCACTAGGTGTAGCCGGAGTTATTGGAGTGGGGACCGTAGCTGATCCCTGGGGCCCCAAGGCCGTGCGTGCATCGGCGGGAACGGTACTCAAAGTGCCTGTTTTGCGGATGGATACAGCAGATACTCTGGCTGAACTCAAACGGCGCGATGTTCCGCTTTGGATTGCCGGCGCCGGTGGAGAATCGATCGGACGGTTATCCCCTCCCCTCGGGGGTCTCGCACTTGCACTAGGGAGTGAAGCAACCGGTGTGTCTCCAGAACTACGGGCCCAATCGGTGCAAACCGTTGGTGTGCGTATGGCTGACGGAGTCGATTCCCTGAATGTCGCAGCTGCTGGTGCGATCTTGTTAGATCGGCTGATCAGAGATTAAGGGAACATAGCGCGGTAGAACCGCTTCATTACCCTCGTGCACTACCAGTTGCGACTGTGTTCTATCAGTTCCGCGACTATGTCGTCCGCCGTCCTTCCCTCAGCCTCTGCTTCGAAACCAGGTACGATCCGGTGTCGGAGGACGTCGGGTGCTACGGCTCGTACATCATCCAAGTTGGGAACAGGGCGACCCTGCAATGCAGCACGCCCTTTGGCCGCGAGCACCGTATGTTGTGAAGCTCTTGGCCCTGCTCCCCAACTCACCATTTTTCGAATAAAGTCAGGTGCCGAATCCTCTCGCGGTCGGGTGCAGCGTGCGATACGGACTGCATATTCGACTATAGATGCTGAGACTGGTATACGCTGAATGAGGGCTTGAAAATCGAGCAATTCTTCTGCGGTAACAACAGCATTCACTTCTCCGGGTGCTCCGGATGATGCAAGGTTTGCGACCACTTGTTCTTCCTCGGCAGTCGGGTATCCAATCCGGAGTTCGAACATAAACCGGTCAAGCTGAGCCTCGGGTAGAGGATATGTGCCCTCTTGTTCAATAGGATTTTGCGTGGCTAGGACGAAAAAAGGTCTCCCTAACCCGAATGTCTCGCTTCCCACCGTGACTTCACCCTCCTGCATAGCTTGAAGAAGTGCCGCCTGTGTCTTTGGTGGAGTTCGATTGATCTCGTCTGCCAGAATCACATCCGCGAAAATAGGACCCCGGACAAATACAAACTGTCGCTTGCCCGTGGATTGATCATCTTGAAGAACTTCCGTTCCGGTGATGTCAGAGGGCATCAAGTCTGGGGTGAACTGGATGCGACTGAACTTAAGATGAAGTGCCTCTGCAAGCGTGGAGACGAGCAATGTTTTTGCTAGGCCGGGGACCCCTACTAAAAGTGCATGGCCATCCGTGAGCAGTGTTATAAGAAGCTTTTCGATGATCTCCTTCTGACCCACTATGCGCTTGTTAATTTCACTCTCGATATTCGACCGAACTTCCCCGAGCCGAGCTAGAAGTTGAACGTCGGTATCCTCGATCCTGCGGCCGGCTTCCAAACTAGCCGATGCCGGGCAGAAAAATGGCAGATTCAGTCTTCATTTGGAGCATTATCGAGGTCATCGCAGAGTTATGGGGAGGTGTTCATCATTGGGGGAGAAACCTAGGGGTTTTGCGCTCAGCGTCAAGCAAAATCAGGCTTGCTAATTTTTTCACAAACATATAATTTCGGCTTGAGAAATTTTTCACAAGCGGGTTTTGTTGTGACGTTCGATTGGTCAGAGGGTTCAGTCCCATGCGAGAACGATCCAAAACCCGAAAGGACCCGCGTTGGACTCGTGGGAGGGTCTGGTGGAAGGGTACCGTGGGCACGTGAAGGCTGACGCGAGTGAGTTCGCCGGTTTAGGGATCGCGATGGGGCTTTCCATCGCCTTTTTTGCAATTGCTGGAAACTGGCTTGATAACCGTCTTGGGACCCAGCCTCTATTCGTACTTTTGGGGGTGTTCTTGGGTTTTGGAGGGGGATTTTACAGTTTGTACTGGCGCATCGTGCGCGTTCAGAAGCGAGAAGATGAGGCCGATTCTGAGTGAGGTTGGGGGGCAAGGACGGAATGCCCTTTCTTATGGGATTGTTACGCTGATTTTGACGGTCCTGGTGATCGGATTTTCAGGTTTAGACTGGGGCTCGAATTTAGGAATAATGGCCGCATGGTTGATTCAGGTGATTGCTTTTTGGTGGCTCGATTTGGCTTTGAGTGGTCAACGGAACGTAATGCGAGCTTGGCTTGGAGGGATCGCGGCTCGGCTCGGGGGATTGGTATTGCTAGGTGGGTTAGTATTAGTGGGAGTGTCAACTGTTGATGTGCCAGTAGCATATGGGATTTCAATGGTCGTACTGCTGTTGATTGAGGCGGGCTGGCTAGTTCGGCGACTTAGGTATGGCCAGGCTGATAGTGCCACCCGGCTCTAAATAAAGAACTTCACGGGACACGCTAGACGGGATGACTGCGGGACTCAATAGATTGATGACACCGATACTAGGGTGGAAAGGATCGGCACCGCAGGGCGACACAGCCGGCGGTCTGATTCAAGAACACGCGGATACTATTGAGCAGTCGACTCATGCTGAGGAGTGGGGTGTTGAGGCGATGCTCCATCACGTCGTCGATAGCCCTGTTTGGGATCTTGAGCCATTCACGACGATCCACCTTGACCAGATTCCGATGCCGGCGTTCCACATTGGGGGACTCGAGGTAGACCTCTCCATCACAAAACATGTTTTGTTCCTGATGTTCGCCACCGGTCTAACCATCTTGACGATGTTCGCGGCCATGCGAGCCTCTCGTCGACTTGATCAAGGCGAAGACGCACCTGGTGGAATTTTGAACGCCCTAGAGGCGTTTTACATGTATCTTCGTGACGATGTAGTGATGGCAAACATTGGACACGGGGGAGAGCGGTTTGCGCCACTCGTAATTACCCTATTTTTCTTCATCCTCTATTCAAACTTCCTTGGACTTGTCCCTTTTGGAGCGACGGCTACGGGTAACATCATGGTGACCGGAGCACTTGCTTGCATCGCACTCGTCGTGATCGAGACCGCAGGTTTCGTTGCCTTAGGACCCAAAGGGTACGCTAAGACGATCTTTTTTGTGCCGCCGGGTCTCCCGGGCTGGATGAAGCCAGTCATGTTGGCGATTATGGCGCCCGTCGAATTTATTGGGAAGTTTTCGAAAATTGTGGCGCTTGCGATCCGATTGTTTGCAAATATGACAGCCGGCCACTTTGTCATTCTTGGACTTATCGGGCTGATTCTGACTTATGGCAGTTTCACACACCCAATTGGGTTGGTTGCCATAGTGGGTTCAATCGCGCTAGGACTCTTCGTGATGTTATTAGAAGTTTTTATCGCGTTGGTGCAGGCGTACATCTTCGCGATGTTGGTAGCAGTTTTCATCGGTTTAATACGTCATGCGCACTGATCCAAATGGGATTTGTGCACTCGAGCTGCGCCCTCACGGACGCGGATGAATGAAGGGTGTCACGAGTAAAAAGCACCCGTAATAAAAGGAACATGGAGCTAACCAATGCTGAACATGCTGACCCTGTTGCAGCAGGGTATGACGACCGGTGACGGTCTCGCAATCGGTCTCGCGGTTCTCGGTGGAGGCCTGTCCGCGCTTGCTGCGGGAATTGGAATTGGCCAGATCGGTGGACGTATGACGGAGGCAATGGCCCGTCAGCCCTCAGAGGCCCAAAACATCCAGACTGCGGCGATAGTTCTTGCCGTATTCATTGAAGGTGCGGCGCTCTTTGGGCTGGTCATCGCCGGGTTTATTCGGTCGTGAAGCAATTGGTACGCAGGGCCCGCTGGTCACAACGTTGGGGTTCCGCACGAGTAACTGGGGTTGCCGGGGTTATGGCTATCACGGCGCCCATCATCCTTGTTGCACAAGAACACCACGAAGAGACCACGGGCATATTCTCTCTTAACCTTGGCCTCGTTGTGTGGACATGGGTCCTCTTCCTCCTCACCCTTGGCATTTTGGTATGGAAAGTTTTCCCGGTGATTTCGGGAGGCTTAGAAGATCGACATGCGAAAATTCAGGGTGCCATTGATGAAGCGCGTACTGCGCGCGAAGAAGCTGCGGCGTTGCTTGAGAAACAACGTGCTTCACTCGAAGAGGCTCGCAGTGAGTCAAAAGACATTCTAGAGAAGGCACGTAATGCGGCCGATGGACTCAAGAAGGAGATTCTTGAGGATGCTAAGACCCAACAGACTGCACTGCTCGATGACGCTCGCCGAGAAATCAATCTGGAGCGCGAAAAGCTGCGTGAAGATATTCGACAGGAAGCGGTCGACATCGCCCTTGCTGCTTCCGAACGGTTAATTCGCGCACGACTAGATGTCGATGAAAACCGGCGATTAGTTAACGACTTCATGTCGGAGTTCTGAGACTCGCGTGTATAGGATATCCCTCTTATGAGAGGCTCAGCGGTAGCTCGAAACTATGCGGCAACGCTATTTGAGCTGGCAGCCCGTGACAGTAGCGAATCTCTCTTCAGCGATCTCATCGAAGGGATCAGTGAGCTTTATTCGCAGGATGTTTCCTTGCAACGTTTTCTGGATGCGCCAAGCGTCACTCCAAGTGCGAAAAAAGACGTGCTCCAGCAAGCGTGTGCTGAACATGCTCCAGCTCTTTTTGTCCGATTTCTGCTCGTACTCGTAGATCGGCGACGACAACGGCTGCTTCCAAATATCGCAGCCGCTTATCGGGACCTGCTCGACGAAAACGCGAATCGCGTTCGGGCGACCGTAACTCTTCCTTTCGAAGCGGACGAGACAGTGCAAACAGAAGTCATGGGCACACTTAAGAGGCATTTCGATAAGAAGGTGATCCCGGAGTTCCAAGTGGATGAAAGGATCTTGGGTGGTGTAATCATCAGAGTTGGCGACGCGCTTTTGGATGCGTCGGTGCGTCGCCAATTCGAACGACTTCGGCGCGAGCTTCATCAGGGTGCGCCTCAAGCGGAGTTCGCTTTTCAATCCAAGTCGACAGAAAAAATCCGGCAAAGCCAAGAAGAGACGACATGACAAGTTCTGAAAGCTTGCTACGTGCAAGCGAAATAAAGAAGGCTCTCCTCGAACAAATTGATCGGTACGAGGAGCAACTACAGGTCGAGGAAGTTGGCGAGGTTCTCGAGGTTAAAGATGGAGTGGCTCGCATCTGGGGATTATCCTCGTGTGTAGCCAACGAGATGCTTGAGATTACGTCCCGTAGCAGTGGAGATGCGGTTATCGGTCTGGCATCGAATTTGGAGGAAGACAATATCGGTGCGGTAATTCTGGGAGATTACTTGGTCCTGAAGGAAGGGGATCCCGTGCGTCGGACAGGGCGTGTTCTCTCTGTTCCGGTTGGTCCCGCTGTGTTGGGTCGTGTGGTCGACACGCTAGGACAGCCACGCGATGGACGAGGTCCCATTGATACCGTCGGCTTCATGAGGGTCGATCGTAAGGCGCCGGGAATTGTATACCGCCAGCCAGTTAACGAACCGCTGCAAACTGGCCTGAAAGCAATCGATTCGATGATTCCAATAGGCCGAGGGCAACGAGAGTTGATCATCGGAGATCGCGGGACCGGAAAGACAGCCGTAGCGATCGACGCGATTATTAATCAGAAGAGCGAAGACGTCATCTGTGTGTACTGTGCAATTGGGCAAAAGGCTTCGACTGTAGCTGGCATCGCGGAAAAACTTCGTGAGGAAGGCGCGATGGACTACACGGTCATCGTGGCGGCTAACGCGTCTGATCCAGCGCCTGTTCAGTTCATGGCGCCTTACGCGGCATGCGCGATTGGTGAGTACTTTACATATAAAGAGGGTCGCCACGTCCTAGTTGTGTACGATGACCTTTCTAAGCAGGCGGATGCGTACCGAGAGGCGTCGCTGATTCTGCGTCGTCCGCCGGGTCGCGAGGCGTATCCTGGCGACGTTTTTTATCTGCATAGTCGCTTGCTCGAACGGGCCGCCAAGATCAGTAGTGATCCGAAGGCAATCGAAGGGCACCCCGACATTGAAAAACCGGGCGGTTCTCTAACAGCACTTCCAATCGTCCAGACGGCAGCTGGAGATGTGTCTGCCTACATCCCAACAAATGTCATCTCAATCACGGACGGTCAGATTTTCCTCGAGACCGATTTATTTTACTCCGGCGTCCGTCCGGCAGTGAACGTTGGAATTTCGGTCTCCCGTGTTGGAGGTAATGCCCAGATCAAGGCCATGAAAAAGGTGGCGGGAAGCTTGCGAATTGATATGGCGCAGTTCCGTGAACTGGAGGCATTTGCTCAGTTTGGAACAGAGTTGGATACGGCCACCCAGCGGCAACTTGATCGTGGGGTTCGCATCGTCGAGATACTCAAGCAAGGGCAGTACGAGACTATGTCGGTCGATGAGCAAGTGATGGTGATTTTCGCCGCCACACAAGGTTATCTCGATGGACTCGAAGTCTCGGAAATTCGCAGCTGGGAGACTGGATTCCTCGAGTACATGTCAGCTCAAGAGGCTGAGGTGGGGCAAGCGATCCGGGACGAAGGTGTCATCTCAGAGAAAACTGAAGGAGCGCTTCGCAAGGCGATCGAGTTCTACGGAGACACTTTTGGCAGTGGCGAAGGAGAGTCAGAAGTTGCCGAAGCCGAGTCTGCTTAGGTCCTTGATGCCTTCATCAGAGGCTAGCTAGTGGCTAAGTCAAGGGACATTTACCGGCGGATGAAATCCGTCGATAACACGCGAAAGATCACTCGCACCATGGAGATGGTCGCGACTGCAAAGCTACGACAGGCGCAGACGCGCGTTATTGAAGCACGGCCATATTCGACTCAGTTGATTGAAATGATTGGGCGTTTAACGACACCCGAACTGGCTGATCTACAACCGCTACTACGACAACCGGACAAGGTTAAGAAGGCGGCGGTCATCCTACTTACAAGTAATCGAGGCCTTTGCGGGGGGTTCAACAGCAACTTGATCCGTACGGCGATAAATGAACTGGATGAGCTAGAGAAGGCGGGAGTCGAGACTGAGTTTCACGTTTATGGAAACAAAGGGATCTCATACTTTCGCTTTCGTGGCGTCGAAATGGTGACCGAACGGAATGATCTTGGCGATCCGCCGACGGTCGACGATGCTCTGGTCATTATTAGTGACCTTGCTCAGAGATTTATTGAAGGCGAGCTAGATGCTGTGAGGCTAGTATCAGCTGAGTTTCGAAATATGGTGAGCACGCCTCCTGCAGTGATACGTATCCTGCCGGTGGGCGTCGGAGAACAGGCCGCCGGGCCACAGCCCTATTATATTTTGAGTCCTTCCGCACGAGAGATTTTAGACCATCTCCTTCCACTGTATGTCACTAATTCAACATTTAGTGGACTGCTTGAGACCATGGCGGCTGAGCAAGCCGCTCGACGGACGGCGATGAAAGCGGCTACGGATAATGCAGAAGAGTTCCTGGATAAGTTACGGCGCACCTATAATCGTGCGCGCCAGGCGGAAATCACAAACCAGATCGCCGAGATCATAGGCGGTGCAGATGCACTCGAAGGCTAGCAAAACTACGATGAGGATTTTAAATGTCTGACGGATCGACAGGTGGAAATGTCGGAAAAGTTGTGCAGGTCATAGGGCCAACGATTGATGCTGAGTTTGACCCTGAGCACCTGCCCGAAATCTACAATGCGCTGGCACTCTCGTGGACCGATGACGAGGGGACCGAACACGACCTCGTTTGCGAGGTTGCCCAGCACATCGGTCGAAATCAGGTGCGGGCGGTGGCGATGGATGCGACAGATGGGGTTAGCCGTGGGATGGACGTAACTGACACTGGCCAGCCAATCTCGACGCCTGTCGGCGATGCGCCTCTTGGCCGAATTCTTAATGTCCTTGGGGAGCCTGTGGACGAGATGGGGCCGGTTGAGGCGGAGGAGCATTGGCCGATTCATCGAGCAGCCCCAACTCTCGAGAATCTTGAGCCAAAAACGGAAATCTTCGTTACGGGCATAAAAGTTGTCGACCTTATCGCTCCTTACGTTCGGGGTGGGAAGACGGGCTTGTTTGGCGGTGCGGGTGTCGGGAAAACCGTCATCATCATGGAGTTGATCAACAACATCGCACAGGAGCACGGGGGTCGTTCTGTTTTCTGTGGAGTGGGAGAGCGAACTCGCGAGGGGAACGATCTTTGGCTTGAAATGAAAGAGTCAGGAGTCATCGACTCCACAGCTCTCATTTACGGACAGATGAACGAACCTCCCGGGTCGCGACTGCGTGTAGGGCTCACCGGGTTGACGGTGGCTGAGTATTTTCGTGACGTGGAAGGTCTCGATGTGCTCTTGTTCATTGACAACATCTTTCGATTTAGCCAAGCAGGCTCAGAGGTTTCGGCACTGCTAGGCCGTATGCCAAGTGCGGTAGGGTACCAGCCGACGCTCGCCACCGAGATGGGAAATCTTCAGGAACGGATCACCTCGACCAACAAAGGGTCGATCACATCTGTGCAAGCCATCTATGTGCCGGCTGATGACCTTACGGACCCTGCTCCCGCTGCAGCGTTCACGCACCTTGATTCCCAGACTGTACTCTCAAGACAAATCGTCGAACTCGGTATTTACCCGGCCGTAGATCCGCTCGACTCAACGAGTCGAATTTTGAGCGAGCAGTATCTGGGTGAGCGCCATTATCGCGTCGCAACACGCGTACAAGAGACGCTCCAACGATACAAAGACCTCCAGGACATTATTGCCATTCTCGGCATGGATGAACTTTCTGAAGAAGATAAGGTTATTGTGAATCGGGCTCGGCGAATCCAGAAGTTCCTGTCGCAGCCTTTCCACGTAGCTGAGCAATTCACAGGGATTCCTGGCCGTTACGTGCCGCTAGAAACCACAATCGAATCTTTTGAGCGGTTGGTGGATGGCGAATTTGACCACCTCCCGGAGCAAGCTTTCTACATGGTTGGCGGCATTGATGAGGCGGTCGAGCAGGCTAAGAAGCTTGAAGAAGAAGCCGCATGATTGCCCGTTTTGATCGAAAACAGGTGAGCCAATAGTGGCGACGACTGGTGGTAATGACAGTATCCCTCGTGACGAGCTGTCTTCCCCTATTGGGCCGGGGGACAGTCCGATGATGCACGTGACCATCATCTCGCCGACGGTAGCAGCATTCGATGGGGCAGCGACGTTCGTAAGAGCCCCAGCCCACGACGGCCATCTGGGTATTTTATATGGGCACGCCCCAATGGTTGTCCTGCTAGGAAAGGGTGACCTGCTCGTCCGGGTACAAGATGAAGATCACTTGTTTCGCGTGGCACACGGTTTCCTGCAAGTGCTCGACAATAATATCTCAGTGTTGGCTGAAGAGGTCGAAGTTGTTGGAGGCCCCTAACTAAGACGAAGACCCGCGGCCAATCTCCCCTTTGCTGTCGTGAGATATACGATTTTTGAGCGCCTGAAAATTGGCTGGATTCCCTGGCTGGTCTCAGACGATATTTGGTCTCTGAATTTAGTTGACGAAAATCTAAATTTGCCATACGTTCATTTGCTGTCCACTAATCGCATTGGTGGACCCCCTGCCGGCTTTCGGCTTTGGCCGGAGGGTTGCTATTTGACAATCAGGTAGTGATGTGAGTGCTGGGCGCCGAGTGCGTCCATGAGGTTTTTTTGATGCTGTAATATAGAAATAGATCAAACAAGTAAGGGCACAGGGTGGATGCCTAGGTACGGACTGGCGATGAAGGACGTGGCAAGCTGCGATAAGCCAAGGGTAGCTGCAAGCGAGCGTTGATCCTTGGATTTCCGAATGGGGGAACCCGGCTGGGGTGATGCCCAGTCATCCTTTCACTGAATACATAGGTGATTGGAAGCGAACCGAGGGAACTGAAACATCTAAGTACCTCGAGGAAGAGAAAACAACCGTGATTCCCTTAGTAGCGGCGAGCGAACGGGGAACAGCCCAAACCGCGATGGTGCCAAGGCGGCAGCCGTTGCTGTTGCGGTGTTGTAGGGGTGGTTTGTGAGAGTCTGCCGACTCTCGGAGTCAGTGCGCTGGTGAGCTGAATCTTTCTGGAAAGATAAGCCATAGAGGGTGACAGCCCCGTAAGCGAAGCCAACGTTGCGAGCTCTGAACCATTTCCTGAGTAGGTCGGGACACGTGAAACCCCGATTGAATCCGGCAGGACCACCTGCCAAGGCTAAATACACGTCCGTGACCGATAGCGAACGAGTACCGTGAGGGAAAGGTGAAAAGTACGCCGTGAGGCGGGTGAAATAGATCCTGAAACCATGTGCCTACAAGCGGTGGGAGCCTGACTCTCTCTTCGGAGAGATGTTCGGGTGACCGCGTGCCTTTTGCATTATGATCCGGCGAGTTAGTCCTCAGTAGCAAGGTTAAGCCGTTCTGCGGCGGAGCCGAAGCGAAAGCGAGTCTTAACTGGGCGTATAGTTGCTGGGGCTAGACCCGAAACCAGAGTGATCTATCCATGGCCAGGTTGAAGCGAGGGTAATGCTTCGTGGAGGACCGAACCGTTGTGGGTTGAAAACTGCTCGGATGAGCTGTGGATAGGG
>CAJWLK010000017.1 GCA_913043255.1 uncultured Gemmatimonadota bacterium
TGGGGGTTCGAGTCCCTCCGGGCGTATCCCCAGTCATAGCAAAATTTTACCGCATTACCTTTCCCGCGATTTACCTCGATATCGGTAGACATTTTTTCTCAAGTAAGCACAACCGGGGTAAAAACTGGGGTAAAATCGAGCCTGATATGCCCCCCCCGCGACAAACGGTGGGGGGCGGGCACATGGGACAGGTCAACACACACCGACCCCCCGACTTCAGCTAGAGCGACCCCCAGTACCCCCGCCCCCCCTTTCCGAGGCAGGAGTCCCGTTTATCATTAAACAGAATTTTGCTGACTCGATCACTCACAGTGGAGGGGAAACAGGTGCGTCATATGCGGAATGTTGTCTTCGGACTTAGTTGTCTTCTTGGTGGAGTTTTTCTAGCAAGCCAATTGGTTGGTGCTGAAGCAAGTGCCCAACAACAGATGGTTGGACGCTGGGGAGCAGAAGACTGCCAGGGTATAAGTGGTGGCTCAGGTCGCTTCCTGGCTGCGTCCGGCGAGTTTGCTAGAGAAGCAGACAGGCTCAGAAATGAAGCAGAGGCAATTGAAACTTATGAGCGTGCAGTAATTTTTTCAGAATTGGCTGCAAACTTCGCAAAAACTTTTGAGGTTTATTGCAAATAGGCAAATGGATAGTCGGAGACGGACAGATCCATAGCTGGTAGCGGCTAACGCAGGGTTTAAAAAAGCCGTAGCGGACTTAATAGGGTCGCGTATAGGGTGCCCATACTGTCGATTTCTCTAGAATATGGAGTATGCCAAAATGAGGTCACGTACTGTTGCTGTACTACTTGCCTGTGTAATAGGTGCCTGTGCTCCGGCAGAGCCACCGCTCACTCTGTATGAGTTCGACTGTGGTGTCATTCGCTTCGAAAGCGTTACGATGTTTGGCATCGAGGACGACGAGACTGATGTTCGTGACCTTTTCGTTCCCTGTTACGTAGTGGAACATCCTGCAGGCAGTCTACTGTGGGAGGGAGGCTTGCCATCAGGCCTTGCCGAAGCCGGAGACTGGGTGGAATCGCCGCCGGTGTTGCTACGACTGGATCAGACGCTTGCTGACCAGCTCCCCGGCATTGGCCACGCTCTCGACACTTTTGACTACATGGCATTCTCTCACATGCATTTCGACCATGTCGGAGTCGCAAATGAGGTACAAGGCGCCACGCTCCTGATCCAGCAAGCTGAGTTCGACGCGGCTTTCGCGGACAGTGTAACCGTACCATACTTCGATCCGTCTCTATACGAGAGCCTCCGAAATACGCCGCGGGAACTACTCGACGGAGAGCACGATGTGTTCGGAGATGGCAGGGTGAGAATCATTCCTGCACCAGGCCATACGCCCGGGCATCAGGTGCTCCTCGTGGACCTGGCTGAAGAGGGGCCTGTTGTTCTGGCTGGCGACCTCTACCACTTCCGGGAGAATCGGTCAGGAAAACGAGTCCCAGTCATCAACGTAGATTCTGAGCTCACTGTTGCAACCATGGACCACATCGAGCAATTCGTGATCGACCAAGGTGCCCAGCTGTGGATCGAGCACGACATGGCAGCGTTCCTGGAGAGACAGTCGCGTTCCACTGTCCACCGTTGAGTATGGGGTGACCTCGGCACCGCCTAACAAACACTTGCTGCAAACGCCGAAGGAATGTGGTGGGTACGCCGCGCTCGTTAGCGGGATGGCGGCACAGAAAAATCGCGGTTCGTAGGGGGCGGGATGATGCCCCCCGTGTCTTCCGGACACGGGGGGCATATCACTACACTGAGGACTAGCTGAGGAGATTTATAACCGTAGCAGTTCTAGCTGCAGTCATCACTGTTGGTTACATCCCAGATTCAGAAGTTGCCCCGATCGCAGCCAACCCAACGCGCACCACTTGAGCATCCTCAGACCCCCGCGCACCGCTCGCAGCCATAGCACCAACAAATTCGCCATCCATATATATCGGCAGCCCTCCTTCGTAGTGGATGCCTCCTGGAATGCTGTCGACTGTCCCAGCAGCTAGTGCTTGTCCGTAGGCACCTGATGTCCCGCCGGTCGTTATTACTACATGGACTTTTCTGGTGACTATGTCGCTGGTCCTAGCTGATGCTCCGTCCATCCTTCGCAAGTAAACCGGGACTCCTTCCGCGTCAGCAACGAGGATCGTGAGGGTCCAGTTATTGGCTCTTGCTTCAGCCTCTGCAGCGTCAATCGCTGTTTGGGCCTGCGCCATTGTAAGCTGGGCTTCACCCTCTTTGGGTGTGAAACCGAGCCCAGCAATAAGAGCAACGGCTAGTAGGGGCTTGTGGATTATATTGTGTGAGATCATGGCCTGAAGTGGTTGAATTGTTTGTAGAATCAGAGACGGATAGATCCGTAGCTGAAGGCGGCTAATGTTTTCCTAACGTTTCTAGCCATTTAACCTAATGGTAGGACCGTTAGCCTGTAACCCTGGTACGGTTACAACTGATATCATCCGGCGCTTGACGTACCCCAGCCCGTAATTGAAGGGATGTAATGTGATGAAGAGAACACTATTTCTTGTGTCCTTCCTGTTTGCCTGTGTCTCCGGACCCGAGTCTCCGTCTGCAAATTCTGACGGTCCAAGAAACACAGACGTTGATATCGTTTTTTCCGATTTAGTCGGGATGCGTCCGGGAGCCGCCGTAGGGGTAGTAATGGATGGTGAAGTTGTGCACCGGGCAGGATATGGGATCGCCCACATGGATCATGGGATCCCAATAACCCCGGAGACTGTATTTGATATCGCTTCTATTTCGAAACAGTTCGGTGCCATGGCCGCACTTCTCCTTGAAGCTCAGGGACACTTAGACCTGGAAGAGGATGTGCGAGCCTACGTTCCGGAATTGCCTGATTTCGGTGCCACGATTGTACCCCGCCATCTGATTCACCATACGAGTGGGATTCGTGACTGGCCTCACACTATGTCACTAGGTGGGGTTGAGTACAGCGATGTTATCTCATTCGATAAGATCCTCCGTATGCTTTACCAGCAAAGCGCGATCAACTTTCCACCAGGCTCAGAATACGCCTACTCAAATACGGGCTACAACCTGTTGGCTAAGACGATCGAGGTTCAGTCAGGAATGACATTCCGGGACTACACTCAAGAACAAATCTTCGAGCCCCTGGGGATGAAGAACACACACTTCTCAGACGACTACCTAGAGATCGTCCCTGGGCGTGCTGGATCCTATACGCCAGTTGACGACGAAACTGATGGCATATTCCGCCGCCAGATTAACCAACTCACAGCTTTAGCTTCTAGCTCCCTTAACACCACGGTGGATGATTTCATTTTGTGGATGAAGAACTATGAGACGAGCCAGGTTGGAGGTGAAGAGATTATCCACAGGATGCTAGAGAGGGGCGTACTCACTTCTGGTGATACCCTCGCCTATGCCCACGGACTAACGACGGGAGAATACAGGGGGCTCAAACACTTCGGACATGGAGGCTCGTGGGCAGGGTTTCGTACGAACTTCATCCGATTTCCTCAGGAAGATTTGTCGATCGTCGTTTTCTGTAATTTCTCAACCTGTAACCCAGCAGGACGGGCGCTTAAGGTTGCGGAGGCATTTCTTGAAGATCAGATGGGCCCTGCTCCGGTGCAATTGGATGGATCAGATGACACTACTGAAGCTCCGAACCTTTCAGATTCTGAGTTGCGGCAATACTCCGGCCACTACCGAAGCCCAGAGTTAGACTCAACCTACGAGATATTCGTGGAGTCAGGGCGACTCGTCGCAGAGCACTGGCGAAACCCTGCATCGATCCTATCACCAATTGGTGAAGACTCTTTCACAGGAGATCAGCGGTGGTTTCCGGAAGTGCGTTTTATTAGAAATCAGACAGCTCAGATAACTGGCTTCACCGTGACTGGTGTTCGTGTTCGAAACCTGATGTTTGAGAGGGTTCAGTAAGGAGGCTAAGACTGGCTTTTTGTAGGATCACTAACTCCCTATTTGTGGACCTGTGGGACTAGACTCTACGACGGTTATGACCGCACGGTCATCCGTTACCCAACCCCACCTTCTTTTAGAGGATCTGCGAGCTTCAGAACTCGATTTAGGAGCGCATCACAAAACGCCTGATCTTCTGAGAGCGGACCAGAGATTTGGATATCTAAGTTTGGATTCTCTCGGCTGGCCTCAGCGACCAAATCTGGGGCATCAACTCTCATGTGCTGACCTCCGCCGAAGAAAAGCGGCACCACTAAAAGAGTCTGGATTCCATCTAATGCTGCTTCACGAGCAACATCAAGTAAAGTCGGTGTGTTGAATTCCAGATACGCGAGTCGGACTTGCTTAGAACCGAGTTTTTTCTCAGTCCGTTCGCGCAACTCCTCAAACGGTTTCGCCCATTCGGGATTACGGCTTCCATGAACGAACAGAACAACGCGAAAAAAATGATCTGCGGTTATAGCCGGCATGATTCGAAAATCAGCGGTTGATCAGTAGCAGTAGTTCCTCGTTATCCTCGTGGGGAAGGAACGTGTCAAACTCTATGTAATAGCCCTCAGGATCATAGCCAACAAACGCGCGGTACCGAGGATTCTCTTCTTCGATCGATTCGGATCGCATCTCTAGGGCTCCTCCACGAACCTGCTCGAACCATTCAGCCAACTGGTTCGTCCACAGTGAGACGGTGACTGCCTTTTGTTCAGTGTAGGAGTGCATTCCTCTAGTCTCATCCACCAAGCCAATAAAACCGGTCGAGGAAGTCTTATAAATCTTCGCCCAACCTTGGTCAGCGACCATACGGAGACCGATCTCGTCTTCCCAGAAGTCTTCCATGCCAGGCAAGTCTCGATAGTACAACCAGAGGACGGTCGCCTTGAAGCCCAACCCAGAGGGGACCTTCGAACCTACGCTTTGAGCGAGGACGGTCTCCGCTCGTTCAAGTATGGGTAAAAATTGCTCGTTTTCAGGGTGGGGGTTGAAGCGCTCGAATTCCAGATAGTAGCCTTCGGGATCATACGCAACGAATCCGTCATGGGCGCTATCCTCCGTTGGGTTATACGTGTTCCGCATCTCGACACCCTGGTGGGTAAGGTACTCCCACCACTCATCAAGCTGATCGGTCACAAGAGCGAGTGCGACCGTCTTAGGCTCATCAGGTGTATGCATCCCCATCGTTCCATCGACTAACGTCAAGTAGGAAGTGCCCGCGACGTGAAGGATTTTAGCAAAACCATAATCTGCAGCGATCTTAAGACCCAAGGTTTCCGTATAAAAATTGGTCGCCGCATCTAGGTCAGCGTAGTACCAGAACGCATTGCTGCCCACAATCTCCAATCGGGTCAGTTCGTCAGAGGTTTCGTTAACGCTCACATCACTTCCTTCATTTCCACCACACCCTAAAGCTCCTATTCCGAAACAGCTGGCGAGGAGCGCAATGCGCCCTCGACGCACAGCACGGTAGAAAAAAAGCAGGATCGCCCCAACTAAACCTGGAGAACGCGAGCCAGATCCCTCACCGTGATGCCTTGGCCTTCCCGTGTCTACTATGATCATCTTTACTGTTAACCCCTTAAACTCGGATTGTCTTTCCCTGAAAATCATTTGAGCATGTCGTTGAGTAAATCAGGAGGCAATCAATCACTCGGCTCTAGAGTCGCACTGATACCGCTGCTCGAGTTCAATTCGACTGACACATCCCATGGCCGACAACACACTTCACAATCTTCAATATAATTTTGGATATTTCCGCCGCCTGGGTCGATTAGAAGCTCAATAGTCTCGCCGCACCATGGGCAATCGACACTCACCGACGAATTCAAACTAGGGTGCACCTACGCAACCTCAAGTACATGACGAATCACACGTATCTCTTCCGAGCCCACCCGACAACACCCACCAACCCCCAATACGCCGTTCTCCCTCCACTCTGAAATGAACTGCCTCCAGGGGATGTCTACGGGAGGGACTTCCCAAACCTTTGCCTCTGCATCGTATCGACCACCTCGATTTGGGTACACGAACAGTGGTTTCTCCGTGGCAGCCCGCATTTGGCAAAGCAAGGAAGTAATGTGTTCTGGTGCTGTGCAGTTGACCCCCACCGCGACAAGATTGGCGATATCGTCAAGTTCTTTTACCACTTCCGATATGGGCGTCCCGTCGCAGAGCCTTTCACCATCACAGCAGCTGAAGCTAATCCATGCGTGCGCACCAGGAGCCTCGGAGAGGATTTCTCCCAGCACCTGTGCCTCAAGCCTCGATGGAATCGTCTCCCAAGCCGTTACATCCGCCTTTGACTCTAGGATGACTCTCCATCGACCTTCGTGAAATGCCCGGATGGATGCTGCAGAGAGCCCATAGTTACCCTGGTACTCCGATCCATCGGCAAGGAATGCTCCGTAGGGACCTAAGCTCGCAGCCACCAAAGGTTTGAGTCGGCCGATGCGATTTGTGGGATCTCCCCAGAACTCTTCACGCGACTGAACCGCGATATCGACCGCCTGCTGGAAAAAACCTGTAGCTTCAGCGTCACTAAGCCCACGTGCGCGCAACCCTTCAAAACTCGCTTGATATGTTGCTGTCCCTATACAGTCTGCCCCCGTCTCAAGAAAATTTCGGTGCACGACAGCAATTGCCTCTGAATCCTCTAGTAGTACCCTCGCCGACCATAATGGGTCATTGAGATCATGACCGAGTTCTTCAAGTTCAGAAGCAAGGCCGCCATCAAGAACCACATAGCCTTGTCGCAAGAAGAAAGGCTCAAAGGGACAGACAGCTGTACTCATATCAACATCGGCAAGCTCATGTGTTGGAGAGACCTACCCAGGCGGCACTGCTCGCATCTCCGCAATGGCACCGTAATACACATATAAGATTAATCGCGCGAAGGCAGCTTCTGATCGACGATTGTACTGTAAGTTCCACGCCCAATTGCACATAGGCGTCCTTCTTCATCGTGCACATCGATATCAACAACCCCGATAGAGCGACCTCTGCGCCGGAGTGTAGCCGTGGCATCCAAGTATGCCCCAGTGCACGGTCGCAGATAATCTACACGCAGGTTAATCGTGGGCACCCAACCGTCAAGATGAATTGCGAGCGCTGCGTCCCCTGCCACGTCAATGAGAAGAGCGATGGGCCCACCGTGATACTGGCCCATGCCTGCTACTCGCTCCGTATGAGCGGCGGCGGGCATTCTGATAACGACACAGCCTGTATCCTGATCTAATAGCTGGACGGTAAGACCCATATTGGCGATGGCTGGCGACTCGTCCATCGCCCGTTGAAGGATGTTAGTATCCACCCGCTCTTACCCCCTGGTTACCTATAATTTCGGTTGAACGCTCGACGGCGACAATCACCTTAAACTACTTAGTCCGATCAGGATCTCATGGGCGACCCAGCTTATTGTGTTGTGATAACCCTCCCTACTTTTTGCTGAAGCAGTTGGTTGAAGTCAGCAAGTTCTTCACTCAAAACCGCTTCAAAAGCCGCCTCAACATCATCCACTTGGTCACTCAATATCTGCGCCACTTCAGTATGCTGATCGGTCGGGCCAAAATCGGCAGTGGCCACCGCACCCTGCAGGTAGGACAGCCTCCCCGTGATCATTGCCGGCCAACGAACGCCATCCCCACCTGTATCCTTCAGTTGGATCAACTCTCCCTCAACCGAGATCAGACGCTCATCTAAAGCTTCTCCGGCAGCAAGCACATCTTCAGCATCGCCCGCTTCCTCCAGCACTGGCCGCAGATCATATATTTGACGGCGAAGCAGTTCGATTCGATTCACTAGACCCGCTGCGCGGTTGCGGTCAGCCAAGATTTCATCCACCAATGATTTCTGGGCCATAATATCGGTCATAGTGCCTTCAGAATTCGGGTCTTTAAGCACCGTAAGACTCTGGGTACCACGGTCCTCGCCATCGATCACGAGGGTGACGTTGTACGTACCCGGAGGCTGGCGCGGTCCACCTCCCCCACCGAAAAATCCTCCTCCAGTAGTGCGAAACCCATCGGCGGATAGTGGGAACCAGTCAGCATAGAGAGGACGCGTCCGGAGCTTCATCGAGATTGCGTCCTGACCGCGGAAATTCCACCACACTCGATTGAAGCCGGAGAGGTTAGTCCCATCCACCGTGCTTACTGTTTCACCCGCCTCCGTCTCAATCCGAATCTGGACATTTTTTTCGGAATCATCACCCAACCAATAGTTGATCGAGGCTCCGTTAGGCGGATTCTCGCCGTCCGTCCAATCTTCAAAAATGATCATGGGTTCAGTGACGGGATTAAACCGGTACGCATCGCGCGGAGCAAATAAGTGCGCATCCAAAGCAGCCACTTCGGGAGTCAGTTGCTGGACAGGACTCAGATCGTCAAGAATCCAGAAACCCCGACCGTAAGTGCCCGCTACGAGATCGTTAAAGTGTTCCTGGGCGACAATCCCATAGTACGGTGTAGGGGGAAGATTCGGCATGAAAAGCTGCCAGCTCGTCCCATCATCGTAGCTGATGTACAGCTGACTCTCCGTGCCCAGATACAGCAGACCCGGTCGCACGGCATCTTCGAGCAGATAACGTGTGTAGTCGACTGGGTAGTTGTCGACACCATTGGTAATCTCGGTCCATGTTTGACCAAAGTCATCTGTCTTGTAGGCGCGGGCTTGAAAGTCACCGACTTGGTGATGCTCAATCGTGATGTATGCCTTGGCGACCTCATATCTCGACGCATCGATACTACGAACCACACCATCAACCGGGAGATTAGGGATGTTTGCCGTGACGTTCGTCCAAGTGGCACCATCATCTCGGCTCACGTGCATGAGCCCATCGTTTGTCCCGGCCCAAAATACGCCTTGTTCGATCGGAGACTCATCAAATGCATAAATCACGCAGCAATACTCAACACCGATGTTGTCGGGCGTGAGGCCACCTGAAATGGTCTGTCGTGATTTATCGTTAGTTGATAGGTCGGGGCTGATCACATCCCAGCTCTGACCCCTGTTTCGGGTCCGGTGCACGTGTTGACTTGTAACGTAGATGGTCTCCGTGTCGTGCGGCGATATTAGCAGCGGGAAGGTCCACTGGAACCGATAACGAAGACTCTCGGCTGGATACCCACCCGTGGACTCAGGCCACACTTCAACATCACGAAATTGGCCTCTCTCAACATCGTGGCGCACAACAATGCCTCCCCGTGCGCCCGACCCCGAAGCACTTGACCACACTATGTTTGGATCAGTCGGATCGGGGGTAGCAAAACCACTTTCTCCACCACCCACGCCTCGCCAGTCACCACGCGGAATCATTCCGCGAGCCCACAGACCGTTCAGTCGCGTGTTTGATGGACCACGAAACGATGGCCCGTCCTGCCGGTTACCGAGTACGTTATACGGAACCGCGTTGTCCACGGTCACGTGGTACATCTGTGCAATGGGAAGCTGAACACGGAACCATGACTTCCGCCGGTTTTCGGTGATCGTAACTCCACCATCAAACGCCATTATCATTCGATCCCCGTTCAACGGATCGCTCCACACCTCATGAAGGTCCCAACCAGGTGACGAGGTGTCTTGCAAGAAGTTACTCGTTGTGTGTGTTTCACCTCCATTGAGGCTGACGCTAAAGCTTCCCGAAAGGAAGTAGATCTCATCGCGATCGTCGGGTGCTACACCACACCGGGTGTAATACGCCTGACGAGTTGCTAGGGCGTGATGATACGAAACCAAACGCCAGTTGTGGCCCCCATCATCCGAACTCCACAATTCACCGTTGTCGGTCTCTTCGCCGTCGAGCGGGACACCATCTCCTGTTTCAATAAGAGCATACACACGGTCGGAATCTCCTGCTGACATGCAAACGGCGATTTTCCCGAGCCGTCGCATTGGAAGACCGTTCCCCTCGAGTTGATCCCAGGTATCCCCACCATCCATCGTCATAAACAAACCGCTACCGGGACCTCCGCTATCGCGCTTCCAAGTCTTGAGATCCAAGTCCCACATCGTTGCTATAATTTTCCGAGGGTTCGCAGGGTCCATGACCATTTCGTAAGCGCCAGTACCCTCATCAACAAACAACACTCGTTCCCACGTATTACCACCATCCATTGTTCGATACACACCGCGTTCTTGCGATTCGGAATACGCATGCCCGAGCGCAGCCACATATACGACGTTTGGATTTTGGGGATGAATGAGCACCTTTCCGACTCGTCCCGTCCCCTCAAGACCCATGTGCATCCAGCTTGCCCCTGCGTCCGTTGACTTCCAAGCACCGTTTCCGATTGAGACATTAGAGCGGATGGAACTCTCCCCCGTACCCGCCCAAACGATGGCCGCATCACTGGGAGCGACGGCAAGTGCACCAATCGAGTGCACAGGCTGGTCATCGAAGACCGGGGCCCAGTGTAACCCAGCGTCCTCTGTCTTCCAGATACCACCCGAAGCAGCCCCCGCGTAGTACGTCGTGCGATCACCAGGGACGCCCGCGACCGAGGTGACACGATTACCTACAGGGCCAATGTGCCTAAACCGCAAACCTTCATACTGCTCAACGGAAACTTGCTGAGCGGTTAGTGGTGTAGAGAATGCAGCCAGTATGAGGACGAGACTTAAGTGGCGGAATAAAAACATTGTTGTCCCTCGCGGGTGGGGGTAAAAATGATCTCAAAAAAGTGGTGTGAAAATCTATAGTGGACCAGCCCACTCGAAATTAGACACATCCTAGCGTGCCCCGAGCAGTTAATAACCTGTGTGTAGGATCAAAAAATCGCTATCAACAAATCTACACTGTGCGACCTCAGATATAGGCAGGGGAACCCGTAATATCATGCCCTAGAATAAGTCCGTGGATGTCGTGCGTACCCTCATATGTATATACGGACTCAAGATTTGACATGTGTCTCATCGCAGCATATTCGACCAAGATACCGTTAGCACCCAAGAGACGTCGGGCTTCACGGGCACACTCGCAGGCCATGTTTACATTGTTGCGTTTCGCAAGGGAAACTTGTTGCGGCTTCATCGTACCCTCGTCCTTCATTCGACCGAGCCGCAAGGCCAACATCTGACCTTTGGTGATTTCCGTGAGCATATCTGCAAGCCGAACCTGCTGTATCTGAGTCGCTGCGATCGGTCTCCCTTCGAACTGAACACGGTTCTTCGAATATTCAAGTGACTCACAGTAACAAGCCATTGCAGCTCCAACAGCGCCCCATGCAATTCCGTACCGGGCCTGAGTGAGGCACATAAGAGGGCTCTTTAGACCGCCCGATTCTGGCAGTAGATTTGAGTCTGGGATCCGTACGTCTTGGAGGGAAATCTCGGATGTGTCTGAGGCTAGCAGCGATAGTTTCCCTTCCTGATCTTTTGCTGAAAACCCATTACGATCCGTCTCAACGAGAAAGCCTCGGATAGAACTCGCCTCGTCAGAGTTCTCCGTCTTGGCCCAGATCACTGCTACATCTGCCAGCGATCCATTGGTGATCCACATCTTTGTCCCATTCAGAACCCATTCATCTCCATCCTTAACGGCACGCGTGATCATCCCCCCCGGGTTCGACCCGGAGTCAGGTTCTGTCAACCCAAAGCAGCCGATTGCTTCGCCACTTGCCAGCCTGGGTAACCATTCACGTTTCTGATCCTCAGAACCAAAGGCGAAAATCGGATACATAACGAGTGCACTTTGAACGGAGACGAATGAACGAACCCCTGAGTCGCCACGTTCCAGCTCCTGCATGATGAGCCCATACGAGACATTCTCTAGGCCGGCGCACCCATATTCTTCAGGCAAATTGGCTCCAAAGAAACCAAGCTCACCCATTTGCGGGATTAACTCCCGTGGAAACTGTCGTGATATGTAGGATTCGTTGATGATGGGCATGACTTCACTTTCCACCCAATCGCGAACCATGTCCCGTACGGCCAGTTCATCCTTATCTAACAGCGAGTCTAGATCGAAATAGTCGACACCTTCAAAACCCATGGGAAGTAGTTCTCCTTATGGCTCCAAGGCCGCAATACGGCCCCGCAACTCAAATCAGTTGTCGGGACGAGTACCGCTGGCGGAAGATTTAAAGCAACTGAACCCTAAGATAAAACCTACGGCCAGAATCACGAGCCCCACACTCACACCTACCCATCCGTACTGACGTGTGTTCACGACTAGCACAACCCCTACCAATACAGACAAGGCCGAAATGGGGAGCCCAAGCACCAATCTTGCCTTACTCAATCCGCTACTGCTCCGCCTACCGGCTGCGGTTCCAACGGGTATATCCCTTCACAACCTCTTTTCCAATTCGGAAGCCTAAATAGTACGCTGCTGATAACGGCAGCAGCCACGCCACTTGTGGCAGAAAATCGAGCTTCTCTAGGCGAATCACCCAGATTGCGAATGGAAGCACTACCAAGATCGCCACGACATGCCTCCATACTGCTAAACGGCGACGCATCTGCGGTCGACACTTGCTACACCAGTGGTCACTATCCAGTTCGGATTTAGTAAAAAGGCCCCCGCAACTGTCGCAGACGCTTGACTGGAAATGAAGTTCTTCACCAGATGCCAAAGAATTTGTCATACCAAGACACCTATCATCCAGAAGGATCGTAGGACCACGTTTTCGTTGGTTCCTCAGGACCTCGTACCGGCCGTAAATCGCTCAATTTCCGATTCAATCTCTTCCTGAGACAACGTATGATCACACCTCTTAGCAAGCCCAAAAACCACGTTACAGAGTTCCATGTCTTCATGGTCATACCCATGCTCACTTAACCAATAGCGTACGTTACTTAATCCTGATACCGGTGATATTTCGATCGATTGGCTGCGCCCAACTATTGATGCAGGTACACCACTATAGACGGAGTCTTCCAACCAACGGTCCCCTTTTTCCATCGCCTTGATGATTGCTGCAGCATGAACGCCAGTCCCAGTTCGGAAGGCATCTTCCCCTACAACCGGGTAATTATGAGGGACTTCAATCCCACACATTTTCGCAGTGAGGGAGCAGTACTCTGCTAGGCGATCGACTGGGTGGTCATGCACACCTAGAAGATAGAGATTCACAAGTAGTAGATCCATCTCCACATTTCCAACGCGCTCTCCTATGCCAAGCGCTGTACCGTGGACTCGATCGACTCCCTCCTCGATCACAGCGAGCACGTTGGCCAAGCCAAATCCGCGATCCCGATGACCGTGCCAATCGATCTTGACCTGTTCACCACTCTGTTTGATAAGGTCTTGAGTAAAGCGGACGAGTTGCCGCACCCCATACGGAGTAGCGTGCCCCACCGTGTCTGAAAGACAGATCCTGCTAGCTCCAGCCTCTATCGCGGCCGTAAAGAGTTCGGTCAAAGTTTCTGGGCGTGAGCGAGTCGTGTCTTCCGTCACATACATAACAGCGAGGCCCTCGTTGACTGCAAACGTAACCGCATCATGAGTAGCCTTGAGGATATGTTCGACGTCCCAGTCTTCGGCATACTGTCGGATCGGCGAACTCCCGATGAAGGTAGCCACCTCAAACTGAAGTCCCAGTTCTTGCTGGATAGCGGAGACTGGCTCGATGTCACTACGGACCGTGCGGGCTGCCGCGATTGGTTTGATTCTCAGATCAGTGGCCAGAATTTCTTTTCCGAGGGCATGGACTGCTTCATATGCCCGTGGCCCCGCACCAGGTAGGCCAATATCTGCAGAATGGATTCCGAGACCTTCCATAATGTGAAGCAATTCAATCTTTTTCTGAATCGGAGGGTCCACCACCGAGGGGTTTTGCAGACCATCACGAAGTGTCTCATCACACAACTCAACAGTCAGTTGACTGTAGTCAAAACAGCCCGGAAGTTCGTTCCAGTCATATATAAGGGACTCTTGATTCAACCTAACTCACCTTCCCGCTCTGTTTCGATCCCTTCTATGTGCGTGTGATCACCCACTCGAAACTTGCCTCGTGCTCTCCGAAGAACTGCCTCGTCTCCTACCAATGAATCTTCCAAGTCACAGTCTTCGATTATACTCGACTCACCGATGATTGTGTTTTTCAACCGTGAGCCACGGACTGTGCTGCCACCCGCCACGCTCACATTTGGGCCAATGTGCGATGCCTCGATCGTAGCGTCCTCTGCTACGGCCACAACACCTTCCACGCTAACAGAATCGGGCAGATTCCGATGTCCTCCGTGACCACGCTCAAGCATGACAGCGTTGGTATCGAGAACCGTTTCTGGCTTGCCGCAATCAAACCAACCTCGTGCCTCCGCCGTATAGAGACGAGCACCCTTATCAATCATGTATTGAAAGGCATCCGTAAGGAAATACTCACCCTGATTTGGATCTTGATCTATCACGTGGCGAATACCCCTAAACATCAGTTCATAGTCTCGGATGAAGTAAACACCAACGTTGGCGAGTTTAGACACAGGTTCTTTGGGCTTCTCTACAATCCGCTCCATGTATCCGTGTTTATCGGTAAGTACCACACCGTACCGCTGGTAGTCTTCAACTTCTTTGACCCAGATTATCCCGTCGGCTTCCTGCCTCTGGTGAATAACGCCGAAATCAGCATCTAGGAGAGTATCGACAAAAACGATCAAGACGGAGCTGCTTACTAGTGGCTCGGCTAGCGCAACCGCATGCGCTGTTCCAAGCTGTTCTTCCTGTTCAACGTAGCTAACCGAAAGATCGGGGTATTTTTCGGCAATGAAATTTTCGATTTGTCGAGAGAGATGGCCTGTGATTAAAACCAGTTCATCGACGCCCTCGGCCCGAAGCTGTTCTATTACGTATGAGAGAACTGGGCGGTTCGCCACACGCAGCAATGGTTTCGGTTGGGTATGGGTGTGTGGTCGGACTCTTGTACCCTTCCCAGCCAGCGGTATTATGGCCTGCATGGTCTGTTATCTATCTATTTGGAGGCGACTCTCAGAAGCGCGGGACTGGAGACCGCACGGATCAGATCCGGCACGCGTGAACCTATCTTGTTTCGACTTAGGGGGTCAACTGAACTACACATGTTGGCAACTCACTCCTAGCTTTGAATAACGAACTGAAAAGGTCGACTTTGGGAGAGACATTGCGGCGTTGGTTGCGCGAAAACACCGCTGACACACGGCAGCCCAACGGGCCCGAGCCTCGCGTATATGAGGTCCCTTTCGCACAGGTATGGGATGAACTTTTGGATTTCGTAGAGAACCGTCATGCCTGGGACCTCATCCACAAAGATGAAGAACTCGGGCTCATAAGTGTTATCTGTTCGACATTGGTTTTCCGATTTGTCGATGACGTCTCGATCTGGGTCAAACTTGACGAAAACGGTCTCACGCGAGTCGAGGTCTTATCTCAATCGAGACGTGGCTCAGGAGACTTGGGTGTAAACGAAAGACGTGTCAATCGCTTGCTTAATGCGCTGGACAATCGCTTGGGGTCGTCGACCCGCTTGACCGAGGCATCTGGACAAAATAGCGATAAAAGACTCTCTGAAGAGACACCCGCGGACCGAGTGACACCGACTTAATGCGTCCAATACCTATGCGTTCGGGTTGGCTGGTGGTTAGCACATTGACGCTCTTTACTGGTGTTTCGGGCTGTTCTGACCCAAAGCCACAATCGGATCTCTATGATTCCGGAGATGCAATGGATGATGCGGCCGCTATACCAGCAGATGCTCGCTACATCACCCACCTGCTCTTCGCAGGACCTGATGGGAGATCTTTTTTTGGAGTGTTTGATCAGTCCTCCCAAGAAAATCAACTTACACGTCAATATCATGCATGGTGGTCGGACGGCAGCGCTTGGCACCCACTCGTTAACGAGCGTGATACCCTCCCAATACCGCGTGCGTCATGGCGTATTCTCCCGACGACGGACATGAATGTTCGAGTTGGAGATATGGGTCAGATGGTGAGTCTCATATTCACGCCTCGCGACGGGATGCCAGTGCGGCTCGATGCGAGGGAGGCAGTATCTGTGTGGACAGGGCCCACGGGCCAACGGGAGTCTCTTGGTCTAGGCGTCCTGCAACTCGAGGATGACGCCAGACCTGGCTTACTCTTCTTCCGGCGTGCCGCTCGTGCTCTCAGCATCCCACCTACAGCAGGAACAAGCCGTACATTCGTGCTAGCAGACTCTCTGGGGAACGGTCTCCTCTTTCACACCGGGGACGAACAACAACCCACAGTTGCGCATACTTGGCTTCACGGCACTGAAGCAGCCTGGAGTGATGTAATCCTTGAGACCCTGGATCCCACGGAGGGAGCTGAGGAATGGAGTTTTAGTATTTCTGGTACGGACCTGCGCGGCAACATTCGCACCCGCGCCGGTATCATTAACGATAACGTTTCCTCGGATACCCCCTTGAGGCTACCACCAGTCGTCATCGAGGGAGTGTTATTCCTGGGCGATGAACAATTCCAGTTCTTAGGGCTTTCAACCAGACTCACCTTACCATAAGGCATAAGACAAAACTCGACCTTTAGGTCACCGCCTCATGAACCCAGTCTAAATACTCATCCAAGCCATCAACCACAGATAAGACGAGAATTTCGGGAACTTCATATGGGTGAAGTTCTTCGATGCGAGCCTTCAACTCTTCGACACGTTCTGTCGTCGTCTTAATGATCCCAAGCACTTCATCTTCTTCCCTTACTTCATCACGCCAGCGGTAGATTGAAGTCATCCCTTCAAGCAAATTTATACAAGCAATGAGATGCTCGTTGACGAGAGTACGTCCAATGCTCGCGAGTGTAGCACGATCAGGACCTGTGACGAGGACAACGACAGGCTGTCTTACGGACTCTTGCATCAATTCTCGTGCGCAGCCGTAGCAGCTTCCGCACGTTCATACATGGCTTCAATTTCCATTGCGTACCTAGCCGTAATGACACGGCGCTTCACCTTAAGCGTAGGCGTCAGCTCACCACCTTCAATTGTAAAAGGGCCAGCCACGGGCAAGACTTCACGAGGTCGCTCATAGTGTGCGAACGATGAACACCGATCTTGGACAATCTGTTTGAGCAAGTCTACCACGCGATCATCGCTAACCAGCGCAGCATCAGCCACATCTTCCATATCGTCCAATTTCGTTCGTAAAACCGAGAGGTCGGGCACAATAATCACGATCGGGAACTTTCGTTTATCGCCTAGCATCACAGCTTCAGCGACCAAAGGATCGCGCTTAATCTCAGCTTCAACTGCTTGGGGTGCGATATTCTTACCGTAAGCAGTAATGATCAGATTCTTCTTCCGATCGGTAATCGTTAGATAGCCATCGTCATCCAGTACCCCGACGTCTCCAGTGTGGAACCAACCATCGGAATCGATCGCTTCAGCAGTCGCATCAGGTTTGTTGAAGTATCCAGCCATGATCTGCGGACCGCGAGTTAGGATCTCGCCATCTTCTGCAATGCGGATATCAGTCCCAGGGATAACACGTCCGACAGACCCAATACGAATCGAATCGACCGGGTTGAAGGTGAGGACCGGAGATGTTTCAGTAAGGCCGTAACCCTCAACGATAGGCAGTTTCGCCGCGAAGAAAAACAAGCCCACTACTGGTGGAAGAGGAGCGCCACCACTCGCAAAGAATCGAATCTTTCCACCCGTTCGTGCTCGCAACTTGGAAAATACAAGCCGATCAGCAATGGTCGCCTGAAGTTTTAGCCCGAATTTGAGAGATTGCCCCGTTAACTCATGAGTTGCGCGCAATTCACCAACCCTACGTGCCCAGTCGAAAATCCTGGACTTCACGACCCCACCCCGGCGCGCAGCATCTTCCGCACGCTCTATAACTTTCTCGAACACGCGCGGAACGGCAGCCATAATTGTGGGCGACACTTCCACCATGTCGCGACCGACTGTTTCCGTAGACTCCGCATACGCGACGGTGACACCAGCAGTCCACATGATGTAATGCCCCACCGTTCTTTCAAACACATGTGCCAACGGTAGAAGAGCTAATGCGACGTCATTTTGTGTAAGCGGGATGATACGCGTAGTGAGGATTGCATTGGCGTGAAAGTTAGCGTGGGTGAGCATCACCCCTTTTGGGTCACCGGTCGTCCCTGAAGTGTAGATTAAAGTTGCCAGGTCCTCAGGCTGTGTCTCTTGAGCAAAATGTTCGTAGCTAGTCGCCACTTCATCGCCGACTTCATTACCCCTCTGTATAAACGTGGAGAGTTCGAGCACCGGAGGGGTAGGTTCTATAGGCGATGTTACAGGATCAAACGCGATAACGAGGCGCAAATCCGGAAGAGTAGGGGCGATCGACAAAACTTTATCAAGCTGGTCTTGGTTTTCTACGAACACGGCTTTTGCACCCGAATCAGCTAGAATATAGCGGATCTGTTCTGCCGGGAGGACCGGATAAACCGGGACAGAAACCAGCCCCGACATGATGATGCTCCAGTCGGTTACCGTCCACTCAATGCGGTTATGGGAAAGGATCGCGACACGATCCCCACGCATAAACGATTCGCCTCGGAGGGCCAGCGCGATAGCTCGCACCTTGGCTCCGATTTCGTCGACAGATATCGAAGTCCAAGTCCCGTCCGCGCTGCGGGTTCGAACAGCATCGGATCGTGGTCGGGAGAGACCATCCAGGAAAAGGTCGACAAGGGTACCTGGTCGGTATTCTTCGGGCAGAGGACTGGAACTCTCCATTGAAGCACCTTTTTCGATCAGTGCACTACCACTTCTCCTTCAAGCACCCCTAGCCTACGAAGTGTTCGGCGGGCGTGCTCCACGTGTTTCATATCTTCACGGTCGGAGCGCGCATTTTCTAGAAAGGCCTGTAAATGATAAGCAGCTTCTTCATCATTCCCTGCCTTCAAAAGAAGGAAGGCTAGGCCGTAATGAGCCGAAGGGCTTTCAGGTCTAAGTTCGAGCGCCGAATTATAAGAGCGGACAGCGTCATCATACAGACTAATATGCGTGTAGACGACAGCCATCTGTTCTAATGTCGCTGGATCCTGTGGCCTATGCTTCAGTGCCAACCGAAACGACGTCAGAGCATCGTGATAGAGTTCCTGCCGCGACAGCTCCACGCCTTCTTCATAATAGTCGGGGTATCCACCGTTCCCCTCACCATTCTTATCCCAGATCTTCCACCACACCATACTTCCCCCCCCCAAAACTGATCCGAAACTAGTCACCAATGAACTTAACGACGCCCGCACTTTGTGGAGAAATGCCAAGGTAGAACGCAAGCCCCCTGAAGAGCAAACTTTAGTCGCGCTCACCAACCCACGCACTGCTATCATACGCGACCCTAGTAAACCCTCTTTCTTCTAATACTACCACGTCATCTTCAGTTGGATTAATCACGACAAAGCGTGCTCCCGGCCCCGCACATCGCTCTACTTCAGGCAAATCTGAGACTACTGGACTCAAAAGTGCGATTCCGCTGAGAGAGCCTGTACGGAAGGGCCAAGAGCTTACGAGAGCACCAACCATCGGATTCACTCCAGTAACAAGTTCTTCCAAAGTTATGGGCGATTCCACTGATTTTCTGCTGTCGAAGCAGCAAAGTACTTCAATCTGTTCGGCAAGTTTTGTGAGTTGGACCGCAGAACTGGATAGGCCTGGCCCCAAGAGAAGCACCATGCCATCACGATCCCCCAAACCCAACATGGCAGCCAACCGGACCACCTGATCAGAAGGAGATTCTGCCCATTGCAGCGGAGCCGTGGGCGAGATGCGGTCGCCGGATTCGAAGGGGACATTCCCATCCGATTCGCCTTCAGTCGCCACGGATGAACCAGCGATCCCCGAAAAATCGATTGAGCCTCCGTCAATTGGAAACTCTAACTCACATAATGGGCATCCCAGCCACCCTTGTATAACTCTGCGGTCCTGAGTTTCTGTAGCAAATGCCACAAGTCCTACGGAAGAGCGACAACTCGGACAATCCAGTGCCTCAGCAAGTTCTAAGAACATGATTTTCTGGTGTGGTTAAACCACCTAGCAAGGGTACGCCTACAAGGTGTCAGGAGCGTGTGCAAGCCTGAGGAATTCTTCCCTTGTCCGATGATCTCGACGGAAAAGACCACGTACCGCGCTCGTAATAGTCTTTGAGTTCTGCTTCTCTACGCCTCGCATCATCATGCAAAGGTGAACAGCTTCGACGACCACCCCAACCCCTTGTGGCTGTAGTACATCTTCAATCGCTTGGGCGATTTCTTCGGTCAGACGCTCCTGCACCTGCAGGCGCCGCGCGAAAACGTCTACGATGCGCGGCAATTTACTGAGACCGATAATCTTATCATCTGGAATATACGCTATGTGTGCTTTTCCGAAGAACGGAAGAAGGTGATGTTCGCACAGAGAATAGACCTCAATATCACGCACGATCACCATTGAATCGTGCTCTTCTTCGAAAAGAGCCGTACCGATCACTTCTTCAACAGTTTGGGTATAGCCACGCGTCAGGAATTGGAGAGCACCTGCAACCCGATCCGGCGTACGCAACAAACCCTCGCGCTCAGGATCCTCTCCCAATAGTTGAAGCTGTTCTTTCACAAGGCATGCCAGCTGCTCGTTGATACCTTCTTCGTGATTGGGTGACTCTGACATATCTGGTCCGTTGATTAACGATGCTGGAGTTCAATTCATCCAGGACGATGGTCTGCCAACTTGTGTAAGACTCTCTTTACTCAAGATTTTTCCGCTGATGCAAAAGGGGGGACCCGTAGGTCACCCCCTCCTGTAGAAACAAACATGAGGTGATTTTTTGAAGCCCTCCGGAAACGGTTTGTCGCCTACCTTCGGTGTTCGCCTTCCCCCACGGGGCGTGACGTCTGCCTCCAGATAGGAAACTCTACGGGCACTTGTTGGCTCAAAAAATACGCCCTCACATCTGTTACGGTAAAGGTTAGTACAGGCACCGTATCACAGCAAACCTTTAACCGCTCCTACTAGTTAACTGTGCGCCACCAATCCGTAAGAAGTCAGGCAGACATGGTGGCGCAATCCAAGACTGAGCGCGAAGATGAGGGTGGCCAATCAACGCTGTCCATCTCAACGGAATCTGTGCGTATGAACCCAGACTTGAGAAATTCGAAAACCAAACTGCGGCAAGAGAGGCATGAACTGACGGACGAGGAACTGAACACTTACATCCTCGCTCGACTCCAGCAGCTAGGTGTAGATTTGTCTGTTCTTCCCGAAGATGATGGGGACGCGCCAGCCGACCAACGCCGCATCCTAGCTTCAGCCCGTCGTTTCTTACGAGCTACACCACCGGAAATTTCGGCACTCGAATTAGACGCGCTCGGACCAGCTCCCGTGCTCTATCCTTCAGAAATGAGTGTGTGGAACCTTGAGTGAAGTAGACCGACGCGTTTTTGTCGAACGGATGGCGAGCCTTAGCGCAACGGCGATGATCAGCCCTGCTCTATTGGGCTCACAAATCTCAAACACACGACTTCCCGTTACCCAAACGAACGGCGGGTATACGGGGGCAAATATCAAGCTTCCTCAAATTCAGGTGCGTCAGGTCACTGATCCCACCGAATTAACAATAGTCGAAGCCGCCATTTTGATTCGACGTGGCGAGATCTCTCCTGTCGAGCTCACCCAAGCTTACCTGAGTCGAATTGATGATTGGGAAGAAGTATATCAAGCCTTCAATACTATCCTCTACGAATCGGCACTGGAATCGGCACGGAACGTCCATCCACAACGCGATCACCCACTGGCCGGCATTCCTCTGGCGATCAAAGACAATTTTTTCACGGCTGGAGTTCGGACCACCGCCAACTCATTCATCTTTGAGGACTTCACCCCCAACTTTGACGCCACTTCTTGGGCTCGACTCCGAGATGCCGGGGGGATACTCCTAGGCAAAACTCAAATGGGTCCGTTGGCTACTACTGCGGCAACCACCCCAACCGGAACACGGACCACTGTCAACGCTTGGGCTCCATTCACGGAAAACGTAAGCCCTGGAGGTTCTTCGAGCGGATCCGCGACGGCAGTCGCGAGCAGGATGGCGCCATGCGGTACAGGCACACAAACCGGAGGTTCGATCACAAATCCGTCGAACGCGCAGGGCCTGACGGGTATTAAGCCAACCATGGGAAGGGTTTCACTCCACGGCATCCTACCTCTCACCTACACTCGTGACCACGTAGGCCCGCTAGCGCGTGACGCCCGAGACGCGGCTCTTATGCTTCAGATTATGGCCGGACCAGATCCCGCAGACTTACGCACGCTGGGGCTACCACCAGTTCCGGATTATTTGGCGGCAGTTGACATATCTCGGCAGAAACGACCGCTGCGGAAACCTTTTCGGATTGGGGTCCTGCCAGACTACCTAGACGAGCCAGAGCACGAAACCGGTTATTTTGCTGCCCGCGAGGAAGAAGAGGAGCAACGTGATCGCGAGAGAGAACAACGGGCGCAGCGAACCCATGAACGCAACGTTGCAACCACTGCGGCACGTGGGGAGATGTTACGAACATTGGAAGAGTTAGGAGCGGAGATCGTCGAGGTGCAAGCTCCGCGAGATTGGACGACTCTCACCAGTTCAAGTTTTAACAATGTGCGGCTCCCTGAACGTTCAGAGATATTTCTTGAATACCTGCGCGATGATGTACGTCAGTTCGGTGTTTCTCTATCACCTTGGATCAATGGCCTTCTTTTGCCAGCGACCGAGTATGTTCGCGGACAGCGTGCTCGATTCATCCTTCTGGAGTCGATTCTAGAAGAGATATTCACGCAATGCGATGCGGTCGTTCAGACGGCCCCATATCCCTTTGACATGGTGGGCCTGCCGTTAGTCGCGTTTCCAATTGGCTTTGAGACGAACTCGGCCGGTGTGCCCCGGCCTATTGGAGCGATGCTCGGCGGCACACCCTACAGTGAGGATTCCTTGCTAACAATCGCCGCAGCGTACCAGCAAGCCACGGATTGGCATCTCCGAAGGCCTGCAAACCCTGATCATCTGCGTCCCGATGCCCCTAGCGGTCCTAGATCCCCAGGGCGTATCGATTTATTGGACGTTATGGAATTGGGGCAGTAACCCAGCAACTCAATCCAAGCCCAACGGGGCGGGATAGTAGCGCAGTTCCGTTTTTTTAGACGACCTCATGGGGGGCAAGCAAAAGTGCGGCCACCATAACTATCACACCAAGCATAAAGGCTAAGGTGTTACGACCAGGAGCAGATGCTTGACCCTCGGGCAACAAGTCCGCCGCCCCCACGTAGAGAAATGATCCTCCTGCAGCTGCTAAGATCGCTCCTAACACCGACGGCGCCGCATCACGCAAGGAAGCATAGCTTACTAGGACGGCGACGGGAGTAATTAAGGCTACCGAAGCGCTGTAGCGCACCGCTTTAGCACGCTCGACCCCACCGTGGTACAGCACACCCATAGACGCAATACCCACTGGAAGTTTATGCGAAATGACCAGTGCAACGATTACGCTACCCGTAAGATAGCTAGCAGAGAATCCCGCCCCTACAGCCACACCATCCAACACCGAATGAAGGCCAAGTCCGGCGATCGCGTTCCATCCATATCCATCGGCCACGTGAGCGTGGAGGTGTCCACAATCCTCTTCCATTCGAGCATGTGGGTGTGGTAGAACATGGTTTTCAGATACGTAGAGCACCACGAAGGCGACAAAGGCCCATATCATCGCATTAGAAACACCGGCCATATCACCTGCACGGGTCAACAAGTGAAGGAGTGATCCAGCAACCAATAACCCGCTCGCAAACGTTATTAACTCAGCCGTGTGATTTCGGGCCCATGTCTCGTGGCGCGACATAAGCCACACGCCAACTAACCCAGCAACGCCTGAGAGCGCGGCAAAAACAATTACGGTAGGCCAAGTAGGCATAAAGCCGGGATTGTACCTCAGTTACAGGGGATTCAGGCAATCGGGAGGCCGCAGCTACGCGACACAAGTTGCGTAATATCGCCTGCGGAGCCTACGTTTTTTCTTATGGACGGGCAACCTTTGGGACGCAAGTTGGTAGCAGTAATGCTGGTACTTCCAGTTTTGGCTGCGGTCGTTCTTCCGCCACTACTTGATACAGGGGCTAGGCTAAGCTCAAACCAAGTAGAGAGCGAGCACGATCCAGCCAGCTGTGCAGTGCTTCATGATCATGCCACCTGCGTCCAAATCACCAACTCTTTCAGTCATCTCTCTTGGGGCAGGGCACTCTTTGGAGAACTAAACCTTAGTCTCCGGCATTATCGTATCCTGCAGAAGAGCACCTGGATTTACAGGCCCGACCACCCAACACCCTCTCCCCGCGGACCACCGACTCACCTCTCCTAGCTTTGCAATGTGCGTCAGGCTTATAGAGCCAGAACCAGCCTGACAACTCTAAAACTTTATACGATCGGATCATCTCCGACTGTATAACCATTTTACGCTAGCGTATTGGTGAGATTAATGATTAAACAACCTAGTTTATTGTCAGCAAAAACATGGTCTTTGATGAAGAAGCTCAACAGCAGAAAGGCGGTCCTCGCCCTGTCGATGTCAGCCGCCGTAGGGTTGGCCGCGTGTAGTGATGACCCGATGGCGCACGAAGAAGAGCACGGGGATGAGGTCGAGGGTGTTCAGCTCTGGCTGAGCGGCTCGATGATCGCCTCGTACGACGGGGACACGCAAGCCTGGACCGGTGAACTGGAGGTCGAAGAAGGAGAGGAGACAGCCCACATCGACGTGCGCTTCGTCGACCACGACGGAACAGAGGTCGAGCTGGACTCCGATTTCTTCCTCGAGGTAGACGTCGAGAACGAAGCGATCGCCGAGTTCGAGCAGGACACGCCGGGTGAGTTCGGTGGCCACCTCCATGGCGTTTCGGAGGGCGAAACGGACGTCGTATTCAAGCTCATGCACGGTGCGGTAGGCTCAGGTCACGCGGACTTCGTAACCACCGCTGTGCACGCTCACGTGGGTGAACACGATCACTAATACACCCTATC
>CAJWLK010000018.1 GCA_913043255.1 uncultured Gemmatimonadota bacterium
TTCGATAGGCGCCCGCCACAATCCTTATCGCCCCCAATTCGTCGAGAGACAGTCCAGGCCAAGCGAAAGGCCCAGGCGAGCCCAAGCTGGGGGCCTGTTAGTGAGTGCCACAATGGTACTTCAACGCCTAAGGCGAGCGAATGTGATCCCAATGGTGCGACTCCCCCAGAGATACTTAGCTCTGGGGCGATCCACAGTTCACTGCCCTGCCTCAAGGTTGGGTCGGCCGTAGGCACGACGCCAAGTTGACTGTGAAGGCGAGGGTCGGAGCCGCGGATGTTTCCCCGGCGATTATAGGCAACCCTCACCGATGCATCGGTGGAGGAACTCAATCCGAATGCGACCCACGCGGACGATCCGATCTCGTTTCCTAGGTGATAGCCTGCGTTGTTTGCCCCTGTTCGAAATGTCCCGAGGACCTGTCCGCCAACGTTGAGGCCAGCCCACTGCACCGAAACCGTAGCCTTTGGTCTGACCTCTACGGACCCTGATCCAATTTGCATAGGGTATGGCAAGTGCATGTCCTGAGGGCTGCTGCTCGGTGTCACATCTCTGGCACTGGTCGTACCTGTTGGGAGTGACAACGACAAGCCAAGCCCTCCGGTGGCTCTCTCGCCTATCTGGCGGTTGCCGACCAAGCCGAGGGCCATGTCACCCACGCCGCGCGACTGTGTGGAGAATTGAGCGCCGGCCGCGGTCCGGTGGTCCATTGAACGGTGCACGACAGGAACCAGCAGAGTAGCGGCCATGCGACCAGGAAGGCCGACCATAGCGCTAACCATATGGCCTAACGTCGTCATTCGTAGTGGTACGACAGAAAAATCATTAAGGACCGATTCGGATGTGACGTGTGCCCCATCTAGATGCTGATGGTCCTCCCCCATTCTCATCATACCGAACCGATAGGTCATCATGAGTTGCCCCGGAGATAGGGAATGAAGTCCCATTACGATGGAAGGCGCCTTCACATGGTGGGACGACCCCTCCCTAGCGTGTTCTTTATGTTGTGCCTGAGTCGACTCGAACACTCCGATCGACATGACTACGGCCACAACGACTGGCATAACGCCAGCCCGTGCTGCGCACATTAGCTACTCCCTCGTTTTGTGTGAGCTTGAAAAGTGCTGCTAGATGCTCAGGCAATCCGAGGAGGAGGAGGGTCTGGAGAGCTGTCAGCGGGTTGATCAGCCTGACCAGCCTTGAAGGTCAGCGTACTTGAAGGAGTCGCGGCAATGATAGTAGGAATCGTGGTGCTTATCGCCCGCTGTGTGTTGCATGCCGCCATCGCGCACTCGGGGACTGTAAGAACGGCTTGAGAATCGTGGGGTTGGGTGACGAAGTAGTTAATAGGCTCAGTGTCCTGAGCGTGGTGGCCCTCGATGGCATGCCCCGACGTGGAATGAGATTCGACATGGTCCAAGCAGATGTGGAATGCTTGGCACGCGAACGTGATTCCGTGAGTTGCTATCAACAAACCAGCGGTAATTCTCAACATCCCCAAAGAGTGACGGATCAAGAGGGCCATGTCAATTAATCGTATCAGTAGCCAAGTGGTTGTGAGTTTACGTGCAAGCCAAGTAGGTTCTGCCGCTTATTCTCAGAATATTTAGATACTATTAAGCAAAGGTTTGGCTCAATGTTTAGAACTCTTCGTGTATTGGTAGCACTGCTAGTCGCACTGCCCCTAGCCCTGGCGGCACAGATGACCCCAGGGGGATCCAACATTATTGTTGACAAGTATTTTGGGGTCACTGCACCCCAATTTGGTCAATATTTCACGCATCTGGTCGAGAAGTATCAAGGGAGCGATGCTTCGGCTTGGGGCATCTATTTTGAAAGTCCGACGACCGCCTACCGAATCACTCCAGTCCCTGCAGAAAGCCGCCTAATGGGTGTCTCCGAAATCCTCGAAAGTAGAATGGGTAGCTTCCAGGACTTCACGGAAAGAGAAAGAGAGTTGTGGGGAACAGCTTGGAACGCCAGACAGACGACGCTATGGATTGCTGAGCCGGAGCTGTCCTATCTCCCGGACGACATGAGCATAGCAACCATTGAGGACAACCCGTATAGCCGAGTGATGTTTTATCGCCTGAAACGGTCAGATGTACAGAAGTTCCAGAATGCCTTGAAGCGCCGTGGCGAATTGGATCGCGAACTCGGAATCGACGATCTCATTCTTCGCGTTTATCGAGGAGGGCTTGGAACTCGCGGTCCAGTTTACATGTTAAGATTCCACGCTGAGAACCAAGAGCATGATGCTCGCGCTCGTGCTGCCCGACAGGCTGGTCGACAGGGGGCCATGGAGGAGTGGCAGGCAGCGAATCGAGCGATGAGAGAATCCGCATGGAATATCGAGATGGTTACGAACTTCCGAGCTAACGACCTATCGCGAAACCCGAATCAATAGTCGCTAAGCTGTCGATAAAAAAAGAGCGGAGCCTAGAGATTCGGGCTCCGCTCTTTTTTTGATCGTCCTACACGTCCATTACTTCCATTCCCAGCATTTATTGGTCGCGTTCCCTTCCGGGTCCACTTCGTATTCTCCGGCCAATCCGATCGTGTTTAGGTCGGCATATTTTCCCGTTGCGCCGTGAGCGTGGAGCATCGTGCGGAATCTGACTGTGCCACCAGGTGGGGGGGCTGCCCCCGAGCCGTGTCCGATCAGGTGGATGACGTCACCATCCTGAGTCGTCATAAGCCCTTGCCCGTTTCCGTAGATCGAGCCGTCAGCTCTGGTGAGGGTGGTGTAGGTCCACATTGTCGTCTGCGGAACGCCTCGAATGGTTCCGTTGAGCGTAAGAGACAACTCCATGTTTGTCCCGGAAGCATCGGTCGAAAGGATCCGGGTTGCGGTCACTTGACCGGTTTCATCTAAGACGAGATCACCTAGTGCCATCTCTTCTCTCCTTTGATATGAAAAAGTGGACGGTGAGTCTACTCTTTCTGGTTAGGATACGGAAGCCATTGGAGGCTAATCTGTAAGGACGAGTTGACGAGTGATGTTAATAGGCTTTCTTTATACTGAAGATCAGAAATTGGATGGGGAAAGGCTGATGGACGGAACCGCGCAGATTCACGCACTTGTTGCTCCCTGGAGTCAAGCCATCTTGGAGCGTGACTGGGATGCACTATTGTCGATTTGCACGGAAGATATCGTCTTCGATCCGCCTGGCGAGCCGCAGGTCCCGCCTGATGAACTGCGAACATGGCTCGATGAATTCCCCGTGATTACAGCCTTTAACTGGGGTCTTGATCAGGTTGAAATGAGCGGAAATATGGCTACGGGTTTTGGGCACGGATCGATGACGGTCAAAGTCGAAGGCGAAAAAGTAGCTATGACGATAAAGTTCGCCCCCATGTTCCGTCGAAGCGAGGACGGGTCATGGCGCTTCTCGCGTGTTATCTGGAACCAAAATGAACCTTCGGGACCTAGGTTGCGTCCGTTTCTTGCATGACAAAAAACTGCATTTTTAAAAGTTCCTGCTGAACAACAGACCTGCCTCGAACAATGCGTAAAATCATAACTCTCGGAATTTTGGTACTACTGCTTCTGGTAGGGGCTCGTGCATGGGTTACCCGAACACCCGAAGTGCCACCGCTCACTAGCCTAGTTGGTCCATTTTTTGATGCCAATTATGACGTGGCTCCCCAGTTCCTAGCGTTCCAAAAGGAGAGCCGTTTCGTTCGCCTCAGTGACGGGACGGACCTGGCAGTCGACATTTTTGTTCCGAAAGACGCTTCAAGGGATAACGGGTCACTCGCAACGAGCTTTCCGACGATCCTCGAGTATACCCCGTATAACCGTGCGATAGCTCAACCTGGCATGTCTTGGTGGCAGAGACTTTTCCTCCGTTGGCGCTTTGGTCTTAAGGAGCCGGTTTATGACCGAGCCCTTCTGTCCACCTCTGCGAGGATGATGATAGGTCTCGGATATGCGTATGTCGTAGCAGACATGCGTGGAACGGGGGCATCATTTGGGAGTCAGAATCCCCTCATGCCGAGGTTGGGATCAGACGGTGCACAGGTCGTAGACTGGATCACAAACCAACCGTGGTCGGACGGTTCTGTTGGAATGCGGGGACAGTCGTATGTGGCTTGGAGCCAGTTTGCGACCGCAAGCCAGGCACCTGTTGGTCTCCAGTGTATCGCGCCAGGGGTCATCATGTTCGATACCTATACAGAGGGGACGCGACCCGGTGGGATAACCGCCATTCGCTGGCTCTCCGAGTACAGTGATCATCTGCAGAACTTCAATCTGAGCCGGAATGATCAAGAGAAAGGTTTCTTTCCCGTAGCACCTGTTATGGACGAAGATGGCGATGGGCGCTGGCTTGACGAGATCCCCCTGACTTCTTCCGGTGACACCACAATCTTTACGGACGAAGGAGAACTCGAGTACCCTGACGGACGCTCCCGTGATCAACACTATCTTGCTCGAGCGGTTATTGAGCATCAGGAGAATGTCCTCGGACGGCGCCTGTTGGACCCCGATGTACGCTTCTGGGACGCCACTCAAGTTTTCGAGGGAGATACCCTCTCGTTCAGTGATACCAGCCCGGCCACCATGCTTAATGGAGTCGCCGAGTCCGGCGTGTCTGTCCTCAACCTTGGCGGCTGGTTCGACGGTTTTGCGAGAGGCACGACAAAGCTCTTTAGTTCCATGGAACAGGGGCCAGGGATGCGAATGATGATTGCCCCCCGGTTCCACGTACCTGGGGCCATGACGGCGCCCTACCAGGATCTATTTGGATACGATGGAGACGTGGTGTCCGATGCGGTGTTGGAAGAACTCCGCTTCTTTGACTGGTGCCTCAAGGGCATTGATAGTGGCATCTCCGAAGAAGAGCCCGTCCTCCTGTACGTCATGAATCGGGGGTGGCGTCGAGAAGACAGTTGGCCACTCGAGAGGCAACAAGTTCACTCATTCCACCTGGGGTCCGCTGGCTCTCTTACGCCAAACGAGCCTGAGTCTGGGTCGGACCATTACGACGTAGATTTTCATCACAGCGCAAACTATGGGTCCAACAACATGAATCGCTGGATTCTCATGTGGTCTCCGGACTCTCTCATGGTCCGAACGGAACTGGATGAGAAGACCTTGGTCTACGAATCCGAACGGTTGAACACGGAAATGGAAGTTACGGGCCACCCTATAGCGGATCTTTGGGTCAGCGCGAATCAACCCGATGCGGACGTTTTCGTTTATTTGAGTGACGTGGCCCCTGATGGGACGGTCCACTACGTAACGGAAGGTCAGCTACGGGCTGGCTTCCACCGACTGGTAGACCCCGCGCTCCAAACCGAAGGTCTGCGGCCGGTGCACCCCGAACTTCCGTGGCATGGTTTTCGAGCAGAAGACTACGACCCTCATGCGCTCTCTGATGGTCAAATCCTGAACCTTCGGTTTGACCTACAACCCACGAGTTGGGTTTTTGGCGAAGGGCACCGCATTCGAATCTCTATCGCTGGGGCGGACGAAGGGAACTTTGAATTGCACCCGAACATTTGTACCGACGGGGACCCTGATCAGTGCCTAGAAACGACCCTTACCGTCCACCGAGGCTCGAATCGGCAGTCCCGGATCGAACTGCCTGTGATTCCTCTCCCGCAGTAAAAGCCCCGACCAGGCTCTCTATTCTACTCCCAATTCTTCCCCTAGCCTCTATTTTGACCTGGGATTTCTAGGCGACACTCCGCGTACTTCCGATCACTCGGGGCGAGCTCGAAGTTAAGCAATTCATCATCTGGCACCCATGCCAGTTCTGAATGTTCGAGGCACTGTGGGGCCCCCTTCACTTTTACAGGCGCAAATTCGATGATGTAGTCTGATCCCGGGTCTGGTATCGAAAACGCAACGGCCCCCACCGCCGTTACGGTTATCGCCAATTCTTCGTTCAACTCTCGGCTGACAGCCTCGAAATCGGTTTCGTTTGGTTTAATTTTTCCGCCCGGAAATTCCCACAGGTTAGCGTGCCGCTTCCCTGTCGGTCTTCGGCAAATCAAAACCCTATTGGCCTGTTCAATTACAGCTGCGAGGACCCGGATAGACATGTGGCTTAACCTATGTCGGCGAACAACTCGCGCCACTCAGTTTTACCATCGGTTATAGGGCGACATCTGCTTGATCACTTCATTTTATTCCCAGCCTACGGCGTAGGCTGCCCGGCGAGGGTCTGCTCCCGCTGCGAAAGTGCCGAATCTGGGATTCTTCAAGATGGCCTGGATGCTACCAAGTGAATAGGACGGGGCCAGTTCTACGTTATGGCCCAATCCTTCAAGTCCTTCGAAATGTTCAACAGAGATTCGGTCTTCGATCCTCATCGTGATTTCCGAACCAGGCTTATAAAAGTTGGGTCTCGCGAACAAGCTGAAACGGGGAGCCTCTATAGCATCCTGCACCGACATACCCAGGTCCAACACATTCACGAGAACTTGAAATTGTGTCTGCCCTATCGTTTCGCCACCTGGGGTCCCCAACGCTAGAACGAATTCTCCATCCTTGAGTACGATGACCGGCGAATTGTTCAGGATGGGGACCTGTCCTCCGCGAGCGTAGTTCACGTGGTCGGAATATGGGGAAGTCGAGCCGATGCGTGATCCATTATTGAAGGTGATGCCCGTATTGCCGACAACTACGCCAGTTCCGAATGCTCCTCCATGAGTTGGCGTACATGCGACGACATTCCCTTCCTTGTCCATAATGGAAAAACTGGTGGTGCTTCCTTCGTGACTGAGTTCCCTGTCTGATCCCAAGCGAAACTCTCCTCTGACGCTTTGAGGTCCGGCAGAGGATCTGTCGTGCCCGCTTGGTTTCCCCGCCGCCGGATAGGTCATGCTGGCAGCCCGGGAAATCAAATTGCTACGGAGAGAAAGGTAACTTTCTTCTAACATTCCTTCCGTTGGAACAAACATTTTCGTCGGATCGGCTACGTATTGGTAAATGTCCGACTTCGCGACCTGGATAGCCTCAGCCATAAGATGGGTGAGAAGTGGGTTTCCTGCCCCGAGAGCCTCCAGGTCAAACCTTTCCACTAGCTTCAATTGCATTAAAACTTCCATTCCTCCTCGTGAAGTCGGAGGAGAGGAATAGATGTCGTACCCTCTATAATTGATGTGTATCGGGTCGCCCCAGATGGGATTGAAGTCAGCGAAGTCCTGTTCGGTGAACAGTCCTCCTCCTTCTGCATAGAACCGCGCGAATTCTTCTGCTATGTCTCCTCGGTAGAATCTAGAAAAAGCAGCATCCAACGCTTCGTTGCGGCTTCTTCCGTCTCGTAATGCGATCTCTTCTGCCTCCAGAAGCTTACGGAGCGTAGAGGCCAGATCTGGCATCTTAAAAAGCTCGCCAGCCTCAGGAACTCTCCCTTCGGGTAGGAATGTTCGGGTACTCGTCGGGTACTGTCGGAACAACTCCTCTTGTGACGCGATGGCCTGAACTACCGAGACTTCAATCGGGTGGCCCTGTTCAGCGTATTCGAGAGCTGGAGCCAGGACTTCGGACAGGCTCATCGTGCCGAACTCTTTCAGCATCGAGACCCACCCACCTAGTAGGCCCGGAACTACCCCGGCATAAATGCCCTTATTGAGTTCTTCCGCTTCCCTGTCACTGGCAACCAGAGCTTTTGGAGATGCTCCTGCAGCAGAAAGAGAGCGAACCGTTCCTGAGCTTTTATCGAAGTATGTAAGGAACCCGTTTCCACCTGCTCCGGACATCTGTGGGCGAACAACATTTAATGTGGCCAGAACAGCGACCGAAGCATCGATGGCGTTTCCGCCTGCCATGAGAATCCGTAATCCCGCCATGGAAGCCAGGGGATGGCCAGCCGTCACTAGCCCATTTACTCCGGGCACCTCAGGACGGTGATTCGTTTTGCCAGCGTTCATCTGCAATGGGTACGCATTTTCTTGCGCGTTTATTGGCGCGGCGTCCATTAAACTCAGACTTGTGATAAGAATTAAGGCGATGCGGATTACTCTTTGAGTAAGCAAACTGTTCTCCCGTCCTAGTCTAAATCTCTAGCTGGACCCAAAGCCGGAGAGCTGCGGGTGTGCACTGCCTCACACGCTAGTGTTGCGGGCCTCTTACGGGCAATGCAGGGTAAGGGTAGAAGGTGAACCTCTGTAATCCGACTTCAAACGAGAACTACCCGTGAAAAAACCTCTGTTCGTCAGCCTTGCCTTGGCCCCGTTTTTGAATTGCGGCCCTCCGTCTACGGTCGATCGACAGTCTGTCCTAACCGTTTTCCAGTCATCTGTGTCAATTGGTGACCCCCATATTGCGAGTGATTCGCCAAATAGGCTGAGCATCGTCTCCTCCATTTACGAAGCTCTGGTGAAGGTGGATGAGACAGGCAACTATCGCCCTTCCCTGGCAGAGAGATGGGAAGTCGAAGAAGGGGGCCGGGCTTGGACGTTCTTTTTACGCAGCGGCGTGAGATTCCATAACGGTGAGGTGCTGACTGCCTCCGATGTGGTTGCCACCCTGGCCCGAGTTCTAGACCCTGCCATCGGTGGCGCTTTTGGGACCCGGGGAGTCTACATCAGTTACTTGGGAACGGCCGACATTTCCGCTCTCGGAGACTCAACTGTGAGGATCGTTACCGAGGACCCCATGGCAGACCTCTTAGATCTTTTAGCCGCAATGCCGATCGCCCCAGCCAGCGAGTTGAACGAATTGCCCGAAAAGTATGTGGGCAGTGGCCCATATAAGGTGATTGAACAGGGTGCCACTCGTCTTGTCACTGCGGCACATGACGAATACTGGGGAGAGGCCCCCGATTACCGGGAGATCAACTGGATCGCTGAAAGTGATCGCGAGAAACGTGTAGAAGCTCTGTTGAATGGTCAGGCCGATATCGCGTCCGGTATCGGGATTCAGGGGTGGGAGAAGATAACTGAGGATGGGAGGGCCTTGGCTCATGAGATGGATAGCGGATTGGCCATCATTTTCATGGTCAACGCACTCGAGGGGCCGGGACGCGATGTCCGTGTACGGCAAGCCTTGAACTATGCGCTCGACGTGGATGAGATCATCGCTCAAATCAAACATGGGGCAGCACGACCTCTTAACGGTTATCTGACCCGTCACCATTTTGGGTACAACTCCGAGACTCCTCGCTATCCATATGATCCCGACAAGGCACGGAGTCTTCTTGCAGAGGCCGGGTATGAGGATGGACTGGAGCTAACTTTCGATATCCCCTCGGTGATGCCCGATGAAGCACCTGCCTTAGCGCAAATGATGGTAGAGCAGTACGCCCGGGTCGGCATCGCCTTGGAAATTGTCGAACACCAGGACCGTCCAGGCTACTCAGAAATGGTTCGGGACAAAAAGATCAACGACGCGGCCGGTTTCGACTCCAGCCCACGGAGCACTTATCGCGTCTTAAGAGAGAAGATCCATTCTGCGCTTCAAGGTCCTTGGTGGGAGGGGTACGAAAACAAGGAAGTGGACTCCTTGATTGAAAAGGCCCAAGGCACCGTATCCGATACGGAGCGACAGGCCATTTATTTAGAGATTTACACAATCATTCGCGATGACGCGCCTTGGATCTTTCTCTACAGCCCCATCCGATATTGGGGAGTTGGTCCAACAATGAAGGACTGGAAACCGAGAGTCGATGGCCTGCTCACTTTTTCCTGACCCCCAACACTTGTAGCACATTTGCAACAAAGGTTTGCTCACTGGGTCGTGGAGAAACGAAGAGGTTGGACCTGTTAATGAAAGAGATGCTAGGTACCACGTTCCATTGGGCTGGCTTCTTCTTTGGGGGGATGGCTGTGATTGGTTCCGATGTGGGTGGAATCCAGCTCCCAATATTTCTCCTGGTTGGTTGGGCGACCAAATATGCACTCACTGGCAGGAAAGGATTTTTCCCGTGGAGCTAGTCCTGCAGTGACCCATCTTTTTATTGTGTTCGTGAAAACAATTTCTTTAGGGCACGAAAAATGGAAAGAGTGAAATCGTTTCGGGCTAAAAAGCGGCTGCCGCAATTTGGGCAAGAGGATAGAAAGGACACGTACTCGGGAAGCTTGGTTCTTTTCCAACTATGTGAACAGGACAAACATTTCATATGCGTTTCCTGGCTCTCATGGCGTGCCTGATCCTAACAACCTTCCTGCCACGTCATAATGATGGTAGACAACTTATTTAACAAATTAAAGGACACAGGGTTTACATGATGATGAAGATCCCGTTTGGTCCCAGCGTTATTCAAAAATTATTACTAGTAGGAATTCTCGCCGTGCCCCCTGTTGACCTTCTCGGCCAAGAAGGTTTGAAGGTCCATATTTCTGCGGACATGGAAGGAGTTGTAGGCGCCGTGACCGGCGAACAACTCGGCCCTTCGGGATTCGAATATCAACGTTTTCGAAAACTGATGACCAATGAAGTGAATGCCGCGATCAAGGCCGCTCGTAATGCAGGTGCCACTGAAATAGTGGTCGCTGATTCTCACGGAAATGGACAAAACCTTCTTATCGAAGACCTCCCAGCCGATATCACACTTGTGCGGTCCTGGCCGAGACCCCTGGGGATGATGCAAGGGATCGATGACACTTTTGATGCCGCGATTTTCCTCGGTTATCACTCTAGTACCACAAACCCCACAGGGGTCCGTGCGCACACCATGTCCAGTGGAAGTTTGGCAGGAGTGAGGATTAACGGTATCGACATGCCTGAAGCTGGCATCAATGCAGCCATCGCGGGTCATTTCGGTGTTCCCATCGTTATGATTTCAGGGGATGATGCCATTGTGGAAGAAGCGCAGGGACTTATAGGTGACATAGAAGGAGCTGTAGTGAAGTGGAACTACGGTTTCCATTCTGCTCGAACACTTATGCCGGAAGCTGCCTATTCTCTTATTGGTGAAGCCGTCGCGAACAGTCTCGGGCGCATCGGTGAGATTGAGCCATACCATTTCGAAGGACCGATCGAAGTCGAGATCACATTTAAGAGCTACATGCCAGCCGAGGTGCTTAGTTATTTGTCGAATGTGAAGCGATTGAATGCACATACGGTCGGATTTGTCTTAAGTGACATGTTAGAAGTAGCAAGTTTTCTCCAGTTCATGTCTCACTACAGCATTTCTCTAACCCCATAGTGATTCAACGTACATCGGAGCTTTTCTCGTTAGAGAGGGAGGCATGAGAAAAACACTCGGAGTGGTGATGGCCGTAGTTCTCGGCCAGGCATTAGAGGCGCAAACGGCCATGCCGAAATACGAGGTTGACCCGTCCTGGCCCAAGCCTCTTCCCCACCGTTGGGTGCTGGGAGGGTTGGGAGGCGTGTGTGTCGACGCCCAAGACCACGTGTTCATCCTGAATCGCCAAGATGTGCTCGAAGGCGATTTGAACGCAGGCTCGCTAGCTCCTTCGATCATTGAATTTGATCGGGCAGGCAATGTAGTGAACTCGTGGGGCGATCCGAATTTGCTCGACCCACGCTTACACGGTTGTTACTTCGATAAGGACAACAATGTGTGGATGGCCAGTGCGCCGTCGGGCATGGTTCAAAAGTATTCGCACGATGGCGAACTGTTATTCCAAATTGGGACGAAGGGCGTCTTTGATTCCTCAGATGGTACGGTCGGCGGAACACCTTTGAATTCCGATGAGGCGAGATTTTTCTCGCCGGCGAGCGTCTACGTAGACCCAAAAAACGGAGATGTCTACGTAGCTGACGGAGAAGGACGAGGAACAAATCGACGGATCGCTGTGATGAACAGAAACGGCCAATTCCTTAGACAGTGGCGACCCGAAGGAATGGAAACGGTCCATTGCATGACAGTGGCCAGGGATGGGTTGGTCTACGTATGTAACCGCGAGAATTCCAGGATCCAAGTCTACGACCAAGGCGGCGTGTTTCTCCGGAACATTGAGGTGCCCTGGAAACCATACACGCGACCAGAAGATGGCATACCAAAAGAAAGCGGAGGGTCAGCTGTCTCAGTGGCACTTTCCCAAGATCCAAATGAGACACGACTGTATGTGATCAACCAAAACAACGTTCGAATTGAAATCATCAACAGAGAGACTGGTCGTATTCTAACAAGTTTCGGCGGTGGCGTAGGTCATTTCCCTGGCCAATTTGATCAACCTCATGGCATCGCCGTGGATTCCGAAGGAAGCGTGTATGTCACCGAAAACCGAGGTAAACGGGTCCAAAGGTTCACCATCGTTCGCTAATGGGACCTATAAATCGGCCGTTGGCCTCGCACTCGCGACAGCGTTTATCCTCGTTTGGATAATTGGTGCTGTTGGTATCTTAGGAGCTGATGGAGATCCCGCCGACTTGATGTATCTCGTAGTCTTTTCCGTCGGAATCGGCGGGGCCATCATTGCACGCTTCCAACCCCAGGGGATGGCACGAACAATGCTCGCGACAGCAGTCGCTCAGATGCTCGTCGCTATGGCCGCACTGATTCTAGGGCAACAGCATCTCCCGTATATGTCTGTGTTCGAGATTCTATCGCTCAATGGTTTCTTTGCCGCACTGTTTCTCGGTTCTGCGCGATTGTTTCGAAAGGCTGCTCGAGAGGCTCGCTAGTTGCGAGTTCCCTGCCCTCCCTGTACTGATGGGACCTTGATTTCGCCTTCTAACAGGCGTCTACTGTTTCAAGGATGAAATACCTGACGAATCAATCTCAATGGAGGCAGTGTGGCGAGACGGGCCAACTACGGTTTTGAAAAACATCAGCGGGACATCAAAAAGCAAAAAAAGCGAGAAGCAAAAGCCGAGAAGAAGCGTTTGAAAAAAGAAGCGGCTCTCGCGGCGAATTCTGACGATGCCGAAGTGGGCTCTGAAGAACTAGAGACTGAAAGCGAGGATGAGTAGTGCTCTTCCAGTAGAGCACCTCAATAGGCGAGACTAGCTCTCTTCCTCGATCCCTAATCGAGCCTTCTGCCAAGGCTCCAACTCCACCCCTTTGCTCCTCAACCAGAGAACTACGGCTCGTTTCTCTAGTTCAGGAACCTTTTTCGCTGCGGCGCGCACCACGGCTGGAGCTATCTGTAGTGCGACACGTTTCTTTAAGCCGGCAACAAGACCAAGACCCACGTTCGTTCTCCTTGCAGTTAGATCAGATTATTTATTCTGATCGCCAGAAGCGCACTCCCCACACGCGACCATCCGATATCCGGAAGCCGTCGACTCGGCCACGCGAATCGCGCGTAATAACCAAACTATACCTTTGCCACGAGGTGCTCGCTGTCCGGAAGGCATCACCAAACATCGGAGTAAGCGTCGCTGATGCCAGCTTGCGGTGGTGTATCGCCAGCTGACCATCTTCCAGCGAAAGATGATATTCCGTGTCGAGTTCGTCGGAATGATAGGTCCCGACAAATTCCTCGAGATCCGTACTGGTCGGAGACCAGGGGTCATGGCGCTTGTAAGAATCGAGTTCGAGCTGCAGCCTTCTTCCCTCCGATGAAAAAACCAATGTTCCAGGCTGAGATCCGATAGGAGGCCGAATTGTGACCAGGCTTCCGAGTTCACTTGATTCAAATTGATAATCCCCCACGTGTCGCAACTTTGATCGACGGTTTTGGTCAATTAGCATCAAGTCGTCATCTTCAAGACTGACCTCGCGCATTTGGTCATTGATTTCCGCATGGTACACCCCGGTCAAAGCCTCCATCTCGCGGCGAGATAACGGGACGGTAGCACCCGTATGAGATGATACGGCAGGGTCCGCCAAACGATCCGCCAAATACACATTCGCCACTCGCCTCGCGAGCCCTCCTGGGTCGGACGATGGGAAGTTGCACAGGACAGCGATTGAAATCCCTTCACTGGGGAATCTTAGGAAATGGCTACGGTATCCTGCGTCAGACCCTCCATGCCCTACCGTCTGCAGCCCGCGATAAGTACCGACCGATAAGCCGTGGGCATACGTGGTGTTTTCCCCAGAGGTCAAGACAAACAACTCGTGCAAGCGGTCCAGTGCGGGACGGCCACCTACACGGCCGGTGTCGAAGTTTCGATCCCAAGCAGCGAGATCATGGACAGTGGTGAAGAGGCTTGTGGCTCCCACCACATCGAAATCGGGGATGGAATTCCTTAAGCCGAATGCACCATTGTCGTCAGGCTCATACGCCCAGGCACGATTAGGGACGATCATGTTATGGTCGTCGTGGAAATGTGTATCGTTCATGCCCAACGGCTCAAACATTCGTTCTGTGCTGAATTCTCGGAGTGTTTGTCCCGTGACGCGTTCGACCACAACTGCCAGGAGCGTAAACCCCGTGTTTGAGTAGAGGTATCTGGAACCGGTCGGGAAATTGAGTGCGGTCTGTCGGGACGTGATATCGAGAACATCGCCCTGAGTGACGACGTCCGCCTCCCAACGCCACCCGGACCTACTCAACAGATTCCATTGGTCCCGTATGCCGCTTACGTGGTGTACAAGATGTCGGAGTGTGATGGGCGTCCCAAAATCAGGGACTTCGGGCACATAGGTCCGGATATCATCATCCCACGACACTTCCCCATCGTTTACCAACAACTCGATTGCCATGGCAGTGAAATGTTTTGAGACGGATGCGACGTGGAAAATAGATCGGGGTGTGATAGGAATTCCGTACTCAAGGTTGGCCATCCCATAACCCTGCTCATAAATCGCCAAGCCATTTTTCATCACCGACAAGGCACACCCGGGCGTTGTTTCGGTGTTCATCGACGAAAAAATCGAGTCGGCGGCAATCTGCGGGGTCCACGCCTGTGCGACCGTTGAGACTGGGAGAGAAAAGAGGGCTGCAACGATGAGTTGCACTAGACGAGTTCGGAATGGAGACACGGCAGAGCCTACGGAAGAAGGATTAGTCATGTGGCGAAGTCTCACGTTGGTCTCCTTTGTGTGTGCCCGCTGTTCTACCGTGATCCTGTCTTAATGTGCGACCCACGGCGGACCGATTAACAGTTTCCTGTCTATCCCTGGCTTGGGGACAAACTTTTGTGTCCGGCCATACTGGTTATCGCCCCCGTAGAGGTTCCCATTCGAATCGACCGAAAAGGTGTGAACCTCGAGATACCCGTCCGGGAGTTCTCGTGGGACCAACCAGGTGTAACGGTAATTGCCTTTAAAATCCAAGTTCACGAACCGTAACGGGCCCAAATCGGTGATCCAGATACTGTCCTCGTTTACGATTATGTCGAGGGGCAGCGTGAAGCCATCCCAGACAGCGACGAAGTCTACCTTTGCTGGATCATCAGTCGTCCGAAACACATTGACCCGGCCGCCGGATCGGTCCAGAGCAAAGATCAACCCCTCGGGTCCAATTCCCAGCGCGTGAATCCCATCGAACTGGCCTGGACCATCACCAAAGCCGCCAAATTCTCCGATGTATTGGGCGTCTTTATCCAAGATGATGATCCGGTGGTTGTCTAATCCGTCGGCTACGAGGATACGTCCATCCGGAAGGAATGCGACGTCCTGTGGTCGACCAAAGTGCGTCTCATCATCCCCGGGCACCAATTTTTCTCCCAAGGTCATGAGCAACTGACTTCCATCGTTCGTGAAGACGTGAATTTGATGGAAGGTTTCATTGATCAGCCAGATGCGCCGTTCGGGATCGTAAGGGCTGATGCGCACACGGTGCGGGCCAGGCCCTTCGGAGCCTTCGCAGAGGTGATCCCACTGGGTCCAGAGTTCCTCGACCTCGCCATTGGCATTCATCGTGTACAGGCAATTCCGCCAAACCCGACGGTCCGCCTCGAATAGAACGTTGATGCCAAGTGAACCAGCGTGTTGCTCGAATCCTTCAGGGATTGGGGACGGCAATCGAGTCTCACCGCGTTGAGCGATGATAATCCGATCAGGAGATTCGGCCCAAACTCCTGAATTGCCTCCGAAGGCAAATCCGTGCGCCGCGAAAGGCTGATGCCAGCCTGTGACTACATCATACGGACTCGGCCCTATAGGACCTCGTGCGTTACCCTGGCCCTGAGCCTGGACAGGGGTCGCTAGTGCTACGAGCGATATGACCACGACTGACGTCATCCAACTCTTTGAGATCGAGCCCATCAGCTCCCTCAATATAAGTGTCAGCACAGTCTCCTGTCCGTAGAGACCATGTTACTTCCTCAAGTAGTCATCGCTTCCAGACAACCAATCTTCACGAGGCGGAACGAAAATGTCCAACGTCAACGCGTCCTCAAGCGCCTCAGCTTTGTGGGGTACGTCTGCAGGGAGATGTAAAACTTCACCAGGGCCAAGGTCGAGTTCTTTTGACTCATCATCGCCGATCCAAAAATGTAAGGTGCCCTCCAGCATATATGTAAATTGCTCATTGGGGTGTGAGTGGCGAGGGACAATTGCCCCTTTCTCAAGGTATATCTGTGCTAGCATGGCCTGGTCGCCCGTAATGATTCGTCGGTGCAGGAGAGGAGTTAATTCTTCTTTGGGGATACTGTCCCACGAAATAGATTTAAGGGAAACATCGCTCATAAGTCTTTGTCCGATCTTGGAAGGAACATGAGTTATTGGATAAGGGTCACCTTGGTCGGACTAACGTACACCCCATCCTGTCGTGCCGAATCTGTATGTAACGCAGTCCATAGTCGGTTGGACCTCAACGCTTCACGGCGGTAGTCTAACATATGTCTGCCAATCGCTCGCATCTCGCCCTCATTGTCCCCTCTCACAACACGGTTATGGAACCCGACTTCCATGGAGAGCGGGATGATTTCCCTTGGACTGTCAACACATGGCGACTCTCACAGGAGAGCGTCACCCGGGACGACGAGATCCGGATGCTAGAGGAAGAACTGCCCGGCTGCCTCGATGAAATTGGAACGATGGAACCGGACGTGGTGGTTTTCGGGTGCACCTCCGCAGGTTCGCTGGGAGGACTCGCGAACGATCGTGAAATGATCGAAGACATACGTGCACGAACCGGGGCGCGGGTCGTGACCGTTATCAGTTCCATGCTCACTGAACTGGAGGACCTCTCTCCCCGGCGAGTGGCCGTATTTACCCCATACGTAGAAGAGCTGACTGTAAGTGTAGCGGATTGCGTGGTCGAAGCCGGCTATGAGCTTGCATGCGCAAAAGGAATGGGGCTCGCTAACAACCGCGATATCGGTCGAGTAACACCTCCCGAGATCATCGATTTCGTTCGTGATGGGATGGGGGGGGTCTCAACAGACTGCGTGTTTCTTTCCTGCACAAACTGGCGTGCCATTGAAGCAATCGATGCACTCCAGGTTGAACTTGGGGTTCCCGTGCTTTCGAGTAACCAGGTAAGCTTGAATGCGAGCCGTCGTTCCGCCGGACTGACGAACTAAGGCACTAGGAGGGTAACAATATGGTCGTGGCAATTTTCGAGATTGAAGTAAAAGAAGGATGCATGGATGAAATGGAGTCCTTCCTGAAAGGGACTTTGCACGATACGAGAGGTTGGCCGGGGTGCTATGAGTTATCGAGTTTCGCCGACCTGGAAAATCCCAACAAGATCATGTTCGTCGGAAAGTGGGCCTCCAAAGAAACCCATCAGGAATATCTGGAATGGAGAGCTGACCCGGGGCCCGGTACAATGTCCCTGGACGAGGTAGCTCCGATGCTCGCTAGTGAACCGATCGCCCGATACTTGGCGCCCGCAGGTTTCTAGCGGGTACAGCGTGACTGAAACTCCCGAACAACCTCAGGTGAAGTGTCCGAAGTGCGGAGAGACCTACGACGTTTGGAGGCGTGAGAGCTTTTCCCCTTACGTCGGGCCAGTGATTGAGCAGGTCATGGATTTAGCCGCGAGTACGACCTGTCCCGAATGCGACACCAAGGTGTATTACGACGACCTGGCCTGACCTGCCCTTCTCCCTAGTCTCAAGGGACGAGCCCGTCTAGCTCCTCTATTGTCGCCGTAGAAGGCCCTCGCTCTGTCTGTAGACGCCGGGCGGTAGCCTCCGCGGCGCGCATGACCCGAAGCATATTATCGGCCGCAAGCGCACGCAGCTCTGATTCGGTCCAGCCTCTCCGAGAAAGCTCTGCAAATAAAGCAGGGTAAGTCGATACGTCTTCAAGGCCTACGGGCCCTCGGTCGATTCCGTCAAAGTCGCCTCCGATTGCCACATGTTCGATCCCAGCCGTTTCACGAATGTGCTCAATGTGGTCCGCCACATCGTTTAGGGTCGCACGTGGTGCATCGGCAGGTGTAGAGCCGATCGTCGGCCCCTCGTATGTCCGTACCACTTCATTCACGAAACTCTCAACAAACGTGACCATCACGACCCCACCGTTCTCGGGCAGGCGACGTAGCACATCATCGGGCACGTTCCGCGGGTGGTTCGTGATCGCCTTCGCGGAAGAATGCGAGAAGATCACCGGAGCCTCCGCTACATCCAAGGCATCGTGCATCGTTCCGGGCGAGACGTGCGAGATGTCGACGAGCATGCCCAACCAGTTCATCTCTCGAACCACTTCTTCCCCGAAAGGAGAAAGCCCGGAGAGTTCAGGCGCTTCACAGCATGAGTCGGCCCAGTCGACGTTGGCGCTGTGCGTGAGCGTCATATAACGAACGCCTAGGGCATAGAAGGCTCGAAGGGCTCCGAGAGAGTTCTCGATGGCGTGGCCGCCCTCCATCCCGAGCATGGAAGCAACTTTCCCTTGGTGAAACACATCCATGACGTCGGCTGCCGTTAAGGCGAGGCCGAGGTCTTCTCGATGATCGGAAAGAAGTTGGAGTGCGACATCGATCTGCTCGAGCTGCATCCGCGCCCCGTCCCCTGTCTGCATTACTGTCGATGGGACATATACCGACCAGAACTGGGCTCCGACTCCCCCTTCTCTCAGGCGCTTCAGGTCGGTGTGGCCTACCGCCGGACGAGAGATGTCGTAGGCTCGGACGTCCATGGGGATGTCCGCGTTCCGGATCGCCCATGGCAAGTCGTTATGGCCATCGAAAAGAGGCACGCTAGAGAGCACACGCTTCGCGAGTTGGAGGTGTGGGTCTCCCGCCTGCGCTTCAATTGAGAATGGAACGGACACCAATGCACCGAGAAAGATAAGAGCACGCATCATCGACAAAACAACTCCGTAAAGGTCATAAATTTCGAAACGTAAGAGTATCGCGCGGCCGTTATCGTTCGCCACCCATCGCGGGCTACTATTGCGAGGACTGTGCATGCACTACAGGGTTAGGGGAGCCGTACGAATTAGATGGAGGTCGTTGTCATGCGTAAGACCCTGCTGGTTGGTTTGCCCGCGAGTAGAATTTCGATGTTCGCTATTACTCTCCTAGCTAAGAAGACGAATCCCCTTCGAAACATTGGTGTTTTTCTTGCCGCCATTCTGACCCTATCAATGTGTTCACCAGAAAAATCGTTGCCGGAAGAAGAATTAATACCTGAATATGTCGTTGCAGAACGTG
>CAJWLK010000019.1 GCA_913043255.1 uncultured Gemmatimonadota bacterium
TTCCGCAGCCAGCTTTCGTGGGCTTCTCGAGTCAGTGGCAGAATGCTGGTGCGATCTCTTCGAAGACACATGAGATCTCGCTCAGGTATTCAGCGATTGACGAGCGTGACACGGGTCTCCAGTTCCGGCTCAGCTGGGACAAGACAGACCAGATGATCGAGCGACTGGATGTGCCGGAGTACAGTGACGGCCCGTTCGGTAGTGTCTGGATCGCCGCAGGCCGCCCGTTGGGCGAGTTCTGGGGCGCTGTCGGGGTGCAAAACTGTTCAGACCTGGCACCGACTGGGGTAAGCTTGGCGGACTGCGAAGCGAACTTCCAGGTCAACGATGACGGTTACCTCGTTGCTACGGGTGCAGGGAACGACTTCACCGATGGGTTCTCGAAGCAACTTTGGGGAACGTCGGTCACAGTAAATGATGATAGTGGTACGTCGACGTACCCTTGGGGGATTATCATTGAGAAGTTTGACTACTCTCCCACATGTAAAGCTAAGAACCCCACGAGTTATCAGTCGGATTGTGTGCTGACGAACTTCTTACCGATGGGGAACGTGACGCCTGACTTCAACGCGTCATGGGCAACGAACTTCCGGTATAAGGGACTCAGCGTTAATAGCCTGATTTCTTCGTCGTACGGACACACGATCCAAAACGGTACCCGAACTTGGAGAATGCGTTCGAACCGCGGTGGCGATGCGGACCAAGGCTACAAGTCACGTGAGTTCCGTAAGCCTGTCGCATATCAGGACGCGATGTACAACACCGGTCAGGGTGGTGGTTGGTTCCAAGAGGATGCCAGCTGGCTGAAGATTCGGGAGCTGTCTATTGGCTACACGCTGCCAGATAGCTTCGTGGAGACCATGTTTGGAAACGTGGTGAAGCGGCTCACGCTTAGCGCGATTGGCCGTAACCTGCTCACGATTACCAATTACTCCGGTTATGACCCAGAGGTTGGTGAGAACGCAGGAAGCTTCACAAATATCGCTTCTGATGGTTTCACATATCCGAACTTCCGTGTGTATACGTTTGCTGCCGAGATGGTCTTTTAATCATGGGAGCAAGCGAAAAAACGGACACGAGATATCTGACGCGAGATATAGGGAGAGATCATGATTAATAAGCTGACGCTGCGAGCCTTTGCGCTGGCGCTCATGGTTGGCTTTTCGGGTTGTGACCTGGATGTCACGAACACGAATGAGCCCGACCGGGATCGCGCGCTGGCTACTGCAGATGATGTGGAGACGCTTATCGCGAGCTCCTATCAGCAGATCTGGAGTATGCAGCACTACTGGAACAACAACCTTTCTCACAACATGATGTCACACCGCCATACGGCGTCGTGGGGCAACATGGGCCAGAACGACTTCGGTCGTGAGCCACGTGAGCCGATGCCAAATCAGTCCTCGTATTACTGGTCCTATGTTTTTGAGGGCAATTGGCAGGACAGTTATGCCGCGATTTCGGCGGCATCAGATGGGATTCGTGCCATAGAAGCGGGGCTGGAAATCGGTCCTGGTGGCGAGCGTAACCCTCGAGCCACGGTCTTCGCTAAGTTCAACGTGGGCATGGCCCTCTGTTACCTGGGCATGTGGTACGATAAGGCGTTTATCGTGGATGAGACCACAGACGTAACCTCCGGGCTGGAGTTTTCGTCGCATGATGCGGTCATGACTGCTGCCCTCGCCAAGCTAAGTGAGGTGATCACGGAGGCGAATGCGACACCATTCACGCTCCAAGAGGAATGGATGCCCTCCACGAACGGCGCACTCAGCAACACAGATCTTGCAAAATTGGCAACGTCGTATAGGGCCCGTTGCCGAGCGAACGGTCCGCGATCAGAAGCAGAAGCCGCTTCGGTCGATTGGAGTGCTGTTAAGACCGATGCTACCAATGGCATGCAAGAACTCACCATCGTAGGTACCGACGCCGATACGTGGGGAACGCCTGCGAAACCATGGTGGGACGGTCCAAAAGCCTTGGGGACGGAGCCGAACACGTGGCACCGGATGCACCCCGACTGGCACGGTATGTCGGACGTGAGTGGTAACTACCAGGCATGGATCAACACACCGCTGGCTCAGCGGGTCCCATTCGCTGGTACGACGCCAGATATCCGTTACCCGGATGAGGCAGTCGAGGCAGACCGTGGTACGAGGCACGAGTACAAGAGCAGCATTATCTGGCCTCCTGTACGCGGTACGTACCGACAATCACACTACGCCGATTTCCGTCATGAGGCGTATATGCTGAGCTGCACGTATTGCTACTTCGGTAACATTACTGAGCTTACACCGTATGAAATGCGTCTCATGGTGGGCGAGGGAGCATTACGTACCGGAGATATTGCTACCGCGGTGGCGGTGGTGAACGAGACCCGCGTCGGAGAGGGTGGTCTGCCAGCTGTTACCGATGCTGGAACGGTTCCTGGTGGTGCGAATTGTGTACCTCGTAAACGGTATGATCCGGCAGGTCGGTGCGGGGATCTTAGGGACGCGATGATCTATGAACACTTTGAGTCGGTCTTCATGGACTCGGGTGGTCTCGAGTTCCTGCATGGGCGTCGACATGACATCCTGCCAACGGGAACGGCGATACACTTGCCGGTACCTGCCTCGGACTTAGAGGTGCTTCAGTATGATCTCTACACGTTCGGTGGAGCAGGGAACCCAGGTTCGGCTGGAAACCCAACGCCGCCTAACATTGTTCCGGGTAGCTTGGACAGTGCGCTAGAACGGGCGGCTTGGTCGCTGGGTGCTATCCAGCGCCGAGCGGAAGCGCGAGCAGCACAGCTCGACCTTGTTGTGCGCTAGCCACGTAACGAAGCCTGTGGGCTTCTGAAGGCGCATACGGTAGTGGAGAGGCCGTCGGGTTGTTCCGACGGCCTCTCTTTCTGCGCCATGTAATGACTGGAGTGATTCAAAAATTCATTCCCCGTGATCTGTCTGTAATGTGACCTCTGATACGTTTCTTCCGTGAGGCAGTGTTTTTCAGGCGAGCAGAGATCAATATGGGGCGCTATATTTTGTTTCTGCCCGTGAAGACACTGGTGGGATCTAACCGGTAGAGGGACCCATGGAGACCAAGCGACTAGGCGTTTTCGCGACCATAACGGTGGTTGTGGCATTAGTAGGATTCTCAAGTACAGCATGTCGGGATCTCGAGGTTCCGACGTCGCTTCAGCCTCCAGATAGTACGGTCAGTGTTTGCGACCCCTGTAACGTGGTCCCGGCAGGGCAGTCTGATCTGGAGCTTAAGCTTCAGAGTCCGTAGTTAGCCTCAGGCGTGGTCCCTTCGTTTTCCTGCGTTGAGGGTCCGTCCCGCTGCCTACCGGCAGTCGGTCAAGGCTGTCTGTCCCGGTATCTTTCACTCGCACTGAGTGCACTTCTACTCGTATATGCAGTTCTGAGCGGTTGCCAATCCCGTTTACCACCTGTGTCCATCGAATGGGTCGAGTCAGAAGAGTTTCGTTGGCGGTCACTGGTATACGAGGGAGTGAGTGGGGGGCGTTTTACGGAAATATCTCCGTCGACCACCGGAATACATGCATCGACAGATCTTTCTCTTGAGACACGGCTCGGGAACCGGACTCTAGCACATGGAACAGGTATAGCCCTAGGAGATATGGATGGTGACGGGTGGGTAGACATCTATGTGTGCCTTCTTGATGCCCCGAACGTTTTGTATCGAAACCTTGGCGGGTGGGAGTTCGAAAATGTAACGATGACTGCTGGAGCTGGGTTACCTGGCCGTATGTCGCGTGGAGCGGTATTCGCCGATGCGGATGGAGATGGTGATCTAGATTTGTTTGTGGCCATTCATGGAGGCGTGAATGTTCTACTCACCAACGATGGCAGTGGACATTTCGTAGAGAGCGCCTCTGGTTTTGAAGGTGCCTACGGAACAACCACGTTGGGTCTAGCCGATATAGATGGGGACGCCGATTTAGACGCTTACTTCACCAACTACAAAGTCATTCAAGGGGATGATCTCTTTAGCCCGAGTGAACGAAGTATGCAGGGAAAAATCCGCGAGGTTGAGGGCGGATATGAGTTTATCCCACCGTTTGACGAACACTATCGAGTGGAACGGATTGGAGATCGGGTCCGGCGTTGGGAGTTGGCAGATCCCGATGAACTGTATTTGAATGATGGGATGGGTCGCTTCGAGAATGTCGACTTCACGGGTGGTATGTTTCGAACGGCAGAAGGAACTCCTATCAGGGAAATTCCTCGTTCATGGGGTTTGGTGCCTCGTTTCTTCGACGCCGATGATGACGGAGATCCTGACCTTTATGTGGCCAATGATTTTGGTAGTGACGATGGGATCTGGTTCAACGAAGGTGGCTGGTTCCGTGCTGCGTCAGGACTTCAAGTCAGGACTACGAGCGCCAGTTCCATGGGGGTCGATTTTTCTGACATTGATGGGGACAGGGATACTGACTTCATCACAACTGAGATGTTAGCGTTCGATTTAGTCCGCCGCCGAGAACAAGCTCATCCTCTACAAGATGGCAGGGCACAAGCTGCTATCGTGCCTCGCACTCTGCCTGGTGAAGGTTCCATCAGGGCGCGAGTCGGTCGAAACACGCTGCAAGTAAATCGTGGTGACGGGACCTTCGCCGAAGTAGGACGGTCTGCAGGAGTGGATGCTTCAGAATGGACCTGGGGTGCGATGTTCCTCGATGTTGATCTTGATGGCTATGAAGATTTATTGATCACAAATGGTCACACGTGGGATCCGCTTGATGGTGATACACAGGATAGACTTCGTACTGGACAGATCCAGGTGGACTGGCAGCGCGAAAATGGGGTTTTCCCACTACTCCGACTAAAAAATCTCGCTTTCGCGAACCAGGGTGACGGTACATTCGAGGAGAGCGGCGAGCGTTGGGGCTATGGGGCTGATCCTGATGTCAGCCATGGGATTGCTGCTGCCGACTTCGACCGAGATGGAGATCTCGATGTTGTCGTTACGCGTATGAACGAGCCGCCACTTGTGCTGCGGAATGATGCAGCGGCCCGGCGCACCGCAGTTCGTCTCCGAGGTTGGGCTGGTAACACGCAGGCGATCGGTGCCCGAGTTGAGCTTGAAAATGGTGCCCTACCAATACAAACGCGACAGGTAACGTCAGGTGGAATGTATTTGTCCGGATCGGATCCGTTACTTGTTTTTGGGATGGGGACGAAGGATTCTGCGCGGTTACGAGTAACTTGGCCGACGGGTGGTGTTTCAACATTCCAGGTTGGTGCAGACATCCTCTATGAGATTTACGCGCCGGAGCAGGCACCCACATCCCAACGTGTGAGTCCGACCGATGTGGAACCGCTTTTCCACCCCTCAATTGTCGGGAGTCAACATCACGAGTCAGAATTCAATGAATTGGCACGCCAGCCCTTAATCCCGCTTGAGCTGTCTCGATTGGGGCCAGGTGTGAGTTGGGAGGATGTCGACGGAGACGGAGACCCTGATCTCTTGCTCCCATCCGGAGCTGGTGGCCAGGCCTTACTCATGAGAAATGAAGGAGGCCGTCTCGGTGATCCGGATCCGTTTGGCCCATTTTCGACGGGAGATCAGACGACCATCGTAGCGATCCCAGGTCACACAAAATCTGAAATCCTCGCAGGTGTAAGCAGCTGGGAGTCTCCCAACCCTGACGCACTATTACGAATCAGTCCCATCATGGGGATCTCTGGACAAGGAGACATTGACGTTCGGGCTACGGTTGATGCGACAGGCCCGATAGCGGCGGCTGATGTTGATGCGGATGGTGATTTGGACTTATTCGTCGGTGGCCGTGCCGTTCCGGGTGCATATCCACGGCCTGCAAGTTCTCGCATTCTGGTAAATCAGGGAGGCACATTGGTGGCTGATCCTGTCCGGAGCCAACCATTCGGGGCGGTCGGACTTGTATCCGGAGCCATTTTCTCGGATGTGGATTTGGATGGTGATCCGGATTTACTGTTAGCACTGGACTGGGGCCCCATCCGACTGTTCCTCAATGAGGGGTCTGGCTACCGTGATGCCACCGATGCATGGGGTCTCAGCCAATACCCAGGGCGCTGGAACGGAATCGCCACGGGCGATCTGAACGCTGATGGAAGGCCGGATCTTGTTGTCACGGGTTGGGGCAATAACACAGGCAAACGCGCGACTCCTTTGCTTCCGGTCGGACTCCACGCAGCCGACCTAGATGGGAATGGTTTGGTCGACATCATCGAATCGTGGACGGAGGCTTCGGGAGACGAGCTGCCTGCCCGTGGCTATTTGTCATTGTCAACCGCATTGCCCTTCATACGAAGAGGGGCACCCTCGTATGAAGCCTTTGCTCGCTCGACAGTCGTTGACCTACTTGGACCGCGGCAGACCGACGTTGAGGTCGTTCGAGCGGCGACGCTCGAACACACGATGTTCTTAAACCGGAATGGCTCTTTTGAGGCCCAACTGCTGCCAGCCCGTACCCAGCGCGCACCAGGATTTGGGGTCGTAGTTGCCGATTTTGACCTCAATGGGACCGAAGATGTCTTTATGGCGCAAAACTTTCTATCAACCCCTGCAGGTATCGCACGATACGATGCGGGAAGAGGTGAGCTTCTCTTGGGTGACGGTCGCGGTAGTCTCACGACGATTGGTGCACAGCAAAGTGGTATTACCGTCTACGGGGACGCGCGTGGTGCCGCTGTAGCAGATTTTGATGAAGATGGTCGTTGGGACCTTGCTGTCGGACAGAACGGCGAAGAAGTATTGATTTTTCGAGGGGCTGCAAACCCCAGTGGACTTCGCGTACACCTCGTCGGAGGTATATCCAACCCCGATGCCGTGGGTGCGTCACTTCGCGTCGTCTATGCCGATGGGGAAGGTCCCTTGCGAGAGATTCAAGCAGGATCTGGGTACTGGTCGAAGAACGGAAATGTTCAAGTGTTTGGACTGCGAGCCAACCCCCAAGGCGTGCAGATACGATGGCCGGGGGGTAGGAACGAATTCTTTAAGATGGATCCTTCCTCCCGTGACGTGGTGCTTCGGATGGGTATGGGCCAAAATTGATTTATCCAGATTTGTCCGCTGTTTGTCGGTTAGTTAGAGGTCTGGCTTATATCGGTTGTGGCTTTTCTTTCGGGGCGTGTGGCGGAGAAGTTGAGGTCGTATCCGATCCTCGGGCGCTAGGAACTATCGAAATGGCCCAGCGGCTTGAGGCGATGGCCGCCTCAACGGATCCGCTCGATGCTCCCCGTATGAACCGCGCGCGAATCCAATATTTCCTAGATACACCAGCTCCTGATGACGCTGCGGCGATCGCACTCCGGCAGGGGATGATTGCCCGTGAACTGTTAAACGCAGGGTTTACCGGGCCTGCGCTCGACCAGCTCCTCTTGATCCGAGAGATCCTTACCGGATCTGGAACGGAACCCGTGCCAGGTTTTCTCCAAACACTTGAAGAGATGATTGGTGTCGCACTGATTCGACGCGGTCAGGAGCTTACTTGTCCAGATCCCCCCTCTGCGATTGGTGAGGCTTGGGGAGAGACAACCGTTTTCCCTTGCTGGACACTAGTTCCTCCTGCTGGGCCTCCACCCACGTTTTCTGATTCGGCACGCCTTATGCTGACGCGATCGCTCGAATGGCAGAGGACTCGGCTGGAGGAAGAACCGGACGACAAACGTGCTCAATGGATCCTTAACTTAACCGCAATGGGAGCTGGCTGGTGGCCAGACAGCGTGGCGGAGGCATACCGTATTCCTCGCTCGAGTCTGGCTGGTGTTGGCGAAATCCCCAGATTCCACAACGTGGCTGCTGCTGTAGGGCTTGATGCGGTTTCGCTTTCTGGTGGTGGGGTTGTGGACGACTTTAATGGTGACGGATTTCTCGATGTCATGGCATCATCGAGCGGACGGGGCGACCAACTTCGTTACTTCGAAGCGGATGGTTTGGGGCGCTTTGTTGAACGTACTCGCGAGTCAGGTTTGGAGGGCCTCACTGGCGGCATCAACCTAATACACGCCGACTACGACAATGATGGCGATCCTGACGTTTTTCTAGTTCGAGGTGCCTGGCGAGAACGAGGAGCCCCAAACTCACTCTTACGGAACGACGGAGGTCGTTTTGCGGATGTTACTGAACAGGCCGGGCTTCTCTTTGAGTTTCCTAGCCAAACGGCAGGCTGGGCCGACTACGATGGAGATGGATGGCTCGATCTTTTCGTGCCCAACGAATCCCGAGACGGAGTGAGAAACCCTTCACAGCTATTTCGGAGTCGTGGTGATGGAACATTTGAGGAAGTGGCTGAGAGTGCGGGTGTCCTTGTGGCAGATTATGTGAAAGGAGTCGCTTGGGGCGATTATGACTCTGACGGTCGGATCGATCTATATGTGTCGATCTTGAACGCACCCAATCGTCTATTCCGAAATGTCGGACCGAACACTTCGGGCGTGTGGCGGTTCGAGGACATGGCTGAAACTGCCGGTGTAACGGAGCCACTAGCTAGTTTTCCCACGTGGTTCTGGGATATTGATAACGATGGCGATCTCGACCTGTTCGTATCGGGATACACTGCACAGACTGCTGATATCATCCAAGAGTATCTCGGGGAACCACACGGAGCGGAGCTCCCCAAGCTCTATCGCAATGAGGGGAATGGGACGTTTTCGGACGTTACGGTTCAGTGGGGTTTGGACCGGATCATGTATACCATGGGCTCCAACTATGGAGACCTCGATAATGATGGGCTGCCCGATTTCTATGTAGGAACAGGTGACCCCGACTATCGACAACTAATGCCCAATCGAATGTTCCGAAACACTGGGCGCCGTTTTGAAGAGGTTACGGGTTCTGGTGGGTTTGGGACACTCGACAAGGGGCACGGGGTTTCATTTGCTGATATGGACCACGATGGAGATCAGGATATCCACAAAGTTTTAGGGGGCGCCAACGAAGGAGACCTGTCAGCTAACGTACTGTATGAGAACCCAGGTTTTGGGAACAATTGGCTCGTTCTTTCACTTCGGGGTACAAAAGCTAACCGGTCGGGTATGGGGGCAAGGATTTTAGTCACCGTCGAAAGGGCGGAAGATACTTGGACAATTCACCATCTGGTGGGTACTGGCGGTATGTTTGGAGGCAATCCACTTCGCCAGGAGATTGGTCTTGGTTCGGCGGAGCATATTGTGTCGATAGAAATCCAATGGCCAGGATCGGGAACGGTTGACGTAATAGAAGATCTAGAGCCAAATCAAGCTTATGAGATTCGGGAAGGCGGTTCTACTGCGGAATCATTCGAACGACCACGGGTGCAGTTGGGGCACTATTGATTCAGTAAAGAAATTGCAATTGCCACGAACTATCAGTTGGGGTCCGTTCTCGGTGGTTTGCCTAGTTCGTTCGAACCAGCCATCTTTCTTGACCTGATCGTTTCAAGAGGGTTTTATGAAATTTCGCTTATGTTTTCTGATTGCGATGGTGGTTTTTTCAGGCTGTGCCGGTGAGGCAGCTGAAGAAGGGCCCATCGAGGTGCCAGTTGAGGATCCGGAAGCTCCGGTTCCACCGCCACCACCACCGCCCTCGCCTGCACCAGAGACGGAAGAAGAGGACAGGGTCCAGCCTCCTCCGGGATCAGCTGCGAACTTTGATATGATTGACGACGCGTTTGTCGATGAGGACGGCAATATGGATGCCGAAGCTGCGGCAACGGTGAAACCTGGGCAGATGGTCAGCTGGACCCATAACGGAAAAGTGATTCATCGCGTCGAGTTCAGTGATGTGCCCCCGGATGCGCGGTCGCAAGACAGCAAAGATCTTAGGCCTGGCGCAACGTGGTCGTTCTTCCCCAGGGAGACCGGAAAGTATGTTTTCTTCTGCCGCTATCATGAATACATGATGGACTCAACCATCTATGTCGACTCAACGGCGGCACAAACGCCGTAACATTCTTGAGGCGGATCATCGCAAATAGATCCGGAAAACAATAGACGGCGGGTTTTATAATTGGTCTATTGTTATCTGGTCACTTCCCATCCCAACGAATTGTGACGTTGCGCGCTGCCGGCGCTAAGGCTGTCTCCGTTTCTTCGCCTCCCGGCCAGCGAACCCATACCGCCGTGGGTTCCGAGGTCATACCCATCACCTGTACGGCTCCATCTTGTGACCAATACCCCGATCCTGCGCGAACCTCACGAATAGGGCCCAAACCTGAACTGAATCGGAGCCTGATTGCTGCCCCGATCGCGTGTGGGTTATCTGTATAACCTTCTAATCGCACTCGTAGCCCAGGCTGCCCGGCAATATTTTTGAACAGCTTGGTCTCTGCGCCGTTTTGCGTTACGACCAAGTCGATGCGCCCATCATGGTTGTAATCAGCTAAAGCCGCACCTCGTTGTTCTCCGTAGACTGCCACCCCAGACACGGCACTGGAAAGAGCTGTCAGATTCCCCATTCCGTCGCCCCGTAACCACAATCCGCGTCCCGAGTCGTTCCGCATCACTTCGGATCGAAGTGCAAACAGATTTTGACTTAGGAAGACATCCTCGTGTCCATCTCCATCAAAATCTGCAATGCCGACATGGAAACCGGGGGCTAACTGGGCCGCGACCGGTAGCGGAGTTGGTTCGAATTGTCCATCTCGGTTGAAGAAGACAGTGTGAGCCAGAGTTGTCGCCTCTTCTACTTGAACGCCTTCGAGCGGAATCCCGAGGATTTCCTCAATGCCTAGGCTTCCGTAGTGCTCGAAACCTTCAATGCGACGTTGCAGGAATGGAAGTGCCCCAGCGAGGGTGAGTAGCCCATGGATCGGTACCATGGTACCGATCTGTTCGTCATACCGTGCTTCGATCACATCCCATGTCCCATTGTTATCGAAGTCAGCGTGGAAGATCGTGGCAGGACGTTCGCGGTTAGCGCGGAGTTCCGTATTCAGCCCGCGATTCGTGGCAATGATCTCAAGTTGCCCATCTTCGTTGAGGTCACCCGTCGTCACTCCACTCCAGAGTCCCGTGTACTCGCCGAGGCCCATATCAAATGTCATGTCTCGGAACCGTCCACCGTTATTAACGAATAACCGGATTGGGCCCCATTCAACGGCCATAATAAGATCGACATCACCATCGCCATCTATATCAGTGAACGTGCCTCCCGATACCAGACCGATGGTTTTCAGGATCTCTGAATTCTCTTTATCGAGCGTAAAATGCCCCCCCTCATTGATGAACAGGCGAGAAGAGGCAGCCGTCGGATATTGCCCAGCCACAAGTCGCCCACCCACGAATAGGTCGAGATCGCCATCTAAATCATAATCGGCAGCAGCGAGGGCGCCTGTACTGGAAAAATCGGATGGGAGCGTTTGTTTCTGGACTGCGCGATTACCTTCAATGGAAAATACAGAGCCTGATGGGGGATCGAATGTTGTAGCCTCAATAATGGAGTTTCCGATTGCTACCAGTGTCGATCCTCCAGTGGCCAATCCTATTATTGACGTCTGATCTCGTCCTGCAGCATACGGTAGTCCGGAGTCCGAAACTTCAGTGAATCCGCCGTCGCCGTCGTTTCGAAAATAGGCGCTACGGTCACCGTTTCCTGACGGGATGAGAAGATCTTCGTCCCCATCTTGGTCTACATCGTACCAGGCGATTCCTGGCCCAGACTGGCTCAAACGAATTGGTATGAGGGGCTGGCGATCGAAATCGTCGTGTTCGTCTTCTTGGTGTGAATGCCTGATCAGATCACTTACATCTTCGAAGAAAGGTGAATCCTTGGGGTTGGATTGGGTGTCCGGAACTGAGGCTGAACCAGTTTCGTAAATTTCGTAAATTCGGTCAGGCTGGACTCCCGAAATCTCTGTGACCTTTCCATCGCGCCATGTAACCTCGATCCTCATGTTCGGTCGCGCTGCGAACGTGGCTTGGGGGTCGGAGCCGGACAGATAACTTCCACCCGCTACCACTTCCTTCATCTGTGTATCGACTGGACCACCGATTGCCCTGATCGTTGCTCCAACGCCACGCGTATTTGGAGCGAGCCCAGACAGACGGACTGCAACGCGCGGTGCGGTGCTTTCGTTACGGAGTAAGGTGGCAGGGGCGAGCAGCCGATTAATAACGACGTCCTGGTCGCCGTCATTATCTAGATCTGCTGAAGCGACCCCATGTGAGATGTCTTCTTCGCCGGAAAACCCCCATTCATCACTTACGTCTTCAAATGTGAGGTTAGACTGATTTCGGAAGGCAATGTTTTTGGTCCGTAGGGGGGGGAAGACGTTGAGTCGCTGCCTCCAATCGACCGAACTGACACGCCTTGCCGCATCCTTGTCCATCGCGTCGTAAAAGTGTCCTGTGCCAATCAGTAAGTCTTCATATCCATCTAGATCGACATCCATCCAGATTGTGCCCCATGACCACTCGGAAGCGTCGATGCCGCTGTACTGGGCTGCTTCTTGGTATGTGCCGTCTCCACTGTTTATATAGAGCGTGTTTCGTGCGATTTGTGGACGGTTCAAGATACGGCCGGGAAATGGTGGATCAGGCATTCCGCCACCGATCTGCTTCATTCGTTGCTGGTGATTGCGGCTTAACATCTCGGCAAGGAAAAAGTCCAAATCGCCATCGCGATCGATGTCCGAAAAATCGACTCCCATCGAAGCAAAACTGGTATTCCGCATGGCGAGTGTGGGTAGGGCGCGGAAGGCGCCGGATCCATCATTGATCCAAATGTGATCGGGGCTATAGAAGTCGTTGCAGACATAGATGTCTGGGTCTCCATCCCCATCCATATCCTGAAAACGAACAGCTAGTGTCCACTCTCTTGGTTCTTCCATGAGAGGCTGGTCGTTTTCATCTGTAAACGTGCCACTTGTAAATGGAACGTGCGTGAAGTGTCCGTTTCCATCGTTCAAGTAGAGCCGGTCGGGTTCTGCGATTTCCATGCGTGGGACGATGTTGCCTTGGAGTTCTCCGATCCGATAATGCTCTCTGAACTCCGGCCGCACGACGAAATCATCTCCCACCTGGTCGTAGATTTTGCTGGGCTCAAGCACCTCAGGCGGAAAGAGGTCCTCCAGTGTTGCAACCTTATTATTTGCAACATAGAGATCGAGATCTTTATCCCCGTCTATGTCGGCCAACGCCATTGACATGCTTCCGAGTTCGGAAGTAAGCCCGGCTTGTTCGGTGCCGTCGGTGAAGGTCCCGGTGCCATCGTTCACGAATAGTGCGTTTGGGCCACCGAGTGCGTTCACGAGAAGGTCGAGATCATTATCTCCATCTATGTCAGCAAATGTCGCACCGGTGGAAAAGCGGGCAGAAGCCGCGACCCCAGCGCTTTCTGCGATCTCTTCGAATGTCCAGTCACCCAGATTCCGGTAGAGTGCATTCGGTCCATCCATGCTGGCGAAGTAAATGTCGACAAACCCATCGTCGTCTATGTCCCCGAGGGCAACTCCCGACCCGTTCAAATAGTGACTATTGCCGATGTACTGATCGTCTGTGACGACGTTTGAGAATGAGATTCCCGTGTCGGTTGCTTCAAGCTTCTGGAATCCCACGTCATCGCTTCCGCGGACCCGGAGTTCAGCCCACCGGTAGTTGCTTTCTTCTTGCCACTCAAGGGTTTTACTGCCACACCCTAGAAAGGCGGATGGCACGATGAGTGCGACCAGCAAAAACTGTCTACAGGCTTGAAAGCGCTTGGGCATCCTTGTCGCCACGATGAAATTGAGTGAGTTGGACAAATCTGACGAATCCAAACATGGCATCGTCAAAGCTTTCCTAACCGTATGATACCACGTGACCGTGCACAAAGAACGCAAAGTTTGTCGAGGCATCGTTTATTTGGAAACAGACATCCTAGCGCATTTGTGACGGTTCGGTAGAATCCGTCAGTAATCGAGCCACATGAGAACACATAACAGAACGGTCGGCGTTGTGCGGCTGAGTGAGAAAAGGGGTTCATATGAAGCACATACTTCCTGCCGTCTTGTTAGCTGGTTTCGCTTTTTCCTCAGGAGAACTTTTTTCTGCTTGCGCCTCAGCGCAGGCTATCCAGGAAAGTTTTGAGCCGCACCCTTCCACGCAGGCCCCGTCCGTTCGAGTCACGCTCAAGACGCTTGAGGAGTGGGAATCGAGCCTCTCAAACTGGGGTCGCTGGGGTCAAAATGACCAACGGGGCACGCTAAATTTCATTACTCCAGAAAAAACACGCCAGGCAGCTCTTCTTGTAGAAGATGGCGTTACTGTTTCGCTCGCGCATTTTGTTAGCGAAGAAGAAGCAGTCGATAGTCAAACGTTCGGGCCGACCGAACATTGGATGACGTCGGTAGATCCAAACACGGGTCAGCCACGATTTGCCTTGGATGCCATAAGCTTTTCACTCCACGATGGTCAGCTCGCTCATATGGATGCGCTGTGCCACTATGCCACTCAGCGCGCTGGCAAGGCCATTATTTTCAATGGTTATCCTCAGGACCTCAACAATGATGGCTGTACGGGTGACTTGGCAGTCGACGATATGGGGCCAGGCTATGTAACGCGGGGAATTCTTGTAGATATGCCACTTCTTCGAGGAGTAGAATGGCTTGAGCCGGGCACGCCTATCTACGTTTCGGACCTAGAGGAATGGGAGGCATTTGCGGGTGTTACCGTTGGGCCTGGTGATGTGCTCCTCGTCCGAGGTGGTCGTTGGGCTAAACGCATGGCCGAAGGTCCGTGGCACTATGGTCGAGGTGGAGCTGGGTTGCATGCTTCTGTATTGCCATGGCTAAAAGCGCGGGAGGTAGCGCTTTTGGTCGGCGATGCCGTCAACGACGTTCAACCGTCGGGAGTTGAAGGTGTCAACCGTCCAGTTCATACCATGACACAAGTCTTCCTCGGACTTCCACTCGTTGACAACGGATACCTCGAAGACGTGGCCCGCGAAGCAGCAAAAAGGGAGCGATGGGAGTTCATGATATCCTGGCAGATCACTGCGGTCCCGAATGGGACTGCAAGTCCGTTTAATGCGCTCGCCACGTTTTAGAGAATGTCCTCTATTGATCCTTGCCCTTCCAATTATGGAAAGCAGCGCTACTCTTGTTGTTAGGACGGCTCACAGTGAAAGATGATACAAGCATACAGACGGGCCTCAGTTTGGAGGGTAAGGCGATGACCATGATTCCAACTCGTAGAGACTTCCTGAAGACAGCGGGGGCAGTCAGTGCCGGTTTCGCCTTAGGGAGTACGGCTGGCTGTTCCCCTAGTGCGCAGTTTGAATCTTCCCCCACGTCGAAGCGCCTCCTAATACTTGGAGGAACCGGTTTCATTGGGCCGCACATGGTTCGCTATGCACTCGACCGTGGGCATGAGGTTAGCATCTTCACGCGCGGTCGTTCCGATACAGAGTTGCCAAGCGAGGTCGAACACCTAATAGGGGATCGTAACGACAACCACACAGCACTTGAAGGTAGGACGTGGGATGTAATCCTTGATAACAATGCCCGGGACTACCGTTGGGTACAGAAGAGTACAGAACTCCTGAAGGATGCAGCCGAGCACTACATCTTCATCTCTTCGATCTCAGCCTATGAAATCGGAGGCTTTGGTTGGCAGTTCAAAGATCGTGTCTTAATGGATCCCATTGTTGACGAGGACTTCCAACGCAGACCACTCCCGGAGGGCTGGAACAACGGTGACGAGGCTCCGTATGGCCTCACCAAGACTCTCTGTGAAGATATTGCCCATGCAGCTTTCCCTGGGCGTACGACCGTGGTGCGACCAGGCCTGATCGTTGGACCCGGGGACCCGACAGACCGTTTTACCTACTGGCCAGTGCGCATCGATGAAGGTGGCGAAGTACTTGCGCCCGGCAATCCACAGCACGCGAATCAGATCATTGACCAGCGGGACCTCACGGAGTGGGTCGTACGCTTGGCTGAGAACGGTACGATGGGTGACTTCCACGGCGTTGGCCCCGGTTATCGCCTATCGATGGGTGAAATGCTTGACGCTATCGGAACCGTCGCGGAAAACCCGTTCGAACTGACTTGGGTCCTAGAAGATTTCTTAGAAGCTCAAGGGGTTTCTCCGTGGAGCGATCTTCCGGCGTGGGTTCCCGGTAACGCTAGCTTCTTCGTCACATTTGAAAAATCGGTGGCCGCAGGACTGACATTCCGCCCTCTTCCTGTTACGGTGCAGGACACCTTGGAGTGGGATAAGACACGCCCGGCTGAAGAGCGCGCGAATCGCGGGTTTGGTTGGAGTCGGGAGCGTGAGCGTGCAGTGTTGGACGCTTGGCACGCCTCGCTCGGGTAATCAGCTTTCGACTTACGATTGGTCGCTAGCAACACCAGATCGGACTTCTCGAATCAAGAAAATCAGGCCGATCACGTTCGGGATTAACATCAGCCCGATGAGGAAATCGGAGACGTCCCAGATGAGTTTTACTCCGTAGATCGAGCCCACGAACGTTAGAGCGCACCAGCCGATGCGATACCATGCACCGATACTCACCCCGCCCAGAAAATATCTCAGTGCTTGTTCACCGTAGTAGGCCCAAGCAACCAATGAGGTGAACCCGAACATCATCGAACACAATGCGACGGCGAGACCTCCAAATGGAATGTCTGCGTTAAAGGCTGATGCTACCATGGCCGTACTTAGTTCTCCATTACTCCAAACCCCTGTTACGACCACGACAAGTGCGGTAGCCGTGCAGACGATCACCGTGTCAATGAAGACGCCGATCATGGCGATGGTTCCTTGACGGACAGGGCTTGTTGTCATCGCTGCACTATGGGCAAAACCTGCTGAGCCAACCCCTGATTCACTGGATATCACGCCCCGGCGAATACCGTATTCGATGGCTCGTGCTACTGTGGCGCCAGTAAAGCCACCCACAGCTGAGACTGGCGTGAACGCAGATGAGACGATCGATGCTAGGGCCGCTGGTACCGCCCGTGCGTTAATCATCAATATGACGATGACCAGCGTTAGGTAGAGGGCGACCATGCTTGGTACAAGGCGTTCCGCCACACTTCCAATCCTCTTGATGCCTCCCAAGATCACTGCGGCTACCAGACCGGTTAGGAGAAGCCCACTCAACCATGTTGGGATGTGAAACTCGGTGAACAGTACGAGTGAGATCGAATTGGCTTGTGCGAGATTTCCGGCTCCGATGGCCCCAAAGCAGGCGCAGAACGCGAAGATAAGCGCAAGGTTTTTTCGACCAGCTGCATCGGCGAGATAGACCATGGGTCCGCCGAGAATCGATCCATCAGGATTTCGGCGCCGATACTTTACGGCGAGGAAGACCTCGGAGAACTTAGTTGCCATCCCTAGTGGAGCGATCGCAGCCATCCAGAAGGCAGCCCCCGGCCCTCCTATGGCGATTGCCGTTGCAACCCCCGCGATGTTTCCATTTCCAATTGTGGCGGCCATTGCCGTCGTCAATGCTTGGAATGGCGTAATATCGCCGGGTTCGGCCGATGAAAGGTCGCGACGTAGCGCTCCCTGCTTGAGGAGATGGAGTGCGTGTCCAAAGCGCCTGAACTGGATCGCACGTGTAGCGAACGTGGTTAAAAGGCCAAGTGCTACTAAAAGTCCGATCGTCCACGGGCCCCAGATTAGGTCGGCGAGTTTAGCTGCGAGGACTTCCACCGAAGGACGGGAGCGTTATTAGGTAGGAAGACGACGACCGGGGAGGTGTCCCGTATGGTCATTGCCTTTGAGAACCGTCACGCCATTTACAACGACCAGTTCAACGCCGCTCGGATATGCCCCAGGTTGAGTGTCGGTTGAGTTGTCAGCTGCGGCCTCTAGGTCGAGAACAACAATATCGGCGGCAAGCCCCTCTTGTAGTCTGCCTCGGTCGCTGAGCCGAGCTTGGTCAGCTGGAAGCGATGTCATCTTCCGGATCCCTTCTTCGAGGGTGAACATTTCACGTTCAAGTATAAACTCGCGAAGGAACCTTATTGTGTAGCCATAGCTTGCCCGATTAAACACGTAATCCTTTAGAGCGCCATAGGTTGCAGCCGTGACGCCATCACTTTCAAGGCAACAGATGGGTTGGGAGAGCAGCGTGTCGAGGTCGTCCGACGTCGCATAGACGTGACGAAGCATCACGTTGTAATAATCCTGTCCGTCGGCAAGTAAGAGTCTAAAAATCGCCTCGGTCTCATCTACGCCCATGATTTCTGCGATTTCAACGAAGTTTTTACCGACGAGATCGGGGTAACATTTCGAGCATGTGAGATAAAATGATTCGAGGCCACCAAGCCGCAGTAAGTAGTTTGTTGGATCTTTCAGTTCTTTCCGGCAAGTTTCGAGAACTTCATCAGATGAGAGACGCTCGCACACTTGATCGTGGGAATCTTCGTATACCCATGCGGGGAGGAGTGTGACAACAGGTCCAGGCCCCCACGTGTCTGGGAACGTATCTATCCCAATTTCGAGCCCTTCTTCGTCCCGCGCATTATAGACCATCTCGAGGATACGATCGAAACCATCATTTGCGTACGGTCGTGGCGCAAAATGTGAAAGTTGAACTGGAAGCCCAGCCTTGCGCCCGACATTAAGTGCTTCTTTGACAGCTGCCGCGAATCCTTCTGCACGGTTCCGAATGTGGCTTGCATAGATGCCATTATGTCGGGCAGCGACTTCAGCAAGTGTGACAAGTTCGTCTTCAGTTGCGTGTTGTCCGGGCGAGTACTCTAGCCCAGTCGAAAAACCGGCCGCCCCGGCAGACATGGCTTCTTCTACGTGGCTCATCATGCGGTTGAGTTCGCTTTGAGTGGGTGAGCGTGCCTCGTATCCCATTACACCGATGCGAATGCTCCCATGAGGAACCAGCGGTGCCACGTTGATTGAAAGTCCTGGCGTGAAGAGTGTGTCGATATATTCGGCGAATGTCTCCCACGTGAACTCTGTATCAAAAGACTCGCTAAATCCAATTGTGACCTGTTTGGCCAGTTTTTGGTTCACGGCGGGGGCCGGACCATGTCCACAGTTTCCAGTCACGAGTGTGGTGATCCCCTGACGAATGCCACTCTCAGCCTGCCGATTCACAAGCAGAGAAAAGTCCGAATGACTGTGGATGTCGATGAACCCTGGGCACACGTAATGACCCGCTGCGTCGTATGTTTCATGGGCTGCGATGTCACCATTTGTGCCGATCCCTACGATTGTGCCGTCTTTGACCAGCAGATCAGCCTGGATAGGTGGCCGGCCGGTGCCGTCGATCACCTGACCGTTTCGGATGATCAGGTCTACCATGGACAAATGTTCACGGTACGAGTTGTTGGGCGCTGGCGATCAGCTGATCTCGGTCGAGCAGCTCTCCACTGAGGACGACGGCATGGACGCGCCGTGTATTGGATATGTCTT
>CAJWLK010000020.1 GCA_913043255.1 uncultured Gemmatimonadota bacterium
CGCCCCGAATATTACCCCCTGTCTGCCATAGGCTAATCGTACCCGAAGATGTGCAACGAACCTGCCCTTCCGAATCCCCCATGGATTCCATAAAACGCCAATAACCCGACGCATTTCTCTGTGGGTTGAATTCCTCCCACATTGTCGGGTCCTTCAGATGCGGCGTGAGAAGTCGTTCAAAAGAGGAGCTCATCCGAGAGTATTCCTGCTGGCAGGACATCGCCCTCTCAGGCGGCAATTCAGACGCAATAGCGATGTAGGAACGGACCAGCGGGTCCGCCCCATAGGCCCAGCACATGACGTTGTAGTATCGCTGTTCATTCAAGTCATGAGTGTCCGCGAAGGCACTAGAGTTTAGCTGACCTCCCCCAGCAAGACCCGAGATGGTCCGCCACATGTCGGCCGCCCACATGGCGAGTATCGGTTCATCGGTCAGGAGCAAGGCAGCCAATTGATCTGCCACATCTTCTTCTTGACCTAGGGCAGGTAAATCCAAGACATGCACTAAAGCATGCCCTAGTTCGTGGCTTGCGAGGAAAATGATCTGGGCACTGAGCACAAGCTCTTGCATCGACTCATCCATGCCCGCGTCCAATCCCTGAATAAGCAAATCGACCATCTCGGAACAAAAGATGATTTGTCGTCCTTCAGGGTCGTAGAATGCGTTGGGTTGGCCACAAAGTGCAGAAGTGAGATTGACTCTCTGGGGTAACGCAAATGTTGAGTTGAGTTCCGTAGCCAATCCAGCGTAAAACTCTTGAAAGAAATCTCCGTAGTCGTGGTCATTTAGTGGGGCAGTGACCACGAACTGTCCAGTCACAGGGCCTGCAACCGAACCAAATGTCACGGTTATTCCAACGAGAGCACCCAGAAATCGGTTCAGCATAGTCCCCCCCCCCCTTTAATCTTCGGGTTTGTATAATATTCACCGTAGGTAAGCCCTAGCACCATTGCTGACATGGACTAGTCCTCACAGGTCGACCCCCTACCCTACATTCGCCTGAGCCGACCCCAGTACCCCCGACCCCCCCCCGTAGAGCTTGGGACTCCGACGGATATATACAACAGTGTTTTGCTCAACCGATGGCAGACTATTGCGAGCCTGTGGAGGCTTATGCAGGGTTAGGGAGGCCGTAACGGACTAGATGGAGGTTGTTATGAGATGTTTTCCCGCAGTAGCTATTGCCGCAGGAATTCTCCCATGAAAAAGAATGGCCCGTATGAGTTCTTTCACGAGAACGGGCAACTGGCGGAAAAGGGGGCCTTCAACATGGGTGAGCAGTGCGGTGAATGGGTCGAGAATGGCGAGACCATAACCTACGACCCCTGCCCTCCCGACCTCGAAGACGGGAACTAGCAGAGTTTTGCTCATTTGAGGAGGGCTGAATGCTGAATCAACACTTTCTGGGAGTGTCGAATGTTGGGTCATAAAGTTCAAAACTGGAAAAATATGAATTTGTGGTTGAAGTTTTTTGTTTTCTTCCTCCCAATTTGTACAGTTGTAATGCTTGGTCTTGGTATTGAAAAATATTTATCGGGTGATTTGAATAGAGATTATTTTTCTCAACTATTTCTGTTTTTCCTTCTGGCGTTTTCAATCTTTGGAATGTTTGGTTTGTTTGTGAAAACTGAGCGGAAAGAGGATTCTGACCTCGAAGACGGCAACTAGCTGATGGCTCTCTCCACTCCACCCTCAAAAAAATTCCTCTATGGGACGATTCTAGTACAAGCAGTGGCTCTTCTAGTAATTCTCTGGTACCTGTTCTGGCGATAGCCTCTAAAGCCTACTCAGGACTTCAAGGGCTTTTGCCTTCGTAGTTGTGGTGGAGTAGATGCTGGTGGCGCTCGAACCTGATCAGGATCACGGACCACGCCGCTCTTCGACTACTGCATCTCGCCAGAGCCAGAGTTCCACATGTCGAGCGTCACCTTCCAATTGCCCGAACTGTCTTTCCTCCAAATGTGGAGGTCTCGCTCGTGGTCTGTGGTAACGCTTCCATCCGGCGCTGTGTAGGTATAGTGGAGCAAGCTGACTGTGTAGCCCATGCTCCCGTCGTCCGAAATCGCGGATGACAGGTGCTCGAACTCGGCGGCTGCGTTCGGATCCGACAGGCCCGCTTCGAAGAAGTCACGTACCGAATCGTTATCAGAGAGCATCTCGGCGTCTGGTGGATAGAAGAGCGCGTCCTCTGCGATCCATGACATGATTCCTTCCAAGTCAAATGCCGAAATAGCCCCGGTGAAGGCCACGTTCGCCGCCTCCAATTGAGAACGCTCTGTCTCGTGGTTTATGGGTGCAGTCTGCGCCGCACACGCAACCATACTGCCTGCGAGGATGAGTGAAGAGACGCTTCTGAGTCCGAGCATGAGAGTCCTCCGAATAGAGTGGATTACGAAATGACTGTAGGGCCATAAGGCTTGCGCAAGATATCTACATCCGTGTTTTGCTCAAATGTTGCCCACTATTGCGAGCCTTTTGAGGCTTATGCAGGGTTAGGGAAGCTGTAACGGACCAGATGGAGGAGAATCGCATGGCGGACCGTGAGGAAAATAGAATCAGGAATTTCATACGACACATAAGGCACAAGTCAGTCTGGCAGGTATTGGGCACTTACGTGATCGGATCTTGGGGCGTGCTGACGGTGGTAGGTACGATGACGAGCGTCCTGGATCTGCCCGACTGGTTCGCTAGTGTAGCGCTAGGGTTCCTCCTCCTCGGATTTCCTTTTGTTCTAGCGACTGCGTTCATACAAGCCCGGGATCTGAATGAGCGTACGCAAGGCTCGTCGGGGACAGGAAGTGATACAAGCGGATTGAGCCTTTGGAAAAAGACTGCATTGGGAGCGATAGGAGCCTTGGCTCTCTGGGGCGTGATAGCTGGAGGGTGGATGCTCACAGGCCAGAACCGAGCAATGCTAGGATCCGGCTCTTCGGTCCTTAGTGCAGTGGCACAGGTTGAAAACGCCATGGACGTTGGGAATTGGTTTGAGGCGTATGAACTTGCCCTAAGTCTTCCCGCTCAGATTCCTGATTCAGTAAAAGCTTCCTTGGTTGAATCTGCGTCGACCACTTCAATGATCACCTCAACGCCCGAAGGCGCCACTGTCTCTTGGAGGCATTACGATCAGCCTGGTAGCGAACCAGTGGAAATCGGAGTCACTCCCCTCGAATGGACGGCCCCGAGAACCGGACTATTGATTGACGTTGAGTTAGAGGGATATGTGTCGCATACGCTGGGATGGCGGGGTGGGAATCGCAGAGTGGCTCTTAGAACTGCTGAGTCGGAAAATAAAAACTCAATCTACATACCCGCTGGAAATCTTAGTCCAGCTGTGGTGGAAGCTAGACTGACCGCAAACGTGCCAGCGAGCTTGGGCGAATTCCTTATTGATCGATACGAAGTGACAAATGCCGAGTATCAAAGCTTCGTCGACGCTGGAGGTTATGAAACCGAAACATATTGGACCTACCCGTTCATAAATGAAGGGGTCGAATACAGCTGGTCTGAAGCGATGGATCTTTTCGTGGACCAGACCAATAGGCCGGGTCCGGCGACTTGGGCTGCTGGAAGACACCCTGAAGGTGAAAGCAATTTCCCGGTCACTGGAGTGAGTTGGTACGAAGCTGCTGCTTATGCAGCATTCACTGAAAGATCACTGCCGACAGTCTATCACTGGTACCGAGCTTCCGGTCAAGCTATGTCAGGCATGATTGTACCTGAAAGTAATTTGCTGGGTGATGGGCCGGCCGAAGTAGGGAGATTTACGGGAGTTGGCGCTTTCGGAGTTTTCGATATGGCTGGGAACGCTCGTGAGTGGTTACATAACTCCACGGGAGAACTGCGGTTTACAGCTGGAGGAGGCTGGAATGATGAGGCCTACCTATTTGCACTGACAAATGCTCAATATCCTTTCGATAGATCGCAGACAAACGGCTTTCGACTCATGTCGAATCTGGGTGACCCGGCGGCTTTTGCGATTGCCAATCGCCCGATTGAACCAATAACGAAGGACTTCTATGCCGAAACTCCCGCCTCAGACGAACTTTTTGCTGAGTTTGTTAGGACATATTCCTATGATGACACCCCTCTAAACGCAGTCATCGAAGAGTCCGACACACTGGCTACTGCTGTGCGAGAGAAAATCACCTTCGACGCAGGGTACGGTGACGACCGGATGGTCCTCTATTATTTCCGACCGATTGAGGCTCAAGGTCCATTACAGACGATCCTTATCTACCCTGGCTCTGGTGCCCTTAGCGCGTCACAATTTCCGAGAAACATAAGTTCGGTCGTGTCCATGCTAGTCAGAAGTGGGAGGGCGGCGGCTCAGCCTATATATAAAAGCACTTATGAAAGACAGGACGATTATTTTTACCGGCTTCAAGATCCGAGTAATGATCATAGAGAACACCTTCTTCAGTGGCGTCAGGACCTAGGCAGATCACTTGATTATCTTGAGACCAGATCGGAAGTCGACAAGAATTCATTCGGATACTATGGACTTAGTTGGGGCGGCAGAATGGCCGGTATAATGCTGGCCGTTGAAGATCGATTTAAAGCAGCAGCACTAAACGTTCCTGGACTAAGCCCGCTACCGACTCAACCGATCTCAGATCCATTCAATTTTCTCCCAAGGGTTACGATACCCGTGCTCATGATGAACGGAGAGTACGATCAAATTTATCCCTTGGATACTTCGGCAAAGCCTTTCCACGACTTCCTGGGAACGTCGCCAGAACAAAAGAGGCACTACATTGCTCCGGGAGGACACCTCTTGCCTTTCGTCGATATCACAAGGGAAACGCTCGATTGGTTTGATGAATACCTTGGTCCGGCATCTCACTAGGAATCTAATTGGTGGACGTGGTGAGGATTGGGTTGGAGACGGACAGATCGTAGCTGGTAGTGGCTATTGTGATTCTGCCTTTGAAAGAAGGTGTTTTTCATAACCCATCTCTTCGACCTGCAGGTCATGGATCATTAGGTCGCAACAATGCTTACAGACCTTCCAATCCTTCCATGTCTGTGGCGACTTTTCAGCCCAGATGCGTAGTACGACCTGTGCTTGCCAAGAAGGTTTCTCTCTCTCTCTATGACCTTTAGTTCCACAGCGGCCGTACTCGCAGTTAGACAACGAATCTTCTCCTGGGTGAAATGACCTGAGATTGAGGTGGTGCACGGGCAAGATCACCTCACTGACCCCCTGTGCGCGACCCCCGTACCCGAAAATGATCTGAGACAGCTTGAGGTTGACCTCGTGGCAGCCGGTGTGTCGTGGATGAGAGGACGGCGCATGCCGAATCAGTGACCAACGAGAGGTCTCGCGAGACGCTACCTGTCCCGCGAGGGCCATTCGTTTGGTTTGAGCACTTCTGTAGCTGTTAAGGCTGGATCAGGCTCCCTTTGACTTCCCCAGAACAGAGGCGATTACCGCCCCGCCGATTCCGGTCCGAATCATCTCCATCGAAGCATCCACCAGTGGGAAAATCGTCGTGGAGACAGTGTTGTAACCATTATCTATTAAGCCTATCCCAAGCCAAACAAGGAAACCGACCAACCCCCCAACCTTGAAGCCCGCTGCAGCATTATTGGCCCCCGACCACCCTATACAGACCGTAACTAATATAGAAAGTGAAGCGATGCCTAGTGCGATGGGCAACCAGAGAATTGTATCTCGGCCTACACCGAAAGCCGCCGCTGCATTGTTTGCGTAGAAGCCAGCCATGATTATGTCGAAGATCAGGTAGCCGACGACAAACATGGTAATCCAGCCAGCAACGATTCCCGTCACGAGTTTCTTTGTTCCCATACTTGACCTCTTTAGCGTAGTGTGAAACAGTCGAGGCTAGCTTGCCCCGCGGTGATTAGGGGGCGACGCTTCTTCGCCCCTTCTCTCCTTAGCCATCTTCTCCAGCCATCACGGCCTCGCAGCCGTCGGGCTCTCCCTCTTCCATCAACTTCTGTGCAATGGCCCGATCAGAATCGTCGATGAATGCCATGTACCCTTCGGGATCAACGAACGCCCGACGATTCCCGTCTTGAAAAGCCTTCGTCTTCTCTTCCAAGTTGAACCACTCGGTGTGCGTCGAAGCGAAGATATCGGCCGACAGGTCTCGGAGATAAGCGATACTTTGACAGAAGTCGCGGGCGATACCCGGATAAGAAGGATCCGGGCCCACGAGGCGATATCCTGGATGCGCGGTCAGGCTGCAAATGGACACGAACATCTCTGGCTCGCCATCGATTGTGAACTCGCCACTCCATGTGGTGCACCCCTTTGTGTGCCCCGGGGTGAGGTGGGCAGTCAGGGTGTGGCTCCCGATCGTGACAGTTTCCAAGTGGGAGATCGTGCGGCTCGAATGCGCTGGAGGGAAAAGCCCCTTGTCATCCAGAAAGAAGTCTCCCCGGCCCCCGTTCGCCACGAGTTCACCGTCAAGCTCGCTGAGCATGAGTTCGGCGCCCGTCTCCTCCATCATCAACGCAAACCCGCCGACATGATCGTAGTGCGCTTGGCTTCCGAGCAGAATCTCGATGTCTAAAGGGTCGAACCCGAGTTTGCGGACGTTCTCGAGTACCAAGCCGACATTTTCCTCGAGTGGAACGTCGATCAGGATGTGGCCTTCGTCGGACGTGATGAGGAACGATGTGAGCGTAGCAGTGCCAACCTGGTAAATGTGGTCTGCGATTTGGACCGGACCGGCCGGTATCGACCAGTCAGGGTTGTACATGAATCGCGTGTCTTGCGTCGCCTGGTCTGTAGTAGTACAGCCAATCACGACGAGAACCAAGGAGAAAAGTGAGGATTTATTCATAGTGCTGTCCGGTTATCTGGAGGGGCGACCAAGAGCTGCACCGATAGCAACTCCCAAAATCATACAAATTAAAGTTCCATAGTTGAGGTAAATGCAAGCCGTAACGGACTATATGGAGTGCCGTACCATGGAGAAACCCTACTCCTCTATCCACCCCCCACTCACTTTATTGCTCCACTTCAACCCGTCGATGTAGGGGTTTTCCCGACCGATTTCGTTTTTCTCCGATTCAAGGTCTATCCATTGTTGTAGTTGCTTGAATAGCTGGTCGGGGGTTTCGTTAAAGTCTTTGCCCCAGTCTTTGGTCCAACGTCCGGTCAACACTTCTTCGACAAATCTCATCGACGCGAACATCTCTTCGTGCTCGAACTCTTTTGCTTGTGCTATGAGTTGGCTGCGCTCGAATGCGTGATAAGGATAGGACTCTGCTTTGACCCGTAGGTGGTTGGCAGCCTGCTTGCCTACCTTGGGCGCGACCCTCTGCAACCACCTTGGCTTTACTCTTTTCTCCATTACTCGGACCTGTCGAGATGGGGCCAACTATCTGTGCAAATACTACTCGGTCTCGCACGTAGACCGACTAATGTTTGCACATCTTAACATCGCATCACCGTTGATGGAGGCACATGTGCTAGACGACACAGGGGGGGCTCAATACTCTTTCCATATAGGTGAAACGATCTTTTATGAGACCTGTGAGGCTCTTTTGAACAGAATACCATTGTTCTTGGCCAGTGTGCTCACCGCGGTTTTTCTGTCCACTTCGGTGAGTGCCCAAAGTCATTCTCCCATCGGCCCCGATACGCGCTGGACTCTATCCGCCGTCGGCGACGTGATCATGAACCGGCGGCTCATCCAGTTTGATCATCAAGGAGACCCCACGTTTCATGATATGGCCAATATTATCCGGAACACTGACGCCGCATTCTTGAACCTCGAGCAGTCGGTATTTCGACTCACTGAATTCAAGGGTTGGCCAGCTGCTGAAAACGGAGGAAACTACGAAGTGGCCTCCCCCGAAACGTTGAAGGATTTGGCGAGTATGGGATTCAACCTCTTCAACCGAGCGAACAATCACACAACCGACTACGGCGTCGAGGGAATGCAGCTTACGAATCGATTGCTCGACCAGTGGGGGCTAGTCCACTCAGGATCGGGTGACAATTTGGGTTGGGCAAGTCGGCCAGGATATTTAGAGACACCGAAAGGACGAGTGGCTCTCATTGGAATGGCTTCGACACACACCCCAATGTCGCGTGCCGGTGCTACCGGCCCAACGGTTCAAGGACGGCCCGGATTAAATGCCCTTCGTCTCAACAGGCTGTACGAAGGTTCCTCTGTTACGATGGATGCTCTTCGCGCAGCTGCCCGTGCCCAAGGCTCGAACGTTTCAGATGACCCTAGCGCTGGTGTTCGAGTTTTCGGCACAACAGTCGTTCCTGGCGACGAGGACCGATCAGTAGTGAGCTTGAATGATGTCGACCGGGAGCGGGTTCTTCATGAAGTTAGAAACGCCACAGACCAAGCCGATTATGTAGTCGTGAATAGCCATTCGCATGAACCCGGAAACGACTCAGTGCTTCCACCCGACTGGATGGTCGAGTTTTCTCATCAGATTATCGATGCGGGTGCCAATACAATGGCCATTCACGGCCCTCATCAACTCCGGGGCATCGAAATCTATAAGGGTCGACCGATTTTCTACTCGTTAGGAAACTTCATCTTCCAGAACGAGACGATTGATCCCATGCCCTCCGATCAACGGGCCCGTTACGGGCTCCCATTGGAAAAGCTCGCATCTGAGATTTACGACACGCGTTTTCAGGTTGACGAGAATGGCAATCCAACGACCGGATTCCCAATCGGTTCCGAGTGGTACGAGAGTGTAGTTGCGGTAGCAGAGTTCGAAGGGGATGAGGTTGTGGAGATTCGTCTGTATCCGATTGAACTCGGCTGGAAAGCTCCTCGGTCGCAACGAGGCACCCCACGCCTTGCTCCGGAAAGTCTGGGGCGAAAAATCATCAAAAACCTCGCTGATCTTTCTGCTCCATTTGGTACTCGCATTGACTATGAGGATGGTATTGGGATCTGGCGACGGTAATGGAGATACAGCGAATATTGGCAATCTTAGAAGGGGTAAATTAACCTGGATCGACTCTAGCTTCTTGGAGGACGGAAAGTAGCCATGAGAAAAACCCTGCTTCTCTCCCTGATGGTCCTCGGGTGTACTGACCCGTTCTTCGGAGGGTCGAACGAACCCACTGCCCCACTGAGTGTCACATTCTCTTACTCAATAATACACCACCCTGACAGTCAACGACGGGAGTGTAAGTATACACTGACGGCAGAGGCCACTGGTGGGTCTGCTGGCGATTTCGCCGTATGGGAAACCAGCGTCCTGCAACCCCAACCTGGCCCCCCACAGGACCTGTCGCCACTGATGTTACAGGACCTGTGGGGGGTAGATCGAATTCGGGCAGGTGAGACTCTGACTTCGACTCCCGATATAGTTCGATCGCCCGGAGTTGGTGAGGAGGGCTTTCTGTTAGATTGGACCTTCCGTTTTGGGATGTCCGATGGGAGCCACCAGAGCGAAGCTCTGCGCGTAGATTGTCGAGGCTGAGTCTGTCGTGCCCGTGAGTGGCGACATACTCTGGTCCGGAAACGAAAACGTTCTTCGAGAGGTATCTGACATGACAAAACAGACCACCCGTCGTGAAATGCTAAAAGAAAGCATCGCTCTTGCGGGATTGGGCGTTCTTGGCCTGCCGGAGTGGGCTTTTCCGGTCCTTGCGCAAGAACAGGCTGTAGTGCCCTTCACCGACATGCCCGAGACCCTCACACTAGCGCGATCACCGGAGCGGCGGATCATCGATGTCCGAACGATCAACGAGGCATTCACCCCAAACGACCAGTTCTTCACCACACAGCATTATGGACACCCCGAGATCGACACCGCGACGTATCGATTGAGAGTGTCTGGGCTCGTGGATCAGCCATTGGCGCTCTCGCTCGCTGACCTCCACTCGATGTCGAGTCGTGAACTTGTCTTCGGGTTTGAATGCTCGGGCAATCGCGGACCGGTGAACGGTCTTTCAAGCAACGGTCTTTGGAGGGGCGTCCCATTGCGGGCGGTCTTAGAGCGGGCCGGGGTGCAATCCGAAGCCCGTGAGTTTGTATTTTTCGGGGCCGACCATGGCGAAGAAGAGGTCGATTTCCGGGGCGGAACCTACACCGTAGATCAACAGTACGGCCGAAGCCTTGAACGAGATCAAGCGCTATCAGACGAGCCACTTTTAGCCTACTCGCTGAACGATGAACCGCTCACCACCCATCAAGGGAGTCCACTCCGATTGCTAGTTCCCGGATGGTACGGTGCACCAAACGTAAAATGGCTGTCGGAGATCCACGTTCAGGAAGATCAATACCTCGGAAAGTGGCAAGCCCGTTCGTACCGGACCTTGAAGGGCGAGATGGTTAACGGTGAAATGAAGTGGAAAGAGACGGCAATCAGTAAAATGCGGCTGAAGTCGTTTGTCGCACGGGTGACCACCGACGGCAGCCGGCACAACGTGTTCGGCGTAGTGTTGAACGACGGCACGCCCATCCAGTCAGTCGAAGTCAGGATAGACGACGGCCCATGGCAGGCGGCGACCCTCGATCCGGAAACGGCCAGCGAGAAATACGGCTGGAAGTTCTTCAACTACAAATGGGACAACGCCACCCCAGGTGAGCACACCGTGACTTCCCGGGTAACTGACGTGAAGGGGAATGTACAACCGACTGCCGAGGAACTAGAGCCAAAGCTGACTTTCCTTGAGGCCAACGCGCAGCTTCCACGGACCCTCGTTATCGGGTGAGGAGAACGCTGCTTCTCGCTCTGATGATAGCTGGTCCTGGTGTTTTGGAGGCCCAAGACTCCAGGGCAGCCCAGGTGGACCTTTGCCTAGACGCAGAGCGCTTTATTGAGGGCGTGGCTGGGATGGCAAGCCTGACCGAGCCCGATACCATAAATGATTGGCGAACCCAATTGGTCACCCCGGGGTGCCGTGTAACATCTGCAGGAGCAACAAGACAGTCACCACGAAATTTGTTGAAAAGCTTCTTCGATTCGCTTCAATCGGATGCTTGGATTCGCACTCCGGAGCCGCGTGATGCTCCGAATGAGGGCTCACTTCGTTTCCGGAAAGGGCAAGCAGACTGTCTCTTCAGTTTTTACGATTCATCGGTCTCTCTTAATACCGATGCAGAATTGACAGTGAGTGATGCCGTATTTAGGAAGGTGGGCGAAAAACTGTACCATTTCTTGGTCCTCTGCACGCCAATCGCCCCTGCCGCACCCTAACCCTCTACTGAATGGAATAAACATGGACGGTGGAACCTTTGCTGTTGGATTGGCGGTCGGATTAGCGATAGGTGTTGCTCTGGGTAAGAGAGAAAGCAAAAAGAAGGCTTCAGGAGACCACCCACGCTGCACAAGAAACGACCACCCTTCTACAGACTAGATGGTATGACCTGCTGGTAGCCCTCCCGGTGGGCTGTTCGTCTATCGCCGTCAGTCGTCCTCATCGTATGGGGGGACTCTCTTCTCATTCAAAATCAGCCATCGCATTTCGGATTCGCTGACCTTGGCACGCATTGGCGCAGCCATACGGAAGAAGAACAGGCCGATTGTTGCCCAAACACCGAGCACGATCCACTCTGGGGGAACGCCGCCCCCTGCAGCGAGAAATGTCTCATAGATCGCACTTATGAAGAGGCCACCCCCAAGCCCTGCACTCATATAGAGAAAGGGCTTTCCGCCCGGTACCGTATAGGGGCGTGGATGATCAGGCTGAGTTGAACGGAGCTTGATAACTCCGAGTACGACAAGAAGGAAAACGAACGCCATCGAGATAGCGCCCCCGCTGACAATAATCATAATTGCGTTGCGCCCGAATAGTGCGCCGATACCGCCGACCACACCCACAAATACTACTGCCGCCCCAGGCGATCCATAGCGGTCATGGACGTTCGCAAAACGCGACGGAATCATGCGCGCCCGGGCAAGCGCGAACACGACTCGAGTGCTTGCAAAGAACAGCGCGTTCCATGTTGTGATGAGACCGCAGAGTCCCGCGATTAAAACGATGCGACCGAGCCACGGCGAATCAAAAGCGGCTTCGATCGCTGCGGCCGCGGGGAGTTCTGCCGCAAGAATGTCAGGCCGAGGTGCACTGACGGACGCGGCGAGAATGACAAGGCAGTAGAACACGAGTGCAAATCCGATCGCCATGGCCATAACACGAGGTACTAATTTGAGCTTGGCCCCCTCCTCGACCTCTTCCATGGCCTGTGGGATCGCATCGAACCCTGAGAACCAAAACGGGATTCCGGCTAAGACGATGATGATTCCCGCGAACGCTGCCCGGGGTGTAGAACCGGCAAAGGCCGGACTCAGATTAGCGAAATCGCCACCAATCAAGCCGGCCACAATGAAGATGCCGGAAGTGACAACTAGGCAAAACGTCATCAAGTCTTGAAACCAAGCCGCAGTCTTTCCGCCACGATAGTTGATCATGGAAATTACGGTCATGATTCCGAGGCCCAGGGCGAGGCTCCACAGACGAACTTCTTGGCCAAACAGTGTGTAGATGGTTGGACCGCCAAACCCTGGTATGAGTGCTGACACCAACCACTCAACTGAGATAGCCTCAAAGGAGGTAGTGAAGATGTAGATGAACGCGAGGAACCATGCGGCTGCAAAGCTCCAGGGTATGCCCCATGCCTCAAAAACATATGCAAGCTCGCCGCCCGAGACAGGGTACGCCGCGGCCATTTCAGCATAACACAGACCTATTGCGAGCATCACGAGGCCTCCGACGACAAATGCGACTATCGCACCGACCGCGCCGGCACCGCTCAACCATGCACCCATGACCGTGATCCAACCGACCCCAACAATCGTACCGAAGGAGAGAGAGAATAGGGACCGTAGACGGATCCCTCGATTCAAAACCTCGCGTTCGCGCCCGCCTGAAGTTTCCGTACGTCCTCCTAGCTGTACGTGACGCTCATCGGTTACCGATGGCGTGGAACAATCGGTCCAACTCAGTCACGGCACGATCGGCTGAAAACTGGCCACCATCACTGAAGTAGTAATAGGAGGCTCCACTCGGAAGCATTGCCACGATAATACCTCCAAATCCCCGCATCTGTGTAATCCATGTGGAGTCAACCTCAGGTTCCCTCGACTCGAGCGTATATGCCCAGACACCATTGTTGTATCGGCCCCAATCGGTTCTTAGGCCGCGATCTTCCACATCTTGTTGCATTGTGGCAGCGAGCATGCCGGGGTGAAGTACCTGATCTGCGCCAATACGACCGTTATCCCGGTTGAGGAATGTCGCCATTTTGATAATGTCATCGGTCGACCAGAACAGACCAAACCCTCCGAATGGAAGACCCTCTGTAGAGTTGTCGGTACGGAGTGTTTCGAAACTACCCGAACTGAGCCCTAATGGAATGAAGACGTCGTCGCGAACGAGGTGAAAGACATCGGTGTGGTTTCCGTCATGAACCCGAAGATAGTTCTGAAGTGCTTCTATTAATAAAAACGTATCTGTCGTGTGATAAACCCAGTCCCGTCCCGGCTCCTCTTTACGTGGATAGCTTAGCGATGCTTCCAACTTGGCGTGGAGCGCTTCTTCTCCAAAAAAACCGGCCATTGTCAAGTCATCGCCCTCGTCGGCATGAGGGGTGATTTCGCGGTAGTGACCAGTGGCCATGTCGAGCAGGTCTTCTAAGGTCACACCTGCCCAATTCTGTGGAGATGCAGCTGCCTCGGGCACTAGATCCGTAACTCGCGTGCGGATCATATCGATTCCGTCGCGCTGAGCTAAGCGCATCAAGGCTACGGCAGCGAACGCAGTTTTTGCGGTCGAGTATGAGGGTAAGCGCATGCTCTCCGGGAAAGGGTAGTCGCCCGTCCGTGTTCGTACTCGTCCACGGTAGTGGATGCCCTCTACCTCTACCCCGTGTACGGTGAGGTGCTCAAGCTCGATCTCGGGAAGCAATGCCATGGCGTCGACTGACATCCCGGGGAGTTCACTGAAGAGATCCCCTATCTGTCGGACGGGTACACGTTGTGCGACTTCGTCATCGTAGGCGCGTCGCAACTCTTCGGCTTGCGCCACGGGCCCTGGATCGTAACTCGCCGTTGCCACTCCCCAGAGATCGAATTTCCGATAACGGCAGTTCTCTTGCGTGATCTGATAGCGCACATCAGAGACAGCCTGGCTGTTGAATAAAAAAGTCATGACGCCATTGTGCACACAGTTCTGGTCGCGCTCCACGAGTGCGAACGGAGCCGAAGCGCGTGACCAGCCATCGTCATCCAATTCGGACCAGGCGCGCCCTGGGCCGACGATGTAGTTCCAAACGGGATCCCCGCTGTAAACGAGTCCGCGGTTCGCTGGAATTAGATGGCTTCCGTGTTGGATCCAGTCGACAGTGATTCTCGGGAGACGTACGGCCTGCAGGAGCTTCTCATCGTTGGGTAAGGTGTTATCTGGACGAGCTGTATCGCGCTCCGTGAGAGATGCCAGGTAGTTGCCTTCAATTACACGGACTCCGGTGCGCCCTGTAAGAGGTGATAAGCTTAAACGGCCTTCAAGCTGATGGAGTGATGAGGCCGCGCCCACGGGTAATGCAAAACCTTGGTCGGGGACCACTGTGGGTCCATCTGCTCGTTCGAAAGACTGTCTTGCTAGGAATAGTCGTTCGACTGCTCCGGTGCCTGTGAGCGGGTCAGCGGGGCCAGCGGAAGAGAGGTCTCCGATTGGTGGTCCACACCCAGGCGCTATTGATGTGATCACAACTAGCAGGACTTTTTTCATTCGCCAGCTTTGGTTTCAATCTCATCAAACCCTAGCCATCTCCCCAATCCGTATCCTGCAGCCGAAACACTAGTCGTCAAAACAACACCCCATACCAAGTCGACATAAACTACTATGACCGGAAAGTCGTTTAGTAGTGCCAGGCATACCAGGTCAAATGTCGCGTATGTGACGAGGCCTAAGAAGGCTCCTAACACTAGCGAATGTTTGCGCGATCCGATTTTAAGTCCGGGTAGAACAGCGAATACCAATATCCCTGCGACGAAGATTGAATAGAAGATCAGGGCGGCGACCCAAATAACATCAGGCCTTAGAAGATGGCCTAAATGTTGTTGATAAAACCCTTTGGCTAAGACACCTAGCCACAGCAGGTCTAATGCCAAGAAGGACAAGGCGGTCAGGGCGTAAAGTTTTAATATGGTAGTCGAGTGAATAAGTCGCTCCAGATTGTTGTAGGATATAAAGAGTAATGATACATCATCTTTTAAACAGGTCAGGCAATTATATGGAAAACACTACAGGTGAGAATCCATTCATTATTATCGCACGTGTTCAGGTGAAAGAAGGTATGGTTGAAAAATACCTAGATATTGCAGACGAAGTTGATAGGGCGGCTGAAGTAAACACACCAGGCCTGTTAATTCATAACTTTGATTCAGATCCCGATGATCCCCTGGCTTTCACATGGACCGAAGTGTTTCAGAATAGCAACGCATTTCTCATGCATGCATCAAACCCATATGCTGCGGAATATTTAGGGAAACACGCTCCGCTTGCAGACGATCTTTCCGTTGAGATTTACGGTAATGTCTCCAAAGAGGTTGAAGATATACTCGATAGCATGGGACTCCCCACAAAACACTTTAAGACCACAAGAGTGGGATACGTCCGTACAGAACATTTCACCTGAGTAGGGCTGTGGGCCGAGCTCGATGACCAAGAACCTTTGGTAGGAGTTTCCTTGAAACGAGGGTTACGTTCCCGTTGAATCGAACAACTTTGGATGTTGCAGTTATTGGCGCGGGAGTCATCGGGCTTTCCGTAGCCTACGAATTGGCACGAGCGGGTGCGCGTGTCGTTGTACTGGAGCGCCACTTGCCTGGGGCTGGCCAGTCAACCAAGACCGGTGGTGGTGTCCGGCTGGCCCATGGCTCGAAGATGAATGTCGAATTGACGCGAATGAGCCTTCCCGTTTGGGAGGACTTTCCGACCCGCTTCGGCGTTGACCCTAGGTATCGCGAAACGGGACACTTGTTTTTGGCGCAGAGCATGCAGTGTTCGGCGACACTCCGAGATCAGGCTGACCTGCTCCTGAACCTTGATGTCCCAACAAACTTACTTGACGGTCCAGGCATCTGTGAACGCTGGAAAGACCTTGCTCAAATCCAAGCCTCAACCGGCCTCCACTGTCCGGTAGGAGGGTATCTCGATCATCATACGGTTATCGCCGGCTACCAGCGTGCCCTTGCCGATATGGGGGGACACCTCGAACTCGGCGTACGGGTAGAGGATGTGTTGATCCAAGACGGACGAGTGGAAGGCGTAACAACCTCAACCGGTCCGTTTCCCGCTAAGTTTGTGATCAATGCGGCTGGGCCCGAAGCTGGTGTGATTGCTGGGTATGCAGGCCTTAAGGTGCCGTTTGTCTCACGGCGCCATGAATTGTTGATCGTTCGACCGACTCAACCGGTTCCAGACATACTCCCCTGGCTCATCGATACGGATCGACAGGTACATTTACGGCCTGATGGAGGAGGGCGTGCACTTATCGGAGGGTTCATGGGACGGGATGAATCGACTGATCCGAAACTCTATACGCGAGAGTACTCTGCGGATTGGGCTAGGCGCGTTCGGAGTGAAGTGTCAAAAGCTTTCGGTTTGACGGAGCCAGATTGTGAAATCGTTGAAGGGTGGGCCGGCCTCTATCCAGGTACGTTTGACTATCTTCCGGTCCTTGAAGAGTCCTTGCCGGGACTCATCACCGCTGCGGGTTTTTCGGGGACAGGACTTATGCATGCACCGGCAATTGGGACAATTGTGGCTGATATGGTGAGTGGTCGAACTCCTGATGGCATTGATATCTCAAGCCTTAGTTCAGGTCGGTTTTCCAAGCCCAGCTCAGTTGCTGAGACTAGCGGCTTCTAAATAATGAAAAAAACTCTACTCCTTGCCTTCGCTGTAGTTCTTCCCTTCCCGGTGTCGGCTCAGGTCAACGTAGAAGCGCTTCGGCGTGACGATTCTCCACTTGGATACTCGGGCGCGTTTGGTGGCGATGTAACACTACGGACCGGAAATGTGGACTTGATCCAGCTCGGTCTAAACGGACGCCTTTACCGAGTGACGGAATCCGCAACTAGCCTGATCGTGGGGAATGGAGGCTTAGGCCTACTGGGTGGGAGTCGTTTCGCATCGTCAGGGCTTCTCCATCTTCGTCAAACTTTCCGGCGTAAGAAGAGAATCTCACCGGAGTGGTATGGGCAGTTGAACTACGACTTGCCGCAACTCCTCAACTTCAGAGTGGTCACGGGAGGTGGGGCACGGACCTCGTTTGCGAGTGGAGAGTGGGGACAGTTTGGCATGGGACTCACACTCATGCTGGAACATGAACGACTCGATCTCCCTAAGACCGCGGTCCATGACAATGAGACCACCGTGATGCGTGGAAGCTATTTCCTTACGCTACGTGCGGTGCCCAGTGAAAATCTGGTACTAACGTCTACGACCTACCTGCAGCCCGCACTCAACAACTTCAATGATCTCCGAACTCTGGCAAACGTACGAATCGCCACATCGATAACGGATGCGCTGGATCTTACCGTATCATTCGATCTTCGGTACGACAGTAAGCCGCCCGATGGGATCAGCGCTCTTGATACAAATCTGAAAACAGGGGTCAGGTACACCTATTGAGTTGGCCTTTCGATAGGCGCCCG
>CAJWLK010000021.1 GCA_913043255.1 uncultured Gemmatimonadota bacterium
TTCAAGTTCAACGCCTTTCGGCAGCGATGCTCGCTTTGGCTTATCTCCACCCTCGGCAACTTCTCCACGTTGGACATATGGTCCGAAACGCCCCGTCATCAGGAAGATTGGCTCACCTGTCTCAGGATCCGCACCCAATTGATCTGGCCCTTCTGCTTGTCGTTCAAGGAGTTCGATTGCCTCTGCCTCGCTCAAATCGGCTGGCGTAACCCCCTCGGGCAACGACGCCGTGAGGCGTTCGTCTTCACGCTGCAACTCCAAAAATGGTCCATACTTACCAATTCGGATTGAGGGTGTCAGATCACTCAGTATAACTGTGGACGCTTCGCGTGGATCGATCGCCCCCTCCCTCTCAGAAAGACGTGCCTCGAACCCTTCAGATCCGTTATAGAAATCGGCCAGATATGTGCGCCATTCCACATTTCCGCGGGCAATTTCATCTAACGATTCCTCCATCTCGGCTGTAAACCCGGTGTCGACGAGATCAGGGAAATGCTGTTCGAGCAATCGGGTAACCGCGAAAGCAATAAATGTCGGAATAAGCTGTTTTTTGTTCCGCTCAGCATATCCACGGTCAAGAATCTTTGAGATGATGTCTGCATAGGTGGCAGGTCGACCAATGCCATCACTTTCAAGCTCTTTTACGAGTGTTGCGTCGGTAAAACGGGCAGGCGGCTTCGTTTCGTGGCTACAGCTCTCAAGCGACACGTCATCCAATTCCTGGCCTTCACGTAGATCAGGCAGAACAACTTCCTGGTCCTCAAGTGCCGCATCCGGATCGTCAGAACCTTCGACATAGGCGCGGAAGAAACCGGCGAACTCGATGACTTTCCCGGTAGCACGGAAGATCGAGCCATCTGCACCAATCTTGGCCGTGATGTGCCGCTGCCGTGCTTTAGCCATCTGGGTGGCAATCGTACGTTTCCAGATCAATTCGTAGAGGGCCTTACGTTTTCCGGTCAATCCAAGTTCGGTGGCAGTTGGCATTCCGTTTCCTGCCGGGCGGATCGCTTCGTGCGCTTCCTGTGCCGACTTCGACTTGGTCTTGAATCGTCTGGGTTCATCGCTCAAGTACTCGCCACCATAGCGCGTTTCAACACGTGTGCGGATTCCTTGAATCGCATCATCTGAGAGCGTGACAGAATCTGTTCGCATGTATGTGATCAAGCCATCTTGGTAGAGACCCTGTGCGATCTTCATTGCTTCACGCGCCCCGACGTTGAGCTTTCGATTGGCTTCTTGTTGAAGCGTAGCTGTTGTGAAGGGGGGATAGGGGCTGCGCGCAGACCGCTTTTGTTCGAGAGCGTGGACAGAAAATGTTTCATCTGCTAAAGCAACGCGCAGCTTATTGGCGTCCGATTCACTGAGCAGTACAACATCGCGTCCAGCTTTCAAGGCACCCGTCGATTCATTGAAATCCCGGCCCGACGCAATTGCAACACCATCAACCGACTGAAGATTCGCTTTGAATTCACGTCCTTCCACATTGAAATTCGCGCGCAGATCCCAGAAAGCTGCACTACGGAATGCACGACGCTCACGTTCGCGTTGAACGAGGAGACGAACAGCAACTGACTGAACACGACCAGCTGAGAGCTTCGGTTTAATCTTTTTCCAGAGCAAAGGCGACAACTTGTAGCCTACCAGCCGGTCTAGAATTCGTCGTGCTTGCTGGGCCTCAACCCGGTCTAGATCGAGTGTAACGGGATCTTCGATCGCCTCGAGAACAGCGCTTTGGGTAATCTCGTTGAACGCGATGCGCCGAAAGCGGCCACCAGTTCCATCTTTGGAAGCTCCAAGCATCTCGGCAATGTGAAACGCGATTGCTTCACCCTCCCGGTCTGGATCCGTAGCAAGCAGTATCGATTCGGCTTTTTTCGCAGCCGCCCGCAGCTTTTTGAGAACAGGCCCTTTGCCATCGATCATCACGTATTCAGGCTCAAATGCGGCTTCCACATCGACACCTAAGCCACTTTTTGGAAGATCGCGAACATGGCCTACCGACGCTTCGACCTGATAATCCGGGCCTAAGTATGCCTCCAGTGTTTTTGCCTTCGCGGGCGATTCTACTATCACTAAGGTTTTCACGTGTTCTTCCCGAACTCCTCTTTCAAATTGGGTGTGGCAGATTCGATGTCATCACCTAGTAGTCGATGATGGATCACCTCCGCAACCTCTTCAGGCCGCCGCCCCACCGTATCCACTTCAATTTCCGCCTCAGCATAGGCACCCTCTCGGAGCAAAAGCATTCCCGTCAGAACACTTAACGGCTCAGACCCTACAAGCATCGGCCGAAGATTTTTGACATCTTCCCCCAAGCGCTGGAGTGCAACTTCGGGACTAACACGCAGCCATGCCCGTATACAACCCTCCCATATCTTTGGGATGTCGTTGCGCGCCATCCAACCACCACCCGTAGCTACGACCACTTCATGTTTTTTCTGAAGCGCGTCAGACGCGGATGCTTCAAGTTTGCGAAATTTCGACTCTCCGCCAGCATGGAAGAGACCAGAAATTGTATCATTTGCCAATTCTTGGACTACAGAATCCAGGTCGAAGAACTGAAATCCCAAACGCTCGGCTAGAAACGGGCCTACCGTACTTTTACCTCCACCCGACAGTCCTACCAGCCAAACACTACGAGCTATCAGCCTCACCAACGTATACTCAAGGTGAGCGCATGAGGCGTGCCAAATAAGACTCCACGTTAGATCGCATGTCTGTAAGGGAGTCCCCTCCAAACTTCTCGAGCCATGCATCTGCCAGAACAAGCGCGGCCATGGCCTCCCCAACAATACTCGCAGCCGGAACGGCACAAACATCGCTACGCTCACGGATTGCCTTTGCCGGCTCTCTCGACCTCGTATCAACACTGTCGAGAGGCCGACGGAGTGAACTCAACGGCTTCATGGCAACGCGCGCAACAACGGGCTCACCGGTTGTCATGCCACCTTCCATCCCACCTGCGTTGTTTCGGCGCCGCCGATAACCACCCGTCTCTGGACGAGTTGGGTCGTATTCAATCTCATCATGTACGTCCGACCCACGCACCCGAGCCGCCTCAAAGCCCATCCCAATCTCCACACCCTTCATGGCGTGGATCGACATCAATGCTCCACCTAATCGCCCACCAAGTCGCGACTCCCAACTCACATGGCCACCCAGCCCTACTGGAACACCTCGCACGACCACCTCAAATACACCACCCAACGAATCGCCCGCCCGACGCGCTTCATCTATCTCTTCTACCATTTTCATTTCTGCAGATGGATCCAAACATCTTACCGGTGAAGCATCCGCGACACCCTGGAGATCCGCTGGGAGCGGTGCGGGTGACTGCGCAATTATTGGGCCGATCCCAACCACATGGCTTTCCACCCGAATCTCGAAGTTTTCTAGTAATTTCTTGGCCACCGCACCAGCCGCGACTCGGGCAGCTGTTTCGCGCGCACTGGCTCTTTCCAAGATGTCTCGAGCATCGGTCCGGTCGTATTTGAGCATCCCAACCAAATCGGCGTGACCGGGTCTGGGAAGATATACACGACGCAAGAGTTCATCGTCTTCGACATCTGGTGCTTCCACAGCCATTGCCGATTCCCAATTCCGGAAATCACGGTTCGGGATTCGGATAGCGATTGGGGCTCCAATGGTCTCACCGAGACGAACACCCGCGAAAATTTCGCCGGCATCTTTCTCGATCTTCATCCGCCCACCTCTGCCATGCCCACCTTGTCGACGCGCAAGTTCACGGGCCACATCCATTGGTGATAGCGATAGGCCCGCCGGAATTCCCTCTATAATCGCTACGATCGCTGGCCCATGCGACTCTCCCGCCGTCGTGATTCTCAAGTGCTTTAGCATACTGTAAACTACTCGTTAAGGATCATGCGTCGTTGATATCCAATTCCCAGTTGGGCAAAAAAGAACCCGGCAAACAGCCGGGCCGAAACTGATACGCCCCCTCGTCAAGAACAACCCAGGACCACTCCCCCGAGCTTTATGCTTGCCTCAACTTGAAAGACATTCAGAAAACAAAAGTGATCTCGGCCCAGCCAGACGCCGATCGTCCATCCCTCCTAGCTGGCTGGTATTTCCAACCTTTGACCTGCTCTACGATACGACCATTGAATCCGTCATCCGGTGTAGGAGGACTCAGCTCAACATCTTGAGGCCACCCATCTTCATCCACTAAAACGTAGACCGTAACCTCTAGCCCACGGGCAGAGGCCGGTGGGTCCCATTGAGGAGCGACGAATTTAGGAACTGGAGCCTGATACTCGTATTCACCTTTTCCATCCCCAACATCACCCAAGTTTCCCGGGGCCAATCCAAATTCACTCCCGGGGCTTGGTAACCACGAAGACAAGTCCGAAGAGACTAAATGCTCCACTGACAAAAAAGAAGCAATCGCAGTCAACTCAACGGGGAGCATCTTGACCTCAACAATCGGATCAGGCGGCAGCGGTATCTCCTCCCTTCGCGAAGAAGAAACCCTGATGGACTGAATGAGCCTGTCACCTGTGGTGTGTGGATTCAACCTCTGGCCAGGTGCAGTTCCTTCAAGCTGCGAAGTATCACCAATCCAAAGCAGAACAGCCAAAGTGTGCAAAAATAAAGATGCAAATACCCCAGCCCACCACGCTGTACGTCCATACGGTGCGCGCCCGAGGAACAACTTGACTGGTGGCATAATGTTCAGCATTCGTTCCACATCTGACTCACTAATGAAGCATCCAAACCTTAGATATTATAACCATACGCACCCAAGGTGCTGATCACTTCTAGTCTTACGGTTTATCAAACCGTGAGTTCCATAAGCTTGCCACACATCCCGCCGTTCAGGCAGATTGTGCGCCCCCGTGACCCACACTGACAGGAGACACATCCTGCCCATGAGAGCCATCCTTAAGCCAGAAGCTGCTCGCGGCCTCTCTTTTCAGGAAGTTCCGGAGCCTAAAATTCGACCCGATGAAGTTCTAATTAGGGTCCGGAAGGCAGGCATCTGCGGGACCGATTTACATATATACGATTGGGATGAATGGTCGCAGAACCGAGTCAAGCCGCCTTTGATACTAGGACATGAGTTCATGGGTCAGGTTACGGAGGTCGGCGAACTGGTTGAGAGCGTCAACGTAGGGGACCGCGTGTCAGCGGAGGGGCACCTAGTTTGCGGACATTGCAAACTGTGCAAGACCGGACAAGCGCACGTTTGTAGAGATACCCGAATCATAGGCATCGACAGGGCGGGGGCGTTTGCTGAACAAGTCGCAGTCCCTGCGACCAACATCATCCAAATTCCTGAATCCATATCCGATGACCACGCGGCATTGTTCGATCCTTTGGGCAATGCTTTTCACACAGTACTTCATACCGAGGTCGCCGGAAGGGTCGTGGCCATTGTGGGCTGCGGACCCATTGGACTATTCGGGGTCGGGATTGCTCGAGCCGCCAAAGCTGCCAAAGTCATCGCAATCGAACCCCATGCAGAGAGACGAGCATTGGCGGAGGACATGGGTGCTCAACATTGCCTCGACCCGGCAAGTGAAGATGTCGAGAGTGAGGTCATGAAGTTAACACGGGATTATGGCGCCGATATTGTGTGTGAAATGAGCGGACACCCGAGTGGAATTGAGACTGCATTCCGTATCTGCAGAAATGGGGGGCATGTCCGACTTTTGGGTATCCCACATGGTACGGTCGAGGTCAACTTCGCGCGCGATGTGATTTTTAAAGGACTTCACATCTATGGGGTCGTTGGTCGTCTAATGTACGATACGTGGATTGAAATGAGGGATTTTCTAGCTGCTGGGATCATGAATATCGATCCTGTGATCACCCATCGACTTCCCGTCGAGCGTTTCGAGGAGGGGATCTCCGCAATGCGCTCGGGAGAGGCTGCTAAGGTGGTCCTCTCTCTAGACTAACAAGGAACCTACGCATGCAAACAGCGGTGATGAGAAACCGAAACATCGGTTTTTCGACTGCACTACTTGGAACGATATTGTTGGGGACAGGCTGTTGGCGCATCGGAGAACCCACCGAAAGCCAAGCGTTTGTGACTTGGGCCGCCTACCCCGAGACTGTGCGAGCAGGCGAAATGTTTTCGTTCGAATTCGGAGGGCCTATCTCGCCAACCGCATGCGGACGGCTCGACACAGCCACGATGACGCTTACGGATACCGCAATCGTTCTGTCTGCCCAAAGGAGCACCTTCTCAGTGGTGTGTGCCAACCAGCGAATCAGCTTCTACGAGGCTCGTGCGACTCAGATTCCTAAGCCGGGGAAATACCCAATTCGCACCTTAGGAGGCACCAAACTTGGAACCCTTATTGCAGCCGAATCGGGCCCGTTTTCGGCGGTTTACACCCAAGGGGAAGGGACCATACGGGATGTCGGGTCATGTTGGCTGTTTGGGCCGGGATGGATAGGTAATCAACGAGTCTTTGGACTTTCAGAGATACCTCCAGAACTCCGAGAGGTCGGCACCACGCAAATCGTTTATGTTCGGGGCCAACTGAGAGGATTCATTTCGTGCGGAACTTGGGGATCACGTCCTCGGATCCGTGTGGACACGGCTTGGGTAACGAATCGGCACGTCGGAGACCTCTACTGAGGAGTTGGGCATTGGACATAAAACGGAGAATTGATCGTTATGACACTCTATACTGAGAACGACGTGGCGACGTCCAGTGTGAACCGTGGACTCGAGAGCCGGCTCCGGGAGGAACTAGATGAGATGGTGGAACGAGGAGTTCATAAGAAACTCCTCTACATTATGGGCAAGCAGTCGGCGGTAGTAGACATCGATGGCTTCGGGGACACAATCAATTTGTGCTCAAATAATTACCTGGGCTTATGCGACGAGCCTACAGTGATGCAGGCGATTAAGGACGGGACCGACAAATATGGTGCAGGAACAGCCTCCGTCCGGTTCATATGTGGGACTTTTGACATCCACCGCGAGTTAGAGTCTAAGATCGCAGATTTCATGGAGTTGCCAGCGGCGCTGACCTATACATCGGCCTGGAACGCAAATGAAGGTCTTTTTGCACCACTTCTCTCCGAACAAGACGTCCTCATCTCCGATCGGTTGAATCACGCGTGCATTATCGATGGGATCCGATTGTGTAAGGCTGAACGGAAAATATACGACCACATGAACATGGACTCGTTACGGGAAGCACTTGAATCTTCTCGTGATGCTCGGCACCGTCTTGTGATCACCGATGGAATCTTCTCGATGGAAGGTGAAATTGCACCGTTACCTGATATTCGAGACCTGTGCGACCGATACGACGCGATCCTCGCTGTTGATGATTCACACGCTACTGGTGTCCTAGGTGACACCGGACGGGGAACTCCCGAGCATTTTGGAATGCACGGTGAAGTCGACATCGTCACTTCTACTCTCGGGAAAGCGCTTGGAGGCATGGCAGGAGGCTTCACTGCAAGTTCTCGCTCTGTGATTGACTATCTTCTCCAACAATCACGAACTCAGCTCTTCACAAACGCGATCCCATCACACTCTGCATGGGGTGCACTTGCAGCCATCGAACACCTGGAGGAGCACCCGGAGCTAGTTGCAAAACTGCGGGCAAATACTATTTACTTCAGGGAGGGGTTAGAAGCACTGGGGTACAAACCCATTCCCGGTGACACTCCAATTGTACCGGTGATCATTGGTAAAACGGCAGACGCAATCAATCTAAGCCAACAACTTCTGGACCAGGGCGTATTCGTCATCGGATTCGGATATCCCGTTGTACCAAAAGGTGAAGCACGAATCCGATGTCAGATCTCAGCTGCTCACGAACAGTACCATCTGGACACCGCACTTGCCGCACTCAAGCTCGTGGGCGAAAAACTAGGTATCATCTAGATAACCATTCCTACTGAAAGAGGTACTCCTAAAGTGTCTGATGCGCGGCGCAGTTCTGTTCAAACGATGCCTACAGGTCTTGTGATCGCCCCATCTATCCTCGCGGCGGACTATGCGCGTCTCGGGGCAGAGGTCGCTGAGGCGGAAGCAGCAGGGGCTGACTGGTTCCAGATTGACGTGATGGATGGACACTACGTCCCAAACATCAGCATTGGACTGCCAGTCGTCGAGTCGCTCCGAGCGGTAACCGATTCGTTTCTCGATGTCCACCTTATGATCGACAATCCTGAGGCGTTCATCCAAGATTTCGCCGCGGCTGGCGCTGATCTAATCACGGTACACCAGGAAGCATCGCGACATCTTCAGGGCGATCTGCAACAAATCCGTGAACTGGGGTGCTACGCGGGAGTCGCTCTTAACCCCTCAACTCCGGCTGACACATTATCAGAAGTACTCAACCTAGTTGATCTCATCGTGGTCATGACTGTCAACCCGGGTTTTGGCGGACAAAAGTTCATCGCAGAAGCAGTACCAAAGGTAGAGAGGTTACGCCAAATGGCGATCGATCGAGGCCTCACACCTCCGCCAGTTCAAGTCGATGGCGGGATCGATCCGACGACAGCACCAGTAGCCGCTGCGGCCGGGGCAACTGTCTTCGTGGCCGGATCGTCAGTCTTTCGTTGGCCCGACGGAATTGCCGCCAACTTAAGAGCCCTGCGAGACTCAATCGCCCCTCAGATCTAAGATCGCGATGAACACCGAGTTGTCCCGCGAAGAACTAGCCCGCTATGGGCGACACATTAGTATTCCTGAGGTGGGAATCGAGGGTCAGGCTCGCCTTCGGGAGTCAAGCGTCTTAGTTGTGGGAGCAGGAGGGCTTGGCTCACCTGCCGCAATTTACCTTGCCGCTGCTGGAGTTGGTCGGATTGGGCTCATAGATCATGACGATGTGGAACTTTCCAATCTCCAACGACAAATCCTCTACGGCACCAACGATATAGGAAAACCTAAACCCGCGTCTGCTCGAGATCGTCTGACAGCAATCAACCCACACGTCGAAATTGAGACGTACCACACGAGGCTGGACTCATCTAATGCACGGGACTTTTTTTGCGGATGGGACTTTGTTGTAGATGGGAGTGACAACTTCCCCACGCGGTATTTGATCAATGACACGTGCGTCCTTGAGAAGATCCCTTTCGCTTATGGAGCGATTCTCCGATTTGAGGGTCAAGCATCCGTGTTCGCTACAGAAGACGGACCTTGTTATCGATGTCTATTCCGTGATCCACCCCCTCCAGACCTCGTGCCTAACTGTGCTCAAGCGGGGGTTCTCGGCGCCCTTCCGGGCATTGTCGGTTCCATCCAAGCAATTGAAACAATCAAGTGGTTACTCGGGATTGGTGGCTCCTTAAACAAACGCCTACTTCTTATTGATGCTCTGCAGATGGAGTTCCGAAACTTGAGCATTCAACCTGATCCCGACTGTGTCGTATGTGGTTCCAATCCAAGCATTACGGAGCTCATCGATTATGAGCATTTTTGTCAAAAAAGAGATGCAGACAATGTGACCAAATCGCATACTCAAGAGGAGCACACGACCAATCTTGAACTGGGGGTCCATCACCTAAAAGAATGGATTGACGCTGGTGAAGACTTTCAGCTCATCGACGTCCGCGAAAACCATGAGTGGAACATCTGCAACCTCGCAGAAGCAGGCGCAGAGCTCATCCCACTAGCAACACTACCCGAAGCGGCGGACCGCTTTGACAGTTCGGTACCACTCGTCATTCACTGTCGAACCGGACCACGAGCCCAACAAGCAGTGGCATATCTCCGCACACTAGGGTATGACAATGCAGTCAATCTGACGGGAGGCATCCACGCTTGGGCTGAGGAAATCGACCCGGAAATGCCGATATATTGAGGAAACGTATCGTTTCTCTTCTCGCTTCCGGCACGGAGATCGTGAACACACTCGGTCTCAGTGACCAACTCGTAGGAATTTCGCACGAATGTGACTTTCCTGAAGAACTGCTCGATCTTCCCAGGATCAGTCGACCACGCTTCGATCCTGCCAATCTAGCAAGTGGCGAAATTGACCAGGCAGTGCGCGAGGCCATGGCTACATATGGGAGTGTCTACGAGATCGACACCACGGGTTTGGCAGCACTAAACCCATCTGTTGTACTAACACAAGCCGTATGCGAAGTGTGCGCAGTACCAACGAGTGGCGTGCAAGAAGCCTTGGACTCTATGGGACTCGAAGCTGACATCGTTTCTTTAGATGCCCATTCAATCGAAGAGATTTTTGACTCAATCGTACAGGTTGGCGAGGCTATGGGTCATGTTGATGTGGCACAAACACAGGTTCTTGATCTACGAGACCGGCTTTCTACCGTACAAGAGACAGTCTCCACAGCTCCGAAGACCCGCGTCTTAGCCATCGAATGGCTCGATCCCCCCTTTGCCCCTGGCCATTGGGTTCCTGAGATGGTAGAAGCCGCTGGCGCAGAGAATCTCATCGGCACTCCAGGGCAGCATTCCCACCAAGTAGCCTGGTCAGACTTGCAAGGGCTCGATCCCGACGCCTTAGTCATCATGCCATGCGGGTACGGACTCGAAGCAGCTTATGAAGATGCGAACAAAAACCGTGACCGACTCGTAGAGATTGCTCCACGCGCCATTTCAGAGGGACGAGCGTTCGTGGTTGACGCGTCCGCTTATTTCAACCGATCGGGACCACGGTTTGTAACTGGGGTAGAGATACTGGCTGGACTCTTTCACCCAACCCTTTATCCGGCAGCCGCCGCTGAACACGCAACTGTGTGGTCGGCCAACTAGCAAGTTCCATCGACCAAGGGGACCCCTGTACAATTTCCTTGGTTCCCAGTCGACCCCCAACGCCAAATAGTGCACCGACGGGAACCCTTCGGTATTCAGTCACCACTTCGACCTACTTCATGGATTCCTGTTGAGCGCCGTCTGATAGTCATTTAAGAGGAGTGCATCACGAATAAACACAGCTATCTGTCTAGACACCTCATGCTGCGCCTCAAAAGTCGACGCCCCTATGTGCGGCGTCATAACCAGATTCGGGGCTTCTCTCAACGGACTGTCATCGGGCAGAGGTTCCATTTCAAAGACGTCGATACCGGCAGCCGCCAAATGCCCACTCACAAGAGCCTCAGCGAGCGCCTCTTCGTCGACAAGCCCTCCTCTAGCAGCGTTAATCAGGATAGCCCCGGCCGGCATCGAAGCGATCTCATTCCGACCGATGAGCCCTCGGTTTTCATCTGTGAGGGGAACGTGGAGAGTCACAATATTGGCCACTCTTAAAAGTTCCTCCAGCGGCTTCATATCAAGAGCCAACTCATTCCGGCGTTCTTCTGTAACGTATGGGTCATGAGCGAGCACCTGCATGCCGAACGCCTGAGCACGATCGGCCATCTCTCCCCCAACACGTCCTACCCCTACCACCCCCATCGTCTTACCCGCTAACTGTGTTCCACGGAGTTCTTTACGTTTCCACTGGCCAGCTCGCATGCTCGCATCGGCCTCCGGAACCCTTCTCGCCGATCCGAGTAAAAGCGCAAAAGCAAGCTCTACGGTTGAGTACGTATTAGCCGCTGGGGCGTTCATTACGACGATCCCACGACGCGTGGCTTCATCAATGTCGATGTTGTCTACACCAACACCAGCTCGCCCAATGACTTGAAGCGAACTTCCTGCCTGCATGAGATCGGCATCGACCTTGGTCCGACTTCGAACGATAAGACCAGCAGCACCAACCAGTGCCCTAGTTAACTCATCTGGATTATCTTGAGTATGGTCCTCGACCGTTATCCCACTGGCCTCGCGAAGAATATCAAACCCTTCTGGCAGAAGCGGATCGGCCACTATGACCCGAAGTTCTTCTTTCTGTCCGTCTTTCTCGGTATTCACAAAACCTCATCGAGGATAGCCAACAATGCTTCTAGCTCATCGATAGTATGTTCGCCCATGTGACCAATTCGAAACGAGGATTCCTTGAGCCGTCCATATCCTGCTGCGACCGTATAGCCGTGCGACTTTACTCGGGCAACCACTTCAGGACCGCTAAGTCCATCAGGTAGCATGATGACCGTGACGCAAGGAGACCTATAACCTTCTGGTGCGAGCACACGGTAGGGCTTCCCCGTCCTCGCCGAGACCTCATCAACCCATGCACAAGTTCGTTGAGCCATTTCTTCATGCCGTACACAACGAGCTTCTAATCCTTCGGCCATAATCCGGGTGAGTTGGCGTTCGAGTGCGAACAACAGAGAAACCGCCGGCGTGTTAGGCGTTTGTGATTTTTCAATGTTTTTTTCGAACTTGAGCAGATCGAAGTAGAAGCCCCTATTCTCTACCTCGGAAGCCCTTTCGAGAGCGCGTTCAGAAGCGACCGCAAGCGCTAGACCCGGGGGAAGCGCCAACGCTTTCTGGGATCCGGCGAGGACAAAATCCAACCCCCATTCGTCAGTCAGAACGCGGGCACCCGACAATGAGGAAACTGTATCAACTGCGATCAGAACATCTTCAAATTCATTCACGACCGCGGCAAGGTCCATTATCGGGTTGAGCACGCCCGTAGAACTCTCCGAGTGGACAACAGTCACCAAATCATAGCGACCGGGGTCTGCTGCCAGCCGCTCACGAAGCGTTTCTGGCAGGTTGGGATCTCCCCAATCAGCTTCCATTAGGTCTGCTGCACGTCCAGTAGCTTGAGCTATATCGAAGAACCGGTGGCTGAAGCTGCCACAACTCAGGCATAGAACTCGCTTGTGCGTGAGATTCGTGATTGCAGCTTCCATCATGCCCGTAGCAGATGATGTCGATAGAAAGACCGGACGATCAGTACGAAATAGCCGTGACGCATCGACTTGGAGCCCAGCTACGACCTTGGTAACCTCAGCGCTACGGTGTCCCGCTACAGGACGAAGCATGGCCTCGAAGAGGTCAAAAGGAACCTCTGTCGGACCAGGTAAGAAAAATCGGCCGAAAGGAATTCGATCGTTCATCGCGCGGGATGTTATCGCCGAAAGACCATCAAGGCCAATCCGGTTGACGAGTCGCAAGGCTTAGGAGATCTTCCGCCACGACAAAAACTAACCTTTTTCAGATTGAAACTTTGTACTTTTCAGGACGAAGAGCACGGACATATGCGTTACACAACCATCACTCATATACCACCTGAAGACGTCCTAGTTCGAGCCAAGGCGTTTTTTCAAAAACACTCGCACCTTGAAGTTGCGGAAGAGACAGACACTACACTCACGTTTAAGGGTGAGATTGGTCTTGCAAGTTTTGCTGTTGATCGAGACGGGGGACACACAAATGTGCACGCAGAGACGGATAGAGTCGTTGGGCTAGATGTTACCGATCTAGCAAAACGATTTCTCTACACACTTAGGAATGAATGAGTAGATGTCGAACAAACAAATAACCATTCGCCTCATCATGCCGGATCGCTGGCTTGAACACGTGGTAGAATTGGCAACAGACACAACCGTGGCCGAGGCGAAAGCGCTGGGGATCACCGAAATGTTGCAGCGCACATCGGACAATCCCGCCGATTTTTACGCAGAATTTGCTGAGCGTGAGATTACAGACGAAACTAAAACCCTAGATGAGGCAGGTCTTCAATCGCGGGATATGCTTTCAATTCGCGCCTATGATCTGGGACACTACCGCCGATTTGAAGGCTAAAAAGCAAGCATTTTCCGCAGGCACTTTCGTCTTGGCCTCCGTGATCTCCCCATCCCCTAAGACCTCGTGTTAGGACTTCGGGATATCCTTTTCTGGATCAACGAAAGGCTTCGGAACCACCACCGCATCCACATCGCCTCCCGGACCTTGAACGGTCAACGAGGTTCCGATCTCTGCGTGTTCAGCTCCTATCATCGCGTACCCAATATTTGTGCCCATACGCGGGGAGTAAACGGCTGATGTGATGTGCCCAACCTGGTGCTCGCACGCACGGACAGGCCATCGATCCATGTTCAGATCCAATGGATCACCAGAGATTTTCACCCCGGCCAGTATCCGGTCTACGCCCACCTCTTTAATACGGGCTAGTGCTTCTCGACCAATAAAGTCGGCCTCTTGATCTAGATTCACTTGCCAACCAAGCCCAACCTCAAACGGATTATTGTCGATCGTCATATCGATACCGTAGTTAAGAATTCCAGCTTCGATTCTTCGGATATCCGATGGACCGGTCGGGGCAATGTTATGTGGTTTGCCCGCCTCTAGGACACGATCCCACAGTTCGACACCTCGACTTCCGTCGCGCAGATAGATCTCATAGCCTACTTCGCCACTCCATCCGGTTCGGGTAATCAGAACTGGAATTCCATCCAAATCAGTTTCCATGAACCAATAATACTTGAGGTCCAACACCTCATCTCCGAAAAGAGCACTGACGACATCTTTTGATTTTGGACCTTGGACTTGGAGTGGAGATACATCGGGTTCACTAATCTCGACATCCAGACCAAGCCCGTGGGCCACACCCTTCGCCCATAGCAAAACGTCGCTGTCAGCCAAAGCAAGCCAGAAGTGATTCTCGCCTAGACGAAGCAGCACCGGATCATTGATGATTCCACCGTCCGGAGCCGTAATGATCACGTACTTACCCTGTCCAACCGCACATTTCGTCAGGTCGCGTGGGGTTAGCATGTTAGTTAACGCAAAAGCGTCGGGCCCGGTAATCTCAACCTGCCGTTCAACAGATACATCCCAGACGGTCACATCTTCGAGTAACCGATTATGCTCCGATTCGAAATCCGCATACTTAATCGGCAAAAACATGTGGTTGTACACCGTATAACCACGGCAACCATCGCGGAGTGTGGCATCGAAGTACGGTGATCGCCGGAGGCGTGCACCACGCTGTACGAGAGACATATTGAACGGATGAGCCATATCGAACCTCGACTATTGTGTTGTTGATCGGGGTAAAAGTGGGCTCCCAAAGGAGCCCTTTATGTAAGCGGGCGACCGGTCTCGAACCGGCGACCTTCAGCTTGGAAGGCTGACGCTCTGCCAACTGAGCTACGCCCGCGAGGCGGCGGAATCTGAGGTGCGGACACAGGAACAAGCAAGAGCGGAACCGCTAATCAGCTGCTCAAGAGTCCTTGATGCCCTATCATGCCGGTAGTGTGAACAGTGCCCCGAAGCGGGTTAGAGGGGGATTCAGGAGGAGACATGAGTGTTCGTAACGTCGATGACGTGACTCTCAAACCAGTGCCGGCAGGAACCGATACCCAACATCAGGTGTTAATCGGGCCAGGCGAGGCACCAAGCTTCGCGCTGCGCCGGTTTGTAATGCAGGCAGGTGGAGGGATGCCTCTTCACACCAACACTGTAGAGCACGAGCAGTACGTGCTCCGAGGACGGGCGCGCGTGGTCATAGGTAGTGAAGAGCACGAGGTCAGCAAAGGCGACGTCGTTTTCATTCCAGCCGGGACCCCGCACTCTTATGATACTCTTGGGGATGAGCCCTTCGAGTTTCTATGTGCCGTACCTAATGGGCCCGACACAATCGAACTGGTCGGCTGTTAGGTCCTATCGAGTGCTTTCCTCCCTTGGATCTGCTACGGCGTGAGGACAATCCGTCCTAATACGTGACCCTCCTCTAGATCCTGAAGACTCTCGTCCGCAGCAGAAAGCGGACGCGGCTCAAGTGGAATGGGATCAACACTTCCTTCCCGTACCATGCGCATCAACTCGCCCATCTCTGCCAAGCTCCCACTTCCACTCGAGCCTTGAATAGTGAGGTCCTTCAGTGCTAGAAGCGGAAGTGGGATATTCAGGGAGCCACCGAACAGCCCCACCATGACCAGGACACCGCTTTTAGCTACGCTACGGAAACCAAAAGATGCCGAAGCCTCGGATCCAACAAAATCGATAACCGCAGCACAGCCACCACCGGTGAGCTTCTTGAGTTCACGACCAGCATCCTCGTCACTCGCATCAATAACGTTCGCTGCGCCGGCTTCAGCCGCGGCACGCATTTTGATAGGGTCAATTTCGACCACAATCAAATCCACATCCATCATAGCCTTGGCGATCTGAAGTCCCGCAAAACCGACACCGCCAGCACCAATCAGCACAAGTTGTGAATCAACTCGGTCGCGCACTTTCAACAGTGCACTGTACGCCGTGAGACCCGAACAGGCATACGTGCACGCAAGCGCTGGCGGAACGTTACCATACTCGAATAGATAGCGAGAATGTGGTACGAGAACATGGTCTGCGAAGCCTCCATCCACATGGGTCCCGAGAGCGCGAGGATTCATGCATAGATGCCCGTTATCTGCTGCGCAGACATAACAATCTCCACAACCAATCCATGGGAAAACGACGCGCAGATCACCCACTTCAGCGTAAGCATCGGGTCCGACGGCTACCACTTCACCAGCGATCTCATGGCCGAGCGTAAATGGGAGCGACCGAACACTCCGGACGTCCAGCTTTCGATCACCACCCATTTCAAAAAAACCGTGCCGCAGGTGAACATCGCTATGACAGACGCCACATGCGTTCACACGTAACAAAACCTCAGTGCCCGACGGCTCCGGGTTTGGACATTTTACGAGAGCGAGTGGTTCGCCGTAGGCACTGAACTGGTAGCTCTTCACCGAAACTCTCCTACAATATAGAAGACCTTATTACTTGATCTGTTGTCCAAAACGAACTACGAGACCGTTCGCTGTTGTGTCCGAATGATGATGGCCGGGAGGCCAGCATCTCGAGCAAGATGATTGAAGTTGTCCAGCATTTCACCGAGCACATGGTCAAGAGCCCCGCGCGCATCAAACCACTCAGCTTCAAGATCACTCAAGCGTTCTTGTACGCCTTCTGTGGGTGGAAGGTCAGAACCATCAACCTCACCGATGAGTGCGTTCAACTGCATATTGAGTAAACCTTCGTATGCAACCATGTCCTGCTGAGCTTGTCGGCGCTTCTGGAATAAGATGTCCTCGAGCGCGGTGATCGAATCCGCGAGTACTGCACCAACCTTCTCGAGACTGTCTGCTCTTATCAACCCAACGCCCTGGGCCCGTTCAATCACTTCCGTCACCTGGGAACGGACAGCCCGGATATCGTTTACACCAGCGTGCAACTCCGTCAACGCTTGAAAAACAGCTTCGAGAACTCGTCGGTTAGCTGAGAAATCGGTTTGATTAGTTGGAATTCGCGGATCGCCTCGTACTTCGAATGATGCGGTATGTGGAGCTTCATCACCCAACGTGAACCGAACCGAGTAGGAACCCGGCATAACCCTGTAGCCCTGGGTTTCACCGAAGAAACTG
>CAJWLK010000022.1 GCA_913043255.1 uncultured Gemmatimonadota bacterium
ATACTCGCGACACGGGTTTGCAGTTCCGAGTTGGTTGGGACCGCACCCAGCAGATGATCACTCGCCTCGACGTACCTGACTTCACACAGGGTGGAAACTTCTTCGTATCCGAAGGCCGCCCACTAGGTGAGTTGTGGGGCGGGCGCTGGGCAACGAGCTGTGCTGATCTCGGACCGATTGGGATTAGTGCGGCGGACTGTGCAGCAAACTTCGGCGTCAATGACGACGGAGTACTCGTTGCCACAGGCGGCGCGGACTTCAAAGACGGATTCGTTTCCAGCCTTTGGGGAACGCAAGTCACGGTCCCGACAGCTGATGGAAGCAACAGCTATCACTGGGGGAACGCGATCAAGGTCAAGGACTACTCTCCAGCATGTAAACGCAAGCATCCAACAAGCTTCGTTACGGACTGTACGCTGACAGAGTTCCTACCGTTCGGAAACACGACACCTGACTGGAATGCGTCGTTCGCGACGAACTTCCGGTACAAGGGTCTCAGCGTTAACAGCTTGCTCGAGACCTCAATTGGCCACTCGATCTACAATGGAACCGCACAGTGGGCGCTCAGAGAGCTCCGCGGCGAGGACATTGACCAGAGGGGCAAAGATCAGGGTCATCAGAAGCCAGTGGGTTATGGCTCAACGTTCTATGACGTGAACTCTGATAACTCATGGTTCCGTGAACAGGGTGACTGGTTGAAGCTGAGAGAGGTATCACTTGGCTACACCGTGCCACAGTCTGTCATAGAAAGCATGTTCGGTAGTGTGTTTGACCGAGTAACGCTCAACGTTATTGGGCGCAACCTGATTACTGTTACTAATTATCGTGGATATGACCCAGAGGTGGGTCGTTCCAGTGGATCACTCGCGAATCAGCAGATTAACCGCGTGGACAGCTTCGGATATCCGAATTTCCGAACGTTCTCGTTCTCTGCCGAACTCGTCTTTTAACGCTTTTCGCTTTGTTGAGGTGGCTGCCCTCCGGGGCAGCCCCTCGCGCTGCGAATGCATGAGTGATTCTCAAACGAGCTAGGAGATATAATGACTAGAAAGCTGACATTCCCGGCCTTTGCGCTGGCGCTCATGGTCGGCTTTTCGGGTTGCGAACTCGCAGTTGAGAACCCGAATCAGCCTGACCGAGCCCGTGCGTTGGCAGGTCCAGACGATGTGGAGACACTGATTTCCAGTTCTTTCCAGCAGGTCTGGGCCATCGGGCACTATTGGAACAACGCGAACTTCGCGTTTAATCACATGTCGAGTCGCCACACGGCGACGTGGGGCAACATGGCCATGAACGACCTCGGTCGTGAGCCAAGAGAGCCCCTGCCGAACACAGCATCCTACCGGTGGGCCTATGTGTTTGAGGCCAACTGGGGTAACGCATACGGAGGCATTTCGGCTGCATCAGATGGGATTCGTGCTATCGAGGCGGGTCTTGAGATCGGTGCTGGCGGTGAGCGAAATGCTCGCGCCTCAGTGTTTGCGCAGACAAGCCAAGCAATTCTGAGCTGTCTGTTGTCGCTGTGGTATGACCAGGCGTTTATCGTCGATGAGACTGTCGACGTGGGTGGCGAACTTGCCACGGTGCCTTACACGGCCATGAACACGTATGCGATGGGCAAGCTGAAGGCAGCTGAGACGGCTGCACGAGCTGCGTCCTTCACACTCGATGGAACTTGGATTAATGGCAACGCGTGGAGCAACACCCAGCTGGCCGACTATCTGTTGGCTTGGCAGGCACGCTGTGCGGCGAACGTCCCTCGGACGAGCGCTGAAGCGGATGCCGCTAACTGGACGCAGATTATTGCGGACGGAACAGCCGGAATTCGTACTGTCACAGTGACGGGTGTGGACTCGTCGGGCGACACGCCTTGGTGGGATGGTCTTAAGTCCCTCATGGCGGAAAACGCGACGTGGCACCGCATGCACATGGACTGGGCAGGGATGGCGGACCAGTCGGGTCAGTACCAGGACTGGTTGACCTTACCAACGGAGCAGCGTACGGCGCGTCAAATGACGTTTGTCGACACACGCTACCCAGCGAACAACGTCAACGGTGAGCGGGGCTCCAAGCACCAGTACAATTCCACGATCATTTTCCGACCAGAGCGCGGCACGTATCGGCAGTCCCACTATGGGGATATTCGCCATGATGCGTACCAGTCAAGCTGCTCGTTCTGCTTCTTTGGTCCGATGGAACACATGATCCCTGCGGAGTTTGATCACTATAAGGCTGAAGGTCTATACCGGGCGGGTGACTATGCCGGGGCCGCAGCCATTGTCAACGTGAGCCGAGCGGCAGCCGGTCTACCGGATGCGCCGAGCAACGCAACGACTGCGTTGTCCTCGCCCTGCACGCCGAAAAAGCGGTATGACGTAAACGGGCGCTGCGGTAATCTGCAGGACGCAATGTGGTTTGAGCACTTCGAGGAAGTGTTCAATGTCTTTGGTGGTCTCGAGTTCTGGCATGGGCGGAGAAACAACATCCTCCCAGCGGGTACGGCGCTACACTTGCCGATGCCAGCAGCCGATCTTGAGGTTCTGCAGCAGGCAATCTACACCTTTGGTGGGGCAGGAAACGCCGGCGCAGCTGGTAACCCCATACCGCCATCGGTCGTTCCTGGAAGCCTGGACTCCGCTCTTGAGCGCGCAACGTTCACGTTAGCGCGTATGGAGGACTGGCAGAACCAGATGAAGAAGGCTAAGTCGACGGATCTCGTCGTTCGCTAGCCTAGCAGGAGTGTTAACCGAAGGCGCTTAACGGCGTCCTCGGGAACAATTGAAGAGAGGCCGTCAGGGTGCAAACCCTGATGGCCTCTTCTTCTTTTGGTGACCAATAAGTTATCGATAGCTTCTCGGCTCAGTTGTCAGAAAATTTTGTATCAAGACGTTATATCTTTAGAAGGCCAAATCTTTGACAGTTCGGTGGTTTGGCGAAGCGAAAACACTGTGGATAGACTATATTTGGACCGTGAAGACGATTGTCAGCGAGGGGCACCTGAGCTCCGCGTCCGCATAAGAGGGGATCGATGAGATTCAAGAACATGGGTGCATTGGCAGCGCTAGTAGTCGGCGTTGGCTTTTCCGGGTTTATGGCCACGGGATGTGGAGGTCTAAACGTTGGTCCTACGCTCCAAACACCGGATAGCACTGCGACCCCCGGGTTTGACGATCCGAACAACAATATTGTGCCGATCGAAGAGTCAGGGTTTGAGCCAGAAGGCCTGTCCCGCTAGTCAAGTTCGCGTCTTGTTCAGATGACAGCGCAACGGTAGCGCCCATAAAATTGTGCTGGAGTCTCGCCATCCCGCGGTACGTTTCCACTGCAGCCAGATCCCGCTTATTCCGACGATGTTAAGTTCCAGTACCATAGTGTGGCGGAACGCTGCAAGGAGTGAAATTTTCACAGCATCCTTGGCTATTAGAAAAATCGGATATGCCCCCAACTGTCCCTATCGTAACGATACAATATATATGGACATACAAAAGTTTTTTCGCTCAGGTCAGAACCAGATACACGAGCCGATTGCTTTGGGCCTCGGTTCAAACGTGTCGCCCCGCTTTGAGCACCTAAACAAAGCAGTTAAGGCACTGGACGGATTCCTCACCCAACTTCGTGTATCGACAGTCTATGAGACTGATCCGGTTGGAATCACTGATCAACCGCTTTTTTTGAATGCGTGCTGTGTTGGTTGGACTGATCTCGGTCCTGCGGATCTCTTAGGTCACCTGAAGTGTCTAGAGCGCGCAGCCGGCCGTGAAGCTTTTGGTGAACGGTTCGGTCCGCGTGAACTAGACATCGACATCCTGTTATATGGAGAAGAAGTTCTACAGGATCAGCATTTGACGATCCCACATCCAAGAATGATTGATCGGGCCTTTGTGTTGGTACCGCTTGCGGAAGTGGCGAGCGGATGGGTCCATTCGAGTTCCGGCACAACGATTGCAGAACTTTCAGATAACATAGACCGTTCGGGGGTTCGGGCTACAAACTTGCGGCTCGATCAAATTAGCAAGGAGAAGGACGCGTGAGTGGAGGCAGTACCATGCTGGAGAAGAACGTGCTCAAAGTCGAGACGCCAGGAGATGGGTGTTACCCGATCCATATCGAATCTGGCTCGCTCGACACTGTGGCTGTGTTCTGCTCACGCCACGCGCCTGCTCATCGGTATTGTGTTATTGCTGACTCGCAGGTGGCTCAGCTCTATGGTGAACGTGTTCTTGAAGCTTTCCGACGGGAAGACATCAATGTCGAGCTAATCTCATTTCCCGCGGGCGAATGGAACAAGAGCTGTGAGGCGTGGAGTAGTTTGAGCAATAAACTTATTTCAGCGGGATTTGGTCGAGATTCAGCGATCGTTGCATTAGGTGGAGGAGTCACAGGCGATTTGGCCGGTTTTGTCGCTGCGACCTATATGAGAGGTGTCCCTGTTGTTCAGGTCCCGACGAGCTTGCTCGCGATGCTCGATAGCTCAGTCGGTGGTAAGACTGGTATCGATACCGAAGCTGGGAAGAATCTTATTGGCGCGTTCCACCACCCAGCCGGTGTGTTAGTCGATCCCGTTGTCCTCAAGACTTTGCCGCGAGATCAGCGTTGTGCGGGATTGGCTGAGGCGATCAAGACGGCGGCAATTCTTGATGAGGACCTTTGGGACTGGATGGGGGTGCATGCCCATGAACTTGTTAAGGGGGGAACCGACGCTTCTGCTCAACTGGTGGCGCGTGTTGTGTCTCATAAGGCACATATCGTTGCGGAAGATCCCGCTGAGCAAAACCTTCGTTCAATCCTCAATTTTGGTCACACCGTAGGACATGCTCTCGAAGCTCTCGAAGGATATAAGCTCCTGCATGGTGAGGCAGTTGCTGCGGGAATGCGGATTGAAGCCAGTATGGGGGAATCTCTTGGGATCACCAAACTAGGAACTACGAAACAAATCGAGGCGCTCCTTGAGCAATGCTTGCTAGGTGGATTGTGGGAGGTTGATCGTCGATCGGCAGAGGTTCGTGAAGCAATGCTCTTGGATAAAAAAAGTCTAAAAAACCGTGTTCGCTGCGTATTTTTGTCTCAGATCGGGACAGTGGCAACGGATACCGAGGGGCACTACACGTTTCCGCTGGACCGAGAGGAACTCGATGACCTGCTGTCCACTGCGTTAACCGCAAATCCGAAAGACTGACATTTTTGTTGTTTTGTTAACATAATCGGGTCAAATAGCCCATTTGTCGCAATTGGAACGAAATGTGGAAATGACTGTAATTCCCCCGTATTTACTAAGAAAATCGTTATGGACGGTAGCCTGATCGGGGTCAAAGACCTTGCCATGACAGACACCGAGGGTTACCTGCATACCGTTGGCCAATCAAGAAACGTGACCATTTGGGTTGGGTAAATCCTTCTCTAAACGGAATCGTCAGCTTGATCAGGTCGCACCTGACAGTGGATGAGGTGGTGGTCCTCGGGGTTCCCAATCTAGTCTTCCGCGATGTTATCGACGTGTAGGTGATTGTCCCACGGAAGTAGCGTGGTTATCCGACAATAGACCCCACGCCTTCTGTCAGTAAGACTGGCCGACAAAAAGTGCCGGACGTATTCAGTATCGTAGATACGCTTCCGGAGGCTTCGACCGAGCGAATACGCCGCCGATAATTGGCCTGCGTATATATGGTTGAGGCCACCTCGGAGCTGGGCGAACCCACGTAAGTGGCTTCCTGGCTTCGCAAACAAACGCGAGCAGTAATCGAAGAAAGACTCCTCATACCATCCCCTCCGAAAGCCGGAGGCGAGGTACAGGGGCCTCTCGAATACAAAGATGCTGCTCGCACAGCGAATGGAATAAGAGAGGTATGAATCAAGAGTACACTAGGGCGCCACATAGGCGTCCATCCGAAGACGCTCCTCAGCACTCTGCTGCACTGTTAATCGATTTCGATAACGTCACCATGGGAGTCCGGTCTAATATAGGCCAATCGTTCCGTGACTTCCTTCAATCGGACATTATCCGAGGCAAGGTGGCTGTTCAGCGAGCTTATGCAGATTGGCGAAGGTACCCTCAGTACATTGTGTCACTTTCAGAAGCTTCAATCGATCTCATCTTTGCACCGGCATATGGCTCGTCAAAGAAGAATGCAACGGATATTCGACTGGCGATTGATGCACTAGAACTTGTTTTTACCCGACCTGAGATCGGAACCTTTATCCTTTTATCGGGCGACTCAGATTTCTCGAGCTTGGTACTCAAGCTGAAGGAATACGGGAAATACGTAATTGGGGTAGGGCTACAGGAATCTGCCTCGGACATCCTCGTCCAGAATTGCGATGAGTACTATAGCTATAACCGGTTATCCGGCCTTACTGCGGCCGACGAGATCGTAACTGAGAAGCATGATCCATGGGAGTTAACGGGGAAAGCGGTCGCTCGTATGGCAGCCCGAGGCGATGTCATGCGCTCTGATCGGCTCAAGCAAGTTATGCTTGAAATAGATTCGAGCTTTGACGAGAAGACAGCCGGCTATACCAAGTTCAGCCGCTTCTTGGGCGAGGCAGCCCAACGTGACCTGATTCATCTTCGAAAAGGTGAGAATGGTCAGTACGAGGTGTCGCCAATAGAAGATGGAGAGCGATCGAAAGTTGTGAGTTCGTCTCCACCCCCCAATGTGAAATCTTCTCCGGATACGAGCCGAAGTCCTAAAAGCCGGCGCGGAGGCAGCCCAACCAGTAAACGCGGGCAACGGTCCAGACCATCATCAACACAAACCCGCAAGGCCTCTGTAACGCGCTCAGGTGAAGATGCTCTTAAGGGTGCTTATGCTTCGCTTGTCCAGGTTGTCGATGCCCTGTCCAAAAATGGCAGGCCGGTTCTTATTTCGATGGCGAAGCGGAAGCTTCTGGAACGAGACTCGACGTTCGATGAGGCACCATTGGGATTTAGCAAGTTCAGTCTTTTCCTCCGACAGGCTGAAAAAGACGGCATCGTCGTAATGAAACAAGCAGAAGATGGCACCTATTATCTCAGCCCAAGTGACAAGTCTCCATCTCCAATGCTAGGTGAATCCACAAAGTCTTCTGGATCAGGCAAGGATAACCAAAAGAAAGATAAACCACGGAAAGAAAGCTCTCGCCTATCGGCGGCAACTGCTGCTGCCCGCAGAACTTTGGGGCGTTTTCGGAAGGATTCGACCTCTGAAGTTCCACGAGAGGAGAAAACCCACTCAACGTCACAACGCTCCGAGAAACCAGCTTCCCGAACTGTTACGGATGGTGTATCGCGAGACAAAGTTGCCAGTAAACATAAAGATACTCGCAGGACCACTGAATCCCGACCGGTCGACCGACGAAGTAGCACTAAACCGAAAACTCGGTCACAAGCCAACACTCGGAAGGATCAACAACCAGCGAAAAAAATCGAAAGATCGTCTACGCGAGGCAATTCAACCTCAACCAGGTCGCGCGGGCATGACAAGTCCAGTAGTCGCACTGAGCCAAGGGGTGAACAGAAAGAGGCGGTTTCGGCGCCGAAACCGAAGCCTTCTCCCAAATCGACACCCGAGCCCCGTCGACTTAGTCGTTACCGCCAAGGCTCACGGGGCCGGGTTACGCAGACGAAGAGCAGTAGTACCTCGGCCTCGCGGAGCCGAATTGGTCCCATTCCAGAGGACGAACTGACTTCTCATGCGAGCGATGCTCAGTCTCAAAGACAGGGGAAGGCTGGAACCAAAGCGTCTCATGATGTGCGCGAAAAAGATGAAAAGAGTGCCCCTGAAGTCAATGTTCAGAGCAGTGCAGGGGAGACTGGGCCTATTAGTCATATGATTCGCAATTACGCAGGTGTGGGAAAGCGAACGGCGGAAGTCCTATTTGAACGTTTTGGGGACAGCGTGTTCGACGTAATTGATAGTGAACCTGATCGATTGACTGAAGTTCTGTCAGAAGGCAGAGCCAAAGTTGTTGTTGAAGCACGGCGAATCGAACGTGAAAACTGACTGGCTCGAGTCGGCTCCGAGCGATGGATAGGGCTGTTGACCGACCGTTAAAATTCTACGATCGCAGGAGCCTTTGGGTTTCAAAACGTTGATGCCACGCAAGTGTTTGCGACATGAGAGAATAGGAGTGAAATGACATGGCCGTTCAACAGGTTGCCTCGTACGGAATAGTGTCATTACTGCCACCCCTGCTCGCGATCGGACTCGCCATTTATACGCGACAGGTCTTTCTCTCACTGGCAGCTGGGATCTGGGTCGGTTTCACTATCATCGCCGGTTGGAACCCGGTCACCGGTGCAGCCGACGCAATAGAAGGGACGATCGCTGTCCTAGGAGACTCGGGAAACGCTGAGGTCATTGTCTTCACGTTCCTGATTGGTGCCTTGATTGCCACGGTCGAGGCAAACGGTGGTATGCGTGGTTTCGTCCAGTGGGTAGAGCACGCACGATGGGTTACGAACCCTCGCCGTGCACAGGTTCTAGCTTGGTTCACTGGGATTGTGATCTTTATCGAATCGAACCTGACGATTCTCGTGGCCGGGTCGGTATCGCGTCCATTATTTGACCGCTTCAAGGTCTCGCGCGAAAAATTAGCGTATATCATCGACTCGACTTCAGCTCCGGTCTGTATTCTCATTCCCTTTAACGCTTGGGGCGCACTCATCCTTGGCATATTGGCAGAACAAAGTGTGCCCAATCCGTTGGGAACGTTTCTCGTCGCAATCCCGATGAATTTGTATGCAGTGGTGGCCCTTATACTCGCTGGTTTGACGGTATTACGCGGGTGGGATCTGGGCGCTATGAAAAAGGCGGAAGAGCGAACCCGGAGTGGGAAGCTCGCGTGGGACCATGCGGTCGCGTTTGCTAACCCTGACGAGCTTGCCCCTGCACCAACGGAAGATGTGGTTCTCAAGCCGCGCAACATGCTACTCCCAATCGCGGCTATGGTTCTCTCCATGCCCATCTTCATGTGGATTACGGGAGAGGGGAACCTTGCTGATGGTTCTGGATCGACGAGCGTACTCTGGGCCGTATTGTTGGGGTTGGGTATCGCGTGGCTTCTATCTCTTACACAGGGCTCCCTCAATCTAGACGGGCTCTCGAGAGTAGGTATCAAGGGAGCTGGCGGTTTAACTGGAATGGCGGTCGTAATGTGGCTTGCGCTCACACTCGGTGGTGTGACACGCTCACTTGGAACGGGTCAGTATGTAGCCAGTGTAGTTGGAGACAGTGTCCCGTTATTTGCCTTGATGCCGCTCGTTTTCATTGTTACTAGTGGGATTGCGTTCGCCACCGGAAGCAGTTGGGGCACTTTCGCGATTATGCTAGCAGTGGCCATACCTTTATCAAACGCTTTGGGACAGCCACCAGCCCCATTCGTGGCGGCAGTGCTCTCTGGTGGGATTTTTGGTGATCACTGCAGTCCGATCAGCGACACGACAATCATTGCTTCACTTGCCTCTGCGACTGACCACATCGAACACGTTCGTACACAGCTACCCTACGCACTGATTGCTGGTGGTATCGCTGCTGTCGGGTTTGTGTTCATTGGTGCGCTACTTCCGTGACTGAGGATCGGCACCCTTTTGCTGACTTGGGTCTGCACCCTGCCATAGTTGAGGTGGTCAAAGGAGTAGGCTATGTCGAGCCTACCGATATTCAGCGTGAGGCTATACCGGTAGTTCTGGCGGGTCGAGACGTTTTAGGAATGGCCCAGACAGGGACCGGTAAGACGGCTGCCTTTACACTCCCCATGGTTCAGCGCTTATCGGCCACACCATCCCGAAAAGCTCCGCGTGGACTCGTGGTCACACCGACACGCGAGTTAGCTCAGCAGATCAGGCGCGCGGTGACGACGTATGGTGCTGCTTCTTCCATTGAGTCCATCGTAATCCATGGAGGAACTCGACTAGGTCCTGAACAAGAAGAACTGGCCTTTGGTTGTGATGTTCTCGTCGCCACGCCGGGACGACTCCTGGATCACCTTAAGCGAGGTAATGTAGACCTCTCTTCTGTGGAAGTATTAATCCTCGATGAGGCTGATCGGATGTTGGATATGGGATTCATAGACGATGTGAAGACCATCGTGAAAGCCACCCCTGATACGCGCCAGACACTCTTGTTCTCAGCCACGATGCCAAACGGTGTCCGTTGGCTCGCACACGAGCTAATGCGCGATCCTGAGGAAGTGCGGATTGGCCATGAGATGCCCGCCGAAGGGATTCGTCAGCTTCTTCACCCAGTTGACTGGTCACGAAAACATGAACTATTGCTACACCTCCTGGGTGAGTGGCCAGATGGTCAAGTCCTTGTCTTCACAAGGACACGGGACACCGCGACTTATCTGGCCGATGTTCTGCGTACGCGCGCAGTCTCGGTTGTTAGTCTCCACGGTGGAAAGCATCAAGATCAACGTGACAAGGCGCTTAAACGATTCCGTGAAGGGACAGCAAAGGTGCTTGTCGCTACGAACGTCGCCGCGCGTGGGTTGGATATCCGTGGAATCCGGCACGTGGTCAACTTTGATGTGCCTGAGGATCCTCGTGACTATGTCCATCGGGTAGGGCGAACAGCACGAGGCGATGATACAGGAGATGCGGTAACACTGATGGCATCTAGTGATTGGGTAGAGATCCGTGCGATTGAGCGCCTACTAGAGCGGAATATAGAACGACAATTTGTGCCCGGGTTTGAACCAGAAGTGAGCCCACCTTCGTCAGAAGAGGAAACGAAAGTGGTGAGGAAACCAACGGCGCTACGGCGAGGTATTCGACGCCGAAAATAGCGTTTCGCTTTCGCCGGGCCTAGGCAAGACCGCATATTTCTTTTAACACCCGATATAGCCCACGGAGGTTTCATGAGTTTGTTCCCCCCCACTCGCTTGGTTCGTCTTGTCCATGCTCCCCTACTGTTTAGTGCTTTGGTCACAGCCTGTCTGTTAATGTTTCCAGCGGGGCTAAACGGCCAAAAGACAGCTAAACCGGTACTCCATGGAAGCCATTGGGTAGCGATTACAGGAAAACCACTCGCCGCAACGGCTGGGGCACGCATGTTCCACCAGGGCGGCAACGCCGTAGATGCTGCCGCGGCTATGCTGGCCGCCACATCTACGATGTGGGACGTCCTCTCATGGGGTGGCGAGACACAGGCACTCATTTACCACCCGGGCGAAAAACGGGTGATTGGGCTCAACGCGCTTGGTGTGGCCCCTTCAGGGGCGACGCCGGAACATTATCGAGCTGAGGGTCACGAGAAATTCCCGCCCGAATTTGGGCCACTAGCTGCTGTGACGCCGGGTACCCCTGGCGGGCTTCTGACGATGCTTGCTGAATGGGGCACGCTCAGCTTAGCAGATGTACTTGCCCCGTCGATTGAAATGGCCGAAGGGTATCCGATAGAAGAGGACCCCGTGCGTCGAATCCAAGGTGCTCTGGATGAGATTCGACAGTGGCCCACCTCGATGGATGTTTACTTCACGCACCCTGAAGATGAAGAGAATCCGGGTCCGCGAGAGGGTGAAATGTTCCGGCAGCCTGGGCTCAAACGGACGCTAGAACGCCTAGTCGCGGCAGAGTCTATGGCACTAGCCGCTGGGAAGAGCCGGAAGGAGTCCATACTTGCTGCGTACGATGCTTTCTACAGGGGTGATATTGCGAAAGACTTTGTGGCAGGGGCACAAGCCGCTGGCGCACTCATCACAATGGAGGACCTGGACAACTGGCAGGTGTATATAGAGGACCCCGTCTCTACGAGTTACAAAGGGATCGATGTTTACAAGCTCACCACCTGGGTCCAAGGCCCCGTGATGCTCCAGGCGCTAAACATGTTAGAGCAACTCGACGTTAAGGCCCTAGGGTATAATAGTGCGAACTACATGCATGCGTTGTACCAGGTAATGAACCTCGCGTTCGCAGATCGCGATTTCTATTACGGCGACCCGTATTTCCCGCCCAAAGAGCCCATCCAGGGTTTGCTCTCGAAGGACTATGCAAAGGCCAGGTTGGAGACGGTTGATTGGGAACGTAATGATCCGAACGCTAAGCCTGGCGACCCATATCTGTTCCAAGGAGGAGAGAACCCTTTCAAGCACCTTCTTGAACGCTGGGGCCAGCGTAATGTGGTTACCACGACGCAAGAGGACGACGAAATGATGCTTGAGCCACAGGGTCGCCAGCCTGGCCGCTCGAGCGGTAAGCTCGACAGTGAGGCGCACGCGGCGCTTGACGAGGACTTTTATCTTGGCACAACGTCGATTCAAGCAGCCGACGAAAATGGTTGGGTTGTCTCAATCACGCCATCGGGAGGGTGGATTCCGGCCGTCATTGCAGGTAAGACCGGTATTGGACTCTCGCAGCGGGCACAGAGCTTCGTTCTCAATGAAGCCGATAATCCGTATAACGTGATTGAACCGGGGAAGCGGCCGCGTGCAACACTGACACCAAGCATGGCACTTAAAGATGGACGCCCTTTCTTGTCCTTCGCCGTTCAGGGTGGTGATGGACAGGACCAGAATCTCCTCCAATTCTTCCTTAACGTTGTCGAATGGGACATGAACGTTCAGCAGGCCACGGAGGCTCCGAACATCAACAGTTTCCAAATGAGGGGTTCGTTTGGGCAGCACGAGACACGGCCAGGGCGCATGCTACTTCAGGATGCCACGCCACCTTGGGTTCGGAATACACTTGAAGGTATGGGCTACGAACTCACGTTTAGCGATCGTACGTCGGGGCCGATCAACGCGATCTTTTTCGATTGGACCAACGGAACGTTCTGGGGTGGATCAAGTCACCACGGCGATGACTACGGGATCGCATGGTAGTATCTGTTTACAAGCGCTTATTCTGGTCGGCGCCTTAGAAAACGACCCGATAGATAACACTCAAACCTCTCCCCGCCTCGGGCATGATCTCCTTCACCCGGGAGAGGTGGTTGCGATACTCCTCGTTCGTGAGGTTGTCGAGGCTCACCGTGAGGACGTTGAGTCGGCCTCCGGTGGTGAATCGTAAACCGGCCGCGGCGTGAAATACTGAGTAGCCATCCGTCATGGTCTCGAACTCCCCGATCCGATCCTGCTGAGCCGCCAACACGGCCTCACCGCGGACGAACCATGAAGGGCGATCGTACTCGAGGGCGATTCTACCGTGAAGTGGCGGGATCAGGGGTAGTGGCTTGTTGGTTCCCTGTAGTGTGCCGTGCACGAACGAGACAGTGCTCTCGACCTCAAGTGAGCCAGCGATCCGCCAATCGAGTCGACCTTCAAAGCCGGCGAGTCGCGCATCATTGCCCCGGAATTGATAGATCGGCAGCTGTACGCGGCTGACCTCGCCGGTCTCCTCGCCGTATACATAACCGGTAATGTCGTTGTAGAAGGCGGTGATCTCGGCCTGCAGACGCTGAGATCCGAACCGTACGAAGAGGTCCACACCAGTGCCGACCTCCGTTCCGAGGTCCGGATTACCGACCTCGAAGCTGTATGCGGCAAGATGGGGGCCTTCCGAGAAGAGTTCGTTGATATCGGGAGTCCGAAAGGCCCGTGCAACGCTGGTTCCGAAGGTGAGCCCTGACCCCAGACGATACAGCATCCCCAAGGAGCCTGATGCAGCCTGGAAGGTCCGGTCACGGATCTTTCCGATGCTGGAATTGGGATTCTCTTCGAGCGGGTCAGCTAGGACCCAGTCGTATCTCAGCCCACCCTCTAGGCGCAGCGCACCGAGGTCGATCTCTTCGAAGAGATAGGCGGCTGCGGTATAGCGCCGGGAGTTTGGAGTGAAGAGACTGCCGCCGAAGGCGAAGTCCTCGAACGATGTTCGAAAGCCCAGGGCACCTGCAGAGAAAGGTCCCCAGGCCTCGTGACGTGCGAGCAGGTCCGCATTTGCGGTCTGGAGCTTGAAGAGGGTTCCCAGGATATTCGATTGCTCGATCTCTGCATGTTGGTAAGACGTATAGGCGGTGTTGAGTTCGGTTGCCACGAAAGGCCCGAACGGTTTCGTCACCTCCGTACGTAACTTGGAGGACGTCCGCTCCATCTCGACTCGAACCCCCGCTGTGTGGCCGCCCACGAAGCCACCCGGGATGCCGTAGTCGTTGCGGTAAGCCCTGAATGCACCACCAACGTGACCCCAGTCGGACACGAAGGCCGTACCCACGCTTGCGCCCCATGTGTCCGCTTGAGTGTTCGCTAGTGGGCCAATGGGTGTACCCAAGTCGTCGGAGGTCCGGCCGGAAACCTCCAGCCGAAGGGGGACACTCTCCGAGAGTGGCAGCTGCACGGACGAGCTTCCGCCCCAGGCTTGGCTTACGCTCTGCGTCTGCATCGTCACAGAGCCGGTGGCGTGGTGTGGGACCGAGGACGGAACCTCATCGCGGATGACATTGATAACCCCACCCAAGGCGTTGCTTCCATAGAGTAGTGCCGCCGGTCCCCGGACGACTTCGATCCGTCGTGCTGAGGACGGATTTAGGGCCGTTGCGTGATCTGATCCCGAGTTGGACACGTCACCCACGCGGATGCCGTCTTCGAGCATGAGGACTCGATCTCCGCTCATTCCTCGAATGACGGGACGGGCAGTTGCCGGACCCATCGTGGTGGCCGCAAGCCCCGGTTCGGAAGCCAACGTCTCAGCGACGGTGCCCTGCAGGCGCCTTTGTAGCTCCTGGCCCGCCAC
>CAJWLK010000023.1 GCA_913043255.1 uncultured Gemmatimonadota bacterium
CTGACTGGTCTTCAAAATCTTCAAAAAGCCAGACATATAGAGGTTAAGCCACACGCAATAGTAGGAACTACAGAAGTAGCCGGTCACGGAAATGACACTGAGGTCACTGCGGGGATCGACCTCAAGGCTTCCTTGGCCTCGAATTTTGCCCTCGATCTCACATACAACACAGATTTCGCACAGGTCGAAGCTGACAATGTACAGGTAAATCTGACACGCTTCAGCCTTTTCTTCCCTGAGAAACGTGAGTTCTTCCTCGAACGAGCAGGGCTTTTTCAGTTTGGAGCCCCACGTGAGACAGAAGTCTTTTTCTCTCGAAGAGTGGGACTCGATGCCGATATACTCGGTGGAGGTCGCCTGACCGGCCAAACTGGTCCGGTGTCAATCGGAGCAATGAGCCTGCGAACCAGGGGTGTTACAGCAGAGGGCGGTGTCGGCGACTCGATACCGGATGCCTGGAGTTCCGTGGCACGTGTGCGTGGGAACGTGCTGCCTCGGATGACAATCGGAGGCATTGTCACCAGCAAGGAAACGGAAAACGGGCATAACCGAGTAGCCGGGGCAGATCTTGAGAGCCGCTTCTGGACGAGCAGTTCTTTCCGGTTGTGGGCCGCCCAAGTGTGGGATTCGGAATATGTCAGTTCAGATGGAAAGAGCTTTGCGGGGCAGGCTGAACTGATCCTTCAGAACGACCGATATTTCTTTGAACTCACTCGCACGGTCATCGGTGAGGCATTTGATCCGGCATTGGGTTTCGTACCCCGACCAGACCAAAAGCGTTGGGGTGGCCAAATTGGGATTCGGCCACGATTCGAACAGAACCCTTGGGTTAGACAGCTTTTTGTTACCCTCGGTGCCAATCACATTCAGGGCATGGGCGGCGAAAAACAATCTCACCTCAGGAGATTGACTGGAAGCCTCGATTTTCAGTCAGGGGACAAGGCAAACGTAGTCTTCGCTGAGCGTTTCGAACGCCTTACGGAACCGGCTCTAATCAATGGTCGAGAACTATCACTTGGCGACTACATGTTCCGCCGTATATCAGCGAGTTTTACTCCAAACCGATCTCGAGGTTTGGGGGTGAAGTTCAAGGCAGCCCTCGGCGACTTTTGGTCCGGATCACGGACAGAGATAGGCGGAGGAGTGGTATGGATTGCCAATAAGCACCTCACGATCGACTCAAATGTGAGTTGGAATGACATATCGTTTCCCGTACCCGATGGAGACTTTACGACCACACTGATCAATACCCGCCTGGAAGCGGCCCTAAGTCGAAAACTGTTCGCGTACGCGCTCGTTCAATGGGATGACATTTCAAATACGCTACAATCGAACATTCGGGTGGATTGGATACACACACCAGGAAGCGATTTGTTCGTGGTCTTTGACACGGGATATCTCACCGGACCTCTGACTCTCCCTAGAGATCCGAGGTGGACGCGGCGAACGGGGATTGTGAAACTCACTTACCTCAAAGCATTCTGAGCCAGGAAAGACAAATGCAACAAAACACCTACCTGCTCATCGCTAGCTGTATCTTGGGGCTGGTTGCCGCCATGCATCTAGTCCGAGTGATTCGAGGCCAACCTCTTACGATAGGATCATGGAAGATGCCCTTTGGGGCATCTCTCTTGTGGATACTCGTCGTGACCTTTCCGGCCCAGGCTCAAGCGCCGAATGAATCCACCGTTATATATCTGGTTAGGCATGCCGAAAAAGTCGATGACTCGCGGGATCCACCGCTCTCTGAGCTCGGTCTAGAACGAGCGCTATTGCTTGCCCAAATGTTGCGGGATGCGGATTTAACACACTTACACAGCACTGACCTAGAGCGCACTCGAGATACCGCAAACCCAATCGCACTCCAAACAGGGCTGGAAGTACAAATCTATAACCCACAACACCTTACAGAGTTTGCTGGACTACTTCGTTCCATACCTGGCCGCCATTTAGTTGTGGGTCACTCAAACACAACACCGCAGCTCGTGCGACTCCTTGGAGGCAAAAGTTCGGAGATCGCCGACGATGAATATGATCGCCTCTACGTGCTAACCATTAAACCTAAGGGTGGGGCTACCACGGTACTCGTCCGCTTCGGAACTCCAAGAGCAGAGTAGGTTGCCTGGACCACGGCATTACCCCCTAGGATAGCTACCGAAAAAGTTCTGCACAGCCTAAGTTGTAAGTTGCGGACTCGATTAATTCAGTGCGGGATTTCAGGGATGATGAGAATTCTACTTCTTCTGCTTTTGTTAACCATAGTCATTGTCATCCTGGCTAGAAAACTCCGCGGATAGGAAACGACTCGTCAGATAATCTCCCAGGCAATGAAAGGACAAGCGGCTGACGGGATCAGATTGATTTTAAGTCACAGAATCTTTGATCCACACCTTGTCCAAAGATGGGGTCAACTTCACAGTGCTCTTAGGCCTGCCGAGTCCGACTAAAGCTGCCCTCCCCTCTCCGAGGCTCCAACTCATGAACATTCGCACGATAGCCACGCTGAGTCTGATGGTATCCGTATTCCCTCCGCCATCGATTGCTCAGGACCGAATGCCGGGCGACTACATGGCCATCATTGAAGCTGCTCAGGAGTCGACCGGACCAGACAGCTTGGGAAAGCTGACCATCAAGGAACTGATGGACCGGTTCGGAGTGCCCGGTGTCAGCGTAGCGGTAATCCAAGATTTCAACGTTCACTGGGCGAAGGGCTACGGGATCGCAGACGTCGAAACTGGTGCCATCGTGGACAGAGAGACGATGTTTCAAGCTGCCTCAATAAGTAAACCTGTGGCTGCTATGGCGGTTCTCCGTGCGGTTCAGGACGGTCTTTTTACGCTGGACGACGACATTAACAACATCCTTACATCATGGACGCTTGATACAGGAGAGTTCACGAGGGATCGACCTGTCTCGCCGCGCTCTCTGACTAGCCATACGTCTGGACTTGGCGATGGATTTGGCTTCCCAGGGTATGATCCATCCGACCCACTACCAACCGTGGTTCAGATACTAGATGGGCACGAACTGTCGAATGTGGGTCCGGTTTTTATGGAACGGACACCCATGTCATTCTTTGAGTACTCTGGTGGTGGGGTGACCGTAATGCAGTTGGCGCTGAGTGACGCCCGGAAACGTCCCTTTGCTGATCTCATGCATGATGAGGTCTTACAGCCGCTCGAAATGAAAAACAGTTCATTCGAACAACCCATCTCTTCCGACAGGGATCACAACACAGCGAGAGCCCACGGTCGAGAGGGTCAACCAAAAGGGGCAAAGTGGCACGTATATCCGGAGCAGGCAGCAGCGGGCCTATGGACCACCCCCACTGATCTGGCACACTTTGCAATCGAAGTTCAGAAATCAGCGATCGGCGAGTCCAATCGCGTCCTATCCCAAACGACCGTGCAAGAAATGCTGTCTCCGGTCGGAGTTGGAGGGTATGCGGTCGGGTTTTCCATATCTCAGATGGGTGAGGGGTGGTATTTCAGTCATGGTGGAGGCAACTGGGGATTCAGATGCATCTTGATTGCCCATAAAATCAAAGGTTACGGCCTTGTAATCATGACAAACGCAGACCAAGGAGGAGCCATCTTACGCGAAATCGGTCGTCGGGTTCAGCTAGCATACGAATGGGATTCGACTAGTGAGGCTGTTTCACGCGGATACACCCGCCCCCGTTGAACGGGCCGATGTTGACGTCGCTTCGGAGCTAATTAGCGTTAACATTCTATTCAAAAATTGATCCACCAAGAATGCGGAGGAAGTATGGAGGAGGCCGTAGGCCACACAGACGGTCGCGTTGCACTGGTCACAGGAGCCGCCCGGGGAATGGGCAAAGCCATCGCGCTTCGTTTGCACCAGATGGGTACAGCTGTAGCCCTAAATGATTTGGATCCAAAGATTACAACCGCTACGGCGGCAGAAATTGGCGAAGATGTACTTGCCGTGCCAGCAGATATCACTTCCTTAGAAAGTGTAAAACGGATGGTGACCATGACGTTGGACCACTTTGGTCGCCTTGATATCCTTGTAAATAATGCGGGGATCTTATTCCCCACTCAATTGGAACAGATCTCGGAGGACGAGTGGTGCAAAACACTCGCGGTAAACCTCACAGGCGTTTTTTTCTGTACCCAAACCGTGATCAGCCCAATGAAGCGGCAAGAGTACGGCCGCATCGTGAACCTTTCTTCTACGGCCGGTAAGACCGTGAGCACTCTGGGCGGAGCTCATTATACCGCATCCAAACACGGCGTCCTGGGGCTTACACGCGCATCCGCGCTAGAACTGGCCCCTTATGGCATTACCGTCAATGCTGTCTGCCCCGGCCTCATCGATACCGAGATGGCGCATGAAAACACTACACCAAAACGGCTAGAAGCCTATCGCAACAGCTTTCCCATGGGGCGCTTAGGGCGAGCCGAAGAAGTGGCTAACCTAGTCTACTTTCTGGCCTCCGAAGAGGCAGGCTATATCACGGGTTCCGCGTACGACATCGCCGGCGGAGACCTGATGGTATGAAGACCTTAGGCCAGAACCGACACTTCCTCCTAAGCGGATTGGCGCTCTCGCTGGTTGCTTGCGGAACAGGAGAGCAAACTAATGGTGAGGAAAATTTCCCGAGCCGCGCAATCGAGATCGTGTCGTGGGCCACACCCGGTGGGCCTACTGACCTTCTCTCTCGTGCACTCTCGCAGGTCGCTCCAAAGTACTTTGACGGACAGCGTGTGAACGTTAGCACGCGACAAGGCGGAGCCGGAGCTGCCGGGATGCAGTATCTGAAGGGGCGAGAAACCGACCCACACGTCCTTGGTGTCTTCACCGCAAGCGGGACCGTAAACATGGCAACGGGCCGCATTCCGTTTGCGCCGGGCGACTTTACTCCGATTATTCGAATACAACTAGATCCATTCCTAATTGCAGTGCGTGATGATAGCCCGTATCGATCGCTGCAGGACTTCTTTAGCGACGCCCGATCCCGTCCAGGCGAGGTGTCGATATCTGGCTTTGGGGCTGCTTCCGCGCATTTTCTTGGTTTCGCACGATTACTGGCTGAAGCTGGAGAACCAGATGTCCGCTGGATTGCTTATGAAGGCTCGGCCGATGCTGTCGTAGCAGCACTCGGCGGTCATACTGACGCTGCACATACAAATTATAATATCGTTCGCGAACACCTCCGGGCGGGTTCAATGCGCGTGCTAGGCGTCGCACTGCCCATCACAGCCCTCCCCGACATAAAAACATACGAAGAACAAGGATTTGATCTTGGTCCGGTCCATTGGCGAGGCGTAGTTGGGCCACCCGGCCTCTCGGAACATGCGAGATCAGACCTCCGTGATCGCCTGCTGAAAACCATCCACGACCCAGATTTCCAGAACTATATGGCTGAGGCAGCCATGGAGTATGCCGTCATGGAGAACGCAGACGCGTTCGGGAACTGGATGGCGGAAGAGGTCGACGACAGCCAGGAGCTCCTCCGTCGATTGGGACTTTTGAATGACTGACTTGAACAGAGAAATCCCAGATAATTTCCAGCGGAGACGATCTATCTTTGCAGGCAGTATGATTGAAGGGTGGCTTCTCATAACCATTGCGACTGGTGTCCTGTGGGACTCGCGGACTTATCCACCGTCGCTCTCAAGTGGCACCCCGGGGCCAGCGTTCTTCCCTCGACTTTTAGCACTCCTGCTCGGAGTTGCTGGAATAGTGCTTCTGATAAAACGTTATCGGACCACAGCCCCACGCGATAAAAAGGGTTCTGTACTGGCCACGCACAGTAGCAAAAAACCTGCGACCAAGTGGAAAAATTTGGGGTTGATGATCGTTACAATCGCTGGCTTCCTACTCGTGTCACCCCAAATAGGCACGGTATTCGCACTGCCCATTCTCATCTCCAGTCTTATGTGGCTTATCGGTGAACGCTCCGCGCTCCTGCTGGTCACGGTTCCACTCGCATTCTCAGTGTTCGTCTATGGAGTGTTCTCCGTGGCACTCGGCGTACCACTCCCATGAGGATCACTACTGAGAGGTCTGCTTGTCCTCCTTAATCGAAGGCCTGATATCCGCAATCCAGCCTGTAAACCTCGGAGCTCTCTTAGCGGGAACGACGTTGGGGGTGTTTGCAGGAGCTATGCCCGGACTCAGTTCAACAGTAGGGCTAGCGCTTGTCCTGCCGGTCACTTTTGCGCTCGATCCAACACCTGCACTCTTAATGATGATCTCGATTTACATGGCAGCTGAGTACGGCGGATCTATCACGGCAATCGCGATCGGCGTACCAGGCAGTTCACCCGCACTCGCAACAACATTTGATGGTTTTTCACTGACTCGACGAGGAGAGGCCCGGCGCGCCTTCGGAATTTCTCTTTTCTCCTCCGTAAGCGGAGGTGTACTTGGAGCGATCCTTCTCATGGCGGCACTGGGGCCACTCGCCCGTGCGGCAATTGCGTTTGGTCCCGCCGAGTACTTCGGCCTCGGTGTATTCGGCCTTTCAATTGTAGCCAACCTTGTCGGTGATGATCCTATTAAAGGCATCGTAAGCGCACTATTAGGCCTTCTTTTCTTCACTGTGGGACTTGATGTGTTGACCGGAACCCCTCGTCTGACGATGGGCACCACCACATTGATGGATGGCCTTGGACTGGTCCCAATGCTCATTGGCTTCTTCGCGATCACGGAAGCTTTCAATACTGTAGCGGGTGGGCGCAGACCCACCACTCAAAAAGGAGACCTCGGCGGGACACTGCCTCGACCTCGAGAACTCATTCGTCTGTGGCCTAGCATCCTAAGAGGATCGACAATCGGCGGTGTCATCGGCGCCATCCCTGGTGCAGGCGCAACAATCGCATCGATCGTTGCGTGGAATGAGGAGAGGCGCATCTCGAAGACGCCCGAACGTTTCGGGAAGGGGATACCCGCCGGCATAGCCGCACCTGAAGCAGCGAATAACGCTTGTGTCGGGGCAGCAATGATCCCATTGCTGGGACTAGGCATACCTGGATCGGCAAGCGCAGCAGTACTTTTAGGCGGCTTAATGGTACAGGGAGTCGCACCCGGCCCACTCCTCCTGACCGAGCAAAAAGAACTCGTATACGCACTCTACGCAGGGTTCTTAGTCGCAGTACTACTTATGCTCGCCGTGGGGCTTCTCGGCATCCCGATCTGGATACGCGTTGTTCGCCTCCGCCCATCAATTCTGATGTCACTCGTAGTCGGAATCTCGCTCATAGGAACGTTTGCCCTGCGAGGAAATCCATATGATGCCTGGACAGCACTCTTCTTCGGACTAGTAGGATTCGCTATGCTTCGGCGCGGCTATCCACTAGTACCTGCTGTGCTTGGTCTCATTCTGGGACCCATGATCGAGACGAATTATCGTCGAGCTTTGACGTTATCGTCAGGATCACATGCGGCGTTCACGGAGAGTCCCATTGCACTCGTATTGATTTTACTTGCCGGTGTCAGCTTCGTGGCCCCGGCTGTACGTAATCGTCTGGTTCAGCGAAAAGAGGAGCGTTCGTGAGCGCAACGAGTTCGGTCATCGAATTTGTCCTGAGCAGTTCCATTAACACATTCCCGGAGAAGGTGTTGTCCGAGGGTCGTCGATGTGTCACAGACGGGATCGGTGTCATCCTTGCCGGCTCAACAGAAGAGTGCGCGCATATCGTCCAGGAGCAAATCGCAGCCCAAGGAGGGACAGAAGAGGCCACAATATTTGGACTCTCCGGCGCACGTGCTCCAGCATCACTAGCAGCCCGCGCTAACGGAACTGCGGGGCATGCAATGGATTTTGATGACACACAACTATCAAACTTGCCAGATCGAATCTTCGGCCTGCTCACTCATCCTACAGTGGCACCACTTTCTGCAGGTCTGGCTGTAGCAGAACGTGAAAACATAAGTGGAGAGCTTTTCCTTGAGGCATTCCTCACCGGTGTCGAAGTGGAGTGCAAGATCGCGGAGGCAATGAATCCACGTCACTACATGGAGGGTTTCCATTCTACCGCGACTGCAGGCACGCTCGGGGCAACCGTAACCACCGCCAAGCTCATGAGGATAGGTCCTGATGAACTCGCGATGGCCTTAGGTATCGCTGCGAGCCTAGCCGCCGGGATTCGGCTCGGATTCGGAACTATGACGAAGCCATTTCACGCCGGGCGCGCAGCTGAAAATGGAATCCTCGCTGTCGACCTCGCGTCACGGGGCTTCACGGCCGGACATGACGCACTAGAAGCTCCATGGGGCTTTTTCCGCGTATTCGGCGGAGGATTTGACGAAAACCTGTTGGTGGGCGCACTCGGGAACCCTTTCACGCTTCTCGACCCCGGAGTGTCCGTGAAACCTTTCCCGTCTGGGAGTCTGGGACATCCTAGTATGGCAGCGTTGCTTGACCTGTTGACCGAATACGATCTCCAACCCGGGGACATTGAACGGATCACCTTCAGGGCGGGACATAACATCCTGAACCCCTTGCGGTATTTCGAACCAACCAACGAGCTCGAGGCAAAGTTCTGTATCCCGTTTGTACTATCGAGCATTGTGCTTCGCCGACGCGCGGGCATACACGAGTTCCGCGATGAGTTCATACAGTCAGAAGAAGTACAAGAAATGATGAGCCGAGTTTCGGTTCAGTTCGATGAAGAGATCGATGCACGTGGTTACGACCGAATGCGGAGTGCACTTGATGTACAACTAAGGGACGGAACCGTCCACACGACCGAGGCAGACATATACCCCGGAGGTCCCGAGCGGCCGCTTACACGCGAAGAACTCCACGGAAAGTTTCGCGATTGCGCAAGCTTAGTAATGGAAGACTCGCAGATCGATGAGGTCTTAGCTCAGATCGAAAACGTGGATGAACTGCCTGAAATCAATGATCTTGTGACGGGACTATCTCCCAGCCAGGCCGATCCAACGGCGTCGATATGAACCAACCGGGATTTCCTCGTTTAACCGTAGAGATCGCGACGCTACTCATTGGCAGCTTTTTCGTCGGATGTGGCGACAACTCTGCATCGAAAATTGACACGGGAGACCCGTATGGGAACATCGAGAATGTCGCCGATGTGAGTGGAGCAGCCGCTGAAGCAGCTGGCCGCGGGCCCTATGACGTGCTCCAATTCGAAGAAACCCTCATGGTCGAGATGCGTGATGGGATAAGGTTGGCAACCGATGTTTACCGGCCTTCCCGAGACTATGAACCGGTCGATGAGCGTTTTCCTGTCCTCCTCCACCGTACGCCCTATGACAAGAGTTCCCGCGGCCTGGTAGATCAGGCGCGTTGGTTTACAACACACGGCTACGTAGTCGTAGTCCAGGACACGAGAGGACTCTACGCATCAGAGGGGATATTTCAGAAGTACCATGAGTTCGATGCGCCCGATGGCTATGACACGATCGAGTGGATCACCGGGCTCACATATGTAGAACCATCGATAGGTATGTGGGGAACGTCTTATGGAGCACACACACAGGCGGATGCTGCCAAGCTGGCGCCTCCCGGGTTGACAACACTTGTGCTCACAATGGGAGGGTTATCCGATGCGTGGACGCACAAAGTACGCAACCACGGCGCATTTGAACTCGGCCAACAGCTTGGCTGGGCCCATCTACAGCTCGCTGCTGCTAGCGAGGACCCGGAAATTCGGCTCCGAATTCAGCAAGAATCACCCTCAGATTGGTTTCCTGACACTCCGTTCCAGAAGGGAGACAATCCACTCTCTGTAGCGCCAAATTTTGAAGACTACTACCTGACCATGCAGAACCACGGTGACTATGACGACTACTTCCGGGGCGTCGGTCGCAATTGGGCTGAGTACTACGATCAGACAGCAGACATTCCCATGCTACACGTGGGTGGGTGGTATGACACCTACGCGCGCGGAACCATTCAAAACTTTGTTGAACTGAACCGTGAGAAATCGTCGCCGATGCTGTTGCTTATGGGTCCTTGGACCCATGGAGGAAACAGTCGATCCTACGCCGGTGATATTGAGTTTGGAGAAGAGGCCGCAATCAAAGACTTCTCTCGTGAGTTTCACCTGCGCTGGTTTGATCAACAACTCCGAGGCCAGGTCTCAAACACCGTTTCCCTCGATAACCAACAGTTAGATGCCCTCGATAGTCCGGTGACAATCTTTGTCATGGGCTTAGGAGACGGTCACAAGGATGAAAACGGACGTCTGTACCATGGGGGCGAGTGGCGAACAAGCAATACATGGCCGCTTGAGGGCACAGAAGTGGTGCCATTCTATCTTCATGGAAACGGCTCCTTGAGTCGAACACAACCTTCTAACAGCAATGATGCAACAACATTTACTTACGATCCTGAACACCCGGCACCTACAATCGGTGGCGCGTTTTCTGGCGCACTTAAGAGTGGTGCCTACGATCAGCGTGAGAAGGTGTTCAAGTCGCTTAGAGGAGGCTCCGAGAACGGATTTTTTGGTTCTGAAATAGACGGCCGTCGCACTGCTGAACGTCCCGATGTTCTTGTTTTTGAGACCGAACCATTAGCTGAAACCATCGAGGTCATCGGCCCAATCTCGGTTGCTTTATGGGCGTCCTCAACTGCGGTTGACACTGATCTCACGGCCAAGATTGTCGATGTATATCCGTCGAGCGCGGACTACCCCGAGGGATTCGACCTCAATATTACCGACGGAATCATCCGAGCCCGGTACCGGAACTCACGCGAACACGAGGAGTTCATGGTCCCGGGTACTGTCTACGGATTTGAAATCCAACTCTTCCCCTCGGCCAACGTATTCAAGGCCGGGCATCGAATTCGCCTCGAAATCTCAAGTTCCAACTACCCTCGGTTTGATGTGAACCCGAACACGGGCGAGCCTCTCGGAAACCACACCGGTCTGATCACCGCTGACAATACCATTTACCATAATACAACCCACCTCTCGCGAGTCTTACTACCAATTTTGCCTACAGAAAGGTGAGCGAATCATGAAGATATCACGACACTTATTGCCCCTTTTTGTGCTACTGATCGGCGTTTTACCGGTCGAGAGCCAGGAACGATGGCTGGCAATCGAGGGCGGGACCGTCTTCGAC
>CAJWLK010000024.1 GCA_913043255.1 uncultured Gemmatimonadota bacterium
AGAATGGGACTAGTATGAACCATCCGCGGTGGTCTGTGTCGTGCATCCTCCGAACACTCACGGTGATGTAAGGGATTTGCATGGCCAAGTAATAAGTCCAAGTGATCGGGCTATCCTCGCCAAGTAAGAACCCCAGTAGGAATGACACGGAGATATAAACGAGCCAGAACATCCAAAATTCTGTTCGATGTGCACGCCCTTCTATTACAAAGTATTTTTCTAATGCTCTGAGGTACCAACGCATAGAAATGTCCTCCTTACATCATATGATTGACGCACCGACGGGGCTGGCAGAATCTTCTTGCAAACTGGTCCATAATTTCGAGGCGCTCGTGGATGGATCGGGGGAAGGGCGCACACGCTCCCTCCTCGTTTCTAATGAGAGTGCAAGCGAATGACAGAGCTTCATAGTAGGGACTCTTGAGTGGTTCGTTTGATTTATGGTGGTAAATTGAGTTGGTCGCCGCAAGACACAATAGAGGGCTCAGCAGAGGTCGTAAGGTGGTGGTAAAGATACTTTTGCAGTAACGGTCATTACGGAAAATAAAGATGAAAATCGCTCTAACAGCAGACGTACACCTCACAACGCGGGCGAAGAATCCTGAGCGGTATAACGCGCTGGAGAACATCTGCGAACAATCCGTAGCTCGTAACGTTGAGCACCTCATTATTGCCGGGGATCTGTTTGATCAGGAAACCGGAAACTATTCTGAGTTCGAGAGTCTGTGCGGGGCGTACTCGAAGCTGCAGTTCCACATCATCCCGGGGAATCATGACCCGGGGATCAGTAGCAAGAACGTAACCGGTAAAAACATCCGCGTTTATACCCACCCAATTTTCCAAGAGGTCGGTTCCGCGCGTTTCCTTCTTGTGCCGTATGAGGAGGGGAAAAGTATGGGTGAAGGGGTAGCCTCGGTCCGGAATATGATTGGAGGGGAACCGTGGATACTCATCGGACACGGGGATTTTTACGGAGGTGTAACACATCCCAACCCACTCGAACCCGGAACGTACATGCCCCTCTCGAAGAGTGACCTCGAGAGGCTGGAGCCACAGACGGTATTTTTGGGACATATCCACGTACCACATGACCCTGTTTCGAACGTCCACTATGTCGGCTCCCCAAGTGGCCTCGATATCACCGAGACTGGCCGACGCTCTTTTCTCTGTTACGACACTAGTAACGGGACCCATGAGCGGGTGGGGGTCGAAACTGATGTGCTCTATTTCCAGGAAACTTTTTTCGTAATCCCCAGTGACGATGAACTCGAAACTCTGAAGGGGCAGATAGCGGCTCAAATTGCTGGCTGGGACATTGAGACCGCTGACTATCCAAAAGTTCAGGTTAGGGTTGGGGTTCAAGGGTACACAAAGGACAGGGGTGCATTGCTCCAGACACTAGAGGAAGGGTTTTCGGATTTCTCGTACTACGAGGACCAAGGGCCAAACATGGCAAACCTTTCTTTTAGTGATAATGATCAGCTCGAAGTGATTGCAAACCGTACGCTTGAGCTTATCGAAGAGCTCGACTGGGCGTGGAGAGATGGCAGGGAGCCAGAAAAAGAGCAGGTCAAACTCGCTGCACTCTCAGTCATATATCAGGACTAGCAAAGAGATGAGCCTGAGACTTGATCGGATTAGGGTGAAGAAGGCAGGGCCGCTTGATCGAGATTTCGAGTTGAGCCCTGGCGACCTCAATCTGATTTATGGTGCGAACGAAAGCGGAAAAACCTATGTCGTCGAATCCTTAATTCGCTTTCTTTTTAAAACGAGTAGAGGGGCCCCCGTCGAATGGGACCTTAGAGACCTCGATGTGGAAGGGTCAGTTTTGGTGTCAGGCTTGGACGCCGAACCTCTGAGGTTTTCAAAAACAGAAAAAAAATTGGAAGACTACTGGGAAGAAACTTCTGGACTCCCACTCCACCTCTCACGGCTCCTCGTAGTTCGGGCCGGAGAGACGCTCCTCGCCAATCCCGATCGGAAAAACCTGCCGGAGGACGGAGTCGGCCGTGACATCCTGAAAGATTACCTCTCGGGCGAAGGTGCTTTGGACCGTATCGGGGCGCGCATCTCAAAGACCATTAAAAATTATAAAACGAAAGTCGAAGGCGCCCGGATCCTTGGGGACGACAGGGGGGAATTGAAGTCAATGCGGGCCTGTCGAACTGAACTCGAAAATCATCGACGTCTTCTTGAAGCTGTTGAGGATGGATATACCTCGGGGAAAGCGGGACGGCTTAGAGAAAAAGAAGGTGTACTTAGGAAGGAAGTCGGAAGTTTTCGAGATGCCAAGCGATATCAGGCGAAGCAATTGGACGTGCGCAGAAAAGAACTCGAAGACGACGAACGAAGGATCCCGACCGAACAGGACTTGGGGCGAGTTGCGGGCGAAGGGGAAGAGTGGGAGAAGTCACGAGAAGAGTTGGCGAAAAAAGATCAAAGCCTCGCGGAACTAGAAGAAAGCCTACGGAGTCCACCGATGGCGAAGAGTGTCCTGATAACTGTATTGGCTGACATCCTCATAGGGCTCGTGCTTGTGGTTGCTCCGACGGACGTAGTTGGACGGATCATTGGAGTGGTGATGATCGTGGTCGGCATAGTGTCCCTTCTAGGGTATCGATCTTATCTAGCTAGAAACAAAGAACTTGAACTATCTCACTTAAGGGAAGATCGAGACAATTGCGTCGATGAGACGAACGAAAGGACACAAGGTCTTCAGCGGACTTTAGATAGGTGGGTGGAAGAGGGACTTTCGGTCGGAGAGTGGCGGAATACCCTTGAGCGCTTTAAAGAAGAAAGAATGAGCCTGGATAGAGAAATAAGTCTTGTCGACAGGGAACTGAGAAAGCTCGGGGTTCCAGAGGCTGAATACTTGGATGATACGCCAAAGGAAGAGTGGGACCAGGAAGCATACGATGAACTGGAGCGTCGACTCAAAGTAGTTCGTGATGAAAGAGGTGAGGCAGAAGATCAACTCAGGGCACTCAAGAACCGTGCCATTCAGGAAACCGGGCTTGAAGATGACGATTGGACTTTGTTGATCACGAGGCTTCGGGAGATGACGGAAGAGTCCACAGATGAATATCAGAAGTGGACCGCCGATATTTTGGCGAAGATCCAATTGAACAAGGCTCTCGACGAATATCGCGAAGAAGAAAACAAAAGAATCGCGGATGGGCTGGAAAGGGACGAATTAACGGAACCGTTGTACGCACTAACCGGCCGCTATCAGAACATCCGATTGGAGGAGGAGCGAGGATTGGTACTCATCTCAGACCGAGATGAAGAGTATCCACTCTCCTACCTTAGCACCGGGGCAAGGGAACAAATTTTCTTTGCCTTACGCACGGGCTTTGCGAGAGTCGGAACGGACGGAAGTCCTAAGTTTTTGATACTGGATGACGCGTTTCAACATTCGGATACACAGCGACGAGAAAAGCTCGTCGAGCAGGCTCTCGCCTTGGTTCAGGATGGATGGCAACTTTTCTATTTCACGATGGATGACCATATACGAAAGTTGTTCCGTGATGCGGGGAAGCGGCTCGAAAAGCTCGACGCGAATTATAAGTTTGTAGAGGAGGCGCTTCCTGGCCGAAGTGGGGAGGGTGCCTAGGTGGCATATCGGAACGGCGATGACAAGGGGTATATGATGTTCGGAAAACGGCAGCAGCTCGTGTTAGCGTTTATGGCACTATTGTTCCCTGTGTGTGCACTGGGACAGGTCGAAGTTCTCGAGCGGGGGAGCAGCAACATGGAGGTGCTCGGACACCTCCCGTTGGGGCCACGATTGAGTGTCACAGACATGGACATCGAGCAGGAACTCAATCGCCCCTTTGCGTACGTATCCCGGGCACAGGCAGGTCCCGTCGGCCCGAGAGGGACCGACATCATTTCGATAGCTGATCCAGAGAAACCTCAAGTTCTCTACAAGTGGCGTATCGAGGATCAGGAACTCCATCAGGGCCTGGGTGCGATGGACGTAAAACACTTCAAATGGGGAAGTCGTTATTACGTGGTCCAATCACTCCAATTCGGACAGGGGGGACCGGATTCTGATCTGGGAGCAGTAATTCTTGACGTGACGGGCCTCCCCGATCCTACGACTGTGCGGGAGGTGGGACGCATCCGTGAGCCCGACCTGCCCGGCGGCTTTCACAACATCTTCGTGTATAAGCATTCCAACATGAATGTCTATCTCGTCGCAACGGTCTCGGGGCCTTTTGCGGCTGTGTATGATTTAGGTGCACTCGTAGATGGGCGTGGGGATGCGATGGTAGCCCGAATCCCGGTACCCGATACGTACGGACAGGGAGCGAATCGCCGACGAGGATACCACGACTTTTACCTAGGGTACCATCCGGATACCGGCACCGACCGTTTCTACGGTGGTGGGACAGGCGGCTACTACGTTTACGATGTCACGGACCTGGATAACCCATCGATCATTACCCAGGCGGTTGGAGTTCGTGGCGTCCAGAATGGGCACACATTTACGCCCACTCCCGATGGCAATTACGCGGTAGCAGAGACAGAGTACCAGTACGCACCTCTTCGTATTTTCGACTTGCAACCAGGGCTTACAGGGGAAACGGTTGCCATCCGAAATCCCATCGCCGCATGGACGGCCAACTGGAAGAACCTGGTCCATAACCACGAGATGCGGTGGCCTTACGTTTTCGTATCGGGCTATCTGGATGGGCTTATTGTATTCAACATGATGGATCCCGCGAATCCCATCACCGTGGGCCATTACGATACGTATTTGGGCCCTTATAACACGGACTTCAATCCTGTCTTCAATGGCACCTTTGGTGTCGATGTTCGAAACGAAGATGGTCTCATCGTGGTCAGTGACTCAACGACCGGTCTTTGGACCTTCAAGATGGAAGGGTTTCAGGGATGGAACGGTGAAGATTGGGGAATGCCGAACATCTCAAGTGTCCAGGATTGGGACAACGGGCCGGTTGGCGCGACCGAACGGATCACGACCGATGAGGATCAGTAGGGAAGGCTACTCCTCCCCTATAAGGCAGATACCGAAGGAGGAGACCACATCGCGTTAAAGAATGCGATGTGAGCGTCTACAATACGGCGCATAGCCTCTTCGTTTGGCTCTAGCGTTGACTCTCCGCGCTCAGAGGTCCCGCCGAGGACAATCCCGTCACTTCTCGGTTGCATGTGAGGGGAGAAGCCGCGTGTGTCACGCGAAGCGCCAGGAATTCCGCCGGCCGTCGAATAGTTCACTTCGCTCTGAGGGATCAGGACGGTGAGTTGTCCCTTAACGGGGGTCAGTTCCTCGTCACCGAAGAGGGCCTTCGCACCTAACCCGGTACAATTGAAAATGACATTCTCTTCGAGTTTCCCGATTTCTTCTCGAGTCTCAAATTTGCGGATCATGACTTTCCCTCCCGCGAGGCGAAATTCACTTACGAGAGCATCGAGATAAATGGAAGGCTCGATCCGCATCGCGGGCCTGGAATGCACATACTGTGATGGGAATGGATGCTCTCCTGGTCCTAATAAGACTGGTTTCGTTCGGTAGGCGTCGGGCAAGAGTCTGTCCGTTTCGTCCGACTCCTCATCCAGGGGCACATCGTCCCTCGTGGGGGGACCCGAGAGCAACGTGTATTGATTGAGCCACGAGATCCCGTATTCCGAGCCAGCTAAAAGTTGCAGTTGTTTGTAGGCGACTCCTACGGCACGCCTGAACTGGTTGTCCCATTTTGGTGTACGCGCCCTGATTCCGATGATTCCGGAAGTGGGCGTAAATTGTGCGTAGGACATGTTCGAGGTTGTATTGGGGGGAACGGTCATGGCATAGATCGTGACGTCGAACCCCATACGTTGAAGCTGCCTGGCCGTTGTGAGGCCTGCGACGCCACTCCCAATGACTGCTGCGGAACGTGATTCTTGTTCTAGGGCCAACTCGGCCGCGAGGAACCCTGTGCCCCAGGACAGGGACATGCCTGCACCACCATGTCCATAATTATGGATGAGAGTTTTCTCATCGAATCTTTCAGCCTTAACGACAAACCCGGAATGCCGAAAAGGACGAAGCCCCACAGTAGTACGAATAACCCGGTCCCAACTCGCATCGACAGGGACAAGGCGGAGGGAAGTGGCTCTTCTTACAACATCGCTTGCCGCCCGGGCACTACAACCGCCGACTCCCAACCCCAAGGCTCCCAGTCCACCGATTTTTACAAGTGTCCGCCTATCCATGCTTCTCCCTGCTCCTAACTACAAACTGTTCTCCCACCGCTCGATACCCTTCATCGATAGCAGCGTCTGTGTGTGGGGTCGCAGCTGCATCGGAGTTCGCAATCGAGATGCGACCGAAACGCTGTCGGCCGATTACGCACGGTCGGTCGTCGCTTTCGAACAAGCTCCATTCGACCGGGTCGCTGAGTGGATCATAGGAGTACGAGTATCCATGTGGCCAACGGTTTACCGTGATCGCCTTTATGTCTCGAGCCGGGTCGAATCCTCCGGTTGAAAGCGCACGCCCGACCTGATCCCTGACTTGTCGTTCGAACGTTTCAAAGCTGGTTTGCTGAAGGTCCCGTCGTCCCCGCCGATGTTGTTCTTTCCGGGAAAGGCCTGGCGCACAGGGAGTGCGCGTCATGTGGAGGACCATCGGATCTTCCGGTGACCTTGGTGGTTTGTAGGCCCCCATTTCTATCGCTCGTCCCAAGTTGAAGCTCGTGTGATACATCCCAGGACAGGTGACTCTCCGAATGCCAAGATTGGCAAATGCCGTCCAGTTCTGAATGAGGACGTTCGTATATACGATGGGCATTCGTTCACCATAACCGAGGGCAGCTTTTTGTTCAGGTGACATCTCGGGGCAGATATAGGGGATCATGTCGTTGTGGCACGCCATGACAACGTGTTTAGCTCGAACGAGTCGCGCCTTTCCGTCTGGTCCTACGTAGGTCACGTGGACTTCCGTTGCGTTTTCGGGATTTCCCTGATGCTCGACTCGTACCACGGTACTGTTAAGCCTGATTCGCACGGCGGACCCATCCCGGTCGAGTCTCGAGTAGTCCGCTTGGGCCATGATGGAGTCTTCCATGCTTGACCCGGGTAAGGCTTCGGGGATCATCGCACGAACAAGGAGACGAGCCAGGGTAGCGTTACCATCCGGGAGTTCAACTGTTGGCCCACCATTGAACTGTTGTTCGCGGCCATGTTGCCCACCCCCTATATGCGTGAGTGGGCCGACACGAGAGAAGGGCCTCAGGTTCAACTGTTGGAAACCCGGATATCCCATCGCCCAGGCAAAGAGAGCGGGAAGCGCATCAATCCCGACACAGAAAAGGCCTTTGGGTCGGTCATCGTAAAATGAGAGCGCTTCTGGTTGAACCTTTGCGTGTTCCAGGAGAAAGGTCTCGTAACTCATCGCAGCGAGTCTTGCCTTCATCGCTGCGTCCGAAAGGTTCGACCAATCCCCGGCAGAGGTTCCGACTGTCTCCAGAGAAACGATGTCGTGTTTTACGTTTTCCGCCAACGGGGCCTGTGAAAGCCATGCGGCCCACTCGGCTCGGCTCGCGCCGGGGGATCGCGTGACAAGTTGATTCTGTCCGAAAGTTTCTTTGCTGAAAAAAGTGCTGCCCGTCAGGCCCAGTGATCGGTAGAAGCTCCGGCTTGTGGCATCTGCTGCCTCTGCACGTTCGAGATCCAGGCCAACCGCATCAAGGAGAGTACGCGCCACGGTAGAATAGTGATTGATCGCCTCGAGATTCGAAGTCCCGCCGTTAAGCATTAACATGCGACCCGCGTACGAGAACTCATTCCGCTTCGCATGTCCTCCGAAGTCGTCATGGTTGTCGAGAATCAAAACACGGGAGTCTGGCCCAGCACTGTCATGAAAGAAGAAGCCGGCGGACAACCCACTGAGCCCTCCCCCCACGACGACCATGTCGTAATCTTCGCCGGAGTCTTCGCCGGTCCATGCCTGCCCGTCACGGAACCCGTGTGCGACCTCGAATGAACCGGCATGACTTCCCCTCATGCCCGTTGCTGCGGGTGGGTAATAGCTCTCTTGGGGCCACGGGTTTACTAGGCCGTGGAGGCTGGAAGGGGGTAACATCGAACCGGCAACGGTTAGAGCGACGCCGTTAAGGAAGTCACGTCGAGTGATCTCCTTCCCCATTCCCAGGTCGCGGTCGTAGGCCTTCGACATCATTGTCCCCTCTATGTCTGTAGTTCTTGTGAA
>CAJWLK010000025.1 GCA_913043255.1 uncultured Gemmatimonadota bacterium
ACCTCCGACCCCCTGCTCCCAAAGCAGGTGCGCTACCGGACTGCGCCACGCCCCGAATGTTGAGTAAAGATGGGCTGTAGGGCAGGGGAAAGCCAGTTAATCTCTGCTAGCTTGCAGCCCCCTCGATATCCCCAGCTTGAAGTACGCCGTCAACTACCGTCGCGATACAGGAATTCGCCTGGAACTGATAGAGCCAATGTTCAACACTTGGTGCGTCAATCAACGCAAAATCTGCAAAAGCGTCAGGTTCCAACGATCCAATTTCCCCTTCACGCCCTAACGCGCGGGCGGCATACCGTGTTGCCCCCTTTAAAACTTCGGCAGGAGTCATTCGTTGCCTGGCACAGGCGATGGTCATGGCGAGAGGCAAGTGATACGACGGTGCAGTCCCTGGGTTAAAATCAGTCGCTACCGCAATGGAGACTCCGGCATCGATCATCTCCCTCACGGGAGGAGGGGACTGGTTTAAGTAGAGTGTTGCGAGCGGTAGAGTCACGCCAACGACCCCCGCCTCGGAGAGTGCAACCATGCCTTCCGCAGAGATACACTCAAGGTGGTCCGCAGATACTGCTCCGAGTTCAGCCGCGAGTTCTGCGCCACCACAACTCGAGAGTTGATCGGCATGAAGTTTCGAGGCCAACCCCAACGTTTGCCCGACCTCCAAGACGCAGCGTGCTTCTTCTACGCTAAAAGCCGACTCTTCCACAAAGACATCGCAAAACGTTGCGAGCCCCTCTTCGGCCACAACAGGAAGGATTTCATCGACAATGAGTCGGAGATACGCCTCTCGGTCATCTTGGAATTCGGGAGGAACTACGTGAGCAGCCAAGCAAGTCGAACTGAACCGAACCGGCCCCTCACGAGCCAACTGTTCATAGACACGCAGTTGCCGGATCTCTGTTTCCTGATTTAGGCCGTATCCACTTTTAGCTTCCACCGTAGTGATGCCCAACTTCACCATCTCATGGGCGAAGTTTCTAGCTCGATCTCTTAGCGCTTCTTCGTCCATCGAACGAGTGGCTTTTACCGTAGATGCGATCCCGCCCCCATCTCTCGCAATTTCGAGATAGTCCCGACCCCTGATGCGATCGGCGAACTCATCAGCACGCCAACCTCCAAATGCTAGGTGAGTATGGCAGTCGACCAATCCCGGTACCACGAGTTTTCCAGCGCCATCCCATACGGGCTCACCTACGTATTCGGCAGGCAAGTCTCTGGCGGCTCCGACCCATTGCACGATCCCATCCTGCCAGACCAGACCAGCATTGGGTACTACACCGATCTCTCCCTGACCTTCGGATGGCGTACAAGTCGCCAAGAGTCCAATGTTCTGGAGGAAGGGCATCGGTCAGGGGTGCATCGGGAGATCGACGGCCCGTTCTCGCGCCGTCGCAATAGCTTCTTCATAGCCCGCATCTGCGTGTCGCATCACGCCCGTGCCGGGGTCCGACGTAAGGACCCGTTGCAAGCGTCGGCTCCCACTGTCAGTGCCATCAGCGACACATACCATGCCGGCGTGAATAGAGTAACCAATCCCCACACCGCCTCCATGATGAAGCGAAACCCAACTCGCACCGCATGCAGTGTTCAGCATCGCATTGAGTAGGGGCCAGTCTGCAATAGCATCTGACCCATCCTTCATCCCTTCTGTCTCTCGGTTCGGAGAGGCTACTGAGCCGGTGTCGAGATGGTCCCGTCCAATCACGATGGGGGCCCCAACGCGACCTGTCTTGACCAACCAATTGAATCGCTCTCCAATTTCGGCTCGCTCCCCATACTCCAACCAACAAATCCTCGCGGGCAGACCTTGGAAATGGACTCGCTCTCGCGCCTGACGGATCCAACGCGTCAGTGGCTCGTTGTCGGGAAAGGCTTCAAGCACGACGTCATCAGTAGCCGCGATATCCTCGGGGTCCCCCGAAAGTGCCGCCCACCGAAATGGACCTGCCCCTCGACAGAAAAGGGGGCGAATAAATGCAGGGACAAAACCGGGGATTTCAAACGCTTCACTCATATTACGAAGATCAGCGACTTGACCTCGGAGATTGTTTCCGTAGTCGAAGACGACCGAACCAGCCTTTTGGAGTGCCAACATCGCATCCACGTGGACAACCATAGAGTCGAGCACGCGATCCATATACGAAGATGGGTCCGAGACAGCCATCGCCTCAGCCTCTTCTACGGAAAGTTCAGCCGGGACATATCCCACACGAAGGTCATGGGCTGCCGTTTGGTCCGTCAAAACATCCGGCACGATTCCTCGTTGGACCATTTCGGGCAACACATCGGCAATGTTCCCTAACAAGGCGACCGAGAGAGGCTCATGGGCCGCCTGCGCTTTTTCAGTCAGAGTGATCGCCTCATCGAGGCTCGTGGCCATTCGATCACAGTACCCCGTCTCCAGGCGACGCTGGATCCGTTCTTGTCGGACCTCGACTCCAAGGAACACGCCACCGTTCATCGTAGCTGCCAACGGTTGAGCCCCTCCCATACCTCCTAATCCAGCGCTCACGATCAACCGACCAGCAAGAGATCCATCGAACTGTTGGCGGGCGATTTCAGCAAAAGTTTCGTAGGTCCCTTGTAGGATCCCCTGGGTCCCGATGTATATCCAAGAGCCTGCCGTCATCTGTCCATACATCGTCAGGCCAAGTTGTTCCAGCCGACGAAATTCTTCCCACGTCCCCCACCTTGGAACAAGGTGAGCATTAGCAATAAGAACACGGGGAGCTTCGTCATGTGTCTTAAAGACCCCTACCGGCTTACCGCTCTGTACCAGGAGAGTTTCATCGTTTTCAAGCCTCCGGAGAGTTTCGATAATTTTTGCGTAGCATTCCCAATTCCGGGCCGCCTTACCCGTCCCTCCATACACGATGAGGTCTTCGGGGCGCTCGCCAACTTCCGGATCCAGATTGTTCATTAGCATCCGGAGCGCAGCTTCTTGATGCCATCCTTTACACGAAATCTCGGCACCTCGAGGTGCTCGAACCGGCTTGTCAGGCTTCATTTACTGGTCTCCGATGAATCATAGGCGTCCAAATCAAGAATTTGGTCTTCCAACAATTTGACCTTCAACACACCTAGGTCTAGACCCTTAAGGGCGCTTGCCGGTACAGGGCCGATCAATTCAGACCCCACTATATTGATCCCCAACGCCTCCGCTTCTTTTGAGACTCGCTCAAACACTACTCCAATTCCAGTCGTGTAATACCGAGTCAAGTTCATCGATACTTGTGTTAAGCCTCGTCGTGACAGGCCGATCCCGAGCGCCCGAAGGTGTGGTAAACCACCACCGGATTCTCGAATCCTGGAAGCAATTTCTTTTGCTGGAGCCTGATCCTTCGTGTCGAGATTAACGTTAAAACGAACCAGTGGGTTACGGATCCCCGCCACACAAACTCCACAGGCGTGGTGGCCTCTCGCCGGACCCGTATCCGGTTTCCATTCCAAGTCCGCCAGCTTGTCTGGCAAGCCTTCAAATTCGCCTGCGCGAATACGGGGCAGGGCAACCCTTTTGTCTGAAGTGGCAGCCCGTTCATAGTAGAAGACTGGGACTCCCATCTGGCCGACCGACGCACCAAACTGATGGCACACTTCGAGCGCTTGATCTTCTGTTGTTTCCGCGCTCCTAACAAAGGGCACAACATCGAGTGCTCCTACTCGTGGATGCTCTCCCCTGTGGTCTCGTAGATCGATTTCTGCAAACACGGAAGTGGCCAGGGAAGTGGTCGCTTTCAATACAGACTCACAATCCCCTCGATAGGCCAAAACGGTCCGGTGGTGGTCTGGATCCGACGACCTGTGGAGGAACTCTATCCCCGGAGTTTCTATGACGGCCCCCACAAACCTGTCAATCCGACCTTCGTCGCGTCCCTCACAGATATTGGGTTCGCAGAGGAGCAAGCTACTTCTCGTCTCGGGCCATGTCCTCGAGTGCCGGGGTAGCCGCAGCTACCAGCGTCCCTTCATCCATAAGGGTCTCGATTACGCGCAGATCGGCGGCAAGCGACCGGTCGGTTTCAATGGGTTCCACATGAGCCTGGAGAATGTCGTAAACCGCCTGACTTCCTCGACCAAGTTTTGCCCGCCCGTCAGGTCTAAGGTATATCGCCTGACGGGCAGCCAAAAACTCAACCGCAAGCACTGTCTTAACATTCTCCAGAATTTCCCACGTGTGCCGGGCCGCGTTCGCTCCCATGCTTACATGATCCTCCTGACCTGCACATGTTGGAATTGAATCAACTGAGTCCGGGTGGGCCAATGTCTTGTTGTCCGAGACCAAAGCTGCCCCGGTGTATTGGGCCGACATCAAGCCTCCATTCAATCCCGGATTTGAGACGAGCATAGCCGGCAAACCCGCAGACAGTTCTGGGGTCAACATGCGGAATACTCGCCGATCTGAAATGTCAGCCGCCTCGGCCACCGCAATGCCCAGAGTGTCCATCCACAAGGCTGGCCCTGCTCCATGGAAGTTCCCTCCCGAAATCGCAGAACCTTCTTCGCTTGAATCGTCCCCAGGGAAAATGAGAGGATTGTCAGATGCCGCACTAAGTGACCCTTCAACTCGATCCCAGAGGAAATCAATCATGTCGTGGATCGGGCCAAGAACTTGCGGAGTACACCGTAAGCTGTAGGCGTCTTGAACTCTTTTGGGGTCTGAGTCAATCAGTTGACTTTCGGCAAGTAGCGCTCGAAGACGTCCTGCTGTACCAATCTGGCCTGGCTGGTTACTCACACGATGGAGAGCAGGGTCGAGCGCAGGAGAACGCCCCAACAACCCCTCTATACTGAGGGCGGCGGCGAGTTCTGCATGGCAAAGAAGACTTCGAGCGTCATGAAGAGCCAACGCCCCCCCAGCAGCCATCATGGTTGTCCCGTTCGTGAGGGCTAAGCCTTCTTTCGCTTGCACTACCGGTCTTGGGATACCGACACGAGCCATCGCAGCCGCCCCATCCAACAATTCTTCGCCTATCCAAGCCTGACCACTGAACGAATCACCTGTATCGTCAACGCCTCCGGTAGCAACCAAGGCAATATGGGCAAGAGGAGCCAGATCACCGCTTGCCCCTAAGGACCCCTTCCCGGGCACATAGGGGGTCACTCCCTTGTTCAGCATATCAACTAGCGTAGTAATTATTTCAGGTCGTACTCCAGACACTCCGCGGGCCAATGAATTCGCGCGGATGAGAAGCATCGCCCGGACCCAATCCCTGGGAAGTGGTTCCCCGACCCCAACTGCACATTTAAGAATTACATTTCGTGACAATCTCGCCCTGTCGTCAGGCGGAATTTTTGTCGTAGATAGTGAACCATATCCGGTGGTGACTCCATACATCATGGTGTCCGGCTGAGCTAACGCATGTTCTACAACGGCCCTGCTCGCCTCAACCCGAGCGCGGGTCTCACTGTCCATGGGTGCAACCGCTCTGTCTTCCCGGGCCACCATGACCAGGTCAGAAATACTGAGATGCGGCGAGAGACTTACGGAGGTGGTCACTGGCCAGAACCCTGAGTTGGTATTCGAGATGACATGGGTTTTATGCCTCGTTCGTTGCAAGAAGTTCTAATATGTCTGTCGCTCCCATACGTTTCCCCACAACAAATGGACCAAACTCCGCGTAATCCGCACTCGCACCATCGTAGCGCATCTCAGCGATGATATTCTTGAACTCAACTGGCTCTGCAGCCCAGAGAGTGACGGCCCATTCCCAGTCTGCCAGCCCCATTGACCCACTGATCACTTGACTGATTCGGCCTGCATAATGACGTCCGACGGCGCCATGGTCAGCCATCAGGTCAGCTCGTTCTTCAAGACTCAGCTTATACCAGTTCTGTGTTGGATTCCGACGCTTGTCCATCGGATAGAAGCAAACGTACGGCATTTCGTCCGGCTGAACGGGTTGAAGACGCCGCTGGACATATCCCTTAGCCCGTTCATCTGAGAGCGCCGCTTCAAGAGCTGTGCGCCATGCTTCACGATCATTCGGGTCAATTTTTTTTGCGATTTCTCGAGTTAAGGCGTAAAGGCCAAGCTCTACCAGAGACACGTACTCTTGGTCGAGCAACAAGTCATCTCCAAGATCGGCCAGTCGAATGGCATGTGCTGCCTTAATTAAACTTTCAAGATCTCGGCGAAAGTGAATCACGAGCAGGTCCACACCGTTACCCGCCACACGATAAGTTCCTGACCAACCTTCTTCATCGGGAACTGCCCAGCCATTGATGAGCTCTTGAAACTCTGCCAAGGCTTGGTTAGCACCCGAAGTAGACCTAGCCTTCAGGGATGGCCAATCCACCTGGAACGATTGATGGAGTACGTACCAACCCTCTAGGGTCGCGGGTGGAACCTCTGGGCCTCCCGAAGAAATCGGGGCCGCCTTCGATATCTCTGAAATTGTCATCTCCATGGAAGCTGTCTTAGCGGTCTCGGGGCCGCAACATGTTTCTAACGCAACACAGGTTGGCAGGGTTCCCGTGAACTGTCTAGATTGCGCCCCGTAAATTCCCTCCTTAAAGGAGCGGATTGCGTGGTGGGCGTAGCTCAGCTGGTTAGAGCGCCGGATTGTGGTTCCGGAGGTCGCGGGTTCGACTCCCGTCGCTCACCCTCCTTTCTAACGATTTGTCTATCTAGGCCACAACCGGTCGAAGCATAATTCCCTCCCTATAAAACCTGGCCTCTAAGGATGCCCATGAGAGATGGCGGGTGGGCGCCGAAAACGTTGACAGTTCCGCACATTCCGGGTAGAATAGCGATTCCCTTGGGACGGCTCAGGTCGTCTCGAGTCGCTATTTGACAAGAGTGTGTGAGTGATTTGTGGGCCCTTTTAAGAGTCGCGGGTAACACTTCCCGTGGCTCGTGGGAAACTAAAGTGTTATTCCGAACGCGTCCTCGGACGGTCTTCGGACCGGATCGAGGGTCACCTGCGTTCACCAGGTAACGAGTAGCAGAAAGACTTCGGTCGACTGCACTCAAACCGAATTCTCTATATATGGAGAGTTTGATCCTGGCTCAGGACGAACGCTGGCGGCGTGCCTAACACATGCAAGTCGCGCGAGAACGGACCCTTCGGGGACCTAGTAAAGCGGCGAACGGGTGAGTAACACGTGAGCGATCTGCCCAAAGGTGGGGGATAGCCCAGGGAAACTTGGATTAATACCGCGTACAGCGCTGGGAGTAGATGCCCAACGTGAAAGCTGGCCTCTTTTAAGCTAGCGCCTTTGGATGAGCTCGCGGCCTATCAGCTTGTTGGTGGGGTAATGGCCTACCAAGGCTATGACGGGTAGCTGACGTGAGAGCGTGAACAGCCACATTGGGACTGAGACACGGCCCAGACTCCTACGGGAGGCAGCAGTGGGG
>CAJWLK010000026.1 GCA_913043255.1 uncultured Gemmatimonadota bacterium
CGCTAAATCGCTATCACAAATGCCTTACCGATCAGCTCCGGAAAGTGCGCGGTGGCAATTGAATCCGCACGGTCTCGGTCCCTTTAAATTAGATCGGCGCCGCAGATACACGCGGCCTACACCTTGAGTCTGCGATGAACGACCTAAGCCAAAGTTCATTATCCCGAACATTTTTCACCCCTGCGGTTCGGTATCTGATCATAGCCAATGTGGCGATCTATGTTCCGGGAGCCTTATTCCCGGGGTTCGACAGTTGGTTCACGTTCGACCCCGAACTAGAGTGGATACAACCATGGACTGCATTCACTCACATGTTCATCCACGGAAACTTAGAACACCTTTTTTTGAACATGTTTATGCTGTTCCATTTCGGTCCCGAGCTTGAAAAGCGCTGGGGCCAAAGAGAATTCATTCAATTATATTTGTTTGCTGGCCTCGGAGGACTCGCTCTCCATTATTGGTTTTATCCAGACCTTGGCCTCCTGGGAGCATCAGGCGCGATTTATGGAGTGTCGCTCGTCTCCGCATTAAAGAGTCCTGATGCTGCGGTTCATCTCTTCGGGATCTTCCCCCCAATCAAAGCTAAATACCTCGTTGGAGTTTCGGCTGTTGGAACCGTGGGCTATGTGCTATCTCCGCAAGCAGACGGGATATCACATGCTGCACATCTGGGAGGTATGGCAGCAAGTCTGCTCTATCTCAAATATTTCAGAACCAAGGCTGGTCCCAAAGGGTTACGTCAGGCACCAACACCTTGACTGCCCATGAGATCGCTGTCATAGCGTTTAGGAAGAAGCGATGTATCCGACATCCACGAAAAACTTGGTAGAGAAAGAAGACCCATGATTTCAATGCGATTAATCAAGTTCGTCGTAGCTCTACTGTTCGTGGGGCCCACTCTGCATGCGCAACAAGTCGATATAACTACCCGGTGGACCCAGAGAGGGATGAACGGGCAAGAGGCACAAGCACTAACACTTAATGCCAACTTCACAACAGAAGGGTTCGTTGGTGAAATGATGCGAACCCAAACAACAAACCCTTATTCGGTTCATGTCAAAAGATCTGGGATAGGGTTAGGGTCAGCATGGGGCCTCACATGGATATTGGGCCTAGCTATGGGGGATGAATATGTCTCGACCACGTTTCTACCTGTTATAGGTCCGTGGATAACGATGCGCAGGATTGAAAGGGATCGTAAAACAGAGCCAATAGATTATCTGCCAGGCGGAAAACCCCTACTCATAACCTCCGGGCTTATCCAGGGCGGATTGCTCGCCTACTTCGTCTGGTCGATTGTGAATAACGGATCATTCTCCGACGACTTATCGCTCTCCCCTGTATTCGACTCCCGTGGGAGCGGAATGGCCTTGACTTACAGGTTCTGAACGGACGCACCGCACGTCGCAGTTTTCAACTCAACCCACAAGGCTTCTAGTGAAAAAGCGCTTTTGCTAACATCCCATGAACGCCCTTCGTTCCATCGACGAGTTGGGTAATCCGAAGATCCAAGGCCACAGAACACAATATGTACGCATCACCAGGATCCATGTCTTTCTCTTCCACGAGAAATTCAACCATACCTCTCGTAGCCATCCGTGCCGCCTCATCAAGATCCGGGTCTAAGCCCATCGACATATAGTGAGTCGGCGTCTCCGCTCTCGGCCACCGGAGACTGCGATCCTTGTGCACGAGAACTTCTATTGTCCCGTTGAGAGAAGTTTCGACGGCGGTCCCCGTCACCTCTCCGTCACCTTGGGCAGCGTGTCCATCGCCAATCGAGAGCAGTCCTCCATCTACGTGTACCGGGAGAAAAATGGTGGTCCCCGCGACGAGGTCCTTGTTGTCGATATTGCCTGCGTGGTAAGCAGGAGGGTTACTACTGATGCGGCCGTTCAGGACAGGAGGCGCGACACCAACCGATCCGAAAAAGGGGCGTGCCGGAATCTGAACACCATCAACACCACTCATACTGATGGTCTGGGCAGTTGTATCGATCTCAAAAGTTTTGAGAGCGGCATAGGGAAAGTCACTCGGGATGGTGCCCCCACCCGGCAAAAAACCACTGACCCCGTAGTCCACCATGAACCCAACGTCGAGGATTCGGACTTCCAAGACATCCCCAGGCTCGGCCCCCTCGACATAAATCGGACCGTTCAGTGGATGAGCTCCGACTCGTACGGTCTCTCGACTTTCCACTTCGAGCATGGACGGGAGAAAACGATCTTCCGATATACCAGCGAGGCGCAGACGCCCTAACCCACGGGCGAGAAGATTCTCTACATAAACCTTATCGCCCGATTGAATGGTTACGGCCGGCTCCAGGGACCCGTCATAAAACCCCCAATGGATATTTTCCGGTGCAAGGAGGAGTTCATGTGTAACTCCCTGTTGCGCCGTCGACATGGAAGTACTCAAGCCCATGAAGACCAGCGTAAAAAGGGTTCGCATGACATAGCTCGTGTGCCTCGCAAGCAGAGTGCGACTGTTCATTGTTCTCATCACGGCTTCCTAGTTTGGTGCATCATTTTTCCGGCGTGCCCTATTCCGACTTGCTACTGCTCGTGTTCACCACTGGCTGTGTCCCACGATCGGATGTCAAAACCACAAGTAAATTACTCACCATCGTTGCTTTCATTGCCTCATCGAGCTCGACCACGTTCTGCTTGGTCAGCATGTCCAAGGCCATTTCGACCATCCCCACCGCTCCTTCAACAAGCTTTGTTCTTGCGGCGATGATTGCGCTGGCCTGTTGACGTTGGAGCATGGCGTTCGCGATTTCGGGAGCATAGGCAAGGTGACTGATCCTTGCTTCGATGACTTCCACGCCAGCCGTATCCAAGCGCTCCTGGATCTGATCTTTCAATTTATTGGCGATCTCACTCAAGCTTCCAGAAAGAGACGCTTCCCCTTCTTCGTGTTCATCGTAGGGATAATTTGTCGCTAGAGTTCGGACTGCCGACTCACTTTGCACATGCACATATTCCTCAAAGTTGTCGACTTCAAAGAGCGCCTCCGCCGTATCAATCACGCGCCACACCACAACAGCTGCGATCTCAACGGGCGTTCCGATCTTGTCATTGACCTTGAGTTTTCCCGTTTCGAAATTTCGAACGCGAACTGAAATTTTTCGTTTCGAATAGAAAGGGTTGGCGTACCGGAGTCCGGGTTGTTTAACCGTGCCTACGTATTTTCCAAAGAGTTGCAGGACACGCGCCTCGTTCGGATTCACTAAAAAAAGGCCCGCCAACAAAATCCCTATCGGTAGGAGGAGAACCAATGCGAGAGGTGACCGAGAGAATGCGAGGAAGATCGTACCAATAAGGGCGACCAAGAGAACAAGGAGAGCGGTATAACCTGACGTTGTTTGTCTTTCGATTTCCTTAATCATGAATTTTCTTGCACCTGACCAAAGGTAATCCTACGGAACGGGGCACATTATCGTGTGGTCACAAACCTTATGGAGTTGCCGTTCTTCGGGGAAGTATTCAGATTTTGACTAGTTTTTCAGGGCTCACGATAACGTCAGTCAACTGCTGAAGGAGTCGAAACATGAGTGCACGAATGAAACCGATCCTCGGAATGTGGGCCACCTTAATGCTCTTAAGCGTTGCCATGACGTTTTTGGATCAAGAAGGCATGTCCAAAGTCGCCGAACCGATCTTCGGCATGTGGCCTTCAATGATCATCATCTGGTTGGTCGTGGCACTGTTCTTTGACTGGGTCATCCAAAGCACGGGCATGAGGGTTATCCAGGCTGCAATCGTACTCGCTCTTGCCGGGGTCCTCACGCTCACGGGCGAATGGATGTTCGAAGGCCTTGCCCTTAGCAGATTCCTATTCGAAGCGGTTGTGGCCCTCGTGTATTGGGTTCTTGCCGCGACGGTATACGGAAAGCTGTCCAGGTAATAATTCGTGCTTAGCGAGTCCCGTTAGGGGCTAAGCGCAAAATAGGGGTAGGGACGCTGTCAGAGCCCCGCTCATCAGCGTCCATGGCCAAGTAAATCATGCCATCTGGCCCTTGGCGAACATCGCGGATGCGCCCTACCCCTTCGAGGATGACCTCTTCCCGTAGCACCTCATCTCCTTCGAGCGTGAGGCGGACAAGTTCTTCTCCTCGAAGGCTTGCCACTAACATATTGCCGTGCCAGTCGGGAAACGCGTTGCCCGTATAAAAAAGCATCCCGGTGACCCCAATCGATGGCACCCAGATGTGTGTAGGGGGCTCCATCCCATCTTGATGGGTCCCATCATGAATTGCCGCACCGGTTCGGTAGTGGACTCCGAACCCCACAACCGGCCAACCGTAATTGAGTCCTGGCCGAATCAAATTGAGTTCATCGCCTCCCTGTGGCCCATGTTCGTTTAGCCACAGGCTTCCCGTTTCCGGATGCACTCCAAAGCCTTGGGCGTTTCGATGTCCGTAGGACCAGATCTCCGGCCGCACTCCCTCTTGGCCGATGAAGGGGTTGTCATCTGGAATCCGCCCGTCTTCGTGAAGTCGAATCGTAGTTCCGTTGTGCTTCGAAAGATCCTGTGCGGGATGGGCTGTGAGGTCACCCACGGAAGGCCATTGTCGGTCTCCAATGGTAATGAAAAGATACCCCTTGCCGTCGAATGCGAGTCGACCGCCCCACTGCGAACTCCGGTCGCTCCCATTCCCGAATGCTTCCGCATGAAAGAGTTCTTCCACTTCCGAAAGAACATCATTCTCGAAACGGCCCCGAGCCACTGCAATGTTACCCAGGGAGTCGGCACCCGGCTTGGTGTAGCTCAAGTACAGAAGCCGATTTTCCGCGAAGTTTGGGTGAAGCATGACATCACGCATGCCTGCCTGTTCATACCCATTTTGCGGCATCGCGCCCTGCCCAATCGCGAGTATGTCCGGTAACCCTTCGACTGGTTGGTCGAGCAGGCTCCCGTCACGGACAATTCGGAGCCGCCCAGGACGTTCAGCGACCAAAAGGTCACCCTCGGGAGTAAAAGCCATGGAGAATGGGTGAACGAGCCCTGCCGTCACGGTATCAATACTGAAGTCGTGAAAAGCGGTTCTGACGACCGTTTCCGGCTCACCTGTGTCAGAGGAGCACGAAACAAAGAGGACGGCGTTCCCTAGAACTATGAATCCGGCGAGAAATTTCATGTTTGGATTTGGCCTCGGTACGTATGGGTAAGGACCATGCGCAAATGAATGCGGCCTCAAGAAACTGATACATTAAAAACCGGTCTCGCGCGAGCCAGTCCGCGAAACGAGGAGTTTAAAATGGTCAGATTAAAAAAAGTCGATGTCTTGTCCTGCGCAAAACTAAGCGCCGTATCCGGAGGCGTGATCGGTCTTTTCTTGGGCGTGCTCTACTCCCTCGGAGGAGCCATCTACGACCTTGCCACAAACTCGTTGAACCTGGGAACAGTATTAGCATTGGGGGCCCTTGTGGGGATGCCAGTGATATTGGCGGTCCTCGGATTTCTTAAAGGAGCCCTTTTAGCAGCCCTTTATAACTACACGACAAAATGGGTCGATGGACTGGACTTGGACCTCGAAGAGATCACTCCAGTCCAAGTAAACTAGGGTAGCACAATCGTTTCTAAATGAACCGGTGGGATGACACGAGACTCCGGTGCGAGGATGGCGACCGTATCCACGAATGGCACGATATTCCTCGTTACGGACGCATCTTGAGAGAACCCGTATGGGAGTCTGAAGTTGTCCCAATGGGTCGGTATGATCACCGACGGCTTTCCGGTGACGTTCAGTAGCCGTTCGTCATAATTATAGAGGCCCAACCGAGACCCATTCACACCAGCCAGAAGTACATCCGGCCGAAGCCCTTCCAATTCTCTCTCGACAAAGTTCATTGAGCCCATCGTTAACACATCGTGGTGATCAAAACGGGCCATGAACATCAATGATCCACCTTCAATGAACTGATCGATCCGCAGAGGCGCCCTGAGGTCGCTATTACGGTCGAAACGCCTTGAATCGAAATAGTGTTTTTCACCCAACGCCGAATGGATGGAAGGCACAACCCGCACCGAAAACCCATCGAACAGATAATCTTCCCCTCCGCCGACCGCATAAAGTTGATCTTCGGGAATCCCATAGGCACGCAATATTGTAATAGTCGTTTCAGTGCCGATCACTTTTGCCCCAGTTTTTGCCGCGATATACGGGACGTCTCCCAAATGGTCAAAATGACCATGGTGCACCAGGATGAAATCAGCTCGCGTGATTGTCCTATCAATCAAGGCGGTGTCTGACTGCGCGATGTCGTTTCGTGCAAAGTCGGGACGATCGTCGTCTGGGTGGCCGCCTCCCCCGTATTTTAAACGTGAGATATAGGGGTCGATGAGGACGACAACGTTACCATCGGATATTTCCCAACCTGCCGTTCCTAAATACTTCAACTCAAGAGGATGCCGACCCGTTTCGTCCTCCGTGCTGTTTTGCGGTGTTGAACATCCGAAGAACCACGCAGCAACGATCACTAAGACCCAACTCTGGATATGTTTCACGAGACCCCTTTAGGTGCACATTCCGATGAACATTTCGATGACCCCTCCGTGCACGGGCAGTCAAAATCTTGTATTACGAACTCGTTCAGTGTCGACGTTGAAGAAGATTAGGTTAGGTCCGTTCGAATTGGCGAAC
>CAJWLK010000027.1 GCA_913043255.1 uncultured Gemmatimonadota bacterium
CAGCCTCAGAGCCTCGTGCTGACCCCTGCCCCATAGTGAGCATCTCTTGGCCGAGTACAACCTCGTATCGGCCGTCTTTGTACCCAACGATGGTAATCTGCCCATCAAGATCAGTACGAAGCACAGTCTCCGCTGTGTAGGTATAAGCCTGCATCGCTTCAGCGTGTGGATGACCGTAGGTGTTCGACCCTACTGAGATTGCAATGACCTCAGGCTCTGCGTCCTCTAGAAATTCCGATGTGAAGCCGTCATCGCTTCCGTGATGTGGGGCCTTGAGCACAGTTACGTCGGGCACAACATCCTGTTGGGTCCAAAAACCCAACTCTTCGACTTCTGAGTCTCCACTCAGAAAGGCCGCAAACTCTCCGTATCTCACAACCAACCCAATGGATCGGTTGTTGAAGTCAGTTGAGGCAATCGGAAGCAGTGGAAGAACTTCTATCCCTACACTGCCGAGACTGATCGAACGTGGCTCAGCAACCAGATACGTGATGTCCGTTCGCTGCTGAAGAGTGCTCTCTAGGTCTTGGTACGTAGCGGTCGTATGGGTTTGGCCGTTGTCCATATAGAAGCGAACCGGAATCGCGTTGATTACATCCGCGATCCCTCCGATATGATCTGCATGGGGATGCGTCGCCACTAGGAGTTCGAGTTCGTCTACGTCCAAGGCTCTCAAGCTGGTCACTGGGATGCTCCAACCCGCGTCTACAAGTGCATCCTGGCCTTCTGGGGATTGGATGAGTACGGCGTCCCCCTGTCCCACATCTAGAAACGTGACCCTGACTGATTCACCGACTGGAGCTGGAGCGGTAACACCGCAGCCCAGTAAGCCAAAAAGAAGAATTCCAGAGCAGTAAGCGCGCGAAAACCGCACAGTCTATCCTCGCAATCTCAAGGCGATCGCACCGCCACCGACCAATCCTGCGTGTTCGACCACGTCATGTGAGAATTCTTCGCGAACGAGTCGATCAACAAGACCTGGGAGAACCGGAGGCCCATCAGAATGTGTTCCCTTCCCAGTGATAATGTGAACTACCCTTCCCCTTGAAATACGAACATGTCTTTCAAGAAACTGGCAGACCCTGACCTCAGCCTCCCTAGCGCTTAGCCCGTGCAAATCAAGCTCATCTTCGGGAATCTCGCTGATCAGAAGTGCCGTGCCGCTCAATTTTGGCGTCGTTCCCTCGCGGACTTGTGGCACCTTCCTTCTTCGCTTGCTCACACCCTCAACAATTATCCTGGCGGCAATAGTAGTGTCGGGAATCCCTCTGGTGGGCGGCGGTGCGCCGTGCCCTGCTCGTAGGCATATGCGAGACGGAAGATGACACCCTCCTGGTACGGTCTCGCCAGAATCTGGAGTCCGGCAGGCAACGTTCCACGAGTGTAGCCCATCGGTACCGTGCCGGCCGGTAGGCCGGTTCCAGGAGCAACGATCTGGCTGTTATCCCCACGGTAGTCCTCGGAAGCCGTCTCAAGCGGTGCCGGAGGATTGGTCCACGTAGGATACACGATGGCCTGGACATCGGCCGCGTCCATCGCTGCAACAACGCCGTCCTTGTAAGCTTGGCGGCCAGGATTTTCAGCATATGGCAAACATGGCGGATCCCACTCGCTGGGTGGTTCGAGAGACGAATTCTCGGATCTCTGGATACGACCCTCGACGTATTCAGAATACTCACCGGTTTCTAGTACCTCGAGGACGTCCCGGATGGGTGCCTCATCTCCGAGCGATGCCAGGTACTGTGACATATCATATCGGAAAGTCGAGCATCCCCCTCCTCCGCTCCGCAACTCCTGTAATGGGGCAATTTCGAGGGGATCCACGATCTCGGCACCTAGGCGCTGGAGATCAACCAACGCCTGTTCGAAGACCTCGATCACCTCCGCATCAGCGTCATCCGTGTTCACGAGCTCACGGAGAACTCCGATCCTCGCGCCTGCGAGTCCCTGAGCATCTAGGAAGGTCGTGTAGTCGTCTTCCCTTTGCCCTCGGCCTGCTTCCGTATATGGGTCCGCGGGATCGTAACCCGCCACCACGTTGAAGATGCGCGCTGCGTCTTCAACGGTACGTGTCATAGGGCCGGCAATATCAGACTGAAATGACAGAGGGATCACTCCGTCCCTGCTCGTGAGCCCGATCGTGGAACGAATCCCGAACAGTGCGAGGTGAGACGACGGTCCACGGATCGAGTTACCCGTATCAGTTCCCATTCCGGCGACACCGAAGCTTGCGGCCACTCCCGATGCGGTCCCTCCACTTGAGCCAGCTGGTACCCGATCAAGTGCGTAGGCATTCGCGGTCGTACCGTAGGATGAAGAAACGGTTTGGCGTGGACTGAACGCCCACTCGGCCATGTTGGTTTTCGCGAGGACAATCGCGTCTGCCTCTCTGAGCTTTTGTACCATAAATGCATCGTCAGGCGGAATGCTCTCTTTCAGCGCAATCGATCCACCGGTCGTGGGGAGATCGTATGTGTCGTAGTTGTCTTTGATCAGGAGGGGGGTACAAAACAAAGAGCCAACCGCATCCCCGTTGTCGAGTGCCTCGTCGATCTCGTCTGCGCGAGCGAGTGCATTTGGGTTCACGACTGTGATCGCGTTCATCCCTGTCGGCTGATCGTACGCCTCGATCCGATCCAGATACGACTGCACCACCATTCGGCACGTCGTCTGTCCGCTTGTGATCGCATCCTGTACCTGAGCGATGGTCGTTTCGACAACTTCGATCGGCGCGGGAGGAGGAGCACACGCACCGATGAATAGTGCACCACCCAGGGCAAGCACCAACTTATTCATAAAGAGTTCCTCTAGTCTTCGTCGATCTGAAAGACCTCTAACTCGTTTCAATCTTACTCCGATATTCAGCCCGAGCTTTTCGTAGTGCCATCTGCTCCTGGTATGTCCGACCAGAATACTTGTTTGACTTCGGGGTCGGCCAGGGCCAACCCCAGCCTACAGCACCAGTCTCCGTATCAGTTAACTGACCGTCCTCGTCGTAAGACTCTATATCTCCGCATATCCTCCCCTTAGCCAGAAGCATCGTGCAGGCCAGTTGACCATTCTCGTGGTAAGCCTTCCACACCCCTTCTCTGTACCCATCCTTCAGGGTCCCCTTCCACAATGTACCGCTCTTCTTGTGGTACTCCTGAAACGGTCCATCCAGTACTAAATAGTGCTGCTCATCATCCCTAGACTCGTGTAAGAATGGGGGAGGCCAGACCTTCGGGGAGGCCAAAACCTTAGTAACGTAAGTGATGCGCCAATCAGTCATGTTTTAATTCTGTTCCTAGTCCTCAAGATCCAGAATCCTTCTCGCTTCGGAAAGAATAGTGTCATAGTGCTCTTCTAAGCCCTCGTGGGCACCACACCACCTACAACTTGTGCACACATCCTCACTCTTTCAATTCGTTTTGAGGCTGACCATTTCGGGTGGGCAATCAAAAGGGCCAAAAGTCGAAACCCGGGTTTATCCACCATTTATCCGATGGGTGGATACCCTCGAGTTTCTCGGGACTATAGGATTCAGCAGAAATGAGCTCGCCGTTCTCATCAAAACACTCTCGCCTGAACAACCTAGGCTTCGAACTATCCCGAGTAACTCTCTCCTTTAACTGCCCCCCCTCATAGAAGAGATCCTTCCTTTCGACGTCTCTATCGCGCCTACGCCCCCCGTACTCCTTAAGAATTAAGATCGCTTCTAGCTGGCCACTCTCATAAAAACACTCATAAGAACCATCCTTGAGTAGCCTCTCTTCTAGCTGGCCACTCTCGTAAAAACGCTCATAAGAGTGGCTATAGGGGAGTTCACGTGGTAGAAAGCCAAACGCACCTCCGCCGTCTATATAGGACTGCTCATCCCAGTAGCTATAAGGGTCATCCTGGAAAGCAGGTTCATAAGAGTCGCTACTGTAGCCCCTCTGTTGTAGTTGGCCACTCTCATAAAAACGCTCATAAGAACCATCCCTATATACCTCCTTCTCTTTTAGCTGGCCACTCTCATAAAAACGCTCACAATTGTGGCCTCGGTAGCCCTTCTGTTTTAGCTGGCCGCTCTCATAAAAGGACTCATAAGGATCAGCTCTAACTCCTTCCCGCTCCTTTAACTGGCCACTCTCATAAAAACGCTCATGGGTAAACCCAGTCCCATGCCCACCGAACCAGTCACCCCTAATGTGAAGAAACTCTTCAATCAGGTCTTCAAGGTTGGGTGGTTCCGAATCTTGGTCGTCTATTTCAAAATTGAGGTATTCAGCTCCTATGATCGGTCTTCCTGAAAGGGGGTAGATGCCCCAACCCCACAATCGGCCACTCTCATAAAAGCACTCATAAGGACCCACGGGCGTAAAGTTAACCAATGATGGTTCGTAGAGGTTCTCTAGATGGAGGCTGAGTTCGGCTTCGGTATAGGAGCCGAGATTGGCTTCGATCTCAGACGATTCATCGAAGGCTGGCCACGACCCTGTAACCAAAGACTCTGTAATCAGCCTAATCCCTAACTGTCCGTTCTCAAACACTCCTTCAAGAACTCGATAGTCACCTTCTGGCTTTTCTCCATATTGCATGGCACGTCTCGGCCCGCCAAAGCTTATTCCGAGCCAGTTTGCATACGCCCGTTCATGTGGTGTGATAGCCGGAGCGTCCCCTTTTATGACAGCTATAAAGCGTTTCTGCAAGTCGGTAGTGGGTTCGTGCTCCCCTGACCTGAGCGCTTGAAAGAAATCTTGGTGCTTAATAAGCAGCATCACAGATTCTCGACTGATCTCTCTCGCTGTGATAGACCCCTGCTTCATTTTTTCACTAGGCTGAGGACGCAGTCTGTCAGAAGTTCTGACTTCAGTTTCCCAGTCCGCGTTCCGTAATAGTAACAAGCCTTAAGTTTGCTCTCCCGCGCCTGACCTTCGCAACCTATCCGGATACCATTCCGAAGAGCCCATAACATCGACTATCCGGACTTCTCATGAACTGCTCCGTCTTTCTGGGGGACAGACGGCTTGAGCGAGAGAGATGGCACCCGTATGGGCGGAGAGTGGACCCCCATATCATGTAGTTCATCAAGCTCGTCTTTGGTGTACGGCCCCCACATAATCCAGCTGCCATTACTCAATATTTTCTTCATCGTGTCCTCTCATGCCTTCCTGTTTTCCAAGACCCACTCCTCAGTCCGCTGTTCGTACCAAGTCGGGAGCATGGTGTAAAGCTCGGATTCAACCTTGGCCCCCTTCGTACATTCTTTTAAATCTTCATTGAACCCCTCCACCCACCATAAATCATTTTCTAACTCAACCCCCCACCAGTACTCGACCAGCCCCGTACCCCTACATTGAAAGTCGGGGCTCGCTGCACGACCCGACTGCAGTAGGTCGATCAGTTGTGCCAGTGTCAGTGTCTTCCGTGAACTCTGCGGGGTGATGCTGAACTCGCTATCGAAATCGTCGACTACCCGATACCGATAACGACCCGATCTCCATCTGGCCCGGATCGAGAAAATGTTCTGGAGGGCTTCGATCTTTCTACGCTCACCCGATTCGATGTCGATATGCATCCACTCGGAGATCACCACCCGGGCAATCTCGATTTCGCCGGGCAACGGTTCCGGCAGACTCTCGCCAACCCGCCAATTGAACATTTTGGATGAAATCTCCCACACCTCCTCGTCCGCGCTTCCGTGAAGCCATTCATCGCTATCCGCAAACCAATCCAAGTGCCCTCCAGAGTTGGTTTTGTCATAAACAAGACCCAGGTCAGTGCGTGCATTAGAACGCCTTAGTTGGCCGCGAATGCCATTCACGATCAACGCGGTTGGATCAGTGAAATCCGTGTACGACCAAGGGCGCCAATTCAACTCTTGATGCCACTTCATATCGGTCATAGTCATCTATTCCTCTCTGTGTCGGGACACACGTTCCTCGCGATTTTGTTCGAGACGCATTCAGGTACTCATACGCTCAGTACCGACCACGCTCTTTCGATTGTTTCAATCAAGTCTTCGGTCGGTTCATGCCGTGACAGCATGCGGTTCCAAAGAGATGGTGACGCCTCGGGGCGTTCGGCAATCTTGATCCGGCATTTCTCGCACACTCGGGAAACACAGTGAGCAGTCCCCGTCTCTACGATTCTCTTATCCAAAGAATCAAGCTCATACCAACTAAGTGATTCGCACGCGAAAAGTGCCCGCGTAGCCCGTCTGTGATGCGGACTGAACGCCATGGCATGACCAATAGCAGAGGTATGACTGCGCTCGATCAGGACCGATACAAGTGGCGAGTATTTATCCAGCACCTGAGCCTCAACCAACTGATCCACCCAGCCATAGTGCGGTTCTCCCAAAACATCGACACTCCAAGTGGCCTTGAGGAGATAGAACGCCTGAAGCGCAAGCGCGTCTAATTCCGGAGTCACAATCGGAAACGGCTCGTCTCGATGCTTCGGAGGATCGGGGCGTTGGTGTTTCTCTCTCCAATTACCATTCAAGTCATAATGTTCGCGGACATATTTATGCCGCTTGTCCATAACTCTCTTCTTTGGTATCAGGCCCGCATCTCTCAGCAGATCTGCGAATTTGCCCCCGTATCCT
>CAJWLK010000028.1 GCA_913043255.1 uncultured Gemmatimonadota bacterium
CTTGTATTACGAACTCGTTCGGTGTCGACGTTGAAGAAGATAAGGTTCGGTCCGTTCGAATTGGCGAATCCCAGGTCAGGAAAACCATCTCCATTCAGATCCGCGGCCGCTACACCGTAAGTCACGTGCGATTGCGTTCCAATGGGCGTTGGGCGCCAACCCAAGCCCGAACCATCGTTCACATAGAACTCATTTAGGCCTCGAGCATTCGCGACCACGACATCTATATCCCCGTCCCGGTCGAAATCGAAAAGAGCTAAGGCATAGGACTCCTCCGAACCTCCAACTGTAGTTCCACGGCCAAAACCACCCGTTCCATTTCCCAAGTAAATCCCATTTGGCTCGCCGATGTTTGCCGTGACGATATCAAGAATGCCGTCACCGTTCAGATCGGCCAATGCTGCGGATCGAGTTTCATCGCTACCAGATCCGTAAGTCAGTTTTTCCGTAAAATCGAGCATGCCATCATTTAGGAGAACATGATTTGCTTGCCCATCTCGATTGGCGAGAACGAGGTCCTGATCACCGTCCCCATCAACATCACCCACCGCCACTTCAATCGTCGAGCCCTCCGGCTCCCCAAATTCACGCTTGGGTCCGAACTGCCCACTACCATTGTTCAGGAAAAGTCCATTGCTCGCACCACGGTTAGTCACGAGGAGGTCCAAATCTCCATCACCGTCTAAGTCATGGAGTCGTGCACTCCGAGTCGGTTCAACTTCAGGCCCGACCGGCCACGCTCGTTCGAATTGACCCTGCCCTTCATTCAGATATACCCAGTTCAAGGCCATGTCATTGGCAACTACCACGTCAAAATCACCGTCGCCATCAAGATCTCCGGTTGGAACAGCGTACGTCGTAGCTCGTTCCGGTCCCAGTTCATAGGAGACCGTGAAACGCCCCTTACCATTGTTGAGGAACACTTCGTTGGGCTGTGGCCAGTGGCGTCCATTGGCGACGAGTGCGTCCATGTCTCCATCCAGGTCTACATCCGAAAACGTTAGGTCTGCAGTCAAATGTTCTTCGATGCCAAGCACCAAACGATTGGTCCACAAAAAGGAACGATCCTGTTGTGCAAGGAGCCTCGACCCGTCCCCCGCCGACACACTGACAAGAAGCACGATCAACCGTAAACTGAGACATCTTTGCGAGCATGAACCGTTGATTTTATCTAACATTCGGTGCCCCTGATTCTGTTCGTTGGGTACGAAGAGATGGGAGGTAGCTATGGGCAGAATATCTAATGGGCAAGGAGTAGATATCGAGTGTTGATTCTCAAAACGATTGTCGGAGTCCTTTTTCAAATTGGACTGGTCGCATTAATGCTCTTGTGGCCCGCCGGAGACTGGCCCTGGAAAGAGGGACTCATCTACCTAGTCTTCCACGCCACCATTGTCATGTCCGGGTCTCTTTACCTTTGCATTTTTCACCCCAAAAGCGTCGAGGCCCGATTGACAGCAAGAGATCCAAATCAACCCGTAAGGGACAAAATTGCTTTCGCGATCTTGATAACTGTCAGCGTGTTCACCTTCACCCTAAACCCTCTCGACGTCTTCCACTTCCAGATCTTCCCGAAGCCATCGTTCGGCCTCCAATTGCTTGGTGCTGGGGCCTGTGCGACCAGCTACATCTTCCTCTTTGTCACGATGATCCAAAACGAATTTGCACAGCCTATTGTGAACGTTCAGGAGGACCGAGGACACGTCCTAGTCGATTCCGGGCTTTATGCTTCAGTCCGACACCCCATGTACTCCTTCTATCTGACCGCGATGTCTGGCATGGCGCTTTGGCTTGGAAGCATCTTCACCGCAACCGTTGGAACTCTACTACTACTGCTAGCTCTCCTCCCACGAATACTCGTTGAAGAAGACACGCTAAAGAATGATCTCGATGGCTATGCCGACTACATGGAAAGAGTCCCATACAGGCTTATCCCCAAGGTATTCTAAGACCTTACACTCTTGTCTTGGACCCCAAGCCTTGGTCGTGACAAGTAAGCATAACCCTCTGGTTAGGAGAGGTGGCAGAAGGTAAAATTTGGCTCCAATTTTTTCATTAACCAGGAGCCAAATATGCAGTTCATGATTTCGTGGGCCCTCCATACCGACACACGCGAGGACACCCTGGCATACTTCAGCCAGATGACTCCCGAAGATGATCGCGAGATGCTAGGCGATGCGATAACCCTGGTGGGACGGTGGCATGACCTTGTCTCAGGAACTGGTGTCGCCATCCTCGAGTCCGACGATCTCGCTGCGGTAAACAACTTCTGCTTGAACTGGACAAACGTTTGTGATATCAACATCACACCGGTTCTCAGCGATGAAGAGGCTCGGGCGGTCGGGCTAGCCAGATCCTGATCAAGTTCTCGTAACCCTCTTAGCGTGACATGCAGATCCTTTCGCTCTCGGAGATCAAGGGGCTTATCGATGTCCCTGCATTGATCGAAGATCTCGAAGAGGGGTACGCTCTCTACTCAGAAGATAAAGTCGAGGTGCCACCGGTAGGCTTCTTGCATTTCCAAGACCCCGGCGGCGATGTACACATCAAATACGGCTATATCCGGGGCGACTCCGTTTACGTGATCAAGATCGCGTCAGGGTTCGAGGTTCCTGAGCTAGGGGGCATGGCCAGCGATGGCCTCCTCTTGATCTTCGACCAAAAAACAGGGCAACTGGAGAGCGTCCTACTAGATGAATGCTATTTGACGGATATACGGACGGCCGTTGGGGGCGCAGTGGCAGCGAAACATCTGGCTCCGAAAACGGTCACAGGGATCGGTATTGTGGGAACAGGCGTTCAAGCCCGCATGCAACTCAAAATGCTCGCGCACACGGTGGACTGCCATCGAGCGCTCGTATGGGGACGAAATGAAGAACGACTAACTTGTCTCGTCAATGACATTCAACAAGACCCGGATTTTTGGCCTGGAAAGTTAGAGGTCCAAGGAACAACAGACATGGACCACCTGACAGCGAATAGTAACCTGATCGTTACAGCCACTTCGGCAAAAAACCCTCTGATTCATGCCGGACAGATAAGGCCGGGAACACATATCACTGCCATGGGATCGGATGACGACGGGAAGCAAGAACTTGACCACAAGTTACTTGAAAAGGCCGACCTGGTCGTGGCGGACAGTAGATCCCAATGCCTGCTCCACGGAGAAATATCACACGCAATCCGGGAAGGCCTACTAGCAGAAAAGAACATCGTTGAACTTGGCGAAGTGGTCCGTAACCCAGCACTCGGGCGCACAACAGACGACCAAGTCACCGTGGTCGATCTCACGGGAGTAGCGGTGCAAGATATCCAGATCGCCAAGATGGTGAGCCGAAAAGCATCTGAAGGATCAGAAGCCTGATCAAATACCCAAGAAGAAAGGGGCATAAAGGCACAAAAGCTTCACCCAAGCATTCAACAGGCCAACGCTTGGCGGTGAAACCTACAACCCCCAGTATTATTGTGTTGTTTCTGTTTTTGATTCTTTAAGAAGAGAGGTTCCATGAAGGGCTTTAAACCACTACCGATTCTACTTGTCTCCCTACTGTTTACAGCTTGCGGCGAAA